>NZ_WOSY01000004.1 GCF_011516755.1 Acetobacter conturbans | reverse complement strand
AAATGGGCAATAAGACGATACGCCGCCGCCAGATCCTCACGCAGAGACCGCTCATCCTGAAGTCCACCGGTATAATCAGACATCACTCACTCCAAAAATAATAATGCCCAACGACAGCGAACCTGATTTTCGCGACGCAGAAGGCTTATTCACTGAGATCAAACGGCAACCTTCGCCAACGTATCATATCGAAGTCGTATCCATGCGAATTCGACCCTTCGTTTTAAAAATCCAAAATCTCACTTTTATATTCTATGAGATGGCAACACGGGACGCCTTCAGAAATTGCCCGGCACTCTTAAAAAATTCCTGCACCGTCAGTATCCGCGTTCAGGGCGATAAAGAAGCGCTGGCACTTCGCCCCTTTCCATCCCACGGATCACATTCGCCACATATTCCACCTGTGCGTCACGTGAAGCTTCAGATGCCACATGCGGCGTAATCGTAACTTTGGGGTGTGACCATAGAGGTGAAACGGCGGGAAGAGGCTCTAGCTCCACCACATCCAGAATGGCTCCCGAAAGAATGCCGCTGTCCAGAGCGGCCAGAAGATCATCTTCCACGACATGGTCACCACGTCCGACGTTGATAAATCCGGCTCCCTCGCCGAGCTGAGCAAAAAATTCCGCGTCGATGAGATGTTTTGTCTGCGACGTGCTCGGTAACAGATTTACCAGAATATCCACGTGTTGCAGAAACGATGGCAGCGCTTCCATTCCCGCAAAAAGAGCCACAGCCCCAGATTCCCGTGCTGTCCGGCACCAGGCGGAGACAGAAAAACCTGCCTTACTCAGGCGTTCGCCAACAGCCGCTCCAAGATTTCCGAACCCCATAATACCAATTCGGATTTCTTTACTGGTACGAAAGGACTGATTACGATGCCAGAGATGCTTCTGCTGCTGCAAAGACCATGTTTTTGCATTCCGAAGAAGACTGATGACAGCCCAGATCACGTAATCAGCCATAAGCACGGCCGTCTGATCTCCTCCCATCCTCACGAGAGGAACATGGACGGGAAATGCAGCCTGCTGGACAAGGTGATTAACCCCCGCGCCCGTGCATAAGATCCCTTTCAGGTGCTCCATCTGCGCAAGCTCTTCAGCGGAAGCCTCCCATACAAGGGCATATTCGGCACTCGGCACATCGGCTTTCGGATCAAACCATGAAAAGACATCGATATCAGGGGCAATCTTTTCAAAGCTTTCGCGCCAGCTTTCCCAGCCAGCCGCACCGTCAGCACTTACCACAAGTTTAGGCATGAGTTACTCCGCGTGTATCTTTTATTCTTACAAAACAAAAATACGCATGTGATTTATATTTCGAAACGGCATTCAGGAAAATTTTTACTTTTATTTTACGAAATGCACATTCCCCAATCAGTATTCTTCACACATTCTATTCTGCAAATTCTCTCATCGTTGCCGATATCTCAAACTTGGACTGCGCCATAAAATCGATACCCTGAAGTTACAATTCATCATAAGCTCGCTTCAAGCCATGTTCCCCTCCACAAGTGCGTTGAGTTCAGTTTAAGATTCACAAAAGCAAAAGCGTCTTACGGCAGTTGACGGGCCGCATATCGTTTTGATTAAGTTATGAACCAGACTATTTCTGCAACAGAAAGATGGATCCTTGCCACCCAGTCGTGCCTCAACCTCCCGTCGTCCGGCTGTCAGAAACAACGGATTTCAAGGCCGTATTGCAGAAGTTGATCTTCGACTGCTTCGCGTATTTGCTAGCGTGGCAGAACATGGCGGTTTTTCGGCTGCGGAAATCGCTCTGGGAAAGAGCAAGTCGGCTGTCAGCATCGATATCTCCTCGCTTGAAAAGCGTCTCAACCTGACGCTTTGCCAGCGGGGACGAAGTGGCTTTGCCCTGACGCCAGCCGGCGAAGCGGTGCTCGATGCCACCATGAAGCTTTTTGCCGACCTCGATTCTTTCCAGAAACGTCTCAGCGAAGCCAGCGGAAAACTGTCGGGGCATTTTGTTCTTTATCTCCCTGACACCATCCAGATGCATGGCGAAACCGTTCTGGTGCGCGGGATTGAGCGGTTCGCAAAGCGCTATCCTGAAGTCTACCTGACCGTGCGCTCCGTCTCTCCGCGGGAAGTTGAATTTGCTGTGCTCAACGGAACGGCGACGGCAGGTATCACCCTTTATCCACAGCAACGACCGGAAATGGAAACGACACCCCTGTTCAGTGAAGCCTCGGCGCTTTACTGCGGGCAGCGGCACTCTTTCTTCTCCCTGCCGGATGAGCAGATTACCCGTGCCGACCTCACGCAGGCCCGCATGATAACCGTCGTTGACGCGGCCACGTCTCCGCGCTGGGAGGAACTGCGCCACGAAATGACTTTTTCCGCCACGGCCGAGAATGTTGATTCCCGCACACTTCTGATTCTTTCCGGTGTTTATATCGGCTTCCTTCCGGTGCTCTTTGCCGAACCGATGGTTGAGGCCGGACAAGTGCGGCGGATTTCTTTTGACGGACTTTCCTTCACCAGCAATTTCTATCTGTTGGCCCGGCCTTCCCCAGAAAACGAACTGATGATCGACACATTCCGTGCTGTTCTGGACGAGGTAAGCTCATGATTTTTTGCGGACAGCATAAAACATACCTCCATCGGGTGTTGATGCGTATTGGTGCCGTGGCCACTGCCGTCACGCTCTACAGCCTTTCATGCCCCGCTCAGGCTGAAGAACTGCCTTCTTTTGCCACAGACGGACAACTGACCGCCTGCACAAATCCGACACTTCCCCCGATGACATTCGTCAACGGAGCAGACACCAGCGCTGTGGCGGGTTTCGACATTGATGTCACGCGAGAACTTGCGCGTATGTGGCATCTGAAACCCGTCATCACGACCATGGATTTCGAGGGGATGTTCCCCAGTCTGGCATCCGAACGGTGTGGCATCGTCATCAGCGGCGTCCTGCGCCAGACAGGCCGCGAAAAAAACTATGACGCCGTTCCCTATCTGGACTCTTCCATCGTCGTCATTGCGAAATCAGGCACGCCTAAAATCGCATCTCTGTCCGATCTTGCCGGACAGAGCGTCGCTGTGGAGACCGGAACCAGCTACGAAGCTCTGATTGAGAAAGAAAATAAGGTGTTGGCCAGTCAGGGCCGCCCTGCCATTCAACTTCAGATGTATCCCAGCGAAGATCAGGTCATCCAGCAGGTTCTGATCGGCCGCGTTCACGCACTGATCAGTCAGGATGTCGAAGTATTTTTCCGGCAAAAACAGCTGGGCGGCAAAGTCAGCATTATCCTGACGCCTGACAATCCCGACTTCCGTGAATTTGCGATCTATCTTCGGAAAAACGCCCATGACAAGGCGCTGTTGCAGGCCGCCATTTCAGACATGAAACAACGCGGCCTGCTTGAACAATTGTCCCACAAATGGGGCATTTCAGATCAGGAAGCGCAAGTCTTTTCCGAACAGAACGCCCCTTCAGCTTTCAGTGTGCCTGTTTTTGTTTCAGCTCTGACCTCGGCCGCCTTCCTCAAAGGCGCGGCACTAACTCTCATTGTCGCGGTCCTGTCTCACCTGACAGCCATCCTCATTTCCATTCCCGTGGCCCTGAAACTCAATGGCCCACGCTCTCCTCTTCAGATGTTTCTGACCGCGTATGTCGGGGTATTTCGTGGCGCCCCCACCCTGCTGCAACTGCTCTTCATCTGGAACGCCCTGCCCCAATTCTTTCCCATCTTTCGGGAAAGCTGGTTCACGCCTTTTCTGGCCACATGGATATCGCTTTCCATCAATGAATCGGCATATCAGGTGGAGATCAACCGGGCGGCGCTTCGGGCCGTGGATTCAGGTCAGCTTCTGGCAGCCGAGGCGTTGGGAATGAAAAAATCCGTTATTTACCGGCACGTCATTTTTCCGCAGGCGCTGCGTATTGCCCTGCCCCCCACGATTAATGACTTCATCAGCCTGCTGAAAACAACATCTCTGGCTTCCGTTATCTCTCTTCAGGAACTTCTGGCCGTTACACAAATACAGGTGGCCCGAACCTTCCAGTTCACCGAATATTATTCCGCCGCTCTCGTCTGGTATCTCGCGATGGTGTTCTTTTTTCTCTACCTGCAAAAACGGATCGAACGCCGTTTTTCATGGGCTGACCGCAATGAGGCCACCGCCAATGGCTGATGAACTTCTACCCAATCCGTCCAAGCGGATTTCCATCCGCAACCTCAACAAGTTCTACAAGGATTTTCTGGCCCTTGACCGCCTGAATATCGACATTGAGCGTGGAGAGAAGATTGTTATTCTCGGGCCGTCAGGGTCCGGAAAATCGACCTTCATTCGCTGCTTCAATCGCATAGAGCCACATGACAGTGGCGTGCTGATGATCGACGGCAAGGTCATCGACGACAAAACCGACCTGACTGCACTGCGCGGAAATGTCGGCATGGTCTTTCAGAATTACAATCTCTTTCCTCACCTCAGCGTGCTGGACAACTGCACCCTTGCGCCGCGTCTCGTCAGAAAGACGCCGCGTGCGGACGCCGAGGCTGCGGCTCATCGCTACCTCACGCAAGTGGGTATAGATGAACAGGCGGCAAAATATCCGATCCAGTTATCGGGCGGACAACAGCAGCGAGCCGCGATTGCACGCGCGCTGTGCATGAATCCGGAAATCATTCTTTTCGATGAACCAACGGCAGCCCTCGATCCCGAAGCCATCGCAGGTATTGTTTCGATTATCCAGGATCTTGCCGCCCAGGAGATCACCACGATCTGCGTTACACATGAAATGGGATTCGCACGACGTATCGCGGACCGCATTGTTTTCATGGACAAAGGTTCCATTCTGGAAATCGCTCCGCCGGAAGAATTCTTCACAACCCCCCAGACAGACCGGGCCCTGGCGTTTCTCAATCAGATGATTCATTTCTGACACAGCGGAGAAATACGTTTTCTCTTGTAAATTTCATTCCACAGAGGAAATGTTAGCCGAGGTTTATCCCTTACAAAAGTAAGCTTTTCCAGCTTCGTAACGATCTGTCTCTGATTTCGTTCTTTTATGGTAATGACCATGAAATAGTTATGCGAGAGCGCCTGATGACAGACTCCCTCCGTTCCCGCTCATTTGCGACTTCGGTAAACTTGCGCCGCGCCGTTCTGACGACGGTTCTTCTTGGCGGAATAAGCCATATTGCGACGGCGTCCGCTGCAACGTCTGCCGTCCCGACACCAGCCGGAACGACCCCAAAGAAGCCAGCCGGGCATGCGGCTCCCCGCCGTCACGTAGTGGCCCGGGCCGATCCGGAAGCGATCACTGTCACCAGTTCGCGCACGCGGCGTTTTCGCAGCATGGCCAACACTGTCAACACGATCAGTGGAAAGCAGCTGGAGCAGCTCCATATCGTCAGCCCGAAGGAAATCGCTGCCTTTGTGCCGGGTGTCACCGCTGTGAATGCGGTCTCCGGCAGCACGCCGATCTTCTCTATTCGCGGCATTGGTCTCGATGACTACATCGGCACCAATATGGGCGGCATCGGTATTTATCAGGACGGAGTTTTTGCTCCCTACCCCGTTTTTTATAACGGTCAGATGTTCGACGTTCAGACGGTAAGCGTCGAGAAGGGACCGCAGGGTTTTGAATATGGCCGCAGCACCACCGGTGGGTCGATCAATGTGGAATCCACCAAGCCGAGCAGCACCTTTGGCGGTTACCTGAACTGGGGCTACAGCAGCTACAATACGAATACATCCAAGGGTGCCATCAACGTTCCGATCACGGATCGCATCTTCAACAGGTTTGCCTTCAGTTACATCAAAGGTGACGGCTGGCAGCACGATATTCACGACAGAAACCACCTCTACGGCGCTCAGGATCTGCTCGGTCTGCGCAATCTGACGCGCTTCGATATCGACGATCGTTCCAGCCTGATGCTGAACATCCATTATACTCGCGACAGAGGAACGCCCACGTCTCCTCAGGACGTCAGTGCGGATTCCGTGAACAATCTGCCCGATCGCACGATCGGAGTAGGTCCGAACGCGAAGTATAACGATGTCAATGTTGGCACCAACAAAGCCAAAAGAAATGAAAATGGCGGCGGTGTCGGCCTCAACTACACCCGTCACTTCGACTGGGGCACCTTTACATCCGCAACCGGAATAGATTTCTACCGCCGGGATAATTACGACAATTACGATGGTGAATCCGTGAATGTGGGTGATTATCGCTGGAACGACACCTATATGGTGCAGTCCCACGACATGCATCTTCAGACGACCATCGCAAAACGTCTGCACCTGACAGTCGGCGTGTATGAATCATACGACAAGATCGATGGTGCCTATACCAGCTATCGTTCTTTCCTACTGGGCACTCCAAACGGAAACCTGACAGACCATTTCTCACAGCAGAATCTGTCCACGGGCCTGTATCTCAATACGGTGACCAATATCGTCAAAGGACTGGATTTCATTGCAGGCGGTCGTCTTTCTTATGACGAGCGCGGTTTCCATGGCGGCACGACAGACGATAGCGGGATCCTCACCGGATCACCTGGCTCCCATCTCACCTATCTCGACAGCAATCACACCTACGAACGCCTGACCGGTAAGGTCGGCCTTCGTTACACGATCATGCCGGGCACCATTGTCTATGGCACGATCTCGAACGGCTACAAGGCTGGCTCCTACTTCGCCGCCCCCGTCAGTTCTCCGAGCGCGCTGGATTACGTGAAGCCTGAAAACGTGATCGCCTACGAGATCGGTGCGAAAACCAGCCTGCTGCATAACAAGCTGCAATTCGAAGGCTCCCTGTTCGACTATGAATACCATAATCGTCAGACGCTTTTCGTCGCCGAGATGCCTGCCAACATCACGTCGCTGAGCCTTGGAACGATCCCGCGCGCCCGCACACGCGGTGGCGAACTTTCTGCAACCCTGCATGATCTTGTGAAAAATCTCGATGTAAACGGGTCGTTTGCCTATCTTGATGGCCGTTCAATCTCGAGCGTCACCAACATCAAGGGACTGCCGCTGCTTTCCAATGTGGCCGCCCATTCCTCCCTCCCCTTCGCTCCCCGCTTTTCATGGAGCGCCTATGCCCGTTATGGCATTGATGTCAGCAAGGATTATCGCCTCGCTGTGCAGGTGAGCTACACGTGGAAAGATAACATGCTTGTCGCGCTGGGTGATCCGAACGGCAAGACCAGCAAGGTCAGCTCAATGGGCATGCGCATGGAGTTCGGTCCCAAGTCCGACAAATGGACCGCCGCCGTTTACGTCGACAATATGCTGAACGAACATGGGAATACTTACTCCTACACCGGCAGTGACAACAGCCGCGTTCAGTATCTCCAGACGCCGCGCTGGCTCGGATGTGATCTGCGTTACAACTTCTGAGGTATTGACGGAAAGAACTTCCATGAAGCTCGAACTGTTCAGAACTCTCTGGGGTGACCAGCGAGACTGGCAAGACATCATTCCGGAAATCCGTGAAGCCGGTTTCACGGGGATTGAGGCGCGCATTCCGGGAGAAGCCAGTGTGTGCAAGGAGAAAGCCCTCGTTTTACAGAACGAGGGTATTCCCTATATCGCCATCGCGCTGACAGGTGGTGGCGTCATTCCTCGGCAATCCGCCACAATGGATGAGCATCTCGATGATCTTCGCGATGCTCTCCGGCGTGCGGACGTGATGCACCCTCACTTCATCAATGTCCTTGGGGGGAATGACCGGTGGAGCGCTGCCCAGCAGGCGGATTTCATCAATGCCGCACACGAAATCGGCAGAGATCATGGCTGCAAATGCGTTTTCGAGACACATCGGTCCCGTATCCTGTTTTCGCCATGGATTACGCTCGACGTTCTCCGCCAGTGCCCTGATGCCGAATTTACAGCCGACATCAGTCACTGGGTCGTCGTCTGCGAACGCCTTCTCAACGATCCTTTCGATAATTTCGATGCTTTTATAAACCGGGTTCATCATGTGCAGGCCCGCACGGGATATGACCAAGGCCCGCAGACGCCTCATCCAGGTGCGCCAGAATACAAAGACGCCTTGAATTTTCATCAGGATTTCTGGAAATCAATCTGGGAATCCCAGCGTCGGAGAGGTTACACGGTCACGACCATGACGCCGGAATTCGGCCCCGACGGTTACCTTCACACCCTTCCCTTCACCAATGCTCCCGTTGCCGATCTGTGGGAACTCAATCGCTGGATCGGAACTGAGGAAAAACGGTTATTCGACGTATGGTCGCAGGAGAAACAGGAAGCATGACACAGTCTGGCGCTTTCACATCCATACCGGTTGTCAACATACAGGGTCTTTATTCGGACAAGCTGGAAGACCGTCAGGCGGTTGCCCGTGAACTGGGTGACGCGGCCCGGAATATCGGCTTTCTGTACATCGCCGGCCATCAGGTAGGGGATGACCTGATTGAGGGTGTGCGGCAGGCTGCGAAGGATTTCTTTGCCCTGCCGATGGACCGGAAGATGGATTATTACATCGGCCAGTCCGCCACCCATAAAGGCTACGTTCCTGAAGGTGAGGAAGTCTATAGCAAGGGAAGGCCCGACCATAAGGAAGCGTTCGATATCGGCTACGAAGTCCCGGCCGACAATCCGCTCGTCCTTGCGGGAACGCCGCTTCTTGGCCCGAACGACTGGCCGACCGTGCCTCACTTCAGGGAGCGGGCCGAAGCCTATTACCGGGCTGTCTTCGATCTTGGTCGGACGCTTTTCAGAGGGTTTGCACTCGCGCTTGATCTGCCAGAAAACACTTTTGACGATATGGCGAAATATCCGCCGTCGAAGCTGCGCATGATCCATTATCCTTACGATACCGAAGCGGAAGATGCTCCCGGCATCGGGGCGCACACGGACTATGAATGCTTCACCATTCTGCTGGCAAACGCCCCTGGTCTGGAAGTGATGAATGAAGATGGTGACTGGATCGACGCGCCACCCGTCCCCGGCGCATTTGTCGTCAATATCGGCGATATGCTTGAGGTCATGACGGCGGGCGCGTTCATCGCGACGGCCCATCGTGTGCGCAAGGTCAGTGAGGAACGTTATTCCTTTCCGCTCTTCTATGCTTGTGACTACCATACTGAAATCAAGCCGCTTCCAGCGTTCGATCAGTCCAGCGGCAGTTATGAAGCGCTTAGAATTGGTGACCACATGTGGTCTCAGGCGCTCCAGACTTATCAGTATCTGGTTAGAAAAGTGGAAAAAGGCGAACTGGCCCTGCCACAGGGCGCGCGTGGCACATCGACCTTCGGGCATTTGAACAAGAAGTAGGATTTACTTCGACAAGCACCGCAGGGTTGGTGGAGACCCTGCGGTTTGTGGCATGAGCAAAGCGTTCTCATCTGGTGTTTTTTCAAAAGTGGCTATCTGCCAAAGATTATAGAGCCACATTCGGAATATGGTCTTTTACTCCCATTCATTCCCCGAAGCAGTATTTCATTTCCGCTCGATTGAGAGCAGTTGCGATTGTCGAAAATTTCCACAGAATAAAACAATCTGTAGGCTCGCGTATTACTGAGTTCCTTTATAAGTGCGCTTACAATACAATATAAATCTTAAAATAATCCCACAACAAAGCATTATAAAAAACACTGAATGTCTTTCCATTTATAGTTAATAGAAGAGCCTCATAAAAATCACAAGAAATAATCTCAAATGGACAACGGAATCCAATTTCACGTTGAAAATCAAAAATTTAACGATTGTCTAATTTTACATCGCAAGATATGAGACTTAAACTATTTTTTAAATTGAGTCCAAAAGCAAGGAAATATGTCCGCAACACCTTTTCTCAACGACCCGCAGGTGCCGTTTCTTCGTAATGGTCTCTGGCATCTCTACTATTTGTGGAATGGCGATTACCCGAACTCCCCTGGCGGCACTGCCTGGAGGCACGCCGTCTCGCCGGACCTGCTCAATTGGTGGGATCAGGGGGTTGCGATCGAGAAATTCACGACCTCACAAGGAGATATCTGGAGCGGCACGCCTGTTGTCGATACGTACAATACTGCGGGCTTCGGCGCGGGTGCTGTTATTGCCCTGCTCACAATGCCGATGACCGGGGACGAGGGGCAGTCTACAGCCCGGTGGGTTTCCACGGATGGTGGTTACACATTTTCCTTCGACCGTATTGTCATGACCAACCCGCAGGCGGGAACGGACAGCGACAGCAAGGACTTTCGCGATCCCCGTCTCCTCTGGATGACGAACGAACGTTACTGGGTGATGGTCCTCGGCGAGGGGAATAAAATCGGCTTTTACCGGTCTGCCAATCTGGCCGACTGGACTTACATGTCGGGTTTCATGTGCGACACGCTGGGTTTGCTCGAATGTCCCAGCCTGTTTCCGATGGTGCAGCATGACGAGAATGGCACAGCCATTGGCACGAAATGGATTCTGTTGTGTTCGGCCAATGGGTATCAGACCGGGTTCACCACAGGTGCTTATTACTGGACCGGCTCATTCGACGGAACGACCTTCATTGCGGATAATCAGGCTGGACAGTGGCTGGATGGCGGCTCGGATTTCTATGCCACCGCCATATGGGGACCGAAGGCCACAACATCCACTCCACAAATTACCTGTTATGCAATCGCATGGATGAATAACTGGGCCTATGCCACTCTGGTGACGAAGGCCGGTTATTATGGCCGCATGAGTAAGGTCAGGAAGCTGACTCTGAAAACCGTAAGCGGTCGTGCCCGGCTGTCGAACGATTTCTACACTCTCACCGGCTCCAGTTCATTCGCTTATACAGTGGCCAAAAAACAGACTCTGACCCCACTGAGTCCGGTCAAGATTCCGACCGTGAGCCGGGGCTCCTACCGGATAGATGCCACTCTCTCCGCTGCATCCGGAAGCTGGCCCTCAGAGATTGTCGTGCTGCTTCAGAGTGGCGCAGGAACTCCGATCAGGCTCATTCTTTCTCCTCAAAGCGGCAATGTTAATCTGCAAAGAACCCAATCCGGCTTCACACCTGCCACAACGGACCCGGCATGGGCCAGCGACCGCAACGCTCCGCTGACGTTTGGGCAGTCCATTTCCTTCTCCGCACGGATCAATCCGGATGGTCTGGAAATCGTGTTCAATCAGGGCGCCCTGTCTCTGACATCGCTGGTGTTTCCCACAACGACGGCGGGTGCGGCTTCCATCACGACTTCTGGTGGCGGCGTCCTTCGTGCGGACATCAAGCTTTACCGCGTGTGAATCCGAAATATTTCTTTGTGCCAATGGAAACGACCATGAATATGTCTCTCTCCCGGCGTCGTCTGGGGATTCTGGCGACGGCTGGCGGCCTGGTGGCCTCTGCCGGAACGACTGCTGCTGCCGCTTCCATGGCAGCACCTTCGGACATCCAGATTCTGGCGCGTACGAAAAATGGTGAAGCATTTGCTTCTTACCTCGTTTCGTTCTCGCCGTTGAAAGGAAGGTTCACGCACAATGCTGTGCCGGACCGTCCTGTCACAGAACCCCGTCGCAGCAATATTTCCATAAAAAGCCCGGAACTGCATGCGCCCGGACAGCCGCCTGTCCTACTGCCGACGGATCTTCTCGCAGGGATTGGTCTTTCCCATCGCCTGCTGGCGGCTTCACACGATATGCTCTGGGTTTTCGACGACCAGCAGGACTGCCTTCTTGGCGTGTCCTGTCAGAAATCCACCCCTCCTGCCGTGATGCAAACGCTCTGGCTGGGTGGTCATCGTCTCATCAAGGCTTTGGTCTCGGCAGAAAACCGGATCATTCTGGGATGGGATGCCCGGCAGCAGATTCTGGCCGCGTTCAATCTTCAGAACGGCAAGCTCCTGAGTTCCCTCCCTATGGAAGCAGATGCTGTCTGGCTTGCAAAACACCCGGCATAGGGTCTCGCCCTCCCTGTAAAACGGGAGGGCCTAAACCCCGGAAAACCAGACCATCTGACCGAAGTCTGCGGCCTGGTCAGTTCCTAAGAGGCTTGCCGGGTGCACCCTTGATGATAACCGATGCCGCAGCGGTCCGGTTTGCTGCTTCGGCTGCCGCCTTTCGGGCTTTCCGTTCTCGCATCGCCATCCGCTCGTAGCGGATCCGCTGCCTGATCCAGTTCAGAACACCCGAGAACATCAGCACGGTGATGCCAACAAACGTCCAGCTATCCAGTGGCTGCTTGAACACAATGTAGCTCAGCACCACACCCCAGATCATCTGGCTGTATTGCGGCAGGGCCACGCGGTTCGCCGGAGCGAGGGCGGTCGCCATCATCATCAGCAACTGTCCAAGGGCAGCAAGAAACCCATATCCGAACAGATAGACCCAATCGACAAAGGACGCGGGCCATGAGGCATGAAGCGCCATCAGGACCCCGTTCCCTACCAGTGGTCCGATCAGGCTTGAACCAAAGAGGGAGAGACGCGTCTTTTCATGATCGGCAAGGCGATAGGCAATCACGCTTCCCGCGTTGGCAAATGCTGCAACAAGGGCGCACAGATGCCCGAAATGGAGCGCCCTAAAGCCGGGACGCAGGACGATCAGCACGCCGACAAATCCAAGCAGAACGGCCAGCCATGCCCAGAAGGTGACTTTCTCTTTCAGAAGAACGACTGAAAGGATCGTCACGAAAAGCGGCATCAGGAACATCAGCGAGAGTGCTTCGGGCATAGGCAGAAGCATGAAGGCTTCCACGCTCGCCGCAGTCGCGACAAACACACAGGCTGCTCGCAGAATCCACATACCCCACAATTTGGGGCGCACGATATCGATGTAGGACTCTCCGGGCTGCTTCAGAAAGGGCAGGATCAGGAATCCGAACACCCCTCCCGAGAAAGCCACTTCAAACGGATCGAGCCGTCCGGCCAGTAATTTGGAAAATGCATCGCTGATGGAAAAGAAGGCATAGGCGCCGAAGGCGAGCGTCATGCCGTTGAACAGTTGCTTGGGAGTCATTATCGTGCGCCGTGTCGTCAGGTGAAAACAGAGACGCCCACCACGCAATGACTGATCACGGCGCGCATGCAGCGTATGGCAGAAGATCGTTGGGCCTTGTTAAGAGCAGATCGGCCCGCAACGCAATCGGCGCGGATACCTCGGACAGACGCTTTCACAAACAAAACCTGCGTGACCGGCCACATCCCTCATATGCCATGCTGTTTTTCCATTAATCTCCCTGCTGACAAAAAGACTTTTGCTCACGCGCAGAGGATTCTGGACCCTTTTCATGGCCGCCAGAGACCTGCGAGGAAACCGTGCCGCCGGGAACGGTGACATAACGCATCGGCCTGAAAGAAAAGCGCTCGTTAAACGTAATTTCGCTGGCTCGGTATGAGAACGCTATGCCGAGTGATGGGCCGTCTGGTCGATTAAAAGAACGGGGATGTTCCCTACGGTCCCTCACGACGAGGGCGCCATTTCCCGCTGCTCTGTCGGGTTTTCGTCGCCGTTCAGCATAGGACCGTTTGAGGCTATCGGGACGATTAAATCGGGAGGGCTTTTCCGGCGGATATATTGATGACTGTATCCGCCGGAAGGTTGCTTTTATTCCACGGTCACCGACTTCGCGAGGTTACGTGGCTGATCCACGTCCGTGCCTTTGAGAAGCGCCGTCTCGTAGGCGAGGATCTGCACGCCGATGGTCTGGATAAGCGGCGTTACGAACGGATGGACTTTGGGCAGCACGATGGTCTGTTCCGCGATGGCTGAAACACGCTCAGCGCCCTCATCGTCCGTGAAGGCGAGCAGACGGCCACCACGAGCCCTGGCTTCCTGAAGATTCGACAGCGTCTTGTCGAACAGAACCCCGGACGGAACAGTCGCGACAATCGGCACCGTGCGATCAATGAGGGAAATCGGCCCGTGCTTCATCTCACCTGCGGCATAGGCTTCAGCGTGGATGTAGGAAATTTCCTTCAGCTTGAGCGCCCCTTCCATCGCCACGGGATAGCCGCTGCCGCGCCCGAGATAGAGCACATCGCGTGCCTCGGCGACGATGGTGGCCATCTTGCGGATGGCGTCTCCATGCGTGAAGACCTCGGCGGCTTTGCTGGGAAGATCCAGCAGGGCCGTCACCAGCTCTTCTTCACCAAGGGCATCAAGTGTGCCGCGTGCGCGGGCGATGGCGATGGTCAGGCAGGCCAGCACGGTGAGCTGGGCGGTGAACGCTTTGGTCGAGGCCACCGAGATTTCCGGTCCCGCGACCGTTCCCAGCACGACATCGCTTTCACGGGCCATGCTGCTGTGTTCGGCATTGAGGATGGAGAGGATCGGCAACCCGGCCTGTTTCAGGCTCCGCATGGCTGCGAGAGTGTCCGCCGTTTCCCCGGACTGGGAGATCAGGATGCCCAGCGAACCGGGAGTCAGCGGCGGATTGCGATAGCGCATCTCGCTCGCCACATCGATATCCACCGGCAGGCGTGCGATTTCCTCCAGCCAGTACCGCCCCACGACACCGGCATAGAACGCTGAACCGCAGGCCGTGATGGCGGCGCGCGGAACGGTCGCAAGATCGACGGGCATGTCCGGCAGCACGACCTTGCGGGTGGCGGGGTCAATCATGCGCTGGAGAGTCTGACCGATCACCAGCGGGTGCTCGTGCAGTTCCTTCTCCATATAGTGACGATAGCCGTCCTTGCCGACGGCACCCGCGACGAGTGCCGTCGTCTGGATCGCGCGCTCTACGCGCTCCCCGGAATGGTCGAAGAATTCGGCTCCCTCACGGCAGAGAACGACAGAGTCGCCATCATCGAGATAGGCAATGCGACGGGTGAGCGGTGCGAGGGCAAGGCTATCGGAACCGAGAAACATTTCCCCTTCGCCGAACCCGACGGCCAGCGGAGCACCGTGGCGGGCTCCGATCATCAGACCCTCATGCTCGGAGAAAATCATCGCGACAGCATAGGCGCCTTCGAGACGCCGGAGTGCGGCGAAGGCGGCCTCCCGAGGGGGCTGCCCTTCAGCGAGGTAATAATCGACCAGCTGTGCAATGGTCTCGCTGTCGGTCTCGGTCTCGAACACCTGTCCTGCCGCTTCCAGTTCGGCGCGCAGGGTCTCGAAGTTCTCGATGATGCCGTTATGCACGATGGCAACACGCGCCGTGCCGTGCGGATGGGCGTTCGTCTCGTTGGGAGCGCCGTGCGTGGCCCAGCGGGTATGACCGATGGCCGTCCTGCCGTGCAGGGGCGTCTGCTCCAGAACTTTCCCCAGATTGTCCAGCTTGCCCGCCGCGCGACGCCGTTCGATATGGCCATCAGCGTTCAGCGTGGCGATGCCAGCCGAATCATAGCCACGATATTCCAGCCGACGCAGCCCCTCGAAAACGATCGGCGTTGCCTGCCTGTGTCCGACGACGCCACAGATGCCGCACATCAGCCCTGTTCCTTCTTTGCCCGAAGCGCCGCACGGAAGCGTGCGGCCCATCCAGTTTTGTTTGTCTGCACGCCTCGCGCAATCGCAAGAGCGTCCGGCTCGACATCCTGCGTGATGACACTGCCTGCCGCTACCAACGCTCCGTCACCCACCGTCACAGGCGCGACCAGAATGGAGTCGGACCCGATGAAGGCGTTCGCGCCAATGGTGGTGCGATGCTTGAAGACGCCGTCGTAATTGCAGGTGATGGTGCCCGCCCCGACATTCGTGGCCGGTCCGACGCTCGCATCCCCCAGATATGTAAGATGGTTAACCTTGGCGCCATCTCCAAGGGTGGTAGCTTTCAGTTCGACAAAATTACCGACATGGCAGCCCTCACCCAGCACTGTTCCGGGACGCAGTCGACCATAAGGACCAACCAGCGATTTCGGGCCGACTTCGCACTGTTCGAGGTGGCTGAAGGCCCGGATTTCCGCGCCTGAACGCACGATCACGCCGGGACCGAACACCACGTTCGGCTGCACCGCCACGTCCGGCTCCAGTACGGTATCGAACGAGAAGAACACAGTTTCCGGCGCGACGAGCGTGACACCCCGTTCCATCGCCTCCCGACGCAGGCGACGCTGCACCGTCGCTTCGGCTTCGGCCAGTTCGACGCGGGAATTCACCCCGAGCAGTTCGCTCTCAGGCGCTTCCACGGCGCGGACGATTCCGCCTTGCTCGCGGACAATACCGACCACATCGGTCAGGTAATATTCGCCCTTGCTGTTGGCGTTACCCACCTTGTGCAGCCATGACCGGAAACGGCTGGCATCGGCACAGAAAACACCCGCATTGCACAGCCCCACAGCCCTTTCAGACTCGGAGGCATCAGCCCATTCGATAATTTTTTCTACCGTGCCGTCCTGATTGAGAATGACGCGGCCATATCGCCCCGGATTGGCCGGACGCATGGCGAGAAGCGCAAGATCAGTCGGCTCGGACGTGCTGCGACGCACATCCAGCATGCGCTGGAGCGTCTCGGGCGTGATGAGTGGATTATCGGCGTAAAGAACGGCCACGTCGCCTTCACCAAACAGCGCCTCGGCCTGTAGCGCCGCGTGCGCGGTTCCGAGGCGCTCGTGCTGGATCACGACTGTATGGGGCGCGGCGCACCGGGCGAGATCGTCCATGCCCGGTCCGATGACCACCACCACCTTGTCGAACACCTTCGCGGCGCTGGCGATGAGGTGACTCAGCATCGGCTGTCCGGCAAGCGGCTGGAGTGCTTTCGGCAAGGAGGACCGCATGCGCGTGCCGAGGCCGGCAGCGAGGAGAATGGCGGTGGACGGACGGATTGCTGGCGATACTGTCATGACTTTCTGGCGGTAAGCCACTGTCGGGAACGTGTCAAATCAGCGGTGTAGGTTCCTGTTTCACTTCGCGTTACCTTCATTTTCCGGAAGAGCATTATCGTGAAGGAACACCCATGAGACTGGCGGTTTTCGATCTGGACGGGACACTGGTGAACTCCCTGCCCGATCTCACGGACTCTGCTGGACTTCTGCTGGCCGAACATGGCTTTCCCGCGCTCTCGGAACCGCAGGTCCGAAGCATGATCGGAGATGGCGTGGCCGCTCTGGTTCAGCGTGCTCTGGACAGTGCCGGACCGGGGGCTGCCGGTATCGACCGTAAGATCGCCACGGAACGGTTCATGGAGATTTACAGCCCGCGTGTGACGCTGAAATCCCGTCTGTTTCCGGGCACGAAAGACGTTCTCCTGCGCCTGCGCGCCGAAAACTGGCGTCTGGCCGTGTGCACCAACAAGCCCGTTGCCGCAGCCCGCGACATTCTGCGCACCTTCGGCATTCTGGAGGATTTCGCGGCCATTGGCGGTGGAGATTCTTTCCCCACCCGCAAGCCGGATGCGGGTCATCTGCTCGGCACCATTGAGGCAGCAGGAGGGCTACCCCGGCAGTCCGTCATGATCGGAGACCACGCGAACGACATGCTCGCGGGGCGCCATGCCGGCGTGCGCTCGATCTATGCGGAATGGGGATATGGGGTTCCGGGTTATGCCGAGGGCGCGGCGGCCGTGGCGGCAAGCATCGCCGAGGTTCCCGACGTGGCCGACAGGCTTCTGCCGACGTGAAACACCGTTAAACGGTTTGAAACGGAAGATCGCTAGCGTGGCCGAAACACATCAGGTCAAGGCTCAGCCAGTGTACGCTTCTCCTCAGTCTCCCCACGTCTTCATTGCCACACCCTGTTTCGGCGGAGTGGTCACGCAAACCTACATGCAGTCGATCATCGGCTGCATGGCGGCTGCACAGCAGCATGACATCGAACTGACCCTTTCACTGGTCGGGAACGATGCCCTGATCACGCGGTCGCGCAACACGCTGCTCCACCAGTTCTTCGCTCAGAGCGATGCCTCGCACCTTCTTTTCGTGGACAGCGACATCGGGTTCCCTCCGAATGCGGTTCCCCGACTGGTTGCGGCCGGCAAGGATGTCGTCGCCGGGATGTATCCGCTCAAGGACCGTTACTGGGACAGGCTGACCACCCTCCTGACCGAGAAAGGCGAGCCAGCGGAAACCGCTTCGCTGCGGTATGTCGGAGAGAGCGCAGCGCTTCACGAGCATCAGCACGGAACCGGTCTGGTCAAGGCCGGATATGCCGGAACCGGCTTCATGCTGATCAGCCGGAACGCCATAAGCCGCATGATCGAAGCGTATCCCCAGACACGCTACAGCCGTATCGACGCGCCCGTCGGACAGGACAATTCCAGCGCGGTAACAGCTGACGCCGCCTATGCGCTTTTCGACTGCATGATCGATCCGGATACGGGCACCTATCTCAGCGAGGACTTCACGTTCTGCAAACGCTGGCGCGACATCGGCGGGGATGTCTGGCTCGATACGGGTGTGGAGCTTTCCCACACTGGTCCCTCTACCTTCATGGGCGATCCATCACTCCGCGTCGGCATCGTCCACAAAGGGTAAGCGGCCAGCCTCCCCGCTCAGAAATCCGGCAGGGTCTGCGAAAGCATGCCACCCTGCCGCAGCGGCGCGACCTTTCGGGCAAGGCCGGTCGCATCGTCGGTTTCCACCATGATGCCGCAGACGGTCGCATCCCCGTCCGCCGGTTGCAGCCGCTCTCCCGGCATTTTGCGGACGAAACGGGCGACGGCTGCTTCTTTCTGCATGCCGATCACACTGTCATAATCCCCGCACATGCCGGCATCGCTCTGAAAAGCGGTTCCGGCAGGCAAGATGCGGTGATCGGCCGTCGGAGTATGCGTATGGGTTCCCACGACAAGGGATACCCTGCCGTCCAGCACATGGCCCAGCGACCATTTCTCGCTGCTGGCTTCCGCATGGATGTCGATCACCGTCGCCTGCACGGAGACACCCAGTCGATATTTTCCGACCAGCTCAAGCGTCAGACGAAAGGGATCGTCGAGCGCATCCATGAACAGCCGCCCCATCACATTCACGATCAGCGCCTTCCGGCCATCGGCGAGAGACACCACCGTGCTGCCATGCCCCGGTGTGCCCGGAGGAAAATTCAGCGGACGCACGACATGCGGCATGCCGTCGATCTCACCGATCAGATCACGCCGGTCCCACGCATGATTGCCAAGCGTGATAACGTCCACCCCGCATTCCAGAAGATCGCGTGCGATTCCCGGCGACAGACCGAAGCCGTGGCTGGCGTTCTCGGCATTGGCGACGACAAGGTCGAGAGACAACGAGCGACGAAGTTCGGGAACGCGGCTCACCACCCCTTCCCGTCCGCTTCGTCCTACGATGTCTCCCAGAAACAGTATCCGCACGCTTTTCTCCTCTGGACGGCGCGATGCCTCATTGGCTTGGGCATGATGCCGCAAGGGCTGTCATCAGTCGGATGACATATCCCTGATGATGTCTTCATTTTCAGTGATGATGATCGGCAGGGCCATATCGAAGGGTCCGACCGGAACCTCAGCCACTTCCTGAGCGGAAAAAGCATAGCCGACAGGTTTTGAACCCGGCAGGCGGGCCAGCGTGCGGTCGTAATATCCTCCGCCATAACCAAGCCGATAACCACGGCGGTCAAATGCCACCATCGGGACGAGAATGACATCGGGCACGCTGACAGGGCCATCGGGATAGGATGTGCCGAAACGCCCCTGCTTCATCTCTGCCTCCGGTCGCCACTGGCGGAAGATCAGCGGCGACCCTTTGGGCGGCGTTTCCGGTATGAGCACCCGCCAGTCATGCTGATGGAGCTTTTCACAGAGAGGGCGCAGGTCAACCTCTCCGGGCAACGGCCAGACGCAGGCGATGCAAGCTGGTGTCTCCGTCAGAAGACGGGAGGCCAGACGCTCGCAAAGATGTCGGGATGTCGCAGGGGGCACATGAACGAGTCTGTCCCGCATTGCAGCGCGGATGGCACGTTTTTCATGCACTGTTCCGGGAAGATCGCCAGAATGCGTCATGAAACCGGGAAAACCGTGTGGAGCCACCATGGCCGTTGGTCTTTACAACCTCCAGGACCTGCTAGTGCAGGTGGGCGCCGGAATACCGTGACCAGGATCACGACAGAGCCAGCTCCCGAGGAAGTGCTTATCGGCCCAGGGGATGAATTGCCTGACGCACCGGGTAGCTCCACATTCATAATCTAGTCTGCCTCAAGCGCCGCCGCAATGGTTTCCGCACGCTCAGCCAGCACAACAAGTTCATCCATGAGGCGTGCATTTTCCCGAACCGCATTCTCACCCGCTTCAATGGCCTTGCTCGTTTCCTTCGAGACCATCTCTGCCGTGAGGTCGGACAGTTCGTCCGCCATCAGCAATCCGGCGAGAACGAGCACCTTCGATTCACCACTGAACCCCAGCGCCCTCACCCGAGCGACCCGCATGCTGACCTCCTGCGCCATATCGAGAAGATGGCGCTCCTCCCCGACCTCGCAGCCGATCTGATAGGCATAGCCATTGATCCGGACTGTCACTTGCGGCATTGCTCAGCCCTCCTCATCATGCGGAATGTCGCTGTCTGCTTCCGCCCATATCGACTGCTCATGTGCCGAATCAGTCAAACGGGGAGCATCCAGATCCGCCAGCACGCCCCGGACATCGCGCATAAGATCATCAAGACCTGCGATGACAGCCTGCACATCCGGTCCCGGTGCCGCCGGGGCTGATCCAGACAACTCCGGCAATGGCTGAGGCGCCGTCTTCCGATGTTCGAGCGCGAAGGCAATCCTGTCCAATGCGATGCGGAGTCGTGAAATCGGATCGACGGACGGAAGATCGTCCGACCTGCTTTCGCTCATATGCGACACTTGCCTCCGCCCTGCTGTATGTCTTTTCTGAAATCCCTTCAGAAATCACCCGCAAAGGATTGAACGTCAAGCATGATCCTCACAATGCCCTCCCATTCGTCGAGGGAAATCGGCTTCGACGGATCACATCCTGTCTTCATCGTCGCCACGCTGGAGGAAGGTCGGCAAGCCCTGCTCACGACCTTTAAGAAAGATGTGCCAGAGACGATCCTGCTTTCCCCGCCTGGAGCCGCATGTTTCATGGGTGTGCCATGGTGGATGGAAATGATGAGACAACTGCGTGCAGGGCTGAAAGAGCCTGCCCGCTTTACTGATATTCTGGATTGCGGCAGTCAGGCCGGGCGCGCCGTGTCGGCTCTCAGCCGCGGCCAGACCCATATCGTTTTCGATCCCGCATCCCCTCAGATCAGCGCCGTGATCGCGCTGGCAAGGTCAACAGGAGCGACCGTTCTCAGGGAGAGACCTGCTTCATGTGAGCAGGCTCTCTTGGCAGAAAGGCGCGTTCCGGCGAATAAGCAGTTTCAAACGACGCACACCAAGACGGGAGAGACAGAGTGAGCAAGACGCAGCCTGCGATGCGGGAGCCCTGTCAGGCCTACCTTGTCACGCCCTTGATCGAGGACCCCGCACCTTTCCTCCCCGCACTCAGGATGGCCTTGCAGGCTCTCCCCGTTGCCGCCGTGCGACTGCGCCTTCCGCCCTCCCTTTCAGGTCAGCAGATGCGCGAGACAATCAGCATGGTCAGGGATCTTGTCCAGAGTCATGGCGCAGCCCTTATGCTGGAGGGACAGCCAAAGCTCGCCCGCGACATGTCCTGTGACGGCGCGCATGTCGCGCCGGAAGATGTCAAAGAGGCGCGACGGATTCTCGGTGAGGAGCTGCAACTGGGCACGTCATGCGGCATCAGCCGGGACGACGCCATGCGGGCTGGGGAAGCCGGGGTTGATTACATCGCTTTTGGCGTATTCGATGAGCAACCGAACCCGGAAGGGGTTGCACTGGTACGCTGGTGGCGGGAAATGATGGAGCTCGCGGTGGTTGCCGAGTGTTTCATCACCCCGACGGATGACAGCATCATGGCCGCCTCAGCCCTGATGGAGGTCGCGGATTTTCTGGCTATCGGCATGACATCCGAGGGTGAGACGAACGAGGCCTTCTGGCAGGCCCCCGATCAGTTTGCGAAGCTGTTCGAGGGCGTCCCCACTCCTTAGTTCATAAGGGGAATAGTCTGATATCTGTCGTTCAGAGCGTTGATATCATGGGTTTCCTGCGCAATCGAACGTACTGTTGCGGGCACCGTCTTCTCCCGGATTTCTGAATGACGGGCCTGCGCGCCGACTTCCGGAAAATCTGCGCGACAGTGAACACCGCGACTTTCTTCACGCTCGTAAGCCTGGAGCGCCATCATCTGGGCGATGAGGGCGACATCGTCATATCCGGCAAATCGTGACAGACGGAACAGAGTCTGACGGAGAGGATTGCCCTCCCGCACCGGACCGAGGGCGGTATCCACCAGTGGACGCACCATCGACATCATACCTTCGGCCAGAGAAAGCCCAGGCGTGAGCGAGGACACGTCGAGCGTTCCGGTTTCCTGCGTCGTTTCCAGCACATTGCGGGCCACGATCTCGCTGCACACGATCGCTTCGAGCAGCGGATTGCCTGTCAGGACGGAAGCGCCGTGAAAGCCGGTGCAGGCAACCTCTCCACATGCCCACAGCCCGGCGACCGAGGTGCGGCCGGAAAGATCGGTCTTTATGCCCCCAATATGGAAAGCGGCGGCAGATTTGACAGGCAAAGCCTCCCGACGAGGATCAAGACCCTGCGACTCGCAAAGCTGAACAAAATGATCGATTTCGTGGCCTGTCACATCGGGCAGACCTGACAGTGCATTTCGCAGATCAAGAAAAACCGCGTGTCCCGCAGCGCGCCACAGACTGACTTCCACCGTCGCGAGCGCTCTGGTCTGACCGGGCTCAACAACATTTTTTCCATGCTCATCGACAACAGGCGATGAGCCGCAGAGATCGAGAGGGATGGCAAGCGCCGTTCCCTGCGATGCGCCGCCCGCCAGCACGAACGGGTGGAACTGGACAAATTCGAGATCGGACAGGACAGCACCTGCCCGCGCGGCCACAGCCATTTGCGTGCCGACCGAACCACCCGGCACCAGCCTTTCATCATAGAGGCCGCAGGCACCTCCGCCAGCCGCAATCACCGTATTGGTATCAAGGACGACGATCTTTCCCGCCGCCTGAATGACGGCCCCCCTGACATACCCCTCCACGAGCACCAGACGCCGCAACATCGCAGAACGGATGATCGTGATATTCCGCCGCTTCGCCAGCACCGACAGAAGAGCGGCATGAAGTCCAGCGCCGGAAACGCATCCGGCCAGGGCGCTCAGGATCCCGAGTTGCTCCAGCCCCGTCAGAGCATGTTTCATGCGGGAGGTAATGCACTGGACCGCATCCAGACGGGCAAGGCCCGCACCGGCTTCAAGCGTGTGGGCGGCCCGGACCATTCCGGTCCCGCCACCTTCCAGCAGGGCCGTCAGGCCAGCGGGTAAAACGCCGACAGCGGGCTGCGGGACACCCGAGACAAGGACGCAGGGCGTGTCACCCATATGCAGGGCGGTCAGGAGGCCGGCGATGGTGGCTCCGACGATCACGGGCTGGCCACGCAGGGCACCAAGGTTGACTGTCGGGTCCATGATCTCACGTCCTTTTCGCGCCGACAGCCGGTAGCCGCCTTCAGGTCAGGACTGGCCACGATGCGCTTCATGAGCACCTGTTTCCTGACGCGCCGGTCCTGTTGGTTTTTCTTTCAGACAAAGATCAGCAAACAGTTACCGGACGGCGCCCGGAATGCGTCAGGTCTCATCGGGTGGCAGAGATGATCCTTTCTTCGCCCGTGAAGGAAACAGGAGAGTTTCAATAGTTTCCGACCGGCTGACGGCGTCGGCAAGCGGGAGTGCCAGTGACAGGCTCTGGGCGTTCCGCGCCACCGCGATATCCAGACGGAAGCGGAATAAACGGGCAGGACGACCAAAGATCTCGTCGCTGACTCCCCCTGTCTCCTCCAGAAGCCCGCAATGCGACACATTCCGCCGAAAGGCCTGCTTATCCAGAGCCTCGCCCAGCACGCCTTCAACAGAGGCCTGAAACTGGGGGATGGTGAAACGTTCCGGCATCAATTCAACCGGCATGTTGAGCGAAGGAAGCGGTTTCCGCAGATAACCCAGCGCCTGAGCAAGCCATTTGTAACAGCGGGTGTCCGCGAGATGGGCGGCGCCGGAACTGCCCTCTTCCGGCAGAAATTCCGCCTCGATCAGCGCACGGCATCGTTCGGCCACAAGATCGGGCCGCCAGGGGCGTCCTTCCAGCGCGAACAGGACGGAAAGTTTTCGGCGCACCTGCACCATATCGGTTGTCAGGGCAGGCGTCAGACCGGCAAGCAATCGTTCGCCAAGCATTGTTCGCAGGGTGATGCCATGAGATGATCTCTGATCTTCCCACGGCAGAAACTCGTAGCAGGGCGTCCATTCGCCGTCGCTGTCTCCTGTCCGCGCCGTGACAAGATAGGGTAATTCCACAACGCGCGATCCGCCCGCTCCTTCATAGACGCGGACCGGCAACTGATCGGCACAGGCGACCGGAACGCGACGACGCGTCACCAGAAGAGATTCGAGCGTTTCCCGTATTTTTTCTTCTCCTCCGGCAAGAAGCGCATGCGGTAGACCACCCTGACCGTCCGTGAGCACGAAAGGCTCGCCCGCCCGCAAGCTGATCGGGATGGCGGCTATCACGATCCTTGCTCCCTCCTTCATGTTGGGCGGATCATTTCAGCCACGCCTTCGGCTCAGTTCGTTGGACGATGCACCGGTATAAAAACCAGCGCATGCCTGTCTCAGGCGAGCGGTCGCTCTCTCCCTTTCCATACCCGGTTAGAACCCCCCGGATGGCCTCCGGAACTGCCCTTGCGACCACACACGTAAGGTTTGACCCGGCCAACGGGGGAACCTCACAAAACATTGCGGGATAAAGGCGACAGGACAAGCGGAACCGTCACAGTGATGTAATCAAACGGCTGCCGATGTATGTCACCGTCGTTTCCCGCCAATGACATTTGCTGTCGCCAGGGAACCCGATAAGGTACAGGAGTTTCTAGGCTAA
Organism: Acetobacter conturbans; assembly: GCF_011516755.1. Classification (GTDB taxonomy): domain Bacteria; phylum Pseudomonadota; class Alphaproteobacteria; order Acetobacterales; family Acetobacteraceae; genus Acetobacter; species Acetobacter conturbans. The sequence goes on along the minus strand of NZ_WOSY01000004.1, from coordinate 274,912 downwards.
TGTAGAGCGTGTTACGCTCTACCTGATCGCGGACCGTTCATCTTCTTTCAAGAGAGGGCAGCATGGCAGCCAGCAGCGCCAGAGACAGTCTCATCGCCCTTTTGCGCGGCGTTGAGAAATTCAATACCCACGTTTTTCCGGGCAAGGAAAAACTTTTCAGGGAGCTGGCTGAGGGGCAGTCCCCAAGCACGCTCTTTATCGCCTGCGCCGACAGCCGTGTCAGTCCGAGCCTCATCACCCAGACAGACCCCGGAGACCTCTTCATTCTCCGCAACATCGGGAACGTCGTGCCTGCTTACGGCGAGATGCTCGGGGGCGTGTCCTCCGCCATCGAATACGCCGTTGTGGCTCTCGGGGTGTCCAATATCATCGTCTGCGGTCACTCCAACTGTGGTGCTATGACGGCTCTTCTGGAGCCGGACACCTCCAAGCTGGACAAAATGCCGACAGTCAAATCGTGGCTGCGAAACGCGGAAGCAGCCAAGGCCGTCATCGGCGCACTCGTGGGCACCGACACCGGTCCGGCGACAGTCCGCAGTCTCGCCGAACACAATGTCCTGCTGCAGATCGCCCATCTGCGCACCCATCCCTCCGTGGCAGCTGCCTTGGCCCGTAGCACACTTGTCCTTCAGGGATGGTTCTACGACATCGGCTCGGGTGAAGTGTCCGTTCTCGATGAAAATTCGCGCAAGACGATTTCCATCGAGGAAGCCATTACCCGTCTGGAGCATGTTCCGAATCCTGCCTGATCAGACCATTCCAGCAGATGCGAAAAACGTGACGCCTGTGAAAAGGAGCATGGCCCTGTGCCAGCTCCTTTTTGCCATGTGCTTCCTGTTTTCATCAGCAGCCCAAGCCCGCGATGTTCGCGTGACGACCTGGAATATGAGCTGGCTCACCCTGCGTGGCGCGCAGGATTCCAGTATGCCTGCAGATGTGTATCGCCGGACTGATGCTGATATTGCCAAACTTTCCGGCTATGCGGCACGTCTGGGATCGGACGTTATCGCCTTTCAGGAGGTTGATGGCGCCGGTGTCGCCGCCCGCGTCTTTCAGGCACCCACTTATAAAATCTTCATAACGAACGATCCGGTGGTGCAGCGTGTCGGTGTGGCAGTGCGCAACACGTTAACGGTTGAACGGCACCCTGACGTTACGGCTTTGAATGTCTATTCCGCGCAGGCCCCTCACCCGCTCCGCAGCGGTCTGGACATCACCGTTTCGGACGGCAAGGGCTCACTGCGTATTCTGGTGGTGCATCTCAAAACAGGGTGCTGGGACAATCCCCCGGATGAGCAGAAACATGCCTGCCCGACCCTTCAAAGTCAGTTTGCAGTGCTTTCCGACTGGATTCTGGAACGGCAGGATGAAGGCGAGGCTTTCGCTGTTCTGGGAGATTTCAATCGCCGGATGACGCCCGGCGATCCGTTCTTTCATGAACTGGCAACGTCCGCACCGCTTCTCCTCACCACCGCAGGTCATGCCAGTCCATGCTGGGGAGGAGAATATTTCATCGATCATATCCTGCTCGGCGGAGCCGCGAAAAACTGGCTGGTGCCCGACAGTCTTCGGGTCATGTCCTACAAACATGACGGAACCAGCCCGAAGGCGCTTTCCGATCACTGTCCGGTATCGGTCGAACTTTCGCTGCCCTGACCGGCCAGTCACGACCCTGTTTCAATCCACGGGAATTTTTGCCGGAAAAGCACCAAGCGCCCGCAAGGAGGGGTCCTGCTCCCACTCCTCGACAGGCACCAGATCGACGCCGACACGCAGCGTATCGCCGCTTCCACCCAGAATCAGGCCTCGGACAGGACTGATATCCGAGTAATCGCGGCCCCACCCAAGAATCACATGTTCATTGCGGACAACAATGCCATTCGTCGGATCAAGGCCGATCCAACCATATTCCGGCCCCAGCCATACGCCCACCCACGCATGGGACACATCCGCGCCCAGCCGCCTTTTCTGGCCCGGAGAGGGTCGGGTACGGATGTAACCGGACGTATAGCGCGCAGGCAGACCGAGCCAGCGCAGGCCACTCAGGATGAGATGCGTGAAATCCTGACACACACCCTCCCGCCTCTCCAGCACTTCTTCGGGCGTTGTCCGCAGCGATGTCACACCCGACGAGAAACGGAATTCCCTGAAGACACGCTCGTTCAGGTCCAGCAGACCTTCGAGGACTGAACGGCCCGGAGGGAAGCTCTGCGCAACATACGCGCCCACGCGCGGGGATGCAGCACACATCGGTCCGTCAAACAAGAACTCGGACACATCCGGATCAGACGCGGCAAGAACGGCGATCTCTTCCCACGAAGCGGTCATATGGACCGGGGGCGGCTCGGGAAACTGAACATCCACCTCCGACAGGGCGACGATATCAAACCGCGAATGGGGTGTTTCGTGGAACAGCCAGACAATCCGGTTGCCGAAATGATCGGTGCCGGTCTGACGGCGGACGGGGGTCGGTTCACATTCGAGGCTCGTCCAGAGTAATTTCTGTCCCGGACAGTCACGCGGCGTCAGATGCAGGACATGAGCGGCCAGTTCCACCGGTCGGCCATAAACATACGAGGTGGTGTGACGGACGCGATAGATCACGACCCCACCATACTGTCATCGATTGTGGCGTCATTCCCGATTCCCACGAGCCGGGGAGAGTTCAGCACGGAGAAATAACAACGCCCGATCTGTTCCGAGAGGCTCATGACAGCTCTTTGCGCCTCCCTGATGGCGGCAGGAAGTGAGGCCGCCGCAGCATCCTGATTGTCCGCGCTGATCACCATGTTCACCAGATCGGCCAGCGTCACGCGAATGGCCTCGGCGGCTGCGGCCAGTTCCCGGGAAGCAGCCTGCTGCGCGGCCGGAACAGATGGACTGTCCGACACCAGAGCCGCGAGGGAATCCCGCAAGGCCGTCAGCTGGAACCCCACGCCGCGCGGATTGTCTTCATCCAGCAGAAGCAGATCGAGGACGGGCGCGGGCTGAACCACGCTGAAATAACGGGAACGATAGGTAATCACACTGTCGCCGAGTTCGAGCATCAGTCTCAATGCTCCTTCCATGCGACCGCGCTGATGAACATCCGGTTGATCGAGAACACTGGCGCAATCGAGAAGCACGGACGAGGCCCGTTCGATTCTCCGTCCCAGATCGAGAAACTGCCGTCCGCCGGACCGGACCATGTTCTCGGCTACGAAACCCGACAGGGTCGCGCTGTAGACCAGAAGATCATTAGCGCCGGAAAACAGATGGTCGAGCGTCTTCGTAGGATCTCCAGAACGGCCATGCCGCACGAAGCTTTCCAGAATGGCATTGGCCCGATGGATGAGATAATCCCGCACGTCCTGCGTGAGGCGATCCGCCAGTTCGGGACCCAGACGGATGATCTTGCGCAGAGTACGCGCGAAATAACCATCAGGGCTTCCGGTCCCTGCCAGATTACGGGCTATATTCGACATGCCATAACCCGGCATGCTCACCCGATGGATAATCCCCGTGGCCTGCATCTGCCGCATGAGCACTTCCAGGTCTGCTCTTTCGCGAGGTGATGGATCAGGCCCGGCAATATGGGCGAGCGTCACATGCAGGAGACGGGCTCCGCTCTCAATCTGTTCGAGATAGCGGCCCAGCCAGAAAAAATCGTCCGCGGCACGGCTTGGCAGGTCGGCCTGATCCCGACGAATGGCCAGTGGTCGATGCGCCACCAGAGAGCTGCCGCGCTGTGTCACATGCTCATCGACCGTGACCCATACGTCTTTGGTGGTCTGGACAACGCGGATAGGCTCGACCGTCACGGGCTCGCCGGACTCGAACACCCGCGCGACGCCGCCGGGCAGCACCGTCCATCCGTCATCTTCCTGAATGGCGAAAAGCCGCAAGACGATCGGGCGCGGAACAATTGCACTTTCCCCCACCGTGGGAGACAGGGACGCGAGAGGTTCCCTGTAGGCAACGTAACGCCAAGGGGCGTGCCTTACTTTCTCGGCGAGCTGGGCTTTTTTGGCATCATCGAGGATCGACAGACGCTGGACGGTCCTGTCACTTCCCAGCGCGGAGGTGATTACCCAGCGATCAGCATGACCGCCATCCTGCTCCCCGGCGGGACCAAGCAGCCGCTCCCGGAACGATTCAGTCTCCGGGTCTCCGAGCCAGACCGTCTCTATGGTCTCCAGCAGTGGGTCTTCTCCGAGAAACCAGCCTGTCAGGCGTGGAAGAAAGGGTGCCAGTCCGAGCGCTTCCGCAAACCCGGAACGGGGATCGTTGATCAGACGCACTGAACCGCTTCTCGCCGCATCCAGCAGCCCCGAAACGCCCCCCGGTCCAACCGAGTCCAGTTCAAGGGGATCGATCGATCCACCGCCCTGCCGAATGAAAAGCACGTCGATACGCCGCAGCCCGCGCACCGTTTTCAGCCACAACTGGCCCTCCCGCACAGTCAGATCGGCGGTTTCGACCAGAGAACAGCCCAGTTCCCGCGCAAGAATGACATGCTCTCCCCAGTGGGGACTCGCTGGTCCCGGCGTGAGAAGCGCCACGCTTGGATTGGTGGACTCGCCAGAACCGGGGCGCTGAATTCCGTCCTGCCACCGGTCGAGAAAAGAACCGAGCCGTCTCAGGGGCTGGCTGGAAAAGATTTCCGGTATGGCGCGAGCCATCTGCCTGCGATTCTCGATCGCCAGACCGATGCCGTTTCCACGGTCCACCCGATCAGCCAGCACACGCCAGCACCCATCCGGTTCACGCACAAGATCGACCGCGTAACAGGAGATGAAATGCCCAGCAGCTTCCCCACCATCAGGGTTACCCCCACGCAGGAAACCCTGATTGCCCCATACAAGAGCAGGCGGAAGCAGATGGTCCCGCAGAACGGAGCGCTCGCCGTATATATCCCGTAAAAGCGATTCCAGCAGACGGGCGCGCTGGATGACACCTTTCTCCAGCGCGGCGAATTCCTCGTTTTTCAGGATGAGCGGAATGGGATCGCACACGACCCCCACGGGGCCTTCCGGCGTTTTTTCGTCGGCGGAGATGAGCCCTGACAAGGGTGAAGGCGAACTGAGAATGCCTGTCTGATCAGAGAGCGCGAGAGCGATCTGCTGCCGACGCCCGAGGAGGTCCGCATGGCCAAGTTCGGAGAGGATGCTGAGCAGGTGGCGCCACTGCGGACGCACGCCTCCCTGTCCATCCACCATTTCGTCAATCGGTATCGTCCCGCTCATTCGATGCTTTCTAGGGTGTCGCGCTCCCGTGAAGCAATGCAGAGTTGCACGATCGGCCGGGCTTCACAGGGAAACTCCGGCTGATCGCAACCTCACTGTGGCGGTGCGGCCACGGGCTTTAACGGTAGATGGTGCACCAGTTCGTGGATGAACCGCAACTTTTCCGCGATGGGCGGAGTGAGGATGAAGGGATAGAGGTCAGCCTGCCCCATCGATCGATTGAGCGCGTTGACCGCAATGGTCAGCGGTGGCCATGCCTCCAGCAACCCTCCAAAATTGTCACTGCCATAGGCATCGAAATCGAACCTTCGGGTCAGGCTTCCGTCTTTTGCCGCCGCGGGATCCACTGCGATCCCGTAGGAAACGGCTGTCTGGAGCGTATCCACGATATGGAGATAGTGCGCCCAGGTTTCGGCAAAATCTTCCCACGGATGGGTCGTGGCGTAGGCGCTGACATAGCTCTCCTGCCACCCGACCGGCGGCCCGCTCTCATAATGCCGCTGCAGGGCTGCGCCGTAATCCTGCGTGTGGTCGCCAAAGACTGCACGACAGGCGTCCTCATTCCCCGCATTGCGAACCAGCACGTTCCAGTAGAAATGTCCGACTTCATGACGGAAATGGCCAAGCAGCGTGCGATAATGCTCGCCCATCTCCACGCGCATCTTTTCGCGCTCGGCGTCATCCGCCTCACGCAGTGCGATGGTGATCTCGCCTTCATTGTGGCCGGTCAGAACCTTCCCGGAACCATTTGGCAGGTCATCGGGAAAATTGAAGACAAGGCCGCCTTTTGGATCATCCTGCCTTGTCGGCATCGGCAGTTTCAGAAGCAGAAGACTGTAGACCAGCCGATGCTTGGCCTGCTCCAACTGTCGCCAGAGTTCCTGATTCCCTTCTTTCGAGAGATCTGGAATCACATGGTTGTAACGGCACGCCATACAGAGCGCATCCGTGCTTCCTTCCGGCACGAGCCAGTTACAGACATCATATTTTGCATTCGTGCAGAGAAAACGCGTGGGCGTCTCCACCCCCTGCCCCACAGGATTCCAACCCTCCCCGTTTTCCGTGGGAGCGAGAGCAAGAAGAGAAGCTGATTCCGTGCAGTAACCAAGCTTGTGGCCACAGCATTCGCACTGGGTATTTTCGAAAAACAGGACCTGACCACAACTCGGGCAGCTAAACAGCTTCATAACAGCACGACTTCCGTTTCGATGTGTGTGCCCGATCAACGTGTATCAACTGGTTTCGTTGCAAAAGTCATCACGTCCAATATTTTGCTTTTGAACTGCACCCAGAAACTTCCGATGACTCAATTAGCTTATGAGTAACCATTTGCTGAAATCCTTTGTTACAGAAAATGGAGTTGGATCCATGACGATCTCCGCCACGACTTATGACTCACTCGCCACTCTGTCGATCATGACGCAAACGGCATCCGCCGATACTGATCTGCGAGATGGTCACGTCACGGGTTCCGATTTCGGAGATCTCAATGGAGCCACGCTTGCGACAAGCAAATTTGCTTTTGACAGTGGAGAGATTCAGCCATCCTTCATTCTCGACATCAGCACTGCCGCCAACGTCGCAATGACGTCCGACACAGGAACCGTTCAGGTCTCAGCAGCCAGTGACATGAAAGTAGGCGTCATGATTGACGATACACCCATATACACCGTCACAGATGGAGATGAGCCCACATCAAGCAGTGGAGACACTCTGCTGAATGGCGTGCCTATGAAGGACATTAAAGGCGCAACTGTTTCTGATCATAATTACGCCTATATTTATACCGGCACGTCCGTGACAGCGGTTAATCTGGATTCCCTCTCGTCTCAGATGGAGACTTACTCCACATCGGATTCGGACGATTCCGCTCTTTCATCCGTCATCACGAATGTGGCGGCTTATCTGAAATCCACCCACGGACAGCCGGGGGCGGACACTCAAGGCAGTTCGGCCACAGGCTCCACGACCAGCGCCGCGAGTAGCGAAACGATAAAGCAGACCGTTGAAGCGCAGATCGCGCTTGATACTCTCAACAAGGCCACCACCGCACAGAGCGACCTGCTGACGCTTTTCGATGTCCCGAATTCTCAATATGGGACAGGCAACTCGTCCACACCGAACGTGGGACTTTCAACAAAAGCCTAACGCCCCGGCAGAGTTATAAAAACCTGCCCTGCCGGGGAATTTCTCTCAGAACCGCCGCAAATCGAGCGTTCTCGGCTGCTCCATGGAGCGCTCGGCCCGAGGCTCCGTCATCGCCCCCGCCGTATGACCGAACGGGAAGAAACGGATGCGACGCCGCGCCTCGGCCTCATTGGCGTTAACAGGGCGCGTGTCATAGCTACGTCCTCCCGGATGCACGACATGATAGGTCAGGCCGCCGATGCTGCGCCCTGTCCACGTGTCGTAGATATCGAACACGAGCGGCGTTTCGATGCCGATGGTGGGATGCAGCGAACTGGGCGGGTTCCACGCCTTGAAACGCACCCCACCGACATACTCACCCTGCCTCTGCGTGCTGGTCAGAGGCACTGCACGACCGTTGCATGAAAGAGTGTAACGCTCATCCACCCAGCCCGAGACCAGCGCCTGAACCCGCTCGACGGAACTGTCCACATACCGAGCGGTGCCACCTGCTGCCGGTTCTTCAGCCAGCGTATTCCATGGTTCCAGCGCCGTGCGGAGTTCCAGTGTCATGCCGAGTTCGGTGATCGAACCGATTTCCGGGAAGCGGAACTGGAAATGCGGCTCAAACCATCGTGCCTCCAGAGGCGCTCCCATCTGGCGCAGTTCTTCAATGGCGTCACTGAAGTCCTGCCGCACATAATGCGGCAGCATGAAGTCGTCATGCAGGCGCGTGCCCCACCGGACCAGACGGCGCTCGTAAGGTTTGTTCCAGAATGCTGCGATCGCGGCCCGCATGAGTAGCGCCTGCGCTGCCGCCATCCGGTGATGCGGAGGCATCTCGAAGGCGCGGTATTCCACCAGCCCCAGCCGACCGGAACTGCTTTCCGGCGCGTAAAGCTTGTCGATGCAGAACTCTGTGCGGTGTGTATTGCCGGTTATGTCGGCGAAGAGGTTGCGGAACAGGCGATCCGTCAGCCAGGGCGGCGTGAAGTGCTCACGGCTGACCTGACGGAAGGCGATTTCCAGTTCATACAACGAGTCCTGCCGTGCTTCGTCGATACGGGGATGCTGTGAACTGGAGCCTATGAAGAGACCGCTGAACAGATAGGACAATGACGGGTGGTTGTGCCAGAAGCTGGCGAACGACTTCAGCAGGTCGGGGCGGCGAAGGAACGGACTGTCCTCGGCCCTTGCCGCACCCATCACCACGTGATTGCCGCCGCCGGTCCCGACGTGGCGGCCATCAAGCATGAATTTTTCCGCAGTCAGCCCGACAGCACGCGCTTCCTCATAAAGCTGGCGGCTGCGGGTTTCATGCTCGTCCCAGCTTGCTGCCGGATGCACGTTGACTTCGATGACGCCGGGATCGGGTGTGATGGAGAAGGACAGCAGGCGCGGATCGCGCGGGGGTGCATAGCCTTCCAACACCACCTTGCGACCGGTCTCGGCTGCCGTGGCCTCAACGGCGGCACAGAGATCCAGCCAGTCCTCGACAGCGTAAAGCGGCGGGAAGAAGACATGCAGGATTCCGCCCCGGGCCTCCACGGTGAGTGCGGTGCGAACGACGTCCGGCTCTTCGCGGTCGGTCTCCAGCAGATGCTCGGCGAGTGCTTTATCGGTGCTGATGCGCCATGGCTTGCGCACCGGATAAGGCGGGAGCGCCGGAAGATCGGAAAGTTGCGGCAGAGGGCGCTCTGACGGCAGGCCGGAGCGGCTGACGAGGTCCGGCACGCTCGCACCGTAAGGCGTAGCCGAGCGGCGGGCGAAGACCGGATGCGGCGGCAGTTTCGGATGCGGTGCAAACGGATCGACCGGAAACTCATGGTCGATATGGTCATTGTCCGCCCACGGCAGGCTCTCCAGAGGCAACCGGAAGCCTATGGATGCATCGCCGGGAACAAGGAAGATCGTGTCTCCGCGCAGGAACCAGCGACCTGACTGCCAGCGCCGCACACCGTCCTGCACGCCCGCACGTAACGCCAGAACCGACCCGGCTTCACGGGCCAGACCACGATCGAAGACGCGGGCCAGCCGCTCACGTTCGAGCGGATCGTTCAGCTTGGAATCTTCGGCGAGCACGTTGGCCGGAAGCCGGTGCTCTTTCCAGAGATAGTAGTGAATATCCTCATAAGCCGGAGTGACCAGCTCAGGATCGATCTGCAATTTCCGCGCGAGCGCCTGGGCGAACCGTCGGGCATCGTGTTCGGTGGCGTTATCGGTATCGTCGTCCGAGGCCAGCAACTCACGGTTCAGCCATACAGGTTCACCGTCCCGCCGCCAGAAGCAGGTCAAAGCCCAGCGGGGGAGTTGCTCACCCGGATAATGCTTGCCGAACAACGTCATGTAGGTCGCGCCCGCCGACCAGAGCGGCATGAGGCGACGCAGCAGACGATTGGCGTAGGCGCGTTTGGTCGGACCGAGAGCTTCGATGTTCCATTCCGGCGCATCCATGTCATCAGCAGCGATGAAGGTGGGCTCGCCACCCATGGTCAGGCGGACATCTCCCGCCTGAAGCTGCTTGTCGACCACCTCACCCGCCGAGAGAATCGTCTCCCACGTCTGCTCGTCATACGGCTTGGTGGTGCGCGGTGTTTCGGCGACACGCTGCACCTGCATGTCGAAGCCGAATTCCGTTTCGCAAACCTCCATAGCCCCCGAAATCGGCGCGGCGGAGCTGGGCTCCGGCGTCGATGCGAGCGGGATATGCCCCTCGCCCGTCATCATGCCGGAGGTCGCATCCAGACCGATCCAGCCGGCACCGGGGAGATAGACTTCCGCCCATGCGTGCAGGTCGGTGAAGTCGGACGTTGGGCCGGACGGTCCTTCCAGCGGCTTTTCGTCTGCGACGAGCTGGATCAGGTAACCCGACACGAAGCGGGCGGCATAACCGAGATTGCGGAGAAGCTGGACAAGCAGCCACGCACTGTCACGGCACGAGCCCTTTCCTTCTCCAAGGGTCTTTTCCGGTGACCAGACTCCCGGCTCCAGGCGCACGATGTAGCCGATACGTTTTTGTACCGACTGGTTCAGTGCCACCAGCATATCCACCGTATGCTGCTTCTCTTTCGGCACCTCCGCGATCAGGCCCTTGAGCAATGGCCCGACCGGCTCCTTGTTGCGATAGGGAGCGAGTTCCTGATCCAGAACATGATCGTAGGTGAACGGCCAGGCCTCGGCCTCCGGTTCAAGAAAGAAGTCGAACGGATTGATGGTCGCCATGTCGGCAACGAGATCGACCGTGACGTGGAAATGCGTCACGCGTTCCGGAAAAACGACCCGCGCCTGCCAGTTGCCTGACGGGTCCTGCATCCAGTTGATGAAATGCGGTTTCGGCTCGATGGTCAGAGCATAGGACAGCACGTTGGTCCGCGCGTGCGGAGCGGGCCTCAGGCGTATGACCTGCGGCCCCATCATGACGGGACGATCGTAATCGTAGGTGGTCTTGTGAGTCAGAGCGACGTTCAGCGTCATCGTCATCTTTCCAGATCGGTCGTGAAGAGATTAAAGCTCAGCTCTCGGCGGCCTGACACCCCCTATTTCGTTACGATCCAAAAAAAACTTCATCAAAATCCTTTATGCGCGCTGATATCTGCCACGCAAACAGATCAATGACTTTCAAGGTCCGAAATGCCTGACGCTTCATCCTCCACTTTACCGTCATTCACCCTGCCTTCGGACCTGACTGACTGGCGCAGCGTGAGTCTGTCGCCACATCTGTCTGTTGTCGTAACGCAAAATCGTCCGGTCTTGGCCGCCGAAACGGAAGCCCGGATCGACGCGATCTGGACGAGAGCCCGCGCCGCCCGTCCCCGACTTTTCAACGGCCGTATCTTCTGTGCCGACCAGATCGCACCGGACCGCATCACGGGTCACTGGACGGAATACCGGCTGGCTCTGGCGCAGATGACGGAGCCCCTGATTTTTGGTGAGCGTCCGCTTCATCAACTGGCTGTTTGCGGGCTTCTGCGCTGTGCGGACGGTCTGATTCTTGCCCGCAGAAATCCGGCATCGCTCTATCTCGGCGGCTTCTGGCAGTCGCCTCCGGCCGGGACGGTCGAAGCGAGAACAGAAGACAATCAGGTGTCGCACAATCAGGTGTCACTGGCCGCACAGATTCTGGCCGAAGCGGAGGAAGAGCTGGGGCTTTCGCCCTCCGAACTGACGGTGGGTGTGCCTCGGCTGGCTGTCATTCATGGAAGAACGCGCATTGTAGATGTGGGGGTTCCACTCATAACGCCTCTTTCTTTTACGGCTGTGCACGAACGATGGGCCTCCCACGCCAACCGCGAGTATGACCGTCTTGAGCTTGTCCCGGACCCGATGAAGGCCGCATGGAGCAGAAGAGACGATATTCTGCCGACCACCCGGCTGTTGCTGGACATGCTATGACGCAAACCGGCCTTGATATGTGTATTTTTCATGTCTGGCATGTGAACTTCATTTACCTGGGCGCGTTGAGAATGTAAGGTGAGCCTCAACGGCCACCTCCACATTCAAAGTCAGGAGCCTTGCCATGGTCACGCGCATTGCACGCTTCGTCTCAAACGGCCTCATCGCGGTTCTGGTTGCCTCGAAAGTGGAAGCGGAACATGCGCAGGAATCTTCCACGCAGCACCGCTGATTCCCTGAGGGGCAATCGTAGCCGATTTCGGAAGTAACAAGGTTGACCACCAACGAAAACCTTGCTGGATAACGGCAGGGTTTGATGTTGCGTCTTCGGCTGGATTGCCAACTTTCTCGCCCCGGCGACTACGTGCACCATGGCCATTCCAGAAACCCGTGAGCTGCCCTCTCTCCCCTGCGCCTGTCGGGACATCCTGAAAAAGGTTAGGTTTCTCCGGATATTTTTACGGAGAAAATCATGCGGAAACTGTGTCTGGCCCTGAGCTTCTTTCTTTGCCCCATGGCACAGGCGCAGGAAGCCGTGACCATTCCGGACATGATGGACGGTCGGTGGGTCGCGCTGCATCATTCATCGGACGGCGGGGCTCACACGGATGCCTGCATTCTCAACGCCAGCGGACTGAAAATTCAGTTCCGTGCGGATATGCACGGCATGGAAATCCGCACCAGCCCGCAGGACGCGGCCTTTTCAAAAGGACAGTCCGTTTCCACGACGCTTTCCGCTGGCTCGTTCTCCCGCACTTTGAAAATGACCGCTCTGGACGGGACAACCCTGTCAGCCCCCCTTACTCCGACGGCCATGAGCGCCGTTCTGGACGCTTTCACCCGGACGCCATCCGCTACGCTGGAAACGGCAGGGTCGCCGGATGAGGCCGTTTCGCTGGCCGGAAGCCCACGACCGGTGGATGTATTCAAAACATGCGTAACGGCCAGAAAATTCGCTGTGGTGGGCAGCCCGTCAAACAAAACTCACTGAAAATACTGTGCGGCGATCCTCAGATCCCGAGCCAGATCGCGCCCACAATAAGAAGAGTGCCAAGGGTCACGAGAGCGAGCATGCCAGCGGCATTTCCCGGCATGACATCGGGAAGTGCTGTCGCAAAACGAAGCGCGGAGAGAAGCATGAGCACGCCGACCGTGACCGCCAGGATTCTGACGACGGCTATGGTGCTGATGGGAGAACGTTTGATCTGCCGCATGATATCGCTTCCGAGCGCTCTCTTGATGTCGCGCAATCACTGAAAGAACCGAAATCTATCAGCGATTTCGTCATCGAAAAACCTTCGTTTTTCGTTTCCTCTCATGCGAACGCGGGAGGACGTGCGGTCCCTCGGCGACGAGGGCTCTTTATTTCATGCGATAGCGCACGAACCTCTCTTCCCGCTCCCCCTCTGACACCCCTATAAGCGCTTATGCTCAAGGGTTTTCTCACTGTTGGCGGCTGGACGATGCTCAGCCGTATTCTCGGTCTTGTCCGTGACCAGCTTCTTGCCGCCTTCATGGGAGCAGGAGCGATGCAGGACGCCTATCAGGTGGCTTTCCGCCTCCCCAACATGTTCCGTCGCCTGTTCGGCGAAGGTGCGTTCAATGCCGCCTTCGTGCCTCTGTTTTCTTCGGCGCTGACGACCGACGGGGAAGAGCGCGCCCGTACGATGGCACGACAGGTGTTCGGCGTACTTCTGAGTTGGCTGGTCATTCTCTGCGTGCTGGGCGAGATCTTCATGCCGGGCATCCTGCGGGTCATCGCGCCCGGTTTCTCCGAGAACAGCGACCGCTATGATCTGGCTGTCACGCTCAGTCGCATCACCTTTCCCTATCTCGTGCTGATCTGCGCGGCCGCGTTGGTGTCAGGCGTCCTGAACGGACTGCACCGCTTCAGCATGGCGGCGGCTGCCTATCTTTCCTTCAATATCGTGGGCATCGCCGCAGTTCTGTTCGCCACCCCCTTCATGCCGAGCGTCGCTCATGCCGCAGCGTGGGGCGTGACTCTCTCCGGTTTCGTGCAACTCGGACTGCTGATGCTGGCCGCCCGACGCGCCGGGTTCGACCTCACGCCGCTGCCACCACGCATTACCCCCCAGATCCGCCTGCTTGGCCGCAGAATGCTGCCGGGTCTGATTGGAAGCGGCGTCACGCAGATCAACCTCACCATCGACACGATCATCGCGACCCTGCTCCCGGCGGGCAGCGTCTCGCTGATGTATTTCGCGGATCGCCTGAACCAGCTTCCGCTCGGCGTTCTTGGAGCCGCAGCAGGCACGACGCTTCTGCCGGTCCTGACGCGACATCTGGCCGCCGATGATCAGGAAGCAGCCCATGCCACCCAGAACAAGGCTCTGGATTATGTGCTGATGCTCACACTGCCCGCCATGGCCGGACTGCTCGTCCTCGCCACGCCGATCATGCAGTTCCTGTTCGCTCACGGCTCCTTCACGCTTCACGAGGCCGCCCTTTCCGCCCAGTCGCTGCGAGCTTACGCGCTGGGGCTGCCTGCTTTCGTGCTGATCAAGGTGCTGTCCCCCGCTTTCTTCGCACGCGGCGACACCTCCACGCCCGTCAAGATCGGGTTCTTTACCCTGACCGTGAACCTGATTCTCAACCTCCTACTCATGAAGCCACTGGTGCATGTGGGACCGCCCCTCGCCAGCAGCCTCGCAGCCATCCTGAATGTCTGCATCCTGTCCTCCCTGCTCATCCGTCGGGATGCCCTGCGTCCGGAAGCCTCGACTTTCGGTCGGCTCGGACTGATGGCCGCTGCCTCCGTCGTCATGGCGCTGGCCCTGTGTGGTCTCAACAGCTTCCTTCCGATGCCGACGCAGCACGTCACCCTATGGCTGGGTGTCCTGCTGACGATCGAAGTGCCTCTGGGGGGACTGCTTTATCTGCTGGGGCTACAGGTGTTCGGCGTGCTGGATCTGGCCAGCGCCCTCGCCAGTATGCGCCAGCGGCTGAACCGGCGACGGAAAAAGGCCTGATCCCAGTGGGCACGGACATCCTGAGCATCCGCCCTGTGCGGGCAGGTGATGAAACTGCTCTCTGGCACATTCTTGAGCCGACAATCCGGGCAGGCGAGACCTATGCGCTTGATCCCCGCATGACACAGGAAGCGGCCCTCGCCTACTGGCTGGGTGCGGACAGGGAAACTTTCGTTCTGGAACAGGACGATGGAACGATTCTGGGTTCCTATTATCTCCGGGCCAATCAGCTTGGCGGAGGCGCCCATGTCTGCAATGCAGCCTTCATGACCCACAGTGCCGCCCGAGGAAAAGGGATCGCCGGGCGGATGTGCGAAGATGCCGTCATCAGAGCGCAGCAGCACGGCTTCCGCGCCATGCAGTTCAACTTCGTCGTTGCGACCAACGAACGGGCAGTGAGGCTTTGGAGTCGTCTGGGGTTCGCGACCGTGGGCCGCATCCCGCAGGCCTTCGCCCACCCGACACTTGGTCTGGTGGACGCGCTGGTGATGCACCGCTTTCTGTGACGGGAACGAGCCGCTGCCCGCTCCCGTCCGCTCTGCGCTTTACTGGCCAGCAGTCGTCGGTGCGGCAGTCGTCGGTGCGGCAGTCGTCGGTGCGGCAGTCGTCGGTGCGGCAGTCGTCGGTGCGGCAGTCGTCGGTGCGGCAGTCGTCGGTGCGGCAGTCGTTGAAGACGCCTGACGGCTTACCTTGGACGATGCAAGCACATTATCCTGACTGACGAAGCGGAGCGACTCCAGACCATCCGTCAGGGCCGCCACGGCTTCATCAGTCTTGCCGCCTTCGAACAAAACAGAAGCGCGATAGACATCCGCCGTGAACATCTGCTGCGGAGCAAGGGCCAGCACGAACTGAACATCCACACCGGCTTTCTGCAGAACGACAGCGGCGTCCCTCGTCTTGCCCTTCTTCAGCAGGTCGTTCGCCTCGGTGACGGCCTGTTTCTGCCCCGGCGTCTTATCGGACTGCGGTGCAATCATATATTCACCAAGGATCGGCAGCCACAGAACAGGCGCATCCTGCGCCGTGGAAGAAGGCAGTCTGCCGGAATGGCCTTCAGGCACGGCCTGCGCGGGATGCAGGTCGATTTCGGCCTTCAGGAACTGGCGATTATCGCTTCCAGCACGCTCAAGGGTGTGGTTCGCATCGGCCAGAGCATCCGTCGCGGTGGCCTTGTCCTTGGCCAGGATCGCCTTGCGGGCGACATCCACATCTGCGAAAGCCCGAAGACCGTCGCGGGAAAGCTGACTATAATCCTTATCGACCTGCCGCGCCGTTACCGGAGCAGCCAGAACGGGATGAGCCAGAGTGGTCGCGGCGACGAAAGCGGACGCGAGCAGAATGCGAGTATTCATGAACCTCTCCAGAGACAAAGGTTTGTCCTACATCGGCCAATCCCGGGAAGAGAGGAAGACGGAAACTCGCAAGGCCGCTGACAGCTTTCCTCATGGGAACGCTTCTCTCCGAATCGCTCTTCATGTGCTCCCCTCTTTACAGAGGCACGTGGTAAACGTAAGCAAATGATAATTACTCGCATTTGCAGAGATGGCGCCTAATGTCCGCACAGCCCCGCTTCATTCCGCGCCTTCTGATCGCGCTGGCGCTCGCCTATCCCGTAGGGCTTGCCATCACGACGCTTCTCCCGCGACTCTTTCACGGATCACCTCCGGATGCGTTTTTCGTAGCTCAGGCTGAGGCCATCGGCGCCATGCCGATCGTCATTCTGACACTCTTCGCGGCCAGAACCCTCATCCGCGGCCTGCTCGCGGGCGCGGCGGTGATCGTGGCCGTGCTGCTCGTCACCCTCCCCTTCGCGGCACTCGGCGCACCATGAAAACCACCCCTCCTTGCGGAAGCCTCCCGGCTCCCTCCCTGCGGAGCCGGATGGGCTGGCTGCACGCATGGATCGGCTTTGTGGCCGGTTTGATTCTGGTCGGGATTTTCGCCACCGGTGCGCTGGCAGTGTTCGACACGGAACTGACACGCTGGATGCAGCCGGAAATGCCGCACATCGCGACACTGACACCCGGACCGGCCGCACTGGAAGCGGCTTCACGGGAAATCGCGACGCAGGAAGACCTGCATCACCGCGTATTCATGTCGCTGCCATCGTCCCGGGATCCAGTCCTGCGTGTCACCCATATGGACCATGATGTCGTCCAGTCGACCGCATATGACCCCGAAACCGGCGCGGTCATCCCACTGCGGGACACGGCTGGCGGTCTGCTTTTCTTCAATTTCCACTACACCCTGCACATGGGGCGTCTGTTCGGCGTTATCCTTGTGCAGGTCGTTGGCATCGGCCTGATGGTCACTCTCGGGTCGGGTGTGATCATCCATCTGAAATCGCTGCTGCCGAACCTTGTCGTGTTCCGTCCTCGCGCGACGAGCCCGCGCCCGTGGGTCGACGCCCATGTGCTCGCGGCCGTGCTGTTCCTGCCGTTTCTGTTCATGGCTCCCTATACCGGCGTTCTTATCCACGCCAATCGCTTCTTCCCTGCCACCGCCACCGAACGACCCGACCGGGGACCACCGAAATTCAAGCCGGCACCGCTGCCCCCGCTTGCTCCGATAGTGGCGGATGCTGTCAGTGAATTTGGTGAGAATAGCCTTGGTTTCATGCAGTTTTCCGGGAAAGCGGTCAGCGTCTATCGCGCAGACAGCAGTGAAATCCGCATAACGCGCGATCACATCGACTACGACCGGGTCACAGGCGAGCGAATGAAGCTTGTCCGCAAAAGCAGTCCCGTCTCGCGTACATCCCAGTTCCTCAGTGGCTTACATATGGCGCGATGGGCCCCGGCAACCGTCCGCTGGCTCTATTTCGTATCGGGCATGGCCGGATATGTGATGTTCGCCACTGGACTGGTCATGTTTCTTCTCAAACGACGCAGGACGGCAGCCGCGCGCCCGTCGCTCGCCATGAATCTTGCCGAGGGCCTGACCGTTGGAACGGTTCTCGGGATGCCTGTGGCCTGCGCCAGTGTTCTGTGGATGAACAGGCTTCTCCCTGCCTCATTGTCGTCCCGCCTTGAAATCGAAACGTCCGCCCTGTTTGTCGTCTGGGCCATCATGGCTATCCATGGAATGGGGCGTGGCGGCGAAAAGCATATCCTCCGTGGATGGATGGAACAGGCGACCCTACTGGCCGCGCTGCTGATCCTGCTCCCGCTTCTCGATATTGCAACACGCTGGCAGTGGATGAACGGTCAGGATCAGACCGTATATCTCGCTGTGGACGCAACGGCGTGCCTTCTGGGACTTATGGCTTTCCATCTGCGCCGGGTCCTCGTGCGCAAAATGACCAGTCCACCTGCGTCGCCCACGACATTTTCCGCAGGAGTGGCATCATGAATGCTCTGGACCTGTCTCTCATGGGATCTTCCGAACTCTGGGTTCTGGCATTCGTCTGCCACGCACGCCTCCAGACAAGCTGGCAAAGACGCCGCGACTGGACGCCATCACCCGCGATGCGGCGTATCCTGCAAGCTACGAGGCTTGTGTGTCCGATCACGGGCCTGATCCTGTCCTGGCGGCTGGCCCATGCGGAAGGTGTGGTGGTTTGGCTCGGTAGCGGTTCAGCAGCCGGAATCGTCGTGGCGCTGATGGAAAGCTGGCGCGAAACAACTAAAGTCCGCCGCCTCCGCTGAGGGGAATAAACGGAGCGCAGGATGTGCGTCCGGCTTCAGCTTGAAGGCGAAAGCGGACGGACGAGGCAGCCTGAAAACTGGTGCGTTGATTACGATCTGACAGAAAGACGATCAGACAACGCGCATAAAACGGACCGCTCCGCCAGAACGAAACGGTCCATCAGTTGCCCGAAATGTCAGGCTTCAGTGTCGTTTGCAGGCTTTGTGTCACTGGCGACGACTGTGGACAGGGTGGACCGCAGAACACGGACGGACACGGTCGGGGCGATCTCGACCTCGATTTCATCCATCTCCGGGCTGGCCTTGCGGACCACGCCAAGGATACCGCCTGCGGTCACGACCCTGTCGCCACGACGCAGGCTGGCGAGTTTTTCCTTCAGCTTCTTCTGTTTCGTCTGCTGGGGACGAATCATGAGGAAGTAAAAGATGACGAAAACCAGCACATAAGGCAGAAACTGGACAATGCTGGACATGCCGCCCGCAGGGGCCGCGCTCTGGGCGTAGGCCGGGGAAATCAGAAAATCGCTCATCTACGGTAACTTTTCGTCTGACGGGTTGCGTGCCGCGATGGCCCGCTGATAGGCCGGGACCATAGATTCCGGGCGCGCCACGTCAACTGTTCCGCCCCGTTTCGGAGAACGCCATGACGACTGACCTGCTGCCTCTTCTCGATCGCATTGCCTCCGCGCTCGAGCGCCTCTCCCCCGCCCCTGCGAAACTGGAAGGGCTTGAGGTCGCGGATGCCTTCATATGGCAACCTGAGCGCGGTCGCCTGATGCCCGTCCCCTCAGTCTCTCATGTGCCGATGGAGCTGCTGCAGGGTATCGACTCACAGAAACAGGCTCTTGTCAGCAACACCCGTCATTTCGCCGATGGGCTGACAGCCAACAACGCAATGCTCTGGGGCTCACGCGGCACCGGTAAATCTTCTCTGGTCAAAGCCTGCCACGCGGCCGTCAACAGGGACAAACCGACGGGAGCCCACCTTATTCTGGTGGAAATAGAACGCGAGGATCTTGGATCGCTTCCGGAACTGATGGCGTTACTGCGCGAATCACCCCGCCGTTTCATCATTTTCTGCGACGACCTCTCTTTCGAGAAGGAGGACCGGGATTACAAGGCGCTGAAATCCGTTCTTGATGGTGGCATCGCCGGGCGGCCGACCAATGTTCTGTTCTATGCGACATCCAACCGGCGCCACCTCATGCCGCGCGATATGATCGAGAATGAACAGGCCACCGCCATCAATCCTTCTGAAGCGACGGAAGAAAAAGTCTCTCTTTCCGACCGTTTCGGTCTCTGGCTCGGTTTTCATGTCTGCGCGCAGGACGTTTATTTCGAGATGGTGCGCGCCTATGCGAAAGAGCGGAATCTGCCGATATCCGATGAAGAACTCTGTGCCCGCGCCAATGAATGGGCCGTAACACGTGGCAACCGGTCGGGTCGCGTGGCCGCGCAGTTCATCGACGATCTGACGGCAACCCTGCAGGAAGATAAGAATCAATCGTGACAAATGGTTGCTGGGCAGAACGCGACCACACGGGGCAGG
Source organism: Acetobacter conturbans (assembly GCF_011516755.1). Taxonomy (GTDB): domain Bacteria; phylum Pseudomonadota; class Alphaproteobacteria; order Acetobacterales; family Acetobacteraceae; genus Acetobacter; species Acetobacter conturbans. Next base: position 254,979 of record NZ_WOSY01000004.1, on the reverse strand, counting down.
CCGGACGTTTGCCCGGTCGCCCCTTGCCTGAAGGGATGGCGGGGGCAAATGGGAAAGGCCGGAAATCGGCATCCTCTTGATCTGTCTCACTTCGACAGTACCTTACTGATGATATAGACTTTCATGACCCGTTCCCACCGCAAGCCTGCTGCGGATGAGGGAAAACGAGGCGATGTGAAGCGCAAGCAGAGGCACGATGGACCAGTCAGTCGAGACCGATTTCTCACCGCATCCCGACGAACTTACGGACACCGTCACTGAGATGGCGTCCACCGTGAAGGACGGCCCGAAAGTCGATCTGAGACGCGTTCATTGCGACCCTGATTTCTGGTACCCGGTCGCCTGGTCACGAAATCTCAAACGCGGGAAAACCCTGGCCGTGCGCTATGCGGGTGAGCCGATTGCGCTCATTCGTCCGGAAGAAGGATCGGTTTTCGCGCTGGAAGACCGCTGCGCCCACCGCCAGGTTCCGCTCAGCAAGGGCCGGGTCTGTGGCCAGTCAGTGCAGTGTTGCTATCATGGCTGGGCCTATGGCCGCTCCGGTCGCTGCATCGACGTCCCGTATCTGGGCAAGGGAAAGCTGCCAAACGGTGTGCGCACTTTTCCGGTGCTCGAACAGGATGGCCTGATTTTCGTATTTCCCGGCGATCCTGAAAAAGCGAAAACCGTCCAGATTCCCGCCATGCTCGCTCAGGTGGATAACTCTGCCTACAAGACCCGCCGTTTCGGTCAGGAAGTCGGCTGCCACTACAGTTTCATGCATGAGAACCTGATGGATATGAACCATCAGTTCATGCACATGAAGCAGATGGGTCAGATGCGCCCGCGCTTCCTCGGGCAGCGACGTGAGCCCGGACTGGTCGAGGCCCGTTATTCCTTCGCCCGGACCAGCGGCAAGCAGCCTCTCGGCGAGGCGCTGATCTTTGGCGAACGGCGCGATGCCTCCGCCAAATTCGCCGATCGCGACGTCATGACGATCCGCACGACCTATCCTTACCAGACGCTGCATATCAAGACGGGCGACGAAGACCCGGTGATGGATCTCTGGATCGCCTATACGCCGCAGGACAAGGATCAGCTGACGAACCGCACGTTCGGTCTGCTGTCCGTGAAGCGCCCGGGCATTCCGGGCCTGCTCGATCTGGCATGGCCGTTCCTCGTCGCCTTTACCGAGCGCATCTTCGCGGAAGACCGCGAGATCGTAGAGCTTGAGCAGCAGGCATGGAAAGAGCTGGGCGGCGACCACAATCTGGAAGTGTTCCCGGTCATCAATGCGCTTCGCAGCCTGCTGGCTGAATCCGGGATCGTGCCGGAGGTGGCTAAGCCCACCTCACCTGCCGAACACGCCGTGCCTGCGGCAAGAACGGCTGAGAAGACAGCCCCGCAAACGGTGATTATTAAAAAGACGACCACGCCCGCTGATGATGCTGGAGCACCCGTTGTTGCAGGGCGACGCGCCGCTGCCACGCCGGCAGAAGCGCCCAAGCGCAAACGTCGTCCGCATCGCAAGCGCAAACCAGAGTCCTCATCCTCACCAGCCGCTTCCTGAAAGCATCGTGGCGGCCACAACATTCCCGGCTGAAACGCCCACACTGACGGCTGGCGTTTATACTCTGCGCGCTCTTGAGCCGGGGGACGCGACTGCCGTTCATACGCAGGTCAATGACTGGAATGTCATCCGGATGCTCAGCCGGTTGCCATTCCCCTACCCCCGCGACCTTGCCGAGCGTTGGATCGACAGCACGATCCGGCAGGCACATGAAGGCGGTGCCTATCATTTTGCGATCGTCAGCCCCGAGGGTGCTGTCATCGGGTGCATTGGCATAACGATCAGCCGGGTGGATGGCGTGTTCCGGGGGGCTCTGGGATACTGGATCGGCCGCGAACACTGGCGCCGGGGTATTGCCAGTCTCACCGCCGGACGGATCTGCCGGTGGGCCTTCGCCAATCTTCCCATCGAGGCAGTCACCGCCACCGTAGCAGAGGATAACCTCGCTTCCGTCGCGGTGCTGAGCAAGCTCGGTTTTAGGAAAAACAATACGGGGACTCAGGATTTTCTGGCCCGTGGCGGCAAGGTGCCGGTTCTCATTTTCCAGGCGCGGCGTGAGGATTTCGATTCTGCCGGCAAGAAGGAGACGACACCCTCCCCCACGCAAACTTCAGAACCGGCCAAGCCCCGCCGTCTGGTGCTCGTCGCCGCTGCTGCCATGATCGACGCCAGCAATCGGGTGCTTCTGGCCCGAAGGCCGGAAGGCAAGACACTGGCTGGTCTGTGGGAGTTTCCCGGCGGCAAGATGGAGGCTGGGGAATCGCCTGAAACCGCACTGGTTCGCGAACTTCAGGAAGAGCTGGGCGTTGACGTCAGTCGGGCCTGCCTTGCCCCTTTCACTTTCGCGTCGCACAGTTACGATGCGTTCGATCTGCTGATGCCCGTCTATCTCTGCCGACAGTGGCAAGGCGAGCCGGAAGGGCGTGAAGGACAGAAACTCGCATGGGTGGCGGCAGATGATCTCGCCCGCTATCCCATGCCGCCCGCGGACTTGCCAATCATCCCATTTCTCCGCGACCTTCTCTGAAATAGCTTATTCGTTTTTCTCTCAGGATCGCTTTCAAGAACCGGATTCCACCTCATGAGCCCCACCTCCGCCCTTATCGTGATCGGCAACGAAATTCTTTCGGGCCGCACGCAGGATGCCAATATCCGCTTTCTCGCACTCGGACTCGGTGAAATCGGCGCACCGCTGAAAGAGGTCCGGATCATTCCCGATATACGGGAGACCATCATCGGCACCATCAACGAGATGAAGGCACGTTACGACCAGGTGTTCACCACCGGCGGAATCGGCCCGACTCACGATGACATCACCGCCTCCTGCGTCGCCGAGGCTTTTGGCGTTCCTCTGGAACTGCATGAAGAAAGTGCAGCGCTTCTGAAAACCCATTACGGCACGGATCAGTTCACTTCGGCCCGTCAGCGCATGGCCATGATGCCGCGCGGTGCGATGCCCATTACGAACGCCGTTTCCATCGCGCCCGGATTTTCCATTGGAAATGTGCACGTCATGGCGGGCGTGCCGTCTATCATGCAGGCCATGTTCCAGTCGGTTCGACCCAATCTGAAGCAGGGAACCCCTGTTACCTCACGCACATGGCACGCACTCGGTCTTTATGAGAGCGCCATTGCTGCTGCGCTGGAGGCGGTTCAGGATCGCTATCCCGATCTGGATCTGGGCTCCTATCCGTTCCGTCGGGAGGATGGAAGACGGGGCGTGGCCCTCGTCGCCAAAGGGACCAATGTGGAGCATCTCGACGGGGCGGCTGCCCAGATTCGCAGCCTCATCGCGGCCACGGGTGAAACACCTGTCGAGGGCGAACCGAAACCCTGAGGGCGTTCTAAAAAACAGGCGCGGAAGTCAGTGACATCCGCGCCTGTGATACAAATCAGAAGAAAACCGGATCAGCTGATCGTGCTACGCCCCATGGCGAGGAATTTCTCACGGCGCTGAGCGATGATCGTGACAGCCGTTTCGCTCAACAGCGGCATAAGTTCTTCAGCAATAGCCTTCCCCACGCTTTCGAGCATGGTCGCGGGATCGCGCTGCGCGCCACCCACCGGCTCTTCGATGATCCGGTCGATCAGCCCGAACTTGCGCAGATCCTGAGCCGTCAGACGCAGGGCCTCCGCCGCAGTGGAGGCCTGCTTCGGATCACGCCAGAGAATCGAGGCGCATGCTTCCGGTGAAATGACGGAATAGATGGCGTTTTCGAGCATCAGGACGCGGTCCGCGGTCGCAAGCGCGACAGCACCCCCTGATCCACCCTCACCGATGACGGTCGCCACGATCGGAACCGGAACCGTCAGGCAGGTTTCAATGGAGCGGGCGATGGCCTCGGCCTGCCCTCGTGCCTCGGCGTCGATGCCCGGCCAGGCCCCTGACGTATCGACAAACGTGAGAATCGGCAGACGGAATCGACCAGCCATTTGCATCAGGCGAATGGCCTTGCGGTAGCCTTCCGGTCGCGCCATGCCGAAATTATGCTGCAACCGGGTTTCGAGGTCGGACCCACGCTCCGTCCCGATCACGACCACGGACTGACCGTTGAAACGACCGAGACCACCGATGATCGCCTTGTCATCGCCGAACTGACGATCTCCCGCCAGTGGCGTGAAATCCGCGATCAGCCCTTTAATGTAATCGACGGTATGAGGACGCTGCGCATGCCGAGCGACCTGCACTTTCTGCCAGGGCGTGAGCTTGGCGTAGAGCCCACGGAGTTGCTTTTCCACCTTGTCGGAGAGGCGACCGATCTCATCGGAGATGCTGACGCCATCATTTCCGCTTGCGGCGGCCGTAGTGCGCAGGCCATCGATCTTGGTCTCAAGTTCGGCGACCGGCTTTTCGAAATCAAGAAACTGACGCATGGCTGACGCGGATAGCACACTGGCGGACAAATCCAAGCATATCAGGCGTCCCGGCTCATAATTTCTTTGTCGGATTCATTTTGCCTGAGCCCTCTTCTACCTGTGAGAAGCCATCCCCCAGCGGATGATGCGCTTCCACCACGGCCTTCAGGCGGTCGGCCTGCACATGCGTGTAAATCTGGGTGGTGGAAATATCCGCATGCCCGAGAAGCATCTGAAGGACACGCAGATCCGCTCCATGAGCCAGCATATGGGTAGCAAAGGAGTGGCGCAGCACATGAGGCGAGAGTCGTGACGAATCGATCCCTGCTCTCCCCCCGATTTCGGCAAGAATCTTGTCGAAGCCCTGTCGGGTGAGCGCCCGCAACGGTGTGCGTCCGGGGAAAAGCCAGAGACTCTGCCGCTCACGATCTTCCTCAAGAAGTGTGGTGACAGCGTCTCGTGCCGCATCGGAAAGTGGAACAAGGCGCTCTCGTCCGCCTTTCCCCCGCACCATCAGCATGCGCGCTTCTTCACGAAACATATCGCGCCTCAGACCGAGCAGTTCCGAAATACGGAGACCTGTGGAGTAGAGCAGTTCGAGCGCGGCGCGTCCGACAGCCAGACGTCGCTGCTGCGTGGGAGATGCTGCTTCATCAGTGCCGGTCGCTTCCAGCAGAGCCGAGACTTCCGACTCCGTAAGAAATTTCGGCAGCGTCTGGCCCGGTGTCGGGGCTTCGAGCTGACTGGCGGGATTGTCCGCGCGTCGGCCATCCCGGAGCAAAAAAAGATAGAACTGGCGGATGCAGGAAATACGACGGGCTATTGTGCGACGGGCAAACCCACTTTCCGTCATCTCTCCGACCCAGCACCGCAACAGCGCTGCCGAGGCCGTTTCCAGTATCTCTCCCTCGGAAGCGAGCCGTGAACTGCAATCCTCCAGATCCCGGCTGTAAGCGGCAAGCGTGGCAGGCGCGGCTGCCCGTTCAGCAGCCAGCATCTCCAGAAAGCTCTCGACGATGGGAGCAGTCTCATTCACCGAACCGCATCGACAGCTTCAGGGGGCCGACGGCGCCGTTACCGGTGCTGTAGCGGCAGGTGGAATGATGGTGGGAGCCGGCGCGGGCTGCACCACCGGAGCCAGAGAGGCAACAGGGATATCCTTATGCACCATCTGCTGCATCGGTGGCGCGGAGGACGTTCCCAGAGCGGCAATTCCGCCAAAAATGACGATGCCTGCGACACAGGCGGCGATAATGACGATTCGGCGCATTCGTGCCTCTATTCTTCCTGCCACGCAGCCATCCGATGCGACTGCGTTCCGAGCATTGCGTGTGTTTGCTCGCTCTATGTTACGATGAAAATCATGTCACGCCCATCCTTCTCAGACCGGAGGCACACGACTCTCCCAGAGCCGGCGCAGCCTCCCCCCACACCGACGTCCGTCCGTGCCCTGCCGCTCAATCTTGACGCGGTGCGCAGCTATACGGGTTTCGGTCCCCTGAGCGGTCGCAGCATCGTGCTGATCGGTCTCATGGGAGCAGGAAAATCTACAATTGGCCGCCGCCTCGCCCAGAGGCTCAGCCTCGGATTCGTGGATGCCGACGCCGAGATCGAGCGTGCCGCCGGGTGTTCCATCAGCGACGTGTTCAGGCTGTACGGTGAAGAGGCGTTTCGTGATGGGGAACGTCGCGTTCTCAAGCGCCTTCTTGATGGGCCTTCTCGTGTGATCGCGACGGGCGGCGGCGCTTTCATGAACGCGGAAACACGGGCGCTGATCCGCGACCGTGCGATCTCGATCTGGCTGCGCTGCCCGCTGCATATTCTGGTGAAGCGCGTCACGGGGCGAACCCACAGACCATTGCTGCACGGCGTGAAGCCCCGGGATATCCTCGAACAGCTGATGGTCGTCCGTCATCCGGTCTACGCCGAGGCCGATATCATCGTGCAATGTGGAGAAGACAACGTGGACAACGCTACCACCCGCGTCATTGAGGCGCTGGCCCTCAACCATCGCCCGCGCCGCCTGCCGGTCAGGCTGGAGCGCGGTTCCTATGAAGTAATCATCGGCAGCGGGCTGGTCGAACGGGCCGGGGCACTTCTCTCCGCCATCCTGCCCCAGAAGCGCGCCATCGTGATTTCAGATGCGCATGTGGCGGAGTTATATCTTCATCCGCTTCTGGAAGCGCTTTCGGATTCCGGTTTCTCAGTCCAGTCGCTCGTGGTGCAGCCGGGCGAGAAATCGAAGTCGCTCGAAGAGTTCCAGCGCCTTACGGACGCCATCCTTGAGCATAAGGTTGAACGGCGGACGGCGATTATCGCGCTCGGTGGCGGTGTTGTTGGGGATCTCGCCGGTTTCGTTGCGGCCAGCACGCTGCGGGGCCTTCCGTTCGTGCAGATGCCGACCACGCTTCTTTCCCAGGTCGACTCCTCCGTCGGTGGCAAGACCGGCATCAACACCAAGTGGGGAAAGAACCTGATCGGTGCTTTCCATCAGCCCGCCGTGGTTCTTGCGGACGTTTCCACGCTTGCAACGCTCCCTCTTCGCGAGATCAAGGCTGGCTATGCCGAAATCGTGAAGTCCGGCCTGATCGGTGACCCTGATCTCTTTGCGTGGTGTGAAAAGCACGGCGAAGACGTTCTCTCGCAGGATCCCAACACCCTGGCCGAAGCGGTGGAGAAGGCCTGCGCCTTCAAGGCAGCGGTGGTGACGGAAGATGAATTCGAGCGGAAAGCTGAAGGCGGTCGCGCACTTCTCAACCTCGGGCACACATTCGGACATGCTCTTGAGGCCGAAATGGGATATGACGGCAGTCTCCTGCATGGAGAGGCTGTCTCAATCGGGCTACGTCTTGCTTTCATGCTCTCGGTGCGCCTCGGCTACTGCCCGCAGGAGGACCTCGACAGGCTGACCGCCCATCTCGACGCCCTGGAGATGCCTTCCCGCATTTCCCAGCTTGGTCGGCCCTTCGCTGCGCGGACTCTTCTTGACCACATGACGCGGGACAAGAAGATGCAGGACGGAAAGCTCACGTTCGTGCTGGTGCGTGGAATCGGTCAGGCCTTTACCTGCCGGGATGTTCAGGCGCAGGCAGTCCATGATGTCCTTGTGGACGATGGATGTGCGCCCGACGCGATGCTGCCAGAAACCAGTCGGGGGACTGACGTCTGAAAGCTTTTCGGTAATTTGCCGACCCCGAAATGAGTGGCCGTTTTGCGCGGTTCCTCCACAGAAGGACCGACGTTAATCATCGTTTTACTGCAATAGTTTGTTCGTGCTCCCGGAATGAACTGTTGCAAATAAAGCACGCTTATGGCGTGTAATCGCCGAAAGCCCCCTCAGATGGGTTCCATTACCGGAACCCATCGTTTTATAGGGCTTTTAGACAGCCTGTAGGGGCAGGGAACCGAACGTCTGGTTTCAGCCCAAACAGTTGAGAAATGAGGACGAAAAAATGCGTCTCCGCACTGCGTTACTCGCAACCACCCTTATGGCGGCAGCCCCTGTGGCTGCTTCCGCCACAACCATCACCGGTCCGTATGTTGATCTCGGTGGCGGTTATGATCTTACGCAGACCCAGCATGCCAATACGGCTGCCAGCGCCATGTCCGGCGGTAGCAACACGATGGGCAACGACACCCACAGCAAGTACCGTCATCAGAACGGCTTCACCGGTTTCGGTGCGTTTGGCTGGGGCTTCGGCAATGGTCTGCGCGTTGAGGTCGAGGGTGTTTATAACTACTCCGAGATCAATCACCGCAACTACACTGGCGTAAGCGGTAAGACCCGCGGCAGCGACCAGTCTTATGGCGGCCTGGTCAACGTTCTGTATGACATCGATCTGAAGCAGTTCGGTATCGATGCGCCAGTTACACCGTTCGTCGGTGTTGGTGCCGGTTATCTCTGGCAGCATTACAACCCGACTGATACCCGCTTCAGCAATGGCAACCGTAGCCGCCTTGGTGGCACGAACGGTGGCTTTGCTTACCAGGGCATCGTCGGTGCGGCTTACGACACGGGCGTTCCGGGTCTGCAGGTCACGACCGAATACCGCATGATCGGCCAGACCTTCACGGATGGGGCTTATCAGTCCACGACGTGGAACCAGTCCGGCGTTCACACAGGTCACGTGAACTTCGATCAGCGCTTCAACCACCAGTTCATCGTGGGTCTGCGCTACGCGTTCGATACGGCTCCGCCGCCGCCGCCGGCTCAGCCCTATGTTGCTCCGCCTGCTCCGACGCCGGCTCGCACATATCTCGTCTTCTTCGACTGGGATAAGTCGAACCTGACGGCTCGTGCTCGCCAGATCGTTGCCGAGGCAGCTCAGGCTTCCACGCACGTCCAGACGACGCGCATTGAAGTCAACGGCTACACCGACAACTCGTCGGCTCGTGGTGGCGCTTCCGGTGCGAAGTACAACATGGGTCTGTCGATCCGTCGTGCGAACAGCGTCAAGGCTGAGCTGATCCGTGACGGCGTCCCGGCTTCCGCTATCGACATTCACGGTTACGGTGAAGAGCATCCGCTGGTTCCGACGGGCGCGAACACACGTGAGCCGCAGAACCGTCGCGTGGAAATCATCCTGCACTGATCCCGGTTTCTGGATCTTTCAGGAAACGCTACGAGAAAGGGTGCCTTTTCAGGCACCCTTTTTTCGTTAAGCCCATTCACACGTCTGGTCGGATTTCTTACATGTCCGAGTTCGCACCACCCCTTTCTCCGCAGACACCTCAAAGCGGCAAGAAAAAATCGCTGCTACGGTTGTTTCGCTTCGGGATGGTCGGAGCGCTGGGCTTCATGTGGGACGCAGGAACCGTTTACGCCCTCCGCGATATTATCGGGCTGAATGCTGCTGTTCTCGCCGCTTATTTTGTTGCCGCCACACTGAACTGGATGGCGAACCGCTTCTGGACGTTTGGCGATGTCGGACGTCATGACCACCCTTTTCTGCAGTGGCTCCGATTTCTGTCCGCCAACAGTCTGGGTTTTCTGCTGAACCGGGGCACTGTTTATCTCCTTTTCTTTTTTATTCCCTTTTGTGTTCATTTCCCGATTATCGCGCTCGCCGCAGGCGCTCTTGCCGGAATGTTCGCCAATTTCAAACTGAGTGAACGCCTTGTATTCCGCGAAAGACCGCCAACATCCGTGATGGATCTTGCTGAAATTTCCACTGGCGTGACTGATGCGGAAATTCCCTGCCCTGCCGACAAGACAGACCCGTGATGGAACGGACGCGTTAGCCATCTTTTCCAGTTGCCTCAGACTGCGCTAGAACCGAGCGAATACCATCCGTTTCCCTTTTACCTGCTGTCCTTTGTCAGCGGGTGACCGCCATCAGGACGTTTCCCCCGACCATGCCAACGACCAACGAAATCCGTTCCGCTTTTCTCGATTACTTTGCGTCCAACGGACATCAGATCGTTCCGTCATCGTCGCTGGTGCCGAGCAACGACCCGACTCTGTTGTTCACCAACGCGGGCATGGTGCAGTTCAAGAACGTTTTCACCGGTCAGGAAACGCGGCCTTATTCTCGGGCGACGACCGCGCAGAAAGTTGTGCGTGCCGGCGGCAAGCACAACGACCTGGACAATGTGGGTTATACCGCGCGCCATCACACCTTCTTCGAGATGATGGGCAATTTCTCCTTTGGCGATTACTTCAAGCCGCAGGCCATTGAACTGGCGTGGAATCTCATTACTCGGGACTTTGCGCTTCCCAAGGACAAGCTGCTTGTCACCGTTTATTCGGAAGACGAGGAAGCCGCCGCTCTGTGGCGGAAGATCGCCGGTCTGCCTGATGACCGTATCATCCGCATTCCCACCTCCGACAATTTCTGGCGCATGGGCGATATAGGACCCTGCGGGCCCTGCTCCGAGATTTTCTACGATCATGGACCGGATGTGTTCGGCGGTCCGCCGGGTTCTCCTGATGAAGACGGGGACCGCTTCGTCGAGATCTGGAACCTGGTGTTCATGCAGTTCTTCGAGGATCCACCGGGAACCCGCACGCCGCTTCCCCGTCCCTCCATCGACACCGGCATGGGGCTGGAGCGCTTCGCCGCCATCATGCAGGGCAAGCGTGACAATTACGACACGGATACGTTCCGCTCACTGATCCTCGCTTCCGCTGATGTGACATCGCAGGACCCGGACGGCCAGTTCAAGGCCAGCCACCGTATTGTGGCTGATCACCTGCGCTCCACAGCGTTTCTGATGGCGGATGGGGTCCTGCCGTCAAAGGACGGTCGTGGGTACGTCCTGCGTCGCATCATGCGCCGCGCCATGCGCCATCTGCACATGATGGGCACTCAGGAGCCGGTCTTCTACAAGCTGCTTCCTGCCCTCATTCAGGAAATGGGTCATGCCTATCCGGAGCTGGGTCAGGCTGAACCGCTCATCCGCGAGACGATGCGTGGCGAGGAAGAGCGGTTCAAAGCCATGCTGGATCGTGGCCTTGCCCTGCTAGAGGAAGAAACGGAGAAACTGGCGCAAGGTGGCGCGCTGCCGGGGGACGTGGCTTTCAAGCTTTATGACACGTTCGGCTTTCCGCTCGATCTGACGCAGGACGCGTTGCGCTCCAGTGGTCATCTTGTAGACGTGCCCGGCTTCGAGGCCGCCATGAAAATCCAGCGCGAGCGTGCCCGAGCAGCATGGACAGGGTCCGGCGACACGGCAGTGGAAACCGTGTGGTTCGAGGCCCGTGACAAGTTCGGTGCCACAGAATTCCTTGGCTATGGCAAGGAGACGGCACAGGCCGAGGTCCAGTTCATCGTGGCCGAAGGCACAAGCGTGGAATCCGCTGGGATCGGTACTGAGGTCGCCATTCTGCTCAATCAAACTCCCTTTTATGGAGAAAGTGGCGGTCAGGTCGGTGACACGGGACAGATCATCGCGCCCGGCCTGCGTGTCGCCATTTCAGACACGCAGAAGAAGCTCGGGGATCTGCTCGTGCATTATGGCACGGTGACAGAAGGCGTCATCAAGATCGGCGCTGCGGTTACGGCTGAAGTTGATCATGCCCGCCGCTCATCCATCCGCGCGCACCACTCGGCCACCCACCTTCTCCATGAGGCATTGCGTCGCCGTCTGGGTGATCATGTCACACAGAAAGGCAGCCTCAACACCCCGGATCGCCTGCGCTTTGATGTGAGTCAGCCGCGCCCGATCACCCGCGAGGAACTGGCCGAGATCGAAGCGGAAGTGAACGCCCGCATCAGGGAAAACACGCCGGTCACGACCCGAATCACGACCCCGGAAGAGGCCTCCAAAGAAGGCGCCATGGCGCTCTTCGGGGAGAAATACGGCGATGAAGTCCGTGTCGTTTCCATGGGTGGCAAGGAAGCCGATGGCACGAAACCGGCCTGGTCGGTTGAGCTTTGTGGCGGCACGCATGTCACTCGTACGGGTGATATCGGCCTGTTCCGCATTTCTTCCGAAAGCGGGGTTTCGGCCGGCGTCCGTCGCATCGAAGCCGTTGCAGGCTCTGCGGCCGAAACGGCTGCCGTGCTGAACGAAGAACGCCTCAATCAGATCGCTGCGATGCTGAAAGTGTCCGCAGTCGAAGCGCCTGAACGGCTGGCGACCCTGCTGGAAGAGCGGAAGACGATGGAGCGTCGGATTTCCGACCTTCAGCGGAAGCTGGCCGCCGGTGGTGCAGACGCGACAAAAGCGGAAACCGTGGCGGGCATATCTTTCGCGGGGCGGAATGTCGGTGACACCCCTGCGAAGGAACTGAAGGGTCTTGCCGAAACCATTGGCAAGCAGATCGGGGTGGGCGTTGTCGCTCTCATCTCGACGGCTGACGGCAAAGGCAGCGTCGTTGTCTACGTCAATCCGGAACTGCCGGAAGCCCTGAACGCGGTTGAGCTTGTGAAGGCCGCGAGTGCAGCGCTTGGTGGCAAAGGTGGTGGCGGCCGACGGGATATGGCGCAGGCTGGCGGTCCGGATGGGAACGCGGCGACAGCAGCTCTCGATGCTGTTCGCGCAGGCATCGTCGCTGCAGTCGGCAAATAATTTTCCTGCATCATGGTTCCGGTGGTCAAAAGCACCGGAACCAGTTCAGGGAAGAGTGATTTCAATTAGAAATCTGGTCTCGAGCCTGAGAGACAGGCTTTGTGCGCCCATAATTTCGGGCATTTCTGGTTACCGAAACTACGTCACCGGATAACAGCCGACGGTTGATAGTGACCCGCCGGCTGTCGGTTCAGATCGGTTCAGGGCTTTGGTGAAACCTTGGAGGGAACTGTCCCAGCGGTGCTCGGCTGCGCGTTGGGCTGAGGAAGCACCGGCGGTAACGCGGACTGCGTGAAATACAGAACACCGTTGGACTGTGGCACGCCCGTCACCCACAGGCGATTGATGACGCCGCTCCGGTTACTGAGTACGATCTGGCCGGATGATGGTTCAATAGAGAAAGTAAGCCGGATACCGGCCAGCGTATTGAGGCTGATGGCATGAGTCGGCACTTTTGCAAGCGCCTTCTGAAGCCGCGGCAATGACCATTTTCCCGGCACGATCGTATAGGCAAGCAGCGCCTTGAGAGCGTTTTTATTAGCCGGGTCCAGCAGACCACCAGTGAACTGGGCCGAATAACGCGCCATCGGCTCGTTCGGAATGGCGAACACGGTATAGGGACCGGCCTGCTGCAGAAGCGCGTAATAGCCGGAAACGTGCAGAGCTTCCGTGTAATTCGCGAGTTCTATGATGGCACTCAGGGACGTGGAGAGAGGTCTGTCGCAGTAGATGGGGGTATCCGGGTCAGGATAGGCCACACGGCTGTCAGGTGCGTCTTTTTCCCCTGCCGGGGCGTAATTCCGTACCCCCGAAACCGTGGGCGCCATGAAGGAGCAGACACTGCCCAGTTTACCGTAGGCGTCCTGTCTGGCGGAACTCTGGCATCCGGCGACGGACAGCACCATCATCACCGCGGCGCCTGCTGTGCCCAACCGCGCCACCTGTCCTGACCGCATCCTGATCTCCCGTCCCGAATCCTTGCGCTGCCTTTGCGGACAGCCATCATGCATATCTAGGGCGACCGGGTTTCACATATGTAAATCCCGGTTCCCTCCGGGATGACTTACCCTTTCCCGCAGCCTTTTGAAATGGCGCGGGAATCAGCAGCCATCACCCCGCATGGTCCAGCCTGTGACAAGGCCGCCGACGAACTCGAAGGTGGTCTGGCAAACGGTGCTGTAATAGCTGGGCGGGAAACCGCCGCCGCCGCCCCAGCCTCCACCCCAGCCGCCGGGACCACCTCCCCAGCCGCCGCCCCAGCCGCCCATGCCCATGCCGCCACCGCCCCAGCCGCCGCCCCAGCCATCCCAACCCCAGCCCCAGCCCATGGAACCGGGGGTGTAGGAGGTCTGGTTATCGATGTAGGCTAGGAAAACATGGCCCTGAGCCTGATAGGTCCGGGTGGGGACGCCAAATGTACGCACCACATCCACTTCGGTCTTGCCAACCAGAGAATCGAGCTGGCGACGCTGCTCTTTGGTGGGTCCGGAGCAGGCCGTCAGAGCCGCCAGCGCCACAACCGGCCAGATACGTTTGTTAATCATGACAATATCCTCAAAACCCCTGCGCGATCTTATGCGCCAGTCGGAGCATCTGTCACCGACATCGTTTCGTTTCGCCATGAAATCAACCTAGCCACAACACATCCGACAAACGGGGAGTTGCTGTGGCCAGCATGACCAGCCGGTCAAATCCGAGAGCAATCCCGGACGTGGGAGGCAGATCAGGTAACGCTTGAAGCAGCCGTTCGTCCATCGGCCAGCCCGGACGGTCGGGGTAAAGTGTCGCACGACGCTGCCGGTCCAGTTCGAAGCGCGTGCGTTGCTCGGCGCTATCGGACAGCTCCTCGAACGCATTGGCGAGTTCAACACCTCCGAGATAAAGCTCGAAACGCAGTGCCACCCGTGGGTCATCTGAGCATGTCCGCGCCAGAGCTGCCTGACTGGCGGGCCAGTGCGTGAGAAAACACGGTCTTTCGCGACCAATTTCGGGCTCGACCCGCTCCAGTAGCAAACGGAAAAAGAGGTCTTCCCACGCCTCGCCTGCTCGCCGCCCACAGCCTGCCTGATGCGCCAGTGCATCCGCATCCCCCTCTGTCGCCAGAACGTCCGCACCGACATATCGCGTAAACGCTTCCGCCACCGTCAGTCGTTCAAACGGACCGTCGAGAGGAATGGCCCTCCCCTCCCGATGGATGACGGGTGGCAGCAGACGACGCACGAAGGTTTCGGTCTCATCCATCAGATCCGAGAGATCGGCACCGGGACGGTACCATTCCAGCATGGTGAATTCCGGAGCATGAAGCGCGCTGCCCTCACCGTTTCGCCAGACCCGGGCCATCTGAAACACTTTTTCTTTCGTCGCGGCGACAATGCGTTTCATCGCAAATTCGGGACTGGTGTGGAGGAACAGCCGCTCGGTTTCGCCTGCCGGTGTCTCGCGTTCGGTCGCGAAGACATGCAGATGAACTTCCTCTCCCGGCGTCGGCACGGCGTAGGGCGTTTCCACCTCCAGATAACCGCGCGCATCGAAAAAGGCCCGGGTAGCCTGAACCATCAGGGCCCGACGACGCAACAACGGCAGTCGCTCCGCAATCCGCGCCGTGTCAGCCTCTCCCGTCCTGTGCCCGCCCATGCTCACGCCTCATTTCCCTATGATCTACCCAGAAGTGCCGCGCTCTTTTCCCACCCGCAAGTTGCTTCCCACGATGCTGAAACAGTAGAAGCCAGTCATGCCTTCCTGCCCCGCCCCTTCACCGGCTTCCTCACGCACGTTGCGCACTCCTCAGGAGCTTCTGGAGGCGGGACTTGTCGATGCCGCCAGCCTGCCAGAAATCGCGAAGGTGGAAGAACGTTATGCTACCGCCATTCCTCCGGCGTTTCGGTCACTGATCGAAAATCCTGACGATCCCATCGGCCGTCAGGTCATTCCCTCACCCGAAGAGCTTATCACGGCATCGCATGAACTGGCGGACCCCATTGGAGACGATGCGCTGTCGCCGGTGCCGGGCATTGTCCATCGCTATGCCGACCGCGCCTTGCTCAAGCCGCTGCTGATCTGTCCGCTTTACTGCCGGTTCTGTTTCCGCCGTGAGCATGTTGGACCCGACGGTGGTCTCCTCGACGAGGCCGCGCTGGAACGGGCCTTTTCGTGGCTGCGCGCGCATCCCGCCATCCGTGAAGTCATCCTCACCGGCGGTGACCCGCTGATGCTGTCCGCACGACGGCTCGACCATATCATGCATGAACTGGCCGCCATTCCACACGTCACGACCCTGCGCATCCACACGCGGGTTCCTGTCGCGGCACCGGAAAAGATTACGGACGAGCTTGTTGCGGCGATGGATTCGGAAAAGGCCGTCTGGCTGGTGGTTCATGCAAATCATGAGCGGGAATTCAGCCCTGAAGCCCGCGCGTCCCTGAAGAAAATTCAGCGCTGTGGCATTCCGGTTCTGGGCCAGTCGGTGCTGTTACGTGGGGTGAACGACAGCGCGCCAGCTCTGGAAGGGCTGTTCCGGGCGATGGTCGAAAATCAGGTGAAACCTTATTATCTGCATCAGCTCGACGCTGCACCGGGCACCGCACGTTTTCATGTGCCGATCGAGGAAGGTCAGGCCTTGCTCGCCAGTCTGCGGGGGCGGGTCACAGGTCTCGCCTGGCCAACCTATGTGCTCGACATTCCGGGGGGGTACGGCAAGGTGCCGCTTGGGCCGGACTATCTCGATCAGCCCCGCGCAACAGTGACTGATCCGAACGGCCAGCGACATGCCATCCAGTCGCCAGACGGGACTATCGCCGCACCCTCATAAAGACGGAAAACGCCGCGTGCCGACCGAAGTCGGGCACGCGGACATCATCTTTACATCTGAGCGCCAGACTGCGCCGGAACCGCCGGGGCACCACTCTGCTGGGGTGCTGATGACGAGTTCATCGTGCCCGGCTGCGTGGAATGCTCGACGTCGTAAGCCGTCGCCTTCTCGGCGTAGGTTCCCTTAGCGCCCGGATGCTCCTTGTCATAAAGCACGGCCTTCGCACGCGCTTCCTTGCGGTATCTGTGGCGCACATACATGCCGGTCACACAGCCGCCGAATGCTCCGAGAACAGCGTGGTGATTGGCAACATGACCACCCACAGCACCCGCCGTTCCATATTTCAGGCAGCCGCCGGGTTCTGCGTGGGCCATGGGTACCGAACCCAGCGTCATCGCTGCGGCCAGAGAAAGAGAGAGTATTTTTTTCATCGAAACGCCATTCCACAGAAGTCAGACCCGGCCTTCGGGCCTGACAGGAGTGTGCCCCAAGATCATGGCAAAAACCAGAACGCTCAAGGAACCTGCTCCGAAACGACGCATCCGGGCTTGACGGTTGCGTGCGGGACCGGTCATGACCGCTGCGACTTTTTCCAGCGTGGCTTAACCTTGCGGAGTTCCTCGTCATGTCGCTTACACGCCGTGCCCTGCTCGCAGCTTCCCTTCCCGCCGCGCTTGCCCCGGCTCTTGCCGGACGCGCCTTCGCGGCTTCGGCCGATCCGCGTCTCGCGCCTCGTGCAATGGGCAATCCGAACGCCAAGGTGATTGTGGAAGAGTGGTTCTCCTTCACCTGCCCGCACTGCGCCCGCTTCGAACTCGACATATTTCCCGAGGTTCGCAAAAAGCTGATCGACACAGGCCGGATTCGCTATGTGTTCTGCGATTTCCCTCTCGACCGCAGCGCCCTGATCGCCGCACAGGTCGCCCGCAGCCTGCCGGAAGAGCGTTACGAGCCTTTTATGACGTCGCTGTTCTCCAACCTTGACCGCTGGGCTTATGGCGAGAACGTCAATCCGGAAGAGCAGCTCCGCAAGATGGCGGGTCTTGCCGGTATGTCTCCTGCCGAGTTCGATACGGCGGTGAACGACACCGCCCTGCAGAATGCCATTCTCGCCGAGCAGCAGCGGGCCGAGACGGAATACAAGATCGACAGCACTCCGACCTTCCGCTTCAACAAGGAAGTCTATCGTCAGGGCGAACTCACCTTCGCCGCTTTCGAGCAGAAAGTCGCGGCTGCCGGCGGATGAAGGCTGTACCGGCCCCTCGTGATCGCGGCGAGGCCGGACGTGTCTGATCACCGGATGTATCCCCTGACCGCCGCATGAGCGCACGCTTCACCCAGCTACGCATCGCAGGCTTCAAGAGCTTCGCGGACCCTGTGGCCGTGGATATCCTCCCAGGCCTGACGGGCATCGTCGGGCCGAACGGATGCGGCAAATCGAATGTCGTGGAAGCCCTGCGATGGGCGATGGGCGAGACGTCAGCGCGCTCCCTGCGCGGCGGCGAGATGGACGATCTCATCTTTGCGGGCACGACCAGCCGCCCTGCCCGCAACCTTGCTGACGTCACCCTTGTTCTCGAAAATGCAAAGGGTCTCGGACCCGGGCCTTTCGCTGAACAGGACGATCTCGAAGTCACACGGCGGGCCGAACGCGGATCAGGCAGCGATTACCGCCTGAACGGCAAGGCCATCCGGGGACGCGATGTGCAGACGCTGTTCGCCGATCTGGCCTCGGGGGCGCGGTCGTCGGCGATGGTCAGTCAGGGGCGCGTCGCCATGCTGGTGGGCGCCCGCCCGGAAGAGCGTCGCACGATTCTGGAAGAAGCCGCCGGGATCACCGGTCTGCACGCCCGTCGTCATGAAGCGGAACTGAAACTCCGCGCCACGGAAGCCAACCTGACCCGCGCCGAAGATCTGCGCACGCAACTTGAAAGCCGACTGGAAGGTCTGACGGGCCAGTCTGAGCAGGCGGCAAAATACCGCGAACTGTCCACCGGTCTGCGAGATGCGGAAATATCCCTCCTCGCTTTGCTCCATGCGAGAGCCCGCCAGCAGGTCGAACGGGCGAAGCAGGCTGTCTATACAGCCCGTCAGGCGCTGATCGCTGCCGAAGAAGCCGCTGAAACGGCTGTCCTGAGCGATTATGAAGCAGACAAGGCGCTCCCAGCCATTCGGGAAACCGCCGAACTCGCCCGCACGGCACTGGAGCGCCAGCGCATTGCCTCGGAAGGCGTGGCGCTGGAAGAGCGACGCGCCGCACAGGCCGCCGAAGCAGTTGCGGAACGTCTGCAGCAGGCCGAGACCGACCATGCCGCCGCACAATCCCGCTTTCAGGACGCCACAGCGAGCCTGAGCCGTTTGCAGGAAGAGAGCGCGGAGATTGAGGCCGCCCTTGGCAGTCTTCCGACCCGACAGGAAGAAGCCGACACTTCCACCGCGCAGTTGCAGGTGGCTCTTGCTGACGCGGGAGAAGCCCTTGAACGCGGCATGGCGGAGGCTTCTGCTGCCCGCAACCGCGCCGAACAGGCTCAGGCAGCCCTTGCGACCGCGAGGACGCGTCATGAAAAACTGGCTCAGTCACAGACTGCGCTGGAAACCGAACTCACGGTTCTTCGCAACCGTCTGCCATCCAATGAGGCCCTCGAAGCCGCTGAAAACGCCGTAAGCGACGCCAGAGCCACCCTCGCCCATTGTCGGGAAACCGTGGAGGCCACGAGTCAGAAGCGGTCTGATGCCCAGCTTGCACTCTCCATCGCCCGCAATGCGGCTGATACGGCACGGAGCCGTCATGGCGAGCGGGAAAAGGCTCTCGCAGCGGCCACTGCGACACTCGCCGGTCTGAAGCGTGACCGTGATGCGTTGCTCACCCGCAAGGAGGAAACGGAACGCGGTCTTGTGCCAGACGAGCGCCGCGCCGCGCTGGCTGCGGCACTCACCGCTGCTGAAACACAGCGCACCGAAGCAGCGGAGGCACTGGAAGCCGCCGAATCCGAACGGGCGGAAGCCGCCGCCGCACTAGTTCAGGCCCGGGGCCGCGCGCAGGAAGACAATGCGATCCGTAGTGCTGCGGCCGAAGCGGTCCGGACCGCAGAAGCCGCCCTGCGCCGTGCCGAGCAGGAAGCCGCGACTTTTTCACGCGAACTGGAAATCGCGGAAAAGAACGCTGTTCCTGACGCCGTTCTCGAACAGGCCCAATCGGATCGCGCACGCGAAGAGCAGCGACTGCACGAAGCTGAAGCGGCTCTTGCGAACGCCGAAGAAACCGCCACGAAAACCACGGCTGACGCAAAAGAGCAGGAGGCCGCTCTCGGAACGCTGCGGGCGGAACTGACCCAACTCCGCGCCCAGATCGACGGACTGGCGCAGGCGCTTGGCGCTGACGATGAAGCCGATGGCGCAAAACCCGCACCCGTCGCCGAACAGCTTGAAATTCCGGACGGACTGGAAATCGCCGTCGCCACGGTGCTGTCGGAGGGGCTGGATGCACCAGATGCCGGGACTGACTCAAGCGCGCCACGGGCATGGTGTGCGCTTGGTCCGCTCGCCTCGGCGCCCGCATTGCCAGATGGAGCGCGAGATCTTTCCTCCCTCCTGACCGCTGTTCCGGAGGTTCTCAACCGCGCTCTCGGTCAGGCCGGGCTGATCGAGTCTGTGGCCGACGGCGAAGCGCTTGTGGAGAGTCTGCGCCCCGGACAGAGCCTTGTGACCCGCGATGGCGCGTTCTGGCGGTGGGATGGGTATCGCATCGCCGCAGGTCAGCCGAGTGCAGCGGCACAGCGCCTCGCCCAGCGTCGTGTCCTGCGCGAAACGCAGGCGCGTCTGGAAGAGCTGGCGGCCGACCTGCCGCTTGCGGAGCAGAAGACGCAGGCCGCATTCAAAGCGCAGGCCGATGCAACGGAAGCCGTGCGGGCTGCCCGCACCATGCGGGGCACGGTCGAAGTCGCCCTCGGCAAAGCGCGGACGATCGAAGCCGAAACCTCCCGCCGCCATGCTTCGGCACGGGCCAGACTGGATGCGGTTCATCCCCAGCAGGAGCGGGCGGCGCAGGCGCTGGAAGCGGCGAAGACCTCCCTCGCCCAGGCCCGTGCCGCTCAGAACGATCTCCCAGACCCCGAGGCGCTGCGTGCTGCTCACGAAACCGCCAAGCTTCGGGACCAGAAGGCGACTCTGGCGGAATCCACGGCTCGCGAGGCGCGCCGCAAGGCCGATACGGCGCTTGAAGCTGCACGCCGGGCGTTACAGGAGACGGAAACCCGGCACGGAAACGCCGAATCCCGTCTTGCCACCATTCTACCGGAACTCGCACGACTCGATGCGGAACGGATCGCCGCCGAGGAAACCGTCACCGCCGCTCATGTGGCTCTTGGTGAGGCCGCCGATCCGGCCGCTGCCACAGCCTCCCTGAAAGACGCCGAGACCACAGTCACCGAAGCCGAAAAGGCAGCCACCACGGCTCGCACCGCTCTTGAGGCTGCCGAGCAGGAGATGCGCCGTGTCGAGGGCGCTCATCGGTCGATGCAGGAGCAGGCTCTGGAGGTTCGCAGCCACCTGTCAGCGATGGAACCACGACTGTCCGCTCTTTCCGAGGAACTGGCAGAAGCCGTCACCATACTGGCCAACGCGGAAGCGACCGCGACTGCTTCCGCATTGGATGGCAGTCAGGCGCAGTCGCTGGAAACGGTGCGTGAAAAGGTGACTTCTCTTCGTGAGGAAGAGCAGGCGACTCGTGAACTGCGCGCAGCACTGGCTGCCGAAGCGACGACGCTTGCTGGTCGCGAAACCGCCCTGAAAGCCTCACTCACGGAATGGACGAGCCGCCAGTCTGCCGCGCAAGAGGAAGTTACAGCGGCAGAACAGCGTCTTGCCACCGTTTCCGAAGAGCATCGGACGGTCGTTGCTCTTCCGGCAGAAGCGCAGCAGCTTCGGGAGCGTACCCTGTCCGCGCTGGCGGAAGCCGAAGAAAAATTCAACGCGGCCAATGCTGCGCGGGAAGCGGGAGAGACACGGCTCCGGGAAGCACAGGAATCCCGGAGGCGCACCGAAGGTGAACTCGCGACCGCACGGGAAAATCTGTTGCGCAGCGAAGGCAAGAGCGAGCAGGCGCGGGCCATTCTCGACCAGCTTCTTGCCGAAACGCCTGACCCACCCACCGCTCCGGTCAGCGACCTCACGGAATCGGCTGAAACCAGTCTCCGCCGCAAGATTTCACGTTTGGCGCGGGAACGTGAGGAACTCGGCCCCGTCAATCTGCGGGCCGATATCGAGGCGCAGGAAGCGGGGCAGAAGATCGAGGTCATCCGGCGCGAGCATGGGGAAATCGAAGCGGCCATTGCCCGTCTGCGCGGCTCCATCGGGGCACTGAACAAGGAAGGCCGCGAGCGCCTGATGGCGGTCTTCACGCAGGTCGATCATCACTTTCAATCCCTGTTCGCCCGGATGTTCGGGGGTGGTCGTGCCCATCTGGGGCTTGTCGGTAGTGATGATCCGTTGCAGGCTGGTCTGGAAATCTATGCCCAGCCTCCCGGGAAAAAGCTTGCGACTCTTTCCCTGCTCTCGGGTGGCGAACAGGCCTTGACCGCCCTATCTCTTATTTTTGCGGTCTTCCGCTGCAATCCGGCGCCGATCTGCGTGCTGGACGAAGTCGATGCTCCCCTTGACGACGCCAATGTCGGCAGGTTCTGTGCCCTTCTGGGCGATATGGTCAATGAAGCAGGAACGCGCTTTCTCGTGGTTACTCACCATCAGCTCACAATGGCCCATATGGACAGGCTTTACGGCGTGACCATGCAGGAACGCGGCGTCAGTCGTGTGCTGTCTGTCGATCTTGAGCGGGCCGCCGCGATGGCGGGTGAAAGGAAAAAGGAAGAGGCCCATGCCTGATCCTTCTCTGAACGGAACTTACGAACGAGGACTTGAGCACGCTGGCCAGACCGGACGGCGTTCAGTGCTCACGCCGCGCTGCCGTCGCAACGGGCTGGTCGCGCTGGCGATCATCGTCGGCGTTGGCGGGGGAATGCTATGGCGTGACTCACATGCCGACGCCCTGCTGACACGCATCCACCACGGTCTGGTCATCTGCGCGAGTGGCAAAGCCGCGACACAGACACTTCCTGTCGCCAATGCGCCGGAAACGAACAGCTTTATTCCTACTGTTCCTTCGCAGGCAGGGAACGCAGATTCCTCCGACCTGCCTTCGATGGTCTCGCTTGCCGTGACGCGCAACACGGCAGGAGAACTGGTCGTCTCCACTGATCGTCCCGTGCTTCTGAGCGATGCCCTTGCGTCATCCCGTAAACGTCATGAACTCGTGATGTTATCCCTACATGACGTTCCCGCAGCGGCGGTTGTGCGATCCATCCGCACGAATCATATGAGAAAACAGGCTGTTCTCATTGCCGACACCACGATTGCCGCGCAGGAAGCGCTCGAAGCTGACAGAGCCATCATCGTGGCGTTTCCGGTGAAATCCGTCGCCGACGAGCGCAAAGCCAAACAGATTGCCGGGCGGCATCCTTACGCGCTTTATCTGCCAGCAAACGCCTCATCCATGCTGTTTCAGGCAGCGCACCGGGAGGCGGATGCCGTCATCGCCAACAGCCCTGACCCGCTGACAAATCGCAAGGCCACACAGCAACTCCTGAATGAGCCGGTCGATATTGTCGTGACCGACTATCCAGATCGTTTTGCCGATATTCTCGACGGCACCTGACGGTCTCGCAGCTTATTTCAGCGCCATACCGAGTCTGATCGCCGCCGCCACGTTGCGTGCCGCACCAGTCAGGTTAGGCCCAGCCTCCGCCAGTGCCTCGGGAAGTGAGCACGGCCGGGGCACCGTTCCAAAGACTGCTTCAATGCCGATGGCGTGGACACGCTCGACATCCGCGCCGAGCGAGCCGCCGAATGCTATGACAGGCTTGCCCAGTTTGCGGGCAACGGCTGCCACTCCGGCAGGTGTCTTGCCGCGAATGGTCTGGGCATCGATTCGCCCTTCCCCCGTGATGACCAGATCGACATCGGCGAGAAGCGCCTCAAGACCCAGTGTCTCACTGACAATTTCAAACCCCGGTCGCAGCCCTGCATTCAGGAACGCCAGTGCACCCGCCCCTGTTCCGCCAGCGGCACCTGCACCGGGAATCGCTGCTACATCTTTCCCGAGATCTTCCCGCAGCCTTTCAGCGTAAACACCCAGAGCCTCATCCAGCCGTTTCACAAGCTCAGGCGAAGCGCCTTTCTGTGGCCCGAATACCGCAGCAGCTCCCTCCTCGCCTAGGAGAGGATTATCCACGTCACACGCCACCTCGATGACACATTCAGCCAGCCGCGGTTCAAGACCGGAAATATCAATCTTCACCAGTTGCGCCAGCGGTAGCCCTCCCGGTTGCAGTTCCTGCCCTTCCCTGTCGAGCAGACGAACCCCAAGCGCCTGAGCCAGCCCGGCACCTCCGTCATTCGTGGCGCTCCCGCCCAGGCCGAGAATCAGATGACGGCATCCTTCATCAAGGGCTCTCCGGATCAGCTCGCCCACGCCGCGCGTCGTCGCTATTGCCGGATCACGCTGCTCTGCCGGCACCGATTCCAGTCCGGCCGCCGCCGCGATCTCGATGATGGCGGTGCGCCCGTCGCCCGTGATGCCGAAGAACGCTTCCACAGGCTGTCCCATGGGCCCCGTGGCAATCATCTCCACCCGCCGTCCCTTCGTGGCGCTCACGAGAGCAGCGACCGTTCCTTCCCCTCCATCAGCGGCGGGACACAGAACGAAGGAAGCTTCCGGAAACTCGGCGCGAAACCCATCGCTAATGGCGACAGCGACCGCTTCGGCCGTCAGGCTTTCCTTGAATGAGTCGCAAACAACGGCGATTTTCATGATGCCTCACCCTCACCAGTCAGCTTTCATTGAACGTCCAGCCATCACATCGGAATTCTCTGATGGATCAGATGGGATAAACCCATTTCACATCTGTTCGTTGCCGCTCACGATACTGAAATCAAAAAAAGGGCGCTCCTCAAAGCACCCTTTTTGGAAAAAACCTGCAACCCGAAAGGGCGTCAGCGCGGAAGCATGGACCCCGTCTCGATGAAACGCTCGTGCCAGGACAGCGCTTCCTTGAGCAGATGCGGCGTGTGCTTGCCGAACGACTCTTTTTTCGCGCGCGTCAGATAATCCAGCAGCAATGGCTTGTAAGTCGGATGCGCACAGTTGCGAATGACGACTTCGGCGCGCTGCACCGGCCCCAGGCCGCGCATGTCCGCCAGTCCCTGTTCCGTCACGATGATCTGGCTGTCCTGCATGATGTGATCGACATGCGCCGCCATAGGCACGATCGCCGAGATATGGCCGTCCTTCGCCGTGGAAGGCGTGAGGAAGATCGACAGGAAGGAGTTGCGGGCAAAATCGCCCGAGCCGCCGATGCCGTTCATCATTTTCGAGCCCATCACCCGGGTCGAGTTGACGTTGCCGTAAATGTCGGCTTCCAGCATGCCGTTCATGGCGATACAGCCCAGACGACGGATGATTTCGGCGTTGTTGCTGATGTCCTGCTGACGCAGGATGATCTTCTCGCGGAAGAACGAGATGCGGCGATTGATTTCCTCCACGGCGTCCGGACTCAGCGAGAAGGACGTGGCCGAGGCGATTTTCATCCGGCCATTATCCAGCATACGCAGCATGCCGTCCTGAATGACCTCGGAATAGCCCAGGAGGTTCTCGAACGGACCCTCGTTAAGGCCGTTCAGCACCGCGTTGGCGACGTTACCGACGCCCGACTGTAGCGGCAGCAGGTTCGCGGGCAGACGACCGACCTTTACCTCATGCTCGAAGAACTCAAGCAGATGCCCGGCGATATCCTTCGCCGCCTGATCGGGCGCTGCAAACGGTGCGTTCCGATCCGACTCATCGGTGCGGACAATGCCCACGATCTTGCCCGGATCGACCCGAAGGAAGGTCTCGCCAATGCGGTCATCGGCATTGCGAAGAGGAATGATGTCCCGGGGCGGGATACCGCTGATATTGCCCCGGAACACGTCATGCATGCCCTCAAGACCCTCGGGCTGCCATGAGTTGACCTCGATGATGACCTTCTCGGCCAGATCGAGGAACGTCTGGGAGTTGCCCACCGAGGAGGTCGGGACGATGCCACCATCTTCACGAATCGCGGTTGCTTCGACGATGGCGAAATCAAACTTGCCGTAATTGCCCTGTATGGCGCGAGGCGCGACGAGACCGAGATGCGTGTCGAAATATTCCGTCTCGCCGGAATTGATGTTGTTGCGCATGGCGGCGTCGGTGTTGAACGGAGAACGATAGGAAACGCCGTGGACTTTCGCGAGCGCCCCGTCCAACTGAGGTCCTGTGGACGCGCCGGTGACAAGACGAACCTTGAGTTCCTCGCCTTTTTCGGAAGCCTTGCTGATACGGTCGGCCAGTGCCATCGGCACGGCTTTTGGATAGGCGGCACCGGTAAAGCCACTGGTGCCAAGCGTTGCCCCATTTCCGATAAGGGCGGCGGCGGCCTCTGCTGGCATTTCCTTGGCGCGCAACGCCTGGCTACGGATACGATCAGTCATAAAACGTTCCAGTCCGGCTTCATGAATTCAACAGGTCCCGAGCCGCAGGCATCTCTGCCTGCGCTTCACGACCCAATCGGACAAAACAATCGGTGGTTCGGGCATCTTTCTGGCGTTACCCCGAAAACAACCGTTTGCACTCATCGCGATCATTGGTGTCCCCATCTACGCGCAATTCGGTCGCATGTGCGCGTCACATACTTGTGCGCAGGGGCTCAGTTTTGCCCATTCGAGATCGAATTCTCGTGAGGTCTCTTCGGGGTCTGGCGCAACGCTGCGTTATAAAAAGCAAAAAAATCGTGCGACCCTCTTCGCTCCGGAGAAAAATTGCCCAAATATGACAAGGAGATGCCGTAAGTGAGCGAGCCATGTACGATGAAGCAGAATTTCAGCGCTGTGTAGCTGGCCGACGCATCCGCGTCGTGGGAGACGTGCATGGCGATCTGGAAGCATTCCGGCATGCCGCTGCAACCGATCGTTTCATTGTACAGCTCGGCGATCTGGTCGATTATGGCCCTGACAGCGCCGGTGCGCTGCGTCTCATGGCCAGCATCATCGAGGAAAAGCGTGGCCTCTTTCTTCTTGGCAATCATGACCGCAAGCTTGGGCGTGCTCTGATGGGGCGCAAGCTGCGCCGTGACGCCCCGCTTGAAGCCACGCTTGAACAGCTTTTCGAATCACAGAATGCTGACGTGCTGGAACTGGCGTTGCCTATTCTGGCCGACGCGCCGACCTGGCTCAGACTCGGTCGACGAATCTTTGTCCACGCCGCTTTCCACACAGGCATGCTGTACGAATCCGGACCTCCGGGACTGGAAACCGTGTCTTCCCTGCTATCCCGAGCCCTTTTCGGCGAGGTCACCGGCAGAACCCAAGCTGACGGTTATCCGGAACGCCGACTCAACTGGGTGGACCACATTCCTGCGGGTCACACCGTTTATTGCGGCCACGATCGCCGCTCCACGGACGGTCGTCCCTGGGTGAAACATGGCAGAAACGGCGGAACGGCGGTCTTTGTCGATACGGGCGCGGGCAAAGGGGGCCATCTGGCATGGATCGACCTGCCGGACGAGAAGCCGGATATGCCGGATTATCCAACCCCCTCTTCATTCTGGGAGTGAATTTGTCTGCTGTGCGGCCGAACGGGACTTAACGCTTTGACAGGAAGGCTGACCGCGTGGTGAATCACCCTTATCGTTCCCGTTGCATGGCTGCTGTGATGAGGCATGTAACGAGATGATCCGGAACCCACGACAGGACAATCAAGGCGTGACTTCAGCCCCTGCGGACAAGACGGCGCAAGACGCAGTCGACCAGATCAACCCCGGCGCGGAACTGGCTGGACTCCGCCAGAGCATCGACAATATCGACATGGCTCTGGTGGCCATGCTGGCGGAACGGTTCCGCTGCACACAGGCCGTCGGCAAGCTGAAAGCCCGTTACTGCATGCCCCCGGCGGATCCGGCCCGTGAGAAGCAGCAGATCGCGCGTCTGCGCCAGTTAGCCAGTGACGCGAAGCTTGATCCTGATTTCGCTGAGAAATTCCTGAACTTCATTATTCGGGAAGTCATCCGGCATCATGAAGCCATCGCCCGTCAGCAGGACGGTGTGACAGAGACCTCCTCATGATCAGACCGGTCGCGCATCGTCTCCTTCTATTAAGGCATTGCGAAGCGGCCCCGGCCGCAGCCGGCGATTTCGGCACGAAGGGCGATCTCGCCCGTCCGCTGACTGAAGCTGGCCACAAAATGGCAAGAGCACGGGGCGAAAGCATGAGACGCACCGGTCTCGTTCCCGATCTGGTCCTGTGCAGTCCCGCGATGCGCACGCGGCAGACTTATGCCGGGCTCCTGCCGTTCGGGAACAGCGCGCGACCGGAGATCCGCATCGAGCCAACTCTCTATCTTGCGGCTCCCGATGAACTTCTGGCTCGACTGCGCGCTACTCCCGATGAGGTGCACACCATCCTCCTCGTTGGTCACAACCCCGGTCTCCCTGCCCTCGCCCGCTACCTGAACGGCGTTGAGAGCGCGCTCGAATCTGATTTTGCACTCGGCACGCTGGCCACCTTCCATGTCGAGGTGGAGGAGCATGAGTCGGTGGCCCTTGCATGGAAATCTCTCGGCCCAAAAACCGCGTGGCTTGAGTCGTTCTCGCAAAATTGAGCTGGAATCGCCCTCGGAAGTCCCGCCTCTCAACAAGGTGACGCATTTGTGGCCGTTCCGAGGCTTCCGGTTTTACCCATGATCGGGAACAGTCTGCCCGACGCCACAGCGCAACGGCGCGTGGCCCGATTGTTTCAGAGTAGCGCAAATTCAAGCGCGTCGGAGGAAGCTGTGACGGGAACAACTGCCAGCATCAAAATCGGTGAGACCTCGGCTGAACTGCCGATTCTCAAGGGGACTCTCGGACCGGAGGTCGTTGATATCCGTCGTCTGACCCATGATACGGGCGTGTTCACGTTCGACCCGGGTTATGGTGAAACGGCATCTTGCGTAAGCAAGATAACGTTCATCGACGGCGATAAGGGCATTCTGCTTCATCGCGGATACCCCATTGAGCAACTGGCCGAACATGCCTCCTATCCGGAGGTGATCTATCTGCTGCTCAACGGCGAACTGCCGAACAAGAGCCAGCATGAGACGTTCGTGAATACGCTTACGAACCACACGCTGCTTCATGAGCAGATCCGTAATTTCTTCAACGGCTACCGTCGAGATGCCCACCCGATGGCAATCCTTTGCGGGACGGTCGGTGCTCTTTCGGCTTTCTATCCGGATGCCAACGACATCTCGCGTTCGGAAAGCCGCGACCTGTCGGCCATGCGCCTGATCGCCAAGATCCCGACGATCGCTGCATGGGCTTACAAATACACCATCGGCGAGCCGTTCGTTTATCCGCGTAATGACCTGAATTACGCGGAAAACTTCCTCTCGATGATGTTTGCGCGTCCTTCAGAGCCTTACAAGGTCAATCAGGTGCTGGCTCGTGCCATGAACCGGATCCTGATCCTGCACGCCGATCACGAGCAGAATGCCTCCACGTCGACCGTCCGTCTGGCCGGATCGACGGGTGCCAATCCGTTCGCCTGTATCGCAGCTGGTATCGCGGCGCTGTGGGGACCTGCACATGGTGGCGCGAATGAAGCCGTCCTGAAGATGCTCTCCCGCATCGGCTCGAAGGACAACATCCCGGACTTCATTTCCAAGGTGAAGGACAAGAACAGCGGTGTGAAGCTGATGGGCTTCGGGCATCGCGTCTACAAGAACTTCGACCCTCGGGCGAAGATCATGCAGGCGACCTGTCACGAAGTGCTCTCCGAACTCGGCATCAAGGACGACCCGCTGCTTGATCTGGCCGTGGAGCTCGAAAACATCGCCCTGAGCGACGATTATTTCGTGCAGCGCAAACTATATCCGAACGTGGATTTCTACTCGGGCATCATTCTGAAGGCGATGGGTATCCCGACCAGCATGTTCACGGTGCTGTTCGCCGTCGCCCGCACCACCGGCTGGATCAGCCAGTGGAAAGAAATGATCGAAGAACCGGGCCAGCGGATCAGCCGCCCCCGGCAGCTTTACATGGGCTCGCCCCAACGCGATCTCTTGCCGCTCGACAAGCGGAGCTGAAACGAGCGAGGCCACCCTACGGGGTGGCCTTTTTCATAACGGCTGCTACATTTCCCCAGCTTGGAAGCCGGACACTGAGCCGGGTTCCCGATCACGGTCGGCATAAAAAAAACAGGCTGCCCGAAAGCAGCCTGTTGAGAAACTTGCCTGGCGCGAAGCGTCAGTTTTTGACGCAGTCGCAGCCGACCGTTGGGCCCGGCTTCTCCTTGACCACATGGTGATCAATCCATTCGGATACGAGACGTCTGGCCTCGTTCACGGAAGCTTCCGGATGATGGATACGATACAGGGTCGTGCAGGAATTGAATGCCGAAACGTCATTCGTCCCGACCTGCTTGAGCTCCTGATAGGCCGTGATCACCGCCCGTTCGCAGTTCCGTGCTATCCGACTGGCATCGACCACAACCGATATCCTTTAAATTGATAATCATTCTCAACTACGCACAGTATACCTGAGAAAGTCACAAGTCCGCAACCCGCAGGCAACGTAAATGATAGGGACGAGTCGGATTTGTTCAGATCGATTCGAGGAGAGCGAAACGTCGTTTGATAATGAACGCCACCCGCCCGGCCTCATCGAGTGGTTTGCGTGGCCAGGGAGAAAAATCAGAGTCGAATACACGGATGTTGTCCTGCTCGATGAGCGAACGCGCAAACCGGCCATAGGCTCCCAGTCGACCGGGCACGTGCCCGAGGAAGACGGGCAACGAACTCGCCGCCACTTCGACCAGAGTGGAGATACGGGAGCCATACACAATCACGGCGTCCGCACAGGCGATAAAACCGAGACTCGGATCATCATCGGGTTCGCCATGTCGCCAGACGAGCTTGAAACATGACCCCAGCGCATTGACGAAGCTTTCCACCATCTCGTTGGGCACGCTGGCTCCGACCGCAATCAGGATTGAGCCTCCAAAAGTTCTCAGGGCCATTTCAAGCTGACGTCCTGCGGTCACCACCTCCTCATTGACGGCATTCCAGCCGCTCTCAAGCCGGACGGCAATGCGCGGTTGCGGCAGATGTTCAAGACGCTCCTGCCACAACCGCCCGGCCCGCTCGTAAAGCTCGGGGGACACCACGCTCAGCGGTCCCAGAACGGGAATCACATGCACGTTCGTGGTTTCGTAGGGGTGGAAGGCGGAGAGCACGGTCTCATCGAACAGCCGACTAAAAGCCAGAGTGGCCGCCCCTCTCATGCCGCAATGAACGACGGGCACCTGCATCTTGCGTCGCAAGGAAAGACCGGCGAGCCCCGCTTTCACGCCCGCTGTGAGAATGAGGCCCGGAAGGGGCCAGTCCTCTTCCCGCAGTTGCGCGTCTTTCAGGCGGAGGAACGTACACCCCAGCCGTCCGGCAAGCGCGTGTGCGGGTCCAATTCCGCCCGGCTGGCCGGTTTCAAGAACCCACACCGAGGTCTGGCGTGCACCCTCACTCGGCATCAGCCGGATGTCCGCCCGAAGACGATCGGAATCGAAAAAGGGTTTTCAACTGTCGGCAATGGATTTTCCGCCTGTGTGGGGCTATTCCACGTCGACGCTGACGAATGCGCACGAGGATAGAGGAGCATGAAGCACATGATCGAACAGGAATCGGTTCTCGGCAATGACGCGTCAGCGTGGGACCGGGATGCAGCACTGACAACAGCGCGACTGCTGCTGGAAATCAAGGCGATCAATTTTCGTCCGGAAGACCCTTACACCCTGACGTCCGGCTGGAAATCACCGGTTTATATCGACTGCCGCCGTATCATATTCTTTCCCCGCGCCCGGGCCAAGATCATGGAACTGGGCGTCGAGAAGATCGGCCGTCATGTCGGCTATGAAAGCATCGACGCTGTGGTCGGCGGCGAGACGGCGGGCATTCCCTTCGCCGCGTGGTTCGCGGATCGCATGATGACGCCCATGGCCTATGTGCGGAAAAAGCCGAAAGGTTTTGGTCGCAACGCCCAGATCGAAGGCGATGTGCCGGAAGGCATGCGCACCCTGCTGGTTGAGGATCTGACCACGGATGGCGCTTCCAAGATCGGATTCGCCAAGGCGCTGCGCGATGCAGGGGCCATTCTTGAGCACACTTTCGTCATATTTTTCTATGGCGTGTTCCCCGGTGCGCACAAAACACTCTCTGAGATGGGCATCACGCTGCACTCACTCTGCACATGGTGGGACGTGCTCGAAGCCTGCGCCGAGCGCCCCTATTTCTCCGAAGGGGCCGCTGCTGAGGTTCGTCGCTTCCTTGAAGATCCGTGCGGCTGGTCCGCCCGCCATGGCGGCGTCGGCAGTCTCGAAGAAGCTCTGGCACTGAAGACCGCCCGCGACTCCTGAGTGCCGTGACACAGGCCGCTCTCGTTACTGGCGTCGGACAGGCGGGGGAAATCATTTCCCCCTCTCCGGCTCAGGGTTGCATTCTGGCGTTCGATTCCGGCATCGGCGGACTCGGCATCGTGGCGGCCCTGCGTCGTCGCCTGCCCGATGCCCACATCGATTATATCGCCGATACCGCGCTCTTTCCTTATGGAGAGCAGGAAGACGGCTTTCTCTGTCGCCATATCGTTACGCTGCTGAGCGAGGCCGTCCGCGCCCTGAAACCGGATGTCGTAGTAGTGGCATGCAACACGGCCAGCACGCTCGCTCTCGCCGCTTTGCGTGACGCCTGCCCCGACACGCCGTTCATCGGTTGTGTCCCCGCCATCCGCTGGGCGGCCCGCATCAGTCACAGTCGCGTCATCGGGCTGCTTGCCACGCGGGCGACCGTTCGCCGCCCCTATGTCGCTTCCCTTCGGGAACAGTTCGCCCCTGACTGCATGCTGATCGCGCATGGAGCGCGTCACCTGGCGGACTATGCCGAGCAGGCATTTCGGGGAAAAGAAGTAGATCCGGCGCTGATCAAACAGGAAGTAGCAGGCCTTTTTGGGCAGCCAGAAGGTAATCGCATCGATGCCGTCGCGCTTGGCTGCACCCACTACACGTTCGTGCTCGAAGCCCTGCGAGCCGCATCACCTGACCATGTTGCGTGGCTCGATCCTGCGGATGCCGTCGCCAGACAGACTGTAACGGTGCTGGAGACACTCACCTGCGCCTCGGCTGGCCAATCCACCAGAACAGAAAGCCTCTGGTTCACCGCGCCGCCTGCTGATGCCACCCTGCTGGCAGAGCATCTGCGGCCGTTCGGCTATCAGCACGCCGAACTCTGGCCCTCTCGATAACCGAAGCCGCCAGTCGGGCTCAGCGCGCCCGATCGACGGTGTAAATCGCTACATCCTTCAGCAACTGCCGCAGCGGCTCCATGTCAGCGTTGGCTGCGCGACTGGCTTTGGACGTCTTGTCCAGCGCATCGCTCGCTGCCTGAGCATACTCACGCGCCTTGTCCAGCGTCACATCAATGGCGCCGCTCCGGGCAATGAGTGCGAAAGCACGATCAAGATCGCCTTCTTCCTGCTCTTCATTGTTCTCGATAGTGCGCAGCCAGAAAGCCCGGTCTTCCTCGTCTCCGGCATGATAGGCCGCCAGAACCGGCAAGGTGACTTTCCCCTCATGGAAATCGTCACCAACGGTCTTGCCCAGCACGGCCTGATCTGCGGAATAATCCAGCGCATCGTCCACAAGCTGGAAGGCCATCCCGAGATTGGCGCCATACTGACGTAGCGCTTCACGGGTCTGCTCATCCGCTTTGGCGACCACCGCACCCGTCTCGCAGGCAGCGGCGAACAGGGCGGCCGTCTTGCCGTAGATGACCTGAAGGTAGCGATCCACGGTCGTGGAGAGATCGTTCTGCGTGGTCATCTGCATGACCTCGCCCTCGGCCAGTGTCGCGGAAGCGGCGGACAGGATCGCCATGACAGGCAACGAGCCGTCGGCCGTCAGAATCTGGAAGGCGCGGGCGAACAGGAAGTCACCCACCAGCACGGACGCTTTGTTGCCGAACACGGCGTTCGCACTGGCCAGACCACGCCGTAACAGGCTGTTGTCCACCACATCGTCATGCAGCAGAGTCGCCGTATGAATGAATTCCACACAGGCGGCCACGCCGACATGCCGCATGGCTTCACCGTGTTCGCGATATCCCGCGACACGCGCCGCTGCGAGCACGAGCAACGGACGCAGCCTCTTACCGCCAGCCGCCACCAGATGAGCCGCAAGCTGTGGAATGAGCGGAACGTCGCTTGCCATACGGGCAATGATTTCCCGGTTGCAGGCGGTCATGTCATCCGCGAGATAATCCGCCAGCGATTTGAGGACATTTTCGCTGTCGCGGGGTTTCGCAGAATCATCCATACGCGCGCCGCCACGGGACTGCTCCACGGTTCTTTCCGCATCCGGGCTTGCGGTGCCCTCCGTATTCGGCAGATTTACTGCAACGCGCAAATGACTTTCTCCCGAAAAAGGGACCCTACCAGTGCAACCATATGAGCGGCGCTCCAGAGGCGGTCAAGCTGTCCTCCCTGCAAACCCGCCTCTTTCCGGTCTTCCGGAGACCACAAACGGCACACTTCTGGGAGGACAGATTGCCTACCATCAGTTCCGGCAAGGTTACCGCACGGGCCTCGAACCTGTTCTAATGGCCGCCCTTGTTCCTGCTCGTCCAGGAGAGCGGGTGCTGGAGGCGGGATGCGGCGCGGGCGCGGGGCTGCTATGCCTGACGGCAAGGATACACGGACTAACCGCGACGGGAGTCGAGCTCGACCCTGAGACCGCAGCCCTTGTCAGAGCGAATCTCATCCTCAATGAACGCACTGGCGTCGAAATCGTTCACGGTGACATCAGCGATGCGCCTGCAATGTTTCGTAACCGGGCTCCCGGCTTTGAGCACCGATTCGATCATGTGTTCGCCAATCCCCCCTGGCACCGCGTGGATACGACACCCTCCCCCGAATCAAAACGAGACAGGGCGCGTCGTGCCGGAAAGGACACCTGCCAGAAATGGATCGCCACCCTTGCCTCTCTCCTGAGGCAAAAAGGCTCCCTCACGTTGGCGCTCCCCACAAGCCGACTGGCGGAAGCTCTGGCTGTCTGTGAGCGCGTCCGCATCGGCAGCACGGAAATCGTGCCGCTCTGGGCGCATCGTGAAGAAGAAGCCCGCATCATACTTGTGAGGGGACGCCTGGGGGGAAACGCGGGCTCACGCATCCTGCCCGGACTGGTCCTTCACCAGCCGAATGGCAGCTTTACGCCCGAGGCAGAAGCCATCTTGCGGGCTGGCCATCCCCTGTTCCCGAACGCTTTCCGAAAAGCCTGCCCTGCCCCCGTTCCGCCGCCTCTGACGTGAGGTCGAACGCTCCCTGCGTCGTCATGAGAATGTTATGTGATAATGGCTGCCCAGCTCTCCGGCAGCACACCCTTCGCTTGACATAGGCTTCCGATAAACGGCTGCATACGGCGTGCAGTTTGCGAAAGCTGCATCCCGTTTCCGGCTGCTGACGGAATCCACTGGTGGATTGGCCGCCCACGCGCCGGACAAGCCTAGGGAAAAGATTCAATGACCAAATCACCTACCGCCGCCAAGGCGTCGCAGGCTCATTCAGCCGAGGTTCGTCATTATCTTGGTACGCCGAGCGATCTGCCCAGAGAGGGCGTCGAAAACATCTCCGCTGCGCTGCGTGCGCTGCTGGCCGATGTCTTCGCCCTTTATCTCAAGACGAAGAATTTTCACTGGCATATGAGCGGTCGCCATTTCCGTGATCTGCATCTCCTGCTCGACGAGCAGAGTGCCCAGATTCTCGCGACAACCGATCCTCTCGCCGAACGCGCCCGTAAAATCGGCGGCCTGACGCTGCATTCGATCGGCGAGATCAGCCGCCTCCAGCGCATCAGCGACAATGACGCGGAATATGTCGATGCGCCGGACATGATCGCCGAGCTGTGTGAGGACAACAAGCAACTGGTCGCTGCCATGCGGCAGGTCCACGGCCTGACCAGCGATGTCGGTGACTGCGCCACCACAAGCCTGCTTGAGAACTGGATCGACGAAGGCGAGCGTCGCACATGGTTCCTGTTCGAAGCCACGCGGACCACGTTCGGCGCGAACGCCTGATAACGACACAAAAGGCGATCGCCTGTCGCCAATTGCCTGCGAAGAACGGAAGAGGCAGCAGCCTCTTCCTTCTTTTTTGCCCTTAGCTCAGGTCGGTCGACCAAAAGCCTTCAGGCGCAGTTTTTCAAACATCTTTCCGGCGCCCGGAAGCTGCGGATCAAGTTCCATGACCCGCTGCCAGGCTTTCAGGGCAGCCTGATCGTCTCCGGCGGCATCTTCAGTCGTCGCCAGAGTCTGCCAACTGATGGCGTCCTCGCCATCATGCTGGAGAGCAACGCCGAGATCGCTGATCGCCCCGCTGGTATCGCCACCCGCCAGACGCGCCTGCGCACGGAGCCGCCAGAGCACCGCCACGTCAGCCTGCAATGAAAGGGCCGCGCCAAAATCCTCAATGGCGTCACCGGGCTTTTCCTCACCCAGTTCGCGCATGGCACGGCGTACCAGCAACAACGTAGCCGGCCGGATCGCTTTTGTCCGCAGCCCTTCGAGCTGATCCCGGATCTGCGCCGCTTCCGTCTCGTTCTTCGCCTTCGCCAGCTGCGCCACGAGCGCGGCTCTCTGGGTCTGTCCGGCTATGGTGGCGGGATCGGGCAATGGCGCCGCATGAGCCTGCGGGAGCGTAAGGAGGATTACGCCTGAGATCACAGCGGGGAAAATTCTGTTCACGAAACAAAAAAACCCGTCGCGCTGTTCCGTTGCCAGAATCTGCGGACGGGTTTCCCTGTGCATGATAGGTAGGTCGATCGAACCGATCAGCCCTGACGTGCCTTCATGCGCGGGTTCTTCTTGTTGATGACGTAGACGCGACCGCGACGACGCACAACGCGGCAATCCTTGTCGCGGACCTTTGCCGACTTGAGGCTGTTTCTGATCTTCATAGCTCGTCTCTTCTATTCGTCTGCGGTGATATGCCCGCAAGAAAAAGTTGCCGGGACATACGCAGACAGAGCGGGAAAGTCAACGCAAAGAGCGGAATTCTCTGCATTTGACGGTGATTTTGTGCGGATTCAGACCTCCACGGGATCTTCACGTAACGCAGCCTCAGCTTCGGCGGGCGCGAGTTTCTTCAAGGTATGGGCAAGCGCCCGAAAATCCTCGGTGCGGGGCGATCTCATGCGCCAGCCTAGCCCTATGGTGCGCCATGCCGGTCCACCCGTCACCGGGCGCGTGATGACCCCGGTGCCCTCCAGAATTCCCGAATCCACCGCCAGACCCGGCAGGAGCCCGATTCCGAGCCCCTCCCCGACCATCCTCACCAGTGTATGGAGCGAGGAAGCCGTGTGAGCCGATTCAAGCTCACTGCCGCCCCAGTCACGCCCCTGCCGACAGACAGCCACTGTCTGCTCTCTCAGGCAGTGACCATCCTCCAGCAGGACCATCGGCTCCTCCGTCAGTCTCTCCAGAGGCACGCTGGGAAGCTTCGCCAGTGCATCGGATTTCGGAACAGCAAGAACAAACGGGTCGCGCCACAGGGGAACGGTTTCCAGCCCCTCGCAAATGCAGGGCATGGCGAGAAGGATGACGTCGAGCCGCCCGGTCGTCAGTTTCTCCAGCAGTCTTTCAGTCATGTCCTCGGTAATGATGAGGCGGATCTGGGGAAACCATTCCCTGATCAGCGGAATCAGGCGAGGCAGAATGAAAGGGCCTATGGTCGGGATCACCCCGAGACGCATGGGTCCGGTCATTGGCTCGCGAGAAGCTTGGGCAACGTGTGAAATGGCTTCCAACGCTTCCAGAGCCACGCGCGCACGGCGTATCACCTCTTCCCCCAGAAGCGTGAAAACCACCCGTTTGCCCACTTCGCGATCCAGAAGGCTGACATCAAGCTGCCGTTCCAGTGCGAGTATTCCGGCGGACAGGGTCGATTGTGTCACTGCGCAGGCCGAGGCGGCACGCCCGAAATGCCGCCATTCCGCCAGCGCGAGAAGATAGCGCAGCTGCTGTGGGGAAGGCAGAATCACCATGATGGATGATCTCCGAACAATCGATTTTATCAATCACATGATGATAAATTATTCATTGGCATGATTACCACGGCATGGCCATACATACGTCCAGCGATGCGCTCTTCCGGCGCACCGCAGGTTACCGAAGACATGCAAGGAGCATTCCGATGCTGACCGTTGGCGACAAGTTTCCCAGCTTTGATCTGACCGCCGTTCCTGGTGGTCCGGAAGGTCTGAACGGCAATTTCGTTCAGATTTCCAATACTTCCGATGCCGGCAAGTGGAAGGTTGTCTTCTTCTGGCCGAAAGACTTCACCTTCGTCTGTCCGACCGAAATCGTTGCATTCGGCAAGCTCGCAAAAGACTTCGCCGATCGTGACGCCGTCGTTTATGGCGCTTCGATCGACAGCGAGTTCGTTCACCTGAACTGGCGTCTGCACCACGACGATCTCAAGAAGCTTGA
This sequence comes from Acetobacter conturbans, assembly GCF_011516755.1. GTDB lineage: Bacteria > Pseudomonadota > Alphaproteobacteria > Acetobacterales > Acetobacteraceae > Acetobacter > Acetobacter conturbans. Next base: position 217,124 of record NZ_WOSY01000004.1, on the reverse strand, counting down.
GATCCCGATGCTGGCCGACATCAAGCGCGAGCTGTCCGAAGCCCTTGGCATCATCGCGGCCGGTCCGGGCGTCGATCTGCGCGCCACCTTTGTTGTCGATCCGCACGGCATCATCCGTCACGTGTCGGTCAACGACCTGTCCGTCGGCCGTAACCCGCAGGAAGTCCTGCGCGTTCTCGACGGTCTCCAGAGCGACGAGCTGTGCCCGTGCAACTGGAAGAAAGGCGATGACTTCCTGAAAGTCTGAGCCCTTCACTGATCAGGAGGGCGGCAACCGCGTTACGCGCGGTGTCGTCCTCCTCTCTCCCCATCAAGAGAAAGCCCACATCATGTCAATCGATGCCCTGAAGGAGCGCCTCCCGGATTACGCGAAAGATCTGCGTCTCAATCTGAGCAGCCTTGCGTCCGACATCACGCTGAACGAGCACCAGATTGCCGGCACCTTCATTGCTTCAGCCGTCGCTTCCCGGAACGAAGAAGTGACGAAAGCCATCATCGACGAATTCGGTGCGAAGCTGGAACCGGCTGCCCTGAACGCCGCCAAGGCCGCAGCCGCCATCATGGGCATGAACAATATCTATTATCGTTTCACCCACATGATGGGTGGTGATTACACGCAGATGCCCGCCAAGCTGCGCATGAGCATCATCGCTCGTCCCGGCGTGGAAAAAGTCGATTTCGAACTGTGGTCACTGGCCGTTTCCGCCATCAATGGCTGTGAGATGTGTGTGCAAAGCCATGAGCATGCCGTGCGGGAAAATGGTATGTCGAGTGAGCAGGTTCAGACTGCCGTTCGTATCGCCGCAACGGTGCATGGAATTGCCGTCGTACTGGACGCCGAACCGCCGACTGTCTGAGGTCTTTCATTGAGCCGCAGACCGAACCGCATGGTGCGCCGGTGAAGCCGCCGATATGGCGCTTCCAGCCACCACGGCTTGCGGCGATCCGTTCTCCTGAAATAACAAGACCGTCTGATCGCGATAAGAGACCCACACCGGTCTGCGCCAGAGGAAATCAGCGCCCAGCAATGCGTAGGATGTCTCCAGCGGCGCGACGATAAGCTCGTCATTCAGGTAGACGTCCGCGCCGATCTGAAGGCTGGCGAACCGGTGTCGCCAGGCATCCAGATGAACGCCGTCCACTCCGGTGCTGCCAAGATTTTCGTCCTGTGCGAGCATACTCCGGCGCACCCCGGCTTCCCTCGCCTGCTCTACAAGAACCGTGGTTCTGTTGGAGCCGCTGTCGAGCATCAGGTCGATTGCTTTCCCGTTCAGCTTTGCCGGCAAGGTAACTCTCACGGGATAGTTTTCAGCGAACGGAATACGTTCGAAGGGCTCTTTCCAGCCCAGACTGCCCGCTGAGCAGCCTTTCAAACGAAAAAGCGTGATCTCGCGCGCCGGCAGATCGAACAGCACATCATAACCACTGAGAAAATCAGCGCCGAACAGACCTGCAAGCGGCATGCCTGCCATCATGACCGGTGGAAGATCCGCTTCGACAAAGATCACATTTGAAGCGACAGCACCTTCAAGTTCCAGTGTATCAGCCGTAATGACAGGCGTCTGAACAAAGCCCCCAACGCCTTTCATCCTTACTGTTGCGCTCGTGGCCTCCAGACCGAACTCTTTCACGGCTGCTGGCGTTACCAGGGAGTTTTCCGCTCCGGTATCGACCAACATGACGGCAGGCTTCCCGTTAAGCATGATCCTGATGAGAGGTGATCCGCTCTCATTCAGCACAGGCAATGGTCCAATGCGGCTGATGTCGCATGAATGCGGTCCAGTGGCGCAGGCAGACAAAGCCAGCAGCCCGAGAAGGCATCCCAGCGCCCTCAAGGCATTACTGGGCACCCCGGTCTGGCGAAACGCATGTCCCCCCGCCCCGTGCATTTCAATCCTCGCTCTGATTTCTTATGGCCTCATGCCACACTTTATTCCTCTGCCTGAAAACACGTTGCCCTTCGCCCTCGCCTGCCGAAAAAAAATCCCCGGCGATGCGCTGAATTTCTATTTCTTAGATGGGCTGGTAATTTTTCGGGGTTCAGGAATCGCGATTTTCGGCTGTTTCTTCTTCTGGAAGTCACTGAAAATGCAGGAAATGACATTTTTTTCGGAAAGTGGAGTTGCAAGTCCTGAAAACGCGGCTATAAGACCGCCAACGACAACGCGAAATGCGGTGCCGCTGAAAAAGCGGGTGTAGCTCAGTTGGTTAGAGCGCCGGCCTGTCACGCCGGAGGTCGCGGGTTCGAGCCCCGTCACTCGCGCCATTCTCTCGATTTCCACGAGAAATGGCGCAATATCTTCCCCAATTATCAAAATCAAATCTCTTCGGAATACATAATTCCCTAGGTCTTTTGGTGCCTTATCGGTCGGCTATCCGCATTACGCGAAGGGCTCTCCGCTTCTCAATAATGTAAAGCATGGAACGCTCTTACTGAACGAGCGAAACACCCGCGACATTTTCACCGATTTTCGCAAATGTCTCCTCCAATGAATTAGCATCCGGAGAGATGAAGAACGTGCTGGAAGAAGTAGCGCACGCTTCCATGAGATTTTGAGTCGTCGTGTCTATCGATGAATGATTATAAAGAAGAACATATATCGTTATTCCTTCCTGCTTAATATTAGTGCAGACCTGACTTGTAATCGTATTCAGTTTTTCTTCAGCCCCACTGGCCGTTGTGGCACCGGTCAGGCTTTGACTCAGCCGCCCGTAAGCCGTGACATCTCCATCTCCGTTGGCATCGGGATAAAGCGTGGAACTGGTATCCCAGGAATTCGTCCCGTCCGTCATCAGCACGATGATTTTCTGCGTTCCGGACGTGCGAGGCAACGTGTCATCGCCCCACAATCCCTGCCATTTCGAACTGATGGTCAGCCAGCCCGCCTGAAGGCCGGCATTGATGGTTGTTCCCCCTCGCCAGACCATACGCATCGCTGCAACCGCATCGAGGAGCGTATCGCGATCTGATGTTTCCGCCACGATAGGCTGGTAAGGACACCCCAGATTAGGGCCTGTGGCATTCCACCCTGCCGGGCTGGGCGGATTGGACATATCGCTGACCTCCGCATAGGCGTAGCCCTCAGTGATGTTGTTGGCAGAGCCCGTTGCCCAACTGTTATCGCCCGGTTTCAATTTCGTCGTGGACGTGTTCACAAAAGTCAGCGAACTCCCACCATTGGCATATTGCCAGCCATACAAAGCATATTTTGGATAGGTAGACGGATACAGGAAAGCCGTGAAGGGCGCTTCCGAAGGTGTGGCGTCGTCCTGATCATGACCATTGGCGGCACGCGCCATCATACATCCTGACCACGAACCGGGTGCATAAGCACTGGAATTATAACCCGTCAGCCAGTCCGTATGTTGAGGCCCGAAATTAACTTCGGCTCCAAAAGGAACAATGGAGATCCAGCTTTGTATTGTCTGCCCATCCGGCAGTACGTCATTGATAAGATCCGTGGCTCCTGCACGAGCAGCCTCCATGCCGCTCTGGAGAAGTGAAGCTGTATTGTCGATGACAATCGCCAGTTCGATACCAGCCGTTGACGCGACTGCCGTGGCCGATGCTCTGACCGTGACAGCAAAAGATCCTGTGAAAGGCAAAAGATTGACGGTGGCAGAGGCGGTCAGGCTGACATTTTTTCCATCAATGCTCAGACTTTCAATAGTGGCCTGACTGCCTACAGGGCCAGCACCTCCGCTTTCGCCATTGCGGGCAAAATTACTCCAGAAGATGGTTCTGGCCATATTGTCTTTTGCTGAAGTATCGGCTGTTTTGGCGGATGCCAGCACGGCTGCATCCACGGCTCCCTGAAGATTACTTTTTACGACATTGGCTTCTTCGATACTGGCAGCCGCGGCCGCAGCCGTCAGCAGCACGCCCAATGCCACGGCTCCCATCAGTGAAACGGAGGCCGTTCCGTCACTAACAAAATGGGAAGGCGTTTTTTTCTCTTCGCTGTCATCTCGCCAGCGAGCTCCTGTCAGAAGAGCGTGGCTTTTCCTTAGGAGGGCCAAGAGACGCGACATTAATTACCGGGCTTTCATAAATCTCATAAGCCCAGCTAATAATTTATAGTTGTTAACACAATCCAAACATGAGGAAGCTCCTCGCTCAGGAGCGGGCTGCTTCCTCGCCGATGTCAGTCGCGAACAGACTTTCGAACCGGGCGCGATCCTCTCCCCTCAGACGGGCTGTGAGAAGGATCTGCATGTCCTGATCTTCACGATCGGTCACTTCACCATGCTGGTACAGCCATGCCACCGCGCCACCCGCCTGCACAGGCAGCGTGTACTGCACAGTTTCCATGGAATGGATCATGTGAGCGTCTATGACCGCCATCAGAGCGGGAAGCCCGTCTCCGGTAATCGCGGAAATCGGCACCGCATCCCCACGATGAGGTACATCCTCGGGTCCACCCAGCAGATCAGCCTTGTTCAGGACTTCAATGATACGGGAGCGCCAGTCTGGCTCCAGCATGTCATCCCGCTCCATGCCGGACAGCACGGAGAGCACATCCGCCTTCTGGGCATCGGTGTCAGGATGAGCGATGTCACGTACATGCAGGATGATGTCCGCCTCGGCGACTTCTTCCAGCGTGGCACGGAACGCAGCGATCAGTTCAGTGGGCAGATCGCTGATAAACCCCACAGTGTCGGACAGAATGACCCGTCGGCCGGAAGGAAGCTGTATGGCGCGCATCGTCGGATCGAGCGTGGCGAAAAGCTGATCCTGAGCATAGACGGCTGCACCGGTCAGTGCGTTGAACAGGGTCGATTTACCCGCATTGGTGTAGCCGACGAGGGCGACAACAGGGAACGGAACGCGCTTGCGGGCGCTCCGATGCAGCCCGCGTGTACGTCTCACCTGCTCAAGTTCGCGCTTGAGACGCACGATCCGGTCGCCGATGATCCGACGATCCGCCTCGATCTGCGTTTCACCCGGTCCTCCGAGAAAGCCGAAGCCTCCCCGCTGACGTTCGAGATGAGTCCACAGGCGCACCAGCCGTGACCGCTGATATTCGAGATGTGCCAGTTCGACCTGAAGTGAGCCTTCTCGCGTGGCAGCGCGGGCACCGAAAATATCGAGGATCAGTCCGGTCCGGTCGATGACCTTGCAGCCGAGGGCTTTTTCAAGATTGCGCTGCTGTCCAGGCGATAACTTCGAGTCAATGACGACAACCTTGACCTGCTCTTCAGCCACGGCTTCCCGCAGGGACTCCACCTGACCGGACCCGAGCAGCGTGGCCGGGCGGCGGGCGCGCAGGAGCAGAACGGCCTTCAGAACGACGACAAGCCCGATTGAGGACGTCAGCCCGACAGCTTCTTCCAGCCGAGCCTCGGCAGCGCGGACATCCTGATCGCGTTCCGGTTTTTCCCAGGGAAGAATGACAGCGGCGCGCGTCGCCGGAACGGCTGTTTCAGTAGATGTCGTCGCCAAGGGTTTCGTCACTCTCCACTAGAGGGACGGAGGCTCGCTCCCCCGTCTCGGCATTGATGGATGCTGTACCCGCCCCGGTCTCAATGATATTCACCGGCACAAGAGGCATGACCGTGCTGATGGCATGCTTGTAAACCAACTGCGTATGACCGTCCCTCCGCAGGAGGATGACGTTGTCATCGAACCAGGTGATGACACCCTGCAGTTTCACACCATTGACGAGAAAGATCGTTACCGGAGCCTTTCCACGCCTGACATGGCCGAGAAAGACGTCCTGGACGTTCTGGGGCGGTGTCTTTGCCACGATCGGTGTCCTGTTTCTTCTTTGTTCTTTTTTGCCCGACATTAATCGAAGCTTATCACCGACCAATACGCTTACCAGCGTAAAGCTTAAAGACCGGCACCGCGTTTAAATGATTTAGTTTAATACTAAACATGCCGCAATCGCGGGAAAATGAGATGCCCTCTTCCCGCCTGCCTGTCCAGTCTTTTGAACAGGCCCGCATAATCCGGAATACCCGCCAACTATGAACAGGAAGGCGCTCCGGCTCATGCCCCGGCGCGGTCTTCCGCTGTCACGCCCAGTTGCTTGAGTTTACGATGAAGGGCGCTTCGCTCCATCCCGACGAATCCGGCGGTGCGGCTGATATTGCCGCCGAAACGAAGCAGTTGGGCCTGAAGATACTGGGTCTCGAACAGATCCCGCGCCTCCCTCAGAGGCAAACTCATGACATCCGCGTTCGAATCGAACTTCAGCAGCGCGGGTGCGCCTTCGCTGATGGAGGATGGCAACATGTCGGCCCGGATTGGCTCACTGGCGTTCCCCGGCCGCATGATCAGCAGGCGCTCCATAAGATTACGGAGTTCACGCGCATTGCCGGGCCAGTCATAAGCCTGCAATGCCGCCATCGCATCGACGCTCAGTTCGGGAACCGGTAGCCCTGCCGTCTCGGCGGCCCGGCGGAGAAACATTTTCGCAAGTTCGGGAATATCCTCGCGCCGCTCTCTCAGGCTCGGAATCCGCACAGGCACCACTGCGAGCCGGTAATACAGGTCCTCGCGGAAACGTCCGTTACCAATTTCCGCCTGCAGATCCCGATTGGTCGTGGAAATGACACGCACATCCACCTTGATCCGTGTCGATCCGCCGATCCGCTCGAAACTCTGATCCTGAAGCGCACGGACGATCTTGCCCTGCGTTTCAATCGGCATGTCGGAGACTTCATCGAGCAGCAGCGTGCCCCCGTGAGCCCGCTCCAGCACCCCAATTCTACGGGGAATGCCTTCTATGCCTTCAAGGCCAAACAACTCTTCCTCGAAACGGCTTGGAGCCAGAGTCGCACAGTTGAGGGCAATAAAGGGACCATCGACACGCCGGGAGCGTGCATGGATCATGCGGGCGGCAACTTCCTTGCCGCTACCGGGCGCGCCGGTGATGAGCACCCGCGAACCGGTCGGCGCAACGCGCTCGATCTGGGAACGAACCGCTGAAATAGCAGCGCTCTCGCCGAACAGGGTGCTTTCAGGCCCCGCGCGCAAACGCAGTTCCGCGTTCTCCCGCTCCAGCCGAGAGGATTCAAGCGCACGCCGGACAATGACCAGCAGCCGGTCGGACTGAAAAGGTTTTTCGATAAAATCGTAGGCACCGTGCTGAAGCGCCGCGACCGCCGTTTCAATGGTGCCGTGGCCCGAGATCATCACCACCGGCACGCTCGGATCTTCGGCCTGGATGGTCTTGAGGATTTCAAGCCCATCCAGCTTCGAGCCCTGAAGCCAGATATCCTGAATGACGAGCGAGGGACGACGTGCCCTGAAGGCCGCCAGCGCAGAGTCCGAATCACCTGCAACGCGTGTCTCGTATCCTTCATCGTGAAGAATACCCTCGATCAGCATGCGGATATCCGGTTCGTCGTCGACGATCAGGATTTCATACGCCATGGTTCTCTTTCTGTGTTCCAGCCTTGAGCGGCAAAATCAGGGTTGCCTCAGTACCTTCCGCACCCGGACGGTCTCTGAGTTCAATGGTCCCTTCATGGTCTTCCATGATTTTCTTGACAATGGCCAGCCCCAGCCCGGTTCCTTTGGACTTGTGTGTAACATAGGGCTCGGTCAGCCGATCCCGGTCTACATGAGGCAAGCCGATTCCATCGTCGGTGACGACGATCTGCACCTTGTCATCGTGCTCTTTCACCTCAAGCCGGATCATCCCGATGAAATTCTCCGATGCGCTCCCGGCTTCGTCACCCGGCCTGCTTCCCGCTTCGCGGCCCGTCATGGCGATGGCATCCGCAGCATTCTGAAGCAGATTGGTCAGGGTCTGTCCAATCTGGCGCCGGTCGCACGACAACATCGGGCCGCCCCCCGCAGGCAAACGTACGTCATACCGAATTTCCGGATGGGCACCCTGCTGGAGGATCAAGGCATCCCGCACAATTGCAGAAAGATTCTCGGGTGCCATGCGTGGTTGCGGCATGCGGGCAAACGCCGAGAACTCATCGACCATCCTGCCGATATCGCCCACCTGCCGGACGATCGTGTCCGCGCATTGCTGGAATGTCTCGGGATCCGAGGTGATTTCGCGCAGAAAACGCCGTTTCAGCCGTTCGGCGGCAAGCTGGATCGGCGTCAGCGGATTCTTGATCTCGTGGGCTATGCGGCGCGCGACATCCGCCCATGCCGCCTTGCGCTGGGCCGACTGCAACGCGGTTATATCGTCAAAGGTGACGACATAACCTGCCACCATCGCATTGCGCATCTCGACCGCCGCACGGACGAACAACATGCGCCGACTGCCCGGCACGCCAAGCTGAACTTCCTGTGTCTGGACGCGCCCATCCCCGGACTGGAGCGCCTTCAGCACGGGTTCGAATTCCGGCACGACCGCTCCCAGCGGCTCACCCACGCATTGCGTCAGGTCCTTGTCGAGCAGTTCGCAAGCCGCACGATTGGGCAGTTCAATCCGCGCGAGACCATCCAGCCCGATGACACCTGCTGAAACCCCTGAAAGCACGGCTTCGGTAAAACGACGACGCTCGTTGATCTGCTCATAAGCGTCCATCAACTGCGTGCGCTGGCTCGACAGCTCGTCCGTCATGAGATTGAACGCGTGGGAAAGACTGCGGATCTCATCATCCCGTCCGTCCTCCGGCACACGCACGGAGAGATCACCCTCGCTGACCCTGTGTGAAGCCTCCATCAGACGTCCAAGCGGCCGGGCGATCTGCCGGGCCAAAGCCAGTCCCATCAGGGCGGCCGCGAGCATGACAAGCAGTGCCACCAGCGCAAAGATGATCACGAAGGTGACCTGAATCTTCATGCGGTTGTGATCGAGCCGCCTGTAGTCCGACACGACCTTCTCGGTCTTGCGCATATGGCCAAGGATTTCGGGATCGACCGGCCGCGTGATGACCAGCATCATCTCCGGCGTCTCGCCCAGCGTCACGACGGCCCGGACAACTTTCTCATCGGGGCTGTCATAAATGGCCACGTCATTCGTACGCGCCATCATCGTCGCGGCAGGCGGTGGCAAGGGCTGATCGTAGCCGGACCGGCTCAGCAGGCCACCCGCAGCGATGATCTTGCTGGTGATCGGGTCATAGACCACGGCTTCGGTCAGACCACGGATGGTCGCCTGACTGTCGAGAATCTGGCCCAGAGCTTCCGGATCGTGCAGCACGTCGGTGCCGTTGACCTGAAGCTCGTTCTCGGCGCTGACCAGATAGTTGGCGAGAGAAAATGCTTCCGTCCGGATATTGGCGTTATGCTCGCTGAGATAGCCGCTGGAGGCTTCAAGCGCCTCACTAAGCGCGGTGTTCACACGATCCGAGAACCAGATCTGGATTCCGTAATCGAAGAACAGCGTCGCAAAAACGCCCACAACGATGGTCGGCGCCACCGCAACCAGACCGAACAGGGCGACCAGCCGGACATGCAGCCGCGCACCCGCGCCACCCGCAAGCTGACGCTCCTGGGTCAGCCTGCGTATCCACAGCACGCTCACGACAGCCAGCAGCAGAAGGGTGGCCCCTCCCAGAATAAAGACGGCGTTCTGCACCAGCGGATGATGTGCCAGAATCGTCCCGCCCGAGAGGACGACGAACATCGCGAAAACCAGCAGAAGGGCCAGCGCCACAAGTGTGAAAGAGACGCTGCGCATTTCCAGCGCGCGCCGCATGATATTGCCGTTGCCGCTCTGAGACATACTCTCTCAGCCCGCTTCCTGGCCCGATGAGCCCTTTGTCACGGAAATCTCGAGATCACGGATACGCTTGCGCAACGTATTGCGGTTGACGCCCAGCATCGCGGCCGCCCGGATCTGATTGCCACGGGTCGCATCGAGAGTCAGGCGAATCAGTGGCCGCTCCACCTCCGCGATAACCCGCTCATGCAGGGCCGTCGGCGGGACACCGCTTTCCTCGGCGGCGGCAAAGAATTTACGCAGGTGGCGCTCCACCACCACCGAAAAAGCCTCGTCTTCCTCGACGGACGCAGTCCCTGTCGTCGGGGCCTGCCGGGCTGCTTCGGCGAGTTCCGTCTCGATCACGGCACCACTGATGGTGTCATGTGAATACAGCACGGAAATGCGTCGCATCAGATTTTCCAGCTCGCGCACATTTCCCGGCCAGCGCCACGCCTGAAGGCGTTTCATGGCTTCATCGGTCAGGATCTTGGGTGGCTGCTGGGGTTCCGCGCACTGCTCGAGAAAATGCCGGGCAAGCAGCGGAATGTCTTCCACCCGTTCACGCAGCGGCGGAATACGGATCGGTACCACGTTCAGGCGATAGAACAGATCCTCGCGAAACGTTCCTTCGCGGATGGCCTGCTGGAGGTCGCGATGGGTGCACGCCACGATCCGCACATTGGAGCGGATGGCCTGCCGCCCGCCTGCCGTCGTGAACTCCCCTTCCTGCAACACGCGCAGCAGACGCGTCTGCGCTTCAAGGGACATGTCCCCCACTTCATCAAGGAAAAGGGTGCCGCCTGCGGCCTGCTCGAACCGCCCGGAGGAACGGATTCCGGCCATGCTGCCATTGGTCCGCTCCTGCCCGAACAGTTCCGCCTCGATCTGCTCGCGCGGAATGGCAGCCACATTGACAGCGACGAACGGGCCGGTGCGACGACGGCCATAATCATGCAGCGCCCGCGCCACCAGTTCCTTGCCTGTGCCGCTTTCGCCGGTGATCATCACCGTCAGGTCGGATGTGGTAAGGCGGGCAATCATCCGGTAGATGTCCTGCATCGCGCCAGACCGGCCCGTCAGCGGCATCTGCTCCTCGGCAGCAGCGTGAGCGGCAGGCACGGGCAACACTGAAACCGGCACGCTCAGAGCCCGCTCGACAACCGCCAGAAGCTCCGTCAGGTCGAAAGGTTTGGGGAGATATTCGAACGCCCCGCGCTGTGTGGCTTTCACGGCGGTGACCAGCGTTGACTGCGCGCTCATCACCAGCACCCGAAGATCGGGACGCGCCCTGCGGATACGCGGAATGAGATCGAGACCGTTCTCATCCGGCATCATCACGTCGGTAATGACGAGATCACCCTCGCCTTCCTCGACCCACTGCCAGAGAGCCGTCGCGCTTGCCGTCGTGCGGACCTGATAACCAGCGCGCCCCAGAGCCTGACTCAAAACTGTCCGGATGGAACGATCATCATCAGCGACTAGAATGGTCGGCAGCACCATAGGGGAGAAATACCACGCATGATCAATCCGGCTCGATAATGAACTGAATCCATTGGAAAACAAGAAAAATCCACTTCAGGGATCAGGGAACGGCACCCCCTTCTTCCACAACCACCGGAAGATGCAGCCTGATCTCGGTGCACCCCGGACGACTCTCGACCTCGATGACACCGTCATGATCATTGATGATCTTGCCCGCAAGCGCGAGACCAAGACCGGAGCCCGCCGTCTTGGTCGTCAGGAAAGGTTCGAACAGATGCGGACGGATGGCCTCGGCAAAGCCCGGCCCGCTGTCACGGACCGTCACCACGAGGGGCAGATGACGTCGACGTTCCGTGCCCGGCACGGCGAGACGTAATCCCTGCTTATAAGCGGTAATCAGCGTGATGGTGCCGGGTTCCCCCGTCCCCTGAATAGCCTCCGCAGCATTCTTGATGAGGTTCAGCAGAACCTGCACCAGCTCATCGCGGTTGCCCCATACCGGTGGAAGCGACGGATCGTATCGTTCCACGATGGGGATGCCTTTGGCGACCCCGTTTTCAGCCAGTGTGCGTACATGCTCCAGCACGCGGTGAATATTGACCGGACGACGCCCCTCCGGTTTTTCGCTGAACATCTCCATACGATCGACAAGAGCCCGGATCCGGTCAGCTTCATCACGGATCAGAACGGCAAGTTCCCGATCATTCACATTGACGGAGCCTTCGAGCAGCTGTGCCGCTCCCCTGATGCCGGACAGCGGATTCTTGATCTCGTGGGCAAGGATGGCCGCCATGCCGGAAACACTGCGGGCTGCCGATCGAAAAGCCAGCTGCCGGTCCAGCACCTTGGTGGAAGAACCATCCTGAATCAGAAGCAGAACCTGCCCCGGAAATTCAGCGATCGCCGATCCCTGAACCGTCACGCCATCATGATGGAAACGGGGAGAGCTGAGGTTAATGCCGTGTTCCGTAACGGTATTACCCGTTTGCCTCACCTGCTGGAGAAGCAGAAAGACAGGGTGGTCCGCCGCCGCTACGGCCTGAAGCGTTTCCCTTGTGAGCAACGTCCGCGAACGGGCGAAAAAACTTTCCGCTTCACTGTTCACGAACAGAATATCGTCGTGCGCGCCGATCAACAGCACAGGGGTCGGCAGCGTCTCGAGAAGCAAAGTGGAATCCGGCAGCCGTTCCTTCGCCCCACTGAGCGCGCGGCGCGGTCCTGACGGAGAAGCTTTGGGGGGGCGACTCATGCAGCGCGGCGCGTGTCGCCCTCACCTCCTGCCTCGCTGGCGGAACCGGCAGCTCCACGGGCCCGGGGAGCACGCGTCGCGCCAGCCTCGATCTGACGATCGTAAAACGCATTGATGGCGGCAATCACCTCGGACGCCGTGTCCATCCGATTGACCGCAGCGCGGAATCCGGCTGATTCCGGCAGGCCCGCAGAGTACCAGGAGACATGCTTGCGAGCGAGGCGAAGGCCCGGACGCTCACCGAAATGACGCAGCATCCCGTCATAATGTTCGAGGATGACAGAGCGCTCTGTTTCCAGATCAGGGTCTGCGGGTGTCTCGCCGGTAAGCAGGGCTGTCGCCACCTGCCCCAGAAACCAAGGACGACCGTAAGCGCCACGCCCGATCATCACGCCATCCGCACCGGAAAGCGCCAGCGCATCACGTGCATCTTCAACCGTGACGATATCGCCGTTCACGATGACCGGCAGTTTCACTGCCTCCTTGACCTGACGGATAAACGCCCAGTCGGCAGAGCCGTTATAGAACTGCTGACGCGTGCGCCCATGCACGGTGACCATGCGGATGCCGCACTCCTGCGCGATCCTTGCGAGGTTCGGAGCGTTGAGATGGTCATGATCCCATCCCATGCGCATCTTCAGTGTGACCGGCACGTCCACGGCGCGCACGGTCGCTTCCAGCAGTCGACCGGCAGCCAGTTCGTCACGCATGAGGGCGGAGCCTGCCATCTGGCCGACCGCCACTTTCTTCACGGGACAGCCGAAATTGATATCGATGATATTGGCGCCACGCCCGACGGCGATACGCGCGGCCTCACCCATCGCATCCGGATCGCAGCCTGCTAGCTGAACGGAATTCGGGCCCTCCGCATCGGCGACTTCCGCCATACGAAGGGTGGCCTCGTTTTCCCGGACCATCGCCCAGGAAGCAATCATCTCGGACACGACAAGCCCGGCACCGAAACGTCGCGCCAGCCTACGGAACGGCACATCCGTGACGCCCGCCATGGGCGCAAGAATAACGGGCGCGTTGAGAACAACGCCGCCAAGATTGATCGGCGCCAGAGCGTGAGCCTGCGCCTTGTTCATTTCTGCCGTGACCATGATTTTACCAGTCTAGCCGGGTGCGAACATCCTTTCAACAGAAGCCGCCTGCCCCTGCTAGTCTTTCATGACTGACACATATTCGGTTGCGGGTTGGGCCGGGGGGTCGCTTACCTCACCAGCGGTCGCCGCCATGGAAAGAGTGTTCGCGCCCCTTTCCGCGCGCCCTCTGAGCAGTTCCTCCAGATTACTGGCCACCACCGGATATTCTTCCAGCAAACGATGGAAGCGACTGGCCGGAATGGCGAGCATGTGACCGAACTGAACCGTGCGAACGGTGCCTGGCATCGGCCGGTTTTCAATCACCTCAAGACCACCGATCACATCACCGGCTCCAAAATGGATGTCCCTTTCGATGACATGCATTTCGGCCCGTCCCGCGCTGACAAAGAAGACGGTGTGGACCTTATGGCCGCGCTTCAGCAGCGTCTCTCCGATAGCGGGAAAACGCAGCGAGGCGCTCATCGACAGATCATGCAGCGCCGCAGCGGGCAGCCCCCTGAACACAGGGGCATTTTTCAGTCGTCCCTCGATATTATTGCGCAGATTGAAGGTCATGCGCCGATCGAGACGCATGCGGCGACGCTCGACCTCACGATGCAGTTCGCGGGAAAGCTCGTCGCTGATCAGGGATTCCGCATGGAGCGTATCCACTTCCTGCCCCTCCAGACGGAGGACGATCTGTCGGAAAATCCGCGTTTCCAGAGCCTCGGCATAACCAGGATAGTGCAACCGGAGAGCGGCCAGCGCCTCGTCCAGCATCTTGCGCTGGCGCGCCAGCGTTTCCGCCACGATCTCGCTCACGCGGGACCCCAGCATCGGCTCCATGCTCTCCCGAAGAAAACGTGACAGCGAAAGCGAGACGAGATGCCCGACCATCAGCATCTCGAAACGCTCGGCCATCGCATCCATCAGGAGCTTGTCATAATGCAGGTGACTGTGAAGGAACTGGCCCATCCGAAACTTCAGAGGGGGCCGCAGTCGCTTGCGGAGTGCGCGCACATAGCCGAACCGCCCTTCCAGACGGGCTCCGTCGACCATCGCATCGGCGGTCCGCAGCAGCGTCTCCATCACGCGACGGGAAAGTCCCTGAATACGGAACAGATCCAGCAGGATGGACCGCTCCTGATTGGCGATGGTGATGAGAGCAAGCGTCACCCGCTGGCGGTCACCAAGGTCGGTGTCGAACGTATTGGCCGACCGCTCCTCATGACTGCGAACTTCGAGGGAATCGATAACGGAGCGGGTCGCATCGGTGGAAAATCCGAGTTCATCTCCTGTTTCACGAGCCCGTTCCGCCACTTTCTCCAGAGCGATGCTCAGGACCTGATGCCTGAGCGCCTGATCCATGGGGGAAAGCTGATCGAGCTTGAGAAACAGCACGACTGACCGCAGGGTTGTGCCATTCAGCAGCAGGGTGATGAGCACGAAGCCCGTCGCAATGATGCCTATAAAGTGGGCTACAGGCGTGGAAACATTCGGGTTTTCGGTCACCGCGAGCGCCAGAGCCAGTGTGATCGCGCCGCGCAGACCGCCCCACACCATCGTCACCTTGAAAGGCGATGGTACAGGCGGAGCGAGGCGCGTCCATGCCAGAACGGGCAGGAGGCCAAACACGACCGTGGCCCGGGCCACCAGCCCCGCAACGCTTGCAATCACGATCAGGACGACATCCCAGCGGGTCATTCCGACCAGCAATCGGGGGATCAGCATGGAGGCGAGCACGAACACCAGCGAGCCAGCCCAGAACACAAGCTGCTGCCAGAGTTCGTTGAGAAAGCGCCAGGTCTGCGGACGGAAGGTCGAGGGGCCATAAACCGACATCGTCAGTCCGGCGGCGGCGGTGGCAACCACACCCGAGACGCCGATCACCTCATCGCAGAGAATATAGACGATGTAGGGCAACGCCACGGTCAGCGTCGTTTCCGCCGCGGGCGCATTCCCGAGCACCGTGATCATGTACAGCATCAGCCGGGCACCGATGATGCCGATCGCAATCGCGCCCGCGAAGGAGACAAGGAACGATATGGTGGCGCTGCCCACATGGATCGCCTGATGGGACGTTACGGAATCCAGCAGCACCGCGAAGATGGCGATGGCAGCGGCGTCATTCAGCAGCGCCTCGCCTTCCACCAGTCGCGTCAGGCGCGACGCGGCGCCGATATCACGGAAAATCCCCGCCACGGCGGATGGATCGGTGGTCGCCACGATCGAGCCAAGCAGCAGGCACACCACCAGCGGCATCTGCGCAAAGGGGAACAGCGCGAACCCGATGGTCGCCGTCGATACCACGACCGCGACCACGGCAAGCAGAAGCACCGTGGCCGCCTCATCCGCCAGACGACGGACATCGATTGCAAGTGCTCCCTGAAAAACCAGCACAGGAAGAAAGACGAGCAGGAACACTTCGCTGCTGACGGGAAAATCGAGGAACGTCTCGGCAACTCCGTTGAGCGCCGTGCCAGCCATACCGGGGATCTTGTCGGTATAGGTGCTCCGTATGACGAGATCGGCGCCACCACCGATCACGATGCCGACGAGCGCCAGCAGGACGGTTTCCGACACCTCAAGTCGGCGTGCGACTGGCTGAACGGCACTGACGACCACCAGCAGCAGTGCTATCGCCAGCAATACTGCCGCAAGGCCCGTCACTTCCATCGAACACCCCTTTCCCCGCCACCCTGAGGCGTACGTACCTGTTTTTGCGCGGTCAGCCCTTCGTTTCCCGGCTGACCGTCCTCATTGAGAACCATTTCAGGCAGTCTTGTGGCAAGATTTGATAATTTTTCGTAGATAATTCACAGCTCCACACGTGAAATAGGTCGTTTTCCGCTCCATCACTGCGAAAAATTCTTTTTATTCTCAGTCAATTCGGTCTTGGTGCAGGCAAAGACGTGCTGTTCGCCGGATAATAAAGCGATCCGTGATAAGCGCTGGCGGGTGCGGCCCGTAGTGTCGGGGAAGTCAGCGAGGGACGATGCGTCCCATCATCTTTCGGGGCGACCGAGGGGGTATTTTCCAGCCGAACCGGCTGCGCGGCAGGGACAGGCTGCCCCTTGTAATAAACCGGACCTTTATACGCCGCACCGAGCTGCGCTGCATTGAGCAGATCAATCCTGTCGTCGCCACTGGGGACCTGCGCAGCGGAAACATCCTGTTTTCCCGCGGACACGGTACTCCCTGCTCCTGCAGGCTCTGCGAAGAGAAGGCCGCACAGACAAATCAGACCCACACCTGCTGACGTTTTTCGCGCCATTCTCTTCTCGCGGCTCCCTGATGAAGCGATGACGACACTCCACCCTTAGAGGGCAACATATAGAGTACAGCGAATGCCCGGAAGATATCCTCCGGGCATTCTCTTTAAAAAACAGGCAGATCCCTCTCACCATTCCCGGCCATCAGAGAAGCCGGAATGACGAGGGCATCAATGGGTTGAGCTTCCTGTTGCATTGGTAATGCTCTGCTGCGTCGCCTCTGCTCCGCGCGATACATTATGCCCCACCGCGCTTACATCTTTTCCCGCTCCATGAACCGTGTTGCAGCCTGCAAGACTGAGAATCAAAACGCCCGCGCCTGTCATCCGAATAGCAAAAGAACGAAAGTTTTTTGGTTTTTCCATTGTCTTCAAGCCCTTGATAGATTGGTAAAAACCAAACGCCTTGTCCGAAAAAGAGTTTCGCCGGCGGCCAGAAAAACAAGGAGCCATTCTTTTGCCATCGGCTGCTTCTTTGATCGCAAGATCACTGGCAGGGACCCCGTGAGTGCGATAAAGAGACGAGACATTTCCTTTGCGGAAACGTTTCCGCCCGAATAATCAGTCTCCAGACAACGAGAGCCGGACAGAAAATCAGGAATGTCATCTGCAGGCGACGACATCGCGAATACCCCCGAGCCCTCAGCAGACAGGGGCGCTGCTCTCCCATCCCCAAAGGACAAAGCGGCAGGGGAACAAAGCGTTATGACTGAGACCCCACGCCTTACACCTGCCGCCGAAGCAGCACGTCTGGCGCGTCTCGCCGCCGAAGCCGAGGCCTTGCGCGCCAACCTCAGGCGGCGTAAGGCGCAGGCGCGTGCACGGGCCGGGGCAGAGACGCCTTCCTCTCCTCCCGACTCAGCCGGGAGCCATGACGCGCCGCTCCCCTCTCATAACCGCCCGGAGACTTCCTGATGCCGATCATGCCTGACACCTGGATACGCGACAGGGCGCTCAATCACGGCATGATCGAACCGTTCGTGGAAAACCAGAAGCGGGATGGCGTTATATCCTACGGCCTTTCTTCATACGGTTATGATGCCCGCGTCGCAGACGATTTCAAGATTTTCACGGATGTAAACGGCGTCATCGTCGATCCGAAAGCCTTCAGCGAAGACAGCTTCGTCTCACGCAGGACCGATGTCTGCGTCATACCGCCGAACAGCTTCGTTCTGGCGCACACAATCGAATATTTCCGTATTCCGCGCGACACACTGGTCGTTTGCCTTGGCAAGTCCACCTACGCACGCTGCGGCATCATCGTGAACGTCACCCCGCTTGAACCTGAATGGGAAGGTCAGGTGACGATCGAAATCAGCAATACGACGCCCCTGCCCGCCCGTATCTATGCGAACGAAGGCATCTGCCAGTTCCTGTTCTTTCAGGGCGCTTCGCCCTGTGAAATCAGCTACGCCGATCGTTCCGGGAAATACATGCACCAGCGCGGCGTCGCGACACCGAGGCTCTGAAGCATGGACCGGTTCATCATCCGGGGCGGCAAGCCCCTCCACGGCAAGATCACCATCGGTGGCGCGAAGAATGCCGGCCTGAAACTGATGGTCGCGGGCCTGCTTACGGCTGAGCGCCTGACCCTCACCAACGTCCCCCGCATCGCCGACATCGCCACGATGCGCGATCTGCTGGTTCAGCATGGCGTCGGGGTCGAGGACCTGAACGGCAATGGCACGTCCTATGCCATCGGCGGCGAGATCACGAACACGGAAGCGCCCTACGACATCGTGTCGAAGATGCGTGCTTCCATTCTCGTGCTCGGCCCGCTGATCGCCCGATGCGGCAAGGCCCGCGTGTCGCTGCCCGGTGGCTGCGCCATCGGCACGCGTCCGGTGGACATGCATCTGAAAGGGCTGGAAGCACTCGGCGCGGAAATCCGTCTCGAAGGCGGCTATATCAACGCCACGGCCCCCAAGGGACTGATCGGCGATCGCATCGTGCTGCCTTTCGCCTCGGTCGGGGCGACGGAAAACCTGCTGATGGCCGCCACGCTGGCCAAAGGTCGCACCGAGATCATCAATGCTGCCCGTGAGCCTGAAATTGGCGATCTGGTGTCGTGCCTGAACAAGATGGGTGCGCGCATCACCGGCACCGGAAGCGGCACGCTCGTGATCGACGGCGTGGATGCTCTCTATGGTGCCGAACATCGCATCATGCCGGATCGTATCGAATGCGGCACCTATGCCTGTGCGGCAGGCATCACCGGCGGCGATCTCAAGCTGGTCGGCGGCCAGGTCGATGATCTGGGTGCGGTTGTCCGGGCGCTGGAGGAAACCGGCGTCGAGGTCAGTCAGGAGGAAGACGGCATGCGGGTGCGCCGGACGGGCGCACTCCGTGGCATCGACATCATGACCGAGCCTTATCCGGGTTTCCCGACCGACATGCAGGCCCAGTTCATGGCGATGCTGGCGGTGGCCGAGGGCGCTTCGATGATCACCGAGACGATCTTCGAAAATCGCTTCATGCATGTGCCGGAACTCAACCGGATGGGCGCACGGATCAATGTGCATGGGTCGTCAGCCATCATCCGCGGTGTGCACGCCCTGTCTGGCGCACCGGTCATGGCGACAGATCTGCGTGCTTCGTTCTCGCTGATCCTTGCCGGTCTCGCCGCGCATGGCGAGACGATCCTCAGCCGGGTCTATCATCTGGACCGTGGCTACGAGGCTGTGGAAAAGAAACTCGCCGCCTGCGGAGCCAATATCGAGCGCGTGAAAGGCTGACCCGCCCCTGCCCCGTTCGAAGAGGAGAAAAAGCATGTCGCACACAGACTCCCGTCATTTGGTCGATCCGGAACTTCGCTCCCTCCTCGAACGGTTCGGCCCCGCCGAACTTGATGCCTCATCCCTCGCCGCAACACGTGTGCGGCACATGCCACCGCCGGGCATGAGGGATGATCTTCCCGTCACAACGACTGAACACTACATCCCCGGCATGCCGGATGACCCTGCCGTCCGTGTACTGGTCATTGCCCCCAATGCTCCGGCGACAAAACCGCGCCCCGCGATGGTACATATTCATGGCGGTGGTTTCGTCGTGGGAACACCGGACGCCTTCGTCCCCACCCTTCGGCACTGGGCGACCCAACTGGGGTGCGTGATTGTCTCGACCGACTATCGTCTGGCACCAGAGAATCCGTTCCCCGCACCCCTGGAAGACTGTTACGCGACCCTTCTGTGGACAGTCGCGCAGGCCGAAATGTTGATGATCGACCCCTCGCGGATCGGTGTCGTGGGGGAAAGTGCTGGCGGAGGGCTGGCCGCCGCGCTGGCATTGCTCACCCGCCAGCGCGGCGGCCCGGCACTGGCGTTCCAGAGCCTGCAATATCCCATGCTGGACGACAGGACGGTCCTGACACACCCGGACATTCCGGGCGCAGGAGCCTTCCTGTGGACAGCAGAGATGAACCGTTTCGGATGGGAGTCGTATCTGGGGGCTACAGCAGTCGGTGCTGCGGGCGTTTCACCCTTCGCTGCCCCAGCCCGGGCCAGCTCTCTCGCCGACCTGCCGCCGACCTATATCGGGGTCGGTTCCATCGACCTTTTCCTTGAGGAAGACATCGCTTTCGCCAGACGCCTCATGCAGGCAGGCGTGCCAGTCGAGCTGCAAGTCTTTCCAGGCGCGTTTCATGCCTTTGAATGGGAGCCGCGCGCCGGAGTGACTGTCCGTTCAGGAATACGACGCGTTGATGCGATGCGTCGCGCGATGGCCTGAACAGACAGCGGCCGGAAGCGTCAGTGACCTGACGTGGAAGCCTTGCTTGCCTTCTGCTTCTGGAACTGCTCGATCTCGCCACGAAGGTTGCCGATCGGGGCTGCGCCTATCGTATCCTGATAGGATGAGCCGTCCCACACCCAGCGATCACTCCCGTCAACCACGAGATCGTACATTCCATGATGGCTGGTCGGCAGAATCGCGATTTCGCCACTGACTGAATCGAGAATCTTGATCCACTCTTTATGCTGACGCAGATAGACGTCCGTAGAACATCCGGCCGATCCGCAAAGGGCGGCTGACTGTAGCTCAATGAAGAGTGCGACATCACCTTTTTTCGTCGACAGAGGAGCGGAACCGATCAGGACCACCGGCTCCTCGTGATGCCGCCGTGAGGTGGCGATGTCATCTGCCGCGAGGGTGCGGGCGTCCTTATCCAGTTCCGTGCCCGGCTGCTGGGAAAGAATGACCGGTTTGGCAGCAGAGGACGCGGAGGATTTTCCCGTTCCGGCGTGGCGGTGAGATGTCGTCCGATGGTGCTGGGTGGTCGTGGTGGCATAAGCTGCATCACTGCAACTGCCTGAGATCATGCCCACGCCGAGCGCCGCAACGGCAAGTCCGGCTCTCTGATGGACACTTCCCGGACGCAGCCAGTCGAGCAGGGACTGCTTTATCAGTGCCGACAGGAAAAATGGACGCAAGGCAGAAAAACTCCATCAAACGATGACAGGAGGATGTCGAAACCACATCCTTTCCGGCACCATAGCCGCGATTGACGAAAGGAGCGATATGTCTTGAAAAATCAACCGATCCTGATTCAGCCCGGCCTGTATCGTCATTACAAGGGCGGTCTGTATACCGTCCTTCACACCGCGCGTCAC
This sequence comes from Acetobacter conturbans, assembly GCF_011516755.1. Lineage (GTDB taxonomy): Bacteria > Pseudomonadota > Alphaproteobacteria > Acetobacterales > Acetobacteraceae > Acetobacter > Acetobacter conturbans. Next base: position 195,807 of record NZ_WOSY01000004.1, on the reverse strand, counting down.
AGCGAAACAGAAGAATGGCTAGTCGTTTACCGCAGCGAAGCTCATGGAACGCTGTGGGTCCGTCCCCTGTCGATGTGGGTGGAGCTGGTGGAGGGACATCCGCGCTTCCTCCTGATCGAGGCGGAAGACGAACCGGAGAGCTTGCGCGATCCACACCGGACTCTCTGAACCCTGCAAACGAAAAAGCCCTGCCGAAGAAACGGCAGGGCTTCCTGATAACGTCCTGTCAGACGGTTTTCAGATCAGGGATTTCGCCCGCGTCAGCACGCTGGAGCAGACCTTCCCCTGAGCAGGCTGGTCGAGGGAGGTGATCGTGGAACGCTTGCCACTGATCAGGAACTCGCCCGTGGTGCCGATCGCATAGTCCATGTTGCCGTTCTGGTCATTCGGGACTGCGTTTGTCTTGGCGTTGACAGCAGCCTGCAGCGAATCCCCATCATCATGAGAGACAAGGTTCGTCTCGACACAATAGTTCAGAAGACCTGCGACATTGGCAGGCGAAACAGAGGCGACATCGGCAGATGAAGCGACGGCAGTTGGGGCCTGTCCATAAACAGCCGGAAGATCAGCCGCGTGAGCCGGAAGAACGACAGACGAAGTGCCTGCAATAATGGACGCGACACCAAGAACGCGAAGGTAAAAACGGGTCATCGAAAGCTCCTGTTGCTTTGGGCGCATGTTGCTTCAATGAAACCGCGCACGCAACACGTGCAGACGGCATGCAGCCATTCCACAATGGGAAAGAACCGTTCACAATTTCGGGAGTTTTATGAACATCCGTGCCTGAAGACGGATTCTGGAGCGGGTGAAGGGAATCGAACCCTCGTATGCAGCTTGGGAAGCTGCCGTTCTACCATTGAACTACACCCGCGTTCGGCAACTCTATAATCCGGCTCCCCGGGCATGGCAATCGTTGTGCCATGGCCGGGGGGATCATTTCAGAGTTTGGCCGGCACCCGCGGCGAGCGCAGGGTCTTTTCGCTCCAGCCTCCACCCAGCGCACGGTAAAGTGTCACGATATTCTCGTAACGCGCCACCTGTACCGCCACCCGGGACTGCTCCGCCTGAAGCAGGCTCCGCTGGGTGACAAGCTGGTTGAGATAGGAATCGGTGCCGACGGAATACCGCATCTGGGCAAGGCGATAGGCATCCGCCATTTCCCGGACGTAATCATCCATCCGCTGCCCTTCCTCGATATAGGTCGACCGGCCGACCAGCGTGTCGGACACCTCCCTGAAGGCTGTCTGGATCGTCTTTTCATACGCCGCGACCTTGGCGTCACGCATCGCCTTCGAGGCTTCCAGATTTCCCTTGTTCTGCCCCCATGTGAAGATAGGGATGCTGACATTTGGCTGCAGTCCCCATGTCGTCGCCGGTGCCGTGAACAGACTGTGCCACATGAGGCTACTGACGCCGTCCGTCGCTGTCAGCGTGAACTTTGGGAAGAAGGCCGCACGCGCCGCGCCGATATTGGCGTTGGCAGAGAGAAGATCGTGTTCGGCCGCGATGATGTCAGGACGACGAAACAGCAGATCCGATGGCAGTCCTTCCGGAATGTCTGCCATCAGTGTCTGCTCTCCCAGCGAGCGTGGCGGTGGCAGATCGGCCGGAATCGGAGCGCCGATCAGGAGAGTCAGGTTGTTTTCGTCCTGCGCGACCAGCCTGACCTGCTGGGCGCGAAGCTGACGTGCCTGATCGAACTGCGTCTCGGCCTGACGGACGGTCAGCAGGTTTTCCTCGCCGTGATCGTAGCGCAGGCGGATCAGACGCAGATTTTCGGACAGATTGCCCACCGCTTTATCAGCAATATCGAGCACTTCCTTGTCGCCCAGCCACGCCAGGTAGGCATTCGCTACCTGCGAGACGATGCTGATCCGCAGGGCGCGCTCGGTCTCCACCTGTTTCAGTGCGGTTTCTGCTGACGCTTTGGACAGACTGCGTATCCGTCCGAATAGGTCGATCTCATAGGACGAGAATCCTATGCCGGCACTGTAGTAGCGGAATGTCGAGATGTTCTCACCAACACCCGGCGCGAAGCTGAACCCTGCCGTTTGCGAGGGCGCCATATATATGGCCGCACCAGATGCTCCGATAGCGGGAAATAGGGACGCGTGCTGAACGTCATATTGTCCGGCCGCCTGAGAGATATTGGCCGCTGCCTGCCGGAGATCCCTGTTCTCCCGCATGGCGATGCCGATCAGCGCCTTCAGACGGGGATCAACGAAGAAATCCGCCCAGCCGATATCCGATGCCGGTGTTTGCAACGGGGCCTGAGCCGTCTTCACGGTGGGCATGGGATCAGCCGGATATCCGTCTGACACCGAATGCTTCGGACGTTGATAGGTCGGCTCCATCGTGCATCCGGCCAGCAGAAGCGCGGCAAGAGCCACGCTGCCGGACCGGGAGAAACCGCCGCGAACGCGGGAAAGAACGCTCATCAGCTGGCCTCCGGCGCTGTTGTGGGGGGAAGCTGACCATCCTCGTTGCGCTCCGACATGCGACGCACACGGAAAAGACGCAGCACAAGCACGAAGAACAGCGGCACGAAGAAGATCGCGAGGAAGGTTGCGGTGAGCATACCGCCGACAACCGCCGTGCCGATCGCCTGACGCGCCGACGAACCCGCACCCGATGCAATAGCCAGCGGGAAGACGCCCAGAACGAAGGCGATGGAGGTCATCAGGATCGGTCGCAGACGCTCGCGTCCGGCATTGAGAACGGCTTCTTCCAGCGATTGCCCGGCTTCGAAGTTCGCCTTGGCGAATTCGACGATCAGAATGGCGTTCTTGACCGCCAGTCCGACCGTGGTGAGCAGGCCCACCTGGAAGTAGACATCGTTATCCATTCCGCGCCAGAGCGTCGCGGCAATCGCGCCCAACACGCCAAGCGGGATCACCAGAATGACCGCGAACGGAATGGCCCAGCTTTCATAGAGCGCCGCAAGGCAGAGCAGGATGACCGTCGCGGCCAGCACATAAAGCGAACCGGTCGAAGAGCCGGCGGCCATCTGCTCGAAGGACAGACCCGTCCACTCGTAACCGATACCCTCCGGCAGATCGTTCAGGATGGCCGTAATGGCGACCATGGCGTCACCCGAACTGTAACCCGGTGCCGGCTGCCCGAGAATCTCGAAGGCGTTGAGACCGTTATAGTCCTCGACCTTCTGCGGTCCGACAATCCAGTTCCCGCTGACAACGGCATTAAACGGAACCATCGTGCCGGTCACGTTGCGGAGATACCACGCGTTGAGATCCACAGGCTGCATGCGCGAGGACGGCATGCCCTGAATATAGACCTGCTTCACACGGTCATCCCGCATGAACTGGTTCACATAGATGGAACCGAGCGCTCCCTCGATCAGCGTATTGATGTCCGTGATGGACACGCCCAGCGCGCTCGCCTTCTCGCGGTCGATATCGAGATGATACTGCGGGGCGTCCTCCATGCCGTTTGGACGAACCGCCATCAGCCGTTTGTCCTTGGCAGCCCGGCCAAGCACCATGTTACGGGCAGCCAGCAGTTTAGCATGACCGACATGCCCGCGGTCTTCCAGTTCCAGATCGAAACCCGAAGCGTTGCCGAGTTCCAGAACGGCGGGAGGATTGATGGCGAAGATCTGAGCTTCCGGATCGGACCAGAAATGCATCATGACGCGGGTAGCGATGGCATCCACGCCCTGACTGGCTTTGGGCCGCTCATCCCATGGCTTGAGCTTCACGAAGAACGCGCCTGCGCTCTGTCCCTGCCCCGCGAAGTTGAAGCCGTTCATCATGTAAACGGACTCAACATTGTCCGCTTCGGTCTTGAGGATGTAGTCCGAGACCTTCCGCGTGACCCTTGCCGTCTGCTCCTGCGCCGTTCCCGGCGGCATCGTCACCTGACCGAAAACCAGACCCTGATCCTCGGTCGGCAGGAAGCCACCCGGCAGACGCATGAAGAGAAACACGACACAGGCCGTAATAGCTGCGAAACCGATCAGAGACAGAAAGCGGTAGCCGAGGATAAGCTCAACACCGCGCAGATAGGCTTTGGTCAAACGCGCAAAGGAGCGATTGAACAGGCCCGACAGACCCTTGGTCTTTTCATGCTCACCCGGCTTGAGCATCGTGGCGCACAAGGCTGGTGTCATGGTCATCGCCACCAGCACCGACAGCCACATGGCCGCGCAGATGGTGATGGAGAACTGGCGGTAAATCACACCCGTCGATCCGCTGAACGCCGCCATCGGCAGAAACACTGCAGTCAGCACGAGCACGATACCGATCAGTGCACCCGAGATTTCGTCCATCGACACGCGAGCAGCCTCACGCGGCGAAAGATTCTTCTCGTGCATCACGCGCTCGACGTTCTCGACCACGACGATGGCGTCGTCCACCAGCAGACCGACGGCCAGAACCATGGCCAGCATGGTCAGCGTGTTGATGGAGAAGCCCATCGCCGACAGGAACCCGAATGTGCCGAGCAGGACCACCGGCACGGCAATGGTCGGGATCAGCGTGGCGCGGAAATTCTGCAGGAAAATCAGCATCACGAGGAACACGAGCCCGATGGCTTCGAGCAGCGTGATGACAACTTCCTTGATGGACAGCGTGATAAACGGCTCGGTGTCGAGCGGGTAAACGGTCTTCAAGCCCGGCGGATAGAACTTCTCCAGCCGCGCGACTTCTGCGCGCACTGCCGTTTCCGTCGTAAGCTGGTTCGCTCCCGGCGTAAGCTTCAGCGCCATGCCTGCGGCCGGTTTGCCATTGAAGAAGGAGGTAAAGGCGTAGTTCTGCGCGCCGAGTTCGACCGTCCCGACATTGCCCATCCGTACCTGCGAGCCGTCAGGCTGCACCTTCAGGATGATTTTGCGGAACTCCTCGGGGGAAGAAAGCCGCGTCGGACCGATGATCGTGGCGTCAAGCCGCGCACCGGGTTTGGCTGGCAGGCCACCCAGTTCGCCGGACGAGACCTGGATGTTCTGGTTCTGGATGGCAGCTTCCACATCCCCGACCGTCAGGCTGTAGCTGTAGAGCTTCTGGGGATCGAGCCAGATACGCATCGCATATTCAGAGCCGAACAATGTGTGGTCACCCACCCCGGACACACGCGAGAGCGTATCCGACACGTTGGACGCCACATAATCCGAGATGTCCTGACCGGTCATGGAGTTGTCGGTCGAAATGAACCCCACGATCATCATGAAGTTCTTCACGGCCTTCGCGATGGTCAGGCCCTGAGCCGTCACCTCGGTCGGCAGCTTCGGCTGCGCAAGCTGCAGCTTGTTCTGCACCTGCACCTGCGCGATGTCGGGGTCAGTCCCCTGCTCGAACGTCAGGTCGATCTCCATCTGGCCCGACGCGTAGGACTGCGCCGCGATATATTCCAGATGATCCAGACCGAACATCTGCTGGAGGATCGGCCTGACGACCGTATTGTTGACCGTCTCCGCAGAAGCTCCCGGATAGGTCACGGTGATGGCAACCTGTGGAGGTGCGATCGACGGATACTGCGCGATCGGCATGCGGAAGATGGCCACCGCGCCGACGAGCATGATGATGAGGCCGATCACCCATGCGAAAACCGGCCTGTCGATGAAAAAGCGTGACATGCTGGTTTACTTCTTTCCGGCCTCGGAGGAGGAATTTTCAGTGAATGGCGCAGGGGTGACCTTGTCGCCGGGATGCACTTTCTGAAGGCCGATCACGATCACGCGCTCTCCTTCCTTCAGGCCGGAATTCACCACCCAGTCGGTACCCTGCATGGCGCCGACATCGATCTGACGCAGTTCAACCTTGTTGTCCGCGTTGACCAGCAGCACCTGCGGATCACCATGGCTGTTCCGCGTCACCGCCTGCACCGGCACGAGCAGCGCGGCAGGATTGACGCCTTCGTCGAGCGTTGCATGGACATACATGCCGGGAAGCAGAAGCTTCTGCGGATTGGGGAAGACCGCCCGGACCACCACCGTTGCGGTGGCTTCATCGACGTTTACTTCGCTGAACTGCATCTTGCCCCCGGCCTCGTAGGCCGAGCCATCCTCGAGTTCGAGGGAAACGGGCACGGAATTGTCCGGATTCGTATGGATCTGCCCGGAAGCCACCTCCCTGCGCAGGCGCAGGAGCGAGATGGCGGGAAGATTTACATCGACATAGATCGGGTCGAGCCGCGTCACGACCGCGAGATTGCTCGTCTGCCCGGCCTGCACCAGTGCGCCAACCGTGAGGATGGTGCGCCCGATCCGTCCCGAAATCGGCGAATTGACGTGCGTGTAGCGAAGGTTGGTGGCGGCGGTTTCCACCTGCCCTCTGGCAATGAGGATCTGCGCGTCCGCTGAACGGGAGGCCGCCAGCGCATCGTCATATTCCTGCTTGCTGACCGCGTGAGCCGCCTTGAGCGGGCCATAGCGTTCCAGCTTGGCATTCGCCGTGACGGCATTGGCTTTCGCCTGCGCGAGCTGGCCGTTCGCGCTGTCATACGCTGCCTGATAGATGCTTGGGTCGATCTGGTAGAGCTGCTGGCCCGCCACCACGTCCGCGCCCTCGACGAAGAGCCGCTTCTGGAGCACGCCGCTCACCTGCGGACGCACCATGGCGATCTCATAGGCTGAAATACGACCGGGCAGCCGGGTATGCACCTGTATCGAGTGGGGCTGCACAGTCAGCACTTCCACCTTCTGCGGTGGAGGAGCACCTTTTGGGGGAGCTTTTTTGTCGCACGCTGTGAGAAACAGCAGGCTGGTGACCGAGGCCAGAACGGCCGGTGCGGAAAAACGAACGGGGCTTTTCACGAATGGATCCTGCTGTCGTCTGTAAAGAAAAATTCAGGGTGTCTCAGAACATCTTTATAGACCCGTGAACGGGGCGCATAAGACGAATCGAGTTGTGTTTCTGAATAGAAACTACATAGTTTCCAAACCCCGGGTCAAGCCTGTCCCGCGTCCTGTCAACATGGACAGAAGGGACATGAGAAGGCACATGAAGGGGATATGAACGGGAAATCTCTCCACATCCCGTCCTGTCCCGCTTCGGGACGAGGGCCGGGACGGCCGCCTGAAATGGCGGAATGCGAACGCCGCGAGAAGATTCTTTCCGCAGCGGGAGAGGTTCTGCGCACCCACGGCTATCAGGCCGCGTCCATGGACAAGGTCGCCCAGTGCTCGGGCATGTCGAAGCGGACGCTCTATCAACTTTTCCCCTCCAAGCAGGAACTTTTCCACGCACTGATCGGGGCGCGCCTTTTCCGGCTGTCCCTCTCCGTGCGGGAGAATGCCGGCACGCCGACCGAAGAACTGATCGCCCTTCTCAGTGACATGGCCGCCCATCTGACGCGCCCGGACACCGTGGAACTGATTCGCGCCATCATCGCTTCCGCTCCCGAAGCAGAAGATATCCGGCACATCATGAGCACGCTGACACAGTGCGGCGAGACCAATATCCTCAAGGCATGGTTACAGAAGTATTGCTGTGATCGAGGGTTGTGCCATGAAAATACAGAAGAAAAATCGCGCCAGCTTTTTGGCATGACTGTTGGCGACCTGATGCTCGATGCGCTGATCAGCAGGAACCTTGAGCCCGATGCCGTGCGGTCGTTCATCACCTCCGGTGCCCGTCTTTTTCTGGCGGCCCTGGAGGCCGAACGGAACCAGGAAGGCCGGGAAACAGCCTGACCTGCTGGCCTCGCAATACAGCCACCGCCTCCTGACGCCTTTTTTCTGCACGATTTCAGAGTCATGACGCACCTCCGTTCACTCTCCGGAGATTTGTGCGTGCGTCATCGCCTCCCGCTTTTCATGCTTGCTGCGCTTGGCCTGACCGCCACGGTCTGCGGCGGCGGCCTGATTGCACTGTCCCGGGTGGACCTCGCGGCTCTCGCCACAAAAAAACTCGCTCAGGCCACAGGCCGCACCGTGCATATCGGCAGTGTGCATGTGTCTCCGGGCCGCTGGCTCACGCTTGATGTGGATGATGTCAGCATCGCCAACATCCCAACTGGCAGCCGTCCGGAGATGATCACGCTCGGACATCTCCACACACAGGTCCGGCTCACTTCGCTGCTGCACGGTCCTGTCGAAACCCGCGATCTTGTGCTGACCAACTTCTCCGGCCTGTTCGAGCGCACCCCCGACCGCACCCCCAACTGGCGGTTCGGCCCGGCTCGGCCGCATACCGTCGAGAATCAGTCGCCGCCTCCTCCCGCAGACTGGAGCTGGTTTCCCGGCCTGAGGCACGCGACGATCAAAGGCAGCGAGATCATCTACCGTTCCGCCAACGGTCATTCCTATCGTGCGGGTCTGGACAGTGTGGACATCGCCTCCGCCAGCGACAGCGCGCCGTTCGAGATGACTGTCGCTGGTTCGTACAACAACACGCCCGTCGCACTCTCAGGTCACCTCGGTCCGCTGATAACATTGCGCGAAACAGGAAAGCCCTACCCGACCGTTATTCACGCCTCTTCCGGTGATCTGACGCTCGACCTTGACGGCACAATGACCGACCTGTTCGATTTCGATGGTGTCGATGGGCGGCTGTCTCTCCGCACCCCGACCTCCGCGCCGCTGATGGCGTTTGCAGGGGCGCCAGCGGACAGTTTCGCGATGACCCTCAATCTTGACGGGCACTTCACCCACAAGGGCGATGTCTGGACGATCACCAATGGCACGGGATTGCTGCGCAACAATCCGATCGAAGCCGCCAACCTGACATTCACCGAAGGTAAATCCGGCATGCCGGATAAAATCGACGGTGACCTGGCTTTTACAAAACTCGACCTGAACGGCCTCCTGCCTGCATCGAAAAACAGTCCTAAGCCGGAGCAGCACACGGACATTCCCCTTGTCGTGCCGGCAAAGCCAGATCCGCTCTTCAACCTGCATCTGTCCGCCCGCTCGGTGCGCTACAACGCGCTGGATTTTTCCAATGCCGCCCTGTCCTTCAGTCAGCAGCCGGGAAAGATCGACATTTCTTCCTTCCAGCTCGGCTGGCTGGGCGCATCCCTCCACGCCTCTGGCGATATCAGCGCCCATCCGCAGGGTGCGAGCATCCATGCCGCAATCGATGTGACGGGCGCGGATATCGACAGGTTGCGGCGGCAGGCTGGCTTCGCCGCCGTCCCTGTCAGCGGCCGGATGTCTTTTCGCGTGCGGGCTGCCGCGGACGGCGTTCACACCCTCAACGAGGCCTCCCATAATGCCGACATCGTGGCCGTGGTCGGCATGAGCAGCGGTGCGATCAGCAGGCAGGTGATGGGTCTTGCGTCCACCAATGTCTCCCTGCTCTTCCGCAAGGAGACGGGCACGACCTCCGTCTCCTGCCTGCTCGGTGCGCTGACCATGCATCATGGTGACGGGACGGTGGTGCCGCTGCGCATCTACACGCCGGTCGGGTCCGTCGTCGGAGAGGCGCTGTTCGATCTCGATCGTCGCTGGTTCGAACTGGCTTTCCAGAGCCGCACACCGGGAATGCTGTCTCTGGACATCCCCATTCGTGTCAGCGGGCCTTTCGGCAACCCCGCCATTGGCCTCGCCGGCTGGTCTGCCCGGGGCCGCGCCCTCCTGAAGGACGCTCATGCCATCAACACACTGCCGCCGGAACTGGCCTCCTTCTCACCGGGACGCGCATGCCTGGTTGCACGACCGTAAAGCAGGCATGCAGCGGGGAGGCTGTTGACGGACCGAGGACAGTTCCGCGATAACCGATACCTCCCTTCCGGGGACCTCGTGATTTGTATGGCCGGCTTGCGGCGAGGTTAAAGAAGCGCGCTAAAGAGGCTCTGGCGGGATTCGTTCCGTCAGGTTTCTACGGTCGATGCCCCGTGCGGGGAGATGACGGTCCGGCAGCAGCCACCGCCCCGCAACGGACAGAACGGAACCGAGACCGAACATGACTGATACAACCATCAAGACCACTGCCCCCGAAGTCGCCGCGACGTGGCGTCCCGCGACACGCCTGATCCACGGCGAGGTCGAGCGCACCCCCTATGGCGAGACGAGCGAGGCCATCTTTCTCACGTCCGGTTTCGCCTATGACAATGCCGAGCAGGCCGCCGCCACCTTCACCGGCGAAGCCGTTCACTACCAGTATTCCCGCTTCGGCAACCCGACCGTGGACGCGCTCCAGCGCCGTCTCGCCGATCTTGAGGGCGCGGAAGCCTGTGTCTGCACGGCCACCGGCATGGGCGCAGTCTCGTCCGCGTTGCTCGCGCAGGTGAAGACCGGGGACCGGGTCGTCGCCTCACGGGCGCTGTTCGGCTCCTGCTACTGGATCGTCGCCACCCTGCTTCCCCAGTACGGCGTGGAAACGGTATTCGTCGATGGAGACGATCTCGACGCATGGAGTGAAGCCCTCAGCAAGCCGACGGCTGCCGTGCTGCTCGAAAGCCCTTCCAACCCGATGCTCGATGTGCTGGATATCGCCGCCATCTGCGAGCGCGCCCACAAGGCAGGCGCCATCGTCGTGGTGGACAACGTCTTCGCCTCCCCGATCTATCAGAGACCGCTGGAACTTGGCGCGGATGTGGTCGTTTATTCCTGCACGAAGCATATCGACGGTCAGGGCCGGGTGCTGGGCGGCGCGATTCTCGGGCGCAAGGACTGGATCAACGACACGGTGCTTCCTTTCACCCGCAACACCGGCAACGCACTGTCGCCGTTCAATGCATGGGTGATGCTGAAGGGGCTCGAGACCCTCGCCCTCCGTGTTGACGCCATGACGCGCAATGCCACCGCCGTCGCCGACTGGCTGGCCGACGCACCGGGGATTGTGAGCGTGCGCTATCCGGGTCGCAAGGATCATCCGCAGCACGAACTGGCGGCCCGCCAGATGAGTGGTTTCGGTTCGCTGGTCGCCTTCGAGGTTGCCGGTGGGCAGGAAGGCGCGTTTGCATTCCTCAATGCGCTCCGCGTGGTCCTGATATCCAACAATCTCGGAGACGCCCGTTCGCTGGCGACACATCCCGCCACGACCACGCATATGAAGATCGGAGCCGAGGAGCGGGCGCGCCTGGGTATCTCCGATGGTGCCATCCGTCTGTCCGTCGGTCTGGAAGATTCAGCCGATCTGATCGACGATCTCGCCCGCGGTGTCGCGGCGCTCAGGAGCCGCGGTTTCGCAGGCTGAAAAGCAAGGAAAACGATCCGTCATGTCCTCAAGGCCGCCCATGCCGCCGAAGCTGTTCGAAGACCCGGAAGAGGCGCTGAATGAAGCCATCGCCTCTCTTCCGGCCTATGAGGCGACAACGGAGGACGTGCGGGTCGTGGTCCGTGTTTTCTGGCTGGACGACCAGTCGCAGCCGGACGAACACTCCTATTGCTGGGGCTACCGAGTGCGGATCGAGAACCACGGGCATGCGACAGTGCACCTGCTCGAACGCGCATGGGAAATCATCGACGCCAACGGAGACGTCGAACGTGTCCGGGGTGATGGCGTGGTGGGAGAACAGCCGGTTCTCGCCCCGGGAGGCGGCTTCGAATATACGTCCGGTGCTTCGCTCGACACCCCCAGCGGCATCATGCGCGGCTTCTATCACATGGTGGAAGAACCGGGTGGCCGTCAGTTCAAGGTGCGTATCCCGGCATTCAGTCTCGACAGCCCCTATCAACCGGGCGTAGTCCACTGACCCTTCCGAATCGCCTCATCTTCAGCCTTCAGAGACCAGACCGAATGACCTCTTCTCCCTCCCCGCTCCGCCCTTCCCGTGAGGAAGCTGAAGACGCCATCCGGGTTCTGCTGCGCTGGGCCGGTGAAGATCCTTCCCGCGAAGGACTGCTCGACACCCCCGCCCGCGTTGCCCGCTCCTACGAGGAATTCTTCGAGGGCTACGAGATCAGCCCGGAGGATCTGCTGAAGCGGACCTTTTCTGAGGTCGAGGACTACGACGAAATCGTTCTCCTGCGTGACATCCGCTTCGAGAGTCATTGCGAGCATCACATGGTGCCGATTATCGGACGCGCGCATGTGGCCTATCTCCCCCGCAAGCGGGTGGTCGGCATTTCCAAGCTCGCCCGTGTCGTGGATGCCTATGCGCGCCGGTTCCAGATTCAGGAACGCCTGACATCGCAGATCGCCAACACCATAGACAGCGTTCTCGAACCTTACGGCACGGCGGTTATCCTTGAGGCCGGACACCAGTGCATGACAACGCGCGGCGTTCATCGTCCGGGCGTCTCAATGGTGACGAGCCGGATGCTTGGCGTGTTCCGCGATAATTCCGACACGCGCCGGGAACTCATGGCTATGCTGAACAGACCGAACATCGGTGAACTTTCAGCCTGACAGCCTTACCTTTTCTTAAACTGGCCGGGCGAACGTCAGGATATGACGTCTTCGCCCTCCCTCCCGCCTTCTGAACACGCTCCGCTTTCCCCTGCTGAGACCGGTGAATCCCTGCAACGCGCCGGTCATCTCGCCGAAGCTGAAGCAGCCTACCGTGCCCGACTGGCCAAAAATCCAAACGACGCCGTAACACTCAGCAATTATGGCGGGCTGCTGTGCGATGCGGCTGCCTTCGAACCGGCTCTGGAGGTTTTGACCCGCGCCGTTGCGCTCGCCCCGGAACTTGCTGATGCCTGGTCGAATCTTGGAAGCGTGCTGCATTCCCTGCAACGCTATGACGAGGCGGTTGACGCCTATTCCAGATGCCTGCGCCTTAACCAGTCCCATGCGTTTGCGCTGAGCAACCTTGGCATTACGCTGGATTGTCAGGGGCGGCATGAGATGGCTCAGAAATTTCATCGTATCGCGGTGGATCTGGAGCCCGAGAACGGTGAGAGTCACACAAACTACGCCATTTCCCTTCTCTCTCAGGGCGATTACGAGCGCGGCTTCGCCGAATATGAGTGGCGATGGAAAACCCGCACGACACGCCCCCATGAGTTCGATGGGCAGCTCTGGCATGGCGAAGCGTTCAGAGGGAAAACCCTTCTGATCCACACCGAAGGTGGCTTCGGCGACATGCTCCAGTTCGCCCGTTTCATTCCCCTTGTCGCGCAGCGTGGCGGCCGGGTCATTGTGCGCATCCGCCCCGAACTGCTCTCGCTTCTCGCCAACTCCTTCCCGGAAACTGAATTCGTCACGGAAAAAGAGCCCGCACCTCCCTACGATCTGCAATGCCCGGTGCTAAGCCTGCCCCCGGCTCTCGGCATCACCCTCGACACCCTCCCCTCGCCCGAAGGTTTTCTCCGGCCCGATCCACGAAAGGTCGATGGATGGGCCGCGCGTATCCGTCAGGACATCTCTTCCGGCTACCCTCTGAAAATCGGTCTTGTGTGGGCTGGCGCACCGCATAGTGAAATCAGGGAAGCGGAGATTGCAGACCGGCGACGTTCCACCACGCTCGCCACTCTGGCTCCGCTGGCTCAGGCGGTCCCGGATGCCATCTTCTACAGCCTGCAGGTGGGCGATCAGGCCTGGCAGGCCCGCACGCCGCCAGCAGGAATGCGACTCATCGACAATACAAGCGAACTGAAAGACTTTGGCGACACGGCAGCTCTGATCGCCAACCTTGATCTGGTCATCGCCGTGGACACTTCCACCGCCCATGTAGCCGCCGCCATCGGCAAGCCGGTCTGGCTGCTGTCGCGCTATGACCAGTGCTGGAGATGGCTGTCAGGACGCACGGATTCGCCTTGGTATGACAGCGTAAGGATCTATCAACAGGACAGACCGCTGGACTGGTCCGGGCCGATCACGCGGATCGTGGCGGATCTGCGCAAAGTGGAGGCGGAGCACCAGCACACGGAGGCGCTATCACCCACCGCCTCCTGAAGCCTCAGATGTCCAGCATCTCCACGGACTGCGCGTGTTCCTGAATAAAAGCGAAGCGCAGTTCCGGCTTACGCCCCATCAGGCTTTCCACACGATCCCGCGTCTCGGTGCGGTCTTCCGGACGGGTCACCACGCGCAGCAACGTGCGACGCGACGGATCCATTGTGGTTTCCTTCAGATCCTTCGGCGGCATTTCACCGAGACCTTTGAAGCGTGAGACTTCGACTTTCGCATTCGGCTTGAACTCGGAACGAGCCTTTCGTTCCTTGTCCGCGTCATCCATGGCGTACACCGTTTTCGCGCCATGCGTCAGGCGATAGAGAGGCGGCTGGGCCAGATAGAGCCGACCCGCGCGAATCAGTTCCGGCAGCTCCCGATAGAAGAATGTCATCAGCAGCGACGCGATGTGGGCGCCATCCACGTCAGCATCCGTCATGATGATGACGCGACCGTAGCGCAGTCTTGCAAGCTCGAACCGGTCTCCGAGACCGCAACCCAGCGCCTCGACCAGATCGCTGAGTTCCTGATTGCCACGCAATTTTTCAGTCGTTGCACTGGCCACGTTGAGGATCTTGCCTCGGAGCGGCAGGACCGCCTGCGTCTCACGATTCCGCGCCTGTTTCGCCGATCCTCCGGCGGAGTCGCCCTCCACCAGGAATATCTCGGTTTCTTCAGCGCGTTCCCGCGTGCAGTCGGTCAGCTTGCCGGGCAAACGAAGCCGGCGCGTCGCGCTCTTGCGGGGCGTGTCTTTCTGCTCGCGACGACGCAGCCGGTCTTCGGCCCGCTCGACAACAAAGGAGAGCAGCGAATCCGCCTGAGTGGGATTCCCCGACAACCAGTGATCGAAACGGTCCCGCAGCGCCGTCTCAACAAGTTTTGATGCCTCAGCGCTGGTCAGCTTTTCCTTGGTCTGCCCCTGAAACTGCGGATCGCGGATAAAGACCGACAACTGGACGGCGACACAGCCGAGAATATCTTCCGCCGTGACAATGCTGGCCCGCTTGTTGGACCGCTGCTCACCCCACGCACGGAAGCCTTTCACAAGGGCTGCACGGCAGCCTGCCTCGTGGGTTCCGCCCAGCGGCGTGGGAATGGTGTTGCAAAAAGAAAGAAAGCTTGGTGTGCCGGATTCCAGAAACGCGATGGCCCATTCCCCGCGCCCGTTCGACACACCGTTTGTCTCAGGCAATTCGGCCTCACCCGCCCAGATCGGTGCGAGAAGCGGGGCGTTCTTGCCAAGCTCATCCGCAAGACTGTCCGCAAGGCCGCCCGGAAAATGCAGAACGGCTTCAGTCGGCGTTTCATCTCCGGCCCGAATCAGCGACGGATCGCAGTTCCAACGGATTGTCACCCCCCGGAAGAGGAACGCCTTGGAACGGCACAGACGATAAACACGCGTGGGCTGAAAGACATGCGTTCCGAAAATTACGGGGTCGGGTCTGAACCGGATCTGGGTGCCACGACGATTGGGGGCTGCACCGACTTTCTCAAGCGGTGTCTGTGGTACGCCCTGAGAATAGATCTGCCGCCAGAGCGTTCTGTCACGGGCGACTTCGACTTCCATGCAGGAAGCCAGCGCGTTGACGACAGAAGACCCCACGCCATGCAGACCGCCGGAGGTGGCGTAGGACTTGCCGGAGAATTTTCCGCCCGCGTGAAGCGTGGTCAGGATCACTTCAAGCGCGGATTTTTCGGGAAAACGCGGATGCGGATCGACGGGAATACCGCGTCCGTTATCGCGAACGGTGAGCCAGTTGTCCGGCTCAAGCGTCACCTCGATGGTGGACGCATGACCTGCAACGGCCTCGTCCATCGAGTTATCGAGGATTTCGGCGGCCAGATGATGAAGCGCCCCCTCATCCGTCCCGCCGATATACATGCCGGGACGGCGACGGACAGGTTCCAGACCTTCCAGCACCTCAATGGCGCTGGCGTCGTACTGCTCACCCGCAGCGGAGGGCTGAGGCCGGGTTTCCGATGGTTTTGGACTCATCGGTTTATCGGGAGAAGAGCCGGTGCTTGAGAAGAGATCGCTCATGCCCGGTCTGTCTCCCGCTGGAACCGATTCGTCAAGGAGGCGTCGAAGAAGGTGCTGCCTCTCAGGCGCGCCGCGCCGAACGTCGGCGGCTACGCGTCTCGGTGCTTTTTTCCACGGCCGGAGCAGCGCAGGTCTCGAACGTCGCTGGTTGGACGATGTCCTTTGCCTGCACGTAATTGGACAGATCATGCTCATCGTCGAGCGCTGTCACTTCATCGAACATCGCAATGCGCTGGCTGCAGAACACTGTGCCCGACTGAAGACCTTTTTCAGACTGCACATTGGCGAGCTGCGTGATGTAATCGTCGTGTTCGACCTGCGCACGCTTGCCGTATGTCGTGCGGAAATAGGTGTTCAGACGCTGCTCTTCCGCCAGAAGCGTGCTGCGGAATTTTCCGACGAACGCATTGTAGCGTTCCTGCGCCTTGCAGGAGAGTGCGGTGACCATCAGTTCGCTCTTCAGCCCCTGAACATCGAAAGCTTCCTTGGCCGGGGAACGGCCGCAGCTTGCTGCCGAAGCGGCGGTTCCGCAGGACAGGCCAAGAAGAACCACACCAGCGATCGCAAGACGAAACGGACCAGAGGACATGAAGGGGTCTCTCCAAATAATGGAATGCGCGGACAGACATATGCACCCGCCACGACGATGTGGCGAGCAGATTCTGAACCCTGTTTCTCAGTCCTGCGCCACAAGTCACGGTTTTTTTAGAAATTAGCCATTGCGGCCAAAACACGGAATGCCTGCCATGCGACCACGGGACCGCATGATTGTGGCCATTCCACGGCACGAGGATTTGGCTCCTTTCAGGCATGTCCGGCCGTGACTTTCAACGGGCTTCCGGATGCTCTAGAGCGTGAGACAATTTCATGCGGTCGGTGGATTCGCCGCCAGCCCGCTTCTGTTGTTCACAGCTATCGGGGAGCCTTTACGTGCGACTGAGAATTCTAGCCGTGCCTGTTCTGGCAACCAGCTTTCTGGCGGGATGTACCCATGGCCCGCTCCAGAGCGGACGTTATGGCTCGCCGGACCCGTTCGGTTACATGAAGACATCCGCTGTTTGCAAAACCACCAAGCCGACCGCAGGCGCAAACGGAGACCTCGTCAGCCAGATGTCTGTTCGTAGCGATGACGGCCGCTGCGTGCTGATGGTGGCGCCACCGGAAGGCGGGGCCTATGCGTCTTTCGGCGTGTCCCCTGCTCCTGAACACGGCAAGGCGTTTCTCTATACGCTCGATAGCCAGACGCAGATCGCCTACACCCCGACGATGGGCTACGCAGGCAGTGACAGTTTCACGGTCATTCTGGTGCGAGGCCCCGGTCAGAAGCGGGATCACCTGACGGTTACGGCAACGGTCGATGCGACCGGCGTCACCATCGCTCGTCCGGCCGTTTCTGCCCCGACGACGAGTGAAAAATCGACCGTAAAAAAGAAGACGACTTCAACCAGCAAGCGCCGCGTCGTCACGAAAAAGGCTACTCACTGAACACAATAAGGTGATCCTCCTCTCGGTTATTGAGAGAGGATCACCGTCTGCATTTACCGAAGCGCCTGTTCAGATCGAAAATGTGATCGGTTCTGATAAAGGGCGCCGCAGACCGGCCGTTTCCGCGCGACGCACAAGATCATCCAGAGTGACGTCCCGCAGACGGGCCGCGATGGTCTCGTCTTCTTCCCGCCAGAACGGATCGAGCACTTTCTGGAACAGATCGCCGGACGGTCCATCATCCGCATCCGGATCGACATTGACGACAGTCGCGATAATCTCCGTGACGGAAATATCGCGACGGGGCCGTCCCAGCCGGTACCCTCCCCGTGGTCCCCTGACACTTTCCAGAAGCGACGAGCGGGAAAGCGTCTGAAGCAACGGCTCGATCCCCCGCCGCGCCAGTCCTGCCCGCTCCGCGATATCGGCGGCGTTCACCGTGCCCGTTCGACCGGCATAGAATGCGACATCCAGCATAATCATGACGCCTGTCATGGCCCGATCACGTCGCAGCAGCATAATGATACCCTCGAAACATTGGCTTTAGCCCCAGATACCGCACTCTCGTCCACCTTGCGACATATCCTTGGGTAAAAAGTGAAAACGGCACAGATGCCCGGCTATTCACATTGCCCTTCCGTGTTATTTTCTTGCAACAGCACCGAACGTCCGTTCGTGGCCATACATTTCCGATTCTCTCCGGTCACGTGGCCATTACCCCGTTTTCCGGAGAAAACGACCATAAGAGGTTTGCTCGATGGGCTCTCGCACACTCCCTCCTGACGTCGATTTCCAGCTCGCCCCACCGCGAGGACGCATTTTCGATTCCGTGGTGGATGTTGTGGGAGGCACGCCTCTGGTCGGCCTTCCGCGCATGACAGAAGACGATAATCTTCAGGCTCGCGTGCTTCTGAAGCTGGAATTCTTCAACCCGCTTGGCTCGGTGAAAGACCGAATCGGTGCCGCGATGGTCCTTGCCGCCGAGCAGGAAGGCCTGATCACACCGGGAAAAAGCGTTCTGGTCGAACCGACCTCCGGCAATACCGGCATTTCCCTTGCCTTTGTCGCGGCCTCGCGCGGCTATCGCCTGATTGTGACCATGCCGGAAGGCGCCTCCATCGAGCGCCGAAAAATGCTGCGGCTCATGGATGCACAGGTGGAACTCACGCCCTCGCGGCTTGGCATGGCAGGGGCGATTGCCCGCGCGCAGGAAATTCTCAAGACGACTCCCGATGCGTGGATGCCCGGCCAGTTCGACAATCCCGCCAACCCTCTGGTGCACGAACGGACAACCGCTCAGGAAATCTGGGAGGATACAGCAGGCACGGTGGATATCGTCGTCGCGGGTGTCGGCACGGGCGGCACGGCTTCCGGCATCGCTCATGCACTGAAAAAAAAGAAGGCGAGCGTCGAAATCTTCGGTGTGGAACCGACGGAAAGTGCGATTCTCAATGGAGACGAGCCGGGACCGCACGGCATCCAGGGGATCGGGCCGGGCTTCTGCCCACGGACGCTGGACGTAAAAGCGCTTGATGGGGTGCTGACTGTTTCCGAGCGGGAAGCCATTGCCGCGGCCCGTCGCTGCGCGCGCATGGATGGCATCCCCATCGGCATCTCATCCGGAGCGGCCTTGCACGCGGCGATCACTTTGGCTCATCGCCCGGAAAATCATGGCAAAACAATCGTGGCCATCGCGCCTTCCTTCGCGGAACGCTATCTGTCCACCTCGCTTTTCAGCGGTCTCTGAAAAATAAAGGGGGCATTAAGCCCCCTTCAATTTCCACTTTATCCTGTAAAAACCGTATGCCCTTCACTTAGTGAAGGATGATCTCCACGCGACGGTTCTGAGGCTCGCGCACATCGGGACCCGTCATGACCAGCGGACGCGTCTGGCCAAAGCCATGCACATCAATGATCGAGCCTGCCACACCATCACGGATCAGCTCAGCCTTCACCGCATTGGCGCGGCGGGTGGACAGTTCCATGTTGTAATGCTCGCCGCGAGCTCCGGGGTGAGCCGCCGATGTATCGGTGTAACCACCGACCTGGATGCGCGTCACGGCCGTATGGCCGGAAGCCTGAGCGGCCACGGCGACGATGGACCGGGCGCGATCGCTAAGCTCCGCTTCGTCCCAGTCAAAGAACACGAGGTAGGTGCGGGCTGCTGCCGGCGCGGGAGCGGCAATCGTCGGCGCAACTGAAGGTGGCGGCGGTGGGGGAGCCGGATTAAACTCGTAACGCAGGCCGAGCATCAGGGAGTGATTGAAGTCGGTCTTCGTGTCGTGGTTGCCGGATGCGACACCGTATTCCTTCTGGAGGTTATCGCCTCCACCCACTGTCCCGACTGCGGTCGCGAAATGGGACTGCGGACCCAGCATCGTCCAGAAGCGATATTCCGCCGTCGCCGAGAGCCCGACAACCCACGGCACAGGAAAGGCCAGACCGAAAATTCCCTGATAGGCGAAGCCGCCGAACGTCCCGCTCATATGCTCGGTGAGAGGACGATCCAGGCCTGTAACCGTCGTCCGCATCGCGCTCCAGCCATAACCGACACCAGCACCGAAATAGGGAAACAGCCAACTCTTGCCGATATCAAGATCGAACAGAGCGTTGACCATCACGCCGGAGGTCTGGCGGCGACCATCCCCTTTCGTCGAAACGGTATTGGTCCCGAGGCCCTTGTAGTCGTTGTTGCGGTAATTGCCCTCAACCTCGACACGGAAGCCGTTACCGAGTCCGTAACCGACCGATCCAAGCCCCACTGCGCCCGTTTTCCAGCGATCACGACCGCTGGGCAGGTTGCGACTCATACGGACCTGCTGGTCCTGATTGAAGGTCGCACCGCCCTCACCGGCAACGTAGAGACCCTGAACGGGCTGGGCGAAGGCGGAAGACGGAAAAGCGCTGAGGACGAGCGGCGCCGACAGGATAGATCCTGCAAGAAACCCATAACGCAGCTTCATCATGTTCTCCTCATGCCCGCCCTACAAACGCTGACAAATCAGTCAAAAGCAGTGTCACCGCAATTTCATACGGCCTTCTTTTGCCGAAACGCGTCCGTCGCGCAACTCGTAACGCATATGAATGTCACGCATTAACCACGTAACACGACAAAACCGCGCACGTCTCGTCGTCATCTTATTGAAAAATCAACACACCATATGCAGTTGCATCTTCATAGGGCTTGTCAGCCGAGTGTGTCTCGCATGCAACGCTTCACCATCAGATGATGCGCGCCTCAAAAGGAGGCTCGAAATCGTCTGCTTCAATTTCCAGCACCCAGAGATCCGGATCGCGCTTCACCTGCCGTTCGACATAGGCTTCAGCTTCAGACTCCGTGACCGGCTCGACACCGCTTCCCTTCATCCACGCCATGGCGCCGTCCGCATCGCGGGTCTGCGTCAGAACCACGGCTCGTCTGTCCCGGCTCCCAAGAATGACCAGCACGCCTCCAGCATCTTCATACCCGCGACGCCGACGGAAGGCCGGATGACCCGACGCATTCGCCTGCCGCAGGACGGCACTGACCCACAAAGCTGTTTTCAGGCGTGGCTCTTCACTCATTCGCTGCTGCTCACTGCTGCCACTTCGGCGTCATCGGGAATCATGGAGAGGGCCGCCTTGTAAGCAGCAGGGTTTTCAATCAGATCCCGTGCGGTCTCCAGATCCAGATCGCTTCCCAGAGCCGCGGGACAGGTCCTGCGGATTTCAAGGATGCGGGAGACCGGCACCGGAAAACGCACATTGCGGGACTCCGCAACCGAAGAACCCGCGGGTGCATGACCACCCTTGAGTTCCTCCATCTGGCGTTGGGCGTCGAGCGATCCCCTGCTGGTGCAAAGCTGAGGCATGACGCCAAGCCCCTGAATGGGCCACCCCAGAGGTGCGATCACCCGACTCCATGTCACGAACAATTCTCCCCGGTCCGGCAACTGCGCGACTGTCTGAACCAGCCCTTTTCCCAGCGTCGCACTGCCGACAATGACGGCGCGGCGATGATCGGCGAGTGCCGCAGCGAGGATTTCAGCGGCGCTGGCAGTCCGTCCATCCACGAGAATGACGACGGGAAGCCGGTTCGTCATGTCGCCGCCCTGCACTGCCCAGACATGATTGGCCTGAGAATCGCGTCCTTTGGTGATCGCAGCCACGCCGTTATCGAGAAGCAGCGCCGCAGCCGTCACGGCCTGCTGGAGAACGCCGCCCCGGTTACCCCGCACATCGATGACGATTCCGCGCAGGTGCCGATCCTGCGTCGCCTGATCGAGATACTGGCTCATCTCCTCCGCCGTCTCGGACGAGAAGGAGGTCATGCGTATGATGACCAGTGATCCGGCACTGAACGCGAACACCGTTTCGGCAGGTACGCTCGCCCTGCGCATGGAGACCGTTCGTGTCCGGCGAGTCCCGGGCGAGTAGAAACGGACTGAGACCTCACTGCCGGGATCACCCGACAGAAGCGTTTGGACTTGCCCGACCGTCAGTCCGACAACACTGTGTCCATCCACGGCGACGAGCCGTTCTCCGACATCGACCCCTGCCGGCCACGCAGGACCGTTCGTGTTGACCGCGCTGACAATCAGATGGCGGACCACCTCCCCTTTCCGTTTCCGTCGCCCTGAGTCGGACTGCGAGATTTCTTCCTCAAGCGAAATACCGATTCCAGCGGCACCGCCCGTTCTCGCCGTCCGGTCCGTTTCAGCGGGCATCGGTCCGACATAACGCGAATAGGGGTCGAGATGATTGAAGAGTTCGTCAAAGAAACTCTGGGTAACACCCTGCTCTCCCGCCGCTCGCAGGACCGAGGACAATCCCCATGCCGTCGAGAGAAAGCCCGTTGTCAGAGAGCTCCAGTCGTGCGTGCTGCTCTCAGGGGGTGCCGGGCGTTGCAAAACACTTGTCTGCCCCTGCATCAGGTGGATGCCGTCAGCCGCCTCCGTAATGCGCAGGGACGGATCAAGGGCGCTGATACCTCCCAGCCCCCAAAGGCAGAGCTGGCGCGCCGAATAGGGTTGCAGGGTGCGTGGCTCAAGAAACTCAAGCCCCGTCTGGATTACTGAATACAGAAGCGGGAGATTCGGTGTTGCCTCAGCGACTTTCGCCTCATTGAGTCCGTCCTGCGGCGCGGTCTGGGGAAGACGCGCGCGCGAATGGGCGGCCGACTCCTGCTCCTCATCCGAAACGGGTGTCGCACAGGCCGCGACGGTGGCGGAAAACAGCCACAGCGTTACGGCGAACAACAGCACGCCCGGCTGGAGGCCCCTTACGGCAAGTCGCCATCTGATGACAGGGATGAAGGAACGCCCGCTCCTCACGCGGCTGACGCAACGAGACGGAAAAGACAGCCCCACCCGTCGGGCTGCAAACCGAGGACGACGACCTGCACGGCCATTCCCTTTTTCAGGGAATGAACCGGGCGCATATCCTGCAAGGACGCTTCTGCGCCTGAACACGCTTCACTTCCCCTGCTCGAATCCGCGTCTGGATTCCGACTTGCCGGATCTCCGGACATCAGCAGACCGGTTGTCCGGGTATCCGTCAACGCAATCAGGACGCCTGACCGGGTCGCACCTGCCACATGGCCTTCAAAAACCTTTTCCGGATGGTAAATCAGCCACAGGGACAGCAGTCTTTCCTGTGCTTTTCGGGAGATTTCACCAGACCGCGCTTCGGTAACAGCAAGATGTGCCGGCAGGTCGCGCAGGGAGACAGAAGGGTCTCCGGAAGACGGGAAAAGGGCGCGATGACACACCAGATCCGCATACCGGCGGATGGGACTTGTCACATGCGCATAAACATCAAGAGCCAGCCCGGCATGCATCCCTGGCAGGAGACTGTAAATGGCGGGAAGCCGGGGGGCGTCCGCATTCCTTCCGGCTGCATCGTGATGTCTGAAAAGGGCCGGACGACCGTCATCGCGCAATGCACGTGCCACGACCTGACCAGCGGCTATCATGAAGGACGCGACCAGATCACGGCTTTCCAGCGGCGGGGTCTCCGACACGGTCAGTCGACCGGTCCGATCCAGTGCCACCCGAAGGGGCTCCTGCTCCTCAACGACCACACACCCACGCCTCAGTCGGGCTGCCAGCAAAACTGCGTGGGTCGCGTAGAGCGTATCGAGCCATTCCCGGTTAAAGCCTGAAACGAGTGGCGCAGTGCCATCCCGCATGGCCTGCACCTGCTCGTAGGTCAGCCGCGCATGACTACGCATGACGCCCCGCTGAATGCTCGACCGCGTGACTTCCCCGCTCTCGTCAATGAGCAGTTCGAAGACGACACAGTACCGCTCCTCACCGGGGAGCAGTGAGCAGAGATCCTCGGAAAGACGTGGCGGCAACATGGGCACGACCGCATCCGGCAGATAGACCGAATGACCTCTCCGGCATGCCTCCCGATCCAGCGCTGAACCTGCTCGCACATAATGAGCAACATCCGCGATGGCGACGCACAGGCGAAACCCTTTTCCCTCGCGCACAGACCAGATGGCATCGTCGAAATCACGCGCATCCGGTCCGTCGATCGTCACAAAAGGAACGTCGCGGAAATCATGGCGATCGACCGCCCAGTCCTCCAGCTCTGGAGGACGCAGTCGGGCCGCTTCTTCCAGCACATCATCTGGAAAGACACGAGGAAGATCATATTCAGCGCGCAAGGCGTCCATCACGGCGACAGAATCGTCTGGGCGACCGAAAACCGCTTCAACCCTGTCGCCATTGTCTGCGACCAGAATCAGATCGCCATCCACCGCCCCGTTGGCGCCATCGGCAGGCACAGATCGCACACAGGCATTTTCGGACCTGACTTGGGGAGTTTCCTGTCCATCCGCTCCGTCACAAAATACGCCGATAAACCGTGGCCGGTCCATCCGCCGCATGATCAGCGCGTCATAACGGTTTTTTCCGGCACCCCGCAGCCGCGCCATGACGCGCGAGCCCGCGACCAGCAGCGGTTCACCGGCTGTGTCTCCGTGCAAAAAAACAATTGGCAGCTTTCCGGATGCACCGACTCTCCGTCCAAACGGATCGGTGGGAGCCAGACGTCCAAATGGCGCACCATGCCGATCCCGTCCTGTGACGACGACCTCCGCCAGCAAAGGCAGGTCCGGCTCGCCACGCAGCTTGCCGATCACGGCATCTTCGCGAAACGCGCCTTCTGTCGCCATGCCATGCAGGAGGGTGCGGAGACGTCCTTTCCAATCAGGAGTCAGTCCCAGCCGACGGAGCAGTTGCCCGGCCGTCAGCGGTGTCGGTGTCGCGCGCAGGACACTCAACACCGCTTCCCGGTCAGGCATGGCGGACGCCCCCGCAGAACGGGTGACGGCCTCAGCCATCATTCGCCAGAAGTGTCGTCTTTCGCAGCAGCAGCCTTCTTCCGTGTCGCAGGCTTTTTCACAGCCTTGGTCGCGGTTTTGGCTGTCGCAGTTTTGGCTTTCGTCGCCTTTTTGACCGGCTTTTCCGCGTCGCCTTCGGTTTTCGCCTTAGCCTTCGTGGTTTTCGTAGCCGTCTTGGTGGTCTTTTTCGCCGCAGCCTTACCCTTCGGCTTCAGCGCCTTGCCCTTTTCAACCAGCAGTTCCAGCGCACCGTCCAGCGTGACGTCATCCATGCTCTCGCCACGCGGCAGATTGGCAACAACCTGACCATGCTGGACATAGGGACCGAAGCGCCCCTTACGAACCATCACCGGCTCATTGTCCTTGGGGTGGTTACCGAGCGTGCGGATCGAGGCCATTTTCTTGGCCAGCGCATCCACAGCGCGGTTGAGGCCGACTGTCAGGACATCGTCATCCTTATCCAGCGATCCGTAGATGGCACCCATTTTCACATAAGGCCCGAAGCGGCCGAGACCAGCTTCGATCGGCTCATTGAACTCGGGGTGGATACCGATGATCCGGGGCAGACTGAGAAGCCCGACAGCCTTTTCGAGTGTCAGGTTCTCAGGGGTCAGGCCACGCGGCAGAGAAGCCCGCTTCGGCTTGGCCTTCTTATCCTCCGGGTCCGGCTCCCCCTGCTGGACGTAGAGTCCCCACGGTCCGCGCTTGAGGGTGATATCCTCATTCGTGACAGGATGCTGGCCAAGCAGCTTCATCCCATCCTTGAGGCCCTCGCTGCCGTCCCCTTCGCCGCCCTCGACAGCCAGCTTCCGGGTGTACTGACATTCCGGATAATTCGAGCAGCCGATGAACGCGCCGTACCGACCGAGCTTCAGCCCCAGACGTCCCGTACCGCAGGCCGTGCAGACGCGCGGATCGGTGCCTTCCTCGTTCGGCGGGAAGAAATGCGAGCCGAGATCCTGATCGAGCGCGTCGATGACCTCGGTGATGGTGAGGTCCTTCGTCTGCGCCACGGCCGCGGAGAAGGCCTCCCAGAAGGCGCTCATCACCTTGCGCCAGTCCGCACGACCGCCGGAGATGTCGTCGAGCTGCTCCTCCAGACCTGCCGTGAAATGCGGGTCCACGTAACGTTCGAAGAAGGAGACGAGGAACGCCGTCACCAGCCGTCCCCGGTCCTCCGGCATGAAGCGCCGGGATTCCAGCCGCACGTAATTGCGGTCCTGCAAGACAGTCAGAATCGACGCATAGGTCGATGGGCGACCGATCCCGATCTCTTCCATCTTCTTCACCAGCGACGCTTCCGAATAGCGCGGTGGTGGCTGCGTGAAATGCTGGTCCGGGACCACGTCACCGCGTTTGAGCGGATCGCGCTCGCTCATCGGCGGCAGCATGCGGCTTTCATCGTCCGCAGCCTTGTCGGATTCGTCCCTGCCTTCGGAATAAAGCTTCAGGAAGCCATCGAACGCGATGATCGAACCGGTGGCGCGCAGCACCGTCTTGCCCGGCTGATCCGCCACATCGACGGCGACCTGATCCAGTTCCGCCGACTGCATCTGGCTGGCGACCGCGCGCTTCCAGACGAGTTCATAGAGACGTCGCTGTTCGTTGCTCAGATAGCGCGCCATGGAGGCAGGCGTGCGGCTGACATCTGTAGGCCGGATCGCTTCATGCGCTTCCTGCGCGTTCTTGGCCTTGGTGGTGTAGACGCGCGGCTGCGGCGGCACGTAGTTCGCGCCGAAATCCTGGCCGATGTGACGACGGATATCGGTAATCGCCTCACCCGCCATCGTCACGCCGTCGGTTCGCATATAGGTGATCAGACCAACAGTCTCGCCACCTATATCCATGCCTTCATAAAGCTGCTGGGCCGTCCGCATCGTGACCTGAGCGCCCATGCCCAGCTTACGGGAAGCCTCCTGCTGCATGGTGGAGGTCGTGAATGGCGGCGGCGGATTGCGCCTGACTTTCTTGCGCTCGACGGAGCGGACGGCAAACGTCCCTGCCAGCACGGCATCGCGCCCGGCAAAAGCGTCGGCTTCGCTGGCGAGATCGAACTGGTCGAGCTTCTTGCCGTCGAGATGCGTCAGCCGCGCCGTAAAGGGAGCCCCGGCTGGCGTCATGAATGTCGCCGCCACGGTCCAGTATTCACGCGGCTTGAAGACCTCGATCTCCGCCTCGCGCTCGCAGATCAGGCGAAGCGACACCGACTGTACGCGCCCGGCGCTCTTCGAACCGGGCAGCTTGCGCCACAGCACCGGCGAGAGCGTGAAGCCGACAAGGTAATCCAGCGCGCGCCGGGCGAGATAGGCCTCGATCAGCGGCATATCGAGATCACGCGGATGCGCCATCGCCTCCTTGATGGCGTTCTTTGTGATCTCGTTGAAGGTCACGCGGCGGACGTTCACGCCCTTGAGCGCGTTCTTCTCCGCCAGCATCGCCTTCACGTGCCAGGAAATCGCCTCACCTTCGCGATCAGGGTCAGTGGCGAGATAAAGGGTATCAGCGCCCTTGAGCGCCTTCACGATGGCAGCGACCTGCTTCTGGCCACGCTCATCGGACTGCCACTTCATGGCAAAATCCTCATCCGGCATCACGGACCCGTCTTTCGGCGGCAGGTCTCGGACGTGTCCGAACGAGGCAAGAACGGTATAACCGTCACCAAGGTACTTGTTGATCGTTTTTGCCTTGGCAGGCGATTCAACCACGACGACGTCAGTCATGCTCTCTCCGAGCCAGTCCGGCGTCGAGTGGCAAATCACTCCGTTCCGTCTGGCACCAACTGGACAACGGCTCCTCCGGGCAGCACTTCCGCTCGGCCGGCAAGCTCAAGTTCGGTAATTACCGTCAGAACCGCAGAGACCGAGAACTGACAGCGCCGCACCAGATCGTCAACCGGGACCGGTGTGAATGACAGAAGTGAAAAAATCATTCTCTGCATCCGGTCAAGATCAGCCTCGTCGCAGACGGATGGTCCTTTCCACTCGTCCTGCGTCTCGGCAAATCCGGAAAACCCGGTTCCGGCTGCCTTATCAGAATGGCGAAGATAAGGCAGAATGTCGTCAATAGTCTCGACCAGATGCGCATGCTTCCGCAAAAGATCGTTACTGCCACGGCAACGTGGATCAAGCGGAGAGCCCGGCACGGCAAAGAGCGCACGGCTGTAACGGTCGGCCAGCTGCGCCGTGATGAGGCTGCCGGAATGCATGGCTGCTTCGACCACGACCGTTCCAAGTGACAGACCAGCGATCAGACGATTCCTGCGCGGAAAGTGACGCGCCAGCGGCTGCGTGCCAAGCGGCGCCTCAGTCACGACGGCACCTTTTTCCGCAATCTGTGCCTGCAGGGCCGCATTCTCGGTAGGATAAACCACGTCGAGGCCACCAGCGACTGCGGCAACCGTGCTTCCCCACTGCGGAAAACTGCCATGCAGCGCGCCCCGATGGGCTGCGGCGTCGATGCCACGCGCCAGCCCGGACACAACCGTGATACCGGCGTGGGCAAGTTCTGTTGCCAGACTTTCGGCGAATCTCATGCCAGCCGCCGAAGCGTTGCGTGCTCCCACGATTCCCACGCTGCGCGGGGCCGAAAGGCAGGCGAGATTGCCAAGAACGGAAAGGATCGGTGGTGAATCGGGCAATTCGGCCAGAAACGGCGGATAATCAGGGTCAAACAAGGTGAGAATCCGGCCACCCAGTGCCGCAACACCCTCGATCTCGCGTTCGACCTCTCCGATATCGGGAATTTTCAAGGGCTTCCCACGCCCGCCGCGCCGGGCACGATTCGGCAGGGCTGCGAGCGCCTCTTCCGCCGTGTGATGATCGTGCATCAGCCGCCGCCACGTCACCGGTCCGACATTCTCGGTCCGAGCCAGACGCAGCAGAGCGGGAAGCTCCGGATTCATGTCCGACCGTGCCTGCGCTGCATCCGCAGTCACTGCGAGGACTGGCCGATCCTCGGCTCCGTGCCGGTCAGCAAGCGGGCAATGTTGGCGCGGTGCCGGACAAAGATGATGAGTGCCACCAGTACACCCGCGAGGGGTTTGGCCGACTGGCTAAAGGAATGACCATGCAGAAAAAACAGCATCACCGGCATGCACGCAAAGGCCAGCAGCGCGCCCGCCGATGAAATGCGTGTGATTTTTGCGCCTGCCAACCAGATCGCACAGGTGGCCAGTCCGGTCAGAGGCGACATGGCCAGCACGACGCCGAGTCCGGTTGCGACGCCCTTACCGCCCCGAAAGCCCAGCCAGACGGGGAAACAATGCCCCAGCACGGCAAACACCGCCGCCAGCGAGGCCGCACGGTCGCCCAGTTCCGGCGGGGTCATCACCCACGCGATGGCAACGGCCAGAGCGCCTTTGAGACCGTCCAGCAGGAGGGTGGCAGCCGCAAGTTTCTTGTTGCCGGTCCGGAGAACATTGGTCGCGCCGATATTGCCCGACCCGATCTGGCGGATGTCGCCCTGCCCGGAAGCCGCCGTCAGCAGCAGACCGAAGGGAATGCTGCCCAGCACATAGGACAGCAGGATGACGCCCGCGAGGAGAGTAACGGGTGATTCGAAAAAATTCACGCGGTCGCTCCGAACACCCGCAGGCCGTTCTTCCACGTCCCGAGAACCTTGCCTTCAAGCGCCCGGCCATCGAAGGGTGTGTTCTGTGCATGACCCGGCAGTTCGCCCGCCACCACCTGCCAGGCGCGATCTGGATTGAACAGGCACAGATCCGCCGGTGTTCCGGTGGCAAGCGTCCCGACCGACCGCGCTCCGGGTCTGGCGGCAGCTCCCGTCACGCCCAGCAGGACTGCCGGCTTGCACGTCAGCAATCCAAGCGCGTCGATCAGCGACAACGTGCCGTCATGATAGCGCGTCAGCGTGACACCCAGCAGAGTCGCCAGACCAGTGCCTCCCGCCGAGGCTTGGGCGAACGGCAGGCGCTTGTCGTCGGCATCGCGCGGCGCGTGGTCCGAGGCTATGGCGTCGATCGTCCCATCAGCCAGCGCAGCGCACAGTGCCAGACGGTCTTCCTCACGGCGCAGGGGCGGAGAGAATTTGGCGTAGGTACGGAAATCGCCGATGGCGGTTTCATTCAGGTCGAAATACTGCGGTGCGGTATCGCAGGTCACCCGGATGCCACGCGCCTTCGCCTGCCGGATGAGACCAACGCCCTCACCCGTCGAAACATGCCCGAAATGCAGACGCCCTCCGGTCATCTCGACCATACGGATATCGCGGGCGATCATGATCGCCTCAGCCGCCGTGGGAATCCCCGGCAAACCGAGACGCAGCGCCAGTTCACCTTCCGTCGCACACCCGGAACCGGCCAGTGTCGGCTCTTCCGGGTGCTGCACCACCAGCGCGTCAAACGCCTGAGCGTAGGTCAGGGCCAGCTTCATCTGACGTGCGGAGGCAATCGCCCGCGCGCCATCGGTGAATGCCACGGCCCCCGCTTCCGAAAGCAGCCCGATCTCGGCAAGTTCGCCGCCCTGACAGCCCTTGGTCAGAGCCCCATAGGGCAGAATCGAAACATAATCCGGCTCTTCACCTCGTGAACGCAGCATCCTGACCATCGCGGGGTCATCAATGGCGGGGGAACCGGTGGGAAGCACGGCGACAGTCGTCACGCCGCCGGCGAAGGCTGCGCGCGAGGCGGACTTCACCGTCTCACGATATTCATGACCCGGCTCGCCGATCTCGACGCGCATATCCACAAGACCCGGACAGAGAACTGCGCCCTGCCCGTCCACGATCGCGGCCCCGTCCGGCGTGCCTTCGGCTCCCGGCAGATCGGAACCCACAATCAGGCCGTCGCGGACAAGCAGACGCCCCTGGCGGTCGAGACCGCCTGAAGGGTCGATCAGCCGGACGTTCTCGAAAACGGTGCAGGTGCTCATCAGCGGGTTCCCCGGGAAAGACGGTCCAGCACGGCCATGCGCACGGCCACACCCATCTCGACCTGTTCCCGGATCACGCTCTGGTCCGAATCGGCAATGTGACTCGCGATCTCGACACCGCGATTCATCGGGCCGGGATGCATCACCAAGGCTCCGGGTTTCGCAAGATCCAGCCGCCGCTGGTCGAGGCCATAATAGCGGAAATATTCACGGGCGCTGGGGATCAGTCCGCCCGACATGCGCTCTTTTTGAAGACGCAGCATCATCACCACGTCCACGTCCTTCAGGCCGGTTTCCATCGTGTGATGCACCTCAACCCCGAGGCTCGCCATGGAACGCGGCACCAGCGTGGGAGGCCCGACCAGACGCACGCGGCAGGCCATGGATGTCAGTAGGTGAATATTGGATCGGGCAACGCGTGAATGGGCGATATCGCCACAGATCGCGACCGTCAGGCCGTCGATGCGCCCAAGATGGCGGCGGATGGTGACGGCATCCAGCAGGGCCTGTGTAGGGTGTTCGTGCGTGCCGTCGCCCGCGTTGATGACGGCGGCATCGACCTTCTGTGCCAGAAGCGCCGGAGCGCCGGACTGGGAGTGACGCACCACGAGCAGATCCGTCCGCATGGCGTTCAGCGTCGTGGCCGTGTCCAGCAGCGTCTCGCCCTTGTTCACCGAGGACTGCGCGACCGACATATTCACCACGTCCGCGCCGAGCCGCTTTCCCGCCAGTTCGAAGGAGGTGCGCGTGCGTGTGCTGTCCTCGAAGAACAGGTTGATCACCGTGCGCCCGCGCAGCAGATCACGAGGCGTCTTGCGGGAGCGGCTCATCAGAGCATAGCTCTCCGCCAGATCGAGGATCGGCTCGATCTGGGACGGGTGCATCCCCTGAATCCCGAGCAGATGACGGCCCGAGGGACCGAAATAACGGGAGCCCCCGGACTGCGCCTCAGCCATTCTGTACGGCCCCTATCCTTGCAAGAATTTCATCACGGCCCAGAGCGGCCGCCGTAACGTCGATACCCGGGGAGGTCGTCGTTCCGCACAGGGCGGCCCGCAGAGGCTGGGCAACCTTACCGAGCTTGAGATCGTGCTTTTCCGCGAACAGCTTGAGAGCTTCGTGGATATGCTCACCGTCGAACGGCTCAACGATGGCCAGATCGCGCACCAGATCACCCAGCATCGCCCGATTTTCCGGTGTGAGTTGCTTTTCGGCTTTTGCATCGAAGGACAGAGGCACCTGACGACCCAGGAACGCCGCACTGTCCGTCAGTTCGACCAGCGTGCGGGCGCGATCCTTCAGACCCGGCATGAGCGCCAGCACCCGCTTGCGAGTCACCTCACCGGTGTCCACACCCTCATGTCCGGCCAGACGTTCCATCACGTCGGAAGTCAGGCGCTCGTCATCGGCTTCGCGCAGATAGACGGCGTTGACGTGTTCCAGCTTGGTGTAATCCATGCGCGATGCAGAACGCCCCACGCCGGACAGGTCGAACAGGCGGATCTGCTCGTCGCGGGAGAGGATTTCGGCGTCGCCATGGCCCCAGCCGAGGCGCAGCAGATAGTTGCACAGCGCTTCCGGCAAGTAGCCCATCTCACGGAATTCGACGACCGACTGCGCGCCGTGCCGCTTGGACAGCTTCGAGCCGTCAGGACCATGAATCAGCGGCAGATGGGCGAAACGCGGCGTTTCCCAGCCCATCGCGCGATAGATCATCAACTGGCGAAAGGTGTTGGTCAGGTGATCGTCGCCACGGATCACGTGGGTGATCTCCATGTCGTGGTCATCCACCACCACGGCATGCTGGTAGGTCGGCGTTCCATCCGAGCGCAGGATGATCATGTCGTCCAGTTCGGCGTTGGCCACGCGGACCTCGCCCTGCACGAGATCGTCGATCACGTTCTCGCCTTCACGCGGGGCCTTGATGCGAATGGCATAAGATGCGCCAGCCGGAGCTTCGGACGGATCGCGATCGCGCCACATGCCGTTATAGCGGGGCGGCCTGCCTTCGGCCGTCGCCTTCTCGCGCATTTCCTTCAGTTCTTCCGACGTGCAGAAGCACTTGTAGGCCTTCCCTTCCGCCAGAAGCTGAAGCGCGACCTCCTTGTGCCGTTCTTCGCGTGAGGACTGGAACATGGGCTCTTCGTCCCATGTCAGGCCCATCCATTTCAGGCCATCGAAGATCACGTCCACGGCTTTTTGCGTGGAGCGTTCCTTGTCAGTGTCTTCGATGCGAAGCACGAACTGGCCGCCGCAATGGCGGGCATAGAGGAAATTGAAGAGGGCGGCGCGGGCGTTGCCGATATGCAGCAACCCGGTCGGGGATGGGGCAAAGCGCGTACGAACGGTCATGGCCGCGTGCATATCACGGAGGCCGAGACGGGGCTATGGGGAAGAGCGGGTGACACAGCCCCGCAAAAGCGGAAAACTGAAACGGTCGGCCCATGAAATGTGAGGATGGTTTGCCGCAGTGTCTCGGGATCGAGATTCTGGACGGTTTTCAAAAAAATACCCGGCCTCCCAGAGGAAGGCCGGGCAACAGGCAAACGCCCAAAAGTCAGCGACTTATTCTGCGGCGACAGCCATCGTCTTGTTCGGCACGATGGCCGAAACCACACCGACCACGATGATGTTGATCACGAGCGCGATCAACCCCGTGGAGATCAGTTGTGTGTGACCACCAACCGCCAGAGCATGAATGGGCTTGAGACCGTCCGTCCAGCAGATGCCAAGGCCGACGACCGTGCCGACGACCCATCCCGACAACATGCCGACACTCGAGAAACGATACTTCGTCAGACCGAGAATCAGCGCCGGGAAGGTTTGCAGGATGATGACCCCTCCGAGAAGCTGAAGGTCGATGGCGAACTTCGCGTTCAGGAACAGCACGCAGAGCAGCGCCCCGAGCTTCACGCCGAAGGCCGCGACACGCGAAGCCGTAACGGTTTCATAGCCCTTCGGCAGGATGTTGTGGGTGAGCAGATTGGCTGCACCGATTGCCATCACCGCTGCCGGTACAAGAGCGCCCACCGCGATGGCTGCGAAGGCGAAACCTGCAAACCAGTCAGGGAACAGCTTCAGGAAGAGATATGGCACGACCATTGTGCTGACCGTCGTATCAATGCCCGCCACATGCGCCATCATGCCCAGCAGTGCGATCAGGCCGAGCACGATCGTATAGACTGGCAGATAGACGGCATTCTGCTTGACGGTGTCCGCTGATTTTGCAGCCAGAATACCGGTCAGCGTATGCGGATAAAGGAAGGCCGCCAGCGCCGAGGACAGAGCCAGCGTCGCATATGGCATGATCTGCCCCGTAGGCAGAACATGCTTGTCGTCAGGCAGAGCGACAACGCTGTTCATCACATCGAACATGTGTCCGTAACCGCCGAGCTTGATCGGGATCAGCGTCACCGCCGCAATGACAGCGATATAGATCATCACATCCTTGATGAAGGCTGTCAGGGCGGGAGCGTGCAGGCCGCCGAGCCACGTGTAGGCCGCGAGCGACACGAACGCGATGATCAGCGGAATCTCGCCGGAAAAGCCCAGCGCTTCAACGACGGTCCGGATGCCGATCAGCTGTAGCGCGATATAAGGCATGACCGCGATCAGGCCGGAAAGCGCCACCGCCAGCTCAAGCGGACGGCTTTGGAAGCGTGCACGGATCATGTCTGCCGCCGTGGCGTGACCGCCATCGTGAGCGATCTTCCACAGCTTCGGCATCACCACGAAGATGAAAGGATAGACGATGATCGTGTAAGGCAGCGCGAAGAAGCCATAGGCGCCGACGGCATAGACAAGCGCCGGAACAGCGATGACGGTATAGGCCGTATAGAAGTCTCCTCCGACGAGGAACCACGTAACCCATCCACCGAACTGACGGCCGCCCAGCCCCCATTCCTCGGTCCCGTGCCCACCCTCGGCATCGACATGCTGGGTCGGAGCTGCTTTCTTTCCGTTAGGGAGCAATCCTTTCCAGTGTGAAACCGTGCTTCCAGCAACGATTGTCACGCCGAAAAAGAAGATGAAAACAGCAAGCGCCAGTGTATCGGCCGCCGGAATACCGTTCATGACTGGGCTCCCTTTTTCCAGGCAAGCCAGATCAGCACCGAGGTCACGGGGACCCAGGCGAACTGGTACCAGTAGAAAAATGGAAATCCGAACAGCATGGGAGTCTGAAAATTGTAAAAGGGCACCCAGAGCAGCCCGGCAAAGGGCACCAGGAGCAAGGCGTTGAAAATTTTCATAGAACGACCACTTCTTATTATTGGTTCGTGTGTCGGGCTTGTTAACAGTGTAAAATGACCGGCGGGAAGTCAATAGAACTTCCCGCGAAAGCGGGGTTCAATGCCTTTTTCACCAGCTTTTAATCCTGCCACCGATCATACCCGTCTGGGCGGGTTGTTCTATGACGTGGTGACCCCTGCCGAGTTTCCCCGGCACATCCTGCGCTACCGAAATAACCGCGCTGCGGTGACAGTCGGGCTGGATACGCTGACCGACGCAGAATGGGTGCAGCATTTTGGCCGTTTCGCACCACTTCCGGGCTCGCTGGAACACCCGCTGGCGCTGCGTTACCACGGTCATCAGTTCCAGCAGTACAATCCCGACCTCGGCGACGGACGCGGTTTTCTCTTCGCACAACTGCGTGACAGAAGAGGGCGACTTCTGGATCTCGGCACAAAGGGCAGCGGTCGCACCCCCTGGTCGCGCGGAGGCGATGGCCGCCTCACCCTGAAAGGGGGTGTCCGCGAAATCCTCGCCGCCGCCATGCTCGAAGCATTGGGAGTGGAAACTTCCCGGGCCTTCAGTCTGATCGAGACGGGCGAGGATCTGGAGCGCGGCGACGAACCCTCCCCCACGCGCTCATCGGTTCTGGTGCGGCTGGGTCATTCCCATATCCGCATCGGCACGTTCCAGCGCCTCGCCGCGAACGGTGAAACGCAGGCCATCGCCCAACTGGTGGAGTATGTGCTTGAAACCTATTACCCCGAACTGTCCGTGCCCGAGGGTGGCAGCGGAGCTCAGGTACTGTTCGATGCCGTGTGTCGCAACGTGGCCCGTGTGGGAACTCAGTGGATGGCGGCGGGGTTTGTCCACGGCGTCCTGAATACGGATAACATCGCCATCACCGGGGAAAGCTTCGATTACGGCCCCTGGCGCTTCCTTCCCCGGTTCGATCCGTCCTTCACCGCCGCCTATTTCGACCAGACCGGCCTTTATGCCTATGGACGACAACCGCAGGCGCTTTTGTGGAATCTGGCGCGTCTGGCCGAATGCCTGCTGGAATTCTCGTCCCACAAAGATCTGACCGATGCGCTGGCGCGTTTCCCCGCCCTCTATGAGACCGAACTGGATGCGGCATGGTGCCGCCGTCTGGGTGTGATTCAGGACAATCCTGAATCCGACCGTGCCTTGCGCCACGCCGTCACGCTGTTCATGGAAACGTCAGGCATCCCGTTTCACTGCCTGCCCTTCGACTGGTATGGAGGGGGCGCCAGCCGTGAACGCGCATTGGCGGGACCGCGAGGCGACATTTACAAGGATGCCGCTTTCAACGAAGCCCGCACGCAACTTGAGGCTCGCACGCCCATCCCCGGCCTCTCGTTGGATCATCCCTATTTCACCGGCGGCTTGCCGTGCGACATGCTGATCACGACCGTCGAAACCCTGTGGACCAGCCTGAGCGAGCAGGATGACTGGCAGATGCTCGACCGCAAGCTCGCCGAAATAGATCTGATGGCCGATGCGTTGCGGACTAGACCGATGGAGGCATGAGAAGCCGCCTCTCCGGTCGTCCTTTTTTACGCATATGAAAATGACGAAAAGATTAGGTTCAAAAAATCTTCGCTTTTTGGACATATCCGGGCTTTAAGAGCATTTCCTCATCTTCAGGATGCGCTGTGCGCACGGTATGCTGCTCCTTTGCGCGTGCCTGTTA
Organism: Acetobacter conturbans; assembly: GCF_011516755.1. Classification (GTDB taxonomy): domain Bacteria; phylum Pseudomonadota; class Alphaproteobacteria; order Acetobacterales; family Acetobacteraceae; genus Acetobacter; species Acetobacter conturbans. Next base: position 159,380 of record NZ_WOSY01000004.1, on the reverse strand, counting down.
CACAGCGCATCCATTGTCCGTGAACCCGCAACGTCAGGACCGGTGACTTGGCGCGTCTAAGCCGTTTTCTTCCTTCCAGCCTTTCCTCGCCCTCGACGAAAACGTCGCTGAAACGGCGCGGAGACGAGCTCGGCGGCATCGTGCTGTGGATCCTCGCCATCGTGTTCGCCGCCTGCTTCTGGACCTACGATCCGCAGGATCCGTCTCCGGATGTCTCGACCGATCGCGCCGCTACCAACCTGCTGGGACGGCCGGGCGCATTCGTCGCTGATCTCCTGATCCAGAGCGTCGGACTGGCAACCTCTCTGCTGGTGCTGGCGCTGGTCGCGTGGGGCTGGCGGATCTTCCGACATCGCGGGCTCAGCGTTTTCGTGCTGCGCGCCGTCGCGCTGTGTTGCCTGATGCTCGTCACGGCTTCCCTTCTTGCCGCGGTCCCCATTCTCATCACCGCACTTCATGCGCCGGCATGGCCGTCCGACGCCGGGATCGGTGGAGGCATGGGCGCCAGTATCGCCGGGAACGCCGTGTCCGCAGGCATGGCCGCCATCGGACCTGCGGGGGGCGTCATTCTCTGGGTTCTGGGGCTGATTCTGGCGTTCCTCCTAGGCACCCTCGCTTTCGGACTGGACCGCAACGAATGGCGGACCATCGGGCAGACGACCGGCACGACGCTTCTTGTCATGGGACGCCAGCCCGGTCGGCTTGCCCGGACGATCATTGCCCGCCAGCGGCGGGAACTGCCTTATCAGACAGGGTCCGCCAGCAGCGTGGAAGACGATGCCTATGCCGCTGGGAACGCCTTTGCGGACCACGACTCTGGCCGGAAACGGTCATGGATTCCGCGCCGCGCCGAAGCATCCCGGGCCTCCGCCGGACAGTTTCTCGCCTCCACGGCCGCCCGTGAAACCCGATTTGCACCACCCTCTCCCCGGCAGGAAATGGCGCGTCAGCCTGCACCCATCCAGCGCTCGGGCGGGACCGGCACGGACCTCGCCCTGCTGGCACCTTCCCCTGAGTCGCCGCCTGCAAACAGGCCAACCGGTCGTCGTCCGGCCAACACGGTGGATGAAAACGAGCCGGTTGTTCATCTTCCGGCCCCGACGCAGGACCGATATCCTACGGAAATGCCCGGAACTGCCGCCTTCTCGCATAGTGGGGAAGAACCGCAGGTTTCCCTCCCGCCAGACCGGGATATGTCGCCTCCTCCCAGCGAACCACAGCAGGCACTTCGCCCGGTTGCATCGTCTCCCCCTCCCGCCGCGCAGGAGGAGGGCAAGAAATCCATGCTTTCCCGTCTGTTCGGGGGACGTACCGACGCTGACGGGACAGCCGCACAGACAGGCGGACGGTCGGGACGCGATGCTCCACGGACAACGCAGGGCTGGACGCTGCCTCCGGTCTCCCTTCTGAAAGCACCGCCTGCGTCCCGGGCGGCGATGGCGCCATCCCGCGAAATGCTGGAAGGCAATGCGCGACTGCTGGAGACAGTACTCGCGGACTTCGGTGTGCAGGGTCGGATTGTCGATCTGCATCCCGGCCCCGTGGTCACACTTTACGAACTCGAGCCTGCACCCGGCATCCGCGCCGCACGCGTCATCGGTCTTGCGGACGATGTTGCCCGCTCTCTCTCCGTGCTCAGTGTGCGTATCGCGACCGTGCCGGGCCGCAACGTGATCGGCATCGAAGTGCCGAATGCGCTTCGTGAAACCGTCTACCTGTCGGAGCTGTTCAAATGCTCGGAGTGGGTGGACTCTCCCGGTCGGCTTGAACTGGCACTGGGAAAAGATATCTCTGGCGATCCCATTTTCAGCGATCTGGCGAAAATGCCGCATCTGCTCGTCGCTGGCACCACGGGCTCGGGCAAGTCGGTCGGTATCAACGCGATGATCCTGTCGCTGCTTTTCCGCCATTCGCCGGATGAGTGCCGCCTGATCATGATCGATCCCAAAGTGCTGGAACTGTCGATTTATGACGGTATTCCGCACCTGCTCACCCCCGTCGTCACCGAGCCGACCAAGGCGGTCATCGCCCTCAAATGGGTCGTGCGGGAGATGGACCGTCGTTACCGCGCCATGGCTCACCTTCAGGTGCGTAATATCGCGGGATACAACGAACGGGCGGCGCAGGTTCGTGAGCGTGGCGAGGAAGTCACCCGACGCGTCCAGACCGGCTACGATCCGGAAACAGGTAATCCGATCTTCGAGGAACAGTCGCTCACCCTTGATGCGCTGCCCTATATCGTCGTCATCATCGACGAAATGGCGGATCTGATGATGACGGCTGGCAAGGAAATCGATGCCGCCGTCCAGCGCCTCGCGCAGAAGGCCCGTGCCGCAGGTATTCATGTCGTCATGGCGACACAGCGCCCGTCCGTGGATGTGATCACCGGCACCATCAAGGCGAACTTCCCGACCCGAATTTCCTTTCAGGTCATCAGCAAGTTCGACAGCCGCACCATTCTCGGGGAACAGGGCGCGGAACAGCTCCTTGGACAGGGCGACATGCTCTTCATGCAGGGCGGCGGTCGTATCACGCGCGTTCACGGTCCTTTCGTAGCCGACAGCGAGGTGGAAGCCGTGGTCGAATTCCTGCGTGAGCAGGGCGAGCCGATCTACGATGAGGATGTCATTTCCGAGCGTGAGGAAGAGGCACCCTCGCCTGGTGGCATGGACGCCGCCAGCGATGGTGGCGACAACAGCCTCTATGACAAGGCCGTCGCCATCGTTATTCGCGAAGGCAAGGCCTCGACCTCATTCGTGCAGCGCCATCTCTCCATCGGCTACAACCGTGCAGCCAAACTCATCGAACAGATGGAAAAGAACGGTATCGTCAGCGCAGCCGATCATGTGGGACGACGCAAGGTGCTGATCGGGCGCGGCGCTTCGGACGACTGAAGTGCCCCCCCTCCCCTTTCTGAAGCTTTACGAAAGCAATCAGGCGCTCATCATCAACAAGCCAGCGGGCCTTCCGGTTCACCCGGGTCCGCGGGGCGGCCCCAGTGTCGAGGACTGGTTTCCCCTGATGAGCCGTCGGAAAGATGGCCCGTGGCTGGCGCATCGACTTGATGCGGACACGGCGGGCTGCCTTGCCATCGGCCTGCGAAAGCAGACATTGCTGGCCATTCAGTCCTGTTTCGCTACCGGACGCGCAAAAAAGCTCTATTGGGCCGTTGTGCAAGGGACAGCACCAGACACGCTTGAGATCGACCTGCCCCTGAAAAAGGTCAGCACCCTTTCGCAGGGCTGGAAAATGCAGGGAGCGCCGGATGGACAGTCGGCCCGAACCACATTGCGATGTCTGGGACGTGACGGCACCCTGTCATGGGTGGAACTGACGCTGGAGAGTGGACGCACCCACCAGGCGCGCGTGCATTGCGCTGCAGCGGGTCTCCCCGTTGTGGGGGACCCGGTTTATTCAGCAGGCAAACAGATGGCGGGAGAGCGCCTGCATCTCCTGAGTCGAGAACTGATTTTACCCCTAGCCGAGACGATCAGCGCCATCGCCCCGCCGCCGCCTCATATGCTGGCGGCACTTATCCGCTGCGGGTACGATCCGGCACGCGGATAACGCACCCGCGCACGGACTGAAAAGATCAGTTGCTCACCGCGTGCCAGGACTTGCCCTGGTGTTTGTAGTCCACCTGCAGTTCCTCGATGATATCGGCGAAGACCGTGTGATCGTAGATCATCATGGAAGGGATCGGCCGCACGCGGGTGAAATCGGCGTGGAACGTGCGATTCAGAGCGCGTTCGAACACGCCGGGGCCGGTCTTGTAGGGAATATACAGGCCGGGGAAGAGATAGCAGTTGCGATAGAGCGACAGCAGGACGTCGCCGATAATCGGACTGTTGGCGACTGATCCGAAGAAGTCGTTATGCACTACATGGTCATGCGTGAGCAGGAAGACATGGGAGTGATGCTGCGAGAGGCGGTTGAAGAACACCTCTTCCGAGCGGATGCGGATGTCCGCGTCCAGCCACCAGCCCCCCAGTTCCTGAATCACATGCGCGCGCAGGAAGTCGGCGGCCTCGGCGGGATGCCGCATGGACAGAAAGAGGTTCCGGGCTTCCACGCCGTAGACTTCATAAAGCCACTGCGCCGCTTCTTCCTGATTGAAAGTCTTGATCTCGAGCCCCGGCAAGCTCCGGTGATATTCGAAATTCTGTTCGACTTCCTCAGGCGTTTCCTTGTCCCAGTAGAGATAGACTTTCCGCGGGATAAGGGAACCGGCGACGCGTGCGTCAGCCACGCCGTTGCGCATCGGCTCGTTATAGTGGCGGCTCATGACTTCCAGATACAGGCGGTCGCACTCCTCGCCCGTGTGGAATTCATCGTAACAGTTGCCCATGATACGGGCGGCCTTCACCAGATCGCCTGCCGTCCATGCCGTCTGGATGCCCAGAATGTAATTATAGAGCGGGAGAGACAGCGCCTTCATCGCGTCCATGTCTTCCTGGCTCGGCTCATGCCCGGCCTTCAGCTGGCAGAGCAGGCTGACATGGAGAAGAATATGAGCGCCCGGCTGCTGGTGCGGAGACTTGGAGTGGAGCTCATACCCGATGTGATAGACGCGGGCCGCCTCCGCCACGCAACGATCCGTGTGCAGAATGTTCGCAAGAACAAAGGCTTTATCGACCGTGTCGCAGCCATGCTCATTGTAATAAGCAATAGCTCTTTCATTATTAGCCAGATCGGAGGGGCTCAGTTGAGGAGCCTGCGTTGCCGGGTCAGTCATTTCTTCTCTCCGAGGGCCTGTATTTCGCTGATACTCTTACCAAATCCTGCGTTCAACACAACCGGAAGGCGTAACGGAGCCTGTTTTTACCTGTGCTCCGACGTAACGACCGCAACACGGCAATCCGGGACTGCCGCTCCATCGGATCGCGTCAGATAAATCCGCGCCACTCTTAACAAATCCATCGCATGCGCTCATCGTGGCAGCCCTTTTCACCTCCACCCGGACGGGAGATTCTCATGACACCACCTCCAGCCATTCTGGTCCGGGGCGCCGGTGTGGCGGGGCTCGTGTCCGCCGTCATGCTCGCCAACCGGGGCGCCCGCGTTACACTGGCTGAAACAGGCCCGAAAGTCGGTTCCGGTGCTTCATGGATGGCGGGAGGGATGCTCGCCCCGTGGTGCGAAGCCGAGGCCGCCCCGCCGGAGGTGACGGAACATTCCCTCAAATCACTGGACTGGTGGCGTGCCAACGCACCCGATGTGCAGTCCAATGGCAGCCTCGTCCTCGCGCCTCCGCGCGATACCCCGGAAATCGCACGCTTTGGACGCCGCACCAGCCATTTTCGGGAAATCGGTGCTGAGGAAATTGCGGAACTGGAGCCGGATCTTGCCGATCGGTTCCAGCGCGCCCTCTTCTTTCCCGAAGAAGGACATCTCGACCCGCGCAAGACTCTTCCGGCTCTGGCAGACCGACTGGTCAATGAACTGGGCGGCCGTCTCCTGCTGAACTGCCCGGATATCCCTTCCGACGAGACCTTCGACTGGGTGGTGGATGCCTCGGGCCTGCGCGCACGCACGGAACTCCCGGCCCTTCGCGGCGTAAGGGGGGAAATGCTGCTGCTCCGTTGCCCCGACGTGGCGCTGCATCGCCCTGTGCGAATGCTGCATCCGCGCATCCCCATTTATATCGTGCCGCGTGCCGATCATCTCTTTATGGTCGGCGCAACGATGATCGAGAGTGAGAATGGCGGTCCCATCACGCTGCGTTCCATGAGTGAATTGCTCAACGCGGTCTGGACGCTTCATCCCGGTTTCGCGGAAGCCGAGATCGTCGATATCGGTACCGGTCTGCGTCCCTCCTATCCGGACAATATGCCGCTCGTGACACAGGAAGGCCGCACCATTTTCGTCAACGGCATGTACCGCCATGGCTATCTGCTTTCGCCATGGCTGGGAGAGCAAGTCACCGAGATCGTATTCAACTCATGAGGCGGGCTGCTTGCACGCATTGAGCCAAAGCCCCAATTGGTACGTGAACTGCTGGTCAGGGAGACTGACATGAACATTCTGGTCAATGACGAGACCCGTGCGGTCACCTCACGGACCCTTGCCGCGCTGGTCGATGAACTCGGCCTGAGCGGCGCGCGCATCGCTACTGCCGTGGGAGGTGAATTCGTCCCCGCCTCGCGTCGTTCCCAGTTGTCCATCTCGGAGGGCATGAAAATCGAGATCGTCGCCCCGATGCAGGGAGGCTGAGACCGATGCAATTCTACGGCACCACTCTGGCCTCGCCGCTCATGCTGGGCACCGCGCAATATCCTTCGCCCGAGATCCTCGCCGCCGCCGTGAAGGCAGCGCATGCCGGCGTCATTACCGTTTCCCTGCGCCGGGAATCCGCCGGGCAGAAAGCCGGTCAGGCATTCTGGTCTCTGATCCGCGATCTCAATGTGCCGGTGCTGCCGAACACGGCCGGGTGTCACACAGCCAAGGAAGCCGTGACCACTGCGCACATGGCTCGCGAAGTCTTTGAGACGGACTGGATCAAGCTGGAAGTGATCGGCGAGTCCGATACGCTTCAGCCAGATGTGTTCGGTCTCGTGGAGGCGGCCCGCATCCTCACCGCCGAGGGTTTCAAGGTCTTTCCCTACACCACGGAAGATCTCGTCGTGGCTGAGCGCCTCCTCGCTGCCGGATGCGAAGTGCTCATGCCGTGGGGCGCACCAATCGGCTCAGGCAAGGGACTGAACAATGTATTCGGTCTGCGTGCTCTTCGTGCTCACTTCCCCGAAATTCCGCTGGTGGTGGATGCAGGCATCGGCGTTCCGTCCCATGCGGCACAGGCCATGGAACTCGGCTACGACGCCGTCCTGATCAACACAGCGGTCGCCAAGGCAGGCGACCCGGCGGCGATGGCGCGGGCGTTTCGTCTCGCTGTCGAGGCGGGCGCACTGGCCCGTCTTGCCGACCCGATGGAGGCACGCGACATGGCGGCCCCCTCCACTCCCCTTCTTGGAAAGCCGGTGCTCGCATGACTGTTTCGCGTCTTCCCCAGCGAATCTACCCCGTCGTGGATCGCGCCTTCTGGGTTGATCGTCTTGGAGACGCTGGTGCCCGTTTCGTCCAGCTGCGCATCAAAGACAAAAGCGGGGCTGATCTTCTTGCGGAACTGAAAGAGGGAATGGTTTTCGCCAGACGGCATGGCGTCACTCTGGTCGTCAATGATTTCTGGCGGGAAGCCATGACCTGCGAGGCTCCGTGGGTGCATCTCGGGCAGGAAGATCTCGATACGGCTGATCTGGACGCCCTTCGTAACGCGGGCGTCCGGTTCGGTCTCAGCACGCACAGCGTGGAGGAGCTTGACCGCGCGCTTGCGACGAAGCCGGATTATGTAGCGCTTGGCCCTGTCTGGGAGACGCGACTTAAGAAAATGGCATTTGGGCCACAGGGAACAGCCAAACTGACCGAATGGCGCAAGCGTATCGGGGATCTGCCGCTCGTGGCGATCGGGGGCGTCACACTGGCGCGTGCACCGGAATGTCTCGCCGCAGGAGCGGACTGTGTTGCCGCAGTGTCAGACTTCATTCTCGCCGATGATCCAGCGGCACAGATCAGTGCGTGGCTTGCCGCGACCGGAGAAACTGTTCCTCTTTAGCAACACTCGCCCAAAAGCGGGGCGTGCTTAAATTTTCTTCAATAGCTCTGTACAATTATTCGGCTCGGTGATTGGGTCGGAAGTTGTGCAGCGCATAAACATCATTCACAGGGCAGCCAGATTCCTGACCGCATGTAGCGGCCTGTACGTGCTGACTATCAGTCTGCCTGCGCAGGCGGCTGCGTTCGATAGCAAGGACGTCTCGATTCTGGGCGAGACCTTGCACTTCGTCGTTCCGCCGCCGACGGGCAAGATCGGCATCGCGGTCGTCTACAATGAACAGATACCGGGCTCGCAAATGGAAGCTCAGGAAGTCGCCGCCATTTTCGGCGACACCAATGACTCCGTCTCGGGAGTCACGATGCACGCATTTGCCGTCAGCCTCGGCATGCTGGACAAGCAACAGTTCGTCGCTGTGATATCTGCCGAAGGTGCAGGCACGCCCCTGTTGAAAAGCATTATCAATTCCCATCACGCGGTTTGCGTGACGAACCATCTGGATCAGGTGGAGAGTGGTAACTGCCAGCTCTATGTAACGTCACAACCCAGCGTGGATATCCGCCTCAATCAGGATGCAACGGATGCCGCCGATGTGCATTTTGCCACGGCGTTCCGGATCATGGTCCATACCTTGTGACGTGATCAGCCTTTTTCCACTTCTTCAGCAACACAGCGCGCCATATCGGCAATCACACGATCGATTTTTTCAGCAAAACGTGGATTGAGGCCGCAGCCGCCACCAGCCCGGCGATTCATGTAAAGGGCGCGGTTCAGTTCAAGCTGCATGGTGCTCACGCGCTCTTCCGGTCGCCCGTAATAACTGGTGATGAAACCGCCGGCGAATGGGTGGTTTCGGGCTACGCGCATATTCTGCGCCAGCAGGCTCCGTGCCAGTGTCTGGACATAGTGAAGATTGCTCGACGTGCCGAAACGATCCCCGATCACGCAATCGGCCTTGGAACCATCCACGCCGGGAGGCATGGAATGCATGTCCAGAAGGACGCAGAAGCCATACTGCGCCTTCATTTCATCCACGATGCTCGTCAATGTCCCATGATAAGGGTGCCAGTACCGGCGTAGTCGCGCGGTCGTCTCAGCCATGGAAAGCTTCGCGGAGTAGAGCTGTCGCCCGCCGGACACCACCCCCGGCACGCTGCCGAGCCCGGCGCGTCCCCGGGCGGTTGGCATGAGTTCAGCCGCACCTGCATCCGCTATCAGTGAGGGATCCAGATCAAGCGAGGCCCGGTTGGGGTCGCACATGACACGCGGAAAGGTTGCGGACACCAGCGTCGCGCCATGCGACGGGGCGGAGGCGACAAGAGTGTCGACGTGAAAATCCTCCCCACTCCGCAGGACATCAAGAGGAAGGCGCACGCGGGCGAGAAATTCAGCCGTGTAATCGCGCCCTGAATGAGGGGAAGATACAATGAGGGGAATCGCGTTGGCTGTTGGACGGGCCACCAGCACGACCGGATTCCGATCGGTTTCAAGCGCCTCTGAATCATCATAAGTTCCGGAAATATCACGGAAAGATGGGGGTGACTGGTCCAGCATAGGGATCAGGATATCGGAAACGCGCGGCACATTCGAGCAAACTACACTAAATTGTTTTGAGCGGGGTTGCGTTATTCCAGAAGGCCTTGTAAAAGCCCGCTTACCGAACAGATGGGCGCATAGCTCAGCGGTAGAGCACTATCTTGACATGGTAGGGGTCACAGGTTCAATCCCTGTTGTGCCCACCATCTGTTCGGTTTTTCTCCCAAAATAAATCATTTCCAAGCAATCATCTATTGGAAATAGCCTATGCTTTTCCGAAAGCGGGCGAAGCAAAGCTTTTGCTTCTTACCAGCAAAAGCCACCCCAAATTTATCATTCAGATGAAAATGAACGCCGTATCAAACAGGCCGGGACATTGCTCCCGGAGCGTCAGTTTTCTTTCGGCAATGCAAACAGGTTATCGGACACGCTCACACCCTGAACAATATCGGACAGTGAGACGCGTGTCTGTCGGCCTTGCGCATCCACAACGAGCCAGCCACGCAATGCCAGGGGTTGCTCCGAAAGAAACATTACCAGCGTTCCCTCTCCCGGCGCGGCAGTGCGCACAGCGGAAATCTGAACCATGCCATTGTCATGGTGAAAATCCGTGACCGTCACATCCCCGGACAGAGAAACATGCTGACTGAGCAACAACCCTAAAGGTGTGCGGTCCAGAGGAATTTCAGTTGTCTGGTCGAGCTGTGTATCGCGGAAAACGACCTTGCCGTCATTGGCCACCAGAAGCAGCGGACTGGGCTTGTCATATTCAAACCGCATCCGCCCCGGTCGCGCCAGCCACACTGTTCCGGTCGTGCGCTGGCCGTCAGGCGCAGTCTGCTCGAATCGCCCTTTCATGGTGGTCGTGGCGTTCATCGCGTCCTGCACGCGAATGACCCAGCCACGATCAGCCGGAGAAAGCGCTGCCTGAGCGTGTGCCGCATGGATTCCCCACGACGAGGTCGTCAGCACCATGCTCCCTGCGAGCAGTAATCCCCGCAGGAAGGCAACGCCTTTCCGTCCAGTCAACATGATTATGTGGCCTCTCAACGTCCGGTCATGATCCGTTCGACCAGTTGCTTCACCGTGGGTACGAAGCCGTTCGAGTAGAACGGGTCCGTCGCAAAGCGCCAGGCGTTCGTGCCCCCGAACATCAGGTTATGGTCGGCAACAGTTTCCTGATCAGGACCCTCAGCATGGGAGATCGCCTGAAGCGTCTTCTGGATACAGAAGGAACGCGGATCAGCTTTCCGGCCATTGCTGTATTCCGGAGGACGCTGGCTCCAGTTGGAGAAGCGGCATTCTGACAGACACCCCATGCAGGCCACCTGATCCGAGAGAATTTCCCGGGCACGCTCTGGTGTCACGAAAATCAGCGTCGAATCAGGCGTCCGCATCGCTTCCGTGAAGCCCTCAGCTTCCCACACCTTGAGGTGCAGAAGATCGGCCTCGGCAACGAACACGGCACGCTTGCGGGCACCGATGCCATACTGAGCCACGAGTTCGCCCACAGGTTCGGTGGAAAACGCTACCTGCCGTTCGGAACGCTCTCTCAGCTCCTGCATGAAACTGTTATTCACAGCCGATGAGTAAAAACCTGTCGGCGAGAAGCGGTTGAGATAGACATCCCCCTTTTTCAGGGTCTGCAACCGGGCTTTCCATGCTTCCGGAATCGGGCTTTCCTGCGTCAGCAGCGGCCGGGTTCCGAACTGAAAAACAATGGGTCCCAGCTCCGGATTATCGAGCCAGTCCTGCCATTCTTCCAGCCACCATACGCCACCGGCCATGATGATGGGGGTGTCACCCAGCCCGAAGGTCTGCATCAGTTTGCGGAGTGCCGCCACACGGGGATAGGGATCTTCCGGCACAAGCGGGTTCTCGGTGTTGGACAGACCGTTATGGCCACCGGCGCGCCAAGGATCCTCATACACCACGCCGCCCAGCAAATCTGCCGTCCGACTGTAAGCCCGCTTCCACAATGCATTGAAAGCTCGGGCAGACGATACGATGGGATAATAATGAACGCCGAATTTGGTGGCGATGTCCGACAGACGGTACGGCATGCCTGCGCCGCATGTCACCCCGTGAATCAGCCCTTTCGCGCCTTCCATGACGCCTGCAATAACATCTTCCGCCCCACCCATTTCCCAGAGGATGTTGACGTGGATGCGCCCTTTTCCGCCAGCACGTTCATGAGCGATCTTCGCCTGCGCGATACCACCCTTGATGGCATAATCGATCAGTTCCTCGTGCCGTTCACGACGCGTGCGTCCCCTGTATATCTGGGGAACAACATGTCCGTTCTCGTCGTAACTGTCGGCATTCACGACCGAAATCGTGCCGACACCGCCCGCTGCGGCCCACGCGCCAGCGGACTCGCCAGTCGAGACAGAAACGCCCTTCCCGCCCTCGACCAGAGGCAGGACTTCAACGCCCCCCAACCTAACTGCGTTAATCGCCTTCATGCCTGTCCTGTCGTCATCCCTGTTGGTGCCGCTCGCATTGGCGTCTCTTAACCTGCCGGTGTTTAAGGCGCCATAGGCAAACGGGCGCCGCAGCCTGTCGCCGCGACGCCCGCCCGTTCAATCATCCCGAGAAAAGGACCTCAGTCCTCGCGGCGCGGAGCGCGAGCCGGCTTCTCACCCACGTCGGAAGTGATATCGGCACCGGTAGCCTGATCCACAACCCGCATGGACAGCTTTACCTTGCCGCGGTCATCAAAACCAATGACCTTCACCTTAACCGCATCGCCCTGCTTCACGACATCCGTGGTGCGGGCCACGCGGCCCTGCCCCAGTTCGGAAATGTGAACCAGACCGTCCTTTGCGCCAAGAAAGTTTACGAATGCGCCGAAATCTGCCGTTTTGACGACTTTACCGTCATAAATGCGACCGATTTCAGCCTCAGCGACAATGCCGTTGATGCGGGAAATGGCTTTCTCGGCCTGCTCCTCGGACGATGCGGCAATGGTGATGGTGCCATCGTCACCAATATCCACTTTCGCGCCGGAATATTCGACGATCTCACGGATAACCTTGCCACCGGTTCCGATCACGTCGCGGATCTTTTCCTTGGGCACGCTCATCGTGGTGATCTTCGGTGCCGTTGACGACACATCCGAACGACCTTCCGTCAGCGCCTTGGACATCTCGCCAAGAATGTGGAGACGACCGCCACGGGCCTGCTCCAGCGCGATTTCCATGATCTCCGGCGTGATGGACGTGATCTTGATGTCCATCTGCAAGGCTGTGATGCCCTGCTCGGTTCCGGCCACCTTGAAGTCCATGTCGCCGAGGTGATCCTCGTCGCCAAGAATGTCGGAGAGCACGGCATAGCCACGATCTTCCTTGATGAGGCCCATGGCGATACCGGCAACCGGACGCTTCAAGGGAACCCCGGCGTCCATCAGCGCGAGAGAAGAACCGCAGACCGTCGCCATGGAAGACGAACCGTTGCTCTCCGTGATCTCGGAAACCACACGCATGGTGTAGGGGAACTCGGCCTTCGTCGGCAGCAGCGGATGAATCGCGCGCCATGCCAGCTTGCCATGACCGATCTCACGACGACCCGGCGAGCCCGTACGACCACACTCACCAACCGAGAACGGAGGGAAGTTGTAATGCAGCAGGAAGTTGGTGCGATATTCGCCTTCGAGCGCATCGATGATCTGCTCGTCCTGACCGGTGCCCAGCGTGGCGATGACCAGCGCCTGCGTCTCACCACGGGTGAAGAGCGCGGAACCATGTGCACGCGGCAGGATACCGACCTCGGAAACGATCGGACGGACCGTTACCAGATCACGACCGTCAATACGCATGCCTGTATCAAGCACCGAACCACGAACGATATCGGCTTCAAGATCCTTGATCATCGGCTTGGCGGCGTCGGCATCCAGACCGGCATCCGTCAGCTTTTCGATGATGACCTTCTTGGCTGCGCCGACCTTCTCGTAACGAGCCTGCTTGGCCTTTTCCTTGTAGGCGGCGGTCAGCAACTTGCGACCCAGCGTATCGACCTTCTTGCGAAGAGCGATGGCTTCCTTGGTCGGGCCTGCCATTTCCCACGGCGCTTTGGCCGCATGCTCGGCCAGAGCGATGATTGCTTCGATGACCGGCTGGAATGCCGCATGACCGAAGTTCACCGCGCCCAGCATGACGGACTCGGAAAGCTCGCTGGCTTCCGATTCCACCATCAGCACGCCCTCGGATGTTCCGGCGAGGACGAGATCCAGAGCGGACTCCTTCACGTCGTCAACCGTCGGGTTCAGCACATACTCGCCGTTGCTGTAACCGACGCGGCAGGCGGCCACGGGGCCAAAGAACGGGATGCCGGACAGCGTCAGCGCTGCGGAAGCACCGATCAGCGCCGGAACAGCCGGATCGTTTTCCATGTCATGGCTCAGAACCGTCGTGATGACCTGAACCTCGTTGCGGAACCCTTCAGGGAACAGCGGACGGAGCGGGCGATCGATCAGACGCGAGTTGAGCGTTTCAGCCTCGGACGGACGGCCTTCACGCTTGAAGAACCCACCAGGGATCTTGCCAGCAGCGTAGGCTTTTTCCTGATAGTTGACCGTCAGCGGGAAGAAATCCTGCCCCGGCTTCACGGTCTTGGCACCGACGGCGGTGCAGAGAACAACCGTCTCGCCGTATGTCACGACAACCGCGCCGTCAGCCTGACGTGCGATCTTGCCGGTCTCCAGAATCAGCGGACGACCGCCCCACTCAATTTCTTTACGGAAATAATTGAACATTCTTATGTCGAACCTTTCGGGCCGACCCTTATCGCAATTCCGGAGAGGACCTGTCTAACAGCCCTTCTTGGCTTTTCCGGAAGTGGAGAGATCGGAGGCAGACAGCGTCTCGGACGGCATGGTGGCTGGCGAAGCACGCCAGAACGCCATGTGGCCTGAAACGCCGTGGCCTGGACCGAACCTCCGCGAGCGCGGACCGGCTCATGTTATTGCCCGGACCATCCGGACATAAAGAAACCCGAGGCTCCACAAAAGCGGAACCCCGGGCGAATCCTTACAGGATTATCGGCACAGGGAAAACAGCAGAGTGACCGGCAGCATTCCCTTTTGTCCGGACTGCAATCAGCGACGCAGACCCAGGCGACCGATCAGCGTCTCATAACGCGTCTGGCTCTTACGCTTCAGGTAGTCGAGCAGGCTACGACGGTTGCCGACCATCACCAGCAGACCACGACGCGAATGGAAATCCTTCGCGTGCGTCTTGAGATGCTCGGTCAGGTTGATGATACGCTCCGTAAGGATCGCAACCTGTACTTCCGGCGAACCCGTATCGGTCGGATTCGTGCGGTATTCTTCAATAAGCGCCGTACGGCGGTCTGCGGTGATCGACATCGTCGTCTCCAAAAGTCATAGCAAACGAACAGGCTTCAGCCACCCATCTTCAAGGCGACCCAAGCCCAGCACAGCCTCACCGTCCATCATGCGGACCACATCGTCCGGTCCCGTTTCCGGGATGCGTCCGATGAAATCCATCAGCCCAAGGGCTTGTCCATGCCGGATAAGGGCAGCTTCGTCAGGCATCAGGGCCAGCGCCGGGATGTCGGCCAGCGCGGTCGAGACCGGACGAAGAAGCTCCGGTGAAGCGGGGCTTTCTTCGGCGCTCGCGACGATTTTGTCCAGCGAAATTGCATCTGCTTCCGTGAAGGGACCGACCCGCAAACGACGCAACACGGCGATATGGCCCACTGTTCCGCACGCCAGCGCAACGTCGCGGGCCAGCGACCGCATATAGACGCCCTTGCCGGATTCCACCTCGAACACGGCATGATCGGCATCCGGACGATCGATCAGTTCAAAGCGGTCCACCCGCGCCGGACGCGGCGGCAATTCCGGAGGACGACCCTCGCGCGCCATGTCATAAGCCCGCTCACCGGCAATCTTCAGCGCCGAAAACACGGGAGGCACCTGCATGATGTCGCCAGTCAGATTGACTGTAGCCTGCCGCAACTGATCGTCAGACGGGCGCACATCCGACGTTGCCGTCACAGTGCCGTCGGCGTCATCGCTGTCGCGGGCCTCACCCATCTTCAGGGTAAAATGATACTTCTTGGTGCCGTCCATGATGTAGGGGACCGTCTTGGTCGCGGCGCCCAACGCAATCGGCAGCAGACCTGTCGCCAGCGGATCAAGAGTGCCCCCATGGCCGACTTTCTGGGCATTGAACGCCCGCTTGACGATACTGACCACAGCGGTGGACGTCATGCCTGTCGGCTTGTCGATCACGAGCCAGCCGTCCAGAGGCCGTCCCTTACGAACTCGGTTTCGCGCCATCCATCCCACTCCCGGTTGCCGGGCTGCTGGATCAATCTCCCGGAGAGGCGCGGGTCTAGCCGAGCCCTATGCGGATCGCAACGCCTGATGCACAGGCGTCAGGTCGATTGCGGCACCGCGAAGCAGGCAACGGAATGGCTATGGAGGATGCGGCAGGCGGTTGTCGCATCCTGCGCGGCGAACCCAACCAGACGCGCCCGGTAAAGGGCATTCGCGGCCGGAGAAGCCTTTGCAACGACCGGATTCACACCATTATTGCCGATGATCGCCTGCGCCTGCGCCAGCGCAATGCGCGCGTCGTTGCCGGAAGAGAATGCGCCCACCTGCACGGCCCAGCCTCCCCCCCGCGTCACCATGGGACGTGTCACGGCCGGCGTCGTATACACCGCAGGCATCACACGCGGCGCAACCCGGGTGGAAGAAGGTTCGACATAACTGGCCAGTTCATGCGGCAACCCCTCCTGAGGTGCGGAAGTTGCCGTAGAAACGGGAGCCGGAGCGGCAGACGCAACCTGAATGGCGGGCTGTGGAGGCGGCAAGGAAGTCGGAGCGGGATCAGCATGCGGCGTGTCCCGGTCAACCAGACAGTTGGATGGATCATACGCCGCATCAACATTTCGCAGGCAGCCATCCCCCGTTCTTGCCACCGGCCCACTGACAGGCGCCTGAGCCGTTGCATAGCCGGTTTCATAGGCAGGAACCAGAGCGACAGCCGTGCTCGCCTGCGCCACCATGATGGGCGCGCTTCCACCGACAGCACCCGGCACGGCATCATTCAGGTGAGGACTGATGGATGCCACATAGTTGACCGTCTCATCCGGCAGAGGGTCACCCGTCTGAAGATACTGCTCCAGACGACCGGGACCGGCGTTATAGGCCGCCAGAAAGCCGGGCGATCCGAACTTGCCATAAAGCTGATGGATATAGCCGGTGCCGGCCATGATATTGTCGTGGGGTTCGTAAGGATCGTTACCCAGCGAAAACTCCCCAGCCAGTTCAGACCACGTAGCAGGCATGAGCTGCATCAGGCCCATCGCCCCGGAACCGGATCGGGTCAGACGGCCGTGCTGATATTCCTGCCCACCCGACTCCTGATGAATGACGGCGCGAATCCAAGGCTCGGGAACCGAAAAGCGGCTGGAAGCCTCGCGGATGTAGGGTCCCCATGGATCGCTTGAGGGTCCGGGCGCCGTATAATCGCCACGCCCCCACTGCGACGGACTTCCGCCCGGCCGTGAACCGCCGCTGCTACATGCGGCCAGCCCCACCATGGCGCTCACCGCCAAAGACCGAAAGAACACCGTTCGCCCCCGGTTCATTACGTGCCCCCTGAAACCACACGAAACCGATCCAAGATTACACCGACGTATACCAACGGAAAATTAAGGCAAAAATGGGAACTTCCGCCGCAGAGCATCTGAAGGGCGATTCTTCTTTGCTTGGTTGACGGCGCTCATCTGAACTGGCATGTCGCCACCCCTTAGATTGGGTGCTGCCCTGATGGCCGCGCCATAATGCCGTCGGGGACTCGCGTCCCCTGCCACGAATACGATCGACAGGTTCAACATGGCCCAGCCCGAACTCGGTTCCAAACGCGTTTGCGTGTCGTGCGGTGCGCGCTTCTACGACCTCAACTCAGAACCGGCAGTTTGCCCGAAATGCGGTGCTGCACAGCCGGTTGAGGTTCCTCGTCTGAAGCGCACCAGCGACCACATTCCCGCCGCGCCCGTCAAAGCCCCCAAGCCGGTGGAAAGCGACATCGAAAGCACCGATGACGATGATGACGATGATGACGACGATGTCATGGAAGACACATCCGATCTGGACGATGATGCTGATGACATCAGCTCAGATATCGATGTCAGCTCCACCAAGGATGAGCACGACAGCTGATCTGTGATCTGACCAAAACAGGAAGCCGCCCTCTCCGGACAGGATGGGGCGGCTTCTGGTCAGTCAGCAGATTCAGTAAAAAAACGCAGGTTTCACTCGTGGAAGCCTGCGTCGTCGCATCTCAGGTAAGGCTCTCGCAATTACGCGCCGTGCTTACCTGCATCGTCATTTTCACATACAGACAGAGTCAGTCGCGCTCGATCGTGCATTGCAGAGGATGTTGATTCTGGCGCGCCAGATCCATCACGAGCGCAACCTTGCTCTCCGCCACTTCATAAGTGAAGACGCCGCAAACCCCGACGCCTTTCTTATGCACATGCAGCATGATGTTGGTCGCCTCGTCCCGGTTCTTGCTGAAGAACCGCTCAAGAACGTGCACGACGAATTCCATCGGCGTATAGTCATCATTCAACATGAGAACTTTGTACATCGACGGCTTTTTGGTCTTCGGAACCGTCCGGACCATTACGCCGATATCGGATGTGTTGTCTTCGGTATTCTCCGTCATCAACCCTACTTGGCTGCTCCCCGACGTGCCTGTTTATGCTTCGCGTCGAAGTTCAATCACCGCGACTGGCGTACCTCTCTGTAAACCCCGGCGGCCTGCATGCAAACAAAAATCGCGGAACAATACGGCCAGAGCACGTCCGCCCTGCAACCATTTCCATACTGCGATTGTGAGAGGGAGTGTTCCTCAGGCATATTAAAAAGAAGTTGTCGGAAGGGTGCCTTGATGATGCTGTTTTTTCGAAATATTAGCACTTTTACCCTAGACGATGGATTCGGCACTGCTAAGCTTTCGGTTCACTTCGTCTCCTGCCTGGAACATTGCGCGCTTCGCCATGAAAAATGATTCGCCCCATCCCATCCTGAGGACCGAAGCGACGCGGCTCACGTACAGCGATAAAAACGCTGACTCAGGCTCAAAAGCTGCCAGAAGATCCATGCCGTTTGCAGGTCTTTTGAAAAAAGGCATCACACTGTCCCTCGTCACGGCATCGCTGGCGGCCACGCATGCCGCGCAAGCCCAGTATGTCGGACGGATGAGCGCCTTTATTGAAGACGCACGCACAGGGACTGTGCTGGCACAGGTAAATCCCGATCTGCAGCGTTATCCGGCAAGCCTGACCAAGCTCATGACTCTCTACATGGCTTTCCAGGCACTTCGGGGTGGACAGATTTCTCTTGATCAGGCCGTTCCCGTGTCCGTCAGGGCCTCGACTCGCGAGCCTTCAAAACTGGGCCTTGTTCCCGGCGGTTATATCACGGTCGAGCAGGCCATTCTGGGCCTCGTCACGAAATCGGCCAACGATGCAGCCTGTGCGCTCGGTGAACTGATCGGCGGCGATGAAGACCACTTCGCCGCCATGATGACTGGACAGGCCCATGCACTCGGCATGACGGCTACGACCTTCCGCAATGCTTCCGGCCTGCCGGACCCGGATCAGGTTACGACAGCGCGGGATCTGGCAACTCTGGGACGTCGTCTCATTTCCGATTTCCCGGAAGATTATCATTATTTCTCGACATCGATGTTCTATTTCCATGGACGGGAAATCCCGAACCACAACCCCATGCTGCGTTTCTATCCGGGCGCAGATGGCATGAAGACCGGTTACACGGCGCAGGCGGGCCTCAATCTCGTGGCCTCAGCCCTCCGTGAAAATGTGCGGCTTGTGGGTGTGGTGATGGGAGCTTCATCCAATGCCGAACGCACGCGAGAAATGGCCGACCTGCTTGATCAGGGCTTTCAGGATGAAGGCGTGGCTCCCGTGGAGAGACGCTCCTTCGCGCCTCGTCCTCTGGTGCTGGCCCGAAATGAGACATCCCGGCGACGCATGATGCAGTTTCTGGCAGCCAATGGTCCCAGACACAGAACACCCCTTCAGGTCGCTGAAGCGCCGCGTGGACGTCTCAGAAAGCTGGGCATCATCCATTATGTGCTGGCAAAAGCTCCTGTCACGAAGCATGTGAAGGGAACGGCTGCACGTGCAGTCTTACATTCCAAGCATCGCTCAAAAACCTGACCAACAGCGTATCGGTGGAAACATCTGATATTCCCGGTCACTCCCGGGATAATACAATTGCGCGCGTAATCCCGCCCAGATCCGCGCACAACTCTACGACCTGAAGTCCTGCGACCCTCGCCAACTCCTTCAGGTCATCCCCCTGCCCTATGCCAAATTCCAGAATCGCCAGCCCATCTGGAGTAAGCAGGTTGGGCAAACACGGCAGAATGTCGCGATAAGCGGCCAGACCGTCCGCGCCACCATCCAAAGCCATCATCGGCTCGTAATCCGCAACATCTTTCATGAGGCCGCCGATATCGGCCTGGGGGATATAGGGCGGATTTGAAATCACCACATCAAAGCGTGCCGCAAGGGGGGCGGCCCACTGAGCCACGCAAAAAAGCGCCCTCTCCTCCAGATGGTTGAGGCGAGCGTTTTTCGCGGCCTGTCGAGCCGTGCTTTCCACGCGATCAATCCCGATCCCTCGCGCGGCTGGATATTCCGCCAGCGCCGCGAGCAGCAAGCATCCGCTTCCCGTCCCCAGATCGAGCACGGAAGACACTGTGCTACGGTCGGGGCGATGACGAATCAGAGCTTCCATCAGTGTCTCGGTGTCACCGCGTGGAATGAGCGTGTCCCGCGTCACCTCCAGATCAAGCGACCAAAAACCTTTACTTCCCCGGAGATAAGCCATCGGCTCACCTTTTCCGCGCCGTTGCACGAAGCCAAAAAACGGCATCGGGTCAGATATGGGTTCGTCCGGGTGGATCATCTGCCATGCAGTATCTTGGCCATAAGCCAGTTCAAACAGGAGGCGCGCTTCTTTCCGGGGCTGATCGATGCCATGCTCGGCAAGATATTCGGTTGCATCGGCAAGCATCGTCTTTACGCGACTGTCATTTTTGGCTGTCATGACGTATTGGTAGCGATGTGCGGAGGCATTGTCATTGCGTGATACGGCACCTTCTGACCGTCGTTCTGCCACCAATGACGAGAAGCGACAGACAATGAGCGCATCTACCTCCCTTCGACCGAAAATTGCTCGTGCAAGGCGGAACGTCAGCGCGGGCTTCGTTCTTATGGCAAGCCTCATATCTACGGCCCACGCAGCTCAATTCATTGTCGAGGATGGCAAGGCGCCAGAAGAAATTTCTGAAATCTCGCGTGTTTATATCGATGGAAAACTTGCGGCGACATTCGAACTGAACAGCCAGACACCTGAAAAACGCACCGTCATCAAAGTGCCTGATGACTCTGCCACTCATACTTATGCGTTATGTGGTGAAATTGTCATTCAAGCAGCGAGTGGAAAGCACGAAACTCATCTGGTCAGCAGCGAAGGCGCATTACACAACCCGGATGGTCATGTGTTTCAGGCGATGGGAGCCGCAAATTTCACTGATTTTTATCTGATTGATCCAGAATCGCCGGGTGCTGCGGACCACCAGCCAGGCCGTGCAGGCGCTTGCAGTGTACCGACAAGCTGAATGGTGTATCCCGATTTACGGCATAGGTTGAATTTTGTAAGGCGACCAGGGGTCTTTCACGGAACAGTCAGGCCCGACCTGCCCCACCCTCAGTTTCTGAAGTTTTGATATGACCGGAAAAAACCGTAGCGATTATAACTGGTCAGAGGACTGGACCGCTGAGTCGCCGGAAGATCAGGAAGCTGATGCTGCTGCCGATACCATCGAACAGAATGCGGGAATCGCAGAGCCCCCACAAAAAAACACCACGTTCATGCGCGCCGTTGTGTTTCCGGTTTTCATGGCTGCGATCATTCTGATTTTTGCATTTTGGGGAATGTCAGCATGGCTCGGGATAGTCTGAAGATCCTATTCTGATTTCCTGTTTGCATCTTTTCAAACGCGCTCGATCCTGACCAATACGATGGTCAGGAGATGATCCAGAGCACCGTGCCTTTTGTGATCATGAGATGTGCGAAGTGGATCAGCTCTTCTGTTGTTTAAGACGAAGGGCACGGTTGATCGCCTCGACCCGTGGGGCATCCCTCTCGCTTGGTCCCGGTTTCCTGATGAGGTATCCCTGTATCTCTGAACAGCCTTCCTCGGTCACACGGGCAAGATGCTCCTGGGTTTCGACTCCTTCCGCCACAGTGGTGACACCCAGACGCCGACCCAGATCAGCAATAGCTTTGACCACGGCTGCACAATCCGGTCGTGTCACCGCATCGCGGACGAACGATCCATCAATCTTGATTTTGTCGAACGGGTAAGCGCGCAGGTGCGCCAGAGAAGAATAGCCGGTGCCGAAATCATCAAGGGCGATACGGACACCCAGAGCGCGTAGTTTCCCGAAATCCTCAATGACGCCCTGATCGCTGCCAAGCAAAGCGGTTTCCGTAACCTCGATCTCCAGTCGATCAGGGCGAAGGCCGGTTTCCTCAAGTGCTTCACGCACAGAATCGACCAGCATTCCGCCGCCGAACTGCGCGGCCGAGATATTTACGGCAACACGCTCTTCATCTTCCCATGTCGTCGCATCCGCACAGGCCCGATGGAGAATGAACCGCCCAAGAGGCTCAATCAGTCCACTTTCTTCAGCAACGGGGATGAACTCGGCCGGAGAAATCCAGCCCCGATCCGGATGGTACCAGCGGACCAGTGCCTCCCGCGCCGTCACCCGGCGTGTCTGGATCTCGACAATCGGCTGATAGAAAACAAACAGATCCTCCATGGTCTGGAGCGTCGCACGAAGGTCCGCCTTGAGATGCTCCCGATCCCGGATGCGTTCTCCCATGGCGGGCTCGAATACGGTGAACTTGCCTTTTCCTGCATATTTCGCGGCGTATAGTGCGATATCGGCGCGGGACAGGAGCTGTTCGACGGTTCTGCCATGAGCGGGCGAATAGGCGATCCCGATAGACGTCCCAATCTGCATATTGGCATGATCCCCGAAACTGTAAGGGGTGCCAATCGCGGCTACCAGATTTGCAGCAAGAGTTTCCGCACGTTCCGCGTTATCGTCATGCAGGATCACGGCAAACTCGTCACCCCCGATCCTGCCGATTTTCATGTCGGGGTGGTCGCATGCGTTTCGCAGACGGTCCGCGACCATTTTAAGAAGCGTATCCCCGACCCCATGACCGCGTGTGTCGTTGATAGTCTTGAAACCATCGAGATCGAGGAAAAAAATGGCCATGCGGTGATCAGGCTTTTCCAGCCCCGCTTCGATCCATTCCTGAAACGTGTTGCGGTTCGCCAGTCCCGTCAATGTGTCGTATTGCGCCAGACGGAGGATCCGTTCTTCGGCTGCCACTTCCCGCGTCACGATCGCCCATGTCAGCATGGGGCCGAGAAAACTTCCATCATCAGCCGTAATGGCGGTCACGGTCAGATCGAGCGATTCAGGACCGAGGCGGATTCTGGCGCTATGAGGCAGATTGGCCGGATCCGAGATAAGCCCCCGCTGATGTGTCGGATGCCTGTGGAAGACGTCGATTGAGGAGCCGACGAGTTGATCCGCGCTGATGGGCAACAGATGTTCGATCTGCCTGATCAGATTCTTGGAGGTCTCGTTCGCATAGGTAATGGCGAAACTGTCCGGATCGACTGTCATGACAGCAACCGGCATGTTGTCGATCATGCGAAGCAGACGAGATTCAACGTGCGCTTCCATTTAATACATCACCCTTCAACTCTCGGGCTAAAGGGGATTCCCTGCGTCTGAACGGCCCACGAGGCTTCATGCGAAACAGTCTGTTCGCAAAAGATGGTTTCCAAATATCGGTCGATCTGCATATCGAGACTCGTACTTTCTCCGCTCTGCCCGCGACACGCGGCGGCCGAAACAAAAACAGAAAACCATCCTGCTCCTGCCTGCATCCCGATATGTACAAAGTCTTCTTTCTCATTACTTAACGATATTGAAGAAATTCTTTACTTTTGAAAAAAACATGAATGATCCGGCCATTTTAGAAATAATATAGTCTTTGATGCTGTCGTGAAATTTTCATTCCAAACTGAAAATCCACGCACTGTTCGAGGCCCCATTTTTCTGGGCAAATATTTCTTTTGCGCCATCACCAGCCGCTTTAGACGGCCAAAAACGATACTTCAGGCTAAGAGTGGAGTTCCTTCCGCAACCGGTCGCATCAGAACTTACTGCCTCTCTTCATTACGGGCAGAAAGCACCATTCGCTGACTACTTACAGTGGCGATCACATGGCTTGGCAGGTTTGATCTTCAATTCATCAGCCGCGCATTCACCGCTGAGAGCCTGTTTTCCTGTCTGCATAGTGCCCACAGATTCATGGGAAGAGGCGGAAAATCAGAGACTACAGACTGGCCGAAACTCAAGGCAAGCTGGCGTTTCCGGAAATGCAGGGAATCAGGATTTGGCGGAAGGGGTGGGATTCGAACCCACGGTACGGTTACCCGTACGCCAGTTTTCAAGACTGGAGCCTTCAACCACTCGGCCACCCTTCCTCAGCGAATCAGCGCTTCGCTTCTCGCAGGCTTATGCGGCAAAAAACCTACCAAAGCAATAACCTGTTCTCAGCTCTCTATCCTATTGCAATCACTTAATTATTTTGATCAGAAAAGAATGATGGAGAACAATACATCCGGCAATCCTGGTTGACAGGAAGATGATTCCCTCCATCCATAATGCAATAAATACTCAATATTAATACTTATCATAAGATAAAAAACACGATCAATACTGACAATAAACCAATTAACTGTCTCCAGAAAAGGGTGCAACGCGCCCGATAAGCCCGAACACTCACCGGATTTTTTGCGTGGCACGAACAATTAGGGACAATGCATATGTCCTTCAGGTTCGCCAGCATATGTGCGTGTCCGGAAAAGGATTTTGAAAGTGAAAAACATCAAACAAACAGATATTAAATTCATCAACATTGCCAAAGCCTGCACAATTTATGGAATCGGCCGAACATATTGCTACAGACTTCTTTCAGAGGGACACATAAAGGCAAAAAAACTCGGCGGAAGAACTCTCATATCAGCTGAATCTCTCAACCAGTATTTCAACACCCTGCCTGATTACAAGTCGGGGACGGCTATCTGAGGAGGACACGCTCATGGATCGCGTGATCGTTTATCCCGCACAGGTCATCGCCGACACGGATACCCTCATCGCTGAGCGCAACACGGAACGCGCCATTGGACAGGCTATCGCCATGACCATGGGTGGCCCCGGACCGTTCGCCAGCGGCCTGGGCGCAACCTGTTCCGGCTCCGATCTGGTCATCAATGTCGCAAGCGGACAGATCAATGAAGGAGCGGTGGCCGACTCAGCCGCTTACGGCTCTCTTGCCGCTGACAGCACCGTCATCATACGGCAATACACGGCTGCCGCCACCAGTTTCACCCTGACGTCGTCCACCGCAGCACAGACCTATTATATTTACGCCACGGTTGCTCTGACCGACACGGGCACGACGATGCTGCGCTATCTTGATGCGTCCGACACCACGCACACACTTTCCGGCGTCACGGATACGGGAACGACCCAGCCGACGGAACGAACCGCCGTCGCCACTATTGCCATCTCCACCAGCGCGCCTCCGGCCAGCGCGATCGCTCTCTGGAGCATCACTCTGCCAGCCAACGCGACAGCTGTGACCCAGTCGATGATCTCGCTGGACAACAGCAACCTTTTCTATCCGAAAATTCCAGCTCTCGCGCCGAAGGATTCCCCCACATTCACCGGCTCTCCCACGGCGCCCACGCCGGCATCCGGAGATTCTTCGACCCTTCTCGCCACCACAGCCTTCGTGACGAACTGGTCCGCAGCCAACCTGCTCCAGTGTGACACTTATGAAGGGCCGACTGCCACGGCGGGCGGCTATTCCGTCATCCAGCTTTCCATGCAGTCCCGTACCAAGTTCGCCATCATCGAGTTGTCCGGCGGCGGCGGCGGCGGCGGCGGCGCTCCCACCTGCAGTTCAACACAGGGTGGCACGGGCGGCGGCGGCGGGGCTGGCGGTTACTGCCGCTTCCGGGTGGATGTTTCCCAGCTGCAATGGCCGGTAACGGCAACGCTTGGCCCCGGCGGACGCGGCGGTCAGTCAGCTTCGACCGCCATGACCGGCAATGCCGGTGGCTCTGCTGCGTTCGGCAGCATGGTTGTGGTGACCGGAGGCTTCGGCGGCCTGGTGGCGCAGGGCGGTGGTGTCGCGATCATCGGAGGGGCCGGGGCTGGTGGTTCCGCGCAGGTCACCAGCACAACCGGCATCACGGTCCTGAACAGCGGAACCGGGCAGAGCGGCTTTTCCGGCCATGTCTCCGGTGTCTCGGAAAATTACTTCTTCGGTTATGGCGGCGCAGGCGGTGGCCGTCCGCCCTATTACGCGGGAGGCTGGGAATCCGGCTCCGGCGAAACGGGCAAACCCGGAGATCCCGGTGGTGGTGGCTCAGGTTCCTGCGTCGCGCCCAGTGGGACCTACATGAACGGCGGCGATGGTGGTCCTTCGTGGATGACCGTCACGCAATATGGATAAAGGCATTTGATATGAGTTATTTTTTTGAAGGTTGGGCCGGTCTGCTTCTTCCCGGCTGGACGGAGTTGTCCGTGGCAGGGTACGCCCGTGTGCCCATCAATTTCATGGCCCTGGGTGGCGGCAGCGAAACACGTCCCGACGTGGATCTCGTCTTTCCGGCTCCGCAGGCAGCTTATCCCGTGTGTGCGGGCATCGGACTTTTCACCGCAGACAGCGGCTCCGATGGCCCCATCGTGTACTGGCAGTTCTCTCACTGGGAATATACCAGCCGCATCGCATCGGTGCTGGTGCCGACACCGGAAGTCACGCTTCTGCTTGACCGCACCCAGACATGGCAGAATGGAGCCTCCATCGGCCATACGGCGGCAGGGGGCACCGTCTATGTTGGACAGGATGTCACCCTGATCGACGGGCGCGACTGAGAACTTCCGTCACGCCGGGAGGCACATCACCCCCGGCGTGACAGCCTCATTCAGCAACTCGCCTGCTGCGATGACCACCGCTCGATCTCGACGCCGACGGAATCCATGTCGGAAAAAATATCGAGTTTCTCGACCATGATACGCACGACGCGTACCCGGCGATCCTTCATCACTTCCATGGCGATGCGTTCCGCCAGCGTTTCCACCAACTGTGTGTGAGTCTCGGTCGCCAGACGACGAATGGTCACCACGGCCGTCTCATAAGAGACGGTACGGCTCAGATCATCCACGCCCGCGACCAGTTCCCGACTGTCATCCACACCGAACGACACATTGATGCGGATACGCTGCGTCACACCCTGCTCGTGCGGAAAAACGCCGATATAGGCGTCAACAATCATATCCTTGATGAACAGCCGTCGCAGGGATCTGTCCGCAGGCCATGGCGCCAGAATTGTCATCGCCTATTCTTCCACCGCGTTTCCGGAAGCCGGAGGGGAGTAATACCACTGAAGATGCTGCGCGCCATCCAGCGCCAGCATCTGGCCGGTCACGGACGGCAGCATCAGAAAGGCCAGTAATGCCCGCGACACTTCCTGTGGCGATGTCCCGCGACCCAGCGGAACAGCCTCGCACTGACGCCGGAACTGCTCGTCCGTCTGCCGTGTGCTAGGCAGCGCTGGCCCTGGACCAATGGCATTCACGCGAATCTTCTTTGGCGCGAGAGCGAGCGCCATGGTCTGCGTCAGGGTCCAGAGCGCCGATTTCGACACCGTATAGCTGACGAAATGCGGCGTCAGGGACCAGACCCGCTCATCCAGCATGTTCAGCACCATCCCTTCCTGACCAGTCGGCAGGAGACGGGCAAATTCCTGTATCAGCACATAAGGAGCCCGCAGATTGGGCTCCATATGTTCGTCCCAGCTTGTGCGCGTGACGGTATTCCACTCATCCCGGTCAAAGGTGGAAGCGTTGTTCACCAGCACTCCCACGGGGCCTCCAAGCTGCTCGGCCGCCTTTCCGATCAGGCCGGTGACTTCCTGCTCATGCGCAAGATCGGCTTTCAACAGGCAGCATTTCTGCCCTAACGCCTCGATCTCCTGCCGGAGTGCGTGCGCGGCCTCATCCCCGGAACGATAATGCACGGCCACTGAAAAACCCGCTTCAGCCAGAGCAAGAGCCATCGCCCGCCCCAGACGCTGGGCCGCCCCGGTCACAAGCGCAGCACGCGGAATGTCCGCACTGATCAGGGTTCCTGCCAGCGTGGCCTCGGCGCTCATTCCCGTCCCCTTCACAGCAGACGCCGGGAACTGACGGCAGCGGCCAGTGTTCCGTCATCCAGCACATCCAGCGCGCCTCCCATCGGCACGCCCTGAGCAACACGGGTGACAATGACGCCGAAAGGCATGATCCGTTCCTGCAGCCAGTACATGGTCGTCGCCCCTTCCACAGTTGCGCCAAGCGCCAGAATGACTTCCTTCACGGAACCATCCTTCAGGCGTTCGAACAGAGAGGCGACGTTCAGATCCTCCGGCCCTACACCTCGCAACGCGGACAGAACGCCGCCGAGCACCTGATAGACTCCGCGATGCGCCCCTGCCCGCTCGAGCGCCCAGAGATCGCTGACATTTTCCACGACACAGACAACGTCATGGAGGCGGTCCGGATCGGAGCAGATGCGGCAGGGATCACTCACATCAAGGTTACCGCAGAACGAGCAGGTCTTGACGGACAGCGCGGCACTTTCCATCGCCCGGGCAAGCGGCAGCATCCTGCGCTGCGGGTCTCGCAGAAGCGCAAGAGCCACGCGCCGAGCCGAGCGCGGACCCAGTCCGGGCAGGCGCGCTATCAGCCCGATCAGATGATCGATGTCGGCAACAGCCATGTGGCGACGACCGGAGGACGAACCGCTCAGAATGGCAGCTTCAGTCCCGGCGGAAGATTCAGGCCGCCAGTCACCTTGCTCATTTCTTCCGACGCCCGCTGATCCAGACGTGTCTTCGCATCCACACAGGCTGCGACGATCAGATCCTGCAACAGTTCCATTTCGGACGCATCGGCGAGCTTCGGGTCAATCCGGATGGACTTCATATCGCCCTTCCCGCTCATCGTCACCTGAACCATGCCTGCACCGGAACTGCCCTCGATCTCGATTTTCTCGAGACTGGCCTGCATCTCTTCCATCTTGCTCTGCATCTGCGATGCCTGCTTCATCAGTCCGGCGAGATTTTTCATGTCCGTGTCCTTCCATCGCACGGGAGCAGCAAGCCGCTCTCCGTATTCTTACGTCACATTCTTCAGTCGTGTTCTTCGAGGTCGATATGCTCCGGGTCAAGCCCTATCACCGGAGATCCAAGTTCCTCAGGCGGCAGTTCGTAGTGGTCATCAAAAGTGTGATCACGCACATCGCCCAGTTCCGCATCCGGAAAAGCACCGAGAATGGCCTGCACCAGAGGATGAGTGGCTGAGCGCCGGTTATGGAACTGGATGATCTCCGCGCTCTGTTCCGCCAGCGTCAGCTCACCCTCTGCCTCCGAAGCCCTTACGATCCATTCCGCACCCAGATGCGCCCGCAGGAGATCCTGCAAACGTTTCACCACATCTCCGGGCGCGTCCCGGTCCACCCTGACCTCCACCAGATAAGGGGCGAAGCTCACAAGATGGGTCGAATGACGCAGATGACCATGCAGGCTCGCCTCCCGGCAATCCTTCACAAAGGCCACCAGTTCCCGCCAGCTTCGGGGGGCTTGCGGACCGGACGGGGCCGCCGCACGAGCAAGTGGAATCGGCTCGGGTGCAGGATTGTCCCGCTCCCACCGTTCATTCGCGACTTTACGGCGACCGCCATCATCGGGAGATGCCATCATCACAGGAGGAGCCCGGTCCGGACCACCCGTGCCTGCTGCTGCCTGTGCTCCGCTGCTACCTGACGGAGCAGCTCTCTCTTTTTCCATTCGTTTCAGCAGGTCTTCAGGGGATGGCATCGTGGACGCATGACAGAGCCGGATCAGCACCATTTCAGAGGCTTCCCGCCTTAGTGGAGCGTCATCGACTTCCGAAATGCCCTTCAGAAGCATCTGCCAGAGACGTGAAAGCGTCGACAGCGAGAGCGTTCCTGCGAAACCAGCCCCACGCGTCCGCTCCATCTCGGGCAGTTCAACCGTGTCTTCCAGCCCCTTCACCGTCTTGAGGCGTGTGACTGTGTGAGTCAGTTCCGCAAGATCCCGCAGCATCAGACCCGGATCGTTACCCCGGTCATACATGGAGTCGGACAGACCGATCGCTGCCGTCACATCCCCACGCATCAGCATCTCGAACAGATCGAAAACCGCGGCACGGTCCGACAGGCCAAGCATGGCGGCGACACCGGCTTCCGTAACGCTCTCGTCACCCGCTCCCTGCGCGATCGCCTGATCCAGCAGGGAAAGACCATCACGGACGGACCCGTCCGCAGCGCGGGCAATGAGTTTCAGCCCTTCCTGTTCGGCGGAGACATGCTCTTTTTCGACGATTTTCGTGAAGAACGTCAGCAGTTCGGACTGGGAAACGCGCCGGAGATCGAAGCGCTGGCAGCGGGACAGCACCGTGATCGGCACTTTCCGCAACTCAGTCGTCGCAAAGATGAACGTCACCTGTGGCGGCGGCTCTTCCAGCGTTTTCAGGAGCGCGTTGAAAGCATTGCGCGACAGCATATGCACTTCATCGACGATGAAGACCTTCATCCGCCCCTGAATCGGACGGAAGTGACAGGCCTCGATGATCTCGCGCACATCATCCACACCCGTACGGGAGGCGGCGTCCATCTCCAGCACGTCGGGATGGCGGTCAGCAAGAATCGCCACGCAGTTCGGACACACACCACAGGGATCGGCCGTCGCCTCCCCCATCCCGTCCGGTCCCGTGCAGTTCAGACCGCGAGCGATGATTCGCGCCGTGGTCGTCTTGCCCACCCCGCGCACGCCGGTGAGCATGAAGGCATGGGCGACACGGCCAACAGCGAAGGCATTGCGGAGCGTGCGGACGAGGGCGTCCTGCCCGATCAGTTCATCAAGTTTCGCGGGGCGATATTTGCGGGCGAGAACGCGGTAACCGGCGCCGGTCGATTTCGGCAGCGCCGCAGGTGCAGCAGCTTTCCCGGGATTCGGAGGAACCAGGGCGGAAGGCTGCTCCTCGCCAAAAAACCCACCTCCGTCCGCTGGCGGCAACGGGAGATCGTCTTCTGCCTCTGTATCGATGTCTGGCATGGTTTCCGGCAAATATCCGCTGACGGCCCGTGGGGCGTGTGAAGAAGGCTCTTCTGCCTTCCTAGCGAATCTGTCCGTCTTGTTCAAAGGTAAGGTGAGAGACCCGCGACAACCCGAGCGAAACTTACTGCGGCTGCTTCCTTCCGGATCTGACCGGGTTGGCAAGGTGCCCGTCCGCCACGGATCTCCCGTCGCGACAGATACCATAGCTCCCGCCGGGACGCAAAGAGGGTTTCACACAAGCCACATTCGCCGCCCACGGCGCGATTCCCGGTCCTAACGGCTTTTAAACTTCATCCTGCCAGTCTGCCGAAATTCCCAATTTCCGGACACTCTTCGGCAATGCAAATGACAAGGTCATGAAAATTTTTCCGCAGCGTCCCGTGTTATGGCTGGCATTTCTTCAGGAACAGCCCAAATATGATGACAGGGATGCGTCCCTGCGGCGTGACCGTATGCGCCATGCGGCGAAAGGAGTGTCTTAATCATGTTGTCACGCAATCTCGAACAGACGTTGCACCGGGCACTGACGCTGGCGGGTGAGCGGCATCATGAATACGCCACGCTGGAACATCTTCTGATCGCCCTGATCGACGATCCGGATGCGGTCACTGTTTTCCGTGCCTGCGGCGTCGATCTGGACAAGCTCCGGGGTGATCTGACGGAATTCCTGGACAAGGATCTCGCTGGCCTCACGTCCGAGCGCCCTACCGAGCCCAAGCCAACAGCGGCGTTCCAGCGCGTAATCCAGCGTGCCGCGATCCATGTGCAGTCCACCGGCCGCGATGAAGTCACGGGCGCGAATGTGCTCGTCGCTCTTTTCGCCGAACGTGAAAGCCACGCCGTCTACTTCCTGCAGTTGCAGGATATGACGCGCCTCGACGCGGTGAATTTCATTTCTCATGGCATCGCCAAGGCTCCGGATCGTTCCGTTCGGCGCAGCGCCAACGGCACCCCGTCTTCCTCCGCCGAGAAAGAGGAAAGCGAACGCGAGGAAAAAGGGCGCGGCGCCGCGAAAACCGGCGAGGCTCTCAATACCTACTGCGTGGACCTGAACAAGAAGGCGGCGGACGGCAAGATCGACTCTCTTATCGGCCGTGAAGCCGAAGTCGAGCGCACGATCCAGATCCTGTGCCGCCGCACGAAGAACAATCCCCTCTATGTGGGTGATCCGGGCGTAGGCAAAACCGCCATCGCCGAAGGTCTGGCCAAGCGCATCGTCGAAGGAGACGTTCCGGAAGTCCTTCTCAACGCCACCATCTTCTCCCTCGACATGGGCACGCTGCTGGCTGGCACACGTTATCGCGGTGACTTCGAGGAGCGACTGAAGGCGGTCGTGACCGATCTGGAGCAGAACCCCGGCGGTATCCTCTTCATCGACGAGATCCACACCGTCATCGGTGCCGGTGCGACGTCCGGTGGAGCAATGGATGCGTCCAACCTGCTCAAGCCCGCGCTGGCCGCAGGCACGCTGCGCTGCATCGGCTCGACGACCTACAAGGAGTTCCGTCAGCACTTCGAGAAGGATCGGGCGCTTGTTCGTCGCTTCCAGAAGATCGACGTCGAGGAGCCAAACCTGGATGACGCGGTGAAAATCCTGCGTGGTCTCAAGACGAATTACGAGAAGCACCACAAGGTCCGCTACACGGATGACGCTATCCGCGCCGCCGTGGAACTCTCGGTGAAATACATCCATGACCGGAAACTGCCGGACAAGGCCATCGACATCATCGACGAGGCCGGTGCCTCCCGCATGCTGCTGCCGGAAAGCAAGCGTCGGAAGACCATTACCCTGAAGGACGTGGAAGACGTGATCGCCAAGATCGCGCGCATCCCGGCCAAGACGGTCTCTGCCGACGACAAGGAAGTGCTCCGCGCGCTGGAGCGCGACCTGAAGAACATGGTCTTCGGTCAGAACAAGGCCATCGAGACTCTGGCAGATGCCATCAAGCTCGCCCGTGCGGGCCTGCGGGAGCCGGAGAAGCCGATCGGCAACTACCTATTCTCCGGCCCCACCGGCGTCGGCAAGACGGAAGTGGCTCGACAGCTTGCCAGCACACTCGGCATCGAACTGATTCGCTTCGACATGTCCGAATATATGGAGCGCCACTCCGTTTCCCGCCTGCTCGGCGCGCCTCCGGGTTATGTCGGGTTCGATCAGGGTGGCCTGCTGACGGATGCCGTCGATCAGCATCCGCACGCGGTCCTACTGCTCGATGAAATTGAAAAGGCCCACCCCGACCTCTTCAACGTGTTGCTGCAGGTCATGGATCATGGCCAACTGACGGATCACAACGGCAAGACGGTCGATTTCCGCAACGTCATTCTCATCATGACGACCAACGCGGGAGCCGCCGATCTCAACAAGGAAGCCATCGGCTTCGGTCGCGACAGTCGCGAAGGCGAGGATGAGGAAGCGATCAAACGCCTCTTCACACCTGAATTCCGCAACCGTCTGGATGCCATCATTCCGTTCGGCAACCTCCAGCCGGAGACCGTCGGACGCGTCGTGGAGAAGTTCGTGCTCCAGCTGGAAGCCCAGCTGGCGGACCGCAACGTCACGATCGAGATGTCTTCCGCCGCGAAGGAATGGCTGGCCGAACGTGGTTACGACCGCCTCTATGGCGCACGCCCGCTGGGTCGCGTCATTCAGGATGCCATCAAGAGACCGCTGTCCGAGGAACTCCTGTTCGGTCGCCTGACCAAGGGCGGCGCGGTCAAGATTTCCGTCAAGGATGGAGAGCTTTCCTTCGAATATCTGGCGAACTCAGCCCCCGCTCCTGTGGCTGAAGCACCGGAGGAAGGTGAGGAAAAAGCGGACTCGGACGGCCTTTCCTCCTGAGAAAAAGAACGACCCCGTCTGTAAGGACGGGGTCGCCCGCCTTGCACCATCACGCCAGAAGAGGCATGGTTCCGGCCTAAACGGCGCGATATATGAGGGGAGATAATGGAGGGTAAATCAGCACGGCACGGGATCGTTCTGCACTCGGAAGCAGACTTTCAGGGTCTCCGTGCGGCAGGCAAACTGGCTGCCGAAACACTCGATATGATCACCGACCATGTGCGTCCCGGCGTCACGACCGGTGAGCTCGACACGATCATTCATGAGTTTACTCTCAGGAACAATGCCACTCCGGCGACCCTCGGCTACAAGGGTTATCCGAAGTCCAGCTGTATTTCGATCAACCACGTTGTCTGTCACGGCATTCCGGGAGAACGGGTACTGTTGGATGGTGACATCCTGAACATCGACGTCACCTGCATTCTCGATGGCTGGTTCGGCGATACGAGCCGCATGTACATCGCGGGAAAGGCCCCTATCAAGGCCGAAAAGCTGATCGATGTGACCTATGACTGCATGATGGCCGGCATCGAACAGGTCCGTCCCGGTGCTACGCTCGGTGACATCGGACACGCCATCCAGACTCTGGCGGAAAAGCAGCGCTTCTCGGTGGTGCGTGATTTCTGCGGCCACGGTATCGGTCGCACCTTCCACGCTGAACCGCATATTCTTCATTACGGCGAGCCGGGTGAAGGCATGAAGTTGCAGGCAGGGATGGTTTTCACCATCGAACCGATGATCAACATCGGCAAGCCGGATGTGAAAATCCTTGATGATGGATGGACAGCTGTCACACGTGACCGCTCCCTGACAGCCCAGTTCGAGCATATGCTCGGCGTCACGGAAGACGGGTATGAGATCTTCACCCTTTCCCCGAAAGGCTACACCCGGCCGCCTTATGGCGCATAAGAGCGACCACCCAACGCTGTGACAGGACACGAGATGACCGGACGGAAGAAAATCCTGTGGCCTTCCCTTCGGGCCGTCTCGACTGTCACGTGCGCTTTTACATTTCTGGTGGTTTCCGGGCCGTTACAGGCCCGAGGTCCGGAAGCGGTTGTCGGTGTGCCGGACCCGCTCGCTTATAATGCCGCCACGGGCGGGGCAGCCTCCCCCCTTGCTCCCGTGCGGGGTCGTCACGGGATGGTTGTCTCCGCACAGCATCTTGCTTCCGAAGTCGGTGCAAAAATTCTGGCGGATGGTGGCAATGCAGCCGACGCAGCGGTCGCTGTCGGATATGCACTCGCGGTCGTTTACCCCGCTGCGGGAAATATTGGCGGCGGCGGTTTCATGGTGCTGCGTCCTCCGCATCAGCAGGCTGTGTTCCTCGACTTCCGCGAAAAAGCTCCCCTCGCATCTACGGCAACGATGTTTCAGGATGCGCAGGGTAACGTCATTCCCTCTCTTTCCACCGCTGGCTGGAAAGCGGTCGGCATTCCTGGCACGCCGGCTGGACTGGAACTTGTCCGTGAGCGGTGGGGACGTCTGACCCGGCAACAGTTGCTGTCGCCCGCCATCCGTCTGGCACGCGAGGGATTCGTCGTGGAAGAGGGAGACGTTGCTCTCCTGCGTCCCTTTGAAGCCGAGTTCCGCGCAGATCCCATTCTTAAGAAAATCTTCCTCCGACCGGATGGACAGTCACTTCAACCGGGTGACCGGCTGACCCAGAAAGATCTGGCCGACACGCTGTCCAAAATCGCACAGCATGGACCGGATGTTTTCTACCGGGGGGAAATTGCCCGTAAAGTGGTCGATGCCAGCCGAGAGCATGGCGGCATCCTGCAAATGGCGGATTTCGAGCGCTACAGACCGCGCGTTCTTCCTCCCCTCGCCTGTTCCTATCGCGGATATCGGATCGACACGGCTCCTCCTCCCAGTGGCGGCGGCATCGCTCTGTGCGAAATGCTGATGATCCTGTCCGGCTATGATCTTGGTGCGGAAGGATTGCATACCGCCACGCCGCTCCGGCAGGAAATCGAGGCCATGCGCCACGCCTATTCAGACAGGCGAGACCTCGGGGATCCTGCGTTCGTCACCAATCCGATCGACCATCTGCTCGACCCTGCCTACGCTGTGCAGATCCGTGCCGCGCTGCCTGCTTCAGGGGCGCTCAGTTCGGATGATCTTACGGCGGGGACACCCGTTCCACGGAAACCGGCCTCTCTGCCGACCCTTTCCAGGACAGGCGAAAAACCTGAAACGACACAATATTCCATCATGGATTCGTCCGGGTTCGCTGTCTCGACGACCTACACCCTCAATGGCTGGTTTGGTGCGCGGGTGATGGCTCCGGGGACGGGCTTTTTCCTCAATGACGAGATGGATGATTTTTCGGCCAAGCCGGGTGTGCCCAACATGTTCGGAATCGTTGGGAGTCAGGCGAATGCGGTACAGCCCGGCAAGACTCCTCTCTCATCCATGGCACCCACCATCGTCTCGAAAGACGGCAATACGGTCATGGTGATCGGCAGCCCCGGCGGTTCGCGCATTCCCACCATTGTTCTGTCGGTCCTCACCGGGGTGATCGATTATCACCTCAATATTCAGCAGGCCATTGATCTGCCGCGCATCCATGAGCAGTGGGAGCCTTCAACAGTCGAGATCGAAGCTGGCGCCGTGGATGCCACCGTCGCGAAAACGCTGGCGCAGCAAGGTTATGTGCTGCACGAACATGCAGCGTGGGGCATACCGGAAGGCATCGTCACCGGTGCGCTCGCGCCGTCCCGTGCCGAGCGCAGCATTCTGTTCGGCGGTGTTGACCGGCGTCATCCGGGTGGCGCGGCGGTCGGAGAATAAACCTGAGCATTCAGGAGTGTGTTTTTGCCTTGGGGCTAGTGCAACCAAAACGTGGATGCTACTGAGCGCCGTTGAACTGCGCGGACTCTGTCCGTATTCTTCACAATTCAGGACCACCGCAGATACCGGAGAGAATTGACATGGCCCCGGCCGACGCCAACCGACGCATCAAAAAGGTCGTTCTGGCCTATTCAGGCGGCCTCGATACCTCAGTCATCCTGCGGTGGCTCCAGACCACGTATGGTTGCGAGGTCGTGACCTTCACCGCCGATCTTGGTCAGGGCGAGGAACTGGAACCCGCCCGCAAGAAAGCCGAGATGTTCGGCGTGAAGGAAATCTTCGTCGAGGATCTGCGCGAGACCTTCGTGAAGGATTTCGTGTTCCCGATGTTCCGCGCGAACACGCTATACGAGGGCCAGTACCTCCTTGGCACGTCCATTGCGCGTCCGCTGATCGCTCAGCGCCAGATCGAGATCGCCGAACAGGTCGGGGCGGATGCCGTGGCGCATGGCGCGACCGGCAAGGGCAACGATCAGGTCCGCTTCGAGCTGGCCTATTATGCACTGAAGCCGGACATTCAGGTGATCGCTCCCTGGCGCGAGTGGGATCTGACGTCCCGCACCCGTCTGCTGGCTTTCGCGGAAGAGCACCAGATTCCGGTGACCCGCGACAAACGTGGTGAAGCGCCCTTCTCCGTCGATGCGAATCTTCTGCACTCGTCCTCTGAAGGCAAGATCCTCGAAGATCCCGCCGTTGGTCCGGAAGAAATCGTCTTCCAGCGGACGATTGCTCCTGAAGATGCACCGGATGTCGCGACTGAAATCACCATTGATTTCGTCTCAGGGGATCCCGTCGCGATCAACGGCGAAGCCATGTCGCCAGCGACTTTGCTGACCAAGCTGAATGAACTCGGCAAAACCAACGGTATCGGCCGTCTCGACCTCGTCGAGAACCGTTTTGTCGGCATGAAGTCGCGCGGCATCTACGAAACGCCGGGCGGCACGATCCTACTGACCGCTCATCGCAGCATTGAGTCCATCACGCTCGACCGCGAGGCCATGCACCTCAAGGACAGCCTGATGCCGAAATACGCGGAGATCCTTTATAACGGCTTCTGGTTCTCGCCCGAGCGCCGGATGCTTCAGGCCCTGATCGACGCGTCCCAGCACTCCGTCAGCGGTCGCGTGCGGCTGAAGCTCTACAAAGGCAACGTGATCTGCGTCGGACGCGAGAGCCCGAACAGCCTGTATGACACCCGGGTCGTCACCTTCGAGGACGATGAGGGCGCCTACAACCAGCAGGATGCTCAGGGCTTCATCAAGCTCAATGCGCTGCGGCTGCGGCTCGGCGGACAGATCGGACGTCGCGGAGGGGCGCTCTGACGCGCCTTCGTGTCCAGTCCGGGCGACAGCAATCAGCAACGGTTTCCGAGGGGTTTACTGTGCGTTCTTCACTGACTTCTATTCGTCTTTCCGGCCTGCTTCTGGGCGGCCTGCTCTGCCTTCCGATCGCCGGTTGCGGTCACGACGACCCGGAGCCGACGCCAGAAGAAATCATGAAGAAGGAAATCGCCGAGCCGGGCGTAAAAGTTCTGCCGGACGGACTTGCCTACAAGGTTCTCACTTCTGGCCCGAAGGATGGTCCGTCACCCCGCAAGGGTGACAACATGATGATCATTTATGAGGGCCGCCTGCCGGATGGCTCGATCTTTGACAGCTCGGACCAGCATGGTCAGGGCGCTTACATGCGCATGCCGCTTGACGGGCTCGTGCCGGGGTGGATGGAAGCCCTGCCAATGATGCATGTCGGCGATACATGGACGCTCTATGTCCCCGCCAAGCTGGGTTATGGCAGCAGGGAAATGGGTATCATCCCTTCCAACAGTCCGCTGATCTTCAAGATCCAGCTCCTGGGCGTCGAGCACTAAGAATAAGATCTGTCGAAAAGGCCGGGGCTCCCCGGCCTTTTTTCTGGCTTCTGTCCAGCCCAGTCTGATTTTTTCAGGCTTTCTTCTTTATGCTTTTCTTCCTTGCCGCCGGGTCTGGAAACATGGCCTTGCAGGCAGGGCTAAGCTGGTCCCGCTTTGACTGAAGGCACGCAGCAATCTTTTTCTCATTCGGGATGGAGAATGTGCACAGCTTCAGTGCGTCTCCCTTACAGGCGGCCGTCTGCTGTGCGCGGGTCGCTGCGGAAGCGGGTGACGACGTAAGAGTGAGGGTGAACAGGCCGAGGGTAGCCGCCGCCAGGAGGAAAGGTTTTTTGCATCGAGCGAAAATCGCCACTGACATGGTCCTTTTGCAGTATAACCCGCCACAGCAAGCCCTAGGGGGTATCCGTAACGGACGGTAACGTTAACAGCGTTATGTATAGTCCAACATCCACCCATTCAGAGAGTTTTTACTGACATTCCGCCATGCGCAAAAAATTGATCCCGCTCGCTGCGGTTCTGCTCCTCGCCACAGGCTGCTCCAAACATAAAAGCCCGCATCTTCTCTACGGTTCCAATTGTGGCATCTGCCATCATGGCGGAGACGGGATGGCAGGGGCCGTGCCGCCACTCACCGGCAGGATCGACCGTATCGCCAGCACGGCGGAAGGACGCACCTATCTGGCTGCAGTCCTCATGAACGGCGTCAGCGGCCCCATCAAGGCGAACGGGCAGCGTTATCAGGCTGAAATGCCGCCCTTCCGTTATCTGACCGATCAGGAGGTGGCCGATATCCTCTCGTGGCTGTCCGAACGAGGCGGGACACAACCTTCCCCCCGGATCAGCCCCCAGGAGATCGCAACCGCCAGAGCACACCGGATTTCCGCCGGCGACGTGGCCGTCATGCGCGATAAACTCGACCAGCAGCATCCTCTCCCATAAGACGACTTGACCGACCGCATCAAGAAACAGAGAAAGCAGGCATGACACGCGTATTTTCAGGCATTCAGCCGACCGGTATCCCTCATCTTGGTAATTATCTCGGGGCAATCCGTAACTGGGTGGCCTTGCAGGCGGATCATGAGTGCATTTTCTGCCTGGTCGATCTGCACGCGCTCACCGTGTGGCAGAACCCTGCCGACCTGAGAGAACAGACCCGCCAGCAGACCGCCGTACTTCTCGCCTCCGGCATCGACCCGGCGAAGCACATCCTGTTCAACCAGTCCGCTGTCAGCGCCCACACCCGACTGGGCTGGATCTTCAACTGCGTCTCACGGCTCGGCTGGCTGAACCGCATGACCCAGTTCAAGGACAAGGCCGGAAAGGACCGCGAAAATCACTCAGCGGGTCTTTATGTCTATCCAAACCTGATGGCGGCCGACATTCTGGCTTACAAGGCGGTCCGCGTGCCGGTGGGTGACGACCAGCGCCAGCATATCGAACTCGCCAACGACATCGCCAAGAAATTCAACCACGATTACGGGGTCGAGTTCTTCACCGAAATCGAGGCGTTCGTGCCCCCGCAGGCGGCACGTGTGATGAGCCTGCGCGATGGCTCCAAGAAAATGTCCAAATCGGATGCGTCGGCACAGAGTCGCATCGATATGACGGACGATGCCGACACAATCTCACTCAAGATCCGTCGGGCCAAGACGGATGCGGAACCCCTGCCCTCTTCCCTTGAGGGACTGGAAGAACGACCGGAAGCCCGCAACCTCGTCGGCCTCTATGCCGTCCTGGCCGGTCTCACACCGGAACAGGTTCTGACACAGCATGGCGGCGAGGGATTCGGCCCGTTCAAGCAGGCGCTGACCGACGTGATGGTGGCCCATATCGAGCCCATCGCGCAGGAAACCAGGCGTCTGCTCGAAGATGTGCCGCACCTCGAAAGCGTGCTGCGCGACGGCGCAGTGCGTGCATCCGCGATTGCGGATCCGATCGTGAGTGAAGTTGAACGCCTTGTCGGTTTTCTGAAATAAGATTCAGCCGGAGATTTCCTGCCGGGGAGACGTGATGATGACGGATGTCCTGCCTGATCCTGTGCTCTCAAAAGCCCGAACTGTTCTTGATGTCCTGAAAACGGCAGAGCTGATGGTCGTCACGGCAGAAAGCTGCACAGGGGGGTTGGTTGCGGGTGCCCTGACGCATCATCCCGGCTCCTCCTCAGCCGTTGCAGGTGGCTTCGTCACCTATTCCAACTCGATGAAACAGACCTGCCTCGGGGTGCCGGCAGACTTCTTCCCTCGGTGGGGCGCTGTCAGCGAACAGGTGGCGCAGGCCATGGTGGAGGGCGCGCTGGCTCACGCTCGGGAAGCCGATATCGCCGTCTCCCTGACCGGCATTGCGGGACCGGACGGTGGGAGCGCCACAAAACCGGTCGGTCTCGTCTGGTTCGGGGTACAACGCCGGGGGCGGCAGGCTCTCACGCAAGAGCGCGTCTTTACGGGAAACCGCACATCCGTCCGGGCTCAGGCTGTATTGCACGCACTGGAAATGGTGCAGGCCGCCGTGTGAGAAGGGGGATATCCACATCCCGGCCGAGGCCATTCGCTCCCCTCTTGAGATCGCTCCCAAAAAGCCTATCTCTGTGAACCATGAACACACATCAGACTTCGCCCCACGATCCCGTCGGCTGGCATGGCACCACCATCCTCTGTGTCCGGCGCGATGGAGAGGTCGCCATGGCCGGTGACGGACAGGTGACGCTCGGCCAGACCGTCATCAAGGGCAATGCCCGCAAGGTCCGCCGCATTGGTCCGAAAAAGCAGATCCTCGCCGGGTTTGCTGGCGCGACAGCGGATGCTTTTACGCTCCTAGAACGGCTGGAAGCCAAACTCGACCGGTTCCCCAACCAGCTTGAGCGCGCCTGTGTCGAACTGGCGAAGGACTGGCGCACGGACCGCTATCTGCGTCGTCTCGAGGCCATGCTGATCGTGGCTGACCGGGAAGGCTCCTACACGGTCACGGGTAACGGCGATGTTCTGTCGCCGGAAGATGGGATCATCGCCATCGGCTCGGGCGGCAATTACGCACTTTCCGCAGCCCGCGCCCTTCTGCCCATTGAAGGACTGACCGCCAGCGAAATCGCCAAGCGCGCGATGCGTATCGCGGGAGACATCTGCGTTTATACCAACCACTCGGTCACGCTCGAAACCCTGACCGCAGAAGACGGAAAGGCCGCGCAGTCATGACCATCAACCATTTTTCCCCCGCCGAAACCGTCACCGAACTCGACCGCTATGTCATCGGGCAGACGGATGCCAAACGTGCTGTCGCCATCGCGCTGCGCAACCGCTGGCGTCGCGCGCAGTTGCCCGAAGGCCTGCGCGAAGAGGTGGTGCCGAAGAACATCCTGATGATTGGCCCGACCGGTTGCGGCAAGACCGAGATTGCACGGCGTCTTGCCAAGCTGGCGCAGGCTCCGTTCATCAAGATCGAGGCGACCAAATTCACCGAGGTCGGCTATGTCGGTCGGGACGTGGAAAGCATCATCCGCGATCTGGTGGAAAACGCCATTGTCCTGCTGCGTGAACAGCGCCGCAAGGATGTGCGGCCCCGCGCCGAGGAAGCCGCCGAGGAACGCCTCGTCTCGATCCTCGCAGGGGAAGCTTCATCCGCCGACACGCGCTCGCATTTCCGCAAACTGCTGCGCAGCGGGTCTCTTGATGACAAGGAAATCGAGATCGCCGTCACACCAGATCCGGCCAGCCAGAACAGCGGTGATGTGCCGGGCATGATGCCGGGTGGTCCCATGAATTTCGGCGACATGATGAAGAATATCATGGGCCGTGCGCCGCAGACACGCCGCCTCACGGTCGCTGCCGCCCGCGAGCAGATCGTTCGCGAGGAAGCCGACAAGCTGCTCGATAACGATGCGCTCAATCGTGACGCCGTGCAGCATGTGCAGGACAACGGCATCGTGTTCCTCGACGAGATCGACAAGGTTTGCGCGCGGTCTTCCGAAGGATTCCGTGGCGCGGATGTGTCGCGCGAGGGTGTGCAGCGCGATCTGCTACCGCTGATCGAAGGCACCACCGTTTCAACGAAATATGGCTTCGTGAAAACGGATCATATCCTCTTCATTGCGTCCGGTGCCTTCCATCTCGCCAAACCGTCCGATCTGCTGCCCGAGCTTCAGGGGCGCCTGCCCATTCGCGTGGAATTGCAGCCGCTCAGTCGCGAGGATCTGCGTCGTATCCTGACGGAACCGGAACACTCCCTATGCAAGCAGTATGTTTCGCTGATCGGCACCGAAGGCGTCACCCTGCATTTCACGGATGATGCAATCGACGCGCTCGCCGAACTGGCAGCAGACGTCAATGAGCGCGTCGAGAATATCGGTGCACGCCGCCTCGCCACGGTCA
Organism: Acetobacter conturbans; assembly: GCF_011516755.1. Taxonomy (GTDB): domain Bacteria; phylum Pseudomonadota; class Alphaproteobacteria; order Acetobacterales; family Acetobacteraceae; genus Acetobacter; species Acetobacter conturbans. The sequence goes on along the minus strand of NZ_WOSY01000004.1, from coordinate 116,947 downwards.
TGGAGAAACTGCTGGAGGAAGTGTCCTTCACGGCTTCCGAGCATCCGGGCGAAACCATTACCGTCGATGCAAACCTCGTTCAGGAGCGCGTCGCCCCTCTTGCCCACCAGGGCGATCTCAGCCGGTTCATTCTCTGATGCTCAATACCTGTTTCGTTCGTCCTGAAGACGAGACGGCCGCCGACGCGATCGAAACCATAGGAGATGAACTCACCCTGTTCGATGACTGGATGGACCGCTACCAGTACATCATCGAACTGGGGCGCAAGCTGCCTCCCTTCCCCAAGGAATGGGAGGACGACGCTCATCGCGTGCCGGGTTGCCAGAGTCAGGTCTGGCTTGAGGCACAGGTTGACGGTGACGGAAAGATGTATTTCGCGGGCACATCGGACGCCGCCATCGTGATGGGTCTCGTTGCACTGCTCCTGCGGGTCTATTCCGGTCGTACGCCCGATGAGATCATTGCCACCGATCCTTCTTTCCTCAGCGACCTCGGGTTGGTGCAGGCGCTTTCCACCAATCGTGGCAATGGGGTCGAGGCGATGGCGCGAGCCATCCGCTCCGCCGCCGCACAGGAAAATGCGAAAGAGTCCTGATTAATTCAAGGACGTTTCGGGTCGATCAAACTCCGGTCGACCCGAAACACTCAGATCTGTCAACACAGAATTTCATCCAGAGTCGAGCAGAACCGGTTGACGCTTTCCTCCGTGGCATCAGCAAAACCCATGACAAGCCCTTCCATTTTCTCAGCAAGACAAAGGGCCGACAGGCGGGCTGGTCGAAACCCCTTCTGTCCCAGTTCGGTCATCACCCTGGACTCAAAACCGCTTTTCCTGAACCGCACGGCAAGCTGTACGCCTCCGTCAGGCTGCCGGACCTCGACCGTTTCACGACACGCCAAAGCCTGAAACAGCGCATTGCCGCGCATTTCATAGGTTTTGGCGATGCGTCGTAACTGGGCACGATAAAGGCCGGATCGCATCATCTCCGCCAGCGCCAGTTGCGTATGGAGATTCGCCATCATGCCGAAATTGCGCAGCGCCGCCCGCAATGGTTTCACAAGTGGCCGTGGCACCGCCATCCACCCGATCCGCAGAGCGGGCAGCAACGTTTTTGCCGCAGATCCAAGATAGATGACTTCCCCACCACGGGCATACGCCGCCATGGCCGCAATCTCCCGTCCCCGCCACAGGAATTCACTGTCATAATCGTCTTCCAGAATCAGTGCGCCCGTGCGCCGCGCCTGCTCCAGAATCTGCATTCTTCTTGAAAAAGAAAGGCGCGAACCCAGCGGATACTGATTTGAGGGTGTGACATAGACAACGCGCGCATCATCCGGAATGAAGGCTGGCACGATCCCGTCCTCATCAACGGGAACAGGCGCAAGTTTAAGGCCAGCGCCAAGAAAAGCCGTGCGGGCACCAAGATGCGCCGGGTCCTCCAGCGCAGCCGTGTCTCCCGGATCGGTCATGACCTGCGCAATCAGGGTCAAAGAAGCCTGTGTTCCCGTCGTGATCAGGATCTGTTCAGGAGAAACATGCACGCCACGATCAGCATAAAGACGCTCCGCCACAACCTCCCTGAGCGCCGAAATACCGAACGGGTTTTCATAGGCTGCCAGACTTCCGTGACGCTGGCGTGTCACGCGACGCAGGATGCGGCCCCATTCATCGGACGGAAACAGGGCTTCATCGGGCACACCCGGTCCCATCGTTCCGGTTGCCACGGCATAACTCCCGGCCCTGACATCCTCGGACAAAAGGCAGCCTCGTTCGGAAATCCTGCGTTCAGGTAAAAGTTCTTTCCCGGCTTCAACGATCTTTGGGACGATAATCTCGGCGGCGGTACCCGGTCGCATCCGCAACACACCTTCTGCCCGCAGAAGGTCGTAAGCCGTATTGACGGTGCTGCGCGACACCCCGAGCGTTTCGGCGGCCTTGCGGCTGGAGGGCAGCTTCATGCCGGCGGAAATGCTGCCCGCACGGATAGCCGCCAGCAGATTTCGATAAATGCGTACGGGGAGAGCATCCAGCGATGCCGGATCAGGGCGAATGAAGGCCGGAAGGAAAACTGGTCTGGTCATATTATCCTGAACTGGATCTCGCTCCGGTCCAGTTGAACCTCTACCAACGAGGAAAATCAACCTCGAAGGAAGCATCATGCGTCCCGATTATGCCCGCGCCCGACAGCAGAAACGTGTGCACTATGATGAAGAAACCATCCACGACATTCTTGATACAGGGCTGATGGGCCATGTCGGCTTTAGTGCCGATGACCGGCCGATGGTCATCCCCATGGCCTATGCGCGCGTCGGAAGTACGATCTACCTGCATGGTGCGTCCAAAACCCGCATCGCCCGGCTTGATGGCGTTCCCATGTGCCTGACGGTCACGCATCTGACCGGAATCGTGGCGGCGCGTTCGGCCTTCCATCACTCGGTGAATTACCGGTCCGCCGTCGTACATGGCACTGCGCGTCATGTTGATGGAGAGGAGTTCGATACGGCGCTGAACGCCATCACCGAGCACCTTCTTCCGGGACGGATTGCGGAAGTGCGGGCGATGTCCGCTCTGGAACGCAAGGCGACAGGTGTGGTCGCACTCGACATTGAGCACGCGAGTGCAAAGATCCGCACCGGTCCTCCCGTAGACGATGAAGACGATCTGGACCTTGGCCTGTGGGCTGGCGTCATCCCCATCACGACGGCGCTCGGGACAGGCGTGCAGGATGCCCATACACCAGCCGAGGTGGGAGCGCCGCCATCCGTCACGGCGGCGAGAAGAAAATTTGCAGGGGGATGAATCACCGCCGGCTCCTGTCATTTCCCGCCGTCACCGGGTTTCGATATCATCAAAGACACGTTAAAGCTGTCCGCCAAGGCAATAACCGGACAGGTTCCCGTGCAGCGCAACAGTATCCCTCTCCGCTTCGCGCTGCTCTCCATGACCGCCTTCATCCTGACGCCCGAAGTCCGGGCGCAGGAGATTCCCCTCGATATTATCGGTGACCGGCTCGGCATCAATGTTGGTGTCAACGGAGGAAAACCCGAGGAATATCTGTTTGATACGGGGTCTGATTCCTTCAACATAGACGTCGGAACGTCCAGCGCCAGCCAGAGCTGGTTCCCGGGAAACACTGCCGCGCAGCTCCCGGTTTCCAACCTCACACCCTATCTGTATGGCAACGGCAGCTATGGATACCTGATCGATCAGACCACTGTCTCCAGCGTGCAATTTTACAATAGCACCACAGCCACCCAGATAGCGGGCTATACCTCATCCGAGGGCTATGCGGTGTCCGTCGCGCCTTACTGGATCGCCACCGAGACAAGCCTGTATGGCGACACGGCAGGTATTGTCATCGACAATCCAGCCCTGACCGCTAGCGGTTACAGCACATCCCCGTATTATCAGGATCTCAGCTGGCAGCAGAATATCGATAACGGCACAGCCCCTCAGGAAAATTACTTTTACGGTATTTTCGGCGCGGGTGATTTTGTGACAACCAACGGCAGCGGGGGCATCCCCGGGCAGCTTACGTCCACGGGCTATGTCGTGGAAGCGAACGGCTCTTCCACCACACCTGACAGTTGCGGGGAGGCATGCCTGATCCTTGGCCTTACTCCCGAGATCCGCGCCCAGTTCTTCAGTCTCGTTCCCTGGAGCACCAGTTCAGCCAGCAGCTTTCCCGTGTCGGGGGCCAATGCATCCACTGAATACGATACGCTGTTCAAATATACCCTCAGCAACGGCACGGAACAGGCGAGCGCCACCCTCCTGACGCTTCTCGATACAGGCACACCCACTTCAGCTCTTCTGAGCAGCAGCACGCTGATTCAGCAGGCTACCAGCGCAGGGCTTGTCCGCAGCGTCTTCGGTCAGGATTACGTCACCGATGGCACGACGCTGACCATCGCCGGAGCCTCGGCCGACACCACTTCCTATACGACGGATGGCAGCTTCCTCCAGATTGAACCTACTGGTTCCTCCACAGGCCGCGCCATCACGGGGGTCGATTTCTTTTTCGACAATGCCGTGATGTACGACCTGCAAAACAAGGAGACCGGCTACACACCTTTTTATATCACCACTGACAATTTCACGAACGGCCTCTCCATTACATCCGACATGGGACCGCTCGGTGTGGCAGGAGTCATCAGCGGAACGAACGGTGTCACTGTCGAAGAAAATGCGAATGCCTTTCTGACCGCCGCCAACACTTACTCCGGGACGACGACCATAGCGACCGATGGCTGGCTGGGGATCGGGGGACCGGGGAGCATCGCAAACTCCTCCGGCGTCGCCGACAATGGCACGCTCGACATCCTCCATTCGGACGGCGTGCAGAGCATAAGCTCCCTCACCGGAAACGGTCAGGTCATCCTCGGCGCGAACACGCTCGTACTTTCTGCTGCCCACGGCATTTTTTCGGGCAGCATACGGAATTTCTATCCAGCCGATACCGATGCGACAGACGCCTATTATCCCGTCATCATTGGGGGCATCGCAGGCCAGACATATGGCGGCCTCATCATCGACGCCGGGCAGGAAACACTGACCGGCACAAGCACATATACGGGTGAGACCGGTATCAGCGAGAATGCCAGCCTGATCCTGACAGGCATGCTGACAGCCAGCCAGATCGACAATGCCGGGTTTCTGGAAAACGACGGCACTACCGGCAACATGGTCATTTCCACAGGCAGCGTTGCAGGAATTGGTAATTTTGCCGGTGGCCTGAATGTTGCTTCCGGCACTGTTTCTCCGGGAACGCCAACGCAAACAGTTCCCGGAACCATGAGTGTGGGAACCAGCCTCACACTCGGGCAGGATGCCACCTACCGGGTCACCACAACGGAAAAATCCTCAAGTCTGATCGATGTGACCGGAACCGCCAGCATTAACGGCGCAACACTGGCTGTCGTACCTGCGGCTCAAAATGCGGCTCTCACTCTTGGCCAGCATTCCACCATCCTGACAGCTACCGATGGCGTGACGGGCACATTCGGGACGGCGGAAATTGGAGCGACCACTTCGGAAAATGCGTTTCCCTTTCTTGCACCTTCCGTCAGCTATGCAGCGGACAGCGTGTCGCTGGATATCACCCGGAGTGCCATCCAATTCACCGAAGCCGCCCGGACCCGCAATGAATACGCCCTTGCCAGTGCACTCGACGGCATGAGCCCTTATGCCGCACTCATAAGCCCGGTCACGCAACTGAATTTCGCAAACGCCCGGACAGCTTTCAATGCCCTCTCCGGCGAGTTGCATGCCTCGCTCCGCACGGCCCTGATTCAGGATAGTTACGATCTGCGGAATGCGGTGACCGACCGCCTGCGCGCAGCGGACTGTGCGCCCGGCGCAGGTGCAAACGGCATGAAAACCGCATCGTACCAGCATGGAGAACGAATGAAGGACGATGGGCAGTGTCATGCCGGGCAGGCCGCCCTCTGGATGCAGGCTTATGGAGAATGGAGCCATAACGGCGGCACGGCCGGAACACGGGGCATGAGCAACTCCACGGGCGGCTTCATCCTTGGCGGCGACACGCCGATTGCAGACCACTGGCATCTCGGAGGGTTGTTTGCTTATGGTCACTCCGGTTTTTCAGCCGGAAGTGCGGGAAACGGTCATAGCAACAACGCCTCGCTCGGGGCGTATGCAGGACGGAACTGGGGTGCTCTCGGACTTCGTCTGGGCGCGACCTATACATGGAACATACTGTCCACCACGCGACATATTGCGTTCTCAGGTTTCACCGATCGGACAAGCAGCAATTATCTTGGCGGGACGGCGCAGACATTCGCCGATCTCGGTTACCGGTTCAATGTTCTGAAGACCCTGTCTGTCGAGCCCTTCGGCAACGTCGCATACGTCAATCAGCAGACGAATTCTTTCGCCGAGACGGGAGGAGCCGCAAGCCTTGCAGGGCGCGGCATGAATACGGGTGTGACCTTCGCCACGTTCGGCACACGTCTTGCAACCCGGATGCGGATCGGGGAAACCCGCATCGAACCCAACATCACGCTCGCCTACCGTCACGCCTTCGGCATGATGACACCCACCGTCTGGCAAAACATCCTGTCAGGCAGTAGCGCCTTCGAAACAGCTGGCATTCCGCTCCTGCAGGATGCAGCTGTTGTCAATGCCGGGGTTCGTGTCAGCATCAGTGACACAACAGGCTTCAATGTCGGTTATTCCGGACAATATGGAGCCCGCTTCAGCGACAGTGGCCTGCGCGGCAGTTTCAGCCTCCAGTTCTGATCTGCCCCTCAGCGCTCATTTCACCGGAATCAGCTCTTCCACACCAGACAGCAAGGCTTCACGCGTGAACGGCTTGGCCAGCACATGCGCGTCTGGCGGCAGGATGGCGCGATCGGCAAAGCCCGTCACGAAGATGACCCCCAGATCCGGGCGAAGAACGGAGATGCGCCGGGCACATTCGTCGCCGTTCATTTCCGGCATCAGCAGATCCATGACCACCAGACCGATATCGGGGCGATCCCGCACCAGATCGAGGGCCTGAGAGCCGTTATGGCATTCCAGAACCTTGAAGCCGGCCCTTGAGAGAAAACCAACGGTGACGGCTGCGACATTCGGGTCATCGTCCACAACCAGAATGCTGCGCTGCTGACTTCCCGGCGCATGATGCTGTGCCGTCTGCCCCGCCGAAACAGGTCCCACCCGACCTTGCGCGTCCACTGCCGGAAGCCACAGCTCGATGGACGTCCCCGCACCGGGGGCACTGGAAACCCGGACATCGCCTCCATTGCGTTGCACGAACCCGTACACCATCGGCAATCCGAGTCCGATCCCTGATCCGACGGCCTTTGTCGTGAAGAACGGTTCGAAAATGCGGGCCTGTGTCTCGACCGTCATCCCGACACCCCGATCCGTCACGCTGATGACGACGTAGCGACCCGGCGCAAGAGGGCGCCCCGAACGACCGATAATGGGCGTGCCCCCGTGTGAGACGGGTTCCAAAGTCTCGGCACGGGCCGAAATGATGATCTCGCCGCCTTTGGGCTGCGCATCCCGGGCATTGAGGCAGAGATTGACCAGCGCAACTTCCAGCAAGGACGGATCGGTTGAAGCTTGCAGGAGAATGCCCGCTGGCAATTCCAGCCGCACAGGAATGGCGCGCGGGCCACCTCCGCCGATGCTCTGCGCCAGCAAACCCTGCATCTGCCCCAGAAGCTGTGGAATATCGACTGCACGACGCGCAAGATCGCGCGGACGGCTGAAATCGAGCAGCTTCTGCGTCAGCACCGCGCCTCTGCGGGCTGCATCCATCGCATTGGTGAAGAGACGGCTGATATTGGGGTCCACCGGCGGTTGCAGGTCCTGCACCAGTTCCAGCGAGCCAAGCACAGCCGTCAGAAGATTGTTGAAATCATGGGCGATGCCCCCGGCCAGCGTGCCGATAGCCTGCATCTTGTCAGCCTGTCGTGCGCGCTTTTCCATCTCGATCAGGTCAGTGACATCCTGATCGATCAGCACCGATACCGCCCGTTGCGCACCCCGTTCCGCCGGGGCTGTCAGGGGAACGCGGGAGATCCGGTGCCAGTGTTCATGACCATTTCCATCCACACGCCGAATGACGGGCGGCCGATCCTCTTCCGGCTGTTCGGAAGGGGTGTCAGATCCAAGGTCCTGAAGAATCTCGCCTTCGGTGAGCGTCAGGCAGTCGGAAACGGAACGGCCGAATGCCAGCGCGGCCCGCTCATTAAGGCGCATGATCCGCCCTGTCTCATCGACAAGCGCAAGCCCCAGAGGGAGACCATCGAACAGGCTTCGGAGCAGCGCCCGCTCCGTGGCCAGTTCCTGACGCGTGCGGCAGGCCGATGCCGCTTCCCGCACCATGGCCAGCAGGCTGCCAGGATCCCATGGCTTGGCGGCATAGAACGTGATCGCCCCGCGATTCAGTGCTGCCGCGACCGTGTCGAGATCGGCAAAGCCGGTCAGAAGAATGGTTCCGGCATCCGATATCTTGCGGGCCTGCGCCAGCAGCGCGTCTCCGGTCATGTCGCGCATCCGCTGATCAGAGACGATCACCGAGACACCCGGATCGTCCGCCAGCGTGGCAAGTGCCTCCCGGCCGCTCGTCGCCGTGAGGACTTCAAACTCCCGGTCCAGCAGATCCGTGAGGGCAACCAGAATTTCCGGCTCATCATCAATGAGGAGAACACGGTCGCGGGAAACGACAGCCCCGGTCATAACAGATCTCCCTCAAGCAATGCGGCCGTCGGAACTGAGGCGCGCATCATACCGCTCTCCTTACCGACCACAGGCGGTTCGGCAGGCACACTGATGGTGAAACACGCTCCTCCTGTCCCGGACGAGGACACCTCGATGGTGCCACCATGTGCCTGCACGATTCCGTAAGCGGTGGCGAGCCCCAGACCCGTCCCCTCTCCTACCGGCTTAGTGGTGAAAAAAGGCTCAAACACCCGCTCACGCATGAGAGGTTCGACACCGGGCCCATTGTCGCAGATGGTGATCACATAATCGTGCGCAAAGAATGCCTCCGTTTCACGGGAAGTTTCTTCCAGATGGGTGCCGATCAGGATCATGGGCGACCGTCCCTCGTCCGCTGGTTGCGCATGAAGCGCATCAGCCGCGTTACTGACCACATTCATGACAACCTGATGCACCAGCGCCATCTGGCATCGCAAAAGCGGTGGCGCCTGAAAATCCAGTTCAACTTTCACACGGTCAGCGAGTTTCGGGGCCAGCAAGGCGAGCACCGTATTGATCGCGTCCGGCATATCGACATCTTCGAACGCACCCTGATCCAACCGGGAAAACCGTCGAAGACTGGAGACGAGATCCCGCATGCGTCCCAGTCCGATAGCGGTTGAAGCCAGCCGATCGCGACTTTTCTCCAGCGCCATCCGGACTTCCACGGTGTCGCCAGTCTCCAGCGCGACCAGCGCGCGATCAAGAAGACGGGAAACTGTGGCTCCATGCGCCAGGACAAAAGCCAGCGGATTGTTGAATTCATGGGCGATGCCCGCGACCAGTTCGCCGAGGGACGCCATCTTGGCTGACTGCACCAGCTTGGTCTGGGCGTCGATCAGCTTGCGATTGGCCGATGCAAGTTCGTCGTTCGCCTGCTCAAGTGCATCGGCCAGCACGGTCTTGGCCCGTGCGCCCTCCATCGCGGCGTCACGCGCTGCCCGCTCCGCTTCGCTCCGCACACTTTCGTCGAGCAGGGATTTCCGGCGCAACTGCACGCGCACATGCAGCAGGAACAGGTCGGCGTCGTGGATGTCCGTCAGGAAGTCATCCATGCCGCCCGTATAGGCTTCCATGGCCGAGACAGTCTGATTCGTGTCAAACCCGAGCAGGCGCGCCGGTGTCTGGGACGCCGAGAACGCCCTCCGCCGCAGTCGGTCCAGCGTGCGGCAGAATGCCAGCCCGTCGAAATCCGTGCAGGAAAGATCGACGATCAGGCAGTCGATGCCGGGAAACCAGAAATCCGGCGTGGTCAGGGCGGCGTGATCCAGCATCAGCACATCGAGCCCTTCCCCCCGCAGGACGTCGAGAACAGGCAACGTGCTGCCCGAAGAAATCGCCACGGCAACCGTTGGCCGACGAAACCGCTCCCGCAGCACCGCATGAGTCGGGCTGTGTGGCCCGCGCAGCAACGCACTGATGCGAATGGCGAGGAAAGAGGGCTGGCACCATTTTTCAACGACCGCATCGACACCCGCCACCATCGCGTCGCGCATGACGGAGATATCCTGAACAAGCGCGATAACGGGCAAAGCCCGCGTCGCCCGGTTCAGCCGGAGATGACGCGCAAGCTGGCACGCTGTCATCCCGGGCAGGGTGAAGTCCGTGACGAGCATGGCGGGCAATGCATGATCAAGACTGTCGAGTGCAGCTTCCGCGCTTGCGACGCTCTCCACCCTTAAACCGCACGCTTCCAGCCCGGCACGATAATACGTGATCGTTGCGTCCGCGCCGACCAGCAGAATCAGAGGTGCACGCTCGTTCATCGCGCCTCGCAGGAAAAGGAAGCCGCAGAGACCATGCTCGCCGGAACTGCCGCCGGTCCGCGTGCGGTGATCGTCGCCATTAGCAAGGTCGCACCTGAAGAGTCGGTAAACGGGAGTAAAGGTGACTGCTCAGGCAGAATCGTCACACCGGATGGGCCACGGCTGCGGGAACCCGTAACGCCATCGTGCGCCGGATGATCCAACAACACGGCCGCGGTTTGCGGTGTGAAGGCCAAGAGGCCCGAAAAAATCTGGTCGCGTGTGCTCACCAACGGACTCCCGTGGACAAAGGCGCTTCCTGACGGTCGCCCCATGCTGCCGGGATGCCAGAAATGGCTCACTTTCGGCACCTGTTCCGGATCGACTGGCCAGACCTGACATCATACGGTGGCAGGGTATGAAACGATCTTCGCAAATGCGTGTACGGTCTTCACCAAATACACAGATCGTCACACAAAACTGTCTGGATCAGGGCAGCCCTCAGGTGCGCGCTGTTTTAATTCAGCACGCACACTACCGTCCTGCTCGGAGGCGCCCATTCAGGGGATCGGGAAAGCAGCCGAATGGACTGGTGCTTCATCCAGTCGCGTCTCAAGATCCATCGCCTGCCCAAGCCGCGCCAGCCGCCGCTTGACCGAGTCGCCCCGCACCGCAACACGCGCGGACGTAAGGTGCAGGCACAGCTCTGTGTCGCCGCGCTCAAGGCGCGTCCCGTCGAGCAACGTTTCGGTGCCACCGCATAAGGCCGATGCAAGACGCAGGGCGAGACCGAGCGTGACCGCCCATGTGAAAGTGTCGGCATCCAGCAAAGCGCGGGCCGGCGCCAGCCATGCGGCGTCCGTTTCAGCCTCGTAGCGCACGGCCAGCGCCAGAGCGAGTGCCGCCCGTGCCTCGTGATCCACACCCGCGCCCTGCATCCACAGGATCCGCAGGAATGTCTGCTCCGCCCGATATTCAGGGTGATCGTGGCTGCCGACATCCGACAGCCAGCAGGCCACCTTCCGGAGCCGTTCCTGCCGGGCGGTTTCGTACGGAAACACCTCTGCCGTCCACGCGAACAGAGCGGAAGGAAGAGTCAGGCTGCGCCCGAGACGCTCGCACATCTCGCGGGCCACGGCTTCCAGAGGATCTTCATGCTGCAATTCGTGCGCGACGTTGAGCGCGTACCATCCTTCGCGGAGGCCATCGACACAGAACACGATCCTGTCGGGTTCGACACGCTTGAGCAGTCGGCGCAGAACAGTCGCCGCGAAGGGCACATCGTCGAGGCGTTTGCGGGGCGCACCGGGAAGACGTTCGAGCATCCGACGATTGCTCTGGATCAGCCAGCCGGTCATTTCGCGGGCTGTCTGGGGCGTCATCGTATAATAATGAAGGATATTCAGCGGATAATTGGTGCGGGCGATCTGGAGGCGGGCCAGCGCACGGAAAGCGCCCCCGACCAGATAAAGGGTGCGCCCCTTCATGCTGTCGAGCCACTCAACGCCCTTCAGATCGCTGTCCGCCAGACTCTTGGCAACAGCGAGTTCTCCCTCGGCGCGATCGCTCAGGCGAATCACCCCAAGAGGCAGGGTATCCGCGTCGTGCCGCCCTTCCGCGTCGATGCGGATCAGTTCCAGCGAGCCGCCACCGATATCAGCCACAAGGCCATTGGCTTCCGGAATGCCACACAGCACGCCAAGCGCGGAATGATCGGCCTCCTCGATTCCGGACAGGATGCGGATGGGCACATCCGGCATGATCTGCCGTAGCGAAGCGACAAATTCCGGACCGTTGGAGGCATCCCGAACTGCGGCCGTCGCCAGAATTTCGAAAGGATTCGCATTCATGCCGCAGGCGATGGCGTGAAACCGGCGCAGCACGTCCACGGCCATGGCCACGCCCTCGTCGTTCAGCCGACCCGTACGGGTCAGGCCGCGACCGAGGCGCAGAACCGCCTTTTCATTGAAAATGGGAACCGGATTGCGGGAGATCCCGTCGAACACCACCATGCGAACGGAGTTGGAACCAAGGTCGACAACGGCGGAACGCGCCGGAGTGTCAGCCTGCATGCAAGGTCCTCCCTGGGACAGCAAACGGATCGCTGCCACGGCGCCTCCGGAGTGCGCCGTGCCGTATTGGGTGCACCGAATGTGCGCCCCCTGCCCCTATAGCCGATCCTTCGCCCGAAACCCAAGAAGCAAGCGACGGACAGGCCTGAACTCCCTGTTACATCTTGGCTTTCCACCGGGAACCGAGATTTCCGCCATCAGTTACGAAGGCGGCAACCGGGACTCACCTTACTTCTTTTGGCTGGCGTCAAGATTGCCCGCCACCAGATTGAAGATCTCGAACAGAACCTGCGCTGCCGCATGCGCGGTGTTGGTCGTGGCGTCATATTGCGGGGCAACCTCAACCACATCGCCGCCGATGACATTCAGGCCGTCCAGCCCGCGCAGAAGCTCCAGCGCCTCGCGGGTCGTCAGGCCACCGATCTCGGGCGTTCCGGTACCGGGGGCGAAAGCCGGATCAAGGCAGTCCACATCAAAACTGACATAGACCGGCCCCGTGCCGATCACCTTGCGGACAGTTTCCAGAATCGCCTCGGTCCCGAGCTTCGGCACGTCTTCGCCGTGAATGACTGTCATGCCGGAATCCTTCGAGAACTCCCACAGATACTCGGATGAGCCACGGATACCGATCTGCACGCACCGTTCCGGGTCCAGCACACCGTCCAGAACAGCAAGGCGGAACGGACCGCCATGATGGAATTTCGCGCCCTCGTACTCGCCGCTCGTGTCGCAGTGCGCATCGAAATGCACCATCCCCACAGGCTGCTTCTCGCCGAGCGCCTTGAGGATGGAGTAGCTGATGGAGTGATCGCCGCCGACCGATAGAGGCACCACGCCCGCCTGCGCAAGACGACCGTAGAACGCCTGAATATCCTCGTGGGATTTCTCAAGGCTGAAACGGCTCCGGAACGGAACGTCTCCGATATCGGCAGCCTTACACAGGCTTGCCGGAACCCGCTTCAGCACATGCTCATACGGACCGATGCGCTCCATCTCGCGCACGGCTCGGGGACCGAAACGGGAGCCGGAACGGTTGGTGACTCCGAGATCCATCGGCACGCCGACCACCGCGACATCCAGCCCCCCGAAATCATCGGACGAGGACGCATCGGGATGATAAGGCAGGCCGAGGAAAGTCGGCACACCCGAATAGGGCTTGCTGCGCCTGCCATCGGTCGAAAACTGGGTCGCGGCAACAGCCTGAAACTCAGGATCGAACATCTCGCTGCCGGACGCCGCACCGTATTTTTTGCGCAGCATCTCCAGTTTGGTTTCGTCCATGACCTCTTTACTCCTGCTGCACGAATTTTATTCACTGGATCATAACGGATGCGAAAGAACCATTCGACGTGACCAAAGTTCAGTTCCATCCATGGTGAAGCAAACGGGACCGACCCGGCTGTCCGGGAATCAGATACGTAATTTCCCCCATTGAGCAACTGGAAATGGGCGTCTTTGTGTGCTGGATGGAGTCAATGAAAAGACGAAAAACGAACGGACCGATCGCGTCACGACTCCTGCATAAGCCTGAAAACGAATGACTCCATCTGGCTCGCTGGAACGGGCTGTCGGAGCCTACGGACTGGAGGTGCGCCTGTCGGATCAGGTGACGCGGGTCGCCGGACTGCGACAGCAGGGCTGTTGCCGCATCCTGATGCCGCGTCGCCCGCAGGGAACGCCGGAAGCCGTGCTGGTCAACGTGTCCGGAGGCATTGCGGCGGGAGACCGGATCACCGGCGAGATTATCTGCCGCGCGGGCAGTCATCTGACCGTCACGACACAGGCGGCGGAACGGATTTACAAGGCCCGCGAGCAGGACACACCCGCTCTGATCGAAGCGCGCTGCCGGGTCGATGCAGGCGCACGGCTGGACTGGCTGCCTCTGGAGACGATCTTTTTCGATCGGAGCGCGACTTCCCGCCTGCTGGAGATCGAGATGGCCGGAGACGCCACGTTTCTCGGCTGTGAAACACGGGTTTTCGGACGATCAGGTTCGGATGAGACGGTCGAGCATATTCATCTGCGGGACCGGTTGCGGGTGAAACGGGACGGTGACGTACTGTGGGTTGAGTCGCTGATCGCGGAAGGACCGCTTGCAAGCCTGCTGGCAAAAAAAGCCGTCGCCGCCGGACGTACCGTGATGATGACCCTCTGGCTGGTCGCGCCCGATGCGGAGACGTGGCTGGCCCCTGTTCGGGCAGTTCTCACTGAACGGGATGACGTGGAAGCCGCCGCTTCCGCCTGGAACGGCATGCTCGTGGTGCGCGGGCTCGGAGCAAGCAGTCTCACCATGTCGCGCCTCACGCGGCGCCTGCTCTCCATTCTGCGGAATGGGCACGGAGATCCGGTGACGTGGCGCACATGATAAGGCAGGATCGAATGAAAGAGCGGCGGGCTGGCCGTCTCACACTGGACAGGGGAGCATTCAGGGCATGAAACTGACGCCGCGGGAAAAGGACAAACTGCTGGTCGCCATGGCGGCCATCGTCGCCCGAAAGCGGCTAAAACGGGGCGTCAAACTGAACTACCCGGAAGCCATCGCCCTGATCACCGATTTCGTGGTCGAGGGCGCGCGCGATGGCGTCAGCGTCGCCGACCTGATGGAGCGTGGCGGCCATGTCATCACCCGCGAACAGGTCATGCAGGGCGTGCCGGAGATGATCCACGACGTTCAGGTTGAAGCGACCTTCCCCGATGGCACAAAGCTGGTGACGGTCCATGACCCGATACGCTGACCCCCTCCCCCCCGGCGCTGTCCCCGGCGAGTTCTTCCCGAAAGACGGCGACATCGAACTGAACGCGGGTGCCGAGCGTGTCACGCTGCGCGTCGTCAATACGGGCGATCGTCCGATTCAGGTCGGCAGCCACTATCATTTTGCGGAAACCAACCCGGCCCTGAAGTTCGACCGGGATAAAGCGCTCGGGCGGCGGCTGGACGTACCCTCCGGCGGGGCGCTGCGCTTCGAGCCGGGACAGGAACATGAAGTGGTGCTCGTGCCGTTCCGGGGCGCACGACGCGCTATCGGTTTTCGAGGCGACGTGATGGGAGACATCGACTGATGGCGAGACTGAGCCGCTTTGACTACGCCATGACGTATGGGCCGACCACGGGTGACCGGATCAGGCTGGCCGACACGGCGCTGCTGATCGAAATCGAAAAAGACTTCACCATCTATGGCGAGGAAGTGAAGTTCGGCGGCGGCAAGACCATCCGCGACGGCATGGGGCAATCCCAGCGCACCAACGCCGAAGGGGCCGTGGACACCGTCATCACCAATGCGGTGATCCTCGATCACTGGGGCATCGTGAAAGCGGATGTCGGCATTGTGGCGGGACGCATCCACACCATCGGCAAGGCGGGCAATCCCGACATACAGCCGGGCGTGAACATCATCGTCGGACCCGGAACGGAGGTCATTGCCGGTGAAGGCAAGATCCTCACGGCGGGCGGGATCGACAGCCACATCCATTACATCTGCCCGCAACAGGTCGAGGAAGCCCTGTCCTCCGGCATCACCACGATGCTCGGCGGCGGCACTGGCCCGGCGACCGGCACATCGGCCACCACCTGCACGCCCGGTCCCTGGCATATGGCGCGAATGCTTCAGGCCGCCGAAGCCCTGCCCGTCAATCTGGCCTTCGCCGGCAAGGGCAATGCATCCCGCCCCGAGGCGCTCGAAGAGATGGTGCGTGCTGGCGCGTGCTGCCTGAAGCTGCACGAAGACTGGGGTTCCACACCTGCCGCCATCGACTGCTGCCTGTCCGTTGCGGATCGCATGGATGTGCAGGTGATGATCCACACCGACACGCTCAACGAAAGCGGGTTCGTCGAGGACACCATCGCCGCGTTCAAGGGACGCACCATCCACGCCTTCCACACCGAAGGTGCAGGCGGCGGTCATGCGCCGGACATCATCCGCGTGGCCGGGCTGCCGAACGTCCTGCCCTCTTCCACCAACCCGACGCGTCCCTACACGATCAACACGCTTGACGAGCATCTCGACATGCTCATGGTGTGCCATCATCTCAACCCGAGCCTGCCGGAAGATATCGCGTTTGCGGAAAGTCGCATCCGTCGGGAAACCATCGCTGCCGAGGACATCTTTCACGACATGGGTGTGCTGTCGATGATGTCATCGGACAGTCAGGCCATGGGTCGTGTGGGGGAAGTCTCCATCCGCACGTGGCAGACTGCCCACAAGATGAAGATTCAGCGTGGAGCGTTGCCGGGCGATGGCGATGCGGACAACAACCGCGCCAAACGCTACATCGCAAAATACACGATCAATCCGGCAATCTCGCACGGCCTTTCTCATGAAGTCGGCTCGGTCGAAGTGGGGAAACTGGCTGATCTGGTCCTGTGGGATCCGGCTTTCTTTGGCGTCAAACCCGATCTGATCATCAAAGGCGGCGCCATCGTCTATGCGATGATGGGCGATCCGAATGCCTCCATCCCGACACCGCAGCCAGTGCATGGGCGGATGATGTTCGGCGGTCTTGGCGGCTCCCTCGCCGCGACCTGTGTGACCTTCGTCTCGCAGGCCGCTCTGGAAGATGATATCGGCCGCAAGCTCGGTCTGAACCGTCGTCTGTCGGCTGTGTCCGATACGCGCGGCGGGATTGGCAAACGAAGCATGATCCACAACGATGCGACCCCGTTGATCGAGGTCGATCCTGAAACCTATGAAGTTCGTGCGGATGGCGTGCTGCTGACGTGCGAACCGGCGGAGATTCTTCCTATGGCCCAGCGTTATTTCCTGTTCTGACATGAAATGTTCTGAAATCCTGCCAGCGGGAAGCTGGGACCGTGCGCGTGAGTGCGATGTCTTCTCCGCCGATTATGAGGGGCGCCACAGGCGCCGGATGATGCTCGATCTGCGCTCAGGAGTCCGTGTGTTGCTCGATCTGGAACATGCGCGCCTTTTACGCACCGGCGACGGTCTACTGCTGGACGATGGGCGTGTCGTGTTGGTCGAAGCTCAGGAGGAAGACCTGCTGGAGGTGACGGGCCATGACACGCTCCATCTCCTGCGGATGGCATGGCACCTTGGCAATCGTCATCTGCCCGCGATGATCGAGGAAAAACGCATCCTGATCCGCAACGACCATGTGATTGCAGACATGGTGCGGGGTCTGGGCGGCCATATCCACACCATTCGCGCTCCGTTCGATCCCGAAACAGGCGCGTATTCCTCCGGGCATGGAGAGAGCCACGCGCACTCCCATGATCACGTCCACGATCATGGAGATGGCCATCACCACCATCATCATTGATCGCTTTTACCCATGACAATGGATTCCATCCGCCTCACCCGGCTTCTTTCGTGGCTTTCACCGGCTTTTCCAACAGGCGGGTTCGCTTACAGCCACGGTCTGGAATGGGCCATCGAGTGTGGCGATGTCACCAGTGTTGCAACACTCGTTGACTGGATCGGAGATCTTCTCTCTCACGGCAGTCTTCACACCGATCTGATCCTGCTGCGAGCCGCATGGCGTGCCGAAACTCCGGACGCCATGCGCTCCGTGGCGCAGGAAGCCTGTGCCCTTGCCTCATCCCGCGAACGATTTGAAGAAACCGTCAAACAGGGAGAGGCTTTTTTACGGGCAGTAAAAGTCTGGGACTGCCTGCCCGCTTCCGTCACTACGCTGGATATTCGCTGGCCGTTGCCGGTCATGTATGGCGTCAGCCTGAAGGCGGCAGGATTTGACGAAGATATGGCGGCCCTCGGCTGCGCTCATGTGGCGGTGTCAGCCCTTGTCTCCGCAGCAGTCCGCCTGATCCCTCTGGGCCAGACAGACGGTTTGCGCACACTCGCCGCCCTTGAAGCGCAGATGGCGGATGTTGTGACGATAACGAAATCCCTCTCGCTGGAAGATGCCGGCGGTCTCTGCTTCCGGTCCGATCTTGCGGCTATGCATCATGAAACTCAGGAAACAAGGCTGTTCAGGACATGACAACCAGACATCACGGCCCACTGCGTGTAGGCATCGGCGGCCCGGTCGGCACGGGCAAGACCGCTCTCATGGATGCGCTTTGCCGTCGTTTCCGCGATGAATTCGATCTCGCGGCTCTGACCAATGATATTTATACCCGTGAAGATGCTGAATTTCTCACTCGCGCCGGGTCTCTGCCACCTGAGCGCATCATGGGGATCGAGACGGGCGGTTGCCCGCATACGGCTATTCGCGAGGATGCCAGCATCAATCTCGCCGGTATCGATGAACTGAATGCGAAGTTTCCGAATCTGGATATTATTCTTGTCGAAAGCGGCGGTGACAATCTGGCTGCCACCTTCAGCCCGGAACTCGCTGACCTGACGATCTACGTGATTGACGTGTCGGCGGGTGACAAAATTCCCCGCAAGGGTGGTCCGGGCATTACGAGAAGCGATCTGCTGGTCATCAACAAGATCGATCTTGCGCCGCATGTCGGGGCGGACCTGTCCGTCATGGACCGCGACAGCAAGCGCATGCGTGGCGAAAGACCGTTCGTGTTCACCAACATTCGCTCGGGTGAAGGGGTTGAAGCGATTGCCCGCTTTATTTGCGACAAAGGGGGGCTGGAGCCCAAAAAATCAAAGTAAAATCGTCTTTTCTGCCACGGGCTGAGGGTCTTTTTAGAAATAGATCCCAGTCCTTGACGGTCTTCCACTCCCGGATGGCCAACTTCAACCGTTCATTGACAGACATTCCTGCGGTGATTTCTCATCGCTGCCTGAAGCCATGAATTTCCAAAACGGCACTGACAGAACCCGGTCGCCAGCGGTGGCCGTGAGCCTTTTATTTGCTATCGGGTATGGAAGCTGACGCCTCACAATCTGCATCTCATTGCAAAGACATAATATTTGTCTGCATGACTATTGCATCATCCGCCCCTCCCTTACCTCGCTAGGTATTTTTACGCATTTCGCAGAGGGAATACGTTACCGTATCGTAATCACATCGCCTGGCAGTGACTGGGGTCATAAGGGGATGGTCATGATTGCGCTCACGTCACGGTTCTCGGCGAACCGGAAGAATAGATTACTTCGTTACGGCAGCATTCTGTCTGCATGCGTCGCATTAAGCGTAACCGCACCTGAGGCGTCCCGCGCAGCGATGACGGTCAATTTCGGAAACAACCAGTTCTTCACACTCGGCGTCGGCGTGAGAGCCCAGTATCTGAGTCAGGACCCCGCCACACCGAATAATTCCAGCGCCGCCAGCGCCGCCGATCTGCGTGTCTATATGGGAGCGCAGTTCCACAAATACGTTAAAACAACGCTCAATATGGAAAGACTACGCGACGGAAACTGGAATGTTCTCGATGGCATTCTCCAGATCGAACCCTGGAAAGAGTTCAACGTCTGGATGGGCCGGATGCTGACACCGAGCGATCGTTCCAACCTTGATGGTCCATACTTTCTCAGCACTTACGCTTTCCCCATTGTCTCGCAATATCCCGGCGCATGGTCCGGACGCGATGACGGCGTGACGATATGGGGCAAGACCCTCAAAGATCATTTCCGCTACATGGCCGGCATCTATCGGGGTCACAACTGGGTCAAGGGCGGCTCCAATTACGGAGAACACCCGCTTTTCGCAGGCCGCATGGAATATAACTTCCTCGATCCCGAGCCGTCCCCTGCCTATTACACCGCCAGTACATATTACGGCAAAGCCGACATTCTCGCGATTGGTCTGGCTGCGCAGTATGAAACGGATGGCGTCGGCAGCGCGACAGAGAAAGGCGATTACAAGGCGTGGAACCTTGATGGTCTGTTTGAAAAGAAGATCGGCAAGGACGCCCGCTATGGTGTCTATACGCTCGAAGGCGCTTATTACCAGTACCATACTGACGGTGTGAAAGATATTCCTTCAGGTTTCGGGCAGCGTTCGGCTGATTACGGAAACGTCGGCGGCATCAATAATGGCACGGCCTTTCTGGCCAGCACCGCCTACCTCATCCCCTACAAGCTCGGATGGGGCCGTTTGCAGCCACTGGTACGCTACCAGGAGTTCCGCTTCAAGAAAGACATGTATGGTCCCGGCCATCCGAAAACCACGCAGTTCGATGCTGGTGCGAACTATGTCATGGACGGACACAACCTGCGTTTCACGTTCGATTACGTCCGGTACAAGGCAGCAGCCACACAGGCTTCCAACGCCTTCCTGCTGGGTATGCAGTTCCAGTACTGACATGAGCAGTCAACGACCATCCATCATTCGCCAGAGCTGGTCCCGCCAGCGGCCACGAGATATCGGAGTGCTGACCTTGAAACGACAGATGTTGTACGGAACTGTGCTGCTGCTCTGTGGTCTTTCCGGAAAATCCGCTTTTGCCGCGACGGACATCACGTCTCTCGACTGCCGTCATCTTTTCGTGGAGGACGTTCGCCTGTCCGACAAAATCGAAGGCTTGAGACAGAAAACCGCAACAGCAGAAACAAACGGGACCGATAATGCGAATAGCGGGTTCTTTGTAAAGTTCGATCCCATCCCCGGCATTGGCGTGATGGAAGGCACAACTCTTTCTCCGGCAGGGAAACCGCTCAGGGAAGATGCTTCTGAAACCCGGATCGATTCTCTGCAGAAACAGCTCGATAGCGTCAAGACACTTGAGCAGAGAAAAGTCTGCGCAACAGCTCCCTCGACGACAAATGAAGAGGACCGGTTGCTGGACGATTCCGTCAAACCTCTTCCCTGATCAGGGAAGAGCTCTGCTTCAATCATCATCTCCGAGCACACGGGAAGCTGCCGCAGCGGCGGCGGCGCGACCACTGAAACCACCCTTGTTATACAACTGCTCCGTGTGCTTATCGATGGTACGGGGACTCACACCCAGAATTTCCGCAATATCACGGCTGCTCTTTCCACGACTGATCCACAGGAGCACTTCTGCCTCTCGCGCACTGAGACCGAATTTTTCCTGAAGAACCTGCTCCCGACGCGCCGGTTGCAAAGAGGCAGACAAAAGCCACTCCCCCGGCGTATCCCTCCCCACGAAAGTCACTCTCAGGATTTCGTGCTTCAGCGGCACAGATATCAGAACCGAACCCGGTTCAGGTTTCGGGATGAGAAAGGCAAGCAGGTCGATATCAGCGGGAAGATGTGCCAGCAATTGTGCGGCGTGCGGTGTTGCCCACAGTAATTCTCCGCCCTCGTTCAGACCAAAGAAGCACTTGCCGGCAGTATCCAGCGCCGCATAAGCCATCCGCATACGGCGACCGACCACCAGATGAACCTCGATACGGGCCAGAACCTCGTCGAAATGGAACGGCTTGGTCACATAATCGGTCGCACCTGCCTCGAAAGCGCGCAGGATATGTTCGATTTCGGTAAGACCCGTCATGAAGATGACCGGCACGGCGTTTAACGGCCCATCCGCTTTCATCCGCTGGCAGATATCCCATCCGCTCAGTCCCGGCATAATGGCATCAACCAGCACCAGATCCGGCACTTTCCGACCCATCACCTCAAGCGCGGCTTCTCCGGATTGGGCCAGGAGAACGGAGTAACCCGCAGCATTCAGCGCATCATCCATCATTCCCAGTGCCGCCGGATCGTCATCTATGACGAGAAGAGTGGAACGGACAGCCGGTGTGGAATTCATGGCGACAGATCCTCCAGCAGACGTTTGGCAGCTTCGATCTGATAGGTTTTCGCCGCCACCCTTACAGGTTCGAGCGCAGCCGACAAATCCGGGCGCGTTTCAACCAGCAGGTCAAGCCTTTCGCGGAACAGGCGAAGATTTCCCGTGCTGAGTATCTGTCTGAGTTCTGACAACGCCTCGGACGGCACGACCACTGCATACGGTTCTTGCGTGGTTACTTCTCCACGCGGAGAATGCACGAGACCTTCACCGGAGCCCACAGGCACCAGCCCTTCAGGTGGAACCTGAGGCGGTGCCGTCTCGAACGTCCAGCGCAGATCGAGAAGTCGCCCGATTTCATCAAGAAGGATCTGGAAATCAATCGGTTTCGGCAAGACGATGCAGTCATCAAGGGATGGAACGCGACGGGAAGCCTGCTCCGTGATGTTTCCCGTGACGAACAGGATCGGCACATGACCGATATGGGTCTCCCGCAGACGCAGGGCCAGTTCCCGACCATCCATCCCCGGCATGGAGAGATCAAGGATGATAAGATCCGGCACGCATGTTTCGAGAACGCTGAAACATTCCTGTCCACCTGAAGCATCACGCACTTCAAAGCCACGACTGCCGAGAAACTCATGCATCATGCGCCGATGCGCGGCGTTATCGTCTACGACGAGAACGAGACGACGAGGTGCCTCATACCCCTTGGGGAGACCATGAAGGGAGGTAGGCACATTTTCCTCCCGATCCGACAACAGCAGCCGGACACGGAAGCGGGCGCCTTTGCCGGAAGAGCTGGTCAGCGTCATTTCGCCACCGAGGATCTGGGTGAGCAACCGTGTGATCGTCAGACCCAGCCCGGTGCCTGGCACGGCATCGCCCGCGGCTCTTTCAAACGGCTCGAAAATGCGTTCCTGATCAGCCGCAGCGATGCCCGGCCCCGTGTCTTCGATGATAAATTCCGCAATCTGCCCACGCCAGTTGGCATGGAATGTCACGTTCCCCGTCTGGGTGAATTTTACGGCATTCGACAGAAGATTGAGCAGGATCTGCCGCAGGCGATGTTCATCTCCGATCACGACGGGAGGCAGATAACCCGTGCGATAGTGAAAACGCAGACCTTTTGCGTGGGCCTGCGGACGGATCATCTGAACGACCGTCTCCAGAAACTGCCCGAGCGCGATCCGGTCCCGATAAAGCTCGATACGTCCGGCTTCAATTTTTGAAATATCCAGCAGACCGGTCAGCAGACCCGTCATGTGGTCGCCGCTTTCACGAATGGTCCGCAATGCTTCCAGACGTTCAGCCGGGATACGCAGATCGTTTTGCAGGATCTGGGTGTATCCCATGATCGTGTTCAGGGGTGCCCTTATTTCATGACTGATCCCGCTCAGATAACGTGTTTTCGCAAGACTGGCAGCTTCCGCCTTTTCCCGTGCGCGTTTGAGAGCCGCATCCGTACGCTGATGGGCCCGTATTTCGTTGGTCAGCAGAAGCGTCTGGCGTCGTGTTTCCTCGCTGGCGACCCGGCGACCTTCCTGCCCCAGCACGACCAGCCATGAGGCCAGCACGACGAGAAGAAACAGCACGAGAAAAGTGTGCTCATGGGCAAGCGAGGTCTGCCCGACGAGGATGATCGCCACGGTGCCGACCACTACGCACAGGACAAACCGGCCTGTCGCCGACTGCAACAGACGGGCGAGATAACCCGGCAGGAGAACCATCGGAGCCTTGAGCTGCTCGCTCAGACGCATGGCCTGCGGTTTGCAGCGATCATGACACCGGGCATCGAGAGAGCAGCACAGCGAACAGATCGTCCCGCCATAGGCCGGGCAGCGGGCCATATCGGGGGCCTCGAACACATGCTCGCAGATCACGCAGGTCATGGAGGGGCGTTGATTCCAGCCCGATGGCGCACGTCTGGCGAGATAAGTGCGTCCTCCCGTAGCGGCTGCCAGAATGGGGGTGACCACAAATGCGGTCCCCAGCGCGACGAAGGGAGAAAATGCCGCGGCGTAGGCTCCAAGCAAACCATCGGTCGCCATGATGCCCGCCACGGCTCCCGCAGCAGCAGCCCCGACCCCGACGGGATTGATATCCGGCAGGAGAGCCCGTTTGAATTCCACGAAGGGCGGGCTGAGCCCGATCGGCTTGCAGATCACGATATCGGCTACGATCGGGCCGATCCATGCGGCGGCGAGATCGGCATAAAGGATGATCCCCGTCTCGATCGTGCTGACCAGTCCTGCAACCATCAGCAGCAGAGCCAGCGCCACCGTGAACAGGACATAGAACACACGCCCCGGATGCGAATGGGTCAGACGGGAAAAGAAGTTCGACCAGGCCAATGAGCCGGCATAGGCATTGGTGATGTTGATCTTGAACTGGGCGATGACCACCAGAGCGGCCGTCGCCAGAGCAGCCAGTGAAGGTGAGAGAAACGTGCCGTAAGCGAGCCGATACATCTGCTGGGGCTGGACGGCACGCTGCACTGAAAATCCTGAATGCAGGACTGCCCATGCCAGGAAAGAACCCGCAAACAGCTTGACCGCATCAAAGACGATCCATCCCGGCCCCCCCGCAATCAGCGCGGTCCACCAGCCCAGACGGTTTTCACGCGTCAGCGGTGGCATGAAACGCAGGAAATCGACCTGCTCCGCGCTCTGGCAGATCAGAACGAACATGACGGATGCGGCGCTGCCGATGGCAAAGAGATTCAGGTGACCGTCCGGTGACAGCCCCGGAAATTTCATCCACTCGCCGATCCACTCGGGTCTGGCATGAATGATCGCCACCAGCGGAACAAGATTCAGGGCGAACCAGATGGGCAGGGAAAAGATCTGGAAACGGGCGATGAACCGGAAACCGCCGGTCACCAATGGGATCACCAGCAGGGCCGCCAGACAACATGCCAGAACGTGTGAGACGCCGGGGATCTGCTCCAGTAATGCGGCGAGGATGGCCGCCTCGATGCCGAAAAAGATGAATGTGAAACTGGCGTAGATGAGCGAAGTCAGCGTCGAGCCGATATAGCCGAATCCCGTACCGCGGGTGAGCAGGTCGATATCAAGGCCGCTCCGGGCCGCCGTTGCGCAGATGGGCAGGCTGATGAGAAAAATGACCACGCTGACAAAAGCGATGGCGAGCGCCGTATTGCCGAAACCGAACGCCATCGTCAGCGTGCCGCCGATGGCTTCAAGCGCGAGAAAGGAGATCGAACCAAGCGCGGTCAGGGCCGCCCGCAGAGGGGTGGCGGCCCGGGCTGAGCGGGCCGTGAACCGCAGCGCATAATCTTCCAGCGACTGGTCAGCCGCCCAACGATTGTAATCACGCCGCATGCGCACGATGCGCAGCGACCGTATGGCAGAATGCCTCGGCACGCCGGCGGATGCCTCCGTCTCAGGATATTTGCGTATCAATGACAGATGCACTTTCGTAATAAACTACGCAAGTTTGCGTATGGGAATTTTTGCCCCAACCATGATGCTCGTGAAGAGTATTCAGTTAAGGACAGGGGTCATGACGATGTCGCCGCGTTTCTCTCGCCGTGATTTTGCGAAATTCAGTCTTGCCGCATCCACCGCGATGCTGACAGGACTGAAAGGTGCCAGCGCCGCCACGCCGAAAGGCGAGCCGATCCGCATCGGGGTGCTTCACTCCCTGTCCGGCACCATGGCCATCAGCGAGACGACGCTGAAAGACGCCATCCTGATGATGGTCGAACTCCAGAACCGCAAGGGTGGCGTTCTGGGCCGTCCACTCGAGGCCGTAGTGGTCGATCCGGCCTCCAACTGGCCGCTGTTCGCCGAAAAGGCGCGCCAGCTTCTGGCCGTGGACAAAGTGGCGTCCGTGTTCGGCTGCTGGACCAGCGTATCCCGTAAATCGGTGCTGCCGGTCTTCGAGGAACTGAACGGCATCCTGTTCTATCCCGTCCAGTATGAAGGTCAGGAATGCAGCCGGAACGTCTTCTACACCGGTGCCGCTCCGAATCAGCAGGCCATTCCTGCCGTCGATTACCTGCTCAGCGCCGATGGTGGCGGGGCAAAACGCTTCGCGCTTGTCGGCACCGATTATGTCTATCCGCGCACGACGAACCAGATTCTTCAGAACTACCTGAAGGGCAAAGGCATTGCGGATGCCGACATCATGGTGAACTACACGCCGTTCGGTCAGTCCGACTGGCAGACCATCGTGTCGCAGCTCAAGTCATTCGGCTCGGGCGGCAAGAAAACGGCTGTTGTCTCCACCATCAACGGCGATGCCAACGTGCCGTTCTACAAGGAGCTTGCCGCGCAGGGCATCTCCGCCACCGATATTCCCGTCATGGCCTTCAGCGTCGGAGAGGAAGAACTGGCGGGTATGGATACCAAGCCGCTCGTCGGGCAGTTGGCGGCATGGAACTACTTCGAGAGCATCGATACGCCAGCCAACAAGGCGTTCATCAAGGAGTGGCACGACTACACGAAGAACCCGAAGCGCACCACGAACGACCCGATGGAAGCCTCCTATATCGGCTTCAACCTGTGGGTGCAGGCGGTCGAGAAAGTCGGCTCCACTGACCATGACAAGGTCATCGACGCGATGGTCGGCCTGAAGCAGGCGAACCTGACGGGTGGCACGGCGCAGGTCCTGCCGAACCATCACATCACGAAGCCTGTCTATATCGGTGAAATTCAGGATGACGGCCAGTTCAATGTCGTCTGGCAGACACCGAAGGAAGTGCCCGGCATGGCCTGGTCGCCCTATGTCGCAGAGACGAAGAACCTGATCGGTGACTGGACCAAACCGATCAGCTGCGGAAACTACGACACGGTGAAAAAAGCCTGTCTCGGGGCAAAGCATGGCTAAAGTAGCGATTTCGGGACCGGCGCTCCCGTCAGGCCGTAAGGAGCATTGCTGCATGAAGACTTTCCTTGCCGCAGCCCTCCTGTGTCTTTCCTTTGCTCTGCCGGTCACAGCCCGCGCAGACGAGGACGCTTTTTCGGGACTGACGACGACGCAGTTCAACGTCATCGCCACATCTGTCAGCCAGATCGCGCAGGAGGGTGGCCCACGAGCCCTCCCCGTGCTGCGTGCGCTGTCCGACCACAAACTCT
Source organism: Acetobacter conturbans (assembly GCF_011516755.1). GTDB lineage: Bacteria > Pseudomonadota > Alphaproteobacteria > Acetobacterales > Acetobacteraceae > Acetobacter > Acetobacter conturbans. Next base: position 90,221 of record NZ_WOSY01000004.1, on the reverse strand, counting down.
TTGCCGCGAAAGAAGGCGACGGCCTGTTCATACAAACGGACAGTGGCTGGCAGGATGCACGCACAGGTGCGGCTGCCACGCCAGATCCGGAAATGGTGCGCCCCGTCCGTCTCAACAATCACGTCCGTCAGGCTGTGGCCGCTGCCGAGGCGCAGTTGCAACTGATCGCTGGCACTCCTGCCGAACGTCAGGCTGCGGCGACCCTGCTCTATCAGCGTCACGATCCGGCCATGCTGCCCGCCATCGACGCCGCGCTGGGCAAGACCGACGATGCCTCTCTCAAAACGATGCTTCAGGACGCCCGCGCGGCGACCCTGCTGACCCCCGGCGCACCACCCTCCGACGAGCAGACGCAGCGGCAGGCCGTGGCCACACTCTATGCGGCAGGCGGTCTGGATGCACGCGGCGTACTCACGCAGGCCACGACCTCCGAGGCTCTCGCTCCGGCAACCCGCAAGGATGCACAGGACGCCGTTGCCTCCATCGACCGCAGCCTGCGGCTATGGGGCTTCGGGCAGGATGCCTTTTATGGCCTGAGCCTCGGCTCCGTACTGCTGCTGGCCGCGATGGGCCTTGCCATTACCTTTGGCGTGATGGGCGTGATCAACATGGCCCACGGCGAACTGATGATGATCGGCGCCTACACGACATGGCTGACCCAGCGCGCCGTGATGTCCGTGGCGCCGTCGCTCGGGTCGTTCAGCCTGATCCTTGCCGTTCCCGCCGCCTTTCTCGTGTGTGGAGCACTGGGTATTCTGATCGAGCGCGGGCTGATCCGCTTTCTCTATGGGCGACCGCTTGAAACGCTGCTGGCCACATGGGGACTTTCCCTCATTCTCCAGCAGGTGATCCGCTCCCTGTTCGGCCCGACCAACGTGGCTGTCATAACGCCTTCATGGCTGTCCGGCTCGTTCCATCTGGGTGGGCTAGAGATCACGCTGAATCGTCTGGCCATCATGATCTTCGCCATCGCCGTCATGGGCGGACTGATGCTGGTGCTACGCCGGACCTCGCTCGGGCTTGAGATGCGGGCCGTGACGCAAAACCGTCGCATGGCGGCGCTGATGGGCATCCATACGGCCCGCGTGGACGCCCTCACCTTCGGCCTCGGTTCCGGCATCGCTGGTCTGGCAGGCGTTGCCGTCAGCCAGATCGACAATGTCAGCCCCAACCTTGGGCAGAATTACATCATCGACAGCTTCCTTGTCGTCGTGTTCGGCGGTGTCGGCAATCTGTGGGGAACACTGGCCGCCGCCATGACGCTCGGCGTTGGCGGTAAGGCGCTGGAGCCTATTGTCGGCGCGGTCTCGGGGAAAATCCTGATCCTCGTGCTCGTCATCCTCTATATCCAGCGCCATCCACGCGGCATGTTCCCGCTACGCGGCCGGGGGGTTGAATCGTGAACGCATCCTCTCTCTCCTTTCGGGGCGCGTCCGTAACGGCTGTCATTGTCGTCGCCCTGACCGCCGTTCTGGCAATCGGCAGCCTGCTGCCCGCATCCAGCCCGATTCAGATTTCGCCGTTTGTCATCACGCTGGCCGGGAAATATCTTGCTTACGCCATGCTGGCGCTGGCGGTGGACCTTGTGTGGGGGTTTGCCGGTATCCTCACCCTCGGGCACGCAGCCTTCTTCGCGCTCGGCGGCTATGCGATGGGCATGTATCTTGTCCGCGAGATCGGCGCGCGCGGTGTATACGGAAATGCCGACCTGCCGGACTTCATGGTCTTCCTCTCATGGAAAAGCCTGCCCTGGTACTGGTGGGGTTCGGACCACCTGCCTGTCGCGCTGATCCTGATGCTGGTCGTGCCAGCCGCACTGGCCGCACTGTTCGGGTGGCTGGCGTTCCGCTCCCGCGTCTCCGGCGTCTATCTCTCGATCATCACCCAGGCGCTGACCTATGCGCTGATGCTGGCTTTTTTCCAGAACGGCTTTGGATTTGGCGGCAATAATGGCCTGACCGACTTCAAGGACATCCTCGGCTTCGACCTGCACAGCCCCTACACCCGTGCCGGCATGCTGTTTCTGAGCGCCCTGATCCTTGCCGGAGCTTTGCTGGCGTCGCGTTACCTCGTCGGAGGCCGTTTCGGGCGACTGCTGATCGCTGTGCGGGATGCAGAAAGCCGCACACGCTTTCTGGGCTACCGGCCCGAGCAGGTGAAGCTGCTGGTCTGGGTGTTCTCCGCCATGATCGCGGCGATCGGCGGGGCGCTCTATGTCATTCAGGTCGGGATCATCAATCCGGGTGAATTCGCTCCCGCAAACTCCATCGAAGCCGTCATCTGGGTCGCTGTGGGCGGGCGTGGCACCCTCTCGGGCGCCGTCCTTGGCGCGGTACTGGTCAATCTCGGCAAGACCCTGTTCACGGCGTGGCTGCCGGAAATGTGGCTCTATGGGCTAGGTGCCCTGTTCATGGCGACCACCCTGTTCCTGCCGCAGGGCCTGATGGGGCTGCGGCAGCGTTTCACGCCCGTGCGCCCCTCGGAAGTAACGCCTGAAGTGACCGATCCCGAAGGAGGCACGGCATGAGCACGGACACACTGCTCGACCTGAGCCATGTCTCGGTCACGTTCGACGGGTTCAGGGCCATCAATGACCTGTCGCTTTCTCTGATGCCCGGCGAGATGCGCGCGATTGTCGGGCCGAACGGCGCGGGCAAGACGACGATGATGGATATCATCACCGGCAAGACACGTCCCGATACCGGTGTGGTCCGCTTCCACGACCATGACCTGACAAAACTGGATGAACCGGCCATCGCCCGTCTCGGCATCGGGCGGAAATTCCAGAAACCGACGGTGTTTGAAGCACTGACAGTGCGCGACAACCTGCTCCTGTCGCTCAAGGGACTTCGCTCACCGTTCGCTCTTCTTTTCGCCCGGAAAACGAACGAGGAGGCTGACCGGATTGAAAACCTGCTGCGGACCATCCGGCTTGGCTCTTCCGCCGATGACCTCGCTGGCGGCCTCAGTCATGGCCAGAAACAGTGGCTGGAAATCGGGATGCTGCTTGGACAGGAGCCGGATCTGCTGCTTGTCGATGAACCGGTGGCGGGCATGACCGATGCGGAGACGATGGAAACGGCCGATCTGCTGCGTGAAATCAACCAGACCCGGAGCGTTGTCGTCGTGGAGCATGACATGGAGTTTGTCCGTGCCCTGAACGTGAAGGTCACGGTACTGCACGAAGGGTCTGTCCTGGCGGAAGGCACGCTGGATCAGGTCAGCAACGATCCGCGTGTGATCGAAGTGTATCTCGGGCGCTGAGGAGACGGACTGATGCTCAACGTTCAGGACATCCAGCTTTATTATGGTGCCGCCCTCGCTCTGCGCGGCGTTTCCCTCTCGGCGCAGGCAGGTGCTGTGACATGCCTGCTTGGGCGCAACGGTGTGGGCAAGACGAGCGTGCTGCGAGCCGTGACCGGTATGCATGCCGTGTCATCGGGGAAGATCGAGTGGGAAGGTGAAGATATCACCCGCCTCCCCGCCTATGAGCGGGCGCGGCGCGGCATTGCGACCGTCCCGCAGGGGCGTGACATTTTCCCGCTTCTGACGGTGCGCGAGAACCTCGAAACCGGGTTCGGTCTCCTGCCACGCGGACAGAAGAAAGTCCCTGACGAAATTTACGACCTCTTTCCCATTCTGGCGCAAATGCGGGACCGGCGCGGCGGCGATCTCTCCGGCGGTCAGCAGCAGCAGCTTGCCATTGGACGCGCTCTAGTGATCCGCCCTCGCCTGCTGGTTCTGGATGAACCGACGGAAGGCATCCAGCCGAGCATCATCAAGGATATCGGTTCGGTGATCGGGATGCTGCGTGACCGGGGCGACATGGCGATCCTGCTGGTCGAGCAGTATTTCGATTTCGCCTATGAACTGGCGCAGAATGTGGTCGTGCTGGATCGCGGCAAGGTCGTGGCCAGCGGAGCCGTTGAAACGCTGGAAGTTGAAGCCGTCCGGGGACTGGTGGCGATCTGAAGGTTCTGTCAGGCAGAGGCTGACACTCTCGGGTGTGGGACGCCGGTCACTGGAAATCCGCTGCCGGGTAAGGGATTTTCGATTCAGGATCATGCGCCAGCGCTAGGAGTGACCCGAACTCACTTCCAGCCCGAAGATAGAAAATGGCATGTCGCCTCTATCGCGCTGCCATTCCTCAAACCGGCAAAACCAGTCGTCAGTTCCCCTCACCCCTCCTTGAGTGAGAGGATAATGACGTAACGCTCAGGATGCCTGCGTCACGCCCTGATCGATGGCGACACTGGCCTCACTCGTCAGCACGCGGAACACAAAGCTCTCCTGCAGATAAAGCTCGACCGTTTCAGCCGTGTGCCCCAGATAGCCGATCGAAAAATCCTGCCCGATATCGAGAACAAGATCACCGCCCCGCATCGAGATGACAAAAGCGCCTTCAATAGCGGGTGCCCAGATGATTTTGCCGTCGATCATGCTTTCGATGTGCTTGCTGACGGGATAACCGTCATCGCCACCGCTGGTGACAGCCGTGAAAGCCTGCGCTCCCAGCACGACCGAATAGGGACCGTTCACCCCGGCCAGACGCAACTCATTCAGTGCATCTGCAATGACGGACGGATAATCCTTGGCCGATGCAGGCAGTTTCAGATGGGTATTCGATGTGGCGTTGCGGATGCCCGGAATATCCGCCGGAGCATACCCGTCGAAAATGGCGCGATCTTCGGCAAAGGCGATTTTCTTTGCCGCATCCTTGACCGGTTGCCAGTCGGAATCGAGCGAGCCGCGCTCCACCGCGTCAATTTCATCACGAGACAGGATGAACGGAACCCGGAGTTCGACCAGCGGGAGAACTTCCCGGCGCACGGCGCGAATACCCTCAATGGGTGCATCGATCTGCGCACCACGTCCGGTTCCCACTCCGGCGAAGGCGGTTCCTTTCGGCTCGGACGTATCGACGACACGACGACCCGCGAGGTGACGACGGATCGTGCGCGCCGCTTCTTCCTCGATCTGCGTCCATGCCTCGGTCGAAACCGGCGCGAGATGACGGTGAAGATTGTTCATGCCAGATTTCCTTGTTTCAAAGAACCAATCCCGAGCGAACCACTCTCCTTCGGGGAGAGTTGCGGGGCGGCTGCAGTTTCTGACGAGCCGGGCTCGCTGCCTGTTTCCCCGGCTGCCGATGCTTTGATGTCCATATCCGGTGCGCCATCCAGAAAATCGGCGGAGGGCACATAAAAGAGCACGCCGGTCACGGCAGTGCTGACATCCAGTATCCTGTCGTAATTACCGGGAGGTTTTCCAACGAACATGTTCTCCAGCATCCGTTCGGTCCGGGACGGAGACCGCGCATAACCGATGAAATAGGTCCCGAACTCGCCCTTGCCGATCTCGCCAAAAGGCATGTTGTCGCGCAGGATCTGCAACTGCTCGCCATTTTCATCAATGTTCGTGAGCACGTTATGGGCGTAGCTGGGCTTGGCCGCCTCCGCGAGTTCTATGTCCGATACCTTTTTGCGTCCAATGATGTGCTCCTGCACTTCAGTTGGAATGGCATCCCATTTTTTCAGGTCATGCAGATATTTCTGGACGATGACGTAACTTCCACCGGCAAAGGCTGCATCCTCATCTCCCACGATGGTCGAATCAATCGCCGCCTGACCGGCGGGATTCTCCGTGCCGTCCACGAAGCCCAGCAGATCGCGCTCATCAAAATATTTGAAGCCGTGAACCTCATCCACAACCGTCGCCATATCCTGCAATCTGGAGACGATGGCGGCTGCAAGCTCGAAGCAGAGATCCATCCGTGCGGCGCGAATGTGAAAGAGAAGATCGCCCGCCGTCGAAGGCGCATGATGTACGCCGTTGATTTCCTGAAACGGATGGAGGTCTTTCGGACGAGGAGCGCCAAACAGCCGGTCCCATGCCTCCGAACCTATGCCTGTCACGCAACTCAGTCTTCCATCGGGGATTCGAAACCCAACCCCGCGCACGAGAGAAGATAAATCTCCCATCAGATTCCTGATCTGAACGCCATCACCCGCGCTGTCATTCAGAGTCACGACGAGAAAAATCGCCGACCGGGTCAGTTTCGTATCAACGGGTTGAGGCGTGACCAAAGGACAGGAACTCCCTTCACATGACATTCATATAACGACAGCTATTCAGCATAAAACGCCAGATGCAGACGACAAATGTGGTCACTAGCAAAATAACCGGAGCACAAAAAGAGACGCTCATCATTATAAGCAGGATGAATAATATCATGAGCAAAAAGTCTTGGACGGACAATAACGCACTGTCTTAGGCGAACAATTGAAAATTCGTGACCTCCCTGCAAGGGAACCCGTCATCGTCGCGAACGCTTCTCTGCTAAGTAGGGACGATCAGCCTGTTTTTTGGTGGGAATACCCATGTCACGCTTTCCGGACAGTCATCATGCAGAATGCCCATGACCTCGCGCTTCTTCTCGCGCGCTTCCAATTCGCCTTTACCGTGGGCGTTCATATCATCTTCCCTGCCTTTTCCATCGGGCTTGCCGCCTATCTGGCTGTTCTCGAAGGACTGTGGCTGAAAACAGGGCGCGACGTCTTTCTCGATCTCTACCGTTACTGGATCAAGGCTTTTTCCATCGTCTTCGGCATGGGGGTCGTCTCCGGACTGGTCATGTCCTATGAGTTCGGCACCAACTGGTCGCTCTTTTCGAAAAAAGCCGGCCCGATTACCGGTGTTCTGCTCTCATACGAAGTCATGACTGCCTTCTTCCTGGAAGCCGGTTTTCTTGGCGTGATGCTGTTCGGCATGAATAAGGTTGGGCGCGGGCTGCATTTTGCCGCCACCTGCTGCGTCTCGGTCGGCACATTGATTTCGATGACATGGATCCTCGCCTCCAATTCATGGATGCAGACCCCGCGAGGCTACACCATCGACCCGGCCACCGGCCGTTTCCTGCCTGATGACTGGCTCGCCATCATATTCAATCCCTCTTTCCCTTTCCGTCTGCTGCATATGGGGCTGGCTGCGTTTCTCTCCGTCGCGTTCGCTGTGGGGGCAACGGGAGCCTGGCATCTGCTGAAGGCACGCCGGAAGGGAGTGACCGCCAGCGAACCAGTGCGGATGATGTTCTCAATGGCCATGTGGATGGCCGCCGTCGTGGCGCCCCTGCAGGTTTTGGCTGGTGACGCGCATGGTCTGAACACGCTGGAATACCAGCCTGCAAAAATCGCCGCGATGGAGGGCGACTGGGATACGGAAGGTCGGGCTCCGGAACTGCTGTTCGGCATTCCAAACATGCAGACCGAACATACTGATTATGCCATAAAGGTGCCTCTGCTCGGTTCCCTGATCCTGACTCACAGTCTGGAAGGCAAGGTTCCGGGCATGAAGGATTTCCCGCGGGATCAGCGGCCACCGTCGCCCATCATCTTCTTTTCGTTCCGCATCATGGTCGGACTTGCTGTTCTCATGGTGCTGGTGGGCGTGTGGTCACTGTGGCTTCGACGCCGTAAAACATTGTTTACCAGCACGCTGTTTCACCGTGTGACGCTGTGCATGGCTCCCGCAGGATTTATTGCACTGCTGTGCGGCTGGGTGACCACGGAGGTCGGACGTCAGCCGTGGACCGTCTACGGGCTGCTGCGCACAACGGACAGCGTCTCACCCATCGTCCTCTCCAGCATGGAGATCTCGATGACAGCGTTCGTGATCGTCTACGTCATCGTGTTCGGCTCCGGGATGGGCATCCTTCTGCGCCTGCTGGGGAGAGCACCGGAAGAAGGCGAGCACGACACCAACGCCTCGCACCCCGCTGATATTCTGGCGACGGGAATGCACCCGAAAACCATAGAAGCGTCTTCTGAAAAGGGAGCCTGAAGCATGATGGACTTTGCACACTGGCTCCCCATTATCTGGGCCGTCATTCTGATCGCCGCCATTACGATCTATGTCATTCTCGACGGGTTCGATCTCGGTATCGGCATGCTCTTCGCAATGGAGCATGACCGTGGTCGTCGGGACGTGATGATGCACACGATCGCCCCTGTATGGGACGGAAACGAGACGTGGATGGTTCTGGGAGGGGCCGTACTTTACGGAGTGTTCCCCGGGGCCTATGGCACGCTTCTTCCGGCCTTTTATCTGCCGATCGTCCTCATGCTTCTGGCCCTGATCTTTCGAGGTGTGGCGTTCGAATTTCGCGTCATGACCAAAGACACGCCGCGTCAGAAGCTGTGGAATGTCGGCTTCATGGCAGGATCGGGAGTCGCTGCGTTCTGTCAGGGCACGATCCTCGGGGGCGTCATTCAGGGCGTGAAAGTCACGGATGGCGACTTTTCCGGTGGCCCGCTCGACTGGCTGACGCCGTTCAGTATCCTGTGCGGCCTGTCCGTGATGTGCGGCTATGCCCTGCTTGGCGCAACATGGCTGGTGTGGCGCACGACGGGTCCGCTGGAAGAGTCATGCCGCCGGTGGGCCGCCAAACTTGCAGTTGGTCTGTTTGCCTGCATCGTAGCGGTCAGTTTCTGGACGCCGCTGCTGCATGCCCCCTATCTGCGCCGCTGGACGGACTGGCCGAACATCGCCTTCGTCGCACCCGTCCCGATCCTTGTTATCGTTCTGGGAATGCTGCTTGTCAGAGGGCTGCGTCAGGGACACTCCCGCGTGCCGTTTCTCTGCGCTCTTGGCTGGTTTTTCCTCTGCCTTTCCGGCCTTGGCATCACGATCTGGCCCTACGCCGTGCCACCGACACTAACGCTGTGGGATGTGTCCTCCCCACCCTCCAGCCAATTCTTCCAGCTTGTGGGCACGGTCATCCTTCTGCCCATCATCCTGACCTACACGATTTATTCCTATCGCGTGTTCCGCGGAAAGGTGACGGAAACAGATGGCTACCATTGATCTCGTGAAAGGCAACGGAGAGGGCGCGCCTCGCGCTCTCGCCGTGCGTATCGGCTGGTTCGTTGCCATCTGGGCGCTCAGCACAGCCGCCTTTTTCGCTGCGGCATCGCTGCTTCATCTGCTCGTGCCCAGATAACGGATGTCTTGTGAGGGGCCTGCTGCATCACCCGGACGACGGCGCCTCACTTCACATGATTTTCGCTTTTGAACGTGCAACCGTTCATGCGGCAGCCTGTTCTTTTGGAGGCTGTTTCAAAAGCTCTCTGCTGGCGTGCCGTTGCTCATGGCCCGCATGGCTATTTCGCTTCGGTGGTCAAAAACCCACATTGGTCGCGGGCATTATCAGGTGCGCCCCTCAGCAGAGAGCTTTTGAAACAGTCTCTTATTCCTTGCACGGGAGTGGCGATTTCAACTCTTTCCTCGGCGTCTGTGCACGCTCGGAATATCGTCCGGATGGTCGACGCAACAGGACTCAGCCCACTCCGGGGTGCAAGCACGAAGCTTCGCTTTGCCTGAGATAAAGAAAGCTGTTTTTCAGTCACAACGTTTCAGAAAAACACGTTTCTACTCAGCAGAGACAGCCATTTCCCTGTTTCCCGCCATGCGAGAAGCGTGCAGGGGGAACGCAGCATCATATCCCATATTAAAGAAAAAGGCATAAAACAGATAGAACACGGCAATCGCTGTATTGAGCGAAAGTGCCTCCATGATGGAAACACCAAGATAAGCCGCGATGGCAGGCAGCAGAACGACCTGAAGTCCCGCCTCGAAAAGCAGCGTGTGAACAACCCGCAGCGTCAGCGTTTTGCGGGTCGAGCCTTTCAGACGAATCATCGTCCGATCAAAAAGCCCGTTGAACAGATAATTCCAGATCGTTGCTGTAACTGCGCTGAACACGCCAATGACGCCCATGTCCGAGGCTTTAATGCCGAACAGCAAACTTCCAGTCGGAATCACAAGGGCAAGGGCCATACATTCGAACAGGAGAGCATGTCGGATACGGTCCGGGCCAGAGCGCATGGCGGGAGGGGAAATAGTGGTTTCAGTTGACATACCGGGCTGAGTATCATCATTTTCGGGAAATAAAAGTTAGAAACCATCTGTTTTGGTGATGGATCAGTGAGCATTTCGTTCGAACAGTTGCAGGCGTTCACAGAAGTCGCCAGCAGTGGCTCTTTCTCCGCTGCGGCACGCAAACTGGGACGCGCCCAGTCCGCCATCAGCACCCATGTCAGCAATCTGGAAACAGATCTCGGCATTGCCCTGTTCAGTCGCGAAGGGCGCCTGCCTGTGCTGACAGAAGCGGGGCAACGCTTGCTGGAAGAAGCGCGGGTGGTGCTTGATCGCCGGGACCATCTGGTCGGCGTGGCGCGTTCTTTTGAAGAAGGCGTGGAAAACAGGCTGGTCGTCGCTATTGATGAACTTTACCCGGAAATGGCTCTTGGCCCCGTCTTTCAGGATTTTGCCTCACAGTTTCCGCATGTGGAACTCGAGCTGCTGCTCCCCCTGATGGAAGATGTGGGAGACATGGTGCGGCTCGGAAGCGCCGATCTCGGAGTGATGTGGCAGCAGGAGAAACCACCTGCCGATCTTGATTTCCGCACCATCGGGCGCGTTCCACTCAGGCTGGTCTGTGGCCGAAATCATCCACTGGCGAACGCCCCGGTGGAGTGGGAGGATCTGAAGCAACACCGACAGATTCTCGTTGCCTCCCGTGGACGAAAACCCGATCGGCAGCAGTTGCGGATCGCGGCAGAAGTCTGGTGGGTGGAAAGCAACTGGGTCATTCTGGAAATGGTGAAACACGGGGTGGGCTGGGCCTTCGTGTCCGAGCATGTGCTGGCAACCTCCCCCACTGCGCCGTTTATCGTCACACCTGAACTGCTGTTCGACGCCGGCCACCCACAGGTACCACTCTCTGTTGTGTGGGACAGGGAGAAACCGCATGGCCCCGCAGCGCGATGGTTGCGCCAGCGGCTGTGCGAGGAGAAAAGCCCTTATATTTTGAGTGGGGAGTGAGGGTGCGTAAGGTCTGGCAGGAAGCCCCTCACTAGCTCACCGTAGAATCCTTAACGAACAACTTAAGGTTGAATAACCCTCCATTAAAAAAAAATACAACCAGAAGGCGTTAACCTTCTTCACATTACATCAAAATATCGGTATTGAGGGTTCAGACATAAAGAAAGGGGCCGGAGGTTGCAGTCCGACCCCTTTCGACCCACAACGTCGAGCCGTAGTGGGAATGCGCCTTTATGCTTGGTGCACATAGCTTTTATGTGTGAACAAAGGGCGTATGGTCAAGCGGCTCTCTTTTACAAGGGAGGCCAATATGGCACTCTACAAATATCCATCGCTTATTACTTCCACGAATGATTCTGTTTTTGACAGCATTCATACCCCTGGAAGCCCCGCATCTCATGCAGGGATCTATCGCTGTGAAGGCTGCGGCAGGGAAATGGCTATCGCTCAAGGCCATAGCCTCCCTCCGCAAAATCACCATGAACATACCCAAAATCAGGGTCTCATTCGCTGGCGCCTGATTGTCTTGGCAGATCATCGCCCACACTGATCCTGCTATTATCAGGAGGCTCCGTTTCCCCGACGGAGCCTCTCCTCACATGAACGAAATCGGGTCCACGTCCACATCCACCCGCACAGCACTTGTCAGTGTCACCTGCCCCAGCCAGCGTCGCAGGATCGGCTGCACGGCGATGTTCCGATGCGTCCGCAACAACAGACGTCGCCGATGCCGCCCGCGCAGCACGGCAATCGGCGCGGGCACCGGCCCCAGAACCTCGACCCCGTTTCCATGGGGAGCGGAAATCCCAAGCTGACGTGCTGCATTATCCGCAGCATCGGCATTTTCGGAACTGATAATCAGGGCCGCCAGACGACCAAAAGGCGGCCAGAAACCCGGCCTGCGCTGGTCCGCCTCTTCCGCCATGAAGGCCGCGAAATCGCCGGATACCAGCGCCTGCATCACGGGATGCTCCGGTGTGAAACTCTGAAGCAGCACTTCACCCGCAGCTTCAGCACGACCAGCGCGCCCCGCCACCTGATGCAGAAGCTGCATCGTTCGCTCCCCTGCCCGCAAATCCGCACCACCAAGCCCGAGATCCGCATCCACCACGCCAACAAGCGTCAGATGCGGAAAATGCCAGCCCTTGGCAACGATCTGCGTGCCAATGATGAGGTCAACTTCCCGGCGTGATATCTTTCCGACTGCTTCTGCCATCGCCGCAGGCGCACCAAGCGTATCACTGGCCATCACCATGATCCGCGCATCCGGAAACTCGCTGCGGGCTTCATCGGTGATCCGTTCAATACCCGGACCGATGGCTGTCAGACTATCCTCGGCCCCGCAGGTCGGGCAGGCATGGGGAACAGGTTCGGTATGTTCGCAATAATGACAGGCCAGAACACGTTTTTTTCTGTGCTCAACCAACCATGAGGTGCAGTTCGGACACTCCATCCGGTGTCCACAGGTGCGACAGAGCGTGAGAGGCGCATAACCACGGCGATTCAGGAACAGCATCGCCTGTTCGCCACGTTCCAGACGCGACTTTACCGCCTCCACCAGAACGGGCGAGAGAAACAGGCCACGCGGCGGCGGATTTTCACGCATGTCGATCAGCCGGGTTTCCGGCATGGTCGCGCCGCCATGCCGTGCCGTCAGCACCAGATGCCTGTAACGACCGGTTTCGACATTGTTCAGTGTCTCAAGGCTTGGCGTCGCCGAGGCCAGCACGATGGGAACCTTCGCCAGCCGCGCCCGCACGACCGCCATGTCCCGTGCGTTATAGGTGACGCCTTCCTCCTGCTTGAAAACAGCCTCGTGTTCTTCATCGACGATCACAAGCCCGAGGTTGCTGAAAGGCATGAACAGCGCCGAGCGTGCCCCCACGATCACTTTCGCCGACCCATCCTCGCAAGCCGCCCATGTCAGCCGCCGAGCCTTCTGACCGATCTCGGAATGCCAGACCGCTGGCCGCACACCGAAGCGTCGGGCAAAACGGTCCATCCACTGGGCCGACAAGGCGATTTCCGGCAACAGCACCAGCGCCTGCCGCCCGTGCGCCAGACATTCCGCCACGGCTTCGAGATAAATTTCGGTCTTGCCGGACCCGGTCACACCTTCCAGCAAGGTTGCCGAGAAAGCGCGCTCATCCACCCGTGCCCGCAACTCGCTCGCCGCGAGAGCCTGATCGCCTTCCAGAACCGGAAGGTTATGCAGCGCATCCGGTTCCGCGAACGGCGAGGCCGCTGCCATCAGCACGCTCCGCAGCACGCCAGCATCCGCCAGCCCGCGAACGACCGAGATACCGACACCAGCCGTCTGCGTCAGATCCCCCATCGTCACCGGCTCGGCTCCGGCAGGCAACGCCTCCAGCACCGCGCGACGCGCCGGAGTCATCCGCAAGCTGTCCGGTGGCTCCCCGTCACGCACCCACCCCACACCCGGTGCGGCCTGCTCCCCGCGCAGATGCGAGCGGAGGGCCATCGCCAGCACCATGCCGGGCGGTGACACCGTATAGGCCGCCACCCAGTCGATGAACTGGCGCAGTTCGGCGGACAGCGGCGGAAGGTCCAGCCGTTCCTTCAGGGGACGCAGACGGGAAGCAGCAATGTCCGGCGGCGGCGGTGGCGCCAGATCGGCAGGCAGCTTCGTCTGTTCCCAGATCACACCCGTCTCACGTCGGCCGCCAAGCGGCACGACCACCACATCGCCGGGCGCAAGCGAGTCGACCAGCGCTTCGGGAACGGCATAATCCAGCGGATGAGGAAACGGCAGCGGTAACAGGACAGACACACGCTTTCGCGAAGGCGGAGGTTCCAGTAGGCTGCTCTGCACCATGATGGCTTTCTCTAACCCCTTCCCGGCGTTCTGTCTCGCCCCCTTGCAGAGGAATATGCGTTGAAGGCCGAAGACGCCATGCGACAGTTCCTCGGGTGGATGACCTCGGAACGCGGCGCGTCGCTCCATACCATCGATGCCTATCGGGGCGATCTCTCCCGCTTTCTGACCTTTCTGACCAGCCATCACGGCGGTGAACCGACCCTCGACACACTGGCCACCGCCAGCCTCTCCGATCTCCGCGCGTGGCTCGCGCATGAACAGACGCAGGCCCTCACGCCGCGCCTCGGCAAGCGCCCGACGACACGCGACAAATCGGCGCGCACCCGCTCCCGCCGGGTCTCGGCCCTGCGATCCTTCTTCCGTTTCCTTGGCCGTTATCTCGGTGTGGAGAATCCCGCGCCCAGCCTGCTTGCCACGCCCCGCACAAAGCAGCCCCTGCCCCGCCCGCTTCCCGTGCCGAAAGCTCTTGAGGCGGGCGAGGGAATCGGCATGCTGGAAGTGAACAGCATGGCTCAGGAGCGCGACAAGGCGCTGTTTCTTCTTCTCTATGGCGGGGGCCTGCGTATTTCCGAAGCGCTGGGCCTGAATATCGGTGACTTCGACGAGGCGCTGTCCACCGGCGTGTTCCGCATCCGCGGCAAGGGCAACAAGGAACGGCTCGTGCCACTCCTGCCGCGTGTCTCTGAAGCCTTGCAACGCTGGCGGAGCTTTCACCCTACCCCGGCCCGGAATGAACCGCTTTTTCCTGGTGTGCGGGGCGGTCGACTCAATGCTGCTGTCGCGCAAAAGGCCATGCGGGAATGGCGCAGGAGCGAGGGCCTGCCAGAACACGCCACACCCCATGCCCTGCGCCATTCGTTCGCCACCCATATGATGGAAGGCGGCGCGGACCTGCGCGTGATTCAGGAGCTGCTCGGACATGCCAGCCTGTCCACGACGCAGCGCTACACCCTTGCCGACGAAGCCCGACTTCTCGAAGTCTGGCAGAAAGCCCACCCCCGCGCCTCCAAAACGGCAGGAGATTGATGATGACCCACGCCCCACGCACTCTTTATCCCTCTATCGAACCCTACGCTCACGGTCATCTCGATACTGGTGAAGGGCATCTCATCTATTGGGAGCGCTGCGGCACACCGGGCGGCCTGCCGGTCGTGTTCCTGCATGGCGGTCCCGGCGCCGGGTGTTCACCCATGCAGCGCCGCATGTTCGATCCAGCCCGTTATGACATCCTGCTGTTCGACCAGCGCGGCTGCGGACGCTCGACACCCCATGCCTCGCTGGAGAACAACACGACGTGGCATCTCGTTGCCGACATTGAACGGCTGCGGGAAATGGTCGGCATCGAGAAATGGGTCGTTTTCGGTGGATCGTGGGGGTCCACTCTTGCCCTCGCCTATGCCGAGACCCATCCCGACCGTGTGATGGCGCTGGCTCTGCGCGGTATCTTTGCACTGCGGCGGGAAGAACTGCTCTGGTATTATCAGGGCGGCGGCGCGTGGCTCTATCCGGACCTGTGGGAAGGCTTTCTTGCACCCATTCCGGAAAACGAACGTGACGATCTCATGGCCGCCTACCACCGCCGCCTGACCGGCGACGATCCGGTCGAGCGTGAAAAAGCCGCTCTTGCATGGTCCGTCTGGGAAGGCTCGACGCTCACATTGCTGCCAGAACCGAACATGGTGAAGCAGCATGAAGATCCAACATACGCCCTCGCCTTCTCGCGCATCGAGAATCACTATTTCGTCAATGCGGGCTGGCTGGCGGAGGGTCAGCTGATCCGCGATGTGGATCGCATCCGGCATATTCCCGCCGTCATTGTTCAGGGACGCTATGACATCGCCACTCCTGTGAAGACGGCATGGGATCTGCATCGTGCATGGCCCGAGGCTGCCTTCCGGCTGATCGACGATGCGGGCCATGCCCTGTCGGAACCCGGCATCCTGTCGGCCCTCCTCGAGACCACAGACCGTTTCGCCGATCATCTCGGCTGAAAGAACTGACGTCGTGTCGCGCCTGTCCCTGTTTGCAATAATGCCAGCGCTCGGGCTGGGCGCGTTGACTCTTTGTGTGGCGGGTGACGCGAAGGCCGCATCCTGTCCGCTCACGCAGATCATGGACGCTCCTTTGCGGAACGATCTCGGCTTTCTCTCCGCTCCCGTCACAGTGGCTGACCGTACGGTCAGTTTCATTGTCGATACGGGATCGGAGGGCAGCCTTATCTCACCCTGGCTCGCCCGTTTTCTGAACCTGCCGCAAGATCCGCATGCCTTCACCCATGTCAGCGGCACCGGCGGATCAGGAGGGGTTGTCCCGAATGTGATCGTCCCGAGCCTTCGGGTAGGAAATGCGGGATTCGGTCCGGTGTCCATGCCGCTCGGTTTCCTACCCAGCCGTCCGAACATCAATCCCCCCGTGGAAGGGCTCCTCGGCGGAGATGTGCTGGCGCATGACGTGCTGGAAATCGACGCCCCACATGGACGGCTCGCCATGTGGGCATCCCCCAGCAAGACGCCGGATAGCTGCACACTGACCCCTCCGGATGAACCGGCCCGGGAGTGGGATGAACTGCAAGGTGAGGAAACCGGTCATCGCATCGTGCTGAAAGTCCGGCTGGACGGCCATGAACTGACCGCGCTTCTGGACAGCGGTGCGCGCTCACGCATTCTTTCGCGCCGGGCCGCGAAAGCCATAGGCGTGACGGATAGCCAGCTCGACGTCGATCCGGGCGGCACCACGGCGGGAGTGGATGGAAGGGAGACCGTCTATCGCTGGCACCATTTTCACACCCTCACCATCGGCAGGGAAACGGAAACCAATCCCGTTCTCACTGTTGCGCCCATCTCAGAGCAGGGTGTGGATATGCTGCTTGGGTCTGACTGGTTCGCGACGCATCACGTCTGGTTGTTTTACCGGCAGGGCCGGATTTTTGCGGCCAAGATAAGCCCTAAGACTGCTGAAAAGCCAATGGTCGCCAAGAAAGCTGTGCCTGAAAAACGATAAAGTATCGGTCATCCGGATTGTAATTGCATCTCCCCGACGCCACCTCCTAATTGTGGAAGTCATCGCTGAACAGGATTTGTTATGCCCAGTCTGTTTGATCCCATCCAAGTTGGCGCCATTCAGGCAAAAAACCGTATTTTCATGGCCCCCCTTACCCGTGGACGCAGCACACGAGAGCACGTTCCGACACCCCTGATGGCCGAGTATTATGGTCAGCGGGCGAGTGCTGGCGTGATCATTTCGGAAGCAACCGGCATCAGCAGGGAGGGTCTGGGCTGGCCATACGCGCCCGGCTTGTGGTCACAGGAACAGGTCGAAGCTTGGAAACCGGTCACCGCTGCCGTCCATGAAAAAGGCGGCAAGATCATCGCCCAGATCTGGCATATGGGACGCATGGTGCACTCAAGCGTGACCGGCACTCAGCCTGTGTCATGCTCCCCGACATTCGCACCTGAAGCCCTGCATACCTATGATGGCAAGCAGCCACCCGAGCAGGCACGAGAACTGACGAAAACCGACATCGCCCGCATTCTCAACGACTACGAGAACGCGGCACGTAACGCTCTGGCTGCTGGCTTCGACGGCGTGCAAATTCACGCTGCAAATGGTTATCTGGTCGATGAGTTTCTGCGGGATGGCACCAATCACCGGACGGACGAATATGGTGGCTCTCCTGAAAACCGCATTCGTTTCCTACGGGAAGTGACGGAACGGGTCGTTGAGACTATTGGCGCTGACAGAACTTCGGTCCGCCTCTCTCCGAACGGTGACACACAGGGCTGCATCGACAGTCATCCGGAACAGGTTTTTGTTCCTGCGGCGAAGATGCTGAACGATTTTGACATCGCCTTCCTCGAACTGCGTGAACCGGGACCAAACGGCACATTCGGCAAAACGGATCAGCCCAAACTGCATGGTCCCATCCGCGAAGTGTTCAAAAAACCACTCGTTCTAAATCAGGACTATACGCGCGAAGAGGCGATTGAGACGGTGTCATCAGGCGTGGCGGATGCCATTGCCTTCGGACGCCCCTTTATCTCGAACCCGGATCTGGTACGTCGTCTGAAGGAAAATCAGGCGGTGGCGAAGGATGACATGAAAACCTGGTATAGTCAGGGTGCCGAGGGCTATACGGATTATCCGTTTCTCAATGACTGACAATAAAGGCGCGACGACGGTCGCGCCAATTTATCTCTTTCGATAAATCATGCAGACAATGTGTCGAATAACTCTTTCATGATTGGAAATTTCTTCTTTCCTTCGCCTACCCCCATAGAGATATGCATTAGAAACCGCGCTCTATTTGACATAAAGTGATCTACATAAGCACTATTCAGAGATTTATCTTTCAATAATTCTATATCGACCATTTCTGTCTGAGTAGCGACATAATTCAACACAGGCTGGTCTCCGAACCAGTCGATTTCATGTCGCCGTGTGAGTTTCCCTACGCGACATACCGTCTCGAACATTCTGTGTGTAGCTGGTAAATCACTGAAGAGCATTATACCGGAAGTTGCTCGCCAAAAAGATAGATCTCCTATCTCTCCTTCCCTTCCTATCATCCATGCGCCCCACCAATTAGCAATCACATCCCACTGCGTGACTTTGATTAAATCGGCTTCTCCCGCCGCTTCACGATAGAGATGGAAACCATCCTGAAAAGCTGCTTTTTTGATAATCCCATTAATATCACTTGAAATGATAATATCTGTATCCAAATAAAGAACTGGCGAATATCCATCAATTCTATGTTCGAAAATCTTATATCTTTCAAATAAATGATCTGCGTCAGATGCCTGCACAATGTGAGTATTGCGATGAACATCCTCAGGAAAGAAGCTCAGTGTTTCGTTTGAATCACGGTCAGCGACAATAAAAACATCACCTTCATATAATCCAAAGCGCCTGAGAGAGGTGAGCGCCAAAGCGCAGCATTGATAGTATTCATCATCACCAAATACACAAAAATAAACAAGCGGATTATAGCGCACGATGTTGCGGCGTCTTTGAAACGAATCAAAAATAAAAGCCTGCGTCGATTGTTCTCCGGAAACAATAACGGGGCCTGGCCGCCCACTTAGACGGTATGAAAAGGCGCCACAATCCATATAAGTCAGAGCATCTTGTTTTCTAAACGACTGAAAAGAAATTTTTTCCTCAGTAATGCAATCAAACCATCCCTGTTTATCCGCGGAAAGAAACCACTGAAATGTCTCATACGAAATTAAAGCTAAATTTTCCCACGCCCCTAAATTCTCGCTACTGAAAGACGCCGTCCCATCCGGGAAGCAGATAAGATATTTCCCTCCGAAAGAGAATGAAACTCCATCATGGATACTGCCACCAATACTTAAAATGGATGGTTGCTCTGTTGATGAAAATCGAATTTTTTCAGAGCCCGCATCTGAGACCAAGGATTCATATCGACCATCTTCTAATTCCCGAACCAGCCAGACTCCACCTTTTACATTTACTCCCAATATCGGCCTGACATTCTTTGCTGGCAGAACATGCCTTAAAGAGCCATCAGAATCAGCGAACAGGATTGTTCCATGATGGGTTATTAAACAAAAACAATCATTATGGTCTATTTTTAGAGTCTGTTTATTGTCCTCGGCACGATCATTTTTAACAAAAATGTCTTTGCATGCGGCGTTATCTTCTTCAGATACTTTCTTTTTTTGAAAAAATCAGCAATTCCGAACAACGCAACGCCTTCCAATTAATAAAGAATTCCCAAAGAAAACACTTAATTTGCAGAATATTTTATAAAAACTATGAAATAGTAAAAACATTTGCAGAAATTAAGAACCAAACCCTTCCAGCACAATCTTCCCCTTCACTGTCCCGCTTTCCAGCAGGGCATGAGCTTTTCGCAGATTGGCTGCATTGATCGGTCCCAGCACCTCATTCAGGGTCGTCCGCAAAACCCCGGCATCCACGAGACTGGAGACTTCTTCCAGAATCTCCGCCTGACGGATCATATCAGCCGTCTGGAAGGTGGAGCGCGTGAACATCAGTTCCCAATGAGCGGAAACGCTCTTCGCCTTGAACGGCATGATATCCAGAGACGGCGGATCATCAATCAGACCGAAACGTCCCTGTGGCGCGATAAGCTGCACGACATCGGGGAAATGCCTGTCGGTCTGGGTGATGGAGAACACATAGCCCGGAGCGCCAATCCCCAAAGCCTCGATCTGCGGCGCCAGCTTCTGCCTGTGATCGATCATGTAATGCGCCCCAAGCGACCTGGCCCATTCGAACGTCTCTGGACGGGATGCCGTGCCGATGACGGTGATGTTGCCGGGCCGACGGGCAAGTTGCACCGCCATGGACCCCACGCCACCGCCCGCTCCGATAATAAGAATAGCCTGAGCCGCGCCGGGCACCAGACGGGTGATATCCAGCCGATCGAAAAGCATTTCCCAGGCAGTGACGGTCGTAAGAGGCATCGCCGCCGCTTCGGCCCAGTTCAGGGAGCGTGGCTTGTGACCGGCAATGCGCTCATCGACCAGATGGAACTCGCTGTTACAGCCCTGCCGTGTCACCGCTCCGGCGTAATAGACCTCATCACCCGGCTGGAACCGCTTCACATCCGGGCCGACCGCTTTGACAACGCCAGCCGCATCCCACCCCAGTATCTTCCACTGTCCGGGTGCGGGTTCAGCACGCATCCGCACCTTGGTGTCCACCGGATTGACCGAAACAGCCTTCACCTCGACCAGCAGGTCATGCCCTTTTGCTTCGGGAACAGGCAGCTCGATATCGACGAGCGCATTTTCATCCGTGACAGGCAGCGATTTCTGATATCCGACGGCACGCATGGAACGGCTCCTTTTCCGGCCGGGGTGAACCCGGCTTCTTCTTCATCCAACAACAGCCTGAAACGGGCTTGGTTCGCAAGCCCGCACACATAACGGTTCAGACGAGGCTGTCCGACTTGCCCCTCAACAGTCCGACAGCTTTCCGACCGCCGAAGGAAAGCGCCACGGCTTCGGCAACGCGAATGCCATCCATCGCGGCCGACATGATGCCGCCCGCATAGCCAGCGCCTTCACCTGCCGGATACAGACCCGGCGTGTTCAGGCTTTCGCCATCATCCCCACGAGGGATCTGGAGGGGCGACGATGTGCGCGTCTCCACACCGGTCATCACCGCATCGCCAAGAGCGAAGCTGGACAACTTGCGGGCAAAGGACGGCAGGGCCTCGCGGATGGCCGCGCAGACGAAATCCGGCAGGCAGGAATCAAGACTCGTCGGCGTCACACCGGGCCGATAGGACGGAACGACACTCCCCAGATGAGTCGAGGGGCGTGCGGCCAGAAAATCCTCAACCCGTTGAGCAGGCGCGCGATAATCGCTCCCACCTGCGATAAACGCCCGACTCTCCCAGTGACGCTGGAAAGCAACGCCTGCGAGTGGGTCGGCAGGATAGTCCACACCGGGCCGCAGCTCGACCACGATCCCTGCATTGGCATTCCGCTCGGCGCGGGAATACTGGCTCATGCCGTTGGTGACGACGCGCCCAGGTTCCGAAGTCGCGGCCACCACCGTTCCGCCGGGACACATGCAGAAGGAGTAGACTCCGCGCCCGTCTTCCGTGCGATGCACCAGCTTGTAGTCCGCTGCCCCAAGGATCTTCGATCCGGCCTGCGGTCCGAACTGATCGGCATCGATCAGGGATTGAGGATGCTCGATCCGCACGCCGATCGAGAAAGGCTTGGCCTCCATCGCCACACCTTCGGCGTGCAGCATCTCGAACGTGTCCCGGGCGCTGTGCCCGACAGCCAGAATGACATGCGTCGCCGGAATTTCCTCGCCGTCCGCCAGACGTACACCGCGCACCTTGTGCTGCTCGTCGAGAATAAGCTGGTCCATGCGGGAATAGAACCGGTAGGTGCCACCGGCCGCCACGATTTCCTCCCGCATGTGTTCAACCATCGACACAAGACGGAAAGTCCCGATATGGGGCTTGGAAAGATAAAGGATTTCCTCCGGCGCACCAGCGCGAACAAACTCATCCAGCACCTTCCGGCCCAGATGACGCGCATCGTTCACGCGCGTGTACAGCTTGCCGTCAGAGAAGGTCCCTGCCCCGCCCTCGCCGAACTGCACATTACTCTCGGGTGTCAGTTCGGATTTCCGCCAAAGAGCGAACGTGTCCACGGTGCGCTCGCGAACGGGCTTGCCACGTTCGAGAATGATCGGTTTCAACCCCATCTGGGCGAGGATGAGCGCGGCCATCAGCCCACAGGGACCTGCCCCGATCACAACGGGCCTCTGAAAGTCCTGACGCGCTACAAGCGCGGGAATATCCAGAGCCACGGGTTCATACGTCGTTTCCGGCGCAGGACGGATCTGCGGATTACCAGCATGTTTCGCCAGAATGGCATCTTCATCGGGGAGCGTGCAGTCGAGCGTATAGACCAGAAAAATACGGCCCCGCTTCCGCGCGTCATAGCCTCGCCGCACGACGCTCCAGTGATGGATATCTCCCGGTTCGACACCCAGATGCTGAGCCAGCGCCTCAAGTAATGCCTCCGGGACATGTTCCAGTGGCAGGCGAATTTCGCTGACTCGGATCATCGGAGCTGTTCCTGTGAGGCGCGGTTTCAGTCGGCTGTCGCCTTACGGGCTTGGGCACGGTTTGGAAAGGGTGCCCCGCCTGTTTCCGTCGCGGACAGTCGCTCTTTACAGCGAGCCCACCTGTCCGCGATGTCGCAACAGATGATCGGCCAGCACGCAGGCCAGCATCGCCTCACCCACCGGCACGGCGCGGATGCCCACACAGGGGTCATGCCGCCCCTTGGTGACGACCTGCACCTCTTCTCCCGACAGGCTCACCGACGGAACCGGGATAAGCATCGAACTTGTCGGTTTGACAGCGAAACGGGCAACGATCGGCTGTCCGGTGGAAATGCCACCGAGAATGCCGCCCGCATGATTGGTCTCGAACACGGGGTGGCCGTCCTGCATCCGCAGCGCGTCGGCATTTTCCGGCCCGGTATAGGCCGCCGTCGCGAACCCGTCTCCGATTTCCACGGCTTTGACGGCGTTGATGCTCATCAGGGCTGCTGCCAGATCAGCATCCAGCTTGCCATAAATCGGCGCGCCCAGCCCCGGCTGCACACCTTCCGCCACGATCTCCACGACAGCCCCGACCGACGATCCGGCCTTGCGGATTCCGCTGAGATACTCTTCCCATATCGGCACAATACCCGGATCGGGCGCGAAGAACGGATTGCGTTCCACTTCGCTCCAGTCCCAGCGGCTCCGGTCCACCTCGTGCTGACCGATCTGCACGAGCGCGCCACGGATTTTGACACCATCTCCCAGAACGCGCCGGGCAATGGCACCTGCGGCGACACGCATGGCGGTTTCGCGGGCCGAAGAGCGACCGCCCCCACGATAGTCCCGGATACCGTATTTGGTCTGGTAAGCGAGATCGGCATGACCGGGACGAAAAGTCTGCGCGATCTCGCCATAGTCCTTGGAGCGCTGGTCGGTATTCTCGATCACCAGCGAAATCGGCGTGCCGGTGCTCAGGCCCTCGAACACGCCGGAACAGATGCGCACTTCATCCGGTTCGCGTCTCTGCGTCGTGAAGGAGGACTGCCCTGGCCGACGCCGGTCCAGAAACGGCTGGATGTCTTCTTCGCTCAGGGCAAGGCGTGGGGGACATCCGTCCACTACACATCCGATCGCCGGCCCATGGCTTTCGCCCCAGGTCGTCACACGGAACATGTGTCCGAACGTGTTGTAGGACATCCCTTTCCCCTTCTTTATTCGCCCGCGACCGAAATATCCGGTGCCTTCGGGTTCTTCATGCCGACAATATGGTAGCCGCTATCGACATGATGTACCTCGCCGGTCACGCCGCGGGAAAGGTCTGAGAGCATGTACAGCCCTGCGCCACCGACATCGCTAAGGGAAACGTTACGCTCCAGAGGGGCGTTGTATTCGTTCCATTTCAGGATGTAGCGGAAATCGCCGATACCACTGGCGGCCAGCGTCTTGATCGGTCCGGCGGAAATGGCATTCACGCGAATACCGTCCTGACCGAGATCGGCCGCCATGTAGCGTACGGATGCCTCAAGTGCCGCTTTCGCAACGCCCATCACGTTGTAATGCGGCATCACGCGCTCCGCGCCGAGATAGGAGAGAGTCAGCAGCGAGCCGCCGCTCTTCATCATCGCCGCCGCGCGACGGGCCACCGCCGTAAAGGAATAGCAGGAGATATCCAGCGCCGTCAGAAACGCCTCACGCGGCGTATCGACATAGCGGCCACGCAGATACTGCTTGTCCGCCCAGCCAATCGCGTGGACGACGAAATCCAGACCGCCCCATTCCTTTTCGAGAATGGAGAATGTCTCATCAATGGCGGCATCGTCAGAAACATCGCACGGCAACACCAGTTTTGAACCGATGCTGTCGGCCAGCGGGCGCACGCGCTTACCCAGCGCCTCGCCCTGATAGGTGAACGCCAGTTCACCTCCCTGCGCCGCGACCGCCTGTGCGATGGCCCATGCGATGGAACGATCATTCGCAACGCCCATCACGAGCCCCTTCTTCCCGCGCATCAGAGTGCCGGCGGGCGGTGCAAGGGTGTCCTCAGTCATGCAAAAACCTCGACTGCTGCAGTGGTGACAAGATGGCCGGGTCGTTGCACAACCAGCGGGCGGGAACAACCCCGGACGGAACAAGAATCCTTTCCAACCGTGACGCTAAACGGAGAAAACTCATGACAGACCCGCAGCAGGATGCTGGCGCACCGCCGCTGATCGATCTCTCCGCAGACCCGTTCGATCTCTTCGCTGCGTGGATGAAGGATGCGGAGGCTTCGGAGCCCAACGACCCGAATGCCATGACGCTTGCTACCGTTTCCCCTGAGGGGCGGCCCTCGGCGCGCATCATTCTTCTGAAAGGCTTCGACCGGGACGGTTTCTGCTTCTATACCAACCTCGAAAGCCGCAAGGGTCGGGAACTCGCAGCCACCCCGGTTGCCGCCCTGCTGTTTCACTGGAAGAGCCTGCGCCGCCAGATCCGCATCGAAGGCACGGTGACGCCCGTCACGTCGGAAGAGGCCGATGCCTATTTCGCGACGCGTCGCCGCCTGTCGCAGGTCGGAGCTATCGCGTCCGATCAGTCACGCCCGCTGCCCGACCGCGCCACCTTCGAAAACCGCATCCATGAAGTGGAAGCGAGATACGAGGGCAAGCCCGTTCCACGCCCGGCCAACTGGTCCGGCTTCCGCCTGCATCCTGACCGTTTCGAGTTCTGGCAGGATCGTCCTTACCGCCTGCATGACCGGGCGATCTGGGTCAGCCATGGGAAGGCAGCGTGGGAAGGGACCCGACTTTACCCCTAAGGGAAGAGTAAAGCCGGACGATAACTTTCTCCCGGCTTTCATATTACCAGGAGCGCTTGCAGGCGTTATTTTTTCTCAAAAGCACCCGCGAGAGAGAGGGTTACATCATCTCCGACCATCGGAACGTATTTGCTCACCCCGAAATCACTGCGTTTGACGGTCGTCGTGCCTTCGAAACCAAGCGTGTAAGCCTTGTCCATTGGGTTGACGCCTGCGCCGATAAAGCGAGCGTGCAGCGTCACGGGCTTCGTGACGCCATGCAGAGTGAGGTTGCCGCCGATATCGGCCTCCCCATTGCCAGTCTGAGTGACATTCGTGGAAATGAAGGTCGCCGTGGGAAAGCGGGTAGCATCAAACCAGTCGGCGCTCTTCAGTTCTCCCGTAAGGCGGTCGCTTGTTGTCTCCACACTGTCGATCTTCACCGAGACAGTCAGCTTCGTTTTGTCGAGACGCTGCGGATCGAACATCAGGGAACCTGATGCATCCGAAAGGAGGCCGGTGTAATTGGTAAAACCGAGATGCAGCAATGAAAAGACGACCTGGGTATGGTGGGGATCGATCGCATAAGTTCCTGCCTTTGCATCTGCCGGAAGAGGCGCGGCGCTCGCTGTCGCAATGGTGGCGACAAGACCGAAGACAGTAAACGTGGATGTCAGAAAAGATCTTTTCTTCATTTGTTTTTCTTTCCCTGAAATAAACCGGCTATCCAAAGCGGAAGCCGGAAAGAGCCTTGCCCATCACGGTATCGCTATAGGTCCGCACCCCACGGTCCTGTCCCGCGGCACCGGCAGCAAACATGAGAGGCAGAAGATGTTCCTCGCGCGGGTGACAGATCCGGGCACCGGGAGCGTTTTCCCATGCGACAAGCGCATCGTTCCGCTCTTCCGTTTCGGAATCAATGGTTTTCGTAAGCCACTGGTCGAAGGATCGGGAGATATCATCCGTCGCCGGATTACCGGTCATGAACTGCCGCAGGTTATGATAGGTCATGCCTGTCGCCACGATCAGCACATTCTCATCCCGCAGAGGCGCGAGTGCCTGTCCGATGCGGAGTTCCTCCCCTGCATCCATCCTCTCTCCCATGGACAGCTCGACTATGGGGATATCGGCGTCGGGAAAGGCCAGCAGGAACGGAATAAATATGCCATGATCGAACCCGCGCGCGTGGTCTTCGCCACTTTCGATCCCCGCCACCGTCAGTAAGGCCCGAACACGGGCTGCAAGAGCGGGCGAACCGGGAGCGGGATATTTCAGCTCATAGGTATGTTTCGGAAATCCGTAATAATCATAAAGGAGAGCTGGTGTTTCGGCCGTCGTGACGGTTGGGATGCGGGTTTCCCAGTGACCGGACATTACGAGAATGGCCGACGGCCTGCGCGGAAGGGTCTCGAAGATACCGCGGAGATATGCTCCCATATTCTCCCATCCGGGCCAGTCCATGAAAAAACAGGGACCTCCACCATGCGGCAGGAAGAGAACGGGTTGCCGGTCGGTTCCGGACGTGGGGGCATCTGTCAGGGCGTGTCTCCTCCCGTAGCGTATGGAACAGCAGACTGGGCATCAGCGGGGTCGTGATGGCTCCTGTCTCTGTAGCAGATCATCGGCGATCCTGCATGAAGCACAAGCCGCCCCCGTCAGAAAACCTTCCGGGCGAGAAACCGACCGTAGCTGCGAGCCTGTTTGGAAAATTCCGGTAACGCCGAAACGAGCTTACAAGAGGTCCTTCCCACCACCATGGGAATGGCGGAAGTCCGACATTTTCATACAGATAACAGTTTCAGGGGCGAGGCATTGTACAGGGCAACTCCTCCGCAACGCTGCGTGTGGGGCTTGTGGGATGCGGGCATTTTCGGACGGTTTCACACGCTGAAATCCGCTACCCCGCCCGACGAGACGCTAGTCGGTCTGTTCGATCCGGACAGACCACAAAGCCACTATAACTGGTGAAAGAAGCGCACACGACGGCTTTGCCCGCGCGCGTGGTCAGTGGGGCGCATCTGACGTCAGGCGATGAATTTTCACACAGGCTCTGAGAGCCTTTTTGGAAATTGCTGTTCGCCTTCAAACGCAAGCTTTTCGCAAGGCCTTTCAGTGCCAGATTGGCTGTTTCCGGCCGGTTTCATGTTTCACCTCTTCGCCACACGGCGACTTTCGGTCCGGAACAGGAATTTCCAAAAAGACTCTGAGAATACGGACATTGAACCACGCTTTTTCTCAAAAACGAGAAACTACAAAAGTCTATAAAATTATATAGATGCCAATATAAGTCATATTTTGTTAATACATCTGTCACCTATTTCATTCTGAAACATGAATACAACAAGGCAGTTTCAATCAGAGCGAAAACGCCTCAAATGACACATCCTGATCGTCGTAATTTTCTCAAACTTCTTGCTTCCGGCGCAATGGCGGCCACGATGCAGCAGAGCATCGGCAAGGCTCTGGCCCTCCCCGCGAATAATCGCACACGCTCCATTGATGACGTTGAGCACATCGTTTTTCTGATGCAGGAAAACCGTTCGTTCGACCATTATTTCGGCATGCTGCAAGGTGTTCGGGGCTACAATGATCCACGGGCCGCCATGCTTTCATCCGGCAAATCCGTCTGGAATCAGCCGAATGGCAGCAATGTCGTCATGCCGTTCCATCCGACGGCGCCCGATATGGGGCTGCAGTTCCTTGCCGACCTGCCGCACGACTGGGACACCACCCAGAAGGCGTGGAACGGTGGCGAATGGAACGGCTGGATTCCAGCCAAGACCGCAACCTGCATGTCACATCTCGAGCGAGACGATGTTCCGTTTCATTATGCTCTGGCTGATGCTTTTACGATCTGTGATGCCTACCACTGCTCGGTGATGGGCGCGACGGACCCCAACCGTTATTATATGTGGACAGGCTGGGTCGGCAATGATGGTTCAGGTGGCGGCCCGGTCGTCGACAACTCCGAAGCGGGGTATGGCTGGTCGACCTATCCCGAGCGCCTCGAAAAGGCTGGCGTCTCCTGGAAAGTTTATCAGGACATTGGCACCGGCCTGACGGCGGCCGGTTCGTGGGGATGGACCAGCGACGCCTATATTGGCAACTATGGCGACAGTTCCCTGCTGTATTTCAACCAGTATCGCAATGCAGCCGATTCCTCTCCTCTGGCGCAAAAGGCCAGAACGGGAACCAACATTGCCGTTTCGGGCACGCCTTTCGATATTCTGAAATCTGACGTTGAATCCGGAAAACTTCCGCAGGTTTCATGGATTGTCGCACCAGAAGCCTATTCAGAGCACCCGAACTGGCCCGCTAATTATGGCGCTTGGTATGTCTCGCAGGTTCTCGATATTCTCACGAGTGACCCGGAAGTGTGGAGCAAGACCGCCCTCTTTGTGATGTTCGATGAAAATGACGGATTTTTCGATCATGTGATCCCACCGTCCGTCCCCGTCGATTCAAGCCATGGCAAATCCACGGTCTCGATCGAGCACGAACTGTTCCCCGGCAGTTCGTCGCACGCCGCCGGTCCTTATGGCTTCGGTCCGCGCGTGCCGATGATCGTCATCTCCCCCTGGAGCAGGGGCGGCTGGGTGAACTCGGAAGTGTTCGACCATACCTCGCTGATCCGCTTCATCGAGCGTCGTTTCGGCCCGCATTATCCGGGTTTGACCGAGAGCAACATCACCCCATGGCGGCGTGTCGTCTCCGGCGATCTCACCTCGGCCTTCGACTTCCGCAATCCGAACACACACCTCGCCGACATGCCGTCGACGACCGCCTATGTGCCGAAAGATGCCACCCGTCACAGCAGCTATACCCCGACGGTGCCGACGGATCAGAGTGTGCCGCAGCAGGAAAGCGGCGTAAGGCGCGCCCGTGCCCTGCCGTATGACCTGCATGTGCGCATGATGCCGCAATCCAGTGCCGGTCAGGTCAGACTTTCCTTCCACAATACTGGTGATGCCGGCGCGGTATTCCACGTTCGCGATGCCCTTTCCGTGACCGTACCGCGTTATTACACGGTCGAAGCGCGGAAGCGGCTGGACGACACATGGACTGTCTCGCCGGACGGCACTTATGACCTGGCCGTGCATGGGCCTAACGGTTACCTCCGCGCCTGCAAAGGCACGCTGGGTGGCGCCGCGCTGGCTCAGATCAGTGTGGACACGACGGTTGAACGGTCTCGTCAGACCCTGAAAGTGGAGCTGGTCAATCTGGGCACTACAAGCGTCCGTCTGGTGTTCACGGACGGCTATTCAGGGGAAAAACTGCGTCACCACCATCTCGAACCGATGGAAGCGCATGGCCTCAACCTCGAAACGGCGGAGCGTGGCGGCTGGTATGACCTGACCATCGAGGTCGAAGGTGACAGCAGCTTCCACTACCAGCTTGCCGGTCACATCGAGAACGGGCGGGACAGCATTACCGATCCGCTGATGGGTGGTGTGCCGAACATCCGGGTTGCCGACAGTACCATGCCATCACGTGGTGGGAATAGCCGGAACAACGGTCCCGATTTCTTCCATATCGGCTGACCGGTCTTCTCCCTTCTGGTCCAGATCGGCCAGAAGGGAGTTTCCTTAGAGCCCTTTTGGAAATTGCTGTTCGCCTTCAAACGCAAGCTTTCCGCAAGGCCTTTAAGGGCCAGATTGGCTGTTTCCTGCCGGTTTCATGTTTCACCTCTTCGCCACACGGGGACTTCCGGTCCGGAACAGGAATTTCCAAAAAGGCTCTTAGCGGCTCATGATGATCGGCAACATGTTGTGCTCCAGCACGTGCCGGGTAACGCCACCCAGAATGAGCTGACGCAGGCGGGAATGCGAATAGGCGCCCATCGCCAGCATATCCGCTCCGAAATCCTGACAGGCGCCAAGAAGGCCACGTCCGATATCACGGTCGATCGGGAGAAATTCCTGCCGGTCGGCCGTGATGTTATGCATGGACAGGTAATCCACCACCTCGCGGGCGTCCGGCCCGCGGCGCTGGTAATCATCGCAGTGCAGCACCCGGACACGCTCCGCCACGCTGGCCCACGCCAGCACACCCCGCAAAGCCGAAGCCGCTTCTGCCGTTCCGTTCCAGGCGATACACACCCTCTTGATCATGTGCGTCATCGGTTCGCGCGGTGCGATTACAGCCGGACGCCCGCTATCGAACAGAACGGCATGCAGCGCTTCCGAGGATGATATTTCATCGCCACTATCGAGATGAGGAACAAGCGTAAAGTCGGACAGCCGCGCATGCCAGGGGACGACTTCATTTTCCGCACCGCGCAGCACGTTGAAGCTCATACTCGGCCGCCCCTGCGGGAACGGAATACGCGGTGGCACGCTCTCGATGTCAGGCGTGCGTGCGGCGAAGTTCTCGAATGCCTGATGAATTTCGCGCGTCCGCCTTCCGCCTTCCTTCTCAGCGGAGGAAATCAGCTCCTCCACCATGCCCCCCGTCAGCCCTTCCCCGGCCAGTGGCGCAATATCACGCCCGTCTGAACGGACATGCAGCACCGCGAGATGCGCGGAGAAACGCCGGGCAAAATTCGCGCCCAGAATGAAAGCAGCCTCCGCGTTACGCGTGCTGCTGAGCGGGAGGAGTATCTTGCTGACCTGCTTCATGGGGCGCTCCCTGTAACTGAACCAATGGCGTTTAAGGCAATGTTACAGAGAGAACGCACAAGACAAGCAGGAGTTACGCCAGCAACAAAAGATTATCATTCCCGCAGCTGTCAGCGGAATACTTCTCCCTCGTGAAGAGAGGGTTTACCGTCCGGAACACTCGCCAGACGCACCCCGTCATCCTTGCCCATGAAGTATCCCAGCGCTACCGCGAGAAAGGGGAGGACCGCGAGAGCAGTGCTGACACCCAGTGAAAGACCAGTGATCGTCGTAAAGTTTTCGAGAATGATATAGAGCACGCATGCCAGCACGAAGACTGAAAAGACCGGACACCATGTGGTCTGAAACTTCCCGGCTGGCATTCTCCGGTTGCAGAAGAACGCGACGACCGCGCAAGACGTGAGAATCATCAGCAGAACGATGCCGACCGTGGAAATACCGGCCATCGAACCGAAAATAGTAACAAGCGGGTCCGCCCCCGACAGCGCCGCCAGAACCAGCAGCACGGCGGCGGTTATCGTCTGCACGACCGAGGATGTGTGAGGTGACGCATGCACGGCATGGGTGCGGGCAAGATGAGCCGGCAACACACCTTCACGCCCCAGCACAAGTTGATAGCGGGCAATGATGTTGTGGAATGACAGCAGGCAGGCGAACAGGCTTGTGAGCAGCAGGACTTCCATAATGTCGCGAAGACCGCTGCCCACGTAACGGGCCGCAGTTTCCAGAACCATGTTACCGCCGGATGCGAGATATCCGTGAGCGATGGCTGTCACGGAGTTCTGTCCCCATGCCAGAATCATACACCAGCAGGAAAAGGCATAGAACAGGCCGATGATGAGGACCGCCCCATAGGTCGCACGTGGAATGGTGCGTTCGGGGTCCCGTGCCTCATCGCGAAAGATCGCCGTTGCCTCGAAGCCGATAAAACCGGTGATGGCAAACAGAAGCGACACGGCGAACGGCCCTGTCGGCTCCGCCGGAGTGGTTGGTACGGGAGGGGGCACCGGAAGCGGGTGCCAGACGATGGCGGCGTTCATGACCAGAACCACACCAATTTCCAGCACCAGAGCAACACCGAGAACACGGGAGCTCAACTCGATATCCCGATATCCCAGAAACCCGACGACCATCAGAATTCCGGCGGCATAGAGTGACCAGGGCAGGTGCGGACCACCCCACTGACGCACCGCATCATCCACGGCCCAGCCGAAAAACCCGTAAACACCGAGCTGAATGGCCGTGTAGGTGAGCAGCGCCAGAAATGCGCCGCCTTTTCCAATGCGGCTGCCCAGTCCGGTCCTGATGTAGGTGAAGAAGGCTCCCGCTTCGACCATGAAGGGCGTCATCGCCACGAAACCGACGGAGAACAGCAGTAAAACGAGGGCAGCCGCCACAAAACCGGTCCACGCCCACGGGCCGTTACCCTGCGCAATGGCGAGCGGAACATTACCGCTGACAACGGTCAGCGGTGCCGCCGCGGCCATCACCATGAAAATGATTTCCCTGACTCCGAGATTGCCGGACAGTCGTCCCTGCGTCGCCCCCGAGTCCGTCTTCATGCTATTCCCTTCCCTGTGTCAGGAACCAGCGAGCGGTAGGATTCCGGCCGCCTGTCCCGGAAATATGGATTATCCCGCTGGGCCTGTTCCACGACGCCCGGCATCACATCGGCCAGAATCAGGCCATCGCCATGTTCGATCCGCGCCAGCACGGTCGCATCGGGAGCCACGATCTGGCTGTTGCCGACATAAACGGTGTCGCGCTCACGGCCATCATGGTTGATGTAGGCAATATAGATCTGGTTTTCCCATGCCCGCGTGCGAATCACCTCTCGTGCGACGAAGGTGAACGGCGCCATCTGAGCGGTGGGCACCAGCAACAGTTCGCATCCTGCCAGCGCGACTGCCCGGACATATTCGGGGAACTCCACATCGTAGCAGATCATTACGGCGACATGGACGCCCATGAAGGACACGATAACGGGCAGAGCGGTTCCGGCACGGAAGAAATGGCGGTCCATGTCGCCAAAGAGATGCTGCTTCCGATAACGCAGCAGTTCGCGCCCCATGCGGTCGATCAAAACGGCGCTGTTGCAGAGGCCCTCCGGCGTGCTTTCCGCAAACCCCACCAGCAGGGCAACGCCCTGACGGATGGCAATGTCTCTCACAGCCGGAATGGGATCGGTCGCGGCCAGATCGAACAGCGCATCGCCAATGTCATAGCCGGTGACAAACAGTTCCGGCGTCACAAGCAGATCGGCGCCCTGCCCCTTTGCCTGTTCGGCAGCGCGGTCCAGTTCCCGCAGATTGGCCTCAATATCTCCCGGCGTTCCTGCCGTCTGGAGTCCGGCAACACGCATTGCAACCGCTCTTCTTTTGTCCATGACCGTCACGCTCCCACTATACGAAAACGAAACGGTTATGCAACGACTCCCGACAGCAGCAGCCGCCTCCCCTACTCCGCCTTCGCCGCCAGCTTCGCCAGAGCCGTCATCACCTTCTGAGCCAGCCCGATGCGCTGCACGTTGGTCAGTTCACGCACCACGGCCATCTTGTGATCAGGACGCAGCCTCACGGTGCCGTCCGTCCATTTAGCCATCCAGCGGATCAACCCTTCAGGGTTGGCGAAACTGTTGCCGCGGAACTGGATCACCATGCCTTTCGGACCGGCTTCCACGCGCTCGATTCCGGCCACACGACACAGACGCTTGAGCGCGACCACATCCAGAAGGTTCTTGAGTTCCTGCGGAATTGCACCGAACCGGTCGACCAGTTCCGCTTCCATCGCCTCGTCTTCAGCGAGTGACGCCAGTGCTGCAATCCGCCGATAAAGACCAAGCCTCACAGGCAGATCGGTCACATAAGTATCGGGGATCAGCACGGCCAGACCCAGCACGATGTTCGGCGTCCAGTCGCGGTCTTCCCGCTTCGCCCTGCCCTTTTCGGCCCGCAGATCCGCAACCGCATCCTGCAACATCTGCTGATACAGCTCGATGCCCACTTCGCGGATATGACCGGACTGTGCATCGCCCAGCAGATTACCCGCACCACGCAAATCGAGATCGTGCGAGGCCAGCGTGAAGCCTGCGCCGAGCGTGTCGAGGGTCTGCATGATCTCCAGCCGCTTCTGCGCCGCAGCCGAGAGAAGATGCATCTGCGGCCATGTCAGATAGGCGTAACCACGTTGCTTGCCACGCCCGACACGCCCGCGAAGCTGGTAAAGCTGTCCAAGCCCGAACATGTCCGCGCGATGGATGATGAGCGTGTTGACTGACGGCATGTCCAGTCCGCTTTCCACGATGTTTGTAGAGAGCAGAATGTCGTATTTTCCATCAGCAAACTCGGTCATCACCCGTTCAAGTTCCGTCGGCGACAGCTGCCCGTGCGCCTGAATGACCTTTGCGTCCGGCACGATGTCGGCCAGTCGTTCCGCCAGACGGTTCAGATCCTCAACACGGGGCGCGACACAGAAAATCTGCCCGCCACGGAAACGCTCACGCTGGATCGCCTCACGGATCACCACACTGTCGAACGGCATGATGAAGGTGCGGACCGCCAGACGATCAGTCGGCGGTGTGGCGATCAGGCTCATCTCACGCACGCCGGACAACGAAAGCTGCAACGTGCGCGGCAGCGGCGTGGCGGAGAGCGTCAGAACATGCACATCCTCGCGCAGGGCCTTCAGCTTTTCCTTATGATTGACGCCGAAATGCTGCTCTTCATCAATGATCAGCAAACCAAGGTCGGCAAACTTCACTGTCTTGGCCAGCAGCGCATGGGTGCCGATCACAATGTTGACCGTGCCATCCGTAATGCCCTTGCGCACTTCGGTCGCCTGCTTGGGCGTGACCATGCGCGACAACTGCGCCACATGAATTGGGAAACCTTCAAACCTCGTCTCGAATGTGCGGAAATGCTGACGCGCCAGCAATGTCGTCGGCACCACGACCGCCACCTGCGTGCCGGACATCGCCGCCACGAATGCCGCACGCAGCGCCACTTCGGTCTTGCCAAACCCGACATCGCCACAGACGAGCCGATCCATCGGGCGACCGGACGCCATGTCCTCAATCACATCGGCGATGGCGCGAGCCTGATCGTCCGTCTCCACGAACGGGAAACGGGCGCAGAACTCGTCCCACAGACCTTCCGGTGGAGCCAGTGACGGCGCTTCACGCAGGGCACGCGCGGCCGCCGTACGGATGAGCACACCCGCCATGTCGCGGATGCGTTCCTTCATCTTGGACTTGCGGGCCTGCCAGGCCACGCCGCCAAGTTTATCGAGCGCCACACCGGCCTGATCCGAACCGAAGCGGCTCAGCAGCTCGATGTTCTCCACCGGCAGATAGAGTTTCTGGCCACCATCATAAAGCAGACGCAGGCAGTCATGCGGCGCCACGCCGACGCTGACCGTTTCCAGCCCGTCATAGCGCCCGATGCCGTAATCCTGATGGACGACCAGATCGCCCTCGGTGATCTCGCCTGCTTCGGAAATCAGTTCGTCGGCGCGGCGACGTTTGCGTGGCGGACGACCGATGCGCTCACCCAGCAGATCCTGCTCGGAAACGATGGCGATATCGTCGCCGACAAAGCCTCGATCAATGCCGAAAATCAGCAGCCCGACCGGTCCCGCTTTCATCTTGCGGGCGGCATCCCAGCTATCGAACGTCTCGACCGCCACGCGATGCTCGGTCAGCAGCGTCTTGATCCGCTCGCGGGAGCCTTTGGTCCACGCGGCGATATAGCAGCGGCGCTTCGTTTCAGCCCATTGCTGCGTGTAATCCGCGATCAGGTCGAACACCTTCTCACGCTCGCCCTGCGGCGTGATCTTGGCGAACATGATGCCGGGGCGGCCACCCGCATCGATTCCCGTGGCACCATCCGGCTTGGCGAACGGGCTGAATTTCGTGACCGGAAAGCGTGACAGAGCCGCATCGAGACCGCGCCGGTCGAGGTAAAGCAGGTGCGGCGGCAAGGGGCGATAGGGCGTCTCCCCCTCACGCGGCGGCGTCCTGCGCGCCTCGTAATGGTCCTGAACCATATCCAGTCGGGCCGCCAGCGACTCATCGACCTGATGATCAAGGGAAATGGCCGCGCCGGGAATGTAGTCGAACAGCGTTTCCATGTCCGTGTGGAACAATGGCAGCCAGTGCTCGATGCCGGTATAGCGTCGCCCCTCGCTGACATGCTCGTAAAGCGTGTCCGAAGCCGCAGCCGGTCCGAACTGATCGCGCCATGCGGAGCGGAACCGGGAGACACTGGCCGGATCAAGCGAGAATTCGGACACGGGCCGCAAGGTCAGGCGATCCGCCTTACTGGTCGAACGCTGGGTTCCGGGATCGAAGTGACGGATGTTTTCCACCTCGTCACCAAACAGGTCGAGGCGCACCGGCTCGGGCTGGCCTGCCGGAAACAGGTCGAAAATGCCGCCACGGGTAGCGAACTCACCCGGCTCCATCACCGTGTCGGTGCGGGTGTAGCCGTTGGCGATCAGCAGTTCGATGAGAAAGGACTGGTCGAGGCTCTCCCCCTGCGCGACCGTCAGGGACTGCCCTTCGAAGGCAGCACGCGGCGGCACGCGCTGCATGATCGCGCCGGGCGTGGAGAGGACGATACGACCGCCCTTCGCCGTGACAGGCTCCAGCAGACGGGTGAGCGTGGCCACGCGCTCCGCGACGATCACCGGATTGGGGGAAACGCGGTCGTAGGGCAGACAGTCCCATGCCGGGAAACGCAGGATTTCCATCCCGGTGCCCATATAATCGAGCACATCGCCGAGGCGGGCGAGCGACGCCGCATCCTTGGCCACGTGCAGCACCGGACCCTTGTGCTCACGGGCACGCCTGACCAGCAGCAGCGCATCGAATCCATCAGGCGCACCCCAGACGGTCGTGGCCGCCGAAGTGGCTTTCGTTATCGTTCGTGCGTCCGCGTCCATCAGCGACAGTCCATATTATTCAGAGAATCAAGTCCGGCTTTCGCCACGACGCTCGCGCGCCGCGCGCACCATAGCCAGCAACATCGGCGTCTCGCACTCTTTTGGGAGCGGAAGACGGCCAAACAGCCAGTCGGAAAGGTCGGGGTCAGGCAATTCCAGCACGGCTTCCATGTCCGTCAGGGCGGCGGCGTCCATCTGCCCCACATGCCGGTCCACGAACTCGCCGATCAGGATGTCCGTCTCAAACGTGCCGCGATGCCGGGCACGAAAGACAAGCCGGCGGCGGCGCGTCTCAAGGTCGCGCTCCGGAGCCTGCGCCGATACGGTTTCGTTTTGTTCCATGGCTGTGGTGTCCTATAGCCTCGTGACTCATGCCTGTCAGCCCGACAAGAAAGGCCCTCGCGCCCTCCGTGTCCAGATCAGCCTCCTCACGGGGCGGTGAGGTCCTGCCCGGCCCGCAGGCCAGCCCTGCATCCCTGCCCGTGCCGCCGGTCATCGCCCCCCTCCTCGAACCGCTGGCCGGGCTGCCCGGCATCGGGCCCGCGACAGCCAAGCTCCTCGCAAAGGTGGCCGGTGGCCAGACAGTGGCGGATCTGCTTTTCCTGATGCCGGAAAGTATCATCGACCGGCGCTATCACCCCACCATTGCCGACCTCCAGCCGGGCCGCATCGCGACGCTGGATGTTACTGTCACCCGTATCCTTGCGCCTGCACATAAGCGACAGCCATGGACCGTCACGGTGACGGACGGGACCGGCACCCTCGACGTTGCATTTTTTTCGAAATGGATGGCCAAACGGGCCGTGCTGGACGCCCCGATGAAAGTGTCGGGACGCACGGAACTGTTCAACAACCGCCGTGTGATGAACACCCCTGACTATTTCGTCGCGGCTACGGACCGTGTTCCGTCACTCGATCCGGTCTGGCCACTCACGGCCGGGCTGTTCGCCGGACAGGTCCGCGCCGCCATGCGCCGGGCGCTTTCCCGCGTGGCTGCCGATCTGCCGGAATGGCAGGATGCGGCCGTCGTCAGGAAACGCAACTGGCCGGACTTCCGCACGGCTCTGGTGTGGACACATTTTCCCGGCGATGTGCCTGATTTTCAGGAGGGAGACGGATGGCGTGAAAACCGTCGCAAGGCCCGCGAGCGACTGGCCGCCGATGAACTGCTGGCCGACCAGATCGCCACCCTGCTGGCACGGGAAGCCAACCGCTCCCGCCCGGGTCGCTGCCTGAAGGGCGACGGCCATTTCCAACGTGAGGCGCTTGCCCGCTTTGGTCATACGCTGACATCGGCGCAGGCGAAGGCCCTCAGTGAAATCGACGCGGACCTCGCTTCGCAGCGCCGGATGGTCCGTCTGCTTCAAGGTGACGTGGGTGCGGGCAAAACGATGGTGGCGCTCCTTGCCATGCTGCGCGCCGCAGAAGCCGGTGCGCAGGCGGCGATCATGGCGCCCACGGAAATCCTCGCCCGTCAGCATTTCGCGACCTTCCAGCGGCTGTCACCAGCCCCAGTCGCCTTTCTGTCCGGCTCAATCCGGGGCAAGGCGCGTCGCGAAACGCTGGCCGCCATCGCCAACGGTTCCGCCTCGCTGATTGTCGGCACACATGCTCTGGTGCAGGACGCCGTGCACTATCACGACCTCGCACTGGCCGTAGTGGACGAGCAGCATCGTTTCGGCGTGGGCCAGAGACTGACGCTCGGGGCAAAGGGAGAGGCGGTGGACATGCTGGTCATGACTGCCACCCCCATTCCGAGGACCCTGCTGCTGGCGCACTGGGGCGAGATGGAGGTAAGCCGTCTCGACAGCAAACCGGCGGGACGGAAACCGATCCGCACGTCCGTTCACGGACCGGACTCGTTCGATGCCGTGCTGGCCGGGATGGAACGGGCACTACGATCAGGAGCACAGATCTTCTGGGTGTGCCCTCTGGTCAGCGAAAGCGAAGTACTCGACATCGCGGCGGCCGAAGCGCGACACTTAGCTCTGACCGAACGCTTCGCAGACCGGTTTGGCATCGGGCTGGCCCATGGACAGCAGGACATCACGGTCCGTGAAGGGGCTCTTGCGGAATTTTCCGCTGGCCGCACGCGCCTGCTGGTGGCGACGACCGTCATCGAAGTTGGAGTGGATGTTCCCAGCGCAACCGTGATGGTCATCGAACATGCGGAACGATTCGGCCTCGCCCAGCTGCATCAGTTGCGTGGACGTGTGGGGCGAGGTTCGGCTGAATCCTTCTGCCTTCTCCTGCATGGAAGCGAACTTGGACAGGTAGCACGCCAGCGTCTCGCCCTATTGCGCGAGACGGAAGACGGGTTTCTCATTGCGGATGAGGATTTCCGTATCCGTGGCGCTGGTGAGGCGACAGGCAGTCGTCAGTCGGGACTGCCCGGCTTTCGGATCGCCTCCGCTGAAGACGGAGACATGGATATGGGGGTGCTTCTTGCCCTCTCTCGCCAGACGGCGGAACTGGCGCTGGCAACTGCGCGCCGGGACAAGACTCTTGCAGAAAGTATTTCGATATTACTTCATATTTTTAAAAAGGAGAATTTTTCTGTAATTATAAATGCGGGGTGATTTTTAATATATTTTTCTCTTTTATTTTAAAATTCCTTATTAATTTTACATTTACGGCCACCTGTTACCACCAGAGCAATGAAATGTCAGGGGCACGGGAATGAGAGAACACTCTCGGCCGGCTGCTTCGCCTGAAAAGCAGGATGCGCGACATGAGTGAGTCAAAAGACAACAAAAGCGAGCAGAGCATTCCTCTGGACACGTTAAAGCTGCTTGTCCCCCAGCTTCTGCCCTGTGACGGCGCCCTTCTTCTCGATGAGGAAAAAGGCGGGGCAATCACCGCTTCAATAGCCGCAACGGGGCTCGATCCCAGACAGGTGCTCGAAGCCATGAAGCGTTCAACCGCGCGACTTTCCGCCGAAGGCGGCGTGCAGGCGGGCCTGCTCCCGGAACCCATCGATGGTTTTCACGCATGGGCAAGCAAACCGCTTATTTCAGAAGATAAAGAAAAAGTTCTGCTTGTCTGCCTGAACAAGGCGGCTCAGTCCTTTCCGTCTGCATCACTGACAAAGCTTGCGACCCTCACCACGGTTGCCTCCACTCCTCCACGCCCTTCCCACAAGCCTGTCTCCGGCATGTCAGCGCTGACACGGGCTCTCGATACGAGAATTTCGTCCAAGGAAATCTCGGCCACCTCGCCACTCGCCTTGCTGCGGATCGATCTGGGACGCATCGGCCCCATCAATGACAGCGACGGCTGGCCTGCGTCCGACGCCCTCATCGACCGGGCGTATATGGTGCTGCACGATTTTGTGCCTTCGCAGTGCTTTACCGTTCATCTGGGCGGCGGCAGCTTCGCTGTTACCGTGCCGATCACTCAGGATGTCTCTCAGGTCGAGAAGCTCGCGAACGATATCGCTGCGCTGCTACAGGAAAAAGAAGGCCTTCCCAAAGGCGGTTTTCCTTTCGAACCTTATATCGGCTGGGCATGCTACCCGTTCGATGCGCCTGATACAGACACGCTGATCGGCTTCGCTAACGCCGCGCTTGCCAGAATCCGCGGGCGACGGGCGGGACCTTACGTCAACCGGGTCGCCCCGGAAATCGCTCATGCCCACGCAGATCAGATCGGGATGGAAAGCGACCTTCGGCAGGCCATCATTGATGGTGCGTTCACCCTGAACTGGTTGCCCGTTCTGGAAACAGGCACCGAGCATGTCGTGACCTTCGAGGCGCTGGTTCGATGGAATCGCCCTGGCCACGGAGAAGTCGACCCCTCGGTTTTCCTTGGTTGCGCCGAAAATGCAGGCCTGATCGAGGATATAGACTCCTGGGTGCTGCACACGGCCTGCCGTCAGGCTCACAGCTGGAAGGAGCCGTTGGGGCTGAGCGTGAACGTCTCCCCTTCCTGGCTGGCGACCGAGCGGGTGGCCACCACCATCGGTTCCGCTCTTGAAGACAGCGGCCTTGATCCCCTGCGCCTCCAGATCGAGTTATCGGAGCGGTGCAGCTTCGGGGCTTCGGATATAGCGAGTAAGGAACTTGCTCGTATCCGAGCTATGGGCGTGCGGCTGGTACTGGACGATTTCGGTACGGGTTTCGGTGCGCTGGAACGCCTGACCAACTATCCGTTTGATCAGGTCAAACTGGACCGGACGTTCATTCGCAGAGTGGGCGTGGACAGTCGCGTGGAAACAGTCTTGCGCTCCACGCTTTACATGATCCACTCGCTGAACATGACCTGCTGCGCGGAAGGCGTGGAAACGGAAGAGCAGCTCGGTTTTCTCGACGCTCATGGCTGCGAGGAAATTCAGGGCTATCTCATCGGGCAACCGACCCTGCGCCTGCCGGAAAGTCGCATCGACTGACCGGAGCAGTCTTTCCGACGAGAGGTTTCACACCTGTAGCGGCAACGAAACCTCTCGTCGGAGGATTGCTTCAGATCAGAACTTGGCTGAAAGCGCCACCGACCCATAATTGAACAGGCCCGAACGCGCCGCCGTAAATTCCTGAGTCTGCCATACCTGACTGTAGGAAAGACGCACGCCATAGAACATGACGGCGAGGCCAGCATGGATCTCGCCCACATCCCATTTCTTGTTCACATGAGGTGAATTACTGCGCAGGGTATTGCCCTCCAGCGTCGCGTCATAGGCAACGGCGTCGCCTGTCACACCACCGAAGAAATACCACGGAACGGTTCTCGTCTCTTTATAGGCGTCCGTGCCATCCGTGCCCGAACCGATCGTCGGAACGCCGAAATCGCTGTCGAGCCCCTGACCAAAGCGGATCGTATCACCAATCGTACCGGCAATCCGGTAATCGCCAATTCGCGCTGCTGCCGTAGGAAGCATGTCGAAGGACAGGCCATTCGCACCACCGATCGTGCCGAGGGGCAGACGCCACGTCCTACCCATCTGGACCTGAAAGATGGGCTGGTTCGCCAACTGATGTTGCCAGCCCTTGTTGCTGGTGTCGCCGATAGCTCCGTGGAAGCCGTTCTGCAACTGACGGGCAAGAGCGTCTGGTCCCATCACACCGAGCTGGATGCCGAACACACTGCGGGACAGGTCGGTGTCATTAATCAGATTGATCGTCCCGAGCAGCACGCCCGCATAGGGACGGTCTCGCGGGGATGGAGTGGCAGCCTGCGTATTGGAAGGCGTGAAGATCATCTGCTGCAGGCCGAGGCTGATGCGCTGCATGCCCTTTCCGAGGATGGCCCGGTTGATCGTGGCGATCGGCGCCGGCAGCTCGTCAGTCCCCGATGTCCAGTTAAAGCGCAGGCCGCTTGTATAATACTGATCAGACGTACCGTTCAGGGTGGAAACGGCATCGTTTTCACCCTGCAATGTCCATGTGCCCTGATGATCCTGCAGCGGCGTTGCATGTGCCTGGGAGATGGCTGATATTCCAAAAACCGTTCCGAGCAGAAGCATCGCAGGTCTTCTCATATCCCGAAGATGCTTCGGACTCTGACGCATATTCTCGATTCTCCACATGACAGATGCCGGACGATGCCAGCATTGGGTACGATTTACGATGCTTTTGCGGAATTTAAGTTAAAAGCTGCATGCACGAAAGCTTCATTGGGCTTTTTTCTGCCCATGACCTCACGTTTTCGTGTTTATTGAGTGCCAATAAAAACGTTTCCGGTGCAGTAACAGCCATCTTCACGCCATCCTTGCAAGAAATTCATCTCTTAAAAGGCCGAAAGCGTAAAAAGACAGTAGCGGACGCGGCTTCCATTATGCTTTTCTCCTTCTTGTCCAAAGCCATCTTTCGGTGGCCAGGGCGCCGGACACCAGAATGAGACGTCGCACTTCAATCGGAGCTAGGCTCCTGAGGTGCAGTTTCTGAAGGTCCGGTTTTATTCACAGGGCGAGTTCCAATTTCGCCAGTCAGACCTCGGGATTAAGACCGTTGAGAAGTAACAAGACCGACCGCAGCTCCCGCTCCCCCCGCCGCGGCGGATTTGACGACGATTTCATGGGTGGTCCGTCAAATTATGACCGTGGCTATTCTTCACCGTTCGGCGGTGGCGCCCCGAGTAACGCTGGTGGCGGCGATCGTGGAGGCTATGCCCCACGTCGCCCTGCCGGCGGCCCGCAGGTGATCGCCTCAGGTCCGGAAATCGATGCAACCGTGAAATGGTTCAACGGCGAGAAAGGCTTCGGCTTTGTCGAGCTGGCTGATGGGTCCGGTGACGTGTTTCTGCACGCCAATGCGCTTTCCCAGGCCGGGCACGAGAGTGTCAGCCCCGGTGCAACGCTGAGTGTCCGTATCGGCCAGGGCCCCAAGGGTCGTCAGGTCGCCGAGGTCATCTCCGTGGACGAGACCACAGCCCAGCCGGAGCGTCCGCGCGCCCAATTCGGCAGTGCTCCGCGTCCGGGCGGTTTCGGTGGTGGTCGCTCGGCACGTCCGACGCCCGACATGTCCGGCGCTGAAGAGGTTCGCGGCACCGTGAAGTGGTATAACGCCACGAAGGGCTTCGGCTTCATCACACCAGACAGCGGCGGCAAGGACATCTTCGTTCACGCGTCCGCGCTTGAACGTTCAGGCGTGCAGACGCTGAATGAAGGCCAGACAGCCAATGTGAAGGTTGTTCAGGGCCAGAAAGGCCCCGAGGCTGCTGCGATCTCTTTCGACTGAGGTTGATGGCACGGGCGTCCACGAGGCGCCCGATCCGCACAGAAAAAAGGCCGTTGCTTCATGCAACGGCCTTTTTTCGTTAGAAGAAGAGTCAGTCTTCGCGGCCCTTGTTCCGCAGCAGACGAGCCTTATCGCGTTGCCAGTCCCGATCCGCAATGGCCTGACGTTTGTCAGCCTTCTTACGGCCTTCACCGATGCCAAGCGTTATCTTTGCAATGCCACGATCATTGAAATGGATATCGAGCGGCACAAGGCTGATACCGTCGCGCGCCACTTCTCCAAGAAGACGATCAATCTGCCTTGCATGAAGCAGCAGCTTGCGAGGCGCGCGGCTTTCGAAGCGCGAAAGCACACCCCCCTGATATTCAGGAATGTAGCTGTTGAACAGCCAGACCTCGCCGTTGCGCTCACCGGCATAGGCCTCGGTGATGGTCGCGCGACCGAAGCGCAGGCTTTTGACCTCCGGCCCTTTCAGCGCGATCCCTGCTTCGATCGTATCGATGATCGTGTAGTTGAAGCGGCCTTTTTTGTTCTGCGCGGCAATACCGTGCGAGATCAATCCTGATTTCTTCTCTGCTTTCGCCATGATCAGCCCAGCAACCCGACTTCCGTCAGAGCCGCGCGCACGGCGGCTCTGGAAGAATCGGAAATCGGCACGATCGGCAGGCGGCAGGTCTCCCCGCACAATCCGAGCAGGGATGCAGCGTATTTCACCGGCCCGGGGCTGGTCTCGCAGAACATCGCGTCATGCAGGGGAAGCAGCCTGTCCTGCAATGCCATCGACTCTTTCACTTTCCCGTCCTGCCACAGCCGCTGCACTTTCGAGCAGAATCCCGGCGCGACATTGGACGACACGCTGATGCAGCCATCGCCACCAGCCGCAAGGAACGACACGGCTGTACCGTCTTCGCCAGAAAGCTGGTTGAACCATTTGTTGGTCACCGCGCGCCGGACCTGAAGG
This sequence comes from Acetobacter conturbans, assembly GCF_011516755.1. Classification (GTDB taxonomy): domain Bacteria; phylum Pseudomonadota; class Alphaproteobacteria; order Acetobacterales; family Acetobacteraceae; genus Acetobacter; species Acetobacter conturbans. Next base: position 45,961 of record NZ_WOSY01000004.1, on the reverse strand, counting down.
GGACGAAGCAGATTGGCCGTCGCGTCTTTCACACCGATGATATTGCCATGAGCGGCGAGACGAGCCGTCGTCTCAACCGAGATATCCACCACTGAGCGACCCGGAATATTGTAGAGCACCACCGGAATGCTGATGGCATCGGCCACCATCATGAAATGGCGATACAGCCCTTCCTGAGTCGGCTTGTTGTAATACGGCGACACCACGAGAACGGCAGAGGCTCCCGCCTGCTCGGCATGCTTTGCGAGATCGACCGCTTCCATCGTGCTGTTGGACCCGGCCCCGGCGATCACCGGCACGCGCCCCGCCGCGACATGGACGGTCCGCTCGACGATTTTGTGATGTTCCACATGAGAGAGGGTGGGACTCTCGCCGGTGGTGCCAACGGGCACAAGACCGGAAATGCCTTCCGCCACCTGCCACTCGACAAGCCGGTCGAATGCGGCAAGGTCCAGCGAGCCATCGCGGTTCATCGGGGTAATGAGGGCCGTTATCGCCCCCTTGAACATGGCTTCCGTCATTGGCTTTCTTCTTGTCGTCCGGAACTGCGGGATCCTGATGGGGCACTGGGTATGCCACGAATGAAAGAGTCTGTCAGGCCACCCCGACTGCCGCGCGTCGCCGGAAAGGAGACTGGGGATAGACCCCAAGAATGGTGAAACGCGCGGAAAAGAATTCCAGTTCCGCCAGAGCCTGCCTGAGACTGGGACGATCAGGCCGTCCCTCAACATCCAGAAGGAACTGGGTAGCCGCGAACGAACCGTCAAGCATGTAGCTCTCAAGGCGCGTCATGTTGACGCCATTTGTGGCGAAACCACCAAGCACCTTGTAGAGCGCGCCCGGTTCGTTGCGGACACTGAACAGCAGCGTCGTCATCACGGGACCGTCGTCCGGCAACAGCAGAGGCTCGCGGGCCGCGATGTAGAAGCGCGTCGTGTTATGAGCGGCATCCTCGACATTGCGCCGCAGAATGGTCAGGCCATTCAGTTCAGCGGCCAGTTCGGATGCGATGGCCACATCCTCGACCCGCCCCCATTTTGCAACCATCTCGGCCGCTCCGGCCGTGTCGAATTGCGCGACGGGCGTGAGATGCAGTTCCCGCAGCAGGTCGCGGACCTGTCCGAGGGCGACCGGATGCGTATGCACTTTCCGGGCCTGCTCCAGAGTCGCGCCGGGAATGCCCATCAGGCAATGTTCCACACGCTGGAAATGCTCGCCGATGATGTGCAACCCGGCATCCGGCAGCAGCGCATGAATGTCCGGCACCCGTCCGGCAAGATTATTTTCGCAGGCCAGCATCGCGAGATCGGCCCGCCCATCATGCACCGCTGCAATGGCATCGGCGAACGTCTCGCAGGGGACCGTCGCCCAGCCCGGATAGGCGGTGCGGCAGGCGAGGTCGGAATAGGCACCCGGACGCCCCTGAAAGGCGATCCGACCCAAGGCAGGACCGGTCATGACTGTTTCCCAAGAATACGACGCGCACGCTCCAGATCGGCTGGCGTGTCCACCCCGAACGGCGCTTCAGCCACCCGTGCACACCCGATGATCATGCCCGCCTCCAGCGCTCGGAGCTGCTCAAGCCGTTCGCGCCGTTCCAGCGGGGAGGCCGGCAACGATACGAAACGCTCCAGCGCGGTCCGCCGCCACGCATAAACCCCGATGTGATGCCATAGCGGTCCTTCGCCCCACGGAATGCAGGCGCGGGAGAAATAAAGGGCGCGTGCGATCTGTGTCGCTTCGGAAGGAAACGCGCAGGCGACCTTGACCACGGACTCGGCGCTGGCCTCACGGTCATCACGAATGGGGGCAACGAGTGTCCCGATATCTGTCGCGGCATCGGAAAGCGGCAGCAGCGCTGCCTGCAACGTGCTCGGGTCCAGTCCGGGAAGATCGCCTTGCAGGTTGATGATCACATCGTGCTTTGCAGTCGGATCGACCTGAAGCATGGCGGCATGAACCCGGTCCGAACCGGAGGCCAGATCAGGCTCGGTGAGCACGGCCTCTCCGCCAGCACGGCGCACAATGTCGACGATCTCCTGTTCGGCGGCGGCCACCACCACGCGTCCGGCCGAGGCGGCCTGAGCACGCTCAAGCACGTGCAGGATCATCGGGCGTCCCGCGATTTCGGCCATGGGTTTGCCAGGCAGACGTGAGGACGCCATGCGGGCGGGAATAATAACGAGAGGGCTGATCATTGCAGCGGGTGGGAACCTGAAAGCCGGAGGAACACGGCGAACTCTCCGCCGACGGCTTCACATGAAGCGGAGCGCACTCTAGAAAAGACGCCTGACCGACGCAACTGCGGCCTACGCGCCTCGCTTGCACTCTTCTGCCGCTGCCGTACGGCAGACTGGACGCCGGACCTCATGGATTTCGCCACCGCCAACCGTGCCGCTTTCGCCGTTCTCCTGACCGCCGCCGCCATGGGAATGTCGTGGACGATTGGCTCGCTCGCCGTACCGGACCTGACGCCAGCCCGACCCGCACTGGCTATCGTCACGGAAGACGACAGCGCCACACCGCTTCCAGCCGGAAACTCCGCTCACGGTGCGGTGCTGGTGAATGCCATCTGCTCCCGCTGCCATGACTTCACACCATCCGGCGCCAGTTCTGCGGGACCGAACCTGTTTGGTGTCATCGGGCGACCGGTCGGCAAGGGAACTGACTATACCTATTCTCACAATCTCGCCGCTCATGGCGGGACATGGGACGAGGCCACGCTGAATCTCTGGCTTCGTCATCCTGCGGCCTTTGCTCCCGGCACCCGCATGTCTTTCCGCGGCCTGACCGACCCCGTCGATCGCGCCGACATCATCGCCTGGCTGAAAACACTGCACTGACTTTCGGAACGGAAACGCCTCATGACTCACGACTTCGATCTTTTCGTTCAGACCGCTCACAGTCTCGCGGATGTGGCTGGCACCGTGATCCGGCCCTATTTCCGCTCGACCATCGGTGCGCTGGACAAAAGCGATGCGAGCCCGGTGACGATCGCCGATCGCATGGCCGAACGCGTCATGCGGGCACAGCTTGCCGAACTGCACCCCGATCATGCGGTTCTGGGAGAGGAGTTCGGGCTGCATGAAGGCACGAGTCGCTATCAGTGGACGCTCGACCCTATTGACGGCACCCGCGCCTTCATCACCGGGCGGCCGACATTCGGCACGCTGATCTCCCTGTCTCATGACGGTGTGCCGATCATCGGAGTGATCGATCAGCCAGTGACGGGTGAACGCTGGATCGGCGTGACAGGCCGCCCTACCCTTTTCCGTGACGACCTCGTCGCCTCCGACTTCCAGCCGCTCACGACCCGCAAGCGCGCCTCTCTTTCGGAAGCGGACCTGTCATGCACCTCTCTTGAGATGCTGGAGGATGCCCCCCGGCCGAACTGGAAAACGCTGAAAGCGCAGGTCAAGCGCATGAGCTGGGGCGGTGACTGCTATGCCTACGGCCTTCTGGCCGCCGGGCATATCGACATCATCGCTGAGTGCGCGATGAAGCCGTGGGACTGGTCGGCGCTTGTACCCGTGGTGGAAGGCGCCGGTGGACGCGTGACGGACTGGGGCGGTGAGCGCCTGAGAATCGGCAGCGACGGGACCGTGCTGGCCGTTGGCAATCCGGCACTTCTGGATGCAGCGGTGGCCTGTCTCCGTTCATAAAGGCAGCCCTGCCATTCCCCGAGGCGGCAGATCGTTAATTTCCGCTTATTCGGAAACGTGCTAAAGGGGCGTCCCCGCTGGCCTCCCACCTTGGGCGGTCACGTCTGGACGCTGCCGTCCGCAAGGACTTCCAAGTTCCTTCCGCCGAGGCAGGAAGAAGCAGATCCGGGCAACGCCAGTCAGGCCGGGACCGCTGTAACAGCACGAGCGAACTGAATGACTCCTCATCTGTCCCTCTCCAAGGACAAAATCCGCATCCTGCTTCTCGAGGGCGTACACGACAGTGCCGTGGCGCTCCTGAAAGCCAGTGGCTATGAGAACGTCACCCGTCACAAAGGTGCGCTTGAGGGCAATGCCCTCAAGGAAGCCCTCGAAGGCGTCCATGTCGTGGGCATCCGATCCCGCACCCAGCTCACCCGTGAGATACTGGAAGGCGCGGACCGGCTGTTCGCCATCGGCTGCTTCTGCATCGGGACCAATCAGGTGAATCTTGAAGCCGCCCGCGAACTCGCCATCCCGGTCTTCAACGCCCCCTACAGCAACACGCGATCCGTCGCGGAGCTGGTGATGGGCGAGATCGTCATGCTGCTGCGTCGCATCTTCCCGCGTTCCGTCGGTTGCCATGAAGGACGTTGGGACAAGTCGGCCACCAACAGCTGGGAAGTCCGCGGCAAAACCCTCGGCATCGTCGGTTACGGCTCGATCGGCTCGCAGCTTTCGGTTCTGGCGGAAGCCTTCGGCATGCGCGTGCTGTATTTCGACGTGGTGGACAGGCTCCCCCACGGCAATGCGACGGCGTGTGACACGCTGGAAACGCTGCTGGCTGAAAGCGATGTCGTCAGCCTGCACGTTCCGCAGTTGCCGACCACAAAGAACATGATTGGACCCGAGCAGATCAGGCAGATGAAGCCCGGCTCGTTCCTCATCAACAATGCGCGTGGCAACGTGGTCGATCTCGAGGCCGCTGCCGAGGCCGTGAAGTCCGGGCATCTGCTGGGCGCCGCGATCGACGTCTTCCCCACCGAACCGAAGGTCGCTGGCGAGAAGTTCGTTACGCCGCTGCAGAATCTGGATAACGTCATCCTCTCCCCGCACATCGGTGGTTCGACGGTCGAGGCGCAGGAACGGATCGGTGTCGAAGTCGCCCGCAAGCTGGTCGAATATTCCGACATCGGCTCCACTTTGGGATCGGTCAATTTCCCCACCGTGCAGCTTCCGCAGAGCCCTCGCGGCACGCGCTTCATGCACGTTCACCACAACCTTCCGGGCGTGATGTCGAAGATCAACGACATCTTCTCGAACGAAGGCTGCAACGTCACGGCGCAGTATCTCCAGACGGACGGCGAGATCGGCTACGTCGTGGTGGATGCCGAGACAGGGGGCGATTCCAGCAAGGACACGCATCTGCTCGACCTGCTGCGCGCACTTAAGGGAACCGTTCGCGCACGCCTGCTCTATCAAGGCGCCTGATATTCTGCCTGGGCGCGTACGATGATCAATACACGCGTACGCGCCTTTGCCTTTTCAGGAATTGAGGCCATCCCGGTCTGGGTGGAAGTCCAGATCGCCAATGGCCTCCCCGCCTTTCTGGTCGTCGGCCTGCCCGACAAGGCCGTGGGCGAAGCGCGCGAGCGTGTTCGTGCCGCGCTCGCCTCAATGGGGCTGGCCCTCCCGCCCAAACGCATCCTTGTGAATCTGGTGCCTGCCGACCTGCTCAAGGAAGGGTCGCATTTCGATCTGCCAATCGCTCTGGCGGTTCTGGCAGCCATGGAAATCGTGCCGATCGAGGAACTGGGTCGATATGCCGCGCTTGGGGAACTGTCTCTCGACGGGCGTATCAACCGTGTTCCCAATGTGATTTCCGCATCTCTCGGCGCAACCATCATGGAACTCGGGCTGATCTGCCCGGCCGTTCAGGGCTCCGAGGCTCTTTTCGGCGGCAATCCCGATATCCTCGCGGCCCCGGATCTTCTGTCACTTGTAAGTCACTTTCGCGGCGAACAGCTCCTCTCACCTCCGGTATTGCCGACTCTCCCCCCTCTTGTCGCAACCGGTCCCGACATGGCCGACGTCAAGGGTATGGAAGTGGCGCGTCGGGCACTGGAAATTGCGGCGACCGGAGGACACTCACTGCTGATGTCGGGGCCTCCGGGTTCGGGCAAATCCATGCTGGCCGCACGCATGCCCGGCCTTCTGCCAGAGTTGACGCCGCAGGAAGCCCTTGAAGTCACCCGAATCTGCAGCGCCGCTGGCATTGTCAGCGAGGATGGGGGACCCATACGGCGACCACCGTTTCGTGATCCGCATCATTCCGCCAGCCAGCCCGCGCTGATTGGCGGAGGTGCAAGAGCAAAGCCGGGCGAGATCAGCCTTGCCCACCGTGGTGTTCTCTTTCTGGACGAATTGCCCGAATTCTCCCGTCAGGCTCTTGAATCACTGCGGCAGCCGCTCGAAACCGGCCAGACAAGCATTGCGCGCGCCGCAGTGCACGTCACCTACCCTGCCCGCTTCCAGTTGATCGCAGCGATGAATCCGTGTCGCTGTGGCTATCTTGGCGATGCCTCCCGCGAATGCCGGAAAGCTCCCCGTTGTGGGGAAGATTATCTGAACCGTCTTTCCGGGCCGCTTCTTGACCGGATGGACCTGTGGGTCAGCGTTCAGCCTCTTTCACCCGTGGACATGATGACCGCCTCGGCAGGCGAGCCTTCCGCCAGCATCGCCGCACGGATAGCGAGCGCCCGTTCTTTCCGTCAGACCCGCGGCCAGACAGTGCGCAACGCGGAAGCCAATCCGGATCAGTTTGAGCTGGAAGAAGGTGCCAGAACCCTTCTTGCGGATGCCGCGCGAAAATTACGGCTGTCAGCACGCGGCTTTACCCGCCTCCTGCGCGTCGCGCGCACCATTGCGGATCTTGAAGCCAGCATCCTCATCCAAAAACATCATGTTGCTGAGGCAGTAAGCTTCCGCCACAGAAGCCGCCTTTCCTGAACATTTTTGGGAGATCAGCGTTGCTTCATCCGCAAAAATGCGGCTGTTTCTGCGGTGATGACAAACGAAAACCGGGCACTGCCTTTATGAGACAGTGTCCGGTCAATAAAGTGCTCATGCTGAGAAAACAGCGCGCCTTAAAGGTCGTTGAGCGTGCCCTTGACGTTGCCTTTAATTTTCTCGGCACTGCCCTTCACCTGCTGGGCCTTGCCTTCAGCCTCAAGCCCCGGATCGTTGGTAGCTTTACCCACGCCTTCCTTGATGCTTCCCGTCACCTTGTCAGCAACGCCCTTAACTTTATCTGTGAATTCACCCATGACACATTCCTCTCAATGGGATGGTCCATCAAAGCCGGACCGCCTGAAGAAACAACGCTCTCCTCACAGGCCGGTTGCATTACGTTTTCCTCACCCAGTCCAGCGGTGACTGCGCAGCCACTTGCCGATCTCCCTGAATATTCCGTCAACCCACGTGACATTATGGTACACAACAGAGGGGTAGCCAGCGCCTGCCGTGAATGGCAATGTGCGCTGAAGGGTCTCGGACCTGCGCGCGCTTCTGTTTTCTTCTTCCCGGAGACACATTCAACTCCATGACGGCGGCGCCACGGCAATCAGCAACGCCCGGAACGAAGAAGGAGCCTCTGCTCGTCGGTGCCCGGAAGCAGCAGAAACCCCCTTCTCCTGACGGAAATGCCACCGAGGAACTGAACACCTCTCCGCGTCGGCTTGGACTGCGTCCAACCCTGTTCCCGAGGTCAGGCACCTATCGGAATCTGAAGCCCGCGAAAACGCCTCTGTCGCCGAGGCAGGTTTTCGGCGAGCCCGATCTGCTGTTCATCCTGCTGTTTTCGGGACTACTGCACGCGCTGCTTCTGGCGTTTGCCATCTACATGTCCCTGCACCATCATCCGCGCGGCAACCCCCAGGCCACCGAAGCGGGCACGGTGGACATGATGTTCGTCACGCCTCCCGCCGAAAGTGGCATGAAAGGCGAGCATTCCGACCAGCAGGCAGGTGGCAGTTCCGCCGCGCAGTCTTCTCAGAGCAGCAGTCAGGAGGAGAAGTCCGAGGCAGCGGAAGGCTCTCTCAATCCCACCCCGGAAACGCCGGCAGCCCCCCCGTTGCCGCAAGCCCCCTCGGATGAGAGTTACCCTAAACCGACCAACGAAACCGCGCCGATCAATCAGGCATCCAACAAGGCTGGATCTGGCAGCCGTGAGACGGCGAAACAGGCCCCCCATCGACAGGCGGTCCGTCAGGCGCAGCGTCATCAGCGGGCACCGTCGCCGTTCGACTCCCTGACGGACCTGTCACTTGACCAGTCTTCCGCTCCTCCGCGGCCGAATCGTCATGGCCGTACGGGCGGTTCAGGCGGTCCGATTGACCTGTCCATTGGCCCTCTGGTGCAGAACGGCAGGCTGAACGCCCCGTTTGCAACGCGCAGCACAGTGCGCGGCGTGAGCGATGATTACAGCGAGGAAGTCGATCGCTGGATCCGGCGGCACATGTATTACCCGGAAGAAGCCGCTCAGAACGGTGAGGAAGGCCCCTCCTCCGTCCACGTCATCATCGACCGGACAGGTCGCGTCCGCTTCGTGCGTCTCACGAACCAGTCGGGATCTTACATGCTGGATGCGGCCACGACCGGGATGTTCCGGAATGCGGAACTGCCGCCGATTCCTCCCGGTATTCCGGGCGATCATTTCGATCTGGACGTGACCGTGAACTACATTCTGATCCGTCATTAGAGTTCATCAGCCAGACATAAAAAACACCCCGCGAGACAATCTCACAGGGTGTTTTCAAAATATCGCTTCAGAGAAAAACGAGTGTCAGCCGTCAGCCCCTTATACTCCTGATCTCAGCTTTCGAGGCAGGTGCTTAAAGGCTGTTTCAAAAGCTCTCTGTTGAGCGCGACCGCCCATATGGGTGCGCACGACCGGCGTGTGGCTTTCATTACTGAAGCGAAGCGGCCATGCGGACGGTGAGCATCTGAGTGCGAAAAATGCGCGGCGGGTCGCCTGCAGAGAGCTTTTGAAACAGCTTCTTAGCGGCAAACCCGTTTCGTATTGTCAGAGGCGATATAGGTCTGGGTGGCAGGGTCGAAGCAGGCATTCTGCGTGCAAGCGCCGCCGTTCATGAGCGGCTGCGGATAGGCCGCCTGCCCCATGGCGTTAGCTTCCCGGGCAGCCGTGCCGCAGAGCGGTGTATTGGCGGGAGCCGACGGATCATTCACCAGCATCTGCCCCTCGGGAGCGGGTGTTTCAGTCACCGTTCCAGGAGGGAATGTCTGCGGGGGAATGCGGTTCGGCGCTGTCGCGACCGATCCCTGCTGCTCTGCGCAGCCTACGAGACCGAAAGAGGAAAGCATCAGGGCTGTCAGCGCCAGACGGCGGGCAAAGGCGACAGACCGGTCACGGGATGAAAGAATTGCCATAGAGAGCACCCTGCCTCCTCCGATCACTCATGCAGAACGTGATCCCGGAGACAGGGGAAGATGAACCTGCCTCCGGGATACGCCAATCAGGCGTGGCCGACGGTCTGGGATGCTTCAGCGCGACGCGCCTGCCACAGAGCGACAAAGTCGATCGGCTGCAGCACGACCGGCGGAAAGCCGCCGTCACGGGTGATGTCGCTGAGAATGTTGCGTGCGAACGGGAAGATCAGGCGCGGCACTTCGACGAGCAGCAGCGGCTCGACCAACTCGGCCGGCGCGTTGTTCAGCGTCACAACCGCAGCATAGGTCAGTTCCGCGATGAACACCTTGCGTCCGACAGGACCACCTTCGCTGGCAGGAGCTTCATCAGCCTCGGCCTTAATGGTCAGGGCCACCTGAAAATGTGGCTGGTCGTTCTGAAGGCGATTGGCCTGCACGTCGATATTCACGGAAATCTGGGGAGCCGCGGCAAGAGCCGTGAAGACTTCGGGACCGTGCGGAACCTCGAAGGAGAGATCCTTCGTGTACTGAAGGTTGATGGCGAGCGGGAGGGCTGGCGGGACGCCCTGTTGAGCTGTGTCAGACATTGGTGTCTTTCTTCCTTCATATTCGGACGGTCTCGTCCGGAGCTATCGGGCGGTAGCATGACAGGCTGGGTTCGCCAACCATGGAACGGTCAGGGGCGCTCTGGCGGACGCGTGGGGTCAATCCGGAGCCAGGAGCCGTTTTCCAGACTGGTGCGCGTGAAGGCCAGAAGAAACGCCCAGTGTGAAACCACGAGCGTGCGCTCCCAGTCGTGGCTGACCGCTATTTCCGAACGAAAAAGCTCCGCGCGCTCTTCCACGGATTCAGGCGTCTCGATCACCGGGCTCCACCACGCCTCATCCAGCCCGGAGAAGTCGAGAGCCGGCCATTCCTGAGCAAGAACGGCACGGGGCGAGCCGACATCACAGGAAAAAGCGGCCCGCTCACGAATCAACGGACTCACCACCGGCACGATATCAAGCGCCTTGGCGATGGGCATTGCTGTCTGGATTGCCCGTTTGTAGGGCGAGACGATGATATGACGGATCTCTTCCCCGCCGATCTCCGCCACCAGCTTTCTGGCCTGTTCCTGCCCCATATCGGAAAGAGGCGGGTCAGGAATGCCCGGATCTTTGCGGGTGGCCGTGAACAATCTGTTAAATTCTGACTGGCAATGCCTGAGGACGATCATGATTCGAGCAGATAGGGCTCCACTGTCCGGACCGCAATCCTTGGATGACATATTTGCTCACCTAAACGCACACGAGTCATTGCGCAGGCCCTGAGCCATCCCTATTCTCTTTTCATGACTCCCGTGATGGATGCTCGCATCCGTCGCACCCGTTCTGTTTCTTAGGTGGCGTGACTTATGGAAGGTTCTTTCGGCCATTTTCCGGTCGATATTGTGGTTTTCGCCCTGATCGCGGCGTTTCTGGCGCTGCGGCTACGCAGCGTTCTGGGCAAGAAAGTCGGCTTCCAGACTACGCCTGCGCCGCATCCCACGGCCCCGGAACCGGCTGGGCCTGTGATTGAAGGACGCGCTGAACCGACTCCCGCCACCCGCTTCGATATACCGGGCCCGAATACCCGCGTCGGAGCTATGCTCGGTGAGGTCAGCAAGGCGGAACGGGGTTTCGTACCCCAGCAGTTCCTGACGGGTGTGGAGGGTGCGTTCCGGCAGGTCGTCGCGGCTTATGCCTCCGGCAACCGGGCCACTCTGAAGGAGCGTCTGACGCCAGATGCGTTCGCCGCGTTTGATGCCGCTGTGACGGCGCGTGAGACTGCGAAAGAAACCCAGAAAAGCGAAATCCGTGCGATCGACAGCGTTGCGATCGAGGATGTCCGCCTGATGGATACCCCGGCAGGAAAAGCCGCGACCATCGACGTGCGTATCGTGTCCGATCAGATCAGTCTTGTCTTCGATGCCAACGGCAAGCCGATCACCGGAATGGACGCCGTGACGGAATTTTCCGATCTGTGGACATTCGAAAAACTGCTGGGTGTCGCAGGATCAAGCTGGCGGCTGGCAGCGGCGCGGAGTGCGTGACAGGAAAGGCTGAGGGCACACCCGCATCTCCCCGCACCCGACGCTATCGGATTGGGCGTCAGGAAATCGTTCAGGGAGACTGCATCCGCGTCATGAAGCGGATGAAGGCGGAGACCGTGGACGTCGTGATCACGTCGCCTCCCTACAATATCGGGCTTGGCTACCGATCCTATAAGGATCGGCGTAGCGAAGCCGATTATCTCGACTGGATGATGGAAGTGGCGACCGCTGTGCGGCGTGTGATGCGCCCCGACGCCTCCTTCTTCCTCAACATTGCAGGGACCTCCTCCGAGCCCTGGCTGCCGTTCGAGCTGGCGGTGCGCCTGCGCGAACTGTTCGTCCTGCAAAACCACATTTCATGGATCAAATCGATCGCTGTGGGGGATACGTCCTTCGGGCATTTCAAGCCGGTCAACAGCAAGCGATACATGAACAGAAACCATGAACATCTCTTCCATCTGACCCTCGACGGTGACGTCCGGATCAATCGCCTCGGCGCGGGCGTGCCGTTCAAGGACAAGAGCAATATCGCCCGCAGAGGGCATGCGCAGGATCGGCGCTGCCGTGGGGACACATGGTTCATCCCTTATGAAACCGTGCGGGACAGGCAGGAAAAATTCAATCATCCCGGCACCTTCCCCGTTGCACTGCCGGAACTGTGCATTCGCCTGCACGGACAGGACGATGCCGTCGTGCTCGACCCTTTCATGGGAACCGGCACCACATTACTGGCAGCGGATCGGCTTGGCTCACGCGGCATCGGGATCGAGGTCGATCCCGCCTATGTCGCTGTCGCGCGACAGCGGTTGCGTGAGTACGGGAAAGACTGAAATCTCACTTTAATCGATCAAATCGATTGTTTGAGTGAATATTATCATTTTGACAGATTGACGTTTAGTAATGCACACCACCCATGAGAAAAACAATGGGTGTGGAGTAGCAATTTTGAAACGCGTGATTGCCGGACTGGCCTGCGTCGGGCTCGCCGCCTACGGCGGCACCGTCGCTTACATAGAGCATTTCGATCATCAGGGTGCACCGACACTGGCGGCCACTTCACCAACGCAGCAAGACCCTGCGGCGAAGGCGGCCTTTGATGTGCTGCGTGAAGCGCGGTGCGATTATTGCCATACGAAGGGTGCGAATCTTCCCTTCTACTTCCATCTGCCCATCGCCAGCACGCTGATGAATCACGATCTGGAGGAAGGCCTGAAACACTTCCGTCTGGAACCGGTGATCGCGGCTTTCCAGAAAGGTGACGTGCCGAGCGAAGAGCAGTTGTCGCGCATCGAGGAGGTCATCACCCAGAACCGGATGCCGCCGACCCTGTATCTGCTGATCCACTGGCACGCGCATCTGAACGAAGACCAGCAGAAAGCCGTGCTGAGCTGGGTCGAGGCTGAACGCCGCGCTCACTATACCGGTCAGGGTGTCGCCGCGAAGTTTGCAGCCGAACCCGTTCAGCCGGTGGCGGAAAGCTGGCCCGTGAATGCCGACAAGGTTGCTTTGGGCGAAAAACTGTTTTTCGACAAGCGACTGTCGGGTGACAACACGCTGAACTGCGCCAGTTGTCACGGGCTTGAAAAGGGTGGTGTCGACAATCTGGTCACGGCAACCGGCATTCACGGCCAGAAAGGCCCGATCAACGTGCCGACGGTGTACAATTCCGTCTACAACATCGTGCAGTTCTGGAATGGCCGCGCTGCGACACTGGCTGATCAGGCGGCAGGCCCTGTGATGAATCCTGTCGAGATGGGTTCACACGACTGGACAGACGTCGCAGCCAAGCTCGAAGCCGATCCGGCTTATGTCGAAGCCTTCAAAAATGTGTATCCGGATCAGCCGATGGATAAAGGCACCATCACCGATGCCATTGCCGAATATGAAAAGACACTGCTGACGCCCGACAGCCGCTTCGACCTGTATCTGAAAGGCCATGAAGACGTCCTAACAGAGCAGGAAAAACACGGCTACACCCTGTTCAAGAGCATCGGCTGCTCCGGCTGCCACACTGGTCAGGACATGGGCGGTGGCGCCATGGAAATCATGGGGCTGGAGCATAACTATTTCGCTGGTCGTGGCACTCCGTTCACGGCCGCTGACAGTGGCCGCATGGATGTGACGCATGATCCACTGGACAAGTCACGTTTCCTCGTTCCGACATTGCGTAACGTCGCCCTGACGGGACCGTGGTTCCACGACGGCAGCGTGAAAACTCTGGAGGAAGCCGTGAGGAAAATGGCTTATTATCAGACGCCGGATGCAACGATTTCCGATCAGGACGTTTCTGATATTACTGCCTTCCTCAAGACTCTGACGGGCAAATACAAAGGCACCCCGCTGGACCAGATAACAGCTTCCCCCTGATGTAACACCACTTCCGTCAAGTCCCGGCACCTGACACTACCAGCCGCAATATCGCCCTCTTTCGGGGCGATATTGCTCATGGTTTCATTACCTCACTCTCAGGAGGTTCCCATGCGTCGATTTATTCTTCTCTGTCTCGCCCTCACAATGACCGCGTCGCTTTCGGCCTGCTATGGGCCACCACCGGGCGGACGAGACCGCCATCATCACGGCGGCGGCGGGCCGGGCGGCAGCATGGGCGGCCGTCCCGGCATGGGTTCCGCTCCGGGCATGAACGGTGGAGGCGGTGGCCCACGCGGCTACTGACCGGGCATCCGCTTCCTTTCTGAACTGAACGCGCCTTCGGAGAGAGTCCCCACTCTTTCCGAAGGCGTTTTCATATCATTCAGTAAAACTAGCATCCAAGAAGGCTAGAGAACGCGAAGGAGGATTCTGAACGGTTGAGGATATAAAAATGAAAACTCCTCACATCGTTCTTCTTCAGCATCCTGCACATGGATGACGCCACCGTCGTCGTGACAAGAGAGCGTGCCTTCGGATGGTCGTCCAGAGCGTGTCGTCAGTTAGCGCACGGAGTGACGGACCTTTTGGTCTGTGATTTTTTCTTTCTATTTTCAGGGAGATATGTGAATGCGCCAGTATGGTCTGAGCGACAGTCTGTGGGGGCGGATAAATGATCTTCTCCCGGGTCGTGAAGGCCGTGTCCGGTGGCACGACTGCGGATAATCGTCTGTTTGTCGAAGCCGTGCTGTATCGTGATCAGGCTGATATCCCATGGCGTGATCTGCCGACGCGTTTCACTGACTGGAAAAACGTTCACAGACAACTGCGTCGCTGTTGCTAAAGGGTTGTGATCGAGCGGATTTTCGAAATCTGACTGTCGATCACGACAGTGAATACATGATGATCGACGGGACGATTGTCCGTGCGCACCAGCACAACGGGGGTGCCCGTAAAAAAAGGCACGGATCAGGTATTGGGCACTCCCGTGGCGGACTGACCACGAAAATCCATGCCGTTGTCGATGCTACAGGAAAGGCCGTCGCCCTTTCCCCGACACCCGGTCAGAGAGCCGATATTACTGAATGAAATAGATCATCAGGTCTTTATAGCCGACAAGACCTATGACATTGCTCTGCTCATCGAAAAGCGCGAAGAACGACAGATCACACCGGTCACCTCTTCAAAGAAAAATCGCCGTAATCCACACACAATCCGCTTCTCGCTGTACAAAAGGAGAAACGAGATCGAACGCTTCTTCGTTAAACTGAAGCAGTTCAGAGGTGTAGCAACACGCTATGACAAATTGAAATCAATATTCCTCGCAGCAGTCCCGCTTAATCTCTGCCATCATCGCACTTACACTAGACGACACGACCTAATCTTCTGACACGCAAATGCAAGCCAGCCAGCGATTTCCGAATTGAGACCGGTTTCACGGGCAAGGTCGATGAGCGCATGCAGTAGGATGGGGCTGTGATTCCGCTAGGCAGGATTCAATGGCGCGGAGTGTCATGTTCTGGAAGGCACAAGCGACGGGATGTCCACTTTAAACGCGGGAAAACACCCTGGGACGAACACCGAGGACAAGGTCCGGACCTGTCTCCGGACCATCGTTCCCGGCGATGAAGACAATCAGACTTCGTCTTCATCCTCGTCATCTTCTCCATCGTCCTCAATGACGACGGCGACGGTGACTTCGGAACCTTCGTTTTCGGCCTGCAGGGTTTCAGCCGTTGTGTCAGCCAGGGCCTCATCTTCGTAAAGCATGGCTTCGTTGGGATCTTCGACCCATTTTTTCTCGGGAGCCCAGAAGGCGAGTTCGCCATCTTCGGATTCACGCTGGATCAGAAAACCGACAATAACTTCATCGTCGTCGTTAATGACTTCATCGTCGTTCATGATATGCCCTTTCCTTGCTGCACCTGCGTGCCATCGCATATTACCGAGACCAGCATAAGGGGCAGCACGACTGAAACCGATGATATTTTTCCTTCAGTGACGGAAACGATCAACAACCCGTTTCGGTTCCGGCTTGCAGTGATCGCCGCCGCAGGTGATGCTTGTTATGAACAGGCCGGAACGGGCGGAGGGGTATTCATGCGCCGGAAACGGAGTGTGAGCGATGATGAGCATAAGCTCTGGACGGCCTTCGTCCGGGATGTGATGCCGCTTGCCCAGCAGCACGGGCGCCCACCGATTGTCCCCGCGACACAGTCCGCACCCAAAATGGCCCCTGCACGTTCCAGTGCCGAAGGGTCGGCCGGTGGCCCTCCGCAACCGGAACCAGCGTCTCCTTTTCCGTCTTTCCCCACCTTCACGACGCATATGCGCTCCATGTCGTTCATGACGCAGGGGGAAATAGCCGTTGCCGCCCACCTGCGCGGGAAAGCTGCGAAAAAGAAGGGAACGCCTCACCAGACCATTATAGGCGCGCCTCAGAACGGACTGGATACCGGGAGTTGGAAGCGCCTCTCGAAGGGCCAGATGCCTGTCGAACGGAAACTCGACCTGCACGGCATGACGGCACAGGCCGCTTTTCTTCGGCTGCATGAGTTCCTTTACATGGCGTATGGCGAAGGCGTCCGCTGCGTGGAGATCGTCACCGGCCTCGGCTCGGGAGCAGAGGGAGGCATTCTGCGACGCGAGCTCCCGTTCTGGCTTGGCCGGGCCGATCTTCGTCGCATGGTGCTCGCAGCAACGCATAGCCACGATGCCAACCGGGGTGCCGTGCGCCTCCTGCTCCGGAAGCGTCACCGCGGATCACGCTGAAACGGCGACAGCCTGCCGCTCAGGCTGCGACGTTTTCCCAGTGTTGCGTGAGCCACGTCACGGCCAGCAGGTTCAGCGAGAAAAACGCTTTATCGCCAGTTGCCAGGGCTATCCCCCGTGGAATGAGGGGTGCTGGCATGACGAACGGCGCAATGCGTAAGGAATGATCGGTTTCGTCTGGTAAAGTGGTGGCAGGGAGAATGGCCTACTCTCCTATCGGCACCATATGGTACGGCACTACACCCCGCTCCTCGCCGCCCGCGTCGATCTGGAATCCTGCTGCCGGGACGGCGCGATGGCGGCAATCCGTGCGGATACACGCCCGGCAGCCCGGCCCGATGGGAATGATCATCCGCTCGTCCGCAAGATCCAGTCCGGCTGCATAGACCAGTTCCGGCGCATGGGCGATGGAGCAGCCGAGCACGATCGCCACCCTGCGCGGACGATCGAAATAGGATACGCCTGCATGACCGACGGTGCGGGCCACATTCAGGAACACCGCATCGTCCGTGGTCTGCGAGACCTGCACCTGTAATTCGCCGGGCGTGGAGAAGGCACGGAACACGTTCCACAACGAGCACAGTCCTCCGAAACGAGGGAGGCTGAAACGGGTCGCACTGTAACTTTTAAGAATATTCCCGGCGATATCCGTCTTGATGAAATAGAACGGAATACCCTCATGCCCGGGACGTTGCAGGGTCGAAAGGCGGTGACAGACCTGCTCGAAGCTGACGCCGAACTGCCGCTGCAACTGGTCAAGATCATGCTGACTCACCCGGGCCGACTGGCGAAACCGCGTATAAGGGAGCAGAAGCGCACCCGCGAAATAGTTGCTCATGCCCACATGCGCGAGATCCCGTGCATCCGGTGAGGCAAGGCCCGAGCGTTTGACTGCACGGTCCAGCAGTCGCCCGTATCCGAGCCGCCCGACAACCTGCGCCATGCCAAACACACGGCTTTCGGATGGCACACCGTCGGCCATCAGGAGACGCCTGCCCCGCTTGTCGAACCGCCACAGCATGCCACGACTGTCCAGCGTCCCGTCGGTGACAATGCGGACTCCATGCTGGTCACGCAGATAGCGCGCCAGATTGGCAGCCAGAATACCTTCAGCAAGGGATGCTGTTTCGTAAAGCTCTTCGGCTGCACTATCGATTTCATCGAAGTAATTGCGTTCCCTCTGAACCCAGTCGCCGACCGCCTCGTAGGGCGGGACCATGCTCATCTGCTCTCCCCCGTCCGTCACCCGCCTGCCGGCCGTATCGATCTGCGGCGCGGCAAGTCCGGCCCCCGCCTGCGGAGAGGCGGATTCCATTGGTTCCAACGCGGTTCGTTCGCGAATAACGCTCCGGTAGGCCCGGTATAACGTGGCAAAACGGTCAGCAAGCCCGGAAGCGGAGCGTACCGCTGCCTGCACTTCCATGGGCCGCAAGGGTGCGGATTTGAACAGCGGATCACCGAGTATTTCACGAAGCGCCTGAATCTGCCGGATTTCATCGCTGTCCCCGAAATAAGCCGCTGAGACACCGAACAGGTTGCAAAGCTTTAACATCAGAGGTGCCGGAATGGGGCGCTGATCATTTTCGATCTGGTTCAGGTAGCTGGGGGAAAGCCCCAGATCCTTTGCAAGATCCTGCTGGGTTTTCTTTATTCTCCCACGTAACTCCCGAATACGTGCTCCCGCGAAGACCTTGCTGGCGCGCTTCGTCATCTTTGCATCCTTCGCAAAAAACGAGTCCGAACTCGCCTTATTTTGCCTCGTTCACCATAGCTGAAAATCGGAACACGCCCATACTGCATTCAGTTTTGTGAACGAGGGCGTCATGCACAGCTATGATATCAAGGTCCACCCAGAAAAAGACCGCCTGCCCCGCGAGAACCAGCTTGCCTGGCAGATCGCTGAAGTGGCGGCCGACCCCGTGGAGATCGAAGCACCCGTCACGGAAATGATCATCAACCGCCTGATCGACAATGCCTCCGTGGCGATCGCGTCAGTCAACCGCCATTCCGTGACAAGCGCCCGCGCCGAAGCGCTCGCTCATCTGCGTCCGGGTGGCGCCACCGTGTTCGGTTGCGGTCCTCATATCCGTGTCCACGCGGAATGGGCGGCATGGGCCAATGGCACCGCCGTTCGGGAACTCGATTTCCATGATACTTTCCTTGCGGCGGAATACTCCCACCCCGGCGACAATATCCCAGGCATCCTCGCCGTGGCGCAGCAGTGCCAGCGTTCGGGGCATGATCTGATCCGGGGCATTGCCACCGGCTACGAGATCCAGATCGACCTCGTGCGCGGCATCTGCCTGCACGAGCATAAGATCGACCATGTGGCGCATCTCGGCCCGTCCGTTGCCGCCGGGATCGGGACACTTCTCGACCTGTCGACCGAAACGATCCATCAATCCATCCAGCACGCCCTGCATGTGACGACGGCCACGCGCCAGAGCCGCAAAGGCGAAATTTCCTCGTGGAAAGCCTACGCGCCATCCCATGCAGGCAAGATGGCGGTCGAGGCCGTTGATCGCGCCATGCTGGGTGAGACGTCTCCCAGTCCGATCTATGAAGGCGAGGACGGTGTCATCGCATGGATGCTGGACGGCAAGGACGCACATTATATCGTTCGGCTACCTGAAAAGGGTGAAGCCAAGCGTGCGATCCTCGACAGCTACACCAAGGAACATTCCGCTGAATATCAGAGTCAGGCCCTGATCGACCTCGCCTTCAGACTGGGGCGACAGGTGAAAAACTTCGACGATATAAAGGACGTTCTGATCGAAACCAGCCATCACACGCATTATGTGATTGGCACAGGTTCGAACGACCCGCAGAAGTTCGATCCGAAGGCTTCTCGTGAAACGCTTGATCACTCAATCATGTATATCGTGGCGGTCGCGCTTCAGGACGGCGCATGGCACCACGTCCGTTCCTACTCCCCGGAACGCGCCAATCGTCCCGATACTGTGCGGTTGTGGCAGAAGATTCACACGATCGAACGTCCGGAATGGACCGAGCGCTATCACTCCATCGATCCGAACGTGAAGGCATTCGGGGGGCGCATTACCATCACCATGAACGATGGATCTGTCATCGCCGATGAACTCGCGGTGGCCAATGCCCATCCGCTCGGTGCCACGCCGTGGATGCGTCCTGACTATATCAGGAAATTTCTCACACTGACGGAAGGCATCATCACCCCGCAGGAAGCTGACCGGTTCCTTGATGTCGCCCAGAATCTGCCGACGCTTTCGGCACAGGAACTTCTGCAGCTTGAAATCACGCTTCCCGGCAACACGCTCAGCAAAAATCCAAACATCGGGATCTTCGGTTACGGCCAGTAAACGCGACGCGTGATGATGCTGGCGAAGGCCATCCGTCGACGAGAAACAAGAAAGAGGAGATGCAGACATGACGCAAACCTCTCAGGAAAAGCGTCCTAAAAAGTCCGTCGCCCTGTCCGGCGTCACGGCAGGCACAACGGCCCTGTGCACGGTCGGCCAGAGCGGCAACGACCTGCACTATCGGGGTTACGACATAAAAGATCTTGCGGAAAACTGCAAATATGAGGAGGTGGCACATCTTCTTATTCACGGGCATCTTCCTGATGCGGCGGAACTGACCGCCTACAAGGAACAACTCCGATCCATGCGCGGGCTGCCCGAGCAGGTGAAGCGTGTGCTGGAACAAATTCCGGCCGCCTCCCACCCAATGGATGTCATGCGCACCGGCCTGTCCGCTTTTGGCTGCATTCTGCCCGAACGACGGGACCAGAACCCCGTCGGTGCGCGTGAGATTGCCGATCGCTGTGTCGCTTCTCTCGGCTCTATTCTGCTCTACTGGTATCATTTCGCCACCAATGGACGCCGGATCGACGTCGAGACGGACGATGACACTGTTGGCGGTCACTTTCTGCACCTTCTTCATGGCAGGACACCACCCTCAGATTGGGTGAAAGCGATGCATATTTCGCTCATCCTTTACGCAGAGCATGAGTTCAATGCGTCAACTTTCGCGTGCCGGGTGATCGCCGGAACAGGCTCGGACATATATTCCGCGCTATGTGGCGGCATCGGCGCCCTGCGCGGTCCGAAGCATGGAGGCGCAAATGAGGTCGCACTGGAAATCCAGCAGCGTTATCTCACGCCGGATGAAGCCGAGGCTGATATCCGCAGGCGCGTCGACAACCGCGAAGTGATCATCGGCTTCGGGCATCCTGTCTATACAATCGCTGATCCTCGCAATGAGATCATCAAACGTGCGGCCCACACCCTGTCACGCCAGAGCGGTGCGATGCGGCTCTACAACGTTGCCGAACGCATAGAAACGGTCATGACGGACACAAAGAAGATGTTCCCGAACCTCGACTGGTTCAGCGCCGTTTCCTACCACATGATGCGCATCCCCACCGCCATGTTCACACCGATTTTCGTCATCGCGCGCTCGGCTGGCTGGAGTGCGCATGTGATCGAGCAAAGAGAGAACGGCAAGATCATCCGTCCCTCCGCTGATTATGTCGGACCGGAAGACCGCCCGTTTGTTCCCCTCCACAAGCGCAGCACTCTGGAGAAAGCAGCATGACCTATCTGGTCGGTTCCGAAAATCCGAGGGAGTCCGCAGGCAGTCGCTTCCGGAAACTTCTGAACTCACCGGGCATTCTGCGGTTGCCGGGGGCGCATAATGGTCAGGCCGCACTACAGGCGAAGGATGCGGGTTTTGAAGCCCTGTATCTGTCCGGCGCGGCCATGACGGCGAGCATGGGGTTGCCCGATCTGGGGATCATCACCATCGGTCAGGTGGAGTTCTTCGTCCGGCAGATCGTTCGTGCTTCTGGCCTTCCCCTGCTTGTCGATGGAGACACGGGTTATGGCGAAACCCTCAACGTCATGAACATGGTTCGCACGTTCGAGGAAGCAGGTGCAGGAGCCGTTCATCTGGAAGACCAGCTTCTGCCGAAGAAGTGCGGCCATCTGAACGACAAGAAACTGGCCTCCACGCAGGAAATGGTGATGAAAGTCGATGCGGCGCGGCGTGCGGCCAGAGACATCGTTATCGTCGCGCGCACGGATGCCGCCGCCAGCGAAGGCATGGATGGCGCTGTCGGCCGCGCGAAGAAATACATCGAGGCGGGTGCAGACGCGATTTTCCCGGAAGCCCTCACCAATTCCGAGATGTTTCGCGAATTCGCCAACCGTATGCCGGGCGTAAAGCTGCTAGCCAACATGACCGAATTTGGACGCACGCCTTACTACACCGCGAAAGAATTCGAGGCCATGGGTTACCGCATGGTCATCTGGCCCGTGAGTTCACTGCGCGTCGCCAACAAGGCACAGGCCGATCTGTACGCAACCATCCGCCGCGATGGCAGCGCACAGGCCATGCTGGACCGCATGCAGACCCGCGAGGAGTTGTACAAGACGCTTCGCTATCATGAATACGAAGCGCTCGACCGCAGCATTGTGGAAACAGTCCTTCCTGCTCACGACAGATAATCAGCGACAAGAACAAAGGGACCGCCGCCCCATCAGGCGGCTGCCGGATCACGCTGAGCGCTACAGGAGAACAACCCGTGTCCACGACGCAGACCGAAACAGCCATATGGGATATTGAAACCGTCGATCCGGCCAAAGCTCTGGAAATCGAGACGATGCGTGGGAATGTCGCGAGCAATCCGGAAGCGTTCTGGCTGGAACAGGCCGGACGGCTCGACTGGGCAACATTCCCCACCATCGCCAACACTTCGAGTTTCGAAGGCGATGTTTCAATCCGGTGGTATGAAGACGGACAACTGAATGTTTCGGTCAATTGCCTCGATCGTCATCTCGCCGATCGGGGCGATGAGGTCGCGCTGGTCTGGCAGGGCAACGATCCCGGTGTCTCGCGTCAGCTTACCTTCCGGGAACTGCATGCTGAAGTCTGCCGGATCGCCAATGCTTTGAAAAGCCTTGGCATCCGGCGTGGAGACCGGGTGGCCATCCATCTTCCCATGACGCCCGAAGTCGTGGCCTGCATGCTCGCCTGCGCCCGTATCGGTGCTGTGCATGTCGTGCTGTTTGGCGGGTTTTCTCCCGAAGGCATTGGCGAACGTCTGATCGACAGCGGTGCAGTCGCGGTCATTACCTGCGATGCTGCCCGACGTGGCCCGAAGACCATCCCCCATAAGGTGACGATCGACGCCGCGCTGAAACATACCGGTTCAATCGGAAGCGTGAAGAACGTCATCGTCGTGAATGTCAGCGACACTGTCGTGCCGATGCTGCCCGGTCGTGACCACGACTACACCGCGCTGGTGTCCGGGCAATCTACCACATGCGAACCCGAAATCATGAATGCGGAAGATGTGTTCTTCCTGCTCTACACGTCCGGCAGCACCGGCAAGCCAAAAGCCATCGTTCATACGACAGGCGGCTATCTGGTCTGGGCTGCTTATACCGTCGATGTCACGTTCGCCGCCGAACGCGGCACCACGCACTGGTGTACTGCCGATGTCGCATGGATCACCGGCCACACCTTCGTGGTGTATGGGCCACTTGCGAATGGCACGACCACCCTGCTGTTTGAGGGTCTGATGGGCTGGCCGCATGCCGGGCGCTGGTGGGAGATCATCGACCGTTTCAATGTTTCCAGCTTTTTCACCGCCCCCACGGCCATCCGCGCCCTGATGCGGGACGGAGACGATCTGCCACGCCGCCATTCACTCGCCTCCCTCCGGCGGCTGGGGTCGGCGGGAGAACCGATCAGCCCGGACGCGTGGTTGTGGTATTATGAAATTGTTGGTCAGAAACGCTGCCCTGTCATCGATATGTGGTGGCAGACTGAAACCGCTGGCCCAATGCTCAGCGCCATCGCCGGGGCTCAACCTCTCAGGCCGGGATGGGCCACGACAGGCATTCCGGGTGTTTGCCCCTCGCTCACCAATGAAAAAGGCGAAGAACTTGTCGGGAGTGGAGAAGCCGAAGGCTGTCTGTGCTTCAATACATCCTGGCCGGGACAGACCCGTTCCATCTGGGGGGACCACAAACGGTTCTGCGAGACGTATTTCTCCTTCAGTAAAGGTCGTTATTTCTCGGGGGATGGCGCACGACGGGATGGGCAAGGTTACCTGATGATCACCGGGCGCATGGACGACGTCATCAACGTCTCGGGCCACCGCATAGGAACCGCCGAGATCGAGGACGCCGTGGCGACGGACCATTCCGTGGCCGAAGCCGCTGCCGTGGGGATCAGCCATGATCTCAAAGGACAGGGGATTGTCGTGTTCGTTGTTGCGCGCAGCACCAGAGTGCCTCCTTCCGAAGCCCATCTGACGAAGGTGATCAGTGAACGCATCGGGCGTTATGCCACACCGGAAAAGATCTACCTCGTCGCTGAACTGCCCAAAACCCGATCAGGCAAGATCGTCCGGCGCCTCCTGCGTAAAATCGCCTCCCAGGAAACGGACAGCCTCGGCGATCTGTCGTCTCTTGCCGATGTCACAGTGGTTCCCGCGCTGATCGGCCAAGTAAAGGAACAGTTCCAGCCTGCCTGAGCGGTGTAAACGGGCGTCCCCCGGCGTTTCCATTCGTTACGCAGCACTTCACGCGAGATTAAGGATTGTAAAGCGAAAATGAGGCTGTTTCACAATATGGAGATCACACCATGTCCGGTTCCATTTCCTCTATCTCAGGCTCCTCCGTTTCCAGCCTGTTTGATTCATCTTCCACGTCCTCAACGTCTTCCAGTTCTTCAACCAGCGCATCTTCGTCGTCTTCTGACACGACAACGCAAACAATGAACAACGACGGCACCATCACCATCACGGTGACGGATGCGGAAGGCAATGTCGTCTCCCAGACGACCGAAGGCACGCCGCGCAACTCCACCGCTTCCAACGACAGCGGAAGCGATAGCGACAGTAGCCTCGATACCTTTGCCTGATTCCGACGGCTGCCTTTTCGGCAGCGCCATTCAGACACAAAAAACCGCCCGGCATGAGCCCGGGCGGTTTTTTATTATGCATCGTAAAGGCGAATATTTCTTAAAACTAAAATATATACGATATTACTTTCATAATACCGGCCAATGAATTCTCATTATTTTTGTTTAAGAAATACGTTCTGCACACCCTTTTGGTAATTCCTGTTCCAGACCGGAAGATCCCAGTATGGGCAGACATGAAATATGAAACCACCGGAATCAGCCAATCAGGCGCTTAACGGCCTCGCGGAAAGCTCACTGTTGAAGGGTGAATAGCAATTTCCAAAAGGACTCTTAGAGCCTTTTCGACATTCGAACTCAGTTCCTGACGCCGCTCCAGAATGTACCGACTTTCAGAAGGGCCGACCGCAACCGTCCATTGACTGACGTTCCAGAAGGTCATTCCATCGTTGCTTCATAAGACTTTTAATTTCCAATAAAGTCTCTCTGATCTGCAATGAATTCCCGGTCGCCACGCCAGATGGTAACGGTTTTTATTCTGTAACAAGGGGGCCATATGCACGCCCCACTCGCGTGTCCGTGAAGGAAAAAGTCTTACGCAGTGAAAATTTGCTGTAAGCCGGAGGCGGCATGAGGGCAAGATAGTCCGTCAAAGGTTGAGATGCTGTCGAGGACTCTTCGAGTATTTCAATAGCATGCATACGCTCAGTATAGGTCAGACCGGGAACCTGATCTCCTGCGTAATGTTCCACCAGTTGGCCCAGCGCCGCACGATAATCGACGAAGCGGGTAAACATCCGTCCAAGAAGAGCCAGTTGCCTAAACCGCCGATTACCCTGTTCGAATGCGACCATGCGGGCATCCGTCCACGCTGCCACCGGCCATGCCAGTTGCAGGTCTTCCTCAATCAGCAACATGAACTGCGCCCGTGTCGCGCGGGCTGCCGATGCTTTCAATCTGGCGGCCGTCAGCACATGCAGGGAACAGCGATTGGCGAACCGGATGAGCGCGCTGATAGTGGCCTGTTCCGCTGGCTCCAGCCAAAGCAGGACACGGCGCTCTTTGCGCTCCGTGACTTCTGTCAGACCGATTTCCCTGTCGATGCGATCGCAACGCGCTTCGAACAGGTTAAACGTTTCCGCAAGCACGGCATCACACCGGTCAAGCCATAGCTTTGCGTCGGGCCGTGTGTGAGCAACTGCGCGTGCGGCTGGCAGCACAAGATCGATCTCTGTGCGGGAGGCAAATAGAAGCATCAGGGCAAATGACCATGTCGTCATTCCGCCATTCATCGCATTTGCCAGCAACGTATCGAGTTCTTCCCCATCGCATGTCACGGGACCGACCTCATCGCGCGAAGGAAAGAAATGACGCGCCTGAGCAAAAACGAACTGGATGGAGGGAAGGAGCGCCTCGATCGTGGGGGTCTTCAGCCCGGAACTTTCCGCAATCTCCGTCAGAACGGCTTCGGGCATCGGCCGCGACAGCACATGTGCCGCCCGACGCCACAAGAGTTCAGAAGCCCGCTCCAGCGGATCGGCCCAGCCTGAATCTTCCAGCGGATCCCGGTCAGGAAGGCCGCTGCCATCTCCGGCCTGTATCAGTTGCCGGACAAGCGCGCGTTCCGGAAAGCAGTCCAGAATCCATATCCGCAACGGATCTAGAAGCGAGTCAGGAATGGTATGATCGGCCGCCGCAGCTGATTTGCGCCATTCGGTCGCCGGAATGATGATGGGCCACAGCGGACGGAAGAGCAGTGTAAAGGTCGTGGCCACTGGTCCGTCTGAAACCCCGTCCATCCGGACTGGAACAAGTGCGCGTGAAAGAGCCATAAGTCAGTCTTCCCTTGCGTCACAAAGCAGCAGAGTGCGGCTCAGACGTTCATTGCGTTCTGCGAAATAGAGGGCCTGATCGACTTCCGCAGGCCAGTGAGCCTGAGAGGGTTTCATCGCATTACCCAGAACCGACGGTCCTGCAGCAGCCTTTTCATGATGCGTAAGCACGTGCGCCAGAGAGAAGAATTCCGCGAGCATGAAGCCGGCTGCGGGCGCGGCAGGAATTTCCCGAAGCAACAGTGCAAAACGTATCCAGCCGTCCAGAGTCGCCAGTTCCTGATCGATCGTTCGGGTTTCGGCGGGAATGCGCAGGAGGCTTTTCGGTTGGGCCAGAAGTCCGGCGCACATCGCATAAAGGGCCTCGATACGACCGAATGCCTCGGTAGCGACTTTTACGACACGGTCCGTATTGAGACCGGCTCGCTCCAGTGCATGCCTGCGCTGGGGCAACAGCTCGAGAGCTTCCTTCACAATCCGCAGTCGTGCAGGCACGGGGCTTGTGAATGCCGCGCCTCCGTCACCCCGTCGGCAGCTTTCCGAATGTACGCCCAGGAAAAGAAGCCGGGAGGCCAGCCACTCCGCCCATTCAAGCGACACCCCCACCTCCTTTGTGAGCGCCCTTATATCGCGCCGCAAAGTCGCCTTTCTCACTTCCGTCGTCTCGATCGCCAGCCGGGCCATGACCTGTGTTTCACGTCCGGCGAAACCGGTGGAGGCGACAGAGAAAAAGCTTTTCCTCACATCTGCGGGTGCAGGTTCCCGCAGGGCGATGATCTGCCGGATCAGGACGCGGTCAAAAGCGGTGGGGACAAAACCGAGATCATCAAGCTTGCAGGCATCGGCAACCAGAATACCCGCTCCAAAAGGATTCGGGACGAGCAGTTCGGCAGGCTGCCGAGGACGCACGCGCAGAACCATTCCTCCGGTCAGCGGGCTGGTCGTGGGCAGAAACAGGGAAAGGACAGCCGGAAGGGGGCTTGAGACACCCCCGGCACGACGGGTGTTTCGGGGATCGGCGACGTAGGTCTCCATGGGGGGTCCGACACTGTCCTTCATACGTTCGAAATTGGCTCCGGCATGCAAAACGTCTGGCACCAACACGCGTGACGTGTCATGTCGTCGCCCTGACGCTATTCAGACCGGGAACAATGAACATTCCGTCAAACACTTCGCCGCGCTCTCCCCGCCCTTCACGCAGGGGCTCCGCCCGGGTCGGCAAGGGCGCTGGCAGGGCAAAGAGACCGGATGCGCCCGTGGTGGCGGACCCGACCCGTGAAATCGCGTACGACATCGTACGTGGTGTGATCGAAAACCGCCGCATGCTGGAGACGACTCTCAATCGCTCTCCCGATGCCCGCGATGCGGACGCACGCGATCGCGCCGCCGCGCACAGGCTGGGCGCCGCAACACTGCGCCATCTGGGAACGCTGTCCGCCGTTCTGGAGCCCTTCCTTCGCAAGGAGCCACCAGAGCCTGTGCGAGCTGCGCTTCTCATCGGGGCCTGCCAGTTGCTGTTCCTCGACACACCCCCGCACGCTGCTGTCGGCACGACGGTAAATCTGCTGCGGCGACGGGATCTGGCGCCGTTTGCAGGACTGGCCAATGCGGTTCTGCGCAAGGTGGCAGGGCAAGGGGTTGCACTGCTCGAAGGTCTTGATCAGGAGCGGCTCGATATCCCCTCGTGGCTCTGGTCCTCATGGAAAAACCTCGGGCCGGGAGTCGCGCGTCGGATCGCACGCGGGCTGTCACATGAAGCGCCTCTTGATCTGACGATGCGGGCTGGCGCCACCGTGCCGGAAGGGGGCATCGTACTGCCAACCGGGTCAGTGCGCCTGCCCGCCGGGACCCGTGTGACGGAACTCGAGGGTTTCCCCGAGGGCACATTCTGGGTGCAGGATGCCGCAGCCGCGCTTCCTGCACGACTGCTGAACGCACGCCCCGGCGAACAGGTCGCCGACCTCTGTGCCGCCCCGGGTGGAAAGACCGCGCAACTCGCGGCGACAGGCGCGCATGTCACGGCGCTGGAACGTGATCCGGTCCGTATGGAACGCCTGCAGGAAAATCTCACCCGCCTGAAAATGGAGACCGTCCGAACCGTGTGTGCGGACGCCGCGGCATGGCAGCCGGAGACGCCGCTCGATGCGATCCTGCTGGATGCGCCCTGCTCGGCAACCGGAACCGCGCGTCGTCATCCGGATGCCCTCTGGATCAAGCGCCCACGCGATCTGGCGACACTGACCGAAACGCAGACCAGCCTGCTGGCTGCATCGGCGCGGATGCTGAAACCGGGTGGTCGGCTGATCTATGCTGTCTGCTCGCTACAACAGGAAGAAGGCCCCGATCAGGCCCGGAAGATTGCAGGACAGTTCGGCCTGAAAGCAGACCCGTTCCTGCCGGAAGAACTGGCGGATCTTCCCGAAGCGCTTACAGCGGAAGGCTGGCTGCGTACCCATCCGGGTCTCTGGCCGGAACTGGGCGGGATGGACGGCTTTTTCGCAGCCCGATTTATCAAGGAAAAGTGAAAGACCTGCGCTGATGGAAACGGTGCTGACCCAGCACATCGACACACCGGAAGGACGCTCTTTGTGGCGCGACCTGCTGGGTCGGCAACCGGGTCTGGGAGCCGTTCTGAACTATCTCCGGAACAGCCACGACGCCTCAGCACAACAAGGGCTGCTGTGGTATCAACAGGAACTCCTTGATCGCTGGTTTTTTCGCATTCCGTCCCCCCTCACGGGCAGCATGATTCACTCCGGCGATTCATGGGCCTGCGAAAGCGGCATAACCTGCTTCCGCTTCCCCGATGCTCCCGGCCTGTTTCTGGTCAGTAGCGAAAGGGAAAAAGGGTTTCCCATCAACGCACTTCTGCTTGCCGAGGCGGCGCTGTGCCTCAGTTTTGGGTCACGCGAAAATGCCCTCACCTCCGGACAGGCGCTGGACCTACTTGAGTGGGGACAGGTTCAGCCACCCCGCTTTGCATCTTCCATAAGCGCGCTGGTGGAGGGCTCAGCGTCTTTGACGCCCTCAAGCAAGGAACGCGCAGCGTTGCGAGCGCTGGTCGA
Source organism: Acetobacter conturbans (assembly GCF_011516755.1). GTDB lineage: Bacteria > Pseudomonadota > Alphaproteobacteria > Acetobacterales > Acetobacteraceae > Acetobacter > Acetobacter conturbans. The sequence goes on along the minus strand of NZ_WOSY01000004.1, from coordinate 16,854 downwards.
CTCGCCGCATGCCAGAGGCCCCGCCCCTGTGGTCTTCATTCATGAACGGCTGGCCGACATATGTGATGAAATCTCATTTTTAAGAAACTGGCCCGTGAAGCAGAGCGTGGCCGCCGAAGAAGAGAACCAGACGGGACGTGTGTGTTTCTGGCTTGGTTCCCCGCTATAGCCCGCGAGTGTGTGCAATGAGCCGTGGCACCTTGCTTTTCGCGATCTCCAGCCTCTGATCATGCCGGAAATGTTACGGCAGTGGACCTTTCTGCCGGTATCGACCTCACTCCCGCCACAAAGAACGATAAAAAGAATGTGTTCTTAAACATTCGTCATTATCTGTTCCCTCAAGCTTGAATCCGCGTTTCCTTCATGTGGTCTGTGAAAAAGGAAATGAGAGGTGTAACCTTGGGGAATTGCAATAAAACAGGCGTGAAAAGCGGTTGCCTGTGCCGCCATGCTTATCGATAACGGAACAATGACAAGCACCGCCCCCCACCTGATCGCACCGAGCCTTCTCGCAGCTGACTTCGCCCGTCTGGGAGAGGAAGTCGCCGCCATTGAATCTGCCGGAGCAGACTGGCTGCATCTCGACGTGATGGATGGCCATTTCGTGCCGAATATTTCATTCGGTCCCGCCGTGGTGCAGGCGCTTCGTCCGCACAGCAGGCTGCCCTTCGACGTGCACCTGATGATTGAGCCGGTCGATCCGTATCTCGAGGCATTTGCGAAAGCCGGGGCTGACCATATTACCATTCACGCGGAAGCCGGACCGCATCTTCACCGCTCCCTTCAGGCCATCCGCGCCCTCGGTGTGAAAGCCGGAGTGTCGCTTTGTCCCGCGACCCCTCCAGAAGCGCTTTCACAAGTGCTCGATATGGTGGATCTCATTCTCGTGATGTCGGTTAATCCCGGATTTGGTGGACAGAAATTCCTGCACGGTCAGGTTGGAAAGATCAGAACGCTGCGTGAAATGATCAACAAGACAGGTCGCCAGATCCGGCTGGCCGTCGATGGCGGTATCGACACAGAAACCGCACCGGTCGCCGTTGCGGCCGGAGCCGATGTTCTGATTGCAGGAAGCGCCGTGTATGGCCGCGATGATTACGCCGCCGCCATCAGAGCCTTGCGGAGCGCCTGAAGACATTCTGAAAGTTCATTTTTCACCGCAGGAAAACAGGAGACAGAAGGTATGGGCTTAGGCCGATGGTGGCGTGATGTGCGGTTTTCATTCGCACTCCTCGGACCTCTGGGTGGCCTGCGCTCCATTCCGTCAGCTCCGAACCAGACAATAAGGGATCTGTGGCCCGGTGATGCGGCCTGCGGTGAACTGTTGGTGAGGGGTCGCGCGTCGCATCACGGCGTGACGCGGACGTTCAATGAAGGTCAGTGGGCTGGTGATGATTGGCCTGCCTCCTTTCAGGACTGGTTCCAGAGTTTTGAATGGCTCCGGGACCTGCGCGATCTCGGCTCCGAGTCCGCGCGCACCAGAGCCCGCTCCATGGTGGCCGCATGGATTTCTCAGCCGATGGGCACTACGCCTCTCGATGACCCGGCCATCACCGGCGCACGCATTGCCTCATGGCTGGCTCAGTATGATTTCTTCGCTGCCTCCGCCGATGAGGACTATCGCCGTTCACTCCTCGGACGGATCGTGCTGGAAGCCCGCACCATCATGGTTCTGATGCCCACCAGCCGCCACGACTGGACTGCGTTGCGCGGACTGAAAGGATTGCTGGCGGCAGCCGTCGCCATTCCCGATCAGCGGGCCTTTCTTTCCCGTTTCATGCGTCTGATCGACCCGGAACTTGAAATTCAGGTTCTGCCCGATGGTTGCCATGCGACACGAAGCCCCGGCGCACAATTTCTTGTCCTGCGCGAACTGGCGGAAATACGGCTGATCCTGCAAACGGCACGGATCCCCATGCCGACCACACTTGCTTCGGCACTCGACCGTATGGCTCCCGTTCTGCGGGCTTTCCGGCATGGAGACGGTCGGCTGGCGCTTTTCAATGGCACATGGTCTCACGACCCGTCGCTGATCGACCTGATCATCACGCGCGCCATGCCGCGTGGCCACGTGCTGGCGCGCACCATGAAAGATGGCCGGTTCGTGCGTGCCTCATCTGGCAACGCCGTTCTGTTTGTCGATGCCGGCGGACCGCCTCCGCCGGGGTTCGACAAACTGGCCCACGGTGGGCTCATGTCGATGGAGTTTTCCTCAGGCCGCTCACAGATCGTCGTTAATTGCGGTGCGAGCCCCCTTCCCGGCTGGCATGAAGCCCTGCGGGATGCACCCGCTCATTCCGTCCTGTCGGTCCCGAAATGTCCTCCTGTCTTATGGCGACGCGACGGCGAGGTCGATGTCCGACCGGATGTCACGTGGGAACACTCCGTCTCCGGCACCGACCACATGATCGAACTGGCGTCAGACTGCTATCGTCCCGCGGGTTGCGGGGCCTATCATCGCCGCCTCTTCCTTGCTGCCGAAGGCGCGGACCTGCGCGGTGAGGACAGGCTTGGGACCGTCGGACAGCCCTCTGAATTCGTCCTGCGCTTTCACCTGCATCCTTCCGTTCGCATAGAACTGGAAGAAACGGACATTCTGCTCCACACGGCGGAGGAGGTCTGGCGTTTCCGCAGCGACGGATATTCCACGATTGAAGAGAGCATCTATTTCGGCGGGTCAAAACCGACACCCACACAGCAGATCGTGGTGAGACCTGCGGAAGTCGATCAGGAAAAATCACTGGAAGCAGCCGCATCAGTAGCCCCTGAGCCGATCGAACTTCCACAACAGGATGAGATGTCTCCAGAAAGCGAACACGACACCCTGAGCGAGGAAGAAGCTGCTTCCATCGCAACGGCCATCGCAGCAGCTGAAGAAAGTGAAACATCGCCGGGAGACGACGTGAACCTGAACCCGGCTTCCCTTGATGCCGCCCTGGCAACCATGCCGGAACTCGTTCCGGATACTGCTACCGTGCCACTGACCGACACTGAGGAGTCACAGCCTGAGCTGCCTCATGCCGAACGCTCCAACGTGATCCGCTGGGCGTTCACCCGGCTTGATGCCTGAAGGCATGACAAGAGACGTGCTGTTTCCGGAGTAACTGCATGAAGATTCTGGAAATCACGAACGTCGATTTCTCCCTGCGCCATTTCCTGCTGCCACTCATGCGGCAGTTGCGCACGGACGGTCATGAGGTCGTGGGTGTCAGTGCGGATGGCCCCCTGCTGCATGATGTAAGGGCCGAAGGCCTGCGTGTGGTTACCGTGCCGATGGCGCGATCATTTTCTCCTTTCGCGCAACTGCGGGCTTTTACCGCTCTTGTCAGGCTTATCCATCGTGAAAAGCCGGATCTGGTCCACGCTCATATGCCGATCAGTGGCTTGCTGGCGCGTTTTGCTGCCAGACTGTGCGGCGTGCCCTGCATCGCCTACACGTGCCATGGCTTTCTCTTCAATCAGCCAGGTTCAGTGATCCGACGCACTCTTGCGCTCGTTCTGGAATGGCTTGCAGGCCATGTGACGGACATCTACCTCACGGTTTCGCAGGAAGAAGCGCAGGATGCCCGTCGGCTGCATATCCACCCGCACGCGCAAGCCGTGGGGAATGGCCGCGACCCGGCGCTATTCAAGCCGGATCAGAACGCCCGAACAGAGTTACGACATACCCTGAGCGTGCCGGAAGATCGTGTGGTGATCGTGGCCGTTTCCCGGCTTGTGCGTCACAAAGGTTATCCAGAACTTCTGGAGGCCATGGAACAGGTGCCTGCTGCGGAATTGTGGATCGTAGGGGAACGGCTTGCCAGCGATCACGGCGAAACACTGGAGACTCATTTTCGACGGGCGGAAGCAAGCCTCGGCTCACGGCTGCGAATGCTGGGTTATCGCTCCGATATCCCTCGCGTATTGGCTGCGGCAGATATCTTCACGCTGCCGAGTCACTTTGAGGGGCTCCCAATGTCCATCATCGAAGCGATGCTGACAGGGCTGCCGGTCGTGGCGACCGATATCCGGGGCTCTCGCGAACAGGTGGAAGAGCATCAGACCGGTTTGCTCATTCCTGCCGGGAACGTGGCGGCGCTCACCGCCGCGCTGAACGAACTTGCGGTGGATCGGTCACTTCGTATCGCCATGGGGACAGCAGGGCGAGAACGAGCCCTGCTTTTATTCAGTGAACCCGTCGTTCTGGCCCGAACTGTCCGCCTGCTTGAAGCTGGAACAGAACTCAGGATGCGGCAGAAGAACTGCCTGCGGTAAAGCCCGGCTGGAACAGGTCATTGATGAAATGATAATGGGGAGGAAGAAGTGAAGCCAGACCGTAGCACAGCAATGCGAAACAGAACGTCGCGCCATACAGTACAATGGCTTTCGGCCAGCTGAGACGCAGTCCGGATTTGGCCACGAAAATCCCGAGCCATAGCCCATACATATCGCTGCTCAGGACAATCGCCGTCCCAAAACCAGGGCTGTCGGCAAGGGCGGAAAACAGCACACTTCCCGCCGCAAGCGCCACGACCGAAACCAGCACGGTTATCCACTCGCACCACACGGCTGCCGTGACGTAACGAAGCCACAGATCCTCACGCCCCCAGCGCCGGGCGAAAAAGTGGGAGATGACGGGTAACGCCAAAAGTGTGCAGAAGGAAAGTTCAACACGGATCAGGCCAAGTACAGGCTGCTTCTGCAATGCGACCGCCACCAGCCCGACGATACACATGGCCAGCCCCGGGGAGAGAGCTGCGAGAAAATTATCCACCCCGGACCCAAAACGCTGGATCCCCTCAGACCGACCGCAGGCAAGAAGGGTCATACCCTCGACAACGGATTTCGGGTTTGGCGCGTCGCCTCGGGATGCGCCGTTCACGCCACCGTCCTTTCGAGAAGTCGTTCATAAACACATGTCAGCGTATCGAGATCCGCTACGGTAACATGCTCGTCGATCTGATGCATGCTTGCCCCCACGAGACCAAATTCCGCGACAGGACAATAAAGAGCAATAAAACGAGCGTCGGAGGTGCCGCCACCAGTATCCAGCTTCGGCTCCCTCCCTGTCACGTCGCGTACAGCCATCCTGAGCGCTTCCAGTTCCGGCCCCGGTTTCGTCAAAAACGATTCACCACTTATTCTTGCGTCTACATCGCAGTCCGGCGCGTGCTTACGCGAGACGGTCTCGATCCATTCATGCAGGGCTTTGCCCGAGTGAAGATCGTTGAAGCGAATATTCAAACGTGCAGCAGCCTCGGCTGGGATCACATTTGTTGCGGTATTGCCGACATCAATGCTTGTGACCTGAAGACTGGAGGGCTCGAACCACTCCGAACCCTGATCGAGCGGTTCGGCGGTCAGTTCGCTCAGGATGGCAATCAGCCGGTGAACCGGATTATCCGCGCGATGCGGATAGGCCACATGGCCCTGCTTTCCCCGGACCGTGATACGGACATTGATGCTGCCACGCCGCCCGATCTTGATCACCTCTCCCATGCTGGCGGGATTGGTGGGCTCACCCACCACGCAAAAATCGGGAATCTGATCATGAGCCTGCATCCACTCCAGCACTTTCTTCGTGCCGAACTGGGCCGGTCCTTCTTCATCCCCGGTAATGAGAAGGCTGATGGACCCTTTCGGCTCCGGAGTTTTCTCAAGAACGGTTGAAACCGCAGAAACAAAGGCCGCAATGGCACCCTTCATGTCGCAGGCGCCGCGCCCGTAAAGAACACCATCCTCGACAGCACCTTCGAACGGGCCATGCTGCCATCCACCGCCCCCTGGAGGCACTACATCCGTGTGCCCCGCAAAGCACAGATGCGGCTTTCCTTTTCCCCGTCGGGCAAAGAGATTGGGAGTGCGCTCCTCCCCCTCTCCGTAAGGCAGATGAAAAACCTCGAATCCCAGTGCGCTCAATGTTGCGCCAAGCGCAATCTGCGTTTCGCCAGGATCGGGACTCACCGACGGATGGCGTATCAGATCGGAAGCAAGGGCGCTGACATTGAGTGCAGAAGTCATCAACCGCTCTCAGTCGCGCAACAGATCGTTGATGGAGGTCTTGGAACGCGTGCGCTCGTCAACCCGCTTCACGATCACGACACAGGCCAGAGAAGGATTGGGCTGTCCTTTTTCGTTGAGCGGGGTCTTAGGCGGCAGGTTCCCCGGCACCACGACGGAATATGCCGGAACGCGACCCATATGGATCTCGCCCGTGGTGCGATCCACGATCTTTGTGGAGGCACTGATGAAGACACCCATGGACAACACCGAACCGCGTTCGACGATAACACCCTCGGCAACCTCGGAACGGGCGCCAATGAAGCAGTTATCTTCGATGATCACGGGAGCGGCCTGAAGCGGCTCCAGCACGCCGCCGATTCCCGCGCCACCGCTGATGTGGCAGTTCTTGCCGATCTGCGCGCAGCTTCCCACCGTTGCCCAGGTATCGACCATGGTGCCGGAATCGACCCGGGCACCCACATTCACAAAGCTCGGCATCAGCACGGCGCCAGGAGCAATAAACGCGGAGCGGCGCACGACAGCGCCCGGAACGGCACGGAAACCGGCTTCCGCAAAGCGGGCGGCATCCCATCCGGCGAACTTGAGTGGCACCTTGTCAAAAGCCGGAGCACCAGCGGCACCCCCATCGACAATGGCGTTATCGAACAGCCGAAAAGAAAGCAGGACTGCCTTCTTCAGCCATTCATGGACGAGCCAGCCATTATCTTTCGGCTCGGCAACCCGCAGCCGACCGGCATCAAGACCTTCGAGAGCTGTCTCGATCGCAGAACGGTCCTCGCCGGTCGTCGCCGGAGATATGGAGGCGCGCTCTTCCCACAGCGCTTCGATTCTGGATCTGAGTTTTTCTTCGCTCATCGTTTCCCACATCACATCATTAAAAGGTGGCACCAGCCGTCGCTCGGAACAGGCGCGCAGTTGGCGGACCATGCTGTTGACGGCTTCCGATGTCAACGCAACCGCCGTTAACGAGACCGCAACCTTTCCCGGATGAAATACGGAAGCATGAGCACCATGCCTTCCTCCTCCGCCTCTGAGTCGTCGCCACCCGAGCAGGATGGCAAGCTGATGGACGCACTCCTCGCCAGTCGCAGGCGCTGGAAAAGCCTGACACAACTGGTGGCGGACTTCATTTTCGAGACCGACGATGAAGGACATTTCACCTTCTTCGAAGCAGGCCCGGCACTGGGCTGGAACGATCAGGAACTGATCGGCGATCCGGGAAGCCGTCTGCTTCCTTTCGTCAATTCGGCCCCGACCCCCAACCCCTTCCAGACGCGTAATGTCATCCGTAGCCGTCGGTTCTGGATCAAACGTGCGGATGGCACCTTCGGCTGCATGCTGATCTATGCAACGCCCCTGCTCTCCCCCACAGGGCAACATGCTGGCGTTCGTGGGCTGGGTATCGATGTATCGGACGAGATCAGTTCCAATGCTGATCTGGCAGTTGCCCGGCTGCACAGCGAGATTGTCCGACGCATCACGGCGACAATGCGCTCCCGGGCTCTTTCACGCCTCGGTATTCCTCCAGCCTTTGATGAACTGGCCGCGATGCTTGGCGCCTGCGGTGGCATTCTCATTTCCGAACGCCCCGAAGGGAAGGTCGAGAATGACGATGACGATGCGGAAGAAGAAATCGTTCACCGCCTGCAAAGTGGGAATGCCGCATTTGATTCCCATGTAGAAAATCTTGTCCGGCAGTCGGAAGCCAAGCTTTCGTTCGAACCTGAGATTCTTCAGATTGAAGGGCACGACGTCATTTTGTGCCGTAGTAGGGTGCGTTACAACGCACCCGCAGCGATGGCGCTCTGGCGTAACAATCTCGGTGTCTGGTCCCAGGATGACGCCAATCTGGCTGATGCCGCACTGGCCACTTTTGCCTCTGCTCTCGAAATGAGCGCGCTTAACCGCGCACTGGCGCGAAACGCCCGTTTCGATCCCCTGACCGGCATGCTGAACCGAAACGGGCTGCTTGCGGAAATTTCTCGTCGTCTTCCCCGTCTGGATCGCGAACGCCTCTCCGGCACCCTTCTGGTCATCGGTCTCGATCGGTTTTCCGAAATCAATGTCCGATTCGGCTTTGAGGCTGGCGACAGCGCTCTCCAGCAGGTCGCAACTTATCTGAGGGACGCAATTCGCCCCACAGACCTGGCGGGGCGTCTGGGTGGAGACATTTTCGGACTTTGGCTGGATGGGGCCGATCATTTTGTCGCGGCCGAACGTGCCGAGGCTTTTTGCCAGCACGGGGCAGCCATTTTTCTCTCGGAGCCGCTCACTCTGACGTTCTCGGTCGGCCTTGCCGCTCGAAACTGGGAAACCGGAGAGAGCGTGGAGTCACTGATCGATCGTGCCAGCTTCGCGATGCGGAGCGTTAAGCTCGCAGGCGGGGCTCGGTGGCACACATCACTGGAAGAGTCTTCACCATGAACGCTTCATTAGATCCAAAATTCTTTCAGATTCTTCCCACGCGCTCTCTTTCTGCGGCGCCGGCAGCCTCAACGGTTAATCCGCTTCTGGAAAAAGGTCGTATCGCAAGCCCTGCGACCAGGAAAAATCCAGTCGTGTGGGAATGCCTCAGAGAGCGCATTGCCTCTCTCCGGCCCGATGTCGACGCTCAGAAAATCACTCTTCTGACCGGGGCTGTTCAGAAGACGCTAGACACCCTCATGAATGATAGTTGGCAGCGCGCGCGCCGCGTTATTGCTCAGGTCACAGGGGAAGCGCAGGCCATTTCAATTATCGGGCCGCTTTCGGAATCGGCAAGCGTTCCCGAAAGGCTGATGGCCGAAATTGACGATGAAACCCTCAGCCATGAACTGCAAAAGCGTGCGAATGGTGTCAAATTGACGCCCCCGAAAATGGCGGGACAACACGCAATGCTGGTTTCCTCTGTGGCGGGCAAATCGCTTGCGCAAATCGAGCCCGTGCTTGATGAAATGGAAAAAGCACCGGACCGTCCGACGGCGCTGGAATATGCCTGCGTGACCGTCACAAAAATGTTGGTGCGTGAGCGATGCGTCAATCTTGTCGCTCCCGTAAAACAGAAGATCGAGAAAGAGCTTTCCTTTGAACTTGCCGCCACATCAGAACTCGTAAAACCACGCGTTCAGAGCGAACCGGCCACGACGGTAATTAACGACAACATTGCTGATCTCGCGACCGAAGCGCTTTACGACGATAATGTGGATGCAATCGTCGAACTTTTAGCGCGCGCTCCAAATTTCGCCGCTGACGTTGTGCGGGAAACTCTGAACGGACGAAATGCACGCGCCATTACCGCTCTGGCATGGAAAGCTGGTCTTCCTGCCTCCGTCTCGGCCGCAATCCAGATTCATCTCGCGCTCATCCCGCCTACCCGCGCCATTCTTCCTGCGCTGGACGGCTCTTATGCTCTCAGCCCGCGGGAACTGAACTGGCAGCTGGATTTCCTGAGAGAAAAAGCCACCGCCCTGATAGCGTGAGCTCGCTCCTTCATTCCTAAAACTGCGTCTGACGCAACACCGCCAGACGATCAAGAAATCCCTGGAGAATGTAGGCAGCCGCCATTTTGTCGACGATACTTTCCCGTCGTTTTCGGGAAAGGTCGGCCTCGCTGATGATCGCCCGATTAACGGCGCTGGAAGAAAGACGCTCGTCCCACAATGTAGCTGACAATTCTGTCTGCTCTGACAAGGCGAGAGCCCAGTCCCGCGCAGCCTGCGCAGCCGGTCCAAATGTCCCGTCCAGCGACAGAGGCAGCCCCACGACAAGCGCCGCGACATTATGCTCGTGAGCGATTTTTCTTATTTCGCTCGCCATCAGGGACAGTTTCCCGCGCTTCAGGCTCCCATAGGGGGATCCAACCATCAGCATCACATCTGATAGCGCGAGACCGATCTGCTTTGCTCCGGGATCAATTCCCAGCAGCCGCTGACCGGTGGAAAGTCTTTCCCCGAGTTCGGTTATGTTGAACAGAGCCATCGCCTGAGGGTATGGTGTCGTGCTGGCGGTGACGCCAGCATTATTTTCCATGATTTGAGAGTTTCTGCTTCATGTCGCTCGATCTCGCGACCACGAGACGCATTGCCAAGCTCGCCCGGATTGGGCTTGACGACCAGGAAATCGAAGCTGTCCGCGCACAGCTCGGGGGGATTCTCGGCTGGATCGAGATTCTGGATGAAGTTGATGTCGAGGGCGTCCCGCCCATGGTCGGCACCAGCGTCACCACGACCCTTAAGCCACGAGAGGATGTCGTGACCGACGGCAACTGTCAGGACAAGGTGCTGTCGAACGCCCCGGACCGTGAGGGTCCCTTCTTCACCGTACCGAAGGTGGTCGAGTAATGCTGACAGATCTGACAATCGCACAGGCCAGCGAAGGCCTGCGCAAGAAAGAATTTTCCGCTGTCGAGCTGACAAAAGCCCACACGGACGCGGTGGAAACACTGAACGGGCGTATCAACGCCTACATCACCGTCACGTCCGATCTGGCGCTTGAGGCCGCGAAAAAAGCCGATGCGCAACTGGTCAGCGGCGATGCTCCGGCACTGACGGGCATTCCACTCGGCATCAAGGATCTGTTCTGCACCAATGGCGTGCGAACGACTGCGGCCAGCAAGATCATCGGCAACTTCGTGCCTCCCTATGAGAGCACCGTCACGGCGAAGCTGCTCGAAAACGGCGCGATCTTCCTTGGCAAGACCAACCTCGACGAATTCGCCATGGGGTCCGCCAATCTGACGTCAGCCTTCGGCGGCGTTGAGAACCCCTGGCACCGTAAGGGTGATCCGTCCGTGATGGTTCCCGGCGGTTCGTCGGGCGGTTCCGCGGCAGCCGTCGCCGCGCACATCGCCATGGGTGCAACCGGCACGGATACCGGCGGCTCCATCCGCCAGCCTGCCGCCTATTGTGGCATCGTTGGCCTGAAGCCGACCTATGGACGGTGCAGCCGCTGGGGGACCATCGCCTTCGCAAGCTCACTCGATCAGGCTGGCCCGATGACCCGCACAGTCGAAGACGCTGCGATCATGCTGACGGCCATGGCAGGGCATGATCCGAAGGACAGCACCTGTGCCGATATCGCGGTGCCCGACTATCGCGCTGCCTGCGGTCGCAGCCTGAAGGGCCTGCGCGTTGGTATTCCAGCCGAATATCGGGCTCCCGGCATGTCGGAAGAAATCCTTGCTGTCTGGCAGAAAGGCATCGATCTGCTTCGGGAAGCCGGTTGTGAAATCGTCGATGTCTCCCTGCCCCACACGAAATACGGCCTTGCGACCTATTACATCATCGCACCGGCTGAATGTTCGTCTAACCTCGCCCGCTATGATGGCGTGCGTTTCGGTGAACGGGCTGAAGGCGCCACCAGCCTTGACGATCTTTACGAAAAGACCCGTCACAATGGCTTCGGTGAAGAAGTGCGTCGCCGTATTCTGATGGGCACCTACGTGCTCTCAGCCGGTTACTACGATGCCTATTATCTCAAGGCGCAGAAGGTCCGCACGCTGATCCAGCGTGATTTCACCCATGCCTTCGAGAAGGTGGACGTGCTGCTGACCCCCACTGCACCGACTGCCGCTTTCGCTCGCGACGAGAAGCCGGAAGATCCGGTGCAGATGTACCTCAACGACATCTTCACCGTCCCTGCCAGCATGGCCGGACAGCCCGCCATGTCGGTGCCGGTCGCGCTCGACAGCAAGGGATTGCCGCTTGGTCTCCAGTTGATCGGCAAGCACTTTGACGAGGAAACGATCATCGCGGTCGGGTCCGCTCTGGAGAAAGCCGCCGGATTTACGGCCCGTCCGGATCTGCGTGCAGGAGTAAGCGCATGAGCTACACGCTTGAAGGCAACACCGGCACGTGGGAAATCGTTGTCGGGCTTGAAGTCCATGCGCAGGTCATCAGCAAGTCCAAGCTGTTCTCCGGCGCGTCCACCGTATTCGGTGGTGAGCCAAACTCGCAGGTCAGCCTGATCGACGCCGGTTTCCCCGGCATGTTGCCGGTCATCAATCAGACATGCGTGGAACAGGCTGTTCGCACCGGTCTCGGACTGAAAGCCCGGATCAATCTGGAAAGCCGCTTCGATCGCAAGAACTATTTCTATGCGGATCTTCCGACCGGTTATCAGATCAGCCAGTTCGAACATCCGATCATCGGCACAGGCATCGTGGAAATCGAGCTTGCGGACGGCAGCACCCGCGAAATCGGCATTACCCGTCTGCATCTGGAGCAGGATGCGGGCAAGCTGATGCACGATCAGGACCCGAAGCGCTCCTTCGTGGACCTCAACCGTGCGGGCGTCGCTCTGATGGAAATCGTCAGCGAGCCTGATATCCGTTCGCCAGAAGAGGCCGGAGCCTATCTCCGCAAGCTGCGTCAGATCCTGCGCTACCTTGAAACCTGTGATGGCAACATGGAAGAAGGCTCCATGCGGGCGGATGTGAACGTCTCCGTTCGCAAAGCCGGTGAGCCAATGCGCACACGCTGCGAGATCAAGAACGTCAACTCGATCCGCTTTGTCATGCAGGCCATCGAGATCGAGGCCACCCGCCAGATCGAGATCTGGGAAGCTGGTGGCGAAGTCGATCAGGAAACGCGTCTGTTCGACCCCCACAAGGGCGAGACACGGGCTTTGCGCTCCAAGGCCGACGCCCACGATTATCGCTACTTCCCCGACCCGGACCTTCTGCCCTTGGTGATCGAGCAGAGCTGGGTCGATCAGATCAAGCAGACGCTGCCGGAACTACCTGATGAAAAGCGCGCCCGTTTCCAGAAGGATTATGGAATCACCGCGTACGATGCGAGCGTTCTCGTCGCTGAACAGTCTACGGCGGACTTCTATGAGAAGGTTGCCAAGGGACGCGACGGCAAATCAGCCGTGGCCTGGGTGACCGGTGACTTCTTCGCTGCCCTGAACCGCACGGGCAAGTCGATTGAGGAAAGCCCGGTGAGCGCTGATAGCCTCGGCGCGATGCTCGACCTGATTGCTGACGGCACGATCAATGGCAAGATTGCCAAGGAAGTGCTGGAAGAGATGTTCGAGACAGGCGAAGCGCCGATTGAGATCATTGATCGCAAAGGGCTGCGTCAGGTCACCGATACCGGGGCTATCGAAGCGGCTGCCGATGACATCATTGGCAAGAATGCTGACAAGGTGGAGCAGTATAAAGGCGGCAAAGACAAGCTGTTCGGCTTCTTCGTCGGTCAGGTGATGAAGGCGACGGCGGGAAAGGCAAACCCGGCCATCGTCAACGACATCCTGCGGAAAAAGCTCGACGGCTGATACGTCGGCAGGGGGCATATGTCCCCTGCCCGTGCTTCGCAGCCAGTTGAAAGGCTGCGAAGCACGGGCAATCGACCTCAGAGCAGAACCAGATTATCCCGGTGGATGAGTTCGTCATGGCCCTGCCATCCGAGCACAGTTTCGAACTCTTCCGACCGCTTGCCGACAATCCGTTGCGCATCTTCTGCCGCATAGGCAGACAGGCCGCGCCCGAGTTCCTTGCCGGCATTATTGAAGACACGCACCAGATCGCCTTGCGCGAAGTCTCCCTCGACCGACACCACCCCAGCGGGAAGTAGTGAACTGCCCTGAATGAGAGCCTGCATGGCTCCGTCGTCAATCGTAATGGTTCCCATCGGTGTCAGACCACCTGCGATCCAGCGTTTGCGGGCGGACCGGCTATCGGTGCCAGGCAGGAACCATGTGCAGCGCGCTCCATCCCGAAGAGCCGCCAGCGGATTCGGACGTTTACCGAGTGCGACCGCCATCGCGCAGCCGGACTCTGTGGCAATCCGGGCCGCGACCAGCTTAGTCCGCATACCACCGGAGGAGTATCCCGGTGGTGGCGCGCCGCCCATTGCATCAATCTCCGACGTCATTGCCGTGACAACCGAGATGTGCTGCGCGTCAGGGTCGACGCGCGGGTCAGCCGTATAGAGGCCATCGATATCCGACAGCAGGATCAACTGATCCGCGTCAATCATCTGCGCCACGCGAGCGGCCAGCCGATCATTGTCGCCGAAACGGATTTCCGCTGTCGCAATCGTGTCATTCTCATTGATGACCGGCACGCAGCCGAGGCCAAGCAATGTGTCGAGCGTCGCTCTTGCGTTCAGATAGCGCTGCCGGTCTTCGGTATCATCCGGCGTCAGCAGAAGCTGTGCCGCCGTCAGTCCGCGCTCGGACAGGACACTGGACCATGCCTGAGCAAGGCGTATCTGCCCGACAGCCGCCGCCGCCTGCTTTTCTTCCAGACGAAGGGCTGCACGGCGGGTCAGCCCCAGCGTGTGACGGGCAAGAGCGATCGCACCGGACGAAACAAGGACGACTTCTGTCCCTGCGGCGCGGAGTGCCACGATATCATCCGCAATACTTGCGAGCCACGCTTCACGGGGTGCGCCGAGATCAGGATCGACAAGAAGCGCACTGCCAATCTTGACCACCACGCGGCGAGCATCGGCGAGTGCGGGCATATTCGGCGTCGTCACGACGCCTCCTCTTCGCCTTCCTCTGCTCGTGCCACCCGGTCCGCCCGTGCTTCGGCAACGATGATGTACAAAGCCCGCAGCACTTCATCCACGCCGTGACGCGCCACACCCGACATGACCATGACCTTCGAACCAGACGCCTTTTCCAGTGCGCGTTTACGGCCGGAAAGCTGCTGCGGTGTCATCGCGTCAGACTTGTTCAGGACAATAATCTCGGGCTTGTCCTTCAGCCCTCCACCATACTCATCCAGTTCGGTACGAATGGTGCGCCATGCATCCACTACGTCGCCAGCCGCGCCGTCGACCAGATGCAGTAACACGGCACAGCGCTCCACATGCCCAAGGAAGCGATCTCCCAGCCCATGACCTTCATGTGCGCCTTCGATCAGTCCCGGGATATCCGCCAGAACAAATTCTTCCGTCATCGAAAGACGAACGACACCGAGTTGCGGATGCAGGGTTGTAAACGGGTAGTCGGCGATCTTTGGACGTGCTGCCGAGACCACGGAGAGGAAGGTGGATTTCCCGGCATTGGGGAGGCCTACCAGTCCGGCATCCGCAATCAGCTTGAGACGAAGCCAGACCCACCGCTCCTCGCCCGGCCATCCCTTATCGGCACGACGGGGCGCACGGTTGGTGCTGCTTTTGAAGCTGGCGTTTCCATGACCGCCATCACCGCCACGACACAGCACGATGCGCTTACCGACTTTATCCAGATCGGCGAGGAGGGTTTCCCTGTCATCATCCATGATCTGCGTGCCGACCGGCACCTGAATGAGAACGGCTGAAGAGGCTGCGCCCGTACGGTCGGACCCGGCCCCGTTACCACCCTTTTTCGCACGGAAATGCTGTGTGTAACGAAAATCTATCAGCGTATTGAGGTTGGAAACGGCTTCAAAAATGATGTCCCCTCCCCGGCCACCATTGCCGCCATCAGGACCGCCAAATTCGATATATTTCTCCCGGCGGAACGCGGTGACACCGTCACCACCATCACCTGAGCGCACATAGATTTTGGCCTGATCGAGAAACTTCATCACCGTCACCCTGTATCCCACGGGCGACTCTGCGCCGGTAAGGATACAAAAAGGGGCCGATCCAAACCGGACCGGCCCCTGTCTTGCGTCTGTACGCGGGCTGTTACCCGCGCGGGACCTTAATTATTCAGCTGCGAGCGGAAGAGCCTCGACCGAAACATGGACGCGGTTATCGCCACGACGCTGGAAGCGGACGCTGCCATCGGACAGAGCGAACAGCGTGTGATCACGCCCGACGCCAACATTAGCACCGGCCATCATCTTCGTGCCGCGCTGACGAACAATGATGTTGCCAGCAATGACGCTCTCGCCGCCAAACTTCTTTACGCCGAGACGACGGCCTGCGCTGTCGCGCCCGTTACGGGATGAACCGCCTGCTTTTTTTTGTGCCATGAACCTTGCTCCTTACTGATGCGTGCCTGTGATCAATCTCCGGAGAGAGATCAGGCTGCCTTGATCTCGCTGATGCGCAGGACGGTAACCGGCTGACGGTGACCATTCTTGCGACGGCTGTTCTGGCGGCGACGCTTCTTAAAGATGATGATCTTGGGAAGGCGATCCTGAGCAACGACTGTGGCCGTCACTGTTGCGCCGGCGACCAGCGGAGCGCCGATCGTCGTGCCGGACTCGCTGCCGACTGCGAGCACCTCGGAGAAGGTGATGGTCGAACCGGCTTCGCCTTCAAGCTTTTCAACTTTGAGCACGCTGTTCGGCGTAACACGATACTGCTTGCCGCCGGTGCGGATGACTGCGAACATAATAAAACTCGTCTCTTTCCGATCAATCAACGTCCCGCGGCGCTTTCGCGCAGGCGCTTCGTCCAGTCGCTTTTTCTCGTTGACCGCATATTACGGCCAGCCCCGCCTTATGGTGGCGGAAAGGGGCTTTTACGCGGGAGACTGGTTTTGCGTCAACTGAAATCGCATTCGGGTGAAAATGCCCCTTGTGTTCCGGCTCTATATTGCCTAAACGCGCTTTCGACGCCTTCAGAAGCGTGCGGAGAGGTGCCAGAGTGGTCGATCGGGGCGGTCTCGAAAACCGTTGTGCCTTCGCGGGTACCGTGGGTTCGAATCCCACCCTCTCCGCCAGATCGTCATTTTCCTAAGAAAATCAGTCACTTACACCATGACAGCGTCACCTTGATTGTGACTGTGCGTCACTGGTCCAGCGTCACTGTTTTGCGGGGAGCTTTGCAGCTCTCAGGGCGACACATGGCTTCCTCATCTCTGCCTCAAACGCTAGGGCGTGTCGTCAGTTAATTCTGATGATGGTTGCAACGAGTTGGACGGCTGCGAGGAAGGTTGATTTCAGCTTGTCGTAACGGGTTGCGATACCCCTGAACTGTTTGA
>NZ_WOSY01000003.1 GCF_011516755.1 Acetobacter conturbans | reverse complement strand
CAGGTCTTCCAACCCACTACATGACAATCACCACCGCGGGGTGGAGCAGCCCGGTAGCTCGTCAGGCTCATAACCTGAAGGTCATAGGTTCAAATCCTATCCCCGCAACCATAAAATCATCAATGATACCAAGAACTTAGCCCGCTCTCCGAGCGGGCTTTCGGCGTTCTGAAACACGACGCAGGAAACACATAGGAAACAAATGGAATCAAAGCAGGGCGTAAAATCGTCGGATTTCACGTCTCCGTGATGGTTTCCTGACCGTCCCTTCTGGCGTCATCCGGGGTATGATCCACCTCTCATCGAGTCAGGACAGTTCCGCTGGTCTGCTGTCCCTCGTCAGGAGCAGCAGGAGCCCTCATGGCCGCAGACGAACTCACGGGACTGATCCGGTATCTCGGTCAGGACGACTGGCAGGCCTGTTTCGCGGAAGTGCTCGGCGAGCACATTGGTCCGGCGCTGGATGCCGGAGACATCACCGCCAGATGCTTGATGAATCTACGTCACTTTTGGGTAATGTGACGCGCCCCGTCAGGCTTCCTCCACGGCTACCAGACGGGAAAAAGTCTTCTCTTGGCTCAAAAGGATCGAAAATATTACCGCCATGCGGGAAACGGCTAGGGAGCGTTGGCAGCATATGACTTCACCTGGATGTGGAACGAACTCGGTATCGCCTACTTCAGGAAGTAGTCTCCGCTATCGCTTTGGTTGTGTTGAAAAAGGCCCCTTTGAGTATGTAGTAGTCAATTTAGCCCGATCTCTGAACATTATCCCACTGTAATCGCCTGATATTATTCCTGTTTGTGAAGAAAGTTTCTTGAACTCCCTTTCTTATTACTCTCGTCTTCATTTCGGCTCTGAGCGTGAGAATCTGGCTTGCCGAAAAGTAGACGTCACCAGTTTCTCTTGACGAAGGCTGCCAGAACCGTCAGCCGTTTCGGTCATGGACACTATCAGCCTGATCGCCCTGCTTCTGACACTTTCTGCCAGCTTCAGCATCGTGAACCACCATACGTTGCGTCTGCCCATGACGATCGGCGTTCTGGTGTTCTCGCTCCTGACCTCTTTGCTCATTATGCTACTCAATCCTTTGGTTCCTGCTTATGACCTTCAGGAGCTCCCCAGAACATTTCTGGGAGCCATCAATCTTCCCGAAACGCTGCTGAATGGAGCACTCTCCCTGCTCCTGTTCGCCGGTGCCATGCAGGTCGACCTTGTCCATCTGCGTTCACGACTAGTCTCAGTGACGGCCCTGTCTGTCCTTGGAACCGTGTTTGCCGTTCTCTTGCTGGCTGCTGCGGTGTGGTCCGTCTTTCCATTTATGGGCCACCCAATACCCTTCATCTGGTGCATTGTGCTCGGCTCTATCCTAGCGCCTACGGATCCGGTCTCTGTGGTGGGCATGCTGCGGCGGCTTGGTCTTCCCGGCCCTTTGCAAGCTGTTTTTGCAGGCGAAAGCCTGTTCAATGATGGCGTGGGTGTCGTGATTTTCGGTGTGACCATTGGGCTGGCCACAGGTGACCATCAGACGGTAACGATGACCGATATCGGCCTCAGTTTTTGCCGTGAAGCCATTGGTGGAGGTGTTCTGGGTGCTGCGACGGGATGGATGGCTCTTCGTGTCCTGCGAGGCCAGCGCGATCCGCATATTGACCTGCTGACGTCTCTGGCGCTGGCTACCGGGACGTTCAGTATTGCCAATGCACTGGGAATGTCCGGGGCCATTGCCGTTGTGGTGGCCGGTATGAGCTTTGGCACGAACTATGCGCATTCCGTCTTTGACGAGGTATCCCGGAAGGAGCTGGATATCGCGTGGACACTCATCGACGAAGTTCTGAACGTTCTGCTCTTTCTTCTTATAGGTTTTGAAATCCTCGAGATTACACCACATCTGTTTTCACTCATCGCCACTCTGGTGGTGATCCCGCTGTCGATCGGTGTGCGAGGTTTGAGTGTCCTGCTCTCGACCCTTCCTGCTCATATCCGGCAGTGGGAGCGGGGGCGTGTACTGGGTGTTCTCACGTGGGGTGGCTTGCGGGGTGGTATTTCAGTTTCACTCGCACTCGGCCTCCCACCCGGAGAGTTGCGAGAGCTGCTTCTTCCGATTTGCTATGGCGTAGTGGTCTTCACAATTATCGTTCAGGGTCTGACTATGGAGCGGGTTGTTCGCTGGCTTTATCCGTCGGGCACCTGATCACTCGGTACCAACGATTGCCGTTTCTGCTCCCGGTAAATGTCAGACTCTGGCGATGGCTGAGCAGGAGCCCATGAGGAGGCTCCTGCTTCACTGTGGCTTAGAGGCTGTTTTAAAAGCTCTCTGTTGCCGCTCCGATGCTCACGGTCCGCATGGCTGTTTCGCTTCAGTGCTCAAAAATCTACACCGAGCGCACGCACCTTCCGGGGCGGTCGCGCTCAGCAGAGAGTTTTTGAAACAGCTTCTAAGTGCCAAAGTGGGCATTTATCGAAACACCGCCAAAGAAGCAGTTGCACTCCAGGGCAATTAGAACCATCCACCCGCCCACTTTGCTCTGGGGAAGAACGTTTTTCAGGTTCACAGACTCGTCCTGCCGCGAAAGTGTGTTGTCCGTAAAACGCTTCGATCCGCAAAGGGATTGATCTTTTGCCCAATTGGCATCACGCCTTATAGGCAAGGAGACCGGTGGCGCATTCGATTGTGGGCGCGTGCGAGCTGCACTGGGTCATGACATGAATTTATTTATACATCCTGTTTAAATAACGACCATTTGAAACATGGCCATTCAGTTGGCCAAAGTCTTTGTCACCCATAGGCTCGATGCTGCGCGGGGGCTTGCAGGTAGGTCGCGTCGATTATGATCCTCCCGGGTTCAACCTTTCCAGCTGCCGCCCCCTTCCATCATGCGGGTGAAGGATCTTTTGCCCACCAACGCTTCCAGCGATTGTACAGCATCTTGTTAGGACAGTAATCTTTTGGCTCGTCCTGCCAGCATAATCCATCGCGATTGACAAAGATGCTCATGTTTAACACGGGATTTTCCATGGCTGCCTTGGAAAGTAGGGCCAAGACCGACCCATCTTCCCCCTACCTCAATGAAACTGAAGTAAAACTTCAACATTCAATTAATGGATCATCAACCTAAAGCGTGTTGTCAGTGAGCCGGTTCTGTTGCCGTGGCTGACAACATGTGATGCCTGTTGCTATACCGATGTGAATCGTTCGCAATTCTTTGTGGTGGGCCGTAGGTCATCCAAACGAAAGGGTCAGAATCTCATTCAAATGACCTTGTGCTTTTTCGGCTCATTCTCAAGACCGGTTTCTTATCCGACCGCGCAGACGCACACCTCTGCCCGGTCGTGTGTTGGGCTGCCACAGCACCTCCCGGACACGTTCAATAAACGCAACTGCACGTCCCAAGCTGAAAACGTTCCCCATCAGCATGGTCGGGTGAGGAAACCGCCTTCCAAAATGCAGCGCAAGCCACCCGTCAGGGCTTGCTCTCAGAGATGACCGGAAAGTCAAAGACAACGACTTTTTCAAGATAAGGCCCAGCGAAAGCCTTGAAGGCATCGTGGGCGTGATCGAAAAAGCGACTGTCAGAGACAATGGGATGTCCGACATAGAAATTTCGATCTCCCTCCGAGGCAAATGTAACGAGGTATCCTGCTTCCAGCCCAAGATCAGAATTTTCGCCGCTGTTCTGTGGTCCCGCTTCGATTGAAACAACGACGGATTTGCCATCGGAACGGTGTGACAGCTTAGCAAGGGCGAGAAAGCGTTTCGTCACTTCGTCGCGCTCAGCCTGCGTCACGTTGGGACGAAAACGGAACATGACCATGTGACGGATGGTTCCGGGCTGGAAATCGGGCGCGGTAAAGCGCGCCACACCCACTTCATGCAAGACTTGCTCTGCGTGTCGGGCCGCATCATCGCGTTGTGCTGCTGCGTGCCCCGACGGCACAGCCAGAAGGTTCAGAGCAGCGGCAAGAAACACTGTTGAGAGAAGGCGAGGAGAAATCTTTGTCGTCATGATGGTCCCATGTGAAGGCGACCGGTTGCGGCCTGTAAAGTGAGGAGGCGACAGGATCGGGCAGAAAAGAGAGAACTTCCAGCCCCTTGTCCGCGGAAAAACGCCATCAAGCATTTTGTCTTCAGCAACAGAGGTTTCAAATTAATTTAACACCATCGAAATGAGTGCGCTGTTAACCAACGGATAACTTATCTTCGATCGAAAGAATCAGAATGACCTCTTCGCTGACATCCTTCACCGAAGGTGATCTTGTTATCAGCATTGTCGGGGATGGTGACGATAGCGGGACGTATACCGACAATCAGGCGTCTCCCATCGTGCTGGAAGAGATCACGACCACCGGAGAAGTCGTTGGCACCATGGTGTTGCCGCAGACGACCACGGTGGTCGATGGTGTGACGGAATATGCGATCTCGGGCGAGTATGGCTCATCGTCCGAAGGGCAACTGGAACTTTCGGAAGACGGAGAGTCGCTCGTCATCGGCGGCTATGGCATCAACGCCGCCACGTACAATGCCGGGGGCGCCGCAGTGTACGGCGATGCTCGGCTGGCGCAGTCCACCAGCCTGACAGGCACCAGCTATACGGCTGTTCCGCGTGTCATTGCCGACATCAGCTATGACGGCACGGTCGATACCAGCACCGCGCTCTACGACGTTTTCAATACCAACAATATCCGGAGCGTGGCGACCGTCGACGGGACATCCTTCTATGTCACCGGTCAGGGCGTGAAGGGCGACACCACACAGGGGGTCTTCTACGCGGCAGATGGCGCCAGCGTGGCGACGGCCATCGACACGTCCACCGATACCCGCGTCACAGAAATCGTCAATGGTATCCTTTATGTTTCACGCGACAGCACGCAGGGAAGCGGCGGAACATCCAGTATCGCCAGCTACGGCACGACACTGCCCGTGTCCGCGACCCAGGCCGAAGTGCTGCCCGATATCGCGGGTTCCGTCACGCTGAGTGCGGCGGAGGAAAACACCCTCAACGGCATCTCGGTCGGCACGACGATTCATCTCAGCCCGGAAGCCTATTTCTTCGCCAGCACGACCGTTCTCTACGTCGCTGACAGCGGCAATCCCAAGGAAGGTGGTCTTGGGGACGGCGGTCTGCAGAAATGGAGTTATGACGGCAGCGGATGGGTGCTGGATTATACGCTTTCACTGGGTCTCGATCTGGTGGCGAATACGGCGAGTTCCGGCACCACGGGGCTGATCGGCCTGACTGGCGAAGTGGTGGGCGACGAAGTCGAACTGTACACAACGAATGCCACCATAGGCGATCTCGACCAGACCTATCTGTTTTCCATCACCGATCAGCTCGACGCCACCACGGCAGCGACTGGCGAGAGTTTCACCACCGTCATGACGGCCGCCGCCGATACGAACATTCGTGGCGTCTCTTTTGCTCCAACCGATACCACCACAGCCAGCGCGATCACGGTCGGAAGCGGTGGTTCCAGCACCTCCACGACGATTTCGGATGGCGGTTCCATTGTGGTGGAATCTGGCGGCACGGCGATCGGAGCCGTGATCGGATCGGGTGGCTCGGCCACCATTTCGGCAGGCGGTAGCGCTGCGGGTGGTGTTCTTGCTCATGCCGCCACGGAACTCGTGCTCGGTTCCGTGGCGGGCACCCAGATCGACGGCACGCAGATCCTCAGTGCGTCGGGCGCCAGCGTATCGGACGAAACGGTCTATAACGGCGGCAGCGTTGAGTTGGCCACCAAGGGCACTCTGGCCAGCGGCATCACGCTGAATAATGGCGGCACGCTGTCCATCGACGGCAATGCCAGCGCAACCAGCACCACGATCCTGAGTGGCGGCACTATCGCGCTTGAATCCCCCAAAGCCACGCTGGCCGGAGCGGTCCTCTTCTCGGGTCAGGGAACCTTGCTGGTGGAAAGCCTGGCGAGCGCCGGTTATGGCGCACTGGCGACCATCTCCGGTTTTGGCGCGGGCGATGTCATCGACGCGACGGTGATCGGTTCCGGCGCAACGCTGAACACGACGGTCAGCGGCGGCAACACGGTCGCAACCCTGAGCAGTGGTGCCGTCAGCCAGCAGTTCGTTTTTGCAGGCAGTGCGCTGGCATCCTCGCTGGCAGTGTCCACGGACGGTTCAGGCGGGGTGGAAATCACTGTCGCCTCCAGCGCGTCCGGCAGTGCGACAAGTTCGGGTGGCAGCACTGCTTCAGTGGTTTCAAGTGGCGTGACGCTCTCGGGGGCTGTTGTGTCGGGCGGCGACACCCTGACGGTCAGCCCCGGCGGAACGCTGGTGGGGGCGACCCTTCTTTCCGGCGGCACAGCGAATGTTTCCGGCACCGACAGCGGCAGCGTGATCTCCGCAGGGGGTGTGGAAAACGTCACCGGCGAGGCGACCAGCGACAGGATTTACGGCACGCAGACGCTGGCCGTGTCCGGGGCGTCGATCAGCAACGAGACGGTTTATGCCGGTGGTGAAATCGACATCCAGATCAAGGGTGTCACGGCCACCGGAATGACGCTGGATGGCGGAAAACTGACGATCGACGGCAATTCGGTCGTCAGCAATACGGTGCTGGTATCGGGCGGCGAACTCGATCTGCTCTCGCCGAAAGCCTCCGTCACCGGCACGCTCGTGTTCGCAGGCGCGGGAACGCTGGTGCAAAGCGTTGCTCCTTCGTCCTCGGCCTATGGCATTCAGGCCGTTATTTCCGGATTTGGCGCGAACGATACGATCGAACTCGATGGGCTGACCTCCGGTGCAACCCTCAGCAGCGTGAGTTCGGGCGGCAATACGGTGGTGACGGTGGCCGATGGCACCACCAGCGAAACCCTGACTTTCGCAGGCGACTATACTGCCGATTTCTTCATGCTCGCTGCGGACAGCACCGGCGCGCTCTCGATCACCTCCGATGGCACGCCCTGCTACTGCCCCGGCACGGCGATCCTGACCGAAACGGGCGAGCGGTCCGTGGAAAGCCTGCGGATCGGCGAGCGGCTCGTGACCCGCGACGGTGCGCTGCGTCCCATCCGCTGGATCGGTCGCCGGTCGTATGACGGTCGTTTCGCTGCTGGCCGGACCGATATCATGCCGGTGCGCATTGCCGCCGGAGCGCTGGGGCATGGCCTCCCGTGTCGTGATCTGGTGATCTCCCCTCTGCACGCCATGTTCCTCGACGGCGTGCTGGTCCCGGCGCAGGCGCTGGTCAATGGGCGCACCATCACGCAGGCGGAACAGGTCAGCGTCATCGAGTATATTCACATCGAACTCGAGACACATGACATCATCTTCGCGGAAGGCGCACCGTCGGAAACCTTTATCGACGATGGCAGTCGTGGAATGTTCCACAACGCCCGCGAATTTGCGGAACTGTATCCGGACGCCACACCACAGGTCCCACGCTACTGCGCCCCGCGTGTCGAAGACGGAGAGGCGCTGGAGGTCATTCGCCGCTCCCTGACATCTTCCATACAGGAGGAGCCGCTTGCCTCCATTGAACTCTATATCGATGTCGCCACCCGCGGGCGCGTGGCGGGCTGGGCACGGGATCCGCTGCGTCCTGCTCACAGGCTGCGCCTGCGTCTGATGGTCGGTGCGCTGGTGCTGTGTGAAGTGACAGCCAGCCGTTATCGGGCGGATCTGGAAGCGGCAGGGAAAGGGGACGGGCAGCATGCCTTCGAAGTCGATGTCGTCGGAGGATTGACGGAAGAGCAGCTTGCCCTGCTGCGTGTCGAGCCGGTGACATACAGGGAGAGGCTCCGCGAAGTCGCCTGAGAAGAGTCTCCGCCATGACCCCACCCTATGCTGTGACGGCGCGCCCGGCGGAACTTCCGGGCTATCTGGATATCACCACCCGCACTCGCATCGCCGGCTGGGCGCAGGCGGCTGGCGGTGCGGGTGAGGCTGTGGCCCTGCAAGTGCTGGATAATGGTGTGCCCATCGCCCGGGTGATTGCCAATCAGCATCGTCACGATCTTGCACAGGCCGGATTCGGCGATGGTCGTCATGGTTTCGACCTGCTGATCCCCGCTGCGCTGTCCCTGCACGAACGGCATGTGATTCAGGTGCGTCGTGAAAGCGATGGCTCCGAACTGATCGGCTCCCCGGTGGTCATCGAGGCGAGCGGTGCGTTCGATGAGGATCTGCGGCAGGTTGTGCGGCAGGCGGCGCGGGGCACCCTCACCAATGAGGGGCGAGAGGACATTCTGGCGTTTCTGGCAGACGTGGCCAGTGAGGTGCTGGACGATCACGCGCGCGCCGACGGCAGGCAGGACCAGCGCGAGCGTTATCATCGCCTGACCCGTCGCCACGGTCCTTCGCAAACGGAAGAGCCGTGTGCGTCCCGTGCCCTGATCATCGACGAGAGGCTGCCTGTCATGGGGCGCGATGCCGGTTCGCAGGCGCTGCTTTCCCACGCGCGGGCTCTGCGTGCACTCGGCTATGATGTCAGTCTTGTGGCGGCGGACGATCTGACGCCCCCTGCCGCCGTCTGCGATGTGCTTGAGCGGGAAGGCTTCACGGTGTGGCGCTCCCCGTATTACGCATCGGTCGAGGACATCCTGCGTCGTCAGGGCCATGCGTTCGATGTCGTCTATCTGCACCGCATCGGTGTCGCCTCCCGCTATCTGGCGCTGGCCCGCCATCTTCAGCCATCCGCCACAGTGCTTTACAGCGTCGCCGACCTGCATAATCGCCGTCTGGAAGGGCAGGCCACGATTGAAGTGCGGCCGGAAGTGCAGGCGCTCAGCCGGGCGATACGGTTGCAGGAATGCACGGCGGCATGGCAGGCGGATGCGGTCCTGACCCACTCCCCGGAAGAAGCGGTGTGGCTGCAACGCACCGTGCCGGACGCGCGGGTGGCCTGTGTGCCCTGGGCTGTTCCGATCCGTCCGGACGTTGCCGATTTCCCGACCCGTCGCGACATTGCCTTCATTGGCAATTACCACCATGCGCCAAACCTCGACGCGGTGCGGTGGTTTGTGGAAACCGTCCTGCCTCTTCTGCACGCAGCCGAACCTTCGCTCCGCCTGTGGCTGGTCGGACCCCATCTTCCTCCCCATCTGCACTGGCCGGAGAGTGTTCGCGTGATGGGTCATGTGAACGATCTGGACGCGGACGTTCTGGCCCATGTGCGGCTGACGGTCGCGCCGTTGCGCTTCGGGGCCGGGATCAAGGGCAAGGTGCTGGAAAGCTTCGCCGCCGGTGTCCCGTGCGTCATGACGCCCGTCGCTGCTGCCGGTCTGGATCTGCCGCCGGATCTCGCCTCTCTTGTCGCGGAAGGTGCGGAGGCCTTCGCAGCGTGCATTGCCGCTCTGTATGCCGATCCGGCACGTTGTCAGGTCTGTGGGAGGCTGGGACAAATTTATGTCAGCACGGCGTTCAGTGAGGAAAAGGTTCTCGACACACTGGGGCGGGCGATTGCGATGGCCCGACTGCCTCGTTGAGCAGGGCACAACTCTGTCTGGAAAAGGCAGTGAAGGGTGAAAATCAGCGATCGGCAGCCAAGGCTGGTTGAGGACGGGGGTGTGTGGCCACTCGCCCGCTAGAGCCGATCCCGTTCAAATGGAATCATTTGAGCAACTTAAGATGCTCCGGATCGGCCATTGATATCGCAACAACCGTCACGAACCGGGCAGGCGGAGTTCTCTGATCCCCGGACTTTCACCGGTCTTCTAACTGACGTTATATAAAGGCCAGCGATGAAATCGAAAGGCCACCGTCCATGACGCATCCGGTGCTGTATAATTGTCCGCCTTCGGGCAATTGCTACAAGGTCAGGTTGTTCGCGGCGCTGGCTGGCATCCCTCTCCAGATCCGTAATGTGGATCTGATCGCAGGTGAACAAAAGCAGCCCTGGTTCAGGGAACTCAATCCCTGGCAGCATGTGCCGGTGCTTCAGGATGGTGACACGGTCATCTGGGATTCTCAGGCCATTCTGGTCTATCTCGCTGAAAAATATCAGAAGACCGACTGGTGGCCGTCCGCGCCCGGTGCCCGTGCCCGCGTGGTGGAATGGTTGTCCGTCAGCGTGAACGAAATCCAGCATGGCCCGGCGGACGCCCGTCTGGTGAAGCTTTTCGGTTATCCCCTCCGCTACGAAGATGCCGTTGCGGCGAGCGCCCGTGTGCTGCCCACGATCAATGAGCAGCTCTCGGCGCGGAACTGGCTGGCCGGAGACAGGCCGACCCTCGCCGATTGCGCCGCCTATCCCTATCTGTTTCTGGCCCCGCAGGGTGGGGTCAGTCTTGCGCCCTATACCGCGCTGGAAGCGTGGATGGAGCGTATGGAGGCGTTGCCGGGCTACATCTCCGTCGAAAAATGACGGGGCCGACGATGCCCCGGCTTCAGAACGTAACCGAATCGAAATTATTCTCTTGACGTTTCGTTTCCAAATCGGTGAACATCCACATATAGCGTATACGCGATTAATTCTCGCTGTTTGAGCGCTGATGATGTGACGGATGAGGAGAGCGGAGCATGGCGAACGGAGTGCGTATAGGAATTGCCGGAGCAGGGCTGGGAGGGGTTGCTGCGGCAGGACTTCTTGAGCGAGCTGGCTTCGACGTTGTTCTGTTCGATCAGGCGCCCGCCTTCTCCCGCCTTGGGGCCGGTATTCAGTTCGGACCGAATGTTCTCAAGATCCTTGCGCATCTGGATGGCCTGGACAAAAAGCTGGAAGCGATCTCCTGTCTGCCGGACTACTGGGTCAGCCGGAAATGGGACGATGGCAGTGTCATGGCGAAGATCCCGCTGAACGCCGAGCGGGAACGGTATGGCGCTCCTTACATCACCATCCATCGTGGCGATCTGCATCAGGCGATGCTCGACTGCATCAGCCCGGAGCGTGTGCGCTGGGGTCATAAGCTGGTCGATTTCGTCGATAACGGCCGTGACGTCACGCTGTCCTTCGAGAATGGCAAGACGGAGACCGTTGATATCCTCGTCGGTGCCGATGGCATTAACTCGTGTGTACGCGAGAAAATCTTCGGCGTCAGTGAAGCCGTCTACACGGGCTGGATTGCGCACCGCGCCATCATCCCCGGTGCTGCGGCAAAGAGTCTGGGCGCTGACGTCAATGCCAAGTGGTGGTCGGATGATCGTCATATCGTCTGCTATTATCTCGACCGGAACGAAGACGAGTTCTATCTCGTGACGGGAGAGCCGGCGGAATGGACCAGTCGCGCCGGACAGCTGCCGAGCAGTCAGGACGCGCTGCGTGAAGCGTTCAAGGGCTTCCATCCGCTGGTGCAGGGCTACATCGATGCCACCGATGTCGTGACCAAATGGCCGCTCAAGACGCGCGCGCCTCTGCCGGTCTGGTATCAGGGTCGCACCGTTCTGATGGGCGACTCATGCCATCCGATGAAGCCGCATATGGCGCAGGGCGCGGCCATGGCGGTTGAAGATGCGGCTGTTCTGGCGCGTTGTCTGAAAGAGCTGGGCACGAAGGATCTGGACCACACATTCCGTGCCTATGACGAGGCCCGAAAAGAACGTGCCACCAAGGTGCAGAGCATTTCCAATGCCAACACCTGGCTGCGCCAGCCCGAGGACCCTTATTGGTGCTACGGTGACAACGTCTACGATCTGGCTATCGGCTGATGTGAGGAAGGGAAGGGCGCCATGACGACAAGCGTCTTTCTGACTGTCAACGGCAGGCGCCACGAAGTAACGGCTGCCGTTGAGACACCCTTGCTGACCGTGCTGCGGAACGATCTGGGCCTCAATGGCCCGAAGTTCGGCTGCGGTCTCGGGGCCTGTGGCGCCTGCACGGTGCTGCTGGACGGCAAGGCGGCGCGGAGTTGCGTCGTGCGGCTGGATGCGGCTGCCGCATGCGGAAATATCATGACGCTGGAAGGGCTTTCTCCGGACGGAAGCGATCCTGTCCAGAAAGCATTCGTGGCGGCACAGGCCGCCCAGTGCGGCTATTGCCTCAATGGCATGGTCATGACCTTGCGGGCCTTTCTTGATGTCGTGCCGCATCCCGATGAGCGGGCTCTGAAAGAAGCGCTTCGCTACAATCTGTGCCGCTGTGGCACGCATGTGGAAATCATGCGCGCGGCGCGTATTGCCGCTGGTCTGGAAAGTGTGGATCAGGAAACTGCTGTTCACGCAAAGGAGAATGACGGAACGTGACCGGTATGCTCCAGATCTTCCGGAAATCACAGCCGCCGACAGGTCTTGCCGCTCGCGGCGGTCATTTCGTTTCCCGTGAGGACGTGCTGGTCCAGATCGACGCGGACGGACAGGTTCTCGGCTTCTGCGGACATGTCGATCTCGGAACCGGCATCGCCACATCGCTGGCGCAGATCGTGGCGGATGAACTCGATGCAGATCCGGCCCGGGTGAGGATGGTTCTCGGCCATACCGACAAGACCCCCGATCAGGGCGCGACCATCGCCAGCGAGACCATCCAGATCACGGCCAAACCGTTGCGGAAAGCCGCGGCGCAGGCGCGGCGCGTGCTGCTTGACCGTGCGGCCACACTCACCAATCATCCAGCCCCCGACCTGTCTTTCCGGAATGGAAAGCTGGAAGGAATACAGGGCCAGGAACGGTCCATGGACATGGGAGACCTTGTTCGAGACGTCACGCTGCGGGTGGAGCTGGATGAAGGCACGCCCGTGAAGGCGCCGTCCGAATACCGTCTTGTCGGGCGCGAAATGCCGCGCGTGGACATTCCCGACAAGGTGACGGGGCGCATGGTCTATGTCCATGACGTGCGCGTGCCCGGGATGCTGTATGGCTGCGTGATCCGGCCCCCCTATGGTGGTTACGATCACGGTCCGTTCGTGGGTCGGTCCCTGCTGGATGTGGACCGGGAGTCCGTCTCCCACATTCCGGGTCTGGTCGATGTGGTCGTGATCGACGACTTCGTGGGGGTCGTGGCCGAGCGTGAAGAACAGGCGGTGGAAGCGGCTCGTGCACTGAAGGTGACATGGGCGCCCATCGCCCTGCCGGACCTGTCCGATCCGATCGAGGCCGTCCGCAACAATCCATACGAACCACGCGTCGTTCTCGATCAGGGTGATGCCGAAGGTCATCTGGAAACCCTCGCACACCGTCTGGACCGGGAATATCACTGGCCCTACCAGATGCACGGTTCCATCGGGCCGTCCTGTTCGGTGGCGGAGTGGCATGATGCGGGGCTGACCGTCTGGTCCGGCACCCAGAACCCCCACATGTTGCAGGCGGACATCGCCATGCTGATGGGGATGCCGAAAGAGCGGGTGACCATCATTCGGCATGAGGCCGCAGGCTGCTATGGACGCAACTGCGCCGATGATGTGGGAGGAGATGCGGCCCTGCTTTCCCGCGCGGTCGGGCGTCCGGTGCGTGTGCAGCTTTCCCGTGCGCAGGAACATGTCTGGGAGCCGAAAGGTGCTGTCCAGCTCGTCAGGATCAGGGGAGGACTGGATGAATCCGGCAATCCCCTCACCTGTGATCTGGATACGAGCTATCCCTCGAACGTCTCCCCGCTTCTGGCGCTGGTCCTCACCGGCGTCGTCCCCGCGGACATTCCTCCCGTTGCGCAGATGGGCGACCGGACTGCCATCCCACCATACGAGTATGCCAACACCCGCGTGACGGTGAAGGACATGCCGCCGATGGCGCGGGCTTCATGGTTTCGCGGCGTCTCAGCGCTGCCGAACAGCTTCGCGCATGACAGCTATATTGACGAACTGGCGGCCGAGGCGGGTGTGGACCCGCTGGAATATCGCCTGCGTCATCTTCCTGACCAGCGTGCTGCCGAACTGCTGAAAGCCACGGCGGCGCGGGCAGGCTGGGAGCCACGCACGGAACCGCCGCAGCCCGATCCTGCGGAGCGGATTCTGCACGGACGCGGACTGGCCTACGCCCTGTATGTGCATGGCCCTTTTCCCGGAAAACCCGCGGCGTGGTCGGCATGGGTTGCGGATGTCGAGGTCGATCGCCTGACCGGCGAGGTCAGTGTGACCCGTGCCGTGGTTGGGCAGGATGCCGGTCTGATGATCAACCCCGCCGGGGTGCGGCATCAGTTGCACGGCAATGTCATACAATCCACCAGCCGTGTCCTGACGGAACAGGTCACGTTCGACGACAAGGGCGTGGAGAGCAAGGAATGGGGTGGTTATCCCATCATCCAGTTCCCCGATATTCCGGAAATCGAGCCGGTGCTGATGGAGCGTCAGGATCAGCCGCCACTGGGAGCGGGTGAGTCCACATCGGTGCCGAGCGCCGCTGCGATTGCAAATGCAATGTATGCAGCGACAGGCGTCCGTTTTCGTGATGTTCCCTTCACGCCGGAGAAGGTCAAGGCCCGGCTTGATGAGGCGCTGGGGGTGCTGGAACCCCAGCCTGTGGCGGCTCTGCCAGCCTTGTTGGTGTCAGGTGAACCGGCACAGCCCGCGATGGCGCGACAGGGATGGAAAGGACGGCTGCGCACGGCTGGTTTTGGCGCTGCTTTTGCGCTGGCCGGAGGGGCGCTTGTCAGCCTGATGCCATGGCGCGCGCCGATCGCCCCGGTAGCACCTCCCGTAGCGGGTATGTTCTCGCCGGAGATCATCGCCCGGGGCAAGCTGGTGGCCGCCGCCGGAGACTGCGCCGTCTGCCATACTGCCCCCGGTGGACAAAAGAATGTCGGAGGTCTCGCGCTGGAGACACCCTTCGGCACCATCTATTCCACCAACCTGACCCCCGACCCCGCAACGGGGATCGGTCGCTGGTCCTATCCTGCCTTCGAGCGGGCCATGCGCGAAGGCATCGGTCGCGACGGGCGTCATCTGTATCCCGCCTTCCCCTACACAGCTTTTGCCAAAACCAGTGATGCGGACATGCAGGCGCTCTACGCCTATCTCATGTCGCAGGAGCCGGTCAGCAAACAGCCGCCAAAGACGGCGCTGAAATTCCCTTACAATCTCCGCTTCTCGATGGCGGGGTGGAATGCCCTCTTCCACAGCACGGCTCCGTTTGCGGAAGACCCGAACCGTTCGGCCCAGTGGAACCGGGGGGCATATCTTGCTGAGGGACTGGGTCATTGTTCGGCGTGCCACACGCCGCGGAACGCTCTCGGAGCCGAACGCTGGAAAAGCGACTATCTGGCGGGTGGTGAAGCGGAAGGGTGGATCGCGCCCGCCCTCTCCGCGCTGTCGCGGTCGCCTCTCCCGTGGAGCGAAGCCGATCTCTATGCCTATCTGCGAACGGGGTTCAGCCCGAACCACGGCCCTGCTGGCGGCCCGATGGCTCCAGTCGTGCACGCGATGGCGGATCTGCCGGATGACGATGTGCAGGCCATTGCCCACTACATCGCCTCTTTCGATACACGGCAGGCACCCGATGGTGCTTCAGCCCGACGGGAAGATGTGCTGACCCGCACGGCTTCCCTTCAGGCGCTGGAAAAGGGTGAAGGCGCGCGTATCTACAGTTCCGCCTGCGCCGCGTGCCATGAAGGGGAAGGCGCGCATCTTTACGGTGCCCGTCCGCAACTGGCCCTGAACAGCAATGTCTGGGCCGAGACACCCGACAATCTCATTCGCGTCCTGCTCGATGGCGCGCCGTCACCCGCGCATCAGGCCGCCAATACAATGCCGGCTTACCGTCATCTGTTTTCTGACCGTCAGATTGCCGAAGTGGTAGGCTTCCTGCGTCGCACCATGGCTCCTGAAAAAGGGGCGTGGACTGATCTTGTTGCGCGCGTGGCCCGTCTCCGCGCAGAAGGAGGGCACTGACATGCAGCGCCCGTCTTCCATTCGCGAGTGGTCTTGCCGAAAAACCTTTCCTGAAGGAGTGCTTCAATGCCTGTAAGTGATTTTGAACTCGTTCAGTCCTGGCGTCAGGTTCTGGGTCTCTGCAAACTGCAGGGCGGTCAGAGCGTGACTATCCTCACCTCGCAGGGAACCAACGAGCAGACCCTGCGCTGCGCCATTCTCGCGGTGCAGGAAAAGGGCGCATTCGCCAATCGGCTCGATCTGCAACCAAGCAATGGCGGCACATCGCTTTCACGCGATCCGCTGGCCTATGTCGGCACGACCCCGTTGACCGGTAACCGGGCGGCAGTGGAGATGCTCAAGGCGAGCGATCTGGTGCTTGATCTGATGACTCTGCTTTTCTCTGCTGAACAGCATGAGATTCTCGAAGCGGGTGGTCGCATCCTGCTGGCGGTGGAGCCGCCGGATGTGCTGGTGCGCATGACGCCGACGGCCGAGGATCGTGAGCGTGTTCTGGCGGCATCGGCCAAACTCAGAGCCGCCCGCACTATGAAAGTGCTGTCGGAAGCTGGCACGGACGCGACCTTTGCTCTTGGCGAGTATCCCATTCTTGAAGAATATGGGTTCGTGGAAAAGCCGGGACGCTGGGATCACTGGCCGAGCGGCTTCCTCGCAACATGGGCAAACGAGGGAACGGCTGAAGGCAAGATCGTCCTTGCGCCGGGCGATATTCTGCTGCCCCAGAAAAGCTACGTCACAGCACCCATCACCTGCCATCTGGAAAAGGGATATGTGCGGGCCATTGAAGGTGGTTTCGAAGCCGAGCACCTGCTCGACTACATGACAAGCTTCAACGACCCCGAGGTGTTCGCGGTGTCGCATATCGGCTGGGGTCTTCAGGACCGCGCCCACTGGTCCGTCATGGGCTTCTATGATCGCGAAGCCAGCATCGGCATGGACCCGCGCGCCTGTGCCGGTAACTTCCTGTGGTCCACGGGGCCGAATAACGAAGCCGGTGGCGATCGCGAAACGGCCTGTCACATCGATATCCCCATGCGCAATTGCACGGTGATGATCGACGATGAGACCGTGGTAAAGAACGGAAAACTGGTGGGAGAAGCCTGATGACGTTGGAAGGCATGCGTGACGAAGCGCGATACAGGAAGCAGGGATTCGGCAACGAGATCGGGATCACGGGCGGCATCGGTCTCCTCATCGTCGATTTCGTCAATGGTTTTGCCGATCCCGAGGCTTTCGGTGGCGGCAACATTCCGGAGGCCATCGAGCGCACGCGCGCGCTCCTCGCGGTTGCCCGCGAACACGGATGGAAAGTTGCCCACACACGTATCGTCTTTGCGGATGACGGGGCGGATGGCAATATCTTCTCCCTGAAGGTGCCCTCCATGCTGGGGCTGACGGAAGACAACCCCGCCTCGGCTATCGTGCCGGAACTTGCGCCGGAAGCCGGCGAATATGTAGTGCGCAAGACGGTGCCATCGGCATTTTCCGGCACTCCGCTCGCCGCATGGTTCGTGACACATGGTGTTCAGACCGTTATTGTTGCCGGGTGCGTTACGTCCGGCTGTGTCCGTGCCAGCGTTCTCGACGCCATGCAGGCCGGTTTTCGCCCCGTTGTGATCTCGGATTGCGTCGGGGACCGTGCGATCGGTCCGCATGAGGCCAATCTGTTCGACATGGCCCAGAAATGTGGTGACGTCATGGATCTCGACACCCTGCTTTCCCGCATCCCCAATCAGTAAGAAGAACCTGAAATAATGAGTGATACAAAGCTTCTTTATGGTGCAAATGTTGATGCCAATGGCATCCGTCAGCATTATCTGCGGTATGGCGGTAAGGGCACGCCACTGGTGCTCGTGCCAGGGATCACCAGCCCGGCCATCACCTGGGGGTTCGTGGGTGAGCGGCTTGCCGAGCACAAGGATGTCTACATTCTGGATGTGCGGGGACGCGGACTGTCGTCCACGGGACCGGATCTCGATTATGATCTGGACAGTTATGCCGACGATGTTCTCGAATTCATCAAGGCGCTCGGTCTGAAGGACGTGACGCTCATGGGTCATTCCATGGGTGCCCGGATCGCCATTCGTGCTGCCCGCAAGGACTCTTCGGCGCTGGCGCAGCTTATGCTGATCGATCCGCCTGTCAGTGGACCGGGCCGTCGTGCTTATCCGGCAAAACTCGACTGGTACACTGAATCCATCCGTCTTTCCCGTCTGGGGATGAGCGCTGCCGACATGCGTCGCTTCTGCCCGACATGGACGGAAGAGCAGCTTCTGCTGCGGGCGGAATGGCTCCATACCTGTGACGAACTGGCGACCCGCATCACGTTCGAGAAATTCCACACGGAAGACATCCATCAGGACATTCCGCATCTGAAGCTGCCGACGCGACTGGTCGTGGCGACGCGGGGCGGCGTCATCCAGAAGGAAGACGAGGCAGAGCTTTCCAACCTGAACACCGACATCGAGATTGTGCATGTCGAAGATGCCGGGCACATGATTCCGTGGGATAATCCCGAGGGCTTCTACAAGGCTGTTGCCGTTTAACCGTCCGAAGCAGCACTTTTCAGACATAGCGGGAGGCAGCGTTCCAGTCGCTGCCTCCACCTTTCCGAGATAAAGAATCATGACAAAAATTCATCGCATCGGTCAGATTGTTCCCAGTTCCAATCTCACGATGGAAACGGAAATTCCGGCACTCCTGCGGCTCCGCGAGAGTATCCGCCCGGAACGTTTCACGTTCCATTCCTCCCGCATGCGGATGAAAACGGTCAAAAAGGAAGAGCTTGCCGCGATGGATGCGCAGTCTGATCGCTGTGCTCTTGAGCTCAGCGACGCGGCACTGGACGTGCTTGGCTATGCCTGTCTGGTGGCGACCATGTCGATGGGACTTGGCTATCATCGGGTGTCTGAAAAGAGACTTCACGAAAGAACGGTGGAGAACGGTCATCCGGCACCGGTTGTTACCAGTGCGGGGGCTCTGGTCGACGGTCTGAAAGTGCTGAACGCCAAAAAGATCGTTCTCGTCGCGCCATATATGCGTCCACTGACGGAACTGGTGGTCAATTACATTGCCAATGAGGGGATCGAGGTTATCGATTACGTGGCCCTCGAAATTCCTGACAATCTCGATGTAGCAAGGCATGATTGCCAGCGTCTTCCTGAGATCGTCAAAGGGCTGCGCTACAGCGAAGCGGATGCGGTCGTCGTTTCCGCCTGCGTGCAGATGCCGTCCCTTCCTGTCGTGCCGATGGTGGAAGCAATTACCGGCAAGCCGACGCTCAGTGCGGCTGTCGCCACGACCTATGCCATGCTCAAGGCGCTGGGGCTGGAGCGCGTGGCGCCTGCTGGCGGGGCTCTCCTTTCCGGGGCCTACTGACCAAGAGAACTGGGCGGTCAGGAGCATATGTCCTGACCGTCTTTTTCGGCTGATGGGCATTTTAAAGATTTTTAGGCCACTGCGATAACGACCTGCTCTATGCGATATGGATGAGGCATATGCGGAACTATGATCTGCGTGGCCTCTGGCTCGATGGTTTGGAGTGGTATTTTTTCTTACTCCGAAGCAGAAGCCAGCATTCGGACATCATGTTTCGAAATAAGAAAATTTCTGCAAGCATTAAACATAAAATCCGGTTGCGTTTCCATTCCTGAAACGGAAAGGGAGGGAAAAGCACATTCATCTCAACGAATTGTAATATTTCGATATCGCAATATATGTTTCGTATATATGGTGTGTACGCTATTCATATATCGATGTCGCAACGAATCGCCGAACGATAGTCTGCTGTTTGCGAAGTATCGTTTCTGAAGGCACGTTGGATCTGGGGTGAGCATGAAAGACGTTTCTGTTTCCGGGCAATCAGGTCACGTCGAGACAAGTGGAGAGGGGCTCTATCGGGCCATGGCATGGCGCGTCCTGCCGCTGCTTTTTCTCGGTTTTCTGGCCTCATATCTGGATCGGGTGAATGTCGGATATGCCAAGCTCCGGATG
This sequence comes from Acetobacter conturbans, assembly GCF_011516755.1. Taxonomy (GTDB): domain Bacteria; phylum Pseudomonadota; class Alphaproteobacteria; order Acetobacterales; family Acetobacteraceae; genus Acetobacter; species Acetobacter conturbans. The sequence goes on along the minus strand of NZ_WOSY01000003.1, from coordinate 286,653 downwards.
CTCTCGGACCTTGGTATGAGCGAAGCCGTATTCGGTTTCGGGACAGGGCTGTTCTTTCTGGGTTACATTCTTTGCGAAGTGCCCAGCAACCTGCTGCTGGTGAAGTTTGGTGCCCGGAACTGGATCGCCCGCATCCTCGTCACATGGGGGTTGTGTTCCGGGCTGATGATGTTCGTTCAGACGCCCACCCAGTTCTACGCTCTCCGTTTCCTGCTGGGGGTGGCCGAAGCGGGATTCATGCCGGGCGTCCTGTATTATCTCGCTCTGTGGTTTCCACCGCGCTACCGCTCGAAAGTTACGGCAGCCTTCATGGCCGGAATTCCTCTGGCCAGCGTGATCGGTGGTCCACTTTCCGGGCTGCTCATGGAAAGGCTGAACGGTACAGGTGGCTATGAAGGCTGGCGATGGCTGTTCTTCTGGGAAGCATTGCCGCCCGTTGCGATCGGAATCGCTGTCTTCTTCTTCCTCCCCGTTTCTCCTGAAAAAGCCGCATGGCTGAGTGCTGACCAAAAAGACCAGCAACGCCGCGACAATCCAATGATGACCGCATCCTCGGGGCTGGGCGCGAACGTGGCAGCAGCGTTTCGCAGTCCGTGGGTATGGCTGCTGGGTGTGGTGGACGGAACTTTGCTCCTTGGTCTTTATACCGTGGCATTCTGGACACCCTCGATCCTGCATGATGATGGTATCCGCTCGACATTTCAGATTGGCTGCCTGAGCGCCATTCCCCAGATCGGTGCCGTTCTGAGCATGATTCTGGTGGGCCGCAGTTCCGATGAACGCGGCGAGCGTCGCTGGCATATCGTGCTGCCCATCCTGTTCGGAAGCATGGCGATGGCCTGCATTCCCTTTGTCACGGGCAATCCGGTCATGGTCATTCTGTTCATCACGCTGGCGAACATGGGTATTCTGGGCGCACTCCCTCCTTTCTGGGTGCTCCCGTCACTGATGCTGAAGGGCAATGCAGCCGCTGCCGGTCTGGCTCTGGCGGGCTCGATCGCCAATGTTGCCGGTTTTTTCGCCACGGCTCTCGTGGGTTATGCCCGCAGCATGACAGGGGATATGTCGGCAGTGATCTGGCTATTCTCGGGGCTTGTATTTGCCGGAGGGCTTTCTGTTCTGCTTATCCCCACAAGCAGGATGAAATAACCCGGTCTTTTCCAATGAGAGTTCAGGTTAGCAAAGAACGCACCAAGGATGTTGGCCGATGACGGTAGTGACCTCAATGGCTGCACATCTTCCTGTTGGACACCAAAGCCGGTGCGGTCTGTGCAAACTCCTCGCACTTCGGGCACAATGCTCATCTATGACCTATTAAAATAGGGGCATTGCCGCAGTTACGGGAGGACAGATAACTGTCCGTCCGTCACGACGTCTCATGTGGGTGAGGTGTTGTCGCACAAAAGACGAACAGGGATTCATCTTGTAAATCCGCGACAAAGCCAGTCCGCATGTCGCCGCGCTGCATCTTAGTCCGATGAAACGGCAAGCTTTTTGAGAACCTCGAGCGCGGCAAGACGCTCGCAGGGTGTGAGGGGAGAAAGCGTTTCTTCCGTAATATCCCGGGCTGCGGGAATGGCCACTTCGAGTAACGTTTTTCCGGCCGATGTGATCGACACAAGCTTTTGCCGCCGGTCGGCGCTGTCCTGAATGACCTTGATCAGATCCCGTTTCTTCAGGCGGGAAACGATATCCCGTAATGTCGCATGGTCGATGGCCGTCTCATGACTGATCTGGACCAGAGGAGCCGAACCCAGCTTCTGGACCGTCACCATCACCGCGAACTGCACCGATGTCAGGTGCTCGTCTGATATTTCTTTCTGGAAAATAGACGTGTGGCGCTGATAGGCGCGTCGGAGAAGGTAACCTATCTGCTGTTCCAGATCGTAATTCAGTTGGGCATCTTTGGCGGCGTCGGACATTTCGGCGGTGTACCTGCGGAAAAGGCGGGGAGGTGGGGTTTGTTCGCCCGAAATGTGGTCTGATCTGCTTGTTACTGCAAGCCTCCTGCCGCTTTCATGGAGGGCAGGAGTGGAACTCGATAACGTGGATCGTGCATCAGAATTTCCATTGCTGGTGAAGAGTCCTTCAAAGGGTTTAAACGGTGCAGTCCTCCCGGACGGGTAGGGGAAGGTAGTTTCCGCCACTCACCCGACCTTCTGTGGCGTATCCTCATCAGAAACTTGACCCCTGCACGGCGGTGCCTGCATGATGTCTGAGGCAATGGACTCTGCCTGATCTCCCTGGGAGACCGAACCGCCGTAAAGGCTGATGATTCCTACCTCGCCAAATGGCAGCCGAGGGAGGAATCCGTATAGAGCATGCTTCATTTCTGGATCAGAGAATCCCGTGGAACAGACGGTGGCGGCGTTCCTGCGCCTCGCATGACTTTGTGCCTCATGTCTCGTTATTCCTCAGCGCGATTAACCTTCACATGTCGGCAGGAGCATCGTCATGTATATTCTCGCCATTCTTGATCGTCCCGAGACCGCCTCGTTCACTCTTGAGACAACGGCAGAACTGGCCAGAAGGCTGGGGTGTACGGATATTCGGGGCCTTCACCCGCAACTGGCCGAGGATCCGGCTTTTCAGTCGCCGGATGAAGGGATGCCAAGTGACGGGGAGCGCAAGCGTTTCGCGCAGGCCGTGTCCGCACGGGCGGAGAGTCTCCGTCGTATTTTTCAGCACTGGACACAGGACGCGGGCTTGGTGGGCACTTCTCACTGGATTGAAATTGCCGGGGATGTTCGCAGGATCGTGGCCCGCGAAGCTGCCAGTGCTGACATGGTCGTTCTCAGCCGTCCCCGTGCGGATGATCCTGCGTATGTCAGTCAGGCATTTGCCGGAGCATTGTATGACGCGCGCGCGACCGTTGTAGTGGCGCCGCTTCAGCATCATGACACCGTGGGCAGCCATCCCATTATCGCCTGGCATCCTGCGGAGAATCTGGAGCGGGCCCTTGCCGCCGCCCGGCCACTTCTGGAAAAAGCGAGGACGGTAACGGTGATCATCGGTGAACGACGTGCCGGGGAGGTCGCTGATCCGCTTCTGGTCAGCGACCTTCGTGCACAGGGTGTGGCCGTTTCCGTGGAGCGGTTTGTCATTACGTCCCCGAATGTGGGGGAGGACATCAGGAAACATGCTCTGGCTTCGGGAGGCGATCTGCTTGTGATGGGTGCTTATAGCCACGCGCATTTTCTTGAATGGCTTTTCGGAGGCCCGACGCAGGACCTTCTGACCCATGCGACGCTGCCTCTTTTGACGCATCACTGACGCACCGCCAGCAGACTGGAGACAGACCCGCTTATGTTTGCAAATATTATGCCGACTTTTCTGATCGCGCTCGGCGGCGCAAGCGGCACGCTTCTGCGCTACTGGATTGGACTGGCGACCGCGCGCTGGAGTCAGTCGCTGCCCTGGGGCACGATCATGATCAATGCGACAGGCTCTTTCGCCATTGCGTTTTTGGCTGGCATCACCGCCGTCGGAGGGCGCTGGCAGGTGTCCGATACCAGTCGCCTTGTTTTCATGGTCGGTCTCTGTGGCGGGTATACGACTTTTTCGTCTTTCAGTCTCCAGACGCTCGATCTGCTGCGTAACGGCACGCCCGGTCGGGCAGCGCTGAATATCGGTCTTTCCGTTGCGCTCTGCATGATCACGGTGTGGCTTGGTTATGTCGCGGCACTGGCCCTCAATCCCACCCCGCCTGGCGAGGGAATGTGAGTTCCGGTGAAGAGTGGCGGCGTGCATCCGCTGCTCTTGTCCGTCCATGGGGGCGCCACCTGTCTCATGGGTGAAACAGTCAGCTGTTTTTCAATCACACATCCGTGAAGTTGATCGCGAGACCTCTGGCGCGGCGTGCGGTCCGTATGCTGTGCAGGCAGGCTGGCCGCAGGAAGACATCAATTCCGTAATGTCATCTGCTGCGGTCTCATGAAAACTTCAGAAAGAACGCAGGGATGCGAGCGGGTCAACACAGGTTATTTTCCACCATAACCTCAGTTTTACTGGCTGTGGCGGGGCTTTTTCTTTTTTTTGGAGGTGCCTGGCTTATGCTGCTGGGTGGCTCATGGTTTTATGCTCTCGCAGGCGCCCTCATGCTGGTGGTCGCGTTCTGCGGCTTCAAGGCGCCGAAACTGGCCATCCGGCTCTATGCCGCCTTTCTTGTGGCGACCACCATATGGGGGCTGGCGGAATCTGGTTTCAATATCTGGAATCTTGAAGTGCGGCTGCTGCTGCCAGTGGGTTTCGGCATATGGATGCTGTTGCCATGGGTCTGGCGCTCCACGAACAGCTGGCTGGCCGACAAGAGTGTACTGCCCGGCGCGGTTGGTGCCGCCTGCCTTGTGCTGTTCGTCAGCTGCTTCACATCCTATTCCATCAACGGCACGGTGCCGGATGACCGCATGGCCGCAGAAGGTCAGTCAGATCCGGCCGCAAAGGACGTAGCGGATGCCGACTGGCAGGCCTATGGCCGTACGGTCGGCGGTGACCGTTATTCCCCACTGGGTCAGATTTCCCGTGCGAATATCAGCCATCTCAAGCGGGCCTGGGTCACGCGGACTGGCGATGTCCAGCAGGCGGGCGAAGGCACGGTTGCGGGTCCCGATCAGGGACATGAGTTCAATCTGGAAGTCACGCCGCTGAAGGTGGGCAACACGCTTTACATGTGCACCCCGCACAGTTGGGTGGTGGCGCTGGATGCCGCGACCGGCAAGGTCAAATGGAAATTCGATCCTCATCCGGCCATGGCGGATCTGGACAAGAACGTCTATCTCGCCTGCCGTGGCGTGAGTTATTACCGTATCCCCGACGAGATCCAGACGAGCTGCCGGACGCGCATCTACTCGCCTGTTGCCGACGTGCGCATGGTGGCGCTGGATGCGGAAACCGGAAAGCCGTGCGACGATTTTGGCGATCACGGCTTTATCTCCATGCGTTCCTATCTTGGCCATGTGCCGCATGGCTTCCACTTCATCACCTCTCCGCCGCTGGTGGCCAAAAACCGTCTGATCACGGGCGGCTGGGTGTTTGATAATCAGGCCAATTTCGAACCTTCGGGCGCCATTCGCGCCTTTGACGCAACAACCGGTGAAATCGCATGGGCATGGGATGCCGGTCATTCTCCCGAAACGTGGAAGCCGGGTCCGGGCGACATGCTCACCCGTGACACGCCCAATGCGTGGGGGGTCTACACCGCAGACCTCGATCTGGGCATGGTCTATATCCCCACCGGCAACGCACCGCCGGACAACTGGGGTGGTTCACGCCGTCCGTTTGACGATGCGACATCGTCCGCCACCGTTGCTCTGGATATCGTGACGGGCGAACGACGCTGGACCTATCAGACCGTGCATCACGATCTGTGGGACATGGATCTTCCGTCCGGGCCGTCCATGGTCGAACTGCCGGGTGCGGGTGGGGAGATGATCCCGGCGCTGGTGCAAAGCACGAAGCGCGGCGAATTCTTCGTTCTCGATCGCCGCACCGGGCTGCCGATTCCGGGTTATGCCGTGGAGGAACGACGTGTTCCGACGGCAGGAGCCGCTTCGGATGATCGGGTATCTCCGACCCAGCCTTACCCCGCCGCCATGCCCAGCCTGACGCCTCCTGACCTGAAGGAAAAGGACATGTGGGGCGCGACGCTGCTGGATCAGATGATCTGCCGCATCCAGTACAGGCAGTCGGCTTACGAGGGGCAGTTCACGCCGCCGCATGTGGGGCAGACCACGATCGTCTATCCCGCTTTCTATGGTGTGGTGGACTGGCAGGGGGTCACCATCGATCCCGAGCGCAAGATCATGCTGGCCAATGCAAGCTATCTGCCGTTCCGCATCAGGCTTGAAAAACGTCAGGGTCTGGAAAAGACCGGTATCCTGCCGAAATGGAACGGAACGGGTGATGAGCCCGCCGCGAAAGGGAACGCGCTTGCCGTATCACCTGATTATGGCACGCCTTACATTGCCTACACGTCTCCCTGGCTGAATCCGCTGCAGATCCCCTGCAAGGGACCGGTGTGGGGCACGCTGACCGCCATCGATCTGGTGACGAAAAAGATCGTGTGGCAGCATCCGGTGGGAACGACGCGCGATACGGGGCCGTTCCGGACGCACAATAACCTGCCGTTGCCGACGGGCATGTATAACATTGGCGGCAGCATCGTGACCAAGGGCGGCGTTGTCTTCATGGGGGCAACGGCAGATGACTATCTGCGGGCCTTTGACCTTGCGACAGGTAAAACACTTTGGCAGGACCGCCTCCCCGCGGGTGGTCAGGCCACTCCCATGTCCTATGAGGTTGGTGGCAAGCAGTATGTGCTGATCGCCGCCGGTGGTCATGGTGGGCTGGGCACGCGCAGCGGTGATTACATCATCGCCTACACGCTTGATGGCGAGCAGGGGGCCGCGTCCGGGCAGTAATCCCTGACGTGCCTCGGGTGTCCGGTTTCAGCCGGACACCCCCTTTCTTCCCGGAATGCACATCCCTCGCAGGGATGGTTCGCGGGACGTTAGAAAAAGTATTTTATATCAGTGTATTATTGTAATCGTTCCTGAAAGCAAAAACATACGTTTTCTCGGGATCGGAATGCTATACAAGCCGGTCGTGCCGCATATGGATGGGGCATAACCATAAAGCAGTGAACGCAAATGAAGTCGGATTGTGCCAGGAGTGCAGAGGCTTGTTATGGTCCCCCGGCAGGGAGAGATATTCCCGGTGAGATTGCAAAATCCTGGCAACGCTGCGCGCGGTTTTATCAGCTTGATCCGGCGCAGTCATGGAGGCCGGATGTTCTCTCGGGCGCCGAATTCCGGCATGTCAGCGGACGTTCAGCGTTCCTGCTGAAAGCGGGCCTTCCCGAAATGCGCCGCCTGTTCGCGCTCGTGCAGGGTTTGAACATGATGGTGCTTCTGGCCGATCCTGACGCCATGATCCTTGCGCGCTGTCTTGACGAGACCCACCAGTCGGTCAGTCGTCGGCTGGAGTTAAGAAAAGGGGCGATCTGGACTGAGAAAGTCGCCGGAACAAACGGTATCGGCACATCCGTCGAGGAATGTTGTCCCATCGTTCTGGGGCAGGGGGAACACTGGCGCTTCTGCTTCGCGCTTCTGGCCAGCTATGCGGTCCCGATCTTTGATCCGTACGGGCGCGTCGCGGGGGCATTGAATCTCGCGGCCCTCTCGGGGAATACCACGCGTCCCGTTGCCGGTCTGTTACTTGAAATTCTCATGCAATCAGGGCGCCGGATCGAAGAACAACTTTTCCGGGACTATCACGAGGGCGAAAAAATTCTGAGTCTCGGCATGGAAGGTGGCTGCTCCGCGCCTCTGGTCGCCATAAATGACGTGGGGGAAGTCACCGGAGCGACCTATGCCTCCCGGAGGCTGACAGGATGGACGGACGAGATGATCGAGCAGCGTCCCTGTTTCCGCAATGAAATGGAAAATCACAATGAAATCAGCTTTCGGCAGGCGGAGGCGGGTGTCATCCGGGCTGGACTGGCGTTGTCTCAAGGCAATGCCAGCGCGGCTGCACGCAATCTTGGGATCAGCCGCGCAACGCTCTACAGAAAGATGAAATCTATTGGTATGAAATAGAGATTTCGAAATAAATGGTTGTTTGGTCGGTCATTGATTAAAATATGTGATCTTTGTAATTTGATTTCTGAGTGAATCTGTGAGCAGATGCGCATCCGGTGGATGCTCTTATGAGGATGGCAGACGTACGTTGCGTCGGTTTGTCCCGTGGAAGTTACGATTGCGTACGTGTTCTGTATGCACCACTCTAGTTAATATAAAGGAGCCTCGTTATGTCAACAGGCACCGTAAAATGGTTCAATTCGACCAAGGGTTTTGGTTTCATCCAGCCTGAGGACGGAACTGCAGATATGTTCGTGCATGTGACCGCTCTTGAGCGCGCAGGCATTGCCTCTCTTAACGAAGGGCAGCGCGTTTCATACGAAGTCGAAGCAGGTCGCAACGGCAAGAAGTCGGCAGTCAATCTTAAGATAGCGTAAAGCTAACTTAAGCAGCGATGCCGATTGGAAGCCGCCCTTTGGGGCGGCTTTTTTCGTATGGAGAGTGCTTCTGTCTGGTGCGCTTCCTGAGTCTGAGCCCGTTCACGTCGGGCATGAAGCTATCCTGTGATTCCTCATGAAGGCAATCGGGCTCGCAACGAAAAATCTTGAACATTACCCAACGACATCCGCTGTCGATATCACGCTCAGGCATGCTGTTCAGCCTCCGGGGGGCATGACAGAAATCTCATTCGGGCGGCAGCCCGTTCCGGCCATGAGCGAGACGAGCATGTTCGGGGGTCTCTCGCCGGTGCTTCACCTGTCGGATTACGGAGCCCCATCGCTTCACGGTCTTTGAAATGCTCTGGTTATATTGGGCAGATTAAAAGATGGATGGTCCGCAGCCGATTTTCAGGAAGCCAATTGGGACGTCGAGATCGCAACAGAGCGTCCTTGTGCTGGTTGATCACCCTCTCGTCGCTGAAACATGTATCCCGACAGAAACAGTCCGATGACTGTATTTCAAGTATCAATAATGGTTTTTTGATAATATCCCGTATTTTCTGATGCTGCGTGCAGGCGTGCTGAGAACAGAAAAACCGGCATGACTGCACAGTGGCGTCCATGCCGGTTGGTTAATCCTGTGAGTGCAGGACTACGGAGTTTGATCTGTTACGCCCGCAAGAGTGTTTTGTTCAATGGCCGGAAGTCAGGCCGACGGTCAGTCCTGACCGAAACGACTGACTTCGATCCCTGTTCCAACCGGCAAAAGAACGCTTGAGATGCCGGAAAGGCTGCGGATGGCACGACCGTATCGCTGCACATCTTCCGTTCCGGGCCGGATCATGTTGTCGGCCACGATGATCGCACCCTGATTGAGGCGCGGATAGAACGCCTCGAGACACGGCACATAGAGATCTTTCCACAGGTCAACGAAGACGAAATCGACTTTCCCGGGGAGGCCCCCGATCATCTGCACCGCATCCCCCACACGGAAGTCGATCCATTCGTCCAGACCTGCCTGCTCCGCCATCTTGCGGGCATAGGCGGATTTGTAGTCATGGAGTTCCATGGTGATCAGCTTGCCGCCGGAGGCGCGGGCCGCTTCGCCCAGCCAGAGGCCGGAATAGCCAAAGGACGTGCCGAGTTCGAGGATCGTGGGTTTGTTGAGGCTGCGGGCGAGGATGTTCAGTAATCGTCCTGTGTCCGGCCCGATGGCGCGCATGCGCTGGTCGAGGCCGCCATCCCGCCCGCCCGCGGGTTCCTGCCGGGGCTGGCTGCGTTCTTCCTGCATGCGCGTGTGGTAGAGATCGAGAACGGCTGAAAGTCTGTCATCCATGGTCTTGCTCCCTCTCTGCTGATCGCGGGCTGCGCTCAGGCCTGCCCGATGGTGCGGGCCGCCTCATCAAGTAACGCCGCAACCTTCTCTTCGGCTGCAGTATCGAGCCCACCGTCGCTCAGCTGAAGTCGGAGAGCGGTGCGAAAGTTTTTCATGGCGAGCATAACCGGAACGGGAATGTTCTTTCGGTCGCCCGGACCCGTTGTCGCCGTGCGCGAGGCAATCCCGGCAAGGGCATCCCGGTTCGCCGCGAGGAAAGCCTCGCCTTCCGGGGTGAGATGATAATTCTTCCGACCGTCCTCTTCGACGTTACGCACATAGCGTGCCTCATCCAGCCACGTCAGCGTCGGATAGATCACACCCGGGCTTGGCGTGTAGTTGCCGCCGAATTTCTCTTCGATGCTTCGGATCAGTTCGTAGCCGCAGGTCGGTTTGTCAGCGAGCAGGCTGAGGACGAGAAGGCGGATTTCACCATAATCGAACAGCCTGTTGTGGCTTCCCCGGCGTCCGCCGCCGCTGCCCCGACCGTGGCCGTGATGACGGCCCGGACGGGAGGAGGCATCGGCGCCTTCAGGAGAGAAAGCGTGGCGGTCTCGACCGCCTGCGTGTCTGTTTCTGTGTTTCATGATTCCGATATAAATCTCGATATATCTTACGTCAAGATATATCGGAATATATTTTTAAAAATCCTCACTGGCAGGCAAGCGCCCTGTTCGCTGGCTGGAATGTCGAAGCTTTCCTTGATGTAAAGCGAAAAACAGGAGCGACAGGACCTGTGGGTTCGCCAGCCCCGGAGGCTTTTCGGATTGCGTTCCGGCATCTTCATTTCGGCAATAAAGAGATTTCCAGGTCGGATTCTCTACCGACGTAATGCCCGCAAAAACCGTTCCACTTCATTGTCCGGCAGACACTTTCCGGGCCGAATGACCGGCTTCCAGCCTCCAGAGATTGCCTCCGCCATCCTCATGACGCACAAGGACAATGGTAAATGCTCACGGTTCAGGAGGGTCGCTCTCATCATGTCGGGTGCCACGATCAGCACGGATGTCGTCATCATAGGAGCAGGTCCGGCAGGACTGTTCGCCGCTTTTCAGTGCAGTATGCTCAAGATCGGCTGCGTGCTGGTCGATGCTCTGGACGAAATAGGCGGCCAGTGTGTGGCGCTCTATCCTGAGAAGCCCATCTACGACATCCCCGCCTGCCCGGCGATCGAGGGAGCCCAGCTTATCGAGAGACTGGCCGAGCAGATCGAGCCGTTCGGCGTCGAACGGCTGCTGGGAAGGCGGATCGAAGGACTGAGCGGCGCCTCCGGGGATTTCCATCTGACTACGGACAAGGGTGACACGCTGCGGACGAAGGCGGTGATCATCGCGGCTGGTGCCGGCGCTTTCGGGCCGAACCGCCCGCCGCTTGAGGATCTCACAACCTATGAGACTTCGGGTGCGGTCCGTTACAGCGTGCGCCGTAAGGCTGAGTTCGCGGATAAAAGCCTCGTCATCGCGGGCGGCGGGGACTCCGCCATCGACTGGGCGCTGTCTCTCTCGCGGATCGCGAAGAAGATCTATCTTGTTCACCGGCGCGACAAGTTCCGTGCGGCTCCCGAAAGCCTGAGTCAGCTTGAAGAGGCGATTGCACGGGGTGTGGTCGAGAAGATCACGCCCTATCAGCTCAAGGGCTTGCAGGGAGATGGTTCCCGGCTCGCGGGTGTGGAAGTGGCCACGCTGACGGGCGAGACGCGGCTGCTGGAAGCCGAACATCTGCTGGCTTTCTTCGGGCTGGCGACCGATCTGGGGCCGATCGCGCAGTGGGGTATCGACCAGAACCGCTCCACCATCCCTGTCGTGCCTTCGACATGCCAGACCTCGCTGCCGGGCATCTTCGCAATCGGCGATATCGCGTCCTACCCCGGAAAGCTGAAGCTCATCCTGCAAGGATTCAGTGAGGGAGCGATGGCGGCCCATGCCATCTACCCCATCGTGAACCCTCATCAGGCTCTGCATTTCGAGTATTCCACCAGCAAAGGCGTTCCGGGTTCGGAATGAAGGCGCTGACGTAAGGCTCAAAGGAAGCTACTCTGCTTCTCTGAAAAGCATGGATGGACAGCAGGGAGGGGGACTGATGGCGATGGATGTGGCGGCGCAGTGGGCCGGTGGGGTCCTGACGATCAATCTCGGGGCCATCGCCGCGAATTACCGCCTTCTGACGCAGATCGTCCGGCAGGCGGATGGCGAAAGCCATGCGGCGGTATGCGCGGCCGCCATCAAGGCCGATGCTTATGGGCTGGGAGCCTCCCTTGTCGCGCCGGTGCTGGAGCGCGCCGGATGCCGGGATTTCTTCGTGGCTCATCTCGCGGAAGGTCTGGCCATTCGCCCTGCCATCCGCGATGACGCCTCATCCGTCTTCGTCCTGCACGGCCCTCCGCCGGGAACCGCCCGAGATTTCCATGAGGCCGGGCTGACGCCCGTTCTGAACAGCATGGAGCAGATCGCCGAATGGCGTGCTCTGGCAAAAGCGCTCGGGCATCCGCTTGCCGCCGTCCTGCAGGTCGATTCCGGCATGGCCCGTTTCGGCATGACGGCGATGGAAGTGGAAAAACTCACTGCCGACCCGAGCCTGCTGGACGGGATCAGCACTGTTCTCGTGATGAGTCATCTGGCCTGCGCCGACACGCCGGAGGTCGCCAGCAATCACAGCCAGCTTGCAGAATTCCGCCGCCTGAGCGCGCTTCTGCCTGCCGCAAAACGCAGTCTCGCGGCCTCTTCAGGGATCTTTCTCGGTCCCGACTGGCATTTCGATCTCGTCCGGCCCGGCGCCGCGCTCTACGGGGTCAATCCGACACCCGGTAGGCCCAGTCCGGTGCGATCGGTGGTCCGCCTTCAGGCGCGCGTCATCCAGACGCGGACAGTGCCGAAAGGGCAGGCGGTCGGCTATGGCGGTTATTTCATCGCCCCACGGGAAAGTCGGATCGCCCTGCTGGGGATTGGATACGGCGACGGTTTCCTGCGCAGTGTCTCGAATCGTGGCACGGCGATCCTGCCGCGTCGGTCCGACAGACCGCTGCCGGTCATCGGTCGTGTGTCGATGGACTCACTGGCCATCGACGTGACGGATCTGGGTGACGACACGGTCTCGGCGGGTGATCTGATCGACCTGATCGGGCCGCACAATCCGCTTGATGAAGTCGCTTCTGCGGCAGGCACTATAGGCTATGAATTGCTGACCGATCTGGGCGGCCGGTATCATCGCATCTACACATCGGAGTAGAACAGATGGGACCATTGATCGCTCGCATCATAAAAATCCCAATTTTTCCAGTGGTTGGACCGCTGGAGGCAATTTTACTTGTGCAGTCGGGGAATAAGCCGCCACTGTAGAGCGTGCGGCGGTCCTTCATTGCTAACAGAAAAACATCCCTGACAGAGAAACCTGCATCATGTTGCTTTCGCCCCGCCTGACTCCTGAAACATACAAGTGTTTGATTGACGCCGCCCGACAGGACCCGGAAGCCTTCTGGCTCAGGGAAAGCCGCCGCCTGCAATGGATGAACGCACCAACCTCAGCCATGGACACCGGCTCCGGCTGGTTCGCCGACGGCACCCTGAATGTGAGCGTCAACTGTCTCGATCGTCACCTTGAGACACGGGGCGATCATACCGCCCTCATCTGGCAGGGAGAGGATACGGGCAGCGTCCTCCGCCTGACCTACCGGGAACTGCATGCCCGCGTCTGCGCCATGGGGAACGTGCTGCGCGATAGCGGCGTGAAGCGCGGGGATCGGGTGGCCATCCATCTGCCGGGTGTTGTCGAAGGTGTCATCGCCATGCTGGCCTGCGCCCGCATCGGCGCGATGCATGTGGTGCTGTTCGGGGGGTTCTCCGCCGAGGCCATCGCCGATCGTCTGGCCGACAGCGGCGCGGTCCTCGTGATCACCGCCAATGTGGGGCGTCGCGGCGCGAAACGGATTCCGTTCAAGACGACAATGGACACCGCTCTCGGCCTGCGCCCGGAGGCACTGGCCGTGCGCCGTGTTTTGGTGGTCGAGGTGACATGGGACGAAGTGCCGTTGCAGGAGGGGCGCGATGCGCTTCTCACACCGCTTCTCGCTGCGGCCTCGACAGAATGCGAGCCGGAAGTCATGAAGGCGACCGATCCGCTGTTTCTCCTTTACACGTCAGGCAGCACCGGCAAGCCGAAAGGCATCGTGCATGGGACGGGTGGCTATCTGACATGGGCCTCCTTCACGCACGAACTGATCTTCGATCACCAGCAGGGTGATGTCTTCTGGTGCACCGCCGACATTGGCTGGATTACCGGCCATACCTATGTGGCCTATGGGCCGCTCGCCAACGGCGGCACGCTGCTTTTGTTCGAGGGCATGCCCTCCCACCCCGCGCCTGGTCGCTGGTGGGATGTCATCCAGAGTCACAAGGTCACCACTTTCTACACCTCGCCAACAGCCGTTCGGGCCCTGATGAGTGAGGGTGACGAGATTCCGGGTCGTTACAACCTGTCCAGCCTGCGGGTTCTCGGATCGGTGGGTGAGCCGATCAATCACGAGGCATGGACGTGGTTCCATGACGTGATCGGTGGCGGTCGCTGCGCGCTGGTCGACACATGGTGGCAGACGGAAACCGGCGGCGCGATGATCTCGCTGGTTCCCGGCGCCGTTGCGCCCCGTCCCGCGTCCGCGACACTGCCGCTGCCCGGCGTCAATCCGGTGTTGCTGGATGAGAAGGGGCAGCCGCTCGATGGTGCCGTTGAGGGTATCCTCTGCATTGACGGTTCATGGCCCGGGCGGGCGCTTAGCATCTGGAAGGACGACGCTCTTTTCCAGACGACCTATCTCAAGCCCTATCCGGGTCATTATTTCACCGGCGACGGCGCACGGCGCGATGCGGATGGGTATTACTGGATCACAGGCCGCGTCGATGACGTGATCAACGTGTCCGGTCATCGCATCGGTTCGGCGGAGATCGAGGATGCTCTTTCGGAAATCCACGACATTTCGGAAAGTGCCGCAATCGGCATCCCGCACGACCTGAAGGGGCAGGGGCTGATCGTCTATGTCGTGCCGCATCATGGCCTGAGCGACACGCAGCTTGCGGCGCTGAAAGACGCTGTCATCAAAACCATCGCCGCAAAAGTCGGGCGTTATGCAGTGCCGGAACGGGTCTATCTTGTTCCCGACATTCCCAAAACACGGTCGGGGAAAAGCGTGCGTCGCCTGCTGCGCAAGATCGCGTGCGGTGAGACGGAAGGGTTCGGAGATCTCTCCACCCTCGCCAATCCGGCCATCGTGGCTGATCTCATCGCGGTGATCGGCAGGAACTGAACAGAAGTAAAAACATCGTGCCTGTCGGAGGCTAAACCGGCTCCCCGACAGGCACGATGAGGTTCAGGCTGGCTGGCTCATCAGGGCGACATTGCCACCCGAAGCCGTGGTGTTCGTGCTGACGGAACGCTCCTGCACCAGCCATTCCAGCGGGTAGCGCCCATCCGGAGCGGGGGTGATGACCGAGATGACGGCTCCGGAAACCTCTTTCAGATAAGCCTGAAGTTTTCGCAGTGTGTCGGGGATGGCTGCGCACAGAGCAACGTCCGGCTTCGTCGTGCTGCCCGCGACACTGACAGCCCCGCGCAGAAGATGCGGGAGTTCGCCAAGCATTTCCGCAAGTTCGACCGGCACGGTGACGCGATTTCCCACAGCGAGGGCCGCATCGATCTGTCGGACAAGGCTTTCCTTGTCAGGTCCGGTGCACAGGACAAGGCCGCGAGGCGAGAGTTCATAGACGTTCTTTTCCCCGGTCGGTCCCGGAAGGATCTGGATCATCTCTGGCAGCAAAGGCGGCGTGCCGGAGAGATTTTGCCATGAACGGAACAGGCGACTTTCAGGCGAGAGATCGACGGGCTGCCAGTTTGCGTCCGGCGGGCAGGCAGCAAGGAAACGGCGGAGATAAAGCGGGCCGCCTGCCTTGGGGCCTGTTCCGGAAAGACCATGGCCGCCAAAAGGCTGGCTGCCGACGACCGCCCCGACAATGTTGCGATTGATGTAGATATTACCAGCATGAGACTGTTTTGCAGTGTCTGTGGCCTCACCTTCGATGCGCGTGTGGATGCCGAATGTCAGCGCGTAGCCCGTGGCGTTCAGTTCCTCGATCACGCGCTGCCGGTCGGCGCGGGCATAGCGCATGACATGGAGCACAGGACCGAAAACCTCGTTTTTCAGTGTGCGGATCGCGTCGATTTCGATCAGGGTTGGCGGAACGAAGGTTCCCTGCGCACAGCTTTCATCCAGCTCTGACTGGAAAACATTGAAGCCTTGTGACCGCATGCGCGCGATATGGGCTTCGATCCCGGCCTTTGCTTCGGCGTCGATGACCGGCCCGACATCCGTTTTGAGCATATCCGGAGACGCCGTGCGCAGTTCCTGCATCGCACCGCGCAGCATTGTCACAATCCGGTCGGCACATTCTTCCTGCACGCACAGGACGCGCAGCGCACTGCAACGCTGCCCGGCACTGTCGAAAGCGGACGCCACGATATCGCCGACAACCTGTTCGGCAAGCGCCGAACTGTCGACCATCATGCCGTTCTGGCCACCGGTTTCGGCGATGAGTGGGACGGGCGTGCCGTGGCTCGTCAGACGCCCGGAAAGCTGATCGCGGATGGCGCGGGCGACGGCAGTGGAGCCGGTAAAGACCACGGTCTGCACACGTGGGTCGGCCACCAGCCGTGCGCCAGCATGGCCATCACCGATAACGAGTTGCAGGGCATCGGCTGGAACGCCCGCCTCGTGCAGGATGTCGATTGCTGCGGAGGCGACGAGAGGTGTCTGCTCCGCAGGTTTCGCGAGGACTGTGTTGCCGGCAGCGAGTGCCGCCGAAACCTGTCCGAGGAAGATTGCGAGAGGAAAGTTCCACGGGCTGATGCAGACGACCGGCCCCAGCGGCGGATGCGTCGTGTTGTCGAAACCGTCACGGATCTGCGCGGCGTAATAGCGCAGGAAATCGACAGCCTCCCGTAGTTCGCCCACGGCATTGGGGACACTTTTTCCGGCTTCGCGCACGAGAAGATCAATGAGCAGAGGATGCTTCTGTTCCAGAAGATCGCCAGCGCGAAAGAGGTTTTCAGAACGCTGGTCCGGCGACAGGTTCCCCCATGCGCCAAAAGCCGTGACGGACTTGCCGATGGCATCGTTGATCTGGTCGTCGGTGGCGAAATCGATGTGCCCGACGACATCGCGGTGATCTGCCGGGTTCAGGACCCCATGATTGCCCGATCCTGTCGATGGCTGAAGGCTACCGATATCATCAGAAAGTTTGCGGAGAGCATTCTCGTCCCACAAAGGCAGCCCGGCGGAGTTCTCCCGTGAAGGCGCGAACAGCGCTTCCGGCCGGATTACATGCGCCGCAGTGCTTTCCGGCGCGGTCAGCGTCAGAGGATCGGCGATGAGAGATGTTACGGGAATGTTTTTGTCCTGAATCTGATTGACAAAGGACGAATTCGCTCCATTTTCGAGCAGACGGCGGACCAGATAGGCGAGCAGCGTTTCATGGGTGCCGACAGGCGCATAGACGCGCATGGGACGACCGAGAGCCGTGACCTGAGCGGCGAGCGCTTCGCCCATGCCGTGCAGGCACTGGAATTCGTAGGAATTATCGGAAGAGTCCGGTCCGGCCAGCGTGTAGACACTGGCCAGCGTGCGGGCATTATGCGTTGCGAACTGCGGAAAAAGCGCGTCGCGTGCGGCAAGCATCTTCCGTGCGCAGGCGAGATAGGCGATGTCCGTGTTGGTCTTGACGGTGTAAACCGGAAACTCCGGCATGCCATCAACCTGCGCTCTCTTGATTTCAGTGTCCCAGTAAGCCCCTTTTACAAGCCGGACCATAAGCCGATGGCCGGACCGGCGTGCAAGGTCGATCACCCAGTCCAGAACGAACGGTGCCCGTTTCTGGTAAGCCTGCACCACAAAACCAAGACCGTTCCAGCCGCTCAGTTTCGGGTCGAACGCAAGGGCCTCCAGAATATCCAGAGACAATTCGAGACGATCGACCTCTTCCGCATCGATATTGAAACCGATGTCATAACGTGCTGCCAGAGCAGCAAGGTTCGTGAGGCGGGGAAGCAGTTCCGTCATCACGCGCTCCTGCTGGGCACGTGAATAGCGGGGGTGCAGGGCGGAGAGTTTCACCGAAATTCCCGCTCCGTTATAGACGCCTTTTCCACGCGCGGCTGTGCCGACAGCATGGATGGCCTGCTCGTAATCCCGGTAGTAGCGGTCCGCATCCGCAGCCGTCATGGCCGCTTCCCCGAGCATGTCATAGGAATAGCGGAGGTGACGATTCTTGGGGGACTGGCCGTTCTTCAGCGCTTTTTCGATGGTCTCACCAGAAACGAACTGGTTGCCCATGAGCCGCATGGCCTGATGCAGCATGAGCCGGAGTGATGGTTCCGCACAGCGCGCGGCAAGCTGGCCGGTCACTGTTTTTTTGCCTGCCAGGGATAGCAGGTTCGAGGCGAACAGAAGGCCGCCAGCCGAAAGATTCACCAGCGGTGTCTTCGTGCGTGCAATATGGCCGCGCCAGTTCCGCTCCGTGAGCTTGTCCCGGATCAGGGCGTCCTGCGTGGCTGGGTCAGGAATTCTCAGAAGCGCTTCGGCCAGTTCCATCAACGCGAGACCTTCCGGCGTCGAAAGATCGTATTCCCGCACGAGTGTCTGCACGAGGCCCGGCGTGGGGGCAGCGCGCTGCTGCTCCACCAGACGGCGTGCGAGATCATGCGTGCGCGTCTCCTCTTCCGCCGACAGGGAGGCGTCTGCCCTGAGAGACGCCATGCAACTGGTTTCCGGTGTCCAGGTCTGATCGGTGATGGCGCGTCTGAGAGAGGAACGGTCCGGGACGGCGGTGTGCAGGGCGGCGAAAGGAACGACCATTGGCGGTTGCCTGTTCTGGAGTGACTGTCTCTTCCGCATACGTGGTTTTCTGAAAAATTATCTCTGTATTATGGACTATATGACGAAATTATATTCGGTATAAAACCGAAACGGTATCATTCGTTCGGAGGAGGTGGCGGAGTGGACAGTCTCGATCGTAAAATTCTGAGGATTCTTCAGGTGGACGGGCGTATCAGCAATGTCGAGCTGGCGCGCTCCATCCACCTCAGTCCGGCGGCGACGCTTGAGCGTGTGCGCCGGCTTGAACAGAAGGGCGTGATCCAGCGCTATGCGGCGCAGCTCAACCCCGATGCGGTCCAGCTCGGGCTTCTCGTTTTTGTGCAGATCACGCTCGACCGAACCGAGGACGACCTGTTCGAGCGTTTCTCAAAGGCCGTCCGGTCCAGTCCTCAGATCAGCGAATGTCACATGGTCGCAGGCGGCTTCGATTACCTGCTCAAGGCGCGTGTGAAGGATATGGCGGCCTATCGCCGTTTTCTGGGAGAAACCCTGACGCGCCTGCCGGGGATCAGGCAGACGCACACCTATACGGTCATGGAAGAGGTGAAGTCCGACCCGACGCTTCCCGTCTGAGGGTGGTCCGTCAGGGTGCCAGCAGCCAGGCCACTTCCTGCGCCGGGCACCGTCCCTTCAGGCCACCGGGCACATCACGCCGTTTGGCTTCGTGCAGACGATATGTTGTGTCGTAGAGGGCGTGAACGTCACTTTCCGGAACAGAAAAGGGCGGTCCTGACTGGAGTGCCTGACCATATTCCAGCGTGACCAGAAGCTGTGGCGCGGCATGTGTCAGCGCGACGAGGTGGGCGGCGTAACGGTCGCGGATCGGAGGGGGGAGGGCGATGAGCGCCGCGCGGTCATAGATGGCGGCCACCGGACCGAGCGTTTCCGCATCCAGATCGAAAAAATCCCCTGCAAACAGGGTCACGGTCCCCGCGTCGAACCGTTCCAGCCGACCACATTGGGCTATGACAGAGGAAATGTTTTCCTCATCGAAAAACTGTTCGATGGCCTTTCGGCTGAGGTCGATACCGACGACGGAAAATCCCTGTGCACGCAGCCATGAGAGGTCACGTGTCTTGCCACACAAGGGCACGAACACGCGGCTGCCCGGCTTCAGTCGGAGGGCGGCGAAATGCGCGGTCAGCAGGCTGTTCGGCGTGCCTTCGTGAAAACCGATCTGGTTTATGCGCCATTTTTCAAGCCAGAAATCCCGGTCCATGCTGTCCCCTCTCCCACTGTTCCGAAAACAGGTGTGAGAGGGGTATATCAAAGCATCCGGCTTCAGTCTTTCCCAGCCAGATAGGCGCGCCAGCCGCCAGTCGCAGTGATATCCGTGCCGCTTCGGGCAACGGATTCAGCACACAGGAAGCTGCTGACTTCACGACCATCCTCAAGAGTGATGCGTCCGATGGACATCGGCTGCGGCACGCTGGCGACAAACCGACCGAAACCGGCAGAGTCGAGCTCGTAGATCTCGATCTCCAGTCCCGCGCCCACGAAGCCGGGTTCACGCACCAGACCCGGCTTAGGCGGCACGGAATTCGCCAGCGCAAAGAGACGATAATCATGGGCGGTGCGCGTCGTCTCACGCAGGACGGCGTGTTCCTGCTCCAGCTGCCAGTGAAGGGGCAGCCCTTTGAGATGGGCTCCCACAACGGCGAGACGCACGGAGCCGGGTGACATCGCCTCGGCGGGTGGGACAGGCCGTGGTGGTTCGCTACGGGCCGCACCGGTGTTTTCGCCGACTGCCTGATGAAAACGATCTGCAAGGAGGCTTACATCGTGGTCCGCGAAAGCCGGAGCAACGAACGTGACGCCGAAGGGATGTCCGTCCTTGCCGAACCCGGCAGGAACGGCACATGCCGACATATCAAGAATATTTACGAAATTGGTGTAGGTGCCGAGCATACTGTTGGCAGCGACCGGCTCGGCGATCACTTCCTGCTTTGTCACGATGCGGGGGGCGGTCGGCATCAGCATGACATCGAACTGCGTCCACATCCGCTCCGCGATCTGCTGTAGTCCATGCTGGCGGTAAATGGCTTTGAATACATCCGCCGCCGTATAGCGTTCCGCTCCCGCGATGATGCCCGCGACGGTGGGGTCCATGTCTGCCTTGTGCTGCGGGTAGAAATCCCCAAGCGCAGTCAGACGTTCGACGACGAAGGGTCCGCTATAAAGAAGCTGCGCGGCTTCCTTAAGGGGAGCGAAGTCGATTTCAACCGGTGTTCCACCAAGATGCATCAGTGTCTGTATGGAATTTTCGTAAAGTGCGGCATTCCCTGCATCTCCGTCGAAGAAACGCTCGGATTCAGGCAGGATGCCGAAACGGAAGCTGTCCAGTGGTAGGCGGTGCGGCGTCATGCTGCGGGAATAGGGCGCGCGTGAATCCGGTGCGGCGGCAATTTTCTCCACGCGCAGGGCATCCGCGACGCAACCAGTGAAAATCGAGATGCAGTCAAGTGATTCACAGGCCGGGATCAGCCCGTACGTGCTCAGAACGCCACGCGAGGGTTTCAGTCCGACGATGTTGTTGAACATGGCCGGAACACGCCCCGAGCCTGCGGTGTCGGTGCCAAGCGAGAAAGACACGAGCCCCGCAGCCACCGATACGGCGGAGCCGGAACTGGAGCCACCTGAAACACAGGCCGGATCGAACACGCAGGAGGGCTGCCCATAAGGGGACCGCATGCCGACAAGGCCTGTGGCGAACTGATCGAGATTGGTCTTGCCGATCACGATCGCCCCTGCCGCTTCCAGCCGTTTTACGACTTCCGCGCTCTCGGATGGCTCAAAGGCGAAGGCGGGGCAACCAGCGGTGGTTTGCAGCCCGACCACATCGATATTGTCCTTGACGGCGAAAGGGATTCCGTAAAGCGGCAGATCGGTGGACGAAAGGCCATCGAGTTCTTCAGCGCGGGCAAGAAGATGGTCGGTGGAAAACAGGCTGATCCAGACTGCGGGGTCTTTCTGTTGATAGGCCTCGATCCGGCCAGTGATCTCACGGATCAGGTCGGAGGGACGAAAATCACCCGAACGATAAGCCGCAAGGAGATCATCAATCTGCAACATGTCTGGCAGCGTCATGAGGGTTTCTTTTCTGATCATGATGAGGTCTGGTTCGTGTCGATGACCATGATCCGTTCGCCGCCACGGACTTCCCGTCCTTTGCGGCACAGGATGTCCGTCACGGTGCCGGAAGCGGGAGCGGCGATTTTCATTTCCGTCTTCATGGACTCAATGATAGCCACTGTGTCACCCACCTTCACGGTGTCGCCGATCGCGACCGGTAGTTGCCAGATGCTGCCCGGAACGGGGCTGTCCACACTCATCCGGCCTTCCGGCAAAATGCTGTCATCGGCCTGAGTGGTGTTGGGAGCCTCTTCGAACGTATCAAGACCTTTGGCGATCCAGTCCTGACGCTCTGCCTCGAAAGCAGCCTGTTGGCGTGCCTTCGCATCGGCGATCTCATCCGCGTTGGCTGACAGGAAAGCCTTGTAGTCTTTCAGGCTGAATGTGGTCTCCTCGATCTTCACGGGGAAGCGACCATGAGGAAACGCGGCGCGTGCCTCCATCAGTTCGTCATGCGAGACTGGATAGAAACGGATCTGATCGAAGAAACGCAGAAGCCAGGGCGTGCCTTTTTCGAAAACATCCGTGCTACGCCATGTGTTCCATACCTGAATGGTGCGCCCGAACAACTGGTAGCCGCCCGGTCCTTCCATGCCGTAGATGCACATATAGCTGCCGCCGATGCCGACGACATTGTCCGGCGTCCATGTACGGGCCGGATTGTATTTCGTGGTCACCAGACGGTGGCGCGGATCGACCGGCGTGGCGACGGGCGCGCCGAGATAGACATCGCCCAGACCCATGACGAGGTAGGAGGCGTTGAAGATGATATCCCTGACAGCCTCTTCCGATGAAAGACCGTTGATGCGCCGGATGAATTCGATGTTCGACGGGCACCAGGGCGCGTTCGGGCGCACTAGCTCCTGATAGCGCTGCATCGCCAGTTGTGCCTGCTCGTCATTCCATGAGACGGGCAGATGGATGATGCGGCTCGGCACCACGATGTCATCGTCGTTGGAAGGGAGCGCCTGCTCGATGCCGTACAGGGTTTCCAGAAGGGCAGCGAGCGTGATGACGTCGGGGTTATAGTGAATCTGTAGCGAGCGAATGCCCGGCGTCAGGTCGATGATCCCTTCCACACCACGCCGCCGGATCGCTTCCAGCATGAGCTGCACACGCAGCCGCAGCGGAATGTCCAGAATGGGCGCACCGAATTCGAGCAGCAGGTAACAGTCGCCTGCACGGCGATAGACGACCGGCACGTCGCCTTCCGACCGGAACAGGATCGGCTCGATGGCATCAATCGGCGCAGGCAGGAAACTGACACTCAACGGCTGAGCCTGCACCCGCCGGAAGCGGATTTTATCGCCGGGATGAAGCTGGCCCATCTTCCACAGTTCATCGCGGGTCAGCACGGCGGGGCAGACGAACCCGCCGAGGCTCGGTCCGTCGGGGCCGAGCAGGATGGGCATGTCACCCGTAAAGTCGATGGCGCCGATGGCGTAGGCGTTATCGTGAATGTTGGATGGATGCAGTCCGGCTTCGCCGCCATCCGTGCGTGCCCAGCGCGGTTTTGGCCCGATCAGGCGTACGCCAGTGCGGGCGCTGTTGAAATGGACTTCATATTCGCTGGAAAACAGATCATCGATGTCTTCGTCACGGAAGAAATCAGGTGCGCCATGCGGACCGTAGAGAACGCCCAGTTCCCACGTATTGGTAAAGTCCGGCCGTTCGTTCATCGGAATGGCAGCTGCTGTCAGCGTGCCGCCCTCTGGCCGGAAGCGCAGGACATCGCCGGTGCGCAGTTGCCCGGTGGCATGGCCGCCGAACTGGCCGAGCATGAAGGTCGAGGCTGAACCGAGGTAAAGCGGTGCATCAATGCCGCCCTGAATGGCGAGATAGGTTCGGTGTCCCGGTCCCTTGATCTGGCCGAGAGAGAGGGTCTGGCCTGCCCTGATCGCAACGGGTTCCCAGTAGGGCACGGGTGTCCCGTCCAGCGTCGCTGTCATGGTCGCGCCCGCAAGGCCGATAACGGCGGCAGCGTTGAAGCGCAGGACCGGACCCGTGACGGTCAGTTCAAGGGCGGGTGCGCCTTCCGCATTACCCACAATCCGGTTCGCAAGACGAAAATTCCGGTCGTCCATCGGGCCGTTGGGGGGCACCCCGACATCCCAGTAACCGATGCGTCCCGGCCAGTCCTGCACGGTGGATTGCAGGCCGGGTGAAACGACTTCGATGGTGGTGGGCACATAGGTGAATGTATTGAGCAGGCCGGTATAGACCTTGCCGGCGCGGACAGCGGGATCGGCGGTGATGGCCCGGAGATAGTCGAGATTGCTCTCCAGCCCGCCAATGCGGGTGGCCACCAGCGCGTCATGCAGGGCGCTGAATGCCTCATCCCGCGTTGCTCCCCGGGCGATCACCTTGGCGATCATGGGATCATAATACGGCGTGACTTCCGTGCCGGTTTCAACCCAGCCGTCCACACGCACGCCGGGCGCGAAACTCACTTCCGTCAGCCGTCCGGTGGAGGGGCGGAAGTTTTCAGCCGGATTTTCGGCATAGATGCGTGCCTCGACGGCAGCACCTTTCGGAATAAGGCTTTCCTGTGCAGGCAGGATGAAATCACCATTCGCCTGCCGCACCATCCACTCGACGAGGTCGATGCCGTAAATCTCTTCAGTGACACAGTGCTCGACCTGAAGGCGGGTGTTCACTTCAAGGAAGCAGAACTGGCCGCTTTCCGTATCGTAAATGAACTCGACGGTGCCAGCCGATTCATAGGCGACGGCCGAGCACAATGCCTTTGCGGCGGTTCGCAGGCTGAGGCGGGTTTCCTCGCTCAGGTCCGGTGCGGGGGTCTCTTCGATGACCTTTTGGTTGCGCCGTTGCAGGGAGCAGTCACGTTCGCCGAGTGTGAGAATATTGCCTTTGCCGTCACCGAAAATCTGGACCTCGATATGACGGGCGCAGGCGATGAACTTTTCAAGAAAGACGCGGGCATCTCCGAAATTGTTGCCGCCGAGGCGCGAGACGGCTTCGAAACAGGCGCGCAATGCGGCTTCGTCGTTACAAACCTGCATGCCGATACCGCCACCGCCCGCCGTGCTCTTGAGCATGACAGGATAACCAATGCGGGATGCAGCACTTGCAGCTTCGTCGGCGGAGGTGAGGATATCGGTACCGGGCAACAGCGGCACATTGTTCTGTTTCGCCAGATCGCGGGCGGTGTGCTTCAGTCCGAATGCCCGCATATGTTCTGGCCGCGGGCCGATGAACCGGATTCCACGTTCGGCAAGCTTTTCGGCAAATTCTGCGCGTTCACTGAGAAAGCCATAGCCCGGATGAACGGCCTGCGCGCCGGTGCGCTCGCAGGCATCCAGAATGGCGTCCATGCTCAGGTAACTCTCGCTGACCGCCGAAGGGCCGATCAGAACAGCATCATCCGCTTCCAGAACGGGCGGTGCGAACCGGTCGGCTTCTGAACAGACCGCGACGGAAGCAATCCCCATCCGGCGCAGGGTACGACCCACGCGCCGGACGATTTCGCCACGGTTGGCGATGAGAACCTTTGTGAACATAACGCTTTTTCCAGACTGTCAGGCGGAAACGTAATCGCCGATGATGACGCGGATCGGTGTGGGCGTGAAACCGTTGCAGGGGTTGTTCACCTGCGGACAGTTGGAGAGAACGACCAGCGTGTCCATCTCGGCCCGCAGATCAATGAAGCCACCGGGATCGGAAAGACCATCATCAATCACCAGCGCGCCATTCTGCAGGATGGGGACGTTCATGAAGAAGTTGACGTTGTTGACGATGTCACGCTTGCTCATGCCGTATTTCTCAACTTCCAGAAGGAAGTTTTCACGACAGGCATGCATGTATTTCGTTTCGTGGCCGAAGCGCACGGTGTTGGACTCGCAACTGCATGCACCGGCCAGCGTATCGTGGCGACCACAGGTGTCCTCGACAACGCTCATCAGAACATTGCCTTCATTGGAATACAGTTTCGCGCCCTTGTCGATATAGGCCGCACCCTGACTGACCAGCGTGTCCTGTGCACTGTAGCGCTCATGATAGGCATGGGCATTGTAGAAAAGGGCATCGACGGCCTGCTGGCTTTCCAGATCGATGATACGCAGAACCTGTCCCTTGCGCACGATGCCCGACCAGGGGCGACGTGCAGGAATGACCTGATCCAGATCGATTTTCGAAAAAGCCTGTTCAACGGGAAGTAGTGTCATGAGTTCTGTCTCCTCGCTCAGGCGAACAGGGGATCGGTATTTTCGAAGCCGCGCTTTGCTTCATCGCAGAATGTGCGGCAGAAATCGTCGGCGGCGGGGAGTGGGGCCTGCCAGCGCACGGCTTCGATCGGTTCGGGTACGCATGTCGTGTCTGGGCTGAGAGGATGGTAACAGTTCGAGACAGCGACAAGAAGGTTCATTTCGGCCCGCAGATCGACATGCTGGCCGGGTTTTACATCCCCCTCGATCCATTTGAGGCGGCCGTCGGCCTGCGCACTGACATGGGAGAAGAACGTGATGCAGGAGGCAACATCCTTTTGTGCCATGCCATATTTTCCTGCAATCAGACGCAGATTGTTGCGGGTGTTGCGCAACGACGCGTCGTCGAAATTTTTCTCGTTGCTCTGCGGCGTGCTGCCACCGACGAGTGTGTCGCTGTAACCGCAGCTATCACCGATGATGGAGGCCAGCACACGTCCCATGTCGGAAAACAGCACGCGACCCGTCGTGAGGCAGGTGGTCCATTGCAGCTTGATGGTATCGCCGGCGTTGTAGCGTTCGCTGAAATCATCAGCATTCCAGACCATAACGGAAACGCCGTTATTGCCACTGCTGTTGATCAGCCGCAGTGCCTGTCCGCGCGGAAGAAACGTGCTCCAGTACCATCCACCCGGAATCGTTTCGCGATGCAGGACGCTGCTCTCCGTCATGTCGATCGGAGCGACGGCAGCACGCGACATGGTTTCTGTTTCAAGAGCCTTGTCGCGCAGGCTGTTATATCGTTCGCGATACCACTCAGGAGTTTGCTGATCGATTTGCATGTCTGTGTCTTTCCGAATGTCCGGGATGTGTTTGTCGTGCAGATGTTTCAGGGCGTGTCGATTTCAAGCGGCGGTGGTCGTCCCTTTTCATGCACAGGCGGGATCAGCGAGGCGATCAGGTGCAGCCGTCCGGAAATGACGCCCGACAGCGTGACGAGATGGTTTGTGATCTCCTGAAGTTTTCCAACCTTTCCCTGCACGAGAAGGACTTCGAGTGTCTGGCGGCGGATGAGATTGACGTGCAGCGAGCTGATGACCTCGGCAAGATTTTGATATTGCAGTTCAGCAAGTTTCTGTTGAAGACCGGTCGCCGCATTGTTGTAGAAAAGTAGAATGACACCGGCCATCAGCTCATCTTCATGATCGTGATGACTGGCGAGCAATTCCTGATGCAGGATGCTTTGCACGGCCTGTGAGCGGCTGGCGTACCCTTTCTCGGCCACCATCGCATCCAGTTCCCGAAGAATGGCGGGCGGCAGAGAAATGCTGACCCGGCTGACCTGTTCCTTCGTTTCCTTGTCGCTCATGGCGTATTCTCCTTACTCGGCCTTGTCGCTCACGAGAGTGAGGAGCGGAATATCGAGCTCCACATCTTCATCGGCGCTATCGTCGGCATTCGGGCCACTGGAGCGGATCAGGGCTTCCAGATGGGCTTTCGTCGCCAGAAATTCTCCCGCAGTCATCTGAGCAGCACGTCGTGGTCGGGAGAGAGGAACTTCGATGACCTCTTCCACCCTGCCCGGACGCGGTTGCAGAACCAGAATCCGGTCGGCAAGATAGATGGCTTCATCGAGATCATGCGTGATGAAGACAATAGTGATGTCAACCTTGCGCCAGATCTCCATCAGATAGTTCTGCATCCGCAGGCGTGTCTGCGCATCCAGCGCACTGAAGGGTTCATCCATCAGCAGCACACGGGGCTGTGCCGCGAGTGCACGGGCGATCGCCACGCGCTGCTGCATGCCGCCGGAAAGCTGATGCGGCCATGCCTCGGCGAACTGTTCCAGCCCGATCATCTGCAACCACTGCATGGCCTGACGCTGGGCTTCGCCTTTTTCCGTCCCGCTCATCTCAATGCCGAACATCACGTTCTGGCAGACGGTGAGCCAGGGAAAGAGCGTATATTTCTGAAAGACCATGCCGCGATCAGGCCCTGGACCCGTCACGGGGCGTCCGTCCACGAGAATACGCCCGCTCGTACCTTCCTCAAGACCGGCCAGAATGCGGACGAGGGTGGATTTTCCGCAACCGGAAGGGCCGACCACGCAGATGAATTCGCGCTTGTGAACGCCGAATTCTATATCTTCCAGCGCAACCGTCGGATTTTTCCGACCACCAAAAACCTTGCCGAGATGGTCGATCTCAAGAACCAGCTCGCGCTCTTTGATGACCTTCATGCGGGCGGCAACATCCGCAGGCAGGTCGCGGTAATCGGGAAGATTCGGTTCCTGTGGTGTGGTCATCACACGTTCTCCCGTTTCCACGTAAAGAGGAAGCGCGCCAGAATGCCGAGCAGCATGTCGGTGCCGAGACCGGCAATCCCGATCAGGGCCATGGCGGCATAGACGTTGTCGAAATGCTGGTAACGGGCCTGCTGGGTGATGAACCACGTGATGCCCGATGATGTGCCGATCAGTTCGGCAACGATCAGATAGGTCCACGCCCATCCGAGCAGGATGCGCTGGTCGCGGTAGAGATCCGGCAGAATGCCCGGCACGACGACGCGGAACAGCAGCCGTGGCCCTTTGGCGCCAAGGGTTCTTGCTGCTTCGATCAGGGCGAAATCCAGCTTGCGTGTGGTGTTGGAGATGACGAGAATCTGCTGGAACAGCGTGCCGATGACGATGATCGCGATCTTTGGGGCGTCATAGATGCCAAGGATGGCGACGGCCAGTGCCCCGAAGGCCGGAGCGGGCAGATAGCGGAAGAAATCGACGGACGGTTCCACCAGCCGCGCGAGGGCGGGCAGCGCACCGCACATCACGCCCAGAGGCACGCCAATGGCAGAGGAAATGACGAAACCCCAGAAAATGATCTGGATACTGTGCCAGAACGCCTGTGGAATCGATTTTTCTGTTCCGCCACCGACCGGGTTGGTGAACGCATTGATGAATGCGCTCAGCACGTTGCCGGGGGAGGGGAGATAGACGGGGTTGGCCGGGATGCCTTGCGGCACCTTCTGCCCGTGCGCCTGCATCTCTTGCACGGCCTTGCCGAAATCGGCCCGGTTCAGGCGCATGCCGGTTTCGAGATAGTCCTCGTCACCCGCATCCGTGATCAGGATCTGCGGATGCCAGAGGAAGGGAAGGTAACTTACGGCACTCCACGCCACGAGCGGGAGAATGATGGCAAGGACAGCGAGAATGCTGCGGGATGACCCGTCAACCTTGCCGTAAAGCTTCCATGCGGATGTAAAGCTTTTCATCATCTCCCCCCGCGGTGCTTATTTGGAAGCGCTTATGAAGGACGGATCGATATAGCTGCTGATGTTCTGTTTGGTCTTGTAAACCTCATACCGCACATTGAAGGAATCCGAGACAACGGTTGACCCGTAAAGGGAGGTCAGACCATCGCCTTTTTCAAAGACTTTTTTGTCGTCGGAAAGCGTCAGGAGGTGAGTGCCCTTGAGGAAGCGCTTATAGTGTTCCGGCGTAACGCCAGTGCGTGTCGCCATGATTTTCAGGGCGTCCGGCTGCGTTTTCGGATCCTGGATATAAGCGACGACACGGTCCCACAGCGTCACCAGCTTCTGCCACTGTTCGCGGTTGTCCTTCAGACTTTGCGGATCAACCAGCAGGGTGTCGTAGATCAGGCCCGGCGCTTCATGAGACGAGAAGATCGTACGCGATCCGGGCACCATGTGGAGAGCCTGACCTGAATTGGGCTGCCATGCCGCGATGGCAGCGACCTCGCCCGAGGCGAGAACCTGTGGCGTCTCGTTGGTCTTGGTATTGACCAGCTTGACGTCCTTCTCGTCCAGACCGGCTTTCTCAAGCGCTTTCAGAAGCAGCAGATGGTCGACAAGACCTTCCTCGACAGCAATGGACTTGCCCTTCAGCTCCTTGACCGAGGTGATGCCCGGCTGGGCGACGATCATGTCATTGCCATCCGAGTAATCGGTGGTGAGGATCATCTCCCCCTTGTGGCCGTTCGCCCCGGTGACGAGGGCATCGCCGTTGGTGGCAGTCACGGCGTCGATCTTGTGCGCGGCGAACGCATCCAGAGAGGCGCTGTAATCGAACCACTGGAAGTCGGCATCGATCCCGGCTTCTTTCAGCCACCCTTTGTCGATGGCGACCTGCCAGGCGACCCAGCCAGGCCAGTCACTGTAACCGATATGGAGGGTTGCGGCGGACGCCGCGCCGGTTGTGGCGCACACGGCGAGAACGCCAGCGAGGAGAGTGTTTTTCAGAGAGGAAAACGGGCGCATCGAAGCTCCAGTAATACTGAAAGCGAAAATCGTATTACCCATTATTATCCGATGCTGAATTTCGTTTCCACAAGAAAATGTTGCTTAAGTGAAATTGATTCGGCGTTCAGAGGCTCTTCCGACGCTTGTCGCCTGTTTTTCAACGAGATTGGAAAAGATTTCCTTGAGCAGAATTCGTGCATTGAGGGGAGCTGACTCGTTATGAGACCCGCGAATCGGGATAAAAAATCGGCAGGGCTGCCTTTCCTGTTTTTGTCTGTCGTCGGCAGGATGACCCGGTATTGTGCTTCTTGACAGTCACCAGAGGAGACAGGAATGACCAGAGTTCTCGTTCTTTATTATTCGTCCTACGGTCATATTGAGACGATGGCTCATGCCGTTGCGCAAGGCGTTCGGGCCGATGGAGCCGAGGTCGATGTGAAGCGGGTGCCTGAACTGGTGCCTGAAGCCGTGGCCAAAGCGAGCCATTTCAAGCTTCAGCAGGACGCGCCTTTCGCGACCGTCAGTGATCTTGAGAACTATGACGCCATCATCGTGGGTGCGCCGACGCGTTTCGGTCGTGTCCCCTCGCAGATGGCGAATTTCTGGGACCAGACCGGCGGGCTGTGGGCCAGAGGGGGCCTCGTCGGCAAGGTCGGTGCTGCCTTCACCTCGACGGCCAGCCAGCATGGCGGGCAGGAAACGACGCTTTTTTCAATCCTGAGCAACCTGATTCATCATGGCATGGTCATCACCGGTCTGCCTTACAGCTTTCAGGGGCAGTTGAACGTGACTGAGGTGGCGGGCGGCTCACCTTATGGCGCGACCACGATTGCGGCAGGAGACGGTTCCCGTCAGCCGAGTGAAATCGATCTTGATGGTGCGAAATTCCTTGGCGGCCATGTCGCGGGCATTGCGAAGAAACTGCACGGTTAAGTTAGTCGTTCTTCCCTGCGTTGCTCTGTGTCCAGGGGGCGGTTGAAAACGCTTCGACGAGATAATCCAGAGCGGCCGTCACGCGGAGCGGGCGGCCAGCGCCGGGAGGCGTCACCAGATAGATTCCGATTGATGGCAGTTGCCAGTCGGGCAGTAGCGGCACAAGACTGCCGCTCTCCAGCCCGCGCCAGATCATGAATTCCGGAAAAATCCCGTAACCGAGGCTCGCCTCCAGCGTCGGCAGGAAGGCCTCGGCATTGTTGGCTCGGATCAGCGGATTCTGAGAAAACAGGACGGTTTGACCCGCGCTGTTCGACAGTTTCACACACCCCGGCTGGTTGGCATTTGTGTAGACAAATCCCTTGTGGGGCGCGAGATCGTCAGGATGGGAGATCGGTCCCGCCCGCTCCAGCCATTCTGGCGTGGCCACCGCCAGCAGGCGCACGGAGCAAAGTTTGCGGACTCTGAGTGTGGAATCCGCAAGGGACGCGATGCGAATTCCAAGGTCGAAACCCTCGGCCACCAGATCAACGAGTGAATCGCTGAAATTGATATCCAGTTCCAGCCCCGGGTAAAGCCGCAGCAGCCGAGGCAGCATCGGCGACAGGTGGTGGGTGCCGAATGTCATCGGTGCTGCGATGCGGACGACGCCGGAAGGGATGCTCGTGCTGTCACGCACTTCAGTTTCGGCCGCCTCTGCATCCGCCAGCATCCGACGGGCATGAGTGAGCGCCTCCCGGCCTGTTTCGGTGAGCGAAAGTTGTCGGGATGTGCGGCTGAACAGGGAAATGCCCAGCTGCATCTCCAGACGGGTGATGGCTTTGGAAACCGTGGGCGTGGAGAGCTGGATGGCTTCGGCTGCACGCGCGAAGGAGCCATGCTCGGCCACCTTGGCAAAGATTGCCCAGGCTTCGAAATCCGGCAGGCGCATGACGCTTATTTCTCCTTCAGAGCCGAAGCGGGCGGCACCGGTGATGGCACCGGCGGGGATATTCGTCCAGTTGTCGTGTGCGCCTTCTTACGAGGCGTCTGCCGCAGGCGTCTCAGTAAAAGCGAACTGAAATGTCGGTTCGTGGAAGATTTCCATGCAGCAGTTTTTATTGAAGTCAGCGTTGTCAAAATAGGCAACTGTTTAGACATACATTTTGTATTTCAGGTTTGAGGGGAGGGGTAGGAAACCTTCTCAGAGAAATTCTGACCGAATCTTCTTTAGTTAATTCTGGATATCCAAGTTCTTGGGTCGTCGATTTATTTATAGAATTCATTTTATTGTATAGTTCTAAATATCCACGATTTTCTGGTCATCTTCACGATGTGCTCATCAAGAGCGGATGCTTTGTAATCTTTGCACGATAAAAAATCCTATTTTATGAGAGAACTGGAAAAATCGATAAACCGTGAAGTGACACTTTAAGAAAAGTGAGTTGCTTTTCTCCCCGTAGTAACCCCATATTGAAGTCAGCGTTCTCAGGGCGGGGTGTAATTCCCCACCGGCGGTAATCGGTTCTGCAAGGAATCGGAAGCCCGCGAGCGCCTGTTCCGCAAGGGGCAGGGTCAGCAGATCCGGTGAAACTCCGGAGCCGACGGTCATAGTCCGGATGAGAGAGAGCGACGGAGTGAATGCAGGCGCTAGTAGTGCGTCCTGTAGCCTCGACCGTGTGTCCGCCCTGAATCGACGAGTGTTTTGTGTCGTTTTACGGACGGAATGAATGACCGGTCGTTTAGTCTTTGAGCAGGTATCAAAAGCGTTTCGTGCGGCGGTGGACGAGGCGCGTCGTTTTGTCGGCGCGACCATGCCAAACCCGCCGGTGGGGTGTGCCCTGCTGGATGAAAACGGCACGATTCTGGCTGTGGGCGCCCATCATCGCGCGGGGAGCGGCCACGCCGAACGGAACGCATTGCGCCTGTGTGCAGAGCGTGGCCTGACCGATCGGATCACCACGGCGATCGTCACACTTGAACCCTGTAATCATACCGGTCGCACACCCCCCTGCACTGAAGGGCTGCTGGCAACACCTGTCAAAACGGTGTGGATTGCCTGTCCGGATCCTAACCCGAAAGTGGCGGGTGGTGGGGCTTCGCGGCTGGAAGCCGAAGGCCGGGAGGTGCGCTGGCTGGAACGTGAGGTGACACGTATCCCTGCTGGTCCCCTTCTGCTGGCACAGTGTCGCGGCCTTATCGCTCCTTTCATACGGTGGAGTGTCGAGGGAAAGACCTGGCTGACCGTGAAACAGGCGGTCAATATCGACGGCCTGATGACGCCGCCCCCCGGTCGCACAACTTTCACGTCCCGGCAGGCGCTTGATCTCGCCCATCGCCTGCGCCGTGCGACGGATGCGGTCGTCACGGCGGGTGGGACCGTACGTGCCGATCTGCCCGGACTGGATGTCCGGCGTGTTGAAGATCACGTCAACCGACCGCAGCGGATGCTGGTCGTCTGTTCCCGCACAAAAGACGTGCCGCGGAACTGGCTGACAGTCGCCGAGCGGCGGTTTGATGTGATTTTTTCCGATTCCATTGAAGATGTCCCGAAGCGCCTCGCTGAAGCGGGGATGTTGTGGGCGCTTGTCGAAGCCGGACCGACCCTGCTGGGCGAGATACGTAACCGCAG
Organism: Acetobacter conturbans; assembly: GCF_011516755.1. GTDB lineage: Bacteria > Pseudomonadota > Alphaproteobacteria > Acetobacterales > Acetobacteraceae > Acetobacter > Acetobacter conturbans. The sequence goes on along the minus strand of NZ_WOSY01000003.1, from coordinate 253,254 downwards.
GCTGTGGGACGACTGGCTGCGGATTGCCGTGCGTGCGGACGGGGACGAGGATTTTTCGGTGGAACGGCGTCATGACGCGACACCGCTGGCTCTGTTCGATGAGTTGGCCGGGCCGATCGCCGCCATTCAGCCTGATTTTGTGTGAGAGGACGTATGTTTTCAGGAATCATCGAACATCTCGGGACGGTTGCCGCAGTTCAGTCCGGAAATGCGTCCTGTACTCTCGATATCGACACGGGCATGACGGACGTGACTCTCGGCGAAAGCATTGCCGTGAATGGCGTCTGCCTGACTGCCACCGAGTTCAACGAAGCCGGGCGTGTCCGCTTCTTCGTCAGTTCCGAAAGCCTTGACCGCACGGCGCTGGGGCGCCTGAAGGAAGGCTCCCGCATCAATCTGGAGCGCGCGGTGACGCCAGCCATACGGCTGTCCGGTCATATCGTGCAGGGTCATGTGGACGGGGTGGCGACGTTCTGCGCCGCCGATCCGGTGGGTGAGGCGCGGCGGCTGGTCTTCGCCGTGCCGCAGGCTCTCCGGCGTTACATGGTCGAGAAAGGCTCCGTCACGCTGGACGGCATCAGCCTGACGCTGAACGCCGTGAGCGAGCCGAAAGACGGGGAATTCACCATCGAGGTGATGATCATTCCGCACACCTGGGAACACACCACGCTGGGATCGCTTTCGTCGGGTGAGCCGGTGAATGTCGAAGTCGACGTGATTGCGAAATATGTGGAGAGCGTATGTCAGTATCGGTGAAAGACGGGATGTCTCTCTCGCTGAAACGGGCGATCGAGGCGATCCGCGAGGGCCGCATGGTCATCATGGTCGATGATGAGGATCGTGAGAACGAGGGCGACCTCGTCATGGCGGCGGAGTTCATGACTCCGGCGGCAATGAACTTCATGGTGACGCACGGGCGCGGTCTCGTCTGCCTGCCGCTCACGCCGGAACGGGTGGAGCAACTCGGCCTGCCGATGATGGTGCAGGTGAACAACGCTCCGCGCAGCACGGCTTTTACGGTCTCCATCGAGGCCACTGAAGGCGTGACGACCGGCATCTCCGCCCATGATCGTGCCCGCACCGTTCTGGCTGCCGTCGCTGCTGATGCCAAACCGGCCGACCTCGTCTCGCCGGGACATATTTTCCCCTTGCGGGCCATGCCCGGTGGCGTGCTGGAGCGTGACGGCCATACGGAAGGGTCCATCGACATCGCACGACTGGCCGGATGCGCGCCTTCCGCCGTGATTTGTGAAATCCTGAGCGAGGACGGCACCATGGCCCGTCGTCCCGAACTGGAAGTGTTCGGACGCAAGCATAATCTGCCGATTATCTCGATTGCCGAACTGACCGCATGGGTGCGTGAACACGGGGTTGACCCGGTCAGCACGCAGAATCTGGCGGACACGCTGGTGACCAGCACCGTGGTTGCGGAACTGGCGCAGGCACAGTTGCCCAGTGTTTATGGCGGTGAGGATCTGGTGATTCATGCGTTCCGGGATGCGGAAGGTGTGGAGCATGTCGCGCTGGTGAAGGGCGATCCGACGGGCAAGGGGAGCGTGCCGCTGGTCCGGATGCACTCCGAATGCGTGACGGGTGATGCGCTTGGCTCGATGCGGTGTGACTGTGGTGCACAGTTGCACGCGGCGTTGCGCGAGATTGGTAAGGCCGAAAGCGGCGTGCTGCTTTATGTGCGCGGCCATGAGGGGCGAGGCATCGGGCTTGGCAACAAGATCCGTGCCTACGCGCTTCAGGATCGGGGGCTGGACACGATCGACGCCAATCATCGCCTCGGCTTCGAGACCGATGAGCGCGACTGGTCAGCCGCTGCCGCCATCCTGCGCGATCTCGGCGTGACGACCCTCGACCTGATGACCAACAACCCTGCCAAGGTCACGGCTCTTCAGGAACGAGGCTTCACGGTCCGGGAGCGGATCGGGCTGGAAGTCGAGCCAACCGCCTTCAATCGCGCCTATCTCGCGGCGAAACGGCAGAGGATGGGTCATACTCTGCGGGCAGAGTCCGTCGTCTCTCCTCTTCCCGTCAGCTCAATCTCCGCCCGCTAAGTGGTTTCTGAAAGGTTTTGTCATGAGCACACGTTCTCCTGAGTCCATTCCGTCCCTGCACCTGTCGCCTGCGCCGCGCCTCGCGTTGGTGGTCAGCCGTTTCAATGAAGACGTGACGGGTGGTCTGCGGAATGGCTCCATCGAATGGCTTGGCGAACATGGGATCGAAGTCGCGGCCGATGATGTGTTCCTCGCCCCGGGTGCGTTCGAACTGCCGTTGCTGGCGCAGGCACTGGTGAAAACGGGCAGATATGAAGGCGTGATCTGCCTCGGTTGCGTCATCAAGGGCGACACAGCGCATTTCGAGTTCATCAGCCTCGGCGCGACGGTCGGCATTCTGCAGGCATCTCTGGCGACGGAAACGCCGATCGCCTTCGGTGTGCTCACGACCTATACGGAAGAGCAGGCGGTCTCCCGCTCGCGTGCGGACGTGCACAACAAGGGCCGGGAAGCTGCGGCTGCGTGCGTGGAATCAATCGCGCTGCTGCGTCGCATCAGAGGCTGACTGTAATTTGGTAAGCGCCCGCTCAGTTGTGGCGGTTAAAGCCCAGCCGCAGGGAATGTGTTCGATGAAAGGGAAGACATACGGGCTGGGTTTAGCTGTTGGTCTGATGATCCTTCCTTCCGTTATGGAAGCGCAGACACATTATGCTGGCCGTGCATCCTCCACGGCCAGCCGGACGGAGATGTACCGACGCCCAAGCCTGCCAAAGCCGGGCGTCCAGTCCGTTCCGGCTCCTGTGTCCCCACGTCCTCTGACGTCCCCCGTGGCGCCTCGTTCCTCTTTGGGACACACATATCAATCGCCGCTTATGGAGCGCCGTGTACCGGATGCGCCAGCGTTGCCGCACACGGCAAAGCCGGTGCTTCCACAATCCTATAAAAGCGAATCTACACCCGCCTCCGCCATATCCCGTTTGCGGCCCTGAGCGGCAATCCGCCGTGGAGACTCTGTTTCCTCGCGAAAAGGGCGGCTTGTCAGGGGGCAAGATAGAGGCGACCAGCAGGAAGTGGGTTTCTTCTGTAAGGACTCCCCGCGGTTTCTCGCGTCGGGCGGCTGCGCCTTTGTAGAGTTCGCTGATGCTACCTTGCGGGCGTCCGCAAGCTGGATAGGTGACGTTTGACGCTTTTGTGGTGTGCCCCTCGATGCTTTTTTGTGGCTGTTTCGCTGGCATAAACAATCCTTGCCGATGAGAAGTCGCTGTCGATTTTCTGCTTTCAGTCGAAAAAGAATTTCTCTTGTCTTGTCAGTATAAAGTTCAAAATTCCTGCTGGGATTCCCATTCTTGGGTGATCGTTTCGGGTGAAAACTCCTGAACATTTCCGGTGAAATAATGCCTTGCGCGGTCAGAGCGCAAAATAAAGCATTCCTGATCACAATACTGAAAGACCATCAGCGATGGTCCCCTCACATTACATGGAACTCTTCTGATTTATCGAGCATAGGTGCGGGCGCTCCCGTGCTGATCGCTTGTCCCGAAAACGGCGTATTTTGCCTGGGAGGCGATCGACTTTTATCGCTTTCGGTCGGCAGGTTCAGAGCATGAAGTGGCTCGTTTCAGGTGATGTCATGCAGGCTGTGCAGGCGAGAGAGGCCAATGCCGCCGTGCCAAATGTATGCGTTTGGAATATGGTTGCCATTCTCGCGGTGAGATATGGATCGTGAGCGTGGAGAGGAAAGGGAAATGCAATGCGTGGAAGGATAGCGATACTCGCCATCGGGTGTTTCATCATTGGCTCAAGTCCCGCACTGGCACAGGAAGAAGACAGTGATTACAAGGACCTGATGCGGAAGGTGACGACGAATACCACCTGCATGGAATATCTGAACGACGAACACGATGATTATTCCGGCGACAAAATGGCCGAATCCCTTTCTCCTGATGAAGTGACCAAAGGCCTCTCCAAAGCCATCCGCGATGAATGCGAGAAAGCTCCCAAGGAAAGTGTGAGTAACGCCGTCTCTAAAGTAAAGATGGCGTATAATGGCCGACTGTCAGAAATGATGAACAAGATAAAAAGCGAGAACGCGCCGATACATGGCAAAGGCGGCGTGTAGACTCCCGACAGAGGTAATCTATCGGGAGTGAGAGCTTGTCGCTGTCTTGTTCAGTTGCAGGTGCGAATTGCAGATTTTACGCCCGAGTTATCGTCTGGTGCCTGCGGAAGATCGGTAGGGCAGCCGGAATGCTCCATGCCACATCCTGCAAGGAGCAACACAAGCGTAAGTGCCAGTAATCTGTTCATATACCGTACCTCGATAAAATTTTACGAAATATTACTTCAGGGTAGTGACGTTGGAAAGCGTTGATAATGCAGGGCGGCCCTTACGCATCCAATCCGAAGATGAAGATTGGCGCGCCCCCGATTATGCCGCGAAGGGATGAGGGCTCCGGCCTTATAGCGGCTGGCAGGACACCGGGTGCCTCATTAAGCGTTCTGCTCATATTTTCGAGGTCAGTTTTTCATCGAAAGAAGGCTCTCCGCGAGAGTGGTTTTTGCCAGATTCTTTGGTTGCCGGTCTCTTGCTGTTCCATCGCGATGTGTAATCTGGACAAGAGGATGTAGGCGCTTTTGAAATTCCCCGCATGCCCTGCGATCAGGAGAGAGGGAATGGTTTGTATCGGATCATCAGAAATGCAGGCAGATTCACATTCAGTCCGTGCATGCTCTTATGCCTCCCCGCAAAATTTTGATCCACCACTCGTATCTTTGTTCAGACACTAAACTTCAGTCACAGGGGCAGGAGACACAACGTGCAGACCGGTTGAGCGGGCGGGGGCCACCAGAACCAGCCCCGCTTCCCGCGCGATCCGAATGGCGAGGGCCGTGGGGGAGGAAAGGGCGATCACCGCGCTCATGCCCGCCGTTATGGCCTTTGCCGCCATTTCGTAGGAGCAGCGGCACGTCAGCAGACAAAACCCTTCAGTAAAATCAACCTGTTTGCGCAACCCGAGGCCGATCAGCTTGTCCAGCGCATTATGGCGGCCCACATCCTCCCGCACATGCAGGATATGTCCGTCGGGGCGACACCATGCTGCCGCATGCAGCATCCCGACCCCTTTGTTCAGTGTCTGATGATCGCGCAGGTTTTCCAGAGCGTGGCGGATGGAATGTGGTTCGGGTTCCCGTCCTCTGACACGTCCTTCACCACGTTCCATGATGCTGGCCGCGTCCGTTCCACAGATGCCGCATCCCGTACGGCCTGCTATGGGACGGCGACTGCGGGACAGAACGGTGCGCAGCGCTTCAGGGCCGGTGAGAATATCGGCGCGCAGACCGTCTGAAGTCGCCGTCACGGTTATCTGACGCAGATCGGACGGAGAGGAAACGATGCCCTCCGTAAAGGAAAAACCTGTTACAAAATCATCGACGTCATGCGGTGTGACCATCATGACGGCATAGTCCAGCCCATCATAGAACAGCGAAAGCGGCACTTCATCGGCGACCACAAGGGAGTCAGAGGCGCGCTCGACAGGTGCCTCCAGACTGTCATTCACCCAGTTAACCCGTTCGGTATCGTATGTTTGTGCGACAGGAAAAATCGTTTCCTCAGACATGACCGGCATCCTTATCCACCTGCGCAGGGAGCTCGCATGGGGTGTGGTTCTGAGCCAGCAGAAGGTCCTCCGGTGTGTTGATGTTCATGAAGGGATCGTGGTCGGACAAGGCGGCGAAATCGATAGCTCGCGCGCCAATTGCTCTGGCCAGCGTTCGAACGCGTGTCTGCTCCTTTCGCGCTGCGCCACTTGCTCTGCCGAGTTGATCGGCCAGAACAGGGCGACAGGAAACAGGCCACGCCGCGACCAGAGGGTGTGGCCGGTCACTCCAGCATGCATAGCTGGGGGCAGGGAGGAGAGCGGCCACCAGACCGCGCGGAATGAACGGGGTATCTACGGGAACACTGATCAGCGCGTCATATCCTTCGGCTTCCGCCCATTCCAGCCCGCTCAACAGACCGGCCAGCGGACCCATATCGTGCAGCCGATCAGGCAGGACAGGACATTCCCACGCGGCGAAGCGTGCCGCATCGCCATTGGCGCTGATCGCAACAGCGGAACATGCCTGTCGCAGACGGGAAAAGACCAGAGCGAGGCAGGATGTGCCGTTGATGTCGAGAAAGGCCTTGTCCCGGCCCTGCATACGGCTGGCCTGTCCACCGGCCAGCACAAGCCCTGCAACTTTCATGTTCGTTCATCCCGTTTCGTCACAGTGCGGCCTGTCACTACTGGCTTTCAACAGGCCGCAGTTTTACAACGTCGTTGCCATGTTGGTTTATCGCATTGAGGCCCGTCATCCATGCCGTATCCTCGCACACAGCCTGTCTTTGGTATCACAGGACGGAGCGGATCAGGAAAAACCCATCTGATCACACGCCTTCTGCCGTTTTTTCGCCAGCAGGGCCTGAGTGTCTCCACCATAAAGCACACGCATCACGGCGTGGACATGGACAAGCCCGGTAAGGATACGTTCCTGCACCGTCAGAATGGTGCCTCCGAAGTCATGCTGGCTACACCTGAACGCTGGGTGCTTCAGCATGAAACAAAAACACCCCCTGCTTTGCACGAACTGGTGCGGGCCATGCGCCCGGTCGATCTGATACTGGTGGAAGGCTTTCACGCGACCGTGCCTGCCTGTCTGGAAGTGTGGCGTCCCGCGACAGGCAAGGGCCCCCTGTTTCCTCATACGCCTGCCATCATCATGGTGGCGACGGACAGTGCGACTATTCCCGATCGCCGCGAAGGAGTGGTTTTCATGGGGCTGGATGATACGGCCACTCTGGCCCGCACGATCCGCCAGCATGCGTTTCCGCTTGTGGTCGCTTAGAAATAACGCTGTAAATTAAGGAACACGAACCAAGCCTTGTATCGGAGAAGAAAAATGACACTTGAAATGACCCCGGAACAGATGGAACGCTGGGATGAACAGGACTGCGTTTCTTTGACGCCTAAAGAGGAGTGGAGCCCACGCAGACTGGCGATTCTGGAGGAGCTTCGGGCAGTACAGAGAAAGGGTCTTGCAGAAAGGGATAGAAAGGCTCTTGCAGAAGGGGGCTGACAGCCTGTGATGTTCTGTTGTGGTGATCCACTGGAAAAAGCGATGGGGCCGGGGGAAACCTCGGCCTCTTCTCTATTGTGGCTCCCTGTTGATGATCCGCTGATCGGTGCGATGATCGAAGAGGTCACGCGGGACGGTCTCGACGCGTTCGAGAGTATGCGGCTCGATCTGGATGCGGCGATGCAGGGCCATCCCCGGTGGGCCACGATGAAAAAGGTGATCGGGCCCGCAGGAACGTCCGAACCCCACCGGGATGAAACGTCTCCGGCCCAAGGGCAGCACACATTCAGCTCTCCTCCCGGGCGGGCTCATCCTCTCCGAACTGATCGTGGACCGGTATCTGCCGCGCAAACGTGCCCTCGCCATTCCTGAGAAGCTGACGGTCACATCTCAAAAGCCGGGAAGACCCGTGCATCGGCTGAGGGCACGTTCGGGTCTGCGTTCAGAGGTGCCAGCAAGTGCCTGATAAACCAGACCACATGTCCTTCGTAAAACTTGCCTCCATGCCCGTCGAGAATGCAGTTTCAGGACACACGAAAAACTTCTGTCAAAGGTCCGTAAAAGGCACCGCACGGCAATAGCTGCCGATATCCACGCTCTCACCCGCGTCCACTCTCAGCAGGGCCGTCGCGCGCGTCAGGCACCGCACATCCGACGCTCCCACTGACGGGATCAGGGAAAACCGGATTTCCCCCTCTTCCTCCGTATGAGCCACCGGTAAAAAGCTGGTGGCATCGGTGGTCGGTGTGAATGCGAACGCGCTTCGTCCCGCCAGTCGGTTCTCGCGGTGCGGTGGCAGGCCAGTGAAGGCCCGCAGAAACGGCATGACGAAAAGCTGGGCGCACAGGGCCGCCGCTCCGGGATTTCCGGGAAGGCAGAAGATGATTTTCCGTCCAAGCCGCATGACGGTCACGGGTTTGCCGGGCCGCATCCTGACCCGCCGGAACAGGCATGTGGCCCCCATGCGGGTCAGAACGGGCAGGACATGATCCGTCTGCCCGACCGAGATGCCTCCGGTGGTCACCACTACATCGGAGTGCTCGATACATTCACGGAGAGCCTCGCCCAGCTCGTCCGGGCTGTCTGTGGCGGCCACGCGCGACCGGACACGAATGCTCTCGCTTTGTAGCATCGCACTCAGCATGAGCGTGTTCAGTTCTGTGCGGGCATCGGCAGCGTGACAGTCAAATTCCGCGCCATTGGCCAGCACGGCAACGCGGATCGGGCGAGAAACCGCAACGTGAGTCATGCCCTGACTGGCGAGAAGCGCCATGTGCCGCCAGTCCAGTGCCTGTCCACGTGGGAGCAGCGGCGTGCCAGAGAGGAACTCTTCTCCCTTGCGACGAATGTTCAGTCCGGTAACGGGAGTCTGGTTCGTCAGATGCACACGGTCATGTGCCACCACCACACGCTCGCGGGCGACCACACAATCCGCACCGGCTGGAATGCGTGCGCCGGTCAGAATGACGCAGGCTGTGCCGTCCCGCAAAGGCTCCGGACTGTCGCCCGCCGCGACACACCCGGAAAGCGGCAGTCCTTTCTGTCCGGACAGATCCATATCCGCACAGCGAAAAGCATATCCATCCATCGCGGAGATATCGGTTTCCGGGCGACAGGCCACAGCCCGCACATCCTCGGCCAGAATGCGACCGCAGGAGAGCGCGAGGGGGATATGTTCAGCCTCCACCGACGGCAGTTCCCGAAGAGCGGCGGACAGGAGTGCCTGCGCCGTATCGTAATCGACCATTTCGAGGAGGAGATCGGCTGGGTTACTTCTGTCGCTCACTGGAGTCCGGACCAGGCAGTCGCTCATGCGGGGAAGGAAAAAGGATTCAGTGCGATGCGTGTAAAGCCTTCCTGCTCCAGCGCGGCGTCCAGAGTCAAACTGCCCAGATCGTCAGCCGCAGCTTCGAGATGCGGATCATAATCAAGGCGGAAAACCTTGATATATGTTTTGCAGTCTCCGCAGGTTTCAATCTGTATGGGCGCCTTCACATCGTCCAGAGACCAGTGTTCCAGACGACCTGACGCGCCGCACTCCACGCACACGCCCCGAACCCTGTGCCAGCGTGTTTCACAAAGACTGCACTGCAAATAGCGCAATCCTTCCCGATCTCCGCCGAGGACGAGGCTGGCGACAGGAGGAGCGCCGCAACAGGGGCAGAGCGTCGCCTGTGCGCCAGTCTGTCTGCCTGTTTCGGACTGGGAGGAAGCCACAGCCTGCGCCCAGCACAGGGACAGGGCTGCCCACAGCACCACGGCCACACCGGCATCGACCTGTCCGTAATCGCCACGCAGGAGATGGGCGGCCTGAATGCTGAGACTTTCCCGGTCCTGCCCAGCATTTTTCAGTGCAGCACAGGCCGCTTCCGGCAGGTCCGCCGCTCCTGCCTGCACCAGCGCATCATAGGCATTCTGCCAGCCAGCGATCTCCCGCAGACGGCTTTCCAATTCCGGATGATCGTAGCCGCTTTCCATCATCTTGCAGATGGCGACAGCATCCTGCTCGCTGACCGGATTGTTCGCCAGAATGTTCCGTTGCGTTCCGACAAGACCGGAGAGGAAGCGGAAATAGGCTCCCTCATCTTCTCCTTCTGTCGTTGCGCACTCGTTCAGGCGCTTTTCCCGTCGGGCATAGAGCGCATCCAGAACCGGAAAGATAAGCGGCTCGATCGTCGGAACGCCGGGGGTCCGCTTGTCCAGCGGAACGATGTCGGATTCACGCCGCATCAGGAGCGCCGTTTTGCAGAGGGCGTTTCCTCAGGCACAACTTCCTCATCATACCACCGGTCATGATGCTGCCGTGCCCATGCCCGGGAGACATAGCCTGTCACCATGCCGCCAATCGACCCGCGGACCCAGATCCCCATGTAGATATGTCCGAGCACCAGCAGAATCAGGGCCAGAGCGGCCGCCGAGTGGGCAAGAAGCGCCAACCGGACAACAGGGATTGGGAAATACATGGCGAAATAGGCACGCCAGATCACCAGACCCGTGACGAACAGCGCGCTGATCAGTGACATGATGCCCCAGAACAGGATTTTCTGTCCGGCGTTGTATTTGCCGATACGCAGATTTTCACCATGACGATTCATCAGCACATCGACGATGTGACGGAACCAGATGCCATCCGTCCGCACCGGCATGTTGTGATGCACGAAGCGCACGAACATGCACATCAGCAGGAGGAAAACCACGATCCCGAGGAAGGGATGCAGGAGACGTGCCAGTTGCGGCGGCCCAAGCACGCTGCCCAGCCAGTGCAGGCTGGGGAAAAACCACGAAAGCCCGGACATGGCGACAAGGAAGAAACAGGCCACCATCGTCCAGTGAAGCAGACGATCGCCAAACTTTGTGCGCAGAACGCGATTACTGGTGTCCATTACGCATCCCTCCGATCTTCTGCCGGGCCGTGATCGGCCCCTTCCACTTCCAGTTCCTTTTCAGGCTCCGGATCCGGGTGAGGCGTCTCATCGGTCGTGTTGGGGCCGACACCCATATAATGGGCAAAAGCGCCTGCCACGGTGGCGATGAAGCCCAGCGCTCCAACCGGCTTGAGCCATTCCTTCCAGCCCCGCACGATGGGGCTGATGGACGGATTGGCAGGCAGGCGGTGATACAGCTCGGGCTTGTCGGCATGGGTCAGCACATACATGACGTGCGTCCCGCCCACTCCGGCCGGATCATACAGCCCCGCGCCCTCATGGCCGCGGCTTTTCAGCTCACCCACGCGATCAGCCGCCAGATCCTTCATTTCCGCCTTGGAGCCGAAAGCGATCGCACCCGTCGGGCACGTCTTCACGCAGGCAGGCTCCTGCCCGACCGCGACCCTGTCCGCGCACAGGGTGCATTTGTAGGCGCGGTTGTCCTTCTCGCTGATGCGCGGAATGTCGAAAGGACAGCCCGCGATGCAGTAACCGCAACCGATGCACTGTTCCGACTGGAAATCGACAATGCCGTTGGCGAACTGAAGGATGGCGCCCGGGCTCGGGCACGCCTTCAGGCAACCCGGCTCCTCGCAGTGCATGCAGCCTTCCTTGCGCAGCAACCACTCCAGCTTGTCGCTTTCGTCCTCGACCTCATCAAACCGGATGACGGTCCATGTCTCGGAGGTAAGGTCCGCCGGGTTGTCATAAACGCCCACATTGTGCCCGACCTCGTCGCGCAGATCGTTCCATTCCGAACAGGCGACCTGACAGCCCTTGCAGCCGGTGCAGAGAGAGACGTCGATCAGCTTGGCGACCTCCGTCTCATGGCTGCGGGCCTGAGGCGTGGGCGTGAAGCCGTTGGTGGCGGAGCGGCGGATGATGTCCTGTGACTGCATGCTCATCTCAGCGCCCCTCAGACTTTCTCAACATTGACAAGGAACGCCTTGAATTCGGGTGTCTGGGAGTTGGCATCGCCCATGGCCGGCGTCAGCGTGTTGGCAAGGAAGCCTTTGCGCGTGGCGCCCTTGAAACCCCAGTGACACGGAATCCCGACCTGATCGAGATCGTTGCCCATGACATTCAGGCGCTTGAGTCGTTTTGTGACGACCGCCTTGGCTTCGATATATCCCCGTTTCGACGACACACGCACCATGTCGCCAGCCTTGATGTGCAGCTTGCCAGCCAGACGATCGCCGATTTCCACAAACTGCTCCGGCTGCATGATGGCGTTCAGCTGAGAGTGCTTCGTCCAGTGACGGAACAGTTCGGTGATCGAATAAGTGGTCGCCACATAAGGGAACTGTTCGGGATCCCCCATCCTTGGCTTCTCATCGGCGAACACGCGCGAGACCGGATTATGTCTCACCGTCTTGCCCAGGGCCGGCCCGGTGACAGGGCTTTCCGTCGGCTCGTAATGCTCCGGGAAAGGACCATCGACGAGGGAGTGACCTGAAAACAGTCGGGCTACACCTTCGCTCTGCATGATGAAGGGGCCGACACCACTCCCCGGAGGGGAGGTCAGCGGATAATCCGGCACATCGGCGCCGACCCAGCGCTGGCCGTTCCATTCGATGATCTGGCGGCGCGGATCCCACGGACGGCCCTGAGGGTCCATGGACGCACGGTTATAGAGCAGCCGCCGGTTGGCAGGCCACGCCCATGCCCAGCCGGGCGTGTTGCCCAGACCGGTATCCGTGTTGTCGCGGCGGGCCATCTGGTTTCCGGCCTGCGTCCACGATCCGGCGAAGATCCAGCAATAGCTGCTCGTCGTACCGTCGTCCTTCATCACGGAGAAATCGGGCAGCAACTCGCCTTTGCGCACCACGACCTTGCCGGTCGCGTCCTGAATATCGGCGAGCGCGTAGCCGTTGGATTCCTGAGCCACTTCTTCCGGAGTGGGCTCTTCCGGATCGCGGTAGTTCCACTGCATGTTCATCAGGGGTTCGGGGCAGACGCCGCCCTCGCTGGCGTAGAGCGCCCGAAGCTTCGTGAAGATCGTGCCCAGAATATGCCCGTCGCTCCATGCTTCGCCCGGCGGCTGCGCCCCTGAGAAATGCCACTGGAGCCAGCGTGCGGAATTGACGATCGAGCCGTTTTCCTCGGCGAAGCAGGTGGACGGCAGACGGAACACTTCGGTCTGGATTTCTTCCGGCTTCGCGTCGTTATAGACGCCTTCATCCTGCCAGAAGTTCGATGTTTCCGTATCGAGCGGATCCATCGTGACAAGGAACTTCAGTTTGGCGAATGCATCGCGCATCTTGTTCTTGTCCGGCATCGCGGCAAGCGGGTTGAAGCCCTGCGCGATATAGCCGTTGACCTTCCCCTGATGCATCAGCTCGAAATAGGCCAGCATGTCGTAGCTGCGATCCCATTTCGGCAGCCAGTCATAACCCCAGCTATTGGCTGCGGTGGCATGGTCGCCCCAGAGGGTCTTCATCAGGCTGACGAAGAACTTGGGCGTGTTGTGCCAGTAATTGACCTCGCCTGGCTCATCCGCTTTCGGCGTTGACGCCTGAAGGTAAGTGTCCAGCGTCTGCTGGCTGTCCTTCGGGAGGTTCATGTAACCCGGCAGGCGCGTCGAAAGCAGCCCGAGGTCCGTATAGCCCTGAATGTTGGAGTGACCGCGCAGCGCGTTCAGCCCGCCGCCCGGCATGCCGACATTGCCCAGCAGCATCTGGATGATGGCGGCCGTACGGATGATCTGCGAACCATTGGTATGGTGCGTCCAGCCCAGCGCGAAAAGCATCGTGGCCGTGCGATCAGGCACGCTGGTGGATGCCAGCGTTTCGCAGACATGCAGGAAGTCTTTCTCAGGCGTCCCGGTGATCTGTGACACCAGTTCCGGGGTGTACCGGCTGGCGTGGTCGCGCAGCAGGTTCAGCACGCAACGGGGATTCTGGAAGGTCAGGTCTTTCTTGGCAAAACCCTGCTCGTCGCGCTCGTAATCCCACGAAGACATGTCATAGCTGCGCTTCGCGGCGTCATAGCCGGTGAAAACGCCATCGTGGAACTGGAAATCTTCCCGTACGATCAGGGCCGCGTTGGTATAAGCCTGCACATATTCATGCTGAATCTTGTCATGGGAAAGCAGGTAGTTGACCACGCCCAGCAGGAAAGCAGCGTCTGATCCGGCGCGGATCGGAGCATAGAAATCAGCAACGGCCGCGCTGCGATTGAAGCGCGGATCAACAACCAGGACCTGTGCGGCGTTGCGGATCTTGGCTTCCATCACCCACTTGAAGCCCACGGGATGCGCTTCTGCCGGGTTGCCGCCCATGATCAGAACGACGTTGGCGTTCTTGATGTCCACCCAGTTGTTGGTCATGGCGCCACGGCCAAAACTGGGACCAAGTGCTGCGACGGTCGGGGCGTGGCAGAGGCGGGCCTGACAATCCAGCCCCATGATCCCCAGCGACCGCGCGAACTTGAAATCCAGCAGGCCCGTTTCATTGCTGGCAGCGGAGGAGGCGAGCATGCCGGTGCTGAGCCACCGGTTGACCAGTTCGCCCTTTTCGTTGCGCTGGATGAAGTTTTTGTCGCGGTCATCCTTCATCAGGCGCGCGATGCGGTCAGTCGCTTCTTCCCAGCTTATCCGCTTCCATTCCCGGCTGCCGGGCGCGCGGTATGTGGGATACTGGAGGCGGCTTTCGCTATGGATGAAATCGACCAGCCCGGCCCCTTTGGGGCAGAGTGAGCCGCGACTGACGGGGTGATCCGGATCGCCTTCGATATGAAAAATCCGGGCTTTGGCGTTCTTCGCGCCATCACCCAGCGAATACATCAGGATGCCGCACCCGACCGAGCAGTAGGTGCAGTTGTTTCGCGTTTCCTTGGCGCGCAGGAGTTTGTACTGGCGCGTTTCCTGCGCCTGCGCTCGTGGTGGAATGAACCCGAGGGCAAGAGCGCTGGCACCAGCCACACAGGTGCCTGTATTTCTTAAAAACTCTCTGCGCCCGAGGGTCATGAGAACCATCCAGAATGTTTTATCAAAGCAGAAAAAAGACCGCTTAAACCCGCTGGACAGCCTTGTCCTTGATCCTGATCACGTTTTTGTGTGCAAACGTGATTTTCTTTTCAGGAAAGCGCTCAAAAAGAGGTGTTGAGTGTTTCCGGAAGCATTAAGGGCCATGTCCGGAAAACCGGCATCCGCTCCACTCCGGCTTTTTATTCAGGCGGGGCTCTGCCGTGTGAGGAGAAGGCGCGGCTGGCCGTCAGCGCGCCGCGCGCATCCTCGCTTTCGCACGAGAAATCCTGCCGCCGTTGTCTGCATTCGGCGGGTTTCCATCGCGCGATCGGCTTTGTCCGCAAGGTTTGCGAGCAGCCCGGCATGAAGGTTGCCTCTTCCCTGTATAGAAGGACGGCTTTCTCCTCCGGCTTGATCGCGATTGAGCCCCAAGGCGCACACCCTTACAAACAGGACAAGAGCGGGTTTGGTGCCCGGTTTGCAAAGTCTGTCATCACCTTGCCATTGCCCCTGCACAGAGGAGCCTGTCCGATTTCCGCGCCCAAACTGATTCAGTCTGTCGAACGTGCTCTGGCGGTCCTCGAAATCATCGCCCGAGAAGGAGGCGCCGCGCGACTTCAGGACATCGCGGCTCTCAGCGGCGTGGGCAAGACGACGATCCACAACATCCTCATCACTCTGCGTGAACTCGGCTATGTCCACCGCCGCCCCGGCGACATGCGCTATCACCTCGGCGGTCGCATCCTTAATCTCGCCCGTATGGCCGGCGACGATGAGGCCCTTCGGACACGGCTGCGACCGGTGCTGGAGACAATCGCCGGGAAGACCGGTGAAACCGTCTATCTCGCCGTGCCGAGCGGTGACGAGGTGCATTATCTTGATGCGATCGAATCGTCGCAGGCACTCCGCTGCGGTTCTCCCGTGGGGGAATGCGGGCGGCTGGAGAATTCGGCCATCGGGCTGGTCTTTCTCGCCTTCATGCCTGGTCTCCGTCAGCGTGTGCTGGCGACACGGGCGGAGGCCCTGGGGCCGACAATCTGCGCTCAGATCGAAACCGTCAGAACGCATGGCTTCGCGCTGGACCGGGAAAGCCATCTGGCGGGGCTGAACTGCGTGGCGGTTCCCTGGCGGGAAGGGGGCGAGGTGCGTGCCAGTATCGGTCTCAGCGGTCCTTCCTCACGCCTCTCTCCGAAGCGTCTGAGCGACATCGCCTGGATGATCATGCGGGAAGCTGAAATCGCCTGATGGTCCATCAGGGGTGGATAAATGGCCTTCCAGATCGCCCTCTTGTTCCATTTCAGTGGTAACACCCTATCTTCCGCTCTTCTCCCTGGCAGGGAACGGTCCTGAGTTGGCGACGGCATCGCCAGCGCCTCGTAACCCTTGCCGGACTCCATTTCCTCCCGGTTTCGGCCGGGACAGCACGAGAGCAGGACATGATAAACGTCAGCGGTCAGATCGAAGTCGGCGTTGCAGCGGAGACTGCATGGAAACTTCTGGGAGGATTTGACAATCTTCCTGTCTGGATCGGCATGATCGAAAGCAGCGTTCTGGAGGAGGGCGGTCGCGTTCGTCGCCTGACGACGCGCGATGGCACGGTGATCGTTGAGCGTCTGCTGACCTTCAGCGAACAGGAGCGGTGCTACACTTATTCCTATGTCGAGGGACCGGACCCGGTGAAGGACTATGTCGGTGAAGTCCGGGTGCGGGAAACGGGCGCAGGAACCTGCCTGATCAGTTGGGGCAGTCGTTTCGAACCGGTCGGCCTTTCGGAAGACGAGGCTCAGGCACGTTACGCCGCAGCCTATGGCGGAGCCGTGGCCCATGTGAAGGACATGCTCGAAAAACGGGTCTGACCGAATCAGAAGTTCTACGGAAAAATAAAGATATTTTCAGAGAGAAACAAAAAATATGACGAACGTTCTGCTTCTGAATGGCGGAAAGGCTTTCGCTCATTCTCACGGTCGCCTCAACGATACTTTGCAGGCCGTGGCCGTCAGGACGCTTGCTGATCTGGGTTTCGACAGTCGGCAGACGAAAATTGACGATGGTTACGACGTCGAAAAGGAGGTCGAAAACTTTCTGTGGGCCGATATCGTGATCTGGCAGATGCCGGGCTGGTGGATGGGTGCGCCCTGGACGGTCAAGAAATACATGGATGAGGTTTTCACCGCTGGCCATGGCAAACTCTATACCAGTGACGGCCGCAGTCGGGCGCATCCAGAGCGTAAATATGGGTCCGGCGGCCTGTTGCACGGCAAGCGTTATATGCTGTCGGTCACGTGGAACGCACCGGACGAGGCCTTTCTCGATCCGGCCCAGTTCTTCGAGGGCAAAGGCGTCGATGCCGTCTATTTCCCTTTTCACAAGGCGAACCAGTTTCTCGCGCTCGCGGAATTGCCGACATTTCTGGCGTCCGATGTCATGAAGGCGCCGAATGTGGAGGCAACCCTAGTGCGTTACCGGCAACACCTGACTGACGTGCTGGCTTCTGTGTCCTGAAGAAGATGATGGGTGAGCAGGCAAAATTCGCAATGGCATCCGCCTGTCTCTCCCCTTGTCCTGATGTTTGCTGGTGGTGTGTGGTATGCGGCCTTTTCGTATGCCGGATGAGGCCGGCAGACCCGGTGGCGTCGTCTTTTGGCAGTGAAGGACGGGTTTTACAGGCGTGATCGGTCTGTCTGTCGGCTCTTCTGTAGTAAGAGTGCTTTGTGGAGAGCTGACGTCGCTGTAATTCATTTTTTATTTGTCGATACATAGATTATATTTTAGAATTTATTTTTGTATTTATATAGATAATAATATTCGATACGTAATATTGTGTTAATTTATTTATGATTTGAATGCTCGTTAAATATTTAAGGGCGATATAGCATGATGAATGAGGTTTTTCTCAAAGCGATAGATGCGATGCTCCAGTTGAGTATGGCGACGCAGCAGGCCTGTGAGACCTCGCAAAAAGAAATTGGCTATCTTGTCGCCGACGAAGCCGCAAAAAAACGGGCGCAGAAGCGGCTTCACGGTCATTATAGTCAGGTTTACAGTCAGCATTTCGAGGATGGCTACCTCGCCGAGATTTTCTCCCGTATCGGCACACGCACGCGCAATTTTCTGGAAATCGGCGTGGAAGCGGGCCTGCAAAATACAACGCGGCTTCTGCTGGAGCAGGGCTGGAGCGGTGTCTGGGTGGAAGGAAGTCCGGCGGATGCCGATAAGGCGCGCGCGAGTTTTTCCCATTATATCGAAAGCGGGAAACTTAAGATCATTTCCGGTTTCGTGACATGCGAGAATATCGACCAGCTTCTGGATGAGGCCGGTGTCGAACAGGAATTCGATCTGATTACGGTCGATGTTGACTATAATACCAGCCACATCTGGCGTGCCATGAACAGAACGGCCCGTGTCTATTGTATTGAATATAACGCCTCGATTCCGCCGTCTGTGGCTATTGAAGTGCCCTATGACCCGTCAGGCATGTGGGACGGGACCAACTTCTTTGGCGCGGGGCTGAATATGATGGAGAGGATCGGACGCGAGAAGGGGGTTGCGCTGATCGGGTGCGACATTCAGGGCGTCAACGCGTTTTTCGTGTCGGAAAATGAATGTGAGGATCGCTTCTGTGCCCCCTACACAGCTGAAAATCATCATGAGTCGGCTCGATACAGCCTGCTGACCCATCTCGGGCATGCACCATCGCCGGTGGCACGCGTCTGGAGTTGCGCGTCCGCCTCGTAAAGGCGTCACGCCATAAGGCTGCGCCTTACGGTGGAGCAGGCGGTGTGCTAAGGTGAGCGGTCCTTTACACGCTGGCTGTGCCACGTGGCCCGTTTCGACGGACTGCGCGGCCGTGACATGACGGAAGAGCCTTGACCGAGAACACAGACCTGCCCGCCTCGCCCTCCAACCTCGTTCCGGTGGCGATCGAAGAGGAGATGCGCTCCTCCTATCTCGCCTATGCGATGTCCGTCATTGTCAGCCGTGCGCTGCCGGACGTGCGGGATGGCCTGAAACCGGTCCATCGCCGCATCCTCTACGCAATGCGCGAGAGCGGGTTCACGTCGGACAAACCCTACCGTAAATCGGCCCGCGCCGTCGGTGACGTGATGGGTAAATATCACCCGCACGGCGACTCCTCGATCTATGACGCCATGGTCCGGATGGCGCAGCACTGGTCGATGCGCGTGAAGCTGATCGACGGACAGGGCAATTTCGGTTCGGTGGACGGCGATAGCCCGGCCGCCATGCGTTACACCGAAGCGCGTCTGGCCAAGGCGTCCTCGTTCCTGCTGGATGACATCGATCGCGATACGGTCGATTTCCAGCCGAACTATGACGAGAGCGAGAGCGAGCCGACCGTTCTGCCGGCCTCTTTCCCCAATCTGCTGGTTAACGGCGCGACCGGCATCGCCGTCGGCATGGCGACCAACATCCCGACGCATAATCCGGGTGAGGTCATCGACGCCACGCTGGCGATGATCGCCAATCCCGAGATCACGCTCGAAGAACTGATGGAGATCATCCCGGGTCCCGATTTCCCGACCGGCGGCACCATCCTTGGACGCGCAGGCATCCGCTCGGCCTTCGCCACGGGGCGCGGATCGGTCGTCGTGCGCGCGCGAGCAGAGTTCGAGGAAATCCGTAAGGATCGCCGGGCCATCATCATCACCGAGATTCCGTATCAGGTGAATAAGGCGACGCTTCAGGAGAAGATCGCCGAGTTGGTCCGTGACAAGACCAGCGACCGCCATATCGAGGGTATTTCCGACATCCGCGACGAATCGGATCGTTCGGGTATGCGCGTGGTCATCGAGCTCAAGCGCGATGCGACGGCGGAAGTGGTGCTGAACCAGCTCTACCGTTTCACGCAGCTTCAGTCCTCGTTCGGTGTGAACATGCTGGCGCTGAATGGCGGCCAGCCGCAGCTCATGGGGCTGCGTGACGTCCTGTCGGCATTCGTGGCCTTCCGTGAGGAAGTGATCCTCCGTCGTGCCCGCTTTGATCTCAATAAGGCGCGTGACCGGGGTCACATCCTGGTCGGCCTGGTGATCGCCGTCGCCAATATCGACGAGGTGATTCGCGTCATCCGCGCGGCTCCCGATGCGGTCACAGCCCGCGAGCAGTTGATGGCGGCAGAATGGAATGCTGCCGAAGTCGAGCCGCTGCTGGCGCTGATCCACGATGACGGCAATATCGTCGTCGATGGCAAGGTTCGTCTGACGGAAGCTCAGGCTCGCGGTATTCTGGAGCTGCGCCTCCAGCGCCTGACCGGCCTTGAGCGTGAGAAGATCCAGAACGAACTGTCCGAAGTGGCGGTGAAGATCAACGAACTGCTGGAGATCATCCTCAGCCATATCCGCCGCATGGAAGTCATGCGCGAGGAACTGCTCGTGGCGCGCGCGGAAATTGCCACGCCCCGCATGACCGATATCGCGGATTATGCTGGCGATCAGGATGATGAGAGCCTGATCGAGCCGGGCCTGATGGTCGTGACCATCACCCGTGACGGCTTTATCAAACGCACGCCGCTTGAGATATTCCGCGCTCAGAATCGTGGCGGTCGTGGCCGTACGGCCGCCGGTCGTCGTGGCGACGATATCGTCGTCCGCTCGTTCAATGCGCACACCCATCAGTGGGTCCTGTTCTTCTCCTCAGGTGGCAAGGCCTACCGCGAGAAGGTCTGGCGTCTGCCGGAGGCCAGTCCGACCGCAAAAGGCAGGGCGCTGGTCAATCTGCTGCCGGATCTCGGCGGCGATGAAATCACTGCAGTCCTGCCGTTGCCGCAGGACGGGGAGTTGTGGGACGCGCTGCACCTTGTGTTCGCGACGGCGAGCGGCGGTGTGCGGCGTAACCGTCTGAGCGATTTCCAGAATATCCGGTCTTCCGGCCTGATCGCCATGAAGCTGGATGAGGGCGATCGCCTGATCGGCGTAGCAACGTGCCGCGAAGGTCAGGACGTGTTCCTCGCCACCCGCAAGGCGCGCTGCATCCGCTTCCAGATCACCGACGACACGTTGCGTGTGTTCGCGGGTCGTGGTTCGACCGGCGTGCGTGGCATCAGGCTTGGAGAGGGCGATAAGGTCATCAGCCTGTGCGTTCTGAACCATGTCGATGCGACGGTTGAGGAGCGGGCTCTGTATATGCGGGCGGCCAACGCCAAGCGTCGGGCTGAAAACGCCGTTGACGAGGCTGATACTGACGATGTGATTCAGGATGCTGAAGAGGCCGTTCTGGCGGAAGATTCCGCGCTGACGCCGGAGCGCTTCGGTGAGCTTGAGATGGGCGAAGAAATCCTGCTGACCGTGACGGATGGTGGCTTCGGTCGTCGGTCTTCCGCTTACGATTATCGCGTGAGCGGGCGTGGCGGTCAGGGCATCTCCAACATGACTTTCTCCGCGAACAAGCGTGGGTCAGAAGTCGTAGCCACGCTTCCCGTACTGTCCGGCATCGATGTGATGCTCGTCACTGATGCCGGGCGTTTGATTCGCGTTCCGGTGGATCAGGTGCGAGTGATGTCGCGTCAGGCCAGTGGCGTCACGCTGCTGCGTCTGGACGGCAAGGAAGCAGTGACCAGTGTGTTCCCCGTTCTGGAGGACGATTCCTCCGACGGAGACACCGGCGACGACGGCGCTGCTTCGGGAGGGGAAAGCGGGAGCGATGAAGGCTGAGAGACCCGAGCGGGTCGGGTTTTATCCCGGCACGTTTGATCCGGTGACGTGCGGCCATCTGGACGTCATCGAACGGGCGGCCCGGCTGGTTGATCGGCTGGTGATTGGCGTGGCGGTCAACGCGGGAAAGAAACCGCTGCTTTCCGTCGATGAGCGTGTTGCCTGCATTCAGGAAGAGATGCCGGTGCTGGCGGCGCGCACGCACTGCGTGATCGAAGTGTCTCCATTCGACGAATTGCTGGTGGATGCAGTGCGTCGGAGCGGCGCCACGATGATCGTCCGCGGGCTGCGGCTTCTCGTCGATTTCGACTATGAAGCGCAGATGCTGGGGGCCAACCGCAGGCTGGCGCCGGAGATCGAAACGATCTTTCTGATGGCATCGGAGAGCACGCAGTTCATCTCCTCCAGCATGGTGCGTGAGATCGCAGCCTATGGCGGTGATATCAGCGGTTTTACGCCACCGGGCGCGGCACGCAGCGTGCTGGCGCATCTCCGTCGCTGAGGCGGAAATTTTGCGATTCAGGGTTTGTGGCTTAAGCCCTCATCAGCCGGTGCTTCTGTCTGGGCTACTGTTCGGGGCGGAAGAACACCGGGATTCTGGATGTGACTGGATGGGCACATGACTGACAAAAACGATATTCTCAACATGGATCTGGAAAGCGGACGGATTGTGATTCGCCTGCGTTCCGACATCGCACCTCTGGCTGCGGAGCGTCTGCGTACGCTTGCTTCCGAGGGTTTTTATGACAACACGCCGTTTCATCGTGTGATCGAAGGCTTCATGGCGCAGGGCGGTGATCCGACCGGCACCGGTACGGGTGGCAGCAAGCTTCCGGACCTGAAGGCTGAGTTCACGCGTGCGGCGAAATTCGAGCGCGGCACGATCGGCATGGCGCGCACGATGAACCCCGACAGCGCCAACAGCCAGTTCTTCATCATGTTCGAGCCTTCGCCGCATCTCGATGGTCAGTACACCATCGTTGGCGACGTGATCGAAGGCATGGATCTGGTGGATCAGATCAAACGCGGCTCCGGTGCGAGCGGCATGGTCAAGGATCCGGACAAGATCCTGAAGCTGCGTCCGGCCTCCGCAGAGGCCTGAACAGCCGGTTTTTATGGCGATGACTGTTGACAGAGTCGGCAGCCATCGCTACCCGGTTGCCCATGGCGAGCCGGTAGCTCAGCCGGTAGAGCATTCGACTTTTAATCGAATGGTCGTGGGTTCGAGTCCCACCCGGCTCACCATCGCAGGAAATAGCGTCAATATTCCTGCCTTTTCCAGGGCATGTTCTCCGCTCTGAAATCTTCAGAAAAATCCTTCAGGAATACTGCCTTGTACAGCTTTTGCTGATGCACGCTGCAGATTCTGCCGCCGCGGCAGAAATTGCCTCCGATTCCTGCGGAAAAACTTCTTTAGCCCCCTTTCCCCCTGAAATTAGATGATTCTTAAGGCTCAGCCCTTACGTCTCAGACCTGTAGCCGACTGTATCGGTGTGGTTGCCTTGCTACTGAAATGAAATGCCCTGCTTCGTGCTGAAGCGGCCGCATTTCCTCTCGATGGTGGGGTCTCGCGGTTTCGGAGAACGGATGGCGGAAGAAACTGAGACGGCTGGCGTTCTGGCGCCGCCACCCAAAAGTAAGAAGAAGCTGCTCATACTGGTCGGCTCGGTGCTTGGTATCGCATTGCTGGGCGGAGGCGGCTGGTATTACAAGCAGCATGCTTCGCAGCCGCTGAAGAAGGCCGTGTCGGCTGTTCAGGAGGAACCCTTTCTCGTCGATATTCCGACGGTGATTTCGAACCTCGACAGCACGTCGGGGCGGCCCGTGTTCGTGAAGATCTCGGCGAAATTGCAGGTTCGTGGTGCGACCCCGCAACAGGTGACGGCGATGATGCCGGAGATCCAGAACATCTTTCAGTCCTATCTGCACGAAAGTTCCCAGACGGATCTGGGAGGGAACGGCATTTATCGTCTGCGGGAAGCTCTGTTTGACCGCATTACCGTTCAGCTGGCCCCCATTGAAGTGAGAGATCTGCTCTTTACCGAGTTTCTGATCCAATGAGTGAAACACAGAATACCTCAAACACTTCCATCCCCCGACCGGCTCCGACATCTGGTCTTAACGAGCCAAGCAGAGTTGGATCGCAGGGCGGGACTGCGAAGCAGGGTAGCGGCGGAGACGCAGAGCAGGTTCTGGATCAGGCCGAAATCGACGGGATGCTGGGCAATCCGTTCATGTCGGAGGGGGCGGTCGAGACGACTTCTGGTCTTGAGCGCATCATAGGAAGCGGTCTGGTCACCTATGAGCGGTTGCCGATGCTGGAGGTGGTGTTCGACCGCCTCATGCGGGTCGTGTCATCCTCCCTGCGGAACTTCACGAATGATAACGTCGATGTTTCTCTGGACGGCATTAATTCACTCCGTTTCGGCGATTATCTCAATTCGGCCCGGACATCCTGCATCTTTGCGGTCTTCAAGGCGGAGGAGTGGGAAAATTACGGGCTGATGGTCATTGATTCGGCCCTGACCTATTCGATCGTGGACGTACTGCTGGGGGGCGCACGCAATCCTCGTCCCCTCAATGTTGAAGGCAGACCTCACACGACGATCGAACGTGCTCTGGTCGAAAAGATGGTGAAGGTAATTCTGTCGGACCTCAGCATCGGGTTTGATCCGATCTGCGCCGTTAATTTCAAGTTCGAGCGTCTTGAAGTGAATGCCCGTTTCGCAGCGATCTGCCGCAGTTCGAACGCGGTTTTCCTGACACGCATGCGTGTGGAAATGGATGATCGCGGCGGCAATATCGACGTGCTTCTGCCGTATGCAACTCTTGAGCCTGTGCGGGATCTGCTTGTGCAGCAGTTCATGGGAGAAAAATTCGGCCGGGATTCGGTTTGGGAAACCAATCTTGGTGATCATCTTCGGGATACGGACGTGGTGGTGGATGCTGTTCTGGCAGAGCAGACGATGAAATTCTCTGATGTGGCGAACCTTGCGCCGGGTTCAGTGCTGATCCTGGATCAGGAAATCGGTGCATCGATCGAGCTGCGGTGTGGAACCGTGCCGCTGTTCTCGGGGAAGGCGGGGCGCAAGAAAGACAAGATGGCAATCCGGATTGAAGATGACCTGCTGGCTGCAAAGGAAATGTTGCAGTCCTCCGAGGAATTGTACTCCTGAATTTGAGGCGATGGCATGACCGTATCTCAGTATATTATTGAAATAACCCTTTGTTTTCTTCTCGTTCTGGGGATTTTTTATAGCATTCATCTGGGGAAGGCGTTGTCCATCTTGCGGCGTGATCGTCGTGAACTGGCTGAACTCGTCGGCCGCCTGGATGAGAGCGGCAAAAGGGCTGAATCGGGGATCGAAAAGCTTCGCACCGCCGGAGATGTCAGCGGGCGCTCGCTGAGCCGCATGATCGATCAGTCCAAGATGCTGCAAAATGAACTCGAGATGCTGGCGGAGCGCGCCGATGCGCTGGCTGGTCGTCTTGAGGGCGTGATACGTGAGGGACGACAGGTGCTTCCTGAAGTTTCGACCGCAGGGGGACGAGAAGCCGAAATGCCGCTTTCCGAGCAGGCAGAGCCGGTGGAAATGTGGGGTAGTCGGGAAACAGAGTCCGTTTCCACCTCGGAACGTGCTTCTCTGCCTTCGCTTCCTGCCAGCCCGGTCATGGACGGAAGTCGCTCATACGAACAAAAACGTCGTCAAAGAACAGCAGCGGAGCAGGATCTTATCCGAGCCCTGCGGATGAGCTAACTGAATGCCGAAACTGCCCTTTTCCCGCATATTCCAGTTTTCCTCCTGTCTGATGGGAGGATTGCTGTCGCTAAAGCTATATCTTCTGACAAGTTCGCTGTTGTTGGCGAATACGCCGGAAGGTGCTGCCGCAGCGGTACAGGCATCTGCCACTGCAAAGCAACAGACGGTGGCAGATATTCCGCAGCCTGCAGGAGCTGTTCAGCCATCTTCCACTGATGCGGCGGCTCAGGACCCCGTCATGCCAGCGGTCAGTAAGGCTCCGTGCTCGGGAGACGTCAAATGTATTGGTCAGCAGGATAAACCAGAACTTGATGTTGATCCGCATGTGGATGAAGCGCGGCAGGCTGTGTTGCAGGATCTTGCCGGGCGGACGAAACAGCTGGAGCAGGAAAGCCAGCAACTGCAAGACCTGAAGCGTTCGATCGAAGCCTCTCAGGCGATTCTTGACGAGCGGATGAAGAAATATTCTGAGAGTCAGTCTTCGCTCGCTACGCAGGCTAAACAGAAACAGCAGCTGAGCGACACGGATGTGGATCGGCTGGTGAAGATTTATGAGGCCATGTCACCCCGGGAAGCGGCATCCATTTTTAACGTGCTGGATTTGCAGGTGTCGGTTCCAGTCATGATCAAAATGAATCCGAGAAAAGCTTCTGCCATTCTGGCGGGTATGCTACCCGAACGCGCCATGATGGCGACACAGCTTCTCGCCGGGATTCCAAAGAAACCGACGGTGGCGCGGTTGGGGACAAACGGCTAAACCGATTGCTTGTTGAACCGGAATTCTTGGTATTGCACAAGAATTCCAATTTTGAGATGCGGTATTGCAGAGCGGGAATAAAGCGTGCGGATTAGACTTCCTTTGGCATTCTGGCTTTTGACATGTCTGAGTCAGCCGATTTCTGCGTATGCCGAACAGACAGGTAAGAGTTTTTCTTCTTCTGCCAATTCCGGGGATGACAATCTTTCTTCTGTCGCCGCACCTTCTGACACGCCGACGATTGCTGCTTCCCATCACTCGACGAGAAAGAGCCAGAGAAAAACCAGATCTTTGGTCGCACCCGCACCAACGGTTGTGCCGCCTGCCGCCGCCTCTGCCGCCCAGCCGGGAGCGGTTCCCGCAGGCTGGCAGGCTGAGCGTATCGGCGTGCGTCAGGACGAAAAAGAGCAGAAACAGCAGACAAGCTTGCCGCCTGCGGTCAATGCCGGAACTGCTCAGACTACCGATGGTAATGTAGTCGCTCCGCCGGTGACTCCGCCTCCAACGCAGCAAAATACGTCTCAGCCGATCAGCAAGATTTTCCTGCCGTTGGGGGATAATGTTGGCGTGGCGGGTTTCTGGAGCCGCGATGATTTCATCATCGTCTCAGATCATGCGACGCAGATGGATACCAGCGCACTGGCAGGGAGTGATCCTTTTTCCAAGGCGTCCGTCCAGACGCTGGGCAACACCACCATTGTCTCATTTCATTTCGATCGTCAGTTTCCTTTGGAAATGCTGAAGCAGCCAGGGGGATGGATACTGGCCATTCGTCCCGAAGGTGAGGCTGCCCGCAGTGCCTCTCCTGCGCCGCAAATGCAGGATGGTGGCATTCTTTATCCTTTGCCGGAGCCGGGACGTGTGGTGGAAATTGCCGATCCGGCCACCGGGGTACGCCTGCTGGTTGCGACGGCCTCAGATGAGGCTCCCGGACCTGTTCTAAGCCGCCACAAGCTTGGTTACGAAATCTGGCCATCCGTTCAGGGGCTCGTCTTCGCGGTCGAAGCCGACCAGATCGAAGTGCGTAAGGGAAATGGTGGCGCATTTCTGGATGCTGTCGGGAAGGGCGGGATTCCTGTTGCCTCTGCTGCGGCCGGAGACGTCGCGGATGACCGGGTAGACTGGACGTGGCTCGGGTTGCGATCTTTATCGTCCGCCACCTTGCGTGAGGATTACAGGCGCCGCTGGACGCAGGCGGCCATGTTGCCACCCGAACAACGTGCCGAGGCACGCCTTTCCGCCGCCAGAGCTGCTTTTTCTCTGGGCGACGCAAAGGGCGCGAATGCGATTCTTGGTGCGGCAATTGAAGATAATCCGGAACTGGCCATACAGCCCAACGTGACGTTCCTTCAGGCCGTTTCTCAGTTGATGGCTGGAAACACGGACGGCGCCTCGGCTCTGGGAAATTCCGAAGCAGGAGCGGATGGTGTTTTCTGGCGCGGTCTTTATCTGGCGCGCAGTGGAGGCGATCCTCACAAGGCGGCGGCGCTCATGGCGCAGGGGTTCTCAAATCTCAAGAGCTACCCGGAGCCTTTGCGAAAAAAGCTTGGTCCTGAGGCGGCGACATTTATAGCGCGCTACGGAAACGACGAAGATCAGGCCGTCCTTGATCCGCTTCCTCCTGAGAAGGACTATGATCTGGCCCGCGCATTCCTGACATTAAATCAGGGTGATCGTGAAAAGGCCCTCAAGATGTTTTCGCATCTTGCTGCCGACAAGAACCCTGTTGCTGCTGCTCAGGGAGTCGAGCAGGTACTGACCCAGAAACTCGCGCTTGGGCAGATCTCGCCTGCCGATGCGGCGAACGGTTACGAGCGGCTGCTTTTTGCCGCACGGCAGGCCGGGACGGAAAAGGAAGTCAGGGACGCGCTTGTCAGGGCCTTGATGCAGGCTGGCGAGTGGCCGAAAGCTCTTCTGGCTGTTGATGAGAAAACACAGCGTTTCCCGGAGGAACGGGCGTCCACGACCCCGCAGATTCAGGATATTCTGGCGCATCTTGCCGGCACTACAGGGCAGGCGCCCGGCAAGCCCGTAGAGTTGGTGGATGCGGTCGCCATGATCCAGAGCCATATTGACCAGATTCCCGATGGTCCCGTGAAGGGGCAGATTCTGGCGGGGCTGGGTGCGAAATTCCAGGCTCTCGGGCTGCCGGGAAAAGCCGCGATGGCGTTTGAGCACGCGTTGCCTCTTGCGGGCGATGACGCCAGCAGGGCAGGGTGGGGCGCTGAACTGGCGCAGGCCGATATGGATGCGCACCGGTTGGGACAGGCTCGTCGTGCTCTTGAAGAAACACAGGATCCGGGCGCGGATTCGACGCTTGCTTCCCGGCGCCGGGTTATCGAGGCGAGCTTGCTTGCCCGTGAAGGAAGCCGCGATCAGGCTCTTCAGCTTCTGGCGCAGGATGAAAGCGAAGCCGCTCTGGATCTTCGGGGCAGGATTCTCGAGGAACAGCGGAAATGGCCAGACGCTGTTCTGATCGTGGGTCGTCTTGCCACAAAGCAGATCCCGGAATCGGGTGCCCTCAATCTCGATCAGCAGGAACTCACCGTGAGGCTTGCAACAGATGCGGCACGTGCAAACGACTGGGGAACGCTCGATCGTCTGCGGGAATGGATCGGTGGTCGGCGGATGACGACGGAGCGGCAGCATGTCTTTGATCTGCTCGTGACCTCTCCACAAGAAGATCTGCGTAAACGCGCCCTGAATCAATAAGACTGTTTTTTAAACAGCAACAGGCTTCCCGTTCGGTGGCTGCCCACGTCATGGTATCAGGTAAAATTGAGCCTGCGGTCCTGCTGATGAACATGTTAAGGCATGTTCAATTGACTGATCGCGTATCTGACGCTGGTGAAGATCCGTCCTTATAGAGCGAATGGGAGTTTTTTTGTCTGTTTCCACACCGCCCCTTCGCGCCCGTCGCGCTGTTCCTGCCGATGACCGGGGTAATCTCTCGCGGCGCGAGGCCCGAAGACTGGAAACTCAGGAAGCTCTGATTGAAGCGGCCATGCGGCTGCTTTCTGAAAAAGGCTTCGAAGAAACAACCGTCGATGAGATTGCCGCAGCGGCCGGTATTTCCCGTCGTACGCTGTTTCGTCATTTTCCGACGAAGGCTGATATCGTGACGGCCTGGACGCAGAAAATGACGGATATCCTGACATCGCATGTCGATGAAGGTCGTCCGGATCTGTGTGTACAGGATGTTATCTGCGCCGCCCTGGAAGCCGTCGTCCCGCATATGGCAAAGACTCGGGCAGAGGCACTGGCTTTCGTGCGGCTGATCGAGCGCACACCGGGTCTACGGTCCGTCAGCCTGCAGAAATATGCGCAGTGGGAGGAAAGCCTCGCCAGCGTGATTCTCGATCACCTGCCGCTTTCCGATGACCGGCCTCTTGCAGCCAGAGTGGCCGCAAGGTCAGGCATCGCGGCTTTCAGAACCGCTGTCGATGAGTGGATTCGCGTAAAGGGCCGGATCGGGCTGGTGTCCATCCTGCGGCATGTTTTTGCCTTGCAGAGAGACTGTTTTCGGTCCTGATCCGGCTTTCCCTTATCAGTCGAGACGCACTGACGGACGCACCAGCGTATCGATCCAGTCGGCGAGACACGACATAAGTCCGCGATACCAGCCATAAAGTTCGATCTGGTGCTGCCGGTAGAGCATCTCGTGCCCAAGACGGGCCGTGAGGCCCTTTAGCGCTCCACCGC
The DNA here is from genome assembly GCF_011516755.1 of Acetobacter conturbans. GTDB lineage: Bacteria > Pseudomonadota > Alphaproteobacteria > Acetobacterales > Acetobacteraceae > Acetobacter > Acetobacter conturbans. The sequence goes on along the minus strand of NZ_WOSY01000003.1, from coordinate 223,856 downwards.
CGAACACGGTTCCCCCCGGCAGCGTGCCCCATCCATTATAGTCGCCAAGCGCGATAATGGCGCCCTTGTTGCGGAACACACAGCTCGGGATTTCTCGCTGGTTGAGCAACCAGCCGGGAAGATGTCGCGCCAGATGGTGAGCCTGCTGCCGTGCGACCTGCGCCGTGGGCGGCAACGGTTCCGACGCGATATAGCTACAGTCACCCACAGCGAAGATAGCCGGATCATCGACCGACTGTAGGGTGGGATGCACGAGAATCTGCCCCGAGCGGCTGAGGGACAGCCCCCCAAAACCGGTCGTGACCTCAGGCGCCTTCACACCTGCGGCCCACACGCGCAGCCTCGCGGGAATGTGGGTGCCGTCTTTCAGGCTGAAGCCCGTTTCGTCGGCCCCTGACACCATTGCCGATGTCCGCACGTCGACCTTGATGTTTTCGAGCTGCTTTTTCGCCGCCTCCGACACCGCTTCTGGAAATGCAGGAAGAATGCGCGGTCCGGCTTCGAGCAGAGTCACCTTCAGGGATGGTGGTGTCTGAGCGAAGGAGTGCAGCCCGACAATCTCGAGCGCCTTGTGGAGTTCCGCCGCAAGCTGCGTGCCGGTTGCACCGCCTCCGACAATGGCGATATCGAGTTCGTTACCACCGTCATAGGCGCGGAGCAGCTCCATGCGGAACTTCTCATTGAAGCCGTTCGCCTCCACCAGATTGTCGATGAAGAGACAATGTTCCGCGACACCCGGCGTACGGAAATCATTGGCGCAACTGCCGATCGAGAGGATCAGCGCATCATAATTGACAGTCCGGCCTTCGAGAACCAGAGCGCCATCGGATGCGTGAAAGGGACCAAGAACAGCCTGCCGTTTCTCCCGGTCGAGGCCGATGACCTCACCCGGCCAGAACTCAAAATGATGGCGGCTGGCCTGAGCCATGAAGCTGATACGATCGTTTTCGTTCTGTGCCGTGCCGGCCGCGAAACAGTGCAGCATCGGCTTCCACACATGGGAAAAGCTCTTGTCGATCAGCGTGATTCGGGCCTGTCCCAGGCGACCCATGGTTTGTCCAAGGCGAGTGGCGAGGGCTAGGCCCGCGACGCCACCACCAACGATCAGGATTTCGGATTTTTTGTTCATGTCCCTTCCTGGGGTCGTCATGGAAACGTCGGCTCAAGATATGATGGGCGGGATATAAAACGGTCCCGCCCGGCCACATCAAAAGAAACCGAGCTTCTTTTCAGAGTAGCTCGTCAGAATGTTCTTGGTCTGCTGATAATGTTCAAGGACCATTTTGTGGGTTTCACGCCCGATGCCGGACTTTTTATAACCGCCGAAGGCCGCTCCCGCCGGATAGACATGATAGCAGTTCACCCACACGCGACCAGCTTCAAGGCCCTTGGCAACGCGGTGACAGATGTTGCCGTTGCGCGACCAGACGCCTGATCCTAGACCGAATTCGGTGTCGTTGGCGATGGCAAGCGCTTCGGCTTCGTTCTTGAAGGTCGTGACGGTCAGGACGGGTCCAAAAATTTCCTCGCGGAAAATACGCATGGTGTTGTCACCACGGAACACGGTCGGCTGGACATAGAAACCATCATTGAAGGGAGCGCCCAGATCTGGCCTGGCGCCACCGGAAAGCAACTGGGCTTTGTCTTCGTTGCGACCGATGTCGATATATTCCAGAATCTTGTTCTGCTGCATGAGCGAGTTCTGGGCGCCCATCATCGTCTCGGGGTCGAGCGGGTTGCCCTGCCTGATGGCCTTCACACGCGGAATGACGCGTTCGATGAACTTGTCATAGATGGATTCGTGAACCAGCGCGCGGCTCGGGCAGGAGCAGATCTGGCCCTGATTGAGCGCGAACAGGGTGAAACCTTCCAGCGCCTTGTCGAGATAGTCGTCATCATGGTCCATGACGTCGGCGAAGAAGATGTTCGGAGACTTGCCGCCCAGTTCGAGCGTGGCAGGGATCAGATTTTCCGCTGCCGCATGCGCGATCATCTTGCCGGTCGGCGTGGAACCGGTGAAGGCGATCTTGGCGATGCGCGTGCTGTTGGACAGAGCCGCACCAACATCACGCCCGAGGCCGTTGACGATGTTCAGCGTGCCAGCCGGGAACAGGTCGCCGATGATTTCCATCAGCACCAGCATGCTGGCGGGAGTCGTCTCGGCAGGTTTCATCACGACGCAGTTGCCTGCCGCCAGAGCAGGTGCCAGCTTCCATGAGCCCATCAGCAACGGGAAATTCCACGGAATGATCTGACCGACCACACCGAGAGGTTCGTGGAAATGGTAGGCGACCGTATCGTCATTGATATCGGTAATGCCGCCTTCTTGAGCCCGGAGACAGCCAGCGAAATAGCGGAAATGGTCGATGGCCAGCGGGATGTCGGCGTTGAGCGTTTCGCGGATCGGCTTGCCGTTGTCCCACGTCTCGGCGCGCGCCAGAAGGTCGAGATTGGCCTCCATACGGTCGGCGGCCTTGAGGAGAATGTTGGACCGGTCGGTGATGGAGGTATGCGCCCAGCCCTTGAACGCCTTGTGGGCGGCATCCAGCGCCAGTTCGACATCTTCCTTGGTGGACTGCGGAACTTCGCAAAGCGTGCGACCGTCCACCGGCGAGATGTTCTTCATGTATTCGCCCTTTACGGGCGCTTTCCACTCACCACCGATATAATTGCCGTAACGGGGTTTGAAGGGAGGTTCCTGGGTGACCGACATGGGTGACTCCATATGTCTGGTTTTCGGGTCGTCCTGGGACGCGAGGGACTCTAATCAGGACCGATATGGTCTGCTATAACTATATCGTCGGATATATGGTCATGCGGAAAACAGCAACTAAATCGTCGGTCACATGATTGTGAATATGGCACTTGGTGTCATTTAATTAAAAATAAAATGTATATTTATTAGTTAGTTACGTTTATTTTGTCAGAATAAATGTTCTGCGTAACGTGGGTTGCTCAGTCGGGGAATGACTCGATGCATGGCGTTGTAGAGGCCATCGCAAGCTGGGATGTTCAAGTTTCAGGGAGGTTGATAGCTCAGGATCGCCAGCGCAGCCTGCCGGTCAGACACCCCTGACTATGCATGTGCTGGGGTGCCGGAGACTGGCTATCCGCTCCTGCCGGTATTTCGGTCGGCACAGATGGACTGAAGGATCTGTGCCGCAGTCCTTTGTCGAAGCCGAAAGAACCTTGTTGCGGCAGAAGCCGCGTTGTCCGCATGGAGGGGAATCCTGACGGTGAAGAAACGCGGAAGTGAACCCATCACCATCATCTCCGTGTTTGTCATGGACGGAGCCAGCGGTCCCCTCCGTCCAGTTTCACCGCTCTTCCGAAAACTCAACCTACTCAACTTATCCGGACGTGGGACATGATGGGGCTGATCGGTCATTGTCTGCCCTTTGAAGAGGCGAGTGCCGCATTTCCATCCTTCGGTAACAGCATGTTCTGATGAAGCAGAAGATCGACCACCCATGGATCAAGGTCCGTCGTTTTTGCCGAAAGCTGGTGGAAAATTTAATGAACTTTGGCCCATACGCCTCAAAGCCTGCGGCGGTCTCAATGGATGCAATCAACGCGGTGGTGGCGCTTGATCTCTCGCTGTGAACGTTGTGAGGGAAGAGAGGGAAGAGAGGGAAGAGAGGGAAGAGAGGGAAGAGAGGGAAGAGAGGGAAGAGAGGGAAGGGTGCAGTCTTAGAGGCTGTTTCAAAAGCTCTCTGCGGGCGATCCGACGCGCGTTTTTCGCGCTCCGATGCTCACGGTCCGCATGACTGTTTCGCTTCAGTGCTCAACACCCCATACCGGCGCGCGCATCCTCAGAGCGGTCATGCTCACCAGAGAGCTTTTGAAACAGCCTTTTGGTGTCATTCCCCATTGGATGGGGTGAAGCACACCCTTCCATTTTTCGGAGGTTATTTCATGTCCGCGCGCTTGTTCCGCTCGGGGCAAGCTGGAAATTGATTTTCCCGAAGCAGGGAAGCGGGCGTCATGAAGGCGCTTTCGTCAGCATTCGCGCGGAGAGCCGTTCCACTCTTTCGGAATTTCGCCACGCAGCGTTCTGTAAAAGCGATTTATGAATTCAGGGGGCGGCGGACCGCTGGTTGCTGCATACAGAAGGCAGAAAAGCCGATGATGATTCTGATGCGGGAAGCCCCGGTGAAGGCAGACCGGAATTCGGTCGCCTGTCGCCGGGTGTTGCATGTGGGGAAACGTTCTTCACATCGTGAAAATCGTATCCCATCCTTCCGACGCACGCTTTGCCTTTTCTGCCAGAGGAACGTGTTCCCGGCTGGAAAAAGGCAAAGCAGCGTGAAGTCGTGTGTACAGCGTCAGCCTTTTGCGGGCAGATGCTTCGCGATGTAGGGCGGCAGATTGAAGGAGCCGATGTGGATCTCCGGCGTCCAGTATTGCGTATTGCCGAGAATACCGGCTTTTTCCGCCCGTGCCCGCACTTGAGCGACGTCCTGGTGGGTCGGATCTTCGCCCTTGGAGGCAATGCCCAGAGTCATGAAGCCGCCGACATAAGTCGGGACAGCCGCGACATAGGCTGAAACCTGCGGGAAGAATTTTGCCCGACGCACACTTGTCTCATGCAATTCATCGGCCTGCATGAACGGAACACCGCACTGGTTCACAATCAGGCCGTTGGGGCCAAGAATGCGGGCGCAGTGCTCGTAGAACGAGTCCGTGAAGAGAACTTCACCCACACCGATCGGATCGGTGCTGTCGACGATGATGACATCGAACGATGCGTCCGGCGCTTCGGCAACATAGGCGATGCCATCACCGACAATGACGTCGGCGCGTGCGTCGTTCCATGCATCGCCCGCAATTTTCGGGAGGTGCGTCTTGGAAAGTTCGATGACAGCTCCGTCGATTTCCACCATGACGGCTTTCTCGACAGCCTTGTGTTCCAGCACCCGCCGCAGCACGCCACCATCGCCAGCGCCGATGATCAGCACGCGGCGCGGATCGGGGTGCGTGAAGAGCGGGACGTGCGTCAGCATCTCCTGATAGACGAACTCGTCCGCCTCGGTGATCTGCACGACACCGTCGAGCATAAGCACACGACCATGTGAGTCGCTTTCAAAAACGACGATGTCCTGAAAAGGACTTTTGACGCGGGCCAGTTCCTTGCGAACACGGAAACGTTGGCCCCAGCTGTCGTACAGCCCTTCGTTCAGCCATTCTGCAGACATGGCAGCTCTCCACATATCAGCAACGGCAACAGGGCTGGCTCATAACCAAGCCATTCCTGCTGCCGAATACTGGTCAGACCTGAAAGATTTGAGTCAGACCGCAGTCCGACCGCGACGTTGCTCGTCGACGAGCACGCGCTGTGCCTGGAACAGGCGCTGCATCACCGGAATCGACAGATGCGGGTCACATGCACCGCACATGAAGATGTCCACAGCTGCGAAGTCACGCTCCGGCCATGTGTGGATGGAGATGTGGCTTTCGGCCAGCACCACAACACCCGAAACGCCACCATTCGGAGAAAAATGGTGGAAATGGCTATGCAGGATCGTAGCGCCTGCGGCCACGGCTGCTTCGCACAGCGTTGCGTCGATCTTTGCCGGATCATCAAGATTCACGGCTTCCCACAGATCGATGAGAAGATGCGTTCCGGCAAATCTCTCGCCGTCCCGCTCGACGAAATAGTCCGTGCGCTCTTCCTCGTGAGAAGGAGCGATGGCAGAAGTCTGGTTATTGCTCGGGAGTTCCGAGACCATCCCCAGTTGAGCAAGTGCGTTCACGACGTACCCCCAAACCAGTAGACAGCCTGTTGGGCGAAACCGCCCCCTAGGGCCAAGAAGCGCGGTGGATAGGTCGTTTATTGATGAGGTGCAAGAAAATTTTTGGCATTGAAATGTTATATTTTGATGATCGCGGTCTAACCGGCTGAAAACATTTCGGATCAGGAATCATCCAATGACACCCCGAAAAGGGTGCATACAGTAAAGTATTACTGGGAATGACGGCCTGCACTGTCGAAAAACGGTCATTTATGGCCGAAAGATTTATTTGACAGCGACATGTCGGAATGCGAGACAAATAAGTGTCACAGTGGGAGAGACCGGTCCTGAACCGGCGCCGAAGGAGCAACCGCCCTTGGAAACTCTCAGGCAAAAGGACCCTGTGACAGGACATTCTGGAGAGTGGCGCCCTGAGCGCCCGCCGACGGGATAGCGATCTCAGGCAAACGGACAGAAGGGGCGCTGGGCTAAACCGGGTTATCCGGAATTGGAGAGCGTTCTTATGATGTGTGTGCCGTGTATCCTTAGTTCTGTCGAGGCTTGCCGATGAGCGAGCCTCTTCTCCACACCCCCCTCTTTTCCCTGCATGAAGAACGTGGCGCCCGAATGGTGCCTTTCGCCGGTTATGCCATGCCGCTGCACTATGCCGACGGCATCATGACCGAGCACCAGCACACCCGGACATCTGCGGGTCTGTTCGATGTCTCCCACATGGGGCAGGTCGCTCTGCGTCCGATCGATGGCGACATGGCCCGTGTGGCTCTCGCGCTGGAACGGATCGTGCCGGTTGACGTGCTGGGCCTGAAAGCCGGTCGCCAGCGCTACGGGTTCCTGACGAACGACGCAGGCGGCATTCTCGATGACCTGATGATCGTCAACATGGGGCAGTGGTTCCTTGTGGTCATCAATGCTGCCTGCAAGGCGCAGGACATTGCCCGGATGCAGGCCGAGCTTTCTGGCGACTGCACGGTGGAGCCGCTGGAAGACCGGGCGTTGCTTGCACTGCAGGGACCGGCAGCCGAGACCGCGCTGGGGCGTCTGATGCCGGACGTCGCGACCATGAAATTCATGGATGCCAGAAGCGGCACGCTTGAGGGTGCCGATGCGATCGTCACGCGCTCCGGCTATACGGGCGAGGACGGGTTCGAGATCAGCGTTCCGGTGGCGGATGCGGAGCATGTCGCCAGAGCCCTGCTGGATCAGCCGGAAGTGAAGCCGATCGGCCTGGGCGCCCGTGACAGTCTCCGGCTCGAAGCCGGTCTTTGCCTCTACGGTTCCGATCTCGACGAGACGACTTCGCCTGTCGAAGGCGCGCTGGAATGGGCGATACAGAAAGTGCGTCGCAATGGCGGCGCGCGCGCCGGTGGTTTCCCCGGTTCCGACCTTATTCTGACCCAACTGGACAAGGGCGCGAGCCGCCGTCGTGTCGGATTGCTGGCGGAGGGACGCGCCCCGGTGCGGCATGGCGCTGAACTGTTCGCCACGAACGAGGGCGGCTCCCCGATCGGCGTGGTGACGTCCGGTGCGTTTGGCCCGACCCTCCAGTCGCCCGTCGCGATGGGGTATGTCGAAACGGCTTATGTCCCGGTGGGCACGAAAGTTTTCGCGGAACTGCGCGGTCGTCGTATCCCGGTGACGGTGGCATCGATGCCGTTCGTGCCTGCGGGTTTCAAACGCTGATACTGGCTGTATCCGGTGCAGGACTCTCCTGACTGGAAAACATTTTTACACCGAAGCAACAGGCTTCCGGACATTGCGGAGAGAGCGGGATGACGCTTTATTTCACGAAAGAACATGAGTGGCTGCGCGTCGAGGGGGATGTCGCGGTCGTCGGGATCACGAAGCATGCCGCCGAAGAACTGGGCGAGATCGTGTTTTTCGAACTGAATGTCTCGGCGAATGATGTGCAACTTGGTGATTCCATCGCCGTCGTCGAATCCGTCAAGGCGGCATCTGACGTGTATGCGCCAGTCGATGGTGTGATCGTCGAGGGGAATCCGGATCTGGCGAGCAATCCTGAACTCATTAGCAGCGATCCGGAAGGCAAAGGCTGGATGCTGAAGATGAAGCTGACGAAGGAAGCACAACTGGCGGACCTACTGGACGCAAACGCCTACGCCGCGCTGATCGGCTGATCCGGGGGGTATTCCCGATGGTCACTGAACTTTGAAACCTTCTTTCTGATACGGGGAATATCCGTGCCTTCCTGGTCCAGCCTCCTGCCACCGTCCGATGCTTTTGCTTCCCGTCATATTGGTCCGCGCGAGGCTGAAATCGCGGCCATGCTGGAAGCCGTCGGCGTTTCCAGCGAGGAAGCGTTGCGTGAGGAAACGGTGCCTGCATCCATCCGTTCGAAAGAGCCGATGGGGATCGGGCGCGGCTGGTCCGAGGTCGAGGTGCTGGCACGTCTGCGCGAGATTGCCGGACGCAACCGGGTCATGACCTCGCTGATCGGTCAGGGCTATTACGGCACGGTCCTTCCCGGCGTGATCCAGCGGAACATTCTGGAAAATCCTGCGTGGTACACGGCCTATACCCCATATCAGCCGGAAATCAGTCAGGGTCGCCTTGAGGCGCTGCTGAACTTCCAGACGCTGGTGGTGGAACTGACCGGCCTCGATATCGCCAACGCCTCCCTGCTGGACGAGGCGACGGCGGCAGCGGAAGCGATGGCGCTGGCCAAACGTGTGGCGAAAAACAAGTCGAACCTGTTCTTTGTCGATGCCGACACACATCCGCAGACGCTGGCCGTTCTGCGGACCCGCGCCGAACCGTTCGGGTTCGAGATCGTTGTTGGTGATCCGGAGCAGGATCTGGACGCATCCCGCGTGTTCGGCGCGCTTTTCTCCTACCCCGGCAGTTCTGGGGCGGTGCGTGATCCGCGCGAAGAGATCGAAGCCCTGCATGAAGCGGGTGCGATTGCGGTCATGGGAGCGGACCCGCTGGCGCTCACCCTGCTGAAATCTCCCGGCGAACTCGGGGCGGATATCGCCATTGGGTCCATGCAGCGTTTCGGCGTGCCGATGGGTTTTGGCGGCCCTCACGCGGCCTACATGGCCGTGCGTGACGCCTACAAGCGCAGCATGCCGGGCCGTCTGGTCGGTGTGTCAGTGGATTCCGCCGGGCAGCCCGCCTACCGTCTGGCGCTCCAGACGCGCGAGCAGCATATCCGGCGCGAGAAGGCGACATCGAACATCTGCACGGCGCAGGTGCTTCTGGCGGTCATTGCCGGAATGTATGCGGTCTATCATGGCCCGGAGGGTTTGCAGGCCATCGCGGCGCGTATCGCGGGCCTGACGGCGGCTCTGGCGTCCGGCCTGCGGTCGCTTGGCGTGACGATCGAGACGGAAGCGGTGTTCGATACGCTGACCGTGCGTGTCCCGCCCCAAGATGCAGAGGCGATTCACGAACGTGCCGTTGCGGCGGGCATGAATTTCCGGCACGCCGCAGAGGGTGTGATCGGTCTTTCGCTCGACGAAACCACGACACCGGACGTGATCGAGACGATCTGGGGCTGCTTCGATCCCGCCTGTCCGATCGATGCGCTGGCCGCCGCCGCCGATCCCATGCCGGGTCTGTCCTCCGCTGTGCCCGATGGCCTTTGCCGGGAAAAACCGTTTCTGCAACAGGCGGTCTTCTCCTCCTATCGGTCCGAGACGGACATGCTGCGTTACCTGCGTCGTCTTGCCGATAAGGATCTGGCGCTGGATCGCACGATGATTCCGCTCGGCTCCTGCACGATGAAGCTGAACGCCACGGTCGAGATGACGCCCATCACATGGCCGGGCTTCTGCGACCTGCACCCGTTCGCGCCAGCCGATCAGACAGAGGGCTATGCGGAACTGTTCCGTGATCTTCAGTCCTGGCTCTGCGCGATCAGTGGTTACGACGCGGTCTCGCTCCAGCCGAACTCCGGCGCGCAGGGCGAATATGCGGGACTGCTGGCCATTCGTGGCTGGCACCGCTCTCGTGGCCAGCCGCAGCGTGATGTGTGCCTGATTCCGGCCTCTGCCCACGGCACCAATCCGGCCTCTGCCCAGATGGCGGGTATGAAAGTCGTCGTGGTGAAATGCGACGATGAGGGCAACGTGGATATGGCCGACCTGAAGGCGAAGGTTGCGCAGCACGCCGACACACTGGCGGCGATCATGATCACTTATCCTTCCACACATGGTGTGTTCGAGGAATCAGTGCGCGACATCTGCTCGCTGGTGCATGAGGCCGGCGGTCAGGTCTATCTCGACGGCGCGAACATGAACGCACAGGTTGGGCTGTCGCAGCCCGGAAAATACGGTGCGGATGTCAGCCACTTCAACCTGCACAAGACCTTCTGCATCCCGCATGGCGGCGGTGGTCCGGGCATGGGACCCATCGGGGTGCGCGAGCATCTTGCGCCCTTCCTGCCGGGGCGTCCGGAACGCGGCGAGAATCATGCTGTCTCCGCCGCACCGTTTGGCTCCGCGTCGATCCTGCCGATTTCGTGGGCCTATATCCGTCTGATGGGCGACGAAGGACTGGCCCGTGCGACGACGATGGCCATCCTGAACTCGAACTACATCGTGGCACGCCTCGCCAATGCCTATCCGATCCTCTATCGCGGGGCGAACGGTCGTGTCGCTCATGAATGCATCGTCGATCTGCGCCCGATCAAGGATGCGACGGGCGTGAGTGTCGACGACATCGCCAAGCGTCTGGTGGATTTCGGCTTCCATGCACCGACGGTCAGTTTCCCGGTGGCGGGCACGTTCATGATCGAGCCGACGGAATCCGAGGGCAAGCGCGAGCTTGACCGGTTCTGTGACGCGATGCTGGCGATCCGCGAGGAAATCCGGGCAATCGAGAATGGCAAAATCGCTGTCGAGGGATCGGCTTTGCATCATGCACCGCATACGGCGCGCGATCTGGTCGTGGCGGAGTGGGATCGTCCTTATGCCCGGACAGAAGGTTGCTTCCCGTCCGGTGTGGAGCCATTCACGAAATACTGGCCGCCTGTCGGCCGGATCGATAACGCCCACGGTGACCGGAATTTGATCTGCTCCTGTCCGGAACTTTCTGCATATATCTAAGTTTTACCCCGACGGGTGCATAATGATGCGTCTTTCGGGATGGAGATATAATGGCAACACAAGCGCCTTCGGATCTTGGCGCAAGTCTGGGTAGTCACGACACGCTGGGACAACGTATTCGCGCGTTACGGCAGTACGCGGGGATGACACAGGTTGAGCTGGCACGCACTTTGGGATTGTCCCGCAGTGCGATCGCTCACTGGGAGACTGACCGCGACGGTCGCGTGCGGGAGTATCTGCCGCGGCTTGCGGAATTATTCCAGGTGCCGCCAGAAGTTTTTCTGACCGGGATGGCCACGCAGGAAGCTGTGGTTCAGCTTGCGATCGATGAAGTCGATCTCCTGCGGCTTTACCGAAGTCTTGATGTAGGCGAGCGACTGTCGGTTCAGCGTTCGATCGTGCGTTTGCTGAAGCGGCGCAGGCGGCCGAAAAACGAGCCGTAAGAGGTTTCCGGGGCATTTGCTCCGTAGCTTCGTGCCTGCCGTCAGTTCACGCCGACATAGGCAGAACGGAAACCGGACGGCAGGCTTTTCCGTCAGTCGCATGATGGAAAAGCCGTCATCGCTTTCAAAGATTGTGGATCTTTAGAAGCGTCCGCGTGCTTCCGGATGAACCGTGAGCCAGGGGTGACGATTTTTCACGCAAGTCACCACCCGTTTCTTGTGGGCCTGACGTTCAGTGACATTGTTCGTCATGGAATTGCTGTGAATGCGATATTCCGCGACGGGTCTTGCGAGATGCACGCCGGTCAGACCCAGTTCGGTCAGGCTGCACCAGAGATCGTAATCCTCCCAGCCCATTGCATCGCGTTTCACATAATAGCCGCCTGCAGCGGACCAGGCCCACTTGGCGACCAGCGCCATGGCATCGATGGTGTTGGCATTTTTCAGACGCATGGGCGGTGTGGACCGCTCGCCCATCAGGTCATGAGCTGCTCCGAATTGCCGGATGGTCGGATAGACGTAGGCGGTCAGAGGTGTGCTGGCTGCCAGCAGCGATGTGCAGGCCTCGGGCGTCAGCCGGTTGTCGGCATCAAGCGACAGGAACCACGGCGTCTCACTCGCCGAGATGCCGATGTTACGGGCGCCTCCAAGTCCGGCATTGGTATCGGCGGCAAGAATCTGCAGGCGGTTAAAGCGCGCATGATGTTTGCGGGCCCAGTCCACGATGAGATCCTGGGAATTGTCGGTGGAGGCATCGTCCACCACGATCAGATCGAGCGTGAGCAGGGTCTGATTGCGGACCGATTCCAGCGCCTCCAGAATGACATCGCTGTAATTGTGGGAGGTGATGATGACCGTGACCTCGGCCGTCCCGAGGGCGTCATGAGCGAACAGGGTTGTGCTGTCCGGCACCACCGGAACGCCACGTCCCTGATAATGGCCGCGCGCTATGATCTGTTCGGTAGCGCGGGCTGAGGCTGCTGGTTTCCCGAAAGACATGACGATGCTCTCGAAGAGCATGGCCTGACGCTCGGCACCGAATGTCCACAGGACCTGATTCAGAGCATCGCGGGCCATGCGTTTCCGGAGGGCGGGATCGGTGACGAGGCGCGTGAGAGCTTCCTCCCATTCGTCTTCGGTTCCGGCGAGGAAGCCAGTAACCCCGTCCCGGATGCACGCACGATAGGGAGCCGTTGGCGAAACAACAGAGGGAACGCCCGCGAGGGCGGCCTCCAGGTATTTGATCTCGCTTTTGGCCTCACAGAACACATTGCCGACTTCCAGCGGGGCGATGGAGATGTCGAACCGGGCAAACTCGTCAGGCAGTTCTTCGAGCGGCACCTTGTCGCGCCATTCGATCTGATCCGCAACGGAGGCCAGCGCGGGAAACTCGTCCATCAGCAGGATCGGTCGCTTGTTTTCCGCCTCCCGGAACAGGACGAGGCGAACGTGCGGATGGGCCTGCATCACACGGGCAAGGACGTCGGCAACGGCGGCGAAGTCGCGCTGATGCGTGCGCGTCCCGGAGGCATAGCCGATCCGGACAAGATCGTCCTGAGGTCCGGCTGCAAGGATGCGAACGGCACGACGGCTTCTGCGCAGGCAGGCGGCATCGAAAATATTGGGCAGCGTAAAGGCCGGTGAGCGGATTCGGCCCATTTCGAACGCCATCACGTCGGTGGTGCCGAAACACGCATCGGCCCGGTCCATCGTGCCACGCATGTTCTGGAACAGGATGTGCGTCAGGGACTCGGTCGCGGAGTCCACCGTGCGGATGCCGTCGATAATCGTGACGCTGGCGAGAGCCGGGATGAATACCAGATCGTCGGCGTCAAAAATGACGGTCGCCTCTTTTTCTTTGGCCAGACGGATCAGGATAGAGACATGGGCACTGTATTCGACACGCCAGAGAACAATGATATCCGCCCAGTCGACGTCATCGGGTCCGACGGCGGGGCAGGGGAGCACGCGCGTCTGGTGGCCGGTAAAAGCGCAGGCGGCGGCATTGCGGTCGCAGCGATAGAGGGTGCCCGGTGTCGTGGGTTCCCCGCTCACGAAGAGGATATTGCGGCGCAGGGCGCTGGAGGGAACGGTGGCGGTGACAGGGTGCGGCGTGACAATTTCGCTCAGAGCGGGAGGAGCGGAAAGGTTAAGGGCGAGCGGCGCATCATCTAGAAGAGAGGAAGGGCTTCGGCTGCTGCCCTGCTGGCGCATCCGGAGAAAATGCCGGAAAGGACTCGCCCCGAGTGGCCGAATGTGGACCGATGGTCTGCGTTTCTTCGTTCTGGCTGGCCAGTTCCTGACGGAAGGTTGTCAGGTGCTGATTGTGCTCATCAATGGTGCGGGTCGTCGTTGCGATCCAGTCGCGCGTTGCCGACAGATTCTGCTGCACCGTCGCAATGTGGCTATTGGCCAGAGCCAGTTCCACCTTCAGCCGGGCGATCTCCGGGGAGGCATCCGTATGAGCGGCGGCGGCATGATGGGTGCCCAGGGCGGCGCGCTCTTCCGTGTTGGAAAGGGCCAGCCGGGTTTCCGTCAATGATAATTCGAGGGCATGCTGCTGCTGCCTCAGAGCCGTCTGTTGTGCGTCGTTTGCATTCAGACGGGCGGTTTTTGCCCAGAACAGGCCCAGTTGCGCGCATCGGGCGCGCAGCCGACCGAGAGCCGACGGATCAAGCCGGATGCCTTCTGGGCCAAGCAGAGGATGAAGTGCTGGCGGCGTGCTGAGGGGCGCGACGATCCCCAGACCCTCCTCATGAGGGAACAGAAAATGAACGCCCTTTGCGGTAAGGCTCTTCCAGAGGGGGCTACCTGCTGCTGTTTCGGTTCCGTGCAGGAGAAGGACGGCATCCGGTGCAAGATGGGGCTTCAGCCATTCCAGGACGGAGGCGCTGTCTTCAATCCGCGTTGCGTCGAGGTGAAGCAGATCGATCGGTTCAGCAGAGGGCGGAAAGGGAGCTGTGCCGTCCAGAATCAGGACGCGGGTGTCGAGATCCTGCGTGGCGATAAGAGTATGTACGTGCGCGAGGACGCTCGGGGCTGTGGCGATAAAGGCGGCGCAGCGGGGCTTGCGTGCGAGAAAGACGGTCGCCAGCAGGGGAAGGTGGGCATATGTGGCCAGATCTTCCCCCGCGGGAGAGGGAGGGAGGAAGGCAGCATTGAGATCGGGGGTCGAAAGAACAGAGAAAGAACAGGATGCCGTTGATGTTTGGTTGCTGCCTGCATTCATTTAATTGGCCTGTCCTTTAGTAACTTGCTGCACCATAAGTTTATGGCGCGTTAAGCCTTTTGATATTTCTTATCTGCGCTACGTCATCCGTGTAACAAAATGCAAGGTCGGATGATGAGTGCTGCGGATGCGATTTCGCGGGAAGAATGATCCAGATCAGTCGATTGTCACGCTTTTTTTTTGATAGCAGGGTTGTTTTTAGTTGCTTGGATGACGTGCATTTAATACAACTTCCAGTAACTGAATGCTGCCCGCGTGAGTTGCTGCGACGGATCGTGTGGGTGCAACAAGGGAACTGACGAAATGGTATTAGTTACCGTTCAGGGCGCGTCTTCGGGAGCCCAGGTCGTCGTCACGGTTGACGGCGCATTAAGTGATCAGCTCGGACAGCTGGTCACTACTTTTAGCAACACGCTCCAAGGCGAAATTGGCGGCGTGAACGGCATCAATCTGGTGCCGGGATCCACCGCTTTCAGCGGCAACTCAATCGGTTATGGCGTCGCCACTGTGGCCGGCTCCTATTCCGTGACCGGTGGCGTGGACGCCGTCGTTTTCGGTGGGGCCACGGACGCAAAGGCTGTGCCGAGCGTTCACACACAGATCGATCTGACGGGCGTGACGTCCAGCTACGTCAGTGTCGAAGGCGGCACGACGCAGGGCGTTCAGCTTCAGGTCGGTAGCGCATCGGGCACGTTTGTCGCCGGAACAGGCAACAACGCGTTCACCGGCGACCAGATGTCTAACGCAAGCGACTGGTATGTGTTCACCGGCGCCGGAAATGACACTGTCATCGCCGGTGCAGGTCAGAACACGATCAATGCGGGCACGGGTGATAACTTCATCAACGTCAGCAACGGCACCAATACGATCTACTCGTATGGTAACGACACGATCTACGGTACCAGCTGCTCCGCAGACCAGACGGTGTCACTGTATGGTGGCAGCTCCTTCGTGACAGTGGGTCAGGAGTCGTACATCGACGATCTGTCCGGTGGTAACAACGCGGTCACGGTTGGCAGCGGTTCCACGGTCATGGGCGGCGCGGCTGACAAGATCTCCCTGAACGGTGGTACGTCCACGGTTCTCGGCGGATCTTCCGATACGATTTCGGCAAGCGAAAACGCACTTGTGGCGCGTTCCGATAATGCCGATGTCAGCGTCTCCGGCTCGCTGACCTTCATCGGCGGCACGGGCACCAGCACCATTACAGCGGCGCAGAGCACGATCTATGGCGCCAGTGGTCTGGATGCTGTGGTCAACGGCACGGGTACGGGTGAAACGCTTTTCGTTGCCACTACGGGCAATGAAACGCTGGATGCCTCCGGGTCGGTTATGGGCGTTCACGTCTTCGGTAATAACGTGGGCGTGAGTGGTTCGCAGGTTTTCATCGGTGGCACGGGTGCTGACACCCTTGTTGCCGGTGTGGGTGATGCCACGATGACCGGTGGGTCAGGCGCGGCTAACACCTTTGCGTTCCGCGATGGCCTCGCTGGTGGCAACTACGTCATCACTGATTTCAGCTCTTCCGTGGGGAACACTGTCGGTCTTCTGAATTATTCGTCCAGCAGCCTGCAGGCTTCTCTGACGAGCCAGACCACCGCCAACGGCAACACCACGATCACGCTGGACGACAAGACCACGATCACGTTCGATAACGTGTCGAGCCTTAACTCCGGTGACTTCCAGATCTGGTAAGATCTGGCTCAAACAAGTGAAGAAAACCGGGCCTGAAAATGGCTCGGTTTTTTTTTGTCTCGGCTCTTTTTGATAGAAGGGGCGGAGTATTCTATTCACTCAGCAGGTATTCGCTTGTAACCCCCTGTGAGCCTGGAATATCGATTCTCTTCGTTGTTGGACAGATTTTTGCTGGTTGCATATGACCAGACTGTAATGGCCTGTCTTTTACGATAGGATTTTTTTTTCATGAAGATGACAACACATCGGACCTGTCGTGACTGATCCATTGCCGCCAAAAACTCAGGAAGAACGCCTCCGGCACGCCGAATCCCTGCTTGAGGGTTATCGGGTCACTTCCATCCTGCATAGCATGCGGGCCGAGGCTCACGCAGCGGAGGCCGACCGTATCCGGCATCTTATGTTCGAGTGGAACCAGAGTGGTTTTTCACGCCTCGGTCGTGTGGTCCGTGCGGTGTGGATGCTGCGACGCGGGCATATTGGTGGTGGTTTGACTGTCCGGACAGCGGTGCATCGGGCACGGGACATTATTGCCCAGGACGGAGTCGGTAGTCTTTATCGTCGTGTACAGAGAAGGGTCGATCCGGGTCTTGCGCGCTGGCGCAGGAAAAAGCCGTCTCCCGTGAGCCAGCCAGTTGCTCCGGTGCCGGAAGAAAATACTGTCGCTCTTTATCGTCGAAAAGTCCTGACAGCACGGGAAGCGGGCCTCACCCCTAAAATATTGATTGTCGCAGAACTCAGTATTCCGCAATGCGCGAAATATAGAGTCTGGCAAAAGAAAGAAGAACTCGAACTTCTGGGGTGGGAAGTCGAGGTTCTGAACTGGCACGATCCGCAGTCAGCATTGTCGGCCATGCAAACCGCGTGGGAAGTCATCTTCTATCGTGTTCCAGCCGTGCCGGTCGTAAAGACCATCATCGATGAAGCCCAGAGATTCGGCATTTCTCCCTGGTGGGAGGTGGATGACCTGATTTTCGATATCGAGCTTTACAGTCAGAACAGCAATCTTCTTTCACTGAGCAAAAGTGAGCAGGAAGGACTGCTGCACGGCGCGCAGCTTTATCGGGACTGTCTGCAACTGTGTGGTCGCGGAATCGCCTCTACCCGCACGCTTGCGGACATCATGCAGCGTGCGGGCGTGCGGGACGTCTGTGTGATCGAAAATGCCCTGGATGGCGAGACGCTGAAGATCGCCGACAGACTTCTCCAGAGCGCCCCTCACTCTTCTGCTGAAAAAACCGATATTGTCATTGTCTACGGCTCCGGCACGCGGACCCATGACAAGGATTTCGTCGAATGTGCCGTCGGGCTGGCAGAGGCAATGGAAGCCGAACCTCGCCTGAAACTACGGATCATCGGTGAGCTGACCCTCCCTGAGGCATTCGAGCAGTTTGGCGCGCGCGTCGAGTATCTCGAAGGGCGGGATTATGCAGGCTATATGGCGGTTCTGGCCGCTGCGGACCTGACGATCGCACCGCTTGAACCGTCGATCTTCAATGACGCCAAGAGCAACATCAAGTTTCTTGAAGCGGCCATCCTGACGGTGCCGTCCGTATGTTCGCCCTGCGACACGTTCCGCGAAATTGTCGCAGAAGGTCGCAACGGCTTTCTGGCCGATAGTGCAATGGAATGGCGGGATGCCCTGCTCGCCCTCGCGCGCGATCCGGCACTGCGCACGCGGATCGGAACGCAGGCTCGGGAGGATGTGCTGGAGCGTTATCGTCCGGAAGCGATCGCCCGCAATCAGGCCGCGCAGTATTTTCCGCCGCCGCCCCGCCCAGACAGAGACGACCGTCTGCGCGTGATGGCCGTGAATATCTTCTTCGTGCCGCGTTCCTTTGGCGGCGCGACGCTGGTGGCGGAGGAAATGGCGCGTCACCTTTCCAAAGACCATGCAGACGTCGCGATTTTCACGACCTGCTCTCATGTGAACGGCCTCTTCTCCTCCTCCGTGCGTTACGAGGTGGAGGGTATGCAGGTCGTTGCGTCGCCTCTGTCGATGCACATCGACCCCGTCGGCGGTCTGGACAATCCGCGGTGCACGGCCCAGTTCGTGTCATGGCTTCATGCCTATCGCCCGGATGTCGTGCATTTTCATTCCGTGCAGGGCCTGGGGATCGGCATGTTGCAAGCCTGCGTGGAGCAGCGCGTGCCGTTCGTGGTGACGCTGCATGATGCGTGGTGGCTGTGCGAGCGGCAGTTCATGGTGAAGGCGAATGGGCGCTACTGTTTCCAGCGTCAGATCGACCTGAAAGTCTGCCGTTCCTGTATGCCGGGCGCGCTGCATCTGGAAATGCGTCGCGACATGATGAAAGCCGTCTTGCAGGAAGCAGCGCTTTTGCTGTCCCCGAGCGAGTCGCACAGGGCTTTGTATCTCGCCAATGGCTTCGGACCCGACAAGGTAAAGGTGAATCGTAACGGTTTCAGCTGGCCGAAAAAGGCGCGTGGTGTCAGGCAGTCGGATGCGCCGTTGCGCTTCGGATTTGTCGGCGGACAGGAAGCCGTGAAAGGCTTTCCGCTGATGCGCGAAGCGTTCGAGACGCTGGAGAGGGACGACTGGGAGCTCGTGCTGATCGATAACACGATCAATCTCGGTTATGCCTCGATGGATGTTTCCGGATGGAAGGTGAAAGGCAAGATTTCCATTCAGCCGGCCTATGGAGACGCCACACGGGATGCATTCTTCGAATCGATTGATGTGTTGGTGTTCCCCTCACAGTGGATGGAAAGCTACGGGCTGACCGTGCGTGAGGCGCTGGCGCGGGATGTGTGGGTCATTTCCACGGCCCCCGGTGGTCAGGCCGAAGATATCGTCGATGGTGTGAATGGAACGCTCATCCCCCTCGATGGTCGCGTTGAGCCGCTGAAATCAGCGGTGGAGGCACTCTTGGATCGTCAGGATATGTTCCATGCTTATACCAATCCGCTGAAGGATGGGTTGCCGACGTTCGAAGGGCAGGCTGAGGAACTCGCACTGTTCCTCGGCTCCGTCGTGACGAAGGGAAAAGGATGATCGCCGCATCCTGCGTCTGAAAGCGTTCTCTGGATTTTCCAGTAGATGTCTTCAGGTCGGGGGTAAGTTGTTCCGGCCTGAAACAATGCAGGCAGGGTGAGGTTCAAAGGCATGGGCGGTTTACCGGACATTCAACCGTTCGGCGTTAGGCTCCGCTCATGCTTGATCTTGCTGAATTTTCCAATGACCCGTTTCTGGCCCGCGAAACACTGTCGGCCAGACTGAAAAACACAGGCAGCGCGAGCGAGCGGGCCACCCTGCATTATCGCCTCTGGGAAATGTGCCAGGCTTGTGGGGATGAGCCGGCAGCTCTGAAACATCTCGATACAGCGATGACACTGGACCCCGTGCAGCACCCTCGTTGCTCGAATGAGACGGCGAAGCGCCGTGTGGTTGTGCTGAACGTACCGGGCTCGTTCCAGGCGAATGCACCGATTGCCATGTTGATGGATGGCGAAACAGATCTCTATACAATGTGGGTATCCGGCGATCCGGCTAAACGCGCGATGCTGACAGCGACTCTGAAAAAGCTGTGTCCTGAGGCTGTCATTCTGGCAATGGGCGAGGATGAGCGGCAAATGCCTGCCATTCTTGAGGCTGAGGCGATCGCACGTGGCAGTGGTGTGCCGGTCATCAACCGGGCTGGCCCCATCATGGGGGTAGGCAGGTCGCTGGTGCCCAAATTGCTGGCGAGCATTCCAGATGTCATGGTGCCGTCCTGTCATACCATCACGGCGCCATTTACTGATCTTCCTCCATTTCCTTTGCTCGTGCGGCCCGTGTCCTCACATGCAGGAAATGCTTTGGCAAAAATTGACGATCAGATAATTTTTGACCGGTACATGCAGGAAAACGTTACGCATGGGCAGTATTACGTAACACAATTTGTGGATTATGCCAGCGCCGATGGTCTTTATCGAAAGTACCGTGTCGTATTCATTGATGGAGTTCCGTATCCCGTCCATCTTGCCATTCATGCGGATTGGGCAATCTGGTATTATAATGCCAGAATGGAAGTCTTTCCTGAGAGACGCTCAGAAGAATCCCGGTTCATGCAGGATATGACATCCTATTTTCCAGCGACTGTTGTAAAAGGTCTGGAAGAAATCGGTCAAAAAGTAGGTTTGGATTACTTCGGTCTGGATTTTGGCGTTTTGCAGAACGGGACGCTGGTAGTGTTTGAAGTCGAAACTGCCATGATCGTCCACGACAGGGATCCAGCCGATATTTTTCCGTATAAAAAAGCCTGCATTGCGAGAATTCGACAGGCCTTTGAGGACATGATCGATCAGCGGGCGCAGGCATGGGCCATGAACGCAGAGAGGGCTGTTTCCAGCACTCACGATTTGTCGGTGATGCCTTCAACAAGTTTGTAAAGCAATCGGCCTTTCCAGTTCGAGCGTGTCTTCTGGGGGCGTTGTGGCTGCGTCTGAAGGTATTCCACGATCCATTCAGGATTGAAGCCGCTGCTGGCAGGTAAGTTTTCCTTCCAGTGCGTGGCGCTGGAGAGGCCGAAAGGATTGTCTCGTAATAGTTCAGTCTTGATGAAGGGAATGGCGCCAGTACGGAGCATTCTCTGCCAGTTGGAATGCATGGCATTGGTTTTGAAGACGCGATTGACCGGGTGATGGCGGTCGCTCCAGATTGCCTGTGTCGTGAGACCTTCAGCCCGGCAGGCAATCGACAGACCGAGTTCTCCATGCCAGATGAGCTCCTCGCGGCTCATGTGGTCGAACTCCTGCAAAAGCGTTCGCTGAATGGCAGGCGTCTGAAAACTGCTGTGCTCAAAACAGACGAACCAGGATTGCAGATGGGGTGTGACAGAAAGGGATTCCAGTAATCCCCAGACGTCAGCGTCTCTGTTCGCCATACGGTTGAATAGAGGCTTCAGAGAAGTAAAGGGGCCAAAGACGCTGTCATTGGCAAGTAGAATTCGTGATGCTTTCTCTGCGTAGCCATGTAAAATCAGGTCTTTCCACGCTCCGAAATCATGTCCGATATTGGGGCGTGTCCATGGAATTATTTTATTTATAGTGCAGAAATCGAGTGTGCTATTTGCGATATCATCGCATCCTGAGAGCGCTAGGTGGATAGTAAAGCCACATTGAATCAGTTCGGATAAATAATAAACGGTATGAGGCGCTAATTCGCCCTTGGGCGTGTAGGCGGCAAAGAGGCAGACAGAATCAGGCATGAACGTTATCCGGTTGCGATCATGGTAGCTTAGTCCTTGCGAAACGAATGATTTTTCGTGGCAATCGTACAGCACAGTAAGGTTTTTGAGGGATTTTTTATGATGATTTTGCGTTTCTGAGTATTTTTTTCTGGTTTCTTTAGAGGTGGCACGTTAAAAGCCGCATCATTGGCCAGTGGTTTCTTGTGGGCGGCAGCGGTCCGAGAGGCCCTGGTCGCGTGAGGCATTCCAGGAGTGTGAGTAGTCCATGAGTAAAGCTTTTATTGCTGCGGTCATCCAAGATTCCATCAATTGCACAGGGGTGGCTGCCAATCAGGCAGCGGCAGATCTTATGGATGCGATTGTAAAGGAATTGAAGCGTGAAGGTGGTTTCACCCTTCCGTCTTTCGGCACATTCACCGTCAAGAAGACCAAGGCTCGTAAGGCCCTGAACCCGCGGACCGGCGAGCCAGTGAAGGTGAAGGCAGGTAAAACCGTCCGCTTCAAGGCGAGCCCCAACCTGAAAAAAGCTGTCTGAATAAAGGCTGACTTCAAGGTGTGGCGGGCTACGAACCGTCATGCCGAAGTCTGGCTGGGGTGGGAGGGATCGAACCTCCGCATGGCGGAATCAAAATCCGCTGCCTTACCGCTTGGCTACACCCCAGTAGCAGCATGTGCCTGCCGTTCTAATCTGGCTCCACCGCTGCGTAAAGGGGGATTTTCCTATTATTCCCCGTCCGAGAAATCGCTAAAGCTTGCGTCGGCAGCTTCCGGAGCAGGCAGGCTGGACTGTGCGTCAGACGACGTTACTGGCGACTGTTCTGCTGCGTTACGAAAAAGTCCCAGTCTCTCGGCGCGATCAAGGCCGTTTTCCAGCGCCACCATCGTAGTGCCGAGATCTTCGCTTTCGTCCTTTTCCCAAGCCCGAAGAGCGTAGGTCCAGAGCGCGACGACCCCCTGAACACGCAGGATACCCTCAAGGCCAGTCGTCTGCACGTTCGCGGCGCCAGCAATCCAGCGCATGCTGTCCACCGTTGCAGCGCCAAGTATAAGCGTCGTGCCGGGATCAAATGGCAGCGTCCGAAGAACGGCAAGGATGCCAGCGCGGTATTGCTGGAAGACGTCAAAACGCCGCATCAGCAAATCGAAAAGCGTTTCCCGCGGCGTGCCCAGAGAGCCGTCGTCAACCAGAGCCGAACGGTCGGCAAGTCGGCCGAGAAGCAGAAGAATCGACGTCTTGAAAGGATAGCGTCGACGCACCTCTCCAAGATCAAGGCGGGCATGGCGCGCAATCTCCGGCATCGAGATGTTGTGCCATCCCTTGCTGGCCGCGAGCACCATGGCGGCGTCGAGCAGGGTGGAATCGAACTGGTCGTCTTCGTCGTCCATCGGCATGGGAAGTGGCTCTTGGTTGCGGAAAGGTCAGGAGGCCAGTTCGCGGGCCCGGTGACGGGCGGCCGCGACGGCGTCGGGGATATTGGATGGCCAGTTTGCAGGAGCGTTCAGCACCGCGATGGCTGCTGCGGTCGTACCACCGGGGCTTGTGACCCGGCGACGCAGTTCAGCTGCATCCTCGGGGCTCTGCTCCAGCAGTTCGCCTGCGCCGGAAACGGTCTTGCGTGCCAGAAGACGGGCTACTTCATCTGGCAGACCCAGTCCGCAGGCAGCTTTTTCCAGCAGTTCCGCCAGCAGAAAGATATAAGCCGGGCCACTGCCGGAAATGGCGGTGACGGCATTGATCTGATCTTCCTCGTCAACCCAGACAGTCGCGCCGACGGCGGAGAGAAGCGTGTCACACAGGGCTTTCTGCGCCTCGGTCACATTCGGGGCGCGATACAGTCCCGTCATGCCACGTCCGATGGAAGAGGGCGTGTTCGGCATGGCCCGCACAATGGCGGGTGTGGCGTCAGGGGCCTGTGAACGCAGGGTCTCAGCGATTGAAGCGGTGGTGAGGCCCGCCATCACGGAAACGATCACGGCGGAGGACGCTATGTCGGGACGGTGTGCCGCAAGTTCTTCCATGACGGGCTGCGCTTTTTGCGGTTTGACCGCAAGGATGACAGCCGCGGGCACAAAATCAGCCGGTATGTTTTCCAGCGACGACACCACGCGATGGGGGGCGGGAAGGGTCTCGCGATGCCGGTCGATGACGACCGACGGCGCAAGACCTCTCCCAATCCAGGCTTCGAGAAGAGCCCCTCCCATCTGGCCACAGCCGATCAGCAGGAGCGAAGGGAGAGACTCACTCATCAGGCTTCGCCGAGGCAGTCGAGCATGGCGGCTTCAAGCGCCTCACCCGGTGCCTTGCCGCCCCACAGCACGAACTGGAACGCCGGATAGAAGCGCTCGCATTCGGTGATGGCGATGTCCACCATGTCTTCAAGGCTTTCCATGGAGGCGCCCGGTGCGCCCCGCAGCAGAACCGCGTGACGGAACATGGGTGTGCCGCTGTCGATATCGATGGCGAAATGACCGATCCACAGGCGTTCGTTGGCCAGGGCGATCAGTTCGAACAACGCTTTGCGCTGCGCTTCCGGCACTTTCAGGTCGAACGTGCAGGTGAAGTGCATGGCGCTGAGTTCTGACGACCACGAAAAATACAGGCCGTAATCGCACCATTTTCCGGGGGCCTCGGCGGCCATTTCGGAAGAGTTGCGGCGGTCGAATGCCCATTCATAACCGCAGACGATCTGTTCCATCAGATCGAGTGGGTTGGAGTTGGGAGTGGAGGTGGTCATCGTCAGAGCTGGCATGCTGGCCTCCCAAGCCATGAAACCATTCCCGCCAAAGGATGGTTCCGTCTGCGAATCAGAGACGGATCAGGCAACGATTCGTCTCCGGGTTCAGCCTATGGACCCGCGCCGGTCACGGCAAGACAGGGTCATGACTGTTTTTATGACGCCCTCGCCCCTGCTCTCAGTTCGGGAAGGCGCCGCTGTCTCCGCTCCAGCCGAAATTCTGGGTGCCGCCGTTGTTGGTCGGCGCCGTCTGGACGTTTTCAAGATCGGTGACCCGCTGCTCCAGTGCAGCGATGCGCTTCTCGGCTTCCTCGCCTGCCATGCGGGCGTTGGCGGCCAGTTCCTTCACGACCTCGAACTCCTCGCGGCGGACGACCTGCAACTGGCCGAGAACTTCATCAACGCGAGAGCGCACCAGCGCGTTGATTTCTTCCTTCATTCCGGCCAGAGCCGAGATCGCGCCCCCGGCGACACCGGCAAGGTCATCAAAAATACGCGGTCTGTCAGCCATTCCGGTGCTCCTCGGTGTGGCAGGATGGCTTGCGCGATCCTGTTGTGAAGTTTTGCTTATAAGCGTTGAAATGGGATTAATCCAACCCGTCGCCCCTGTCCGGGGGGCAGGCTCGTCGTTATAAGGCTCATCCCATGATTATCGTCACCGGCGGCGCCGGATTCATCGGTTCGTGTCTCGTGGCCGCGCTCTGCGCCCGCGGGTTGGATGTCGTGGTCGTGGATCGCCTCCGCGACAGCGGGAAATGGCGCAACCTCCGGAGGCATGTGCCGGTCCGGCTCGTCGCGCCCGAAGATCTGGACGCCTTTCTGGCCGACGGCACGCAGCCCAAGGTCGAGGCCGTGTTCCATATGGGCGCGATCAGCGCGACGACCGCGCGTGACGGCGATCTCGTGTGGCGCACGAATGTCACCCTTTCGGAGCGCCTGTGGGCCTGGTGTTCACAGCGTGGCGTGCGATTCATTTACGCTTCTTCAGCCGCGACTTACGGAGCGGCCGACAAGCCGGACCTTTTCTCCGACGATCCCGCCCGTCTCGCGGCGCTGGAACCCCTCAACCTCTACGGCTGGTCGAAGAATGTGTTCGATCTGCATGTGAAGCGTCACCTCGAACGCGGTGAGGACCGGCCGCCACAGTGGGCCGGTCTGAAATTCTTCAATGTCTATGGGCCGAACGAATACCATAAAGGCAGCATGATCTCCGTCGTGAAGGTGAAATACGACGACGTGAAGGCCGGACGCCCGGCGCGGCTGTTCCGTTCGGACCGGCCCGATATCGCAGACGGCCAGCAGATGCGTGATTTCATCTGGGTCGGCGACGTGGTGAAGGTGATGCTCTGGTTCTACGATCATCCCGATGCCAGCGGTCTGTTCAACTGCGGTACCGGCGAGGCCCGGACCTATCTCGATCTGGCCTATGCCGTCTGCGATGCGGCCGGCGTGAAGCGCGCGGTCGAGTTCGTCGACATGCCGGAGAGTCTCCGGGGGCAGTATCAGTCCTTCACGCAGGCAGATATGTCGCGGTTGCGAGCGGCAGGCTATGCGGAGCCCTTCACGAGTCTTGAGGAGGGGATCCGGCGCTATGTCCGCGATCACCTCTCGAAGGCCGATCCTTACCTCTGATTGTCCGGCTCCGGCCAGGAAAGGTTCTTCATGCTGCCCGTGCTCATGTTTCCGCAGTTCGACCCGGTGCTGATCCATCTGGGGCCGCTGGCGATCCGCTGGTACGCGCTGGCCTATATCGCGGGCATCGTCATCGGGATTCAGCTTCTCAAGAAACTGGTGAGATGGACGCCCCGTGTCGCAACCGTCGAACAGGCCGACGACTTTCTCGTCTGGGTGACGCTCGGCGTCGTGTTCGGCGGACGGCTCGGATACGTGCTGTTTTACCAGCCGGAGAGTTTTCTGGCCCACCCGTTACAGATTTTCGCCGTCTGGCAGGGCGGCATGTCGTTCCACGGTGGCGCGATTGGCGTCATTCTGGCGATGATTCTGTTTGCGCGCCGGTACCATCTCAGCTTTCTGGCTTTTTCCGATCGTGTGACAACGCTGGTGCCGATCGGGCTGGGCTTCGGGCGTATCGCCAATTTCATCAACGGTGAACTCTGGGGACGCTATGCCGACCCGAGCCTGCCGTGGGCCATGGTGTTTCCCGGAACGGACGGTTATCCGCGTCATCCTTCGCAAATCTATGAGGCGCTGACAGAAGGTCTGCTGCTCTTCCTCGTGATGCTGATGGCCGCGCGAAATCATGGCCTGCGCGAGCGCCCCGGATTTCTGGCGGGCCTGTTTCTCGCGGGCTATGGCTGCGCCCGTATTTTCTGTGAATTTTTTCGCGAACCGGACGCTTTTCTCGGTTACTTCTCCTTCGGCATCACGATGGGGCAGATCCTGAGTATTCCAATGATTCTCGCAGGTGTGGCGCTGATGATCCACGCGTTTCGCGCCCCGGTTTATGCAGGCCTTCCCGATGGAAAACAGGAAAGCGCGTGACGGTGCCGGAACCGAGCGGAATCGAACGGCTGGATGTATTCATGGGGCGCGCCAACGCAGCCTATTACGCCAGCCGAGATCCGTTCGCCGATTTTGTAACCGCTCCTGAAATATCGCAGATCTTTGGTGAGCTCCTCGGCGCATGGTGTGCCGTGGTCATGCAGAATCTGGGGGAAGAGGTGCGGCTGGTTGAGGCCGGACCGGGGCGCGGCACTCTGATGGCGGACATGCTGCGTGTCCTCTCCCGCATCACCCCGGACAGAATGCCCGGTTTGTCGGTGCATCTCATCGAGACGTCACGGCGGCTGCGGGACGTGCAGTGCAAGGCGCTGGATGGAAAAAACGTTCCTGTAAGCTGGCACGACACGCTCGCCGATGTGCCGCCGGGACCGATGGTTCTGGTCGCCAACGAGTTTCTGGATGCCTTGCCGATCCGTCAGTTCGTGCGCGCCGAAACACGCTGGCAGGAGCGGTTCGTGCAGGAAGGCCTCACGCAGCCGAGACAATGGGTATTGTGTGAGTGTGACGACGTCCCGCCAGATGTCGCGGTGCGGCATGTGACGGTGGGAGACGTTGTCGAGACATCGCCCGCATCGACAGCATTCATACGGCAGGTGGCGCAGCGGTTCGAGCAGGCGCCGGGCGTGGCGCTGTTCATCGATTACGGAACATCTGTTTCATGCACTGGAGAGTCCCTTCAGGCGCTGCGTGATGGACGTCCGGTCTCGGCGCTGGCGGAGCCGGGGACGGCGGACCTGACCGCACATGTCGATTTCGCCGCCATGGCGCGGGCCGCGACGGCTGCGGGCGGTGTGTGCTATGGTCCGGTCGAGCAGGGCGCATTGTTGCGAGGGCTGGGCGCACTCCAGCGGGCTGAGGCGCTGTGCGCAGCAGCCCCGGAGCAGGCCGGTACGATCCGCGCCGGACTTGACCGGCTGATCGGGCCGGATCGCATGGGGCGTCTTTTCAAGGCGCTTGCGGTAACGTCACCGAAGATTGGTGGATTGCCGGGATTTCCAGAACAAGCGTGGGGAGACACATGATGAGTGCACGACTGGTGCCGGACTCCGTAGTCCAGAGTCCCTATCTTTCCTTTGTGCGGCATGGGTTCTTCACACGCATCGGTGGCGTGTCGGAAGGGCCTTATGCCAGCCTGAACTGTTCGACCCGTTCAGGAGACGATCCGGCTGCCATCACGGAAAACCGTGCGCGCGTCGCCGGATTTTTCGGACTGCCCGGCGACGCGCTTCTTGGCGTGACCCAGGTGCATGGCGACGGGGTAATCACGGTCATGGAACCGTGGAAGCCCGGCGAAGGCCAATCTGCAGATGCGATGGTCACCACACGCGAAGACGTTGCGCTGGGTGTCATCACGGCGGATTGCGGGCCAGTGCTGTTTGCCTCGAAGGATGGACGAGTGGTCGGCGCGGCTCATGCGGGCTGGCGCGGCGCTGTTGGTGGCGTGCTGGAAGCCACACTATCCGCGATGGAAGCACTTGGCGCGGCGGCGGCGGATGTGGTGGCAGTGGTCGGTCCCTGCATCGCGCAGAAGAGTTACGAAGTCGGTGCCGATATGCGGGACGCGGCACTGGCTGCGGACGGTGAAGCTGGCGCCTTCTTCGCGCCGGGGATCAGAGAGGCACATTTCCAGTTCGATCTTGCCGGTTACTGCATGAATCGTCTGGCGCGCACGGGAGTGACGGCGCTGGCATCGGTCGGACTGGACACGCTCCCTGATGAAAGACGTTTTTTCAGCCATCGACGGCGTACGCTGGCAGGTGGCGGCCAGATCGGTCACCAGATTTCGGTGATCGCGGCAGGAACCGGAGCGGGATTTCAGAACTGATGAAACGGGTTTTTTCGAATTTTCTTTCCTTCTCCACGGTCTGTCTGCTGTCGGGCTGCCTTTCGGTGCCGCATCCTTTCGAGAATCGCGGCAAAGGTGGCAACGGAGGAATCGCAACCGCTCCGACCTCCCGCCTTGATGTCCCAGTGCCTTCGGACAGTGCTCTGACTCCGGAAGGAGATAAGCTCTGGGCTTCTCAGGTGACGCAGGCTCTCCTCGATCAGTCGGTTCCGGCCATCACGCAACCGGTGCGTCGCGGCGACTGGTGGCTCAGGCTCCATACGGAACGGCGCGGCGACATGATCGTGCCGCTTTACTCGGTGATGACGCCGCAGGGTGAGGTCAGGGCGACACAGGAAGGTCCGGCTGTTCCGGCCTCCTCGTGGGCGATGACCAGTCCTGAAGTCCTTAGGGATGCGTCACAGCAGGGGGCCGGACAGGTGGTGAGCATCCTGACCGGCATCATGGCGCAGGATATGGAAGAAGACCCCCACAGTCTGAAGCACCGGGGCGCGAGGATCTGGTTTCAGGGCGTGACGGGCGCTCCGGGCGACGGGGATGTGTCTCTGGCCCGTGCTTTCACGGTCATGTTCCGTGAGATGAAGGACACGATCCAGACCTCGGGAAGCGACGCGGATTTCGTGGTGCACACGACGGTTCACATGACGGACGGGCCTCCCGGCACCCGCAACCATCCCCAGCAGAATATCCGCATCGAGTGGCGGGTGACCGACAAGGCAGGCAATGAAGTCGGCATCGCGACCCAGTTGCACGAGATCCCGGCGCATTCGCTGGATGGGATGTGGGGCGATATCGCTGTGGCGGCAGCAGGGGAAGCGGCCGGTGCCGTCGAGGAGATGATCACGCGCTATTCGAGCCGCGATGCCAAGCCGTTGCCGGATGCGGCGAAGAGCGCGGCAAAGAACAAGAAAAAGTGACGGCAGCCTGAGAGGTTGACAGAAAAGGCGTGCCGTTCTCCATGATCGGCGTCGGATGAGGATTTCTGGCCACCTGTCCTCCTCGCGTGCGGCGGTGTCAGGTGTTTGTTTCCGGGACAATAACGAAGACAGGACGGAATATGGCTGTCAGAATCGATCGGATTGTCACGCGTGGCGGTGACAAGGGAGAGACATCTCTCGGGGACGGCACGCGCCTCAGCAAAGCCGATCTCCATATCGAAGCTATCGGGGTTCTGGACGAAACGAACGCCACGATCGGCGTGCTGCGCAGTCATGTCGATCCGGGCGATCCGATCCTCTCAGACCGCCTGATGGCGGTGCAGAACCTGCTGTTCGACATGGGCGGCGATCTCTGCATGCCGGAGGGATCTGCCCGTGCGAAACGGGTGAGCACGGATATTCTTCCCGCGCTGGAAGCTGAAATCGAGCGGCTTCGTGCGTGTCAGGCACCCCTGAAAAGTTTCGTGCTGCCCGGCGGAACCGTCGCTGCGGCGTGGGCGCATGTCGCGCGGACAGCCGTGCGGAAGGCGGAACGGACGATTATCGCCCTGTCGCAGGAAAAGACGATCAACCCCGCCATGGGCCCGATTTTGAACAGATTGTCTGATTACTTCTTTGTGCTGAGCAGGCATCTCAACGAAGACGGTCGGGCAGACGTTCTGTGGCAGCCGGGCGCGTCCCTGTTTTCCGGTGGCGCGTGAGCAAGGCAGCCCCGGCAGTCGTCATGGTATTTACATATTGTTCATGTCAGTCGATCCGGTCGCTATTCAATAAAAAGTCGCGCTTTGTTTCTTGATGTCTGTATGGCTTCATGTTACGTGCTGGCCTAATCCAATCGAAAGATGAAGTCGGTGCATGGCGCCGACGAGAGGGGCGCCGCAAATTGCGGTGCTCTTATTCAAGCTCCATCTGATGATTTTCATGTTCGCATTGCTTCGGGGCTTTTGCGGAACAGTGACGTCGGGATGGGCAATATTTTGAAAGAATGCTGGTGGAAAGCAGATTATTGAAAATGACTCATCAGAGGCAGGATTCCGTGCAGGATGAGCCTGTCGATCATGATGTGGAACAGGCAGCGCTGCGGGCGCTGAATCGGATGGGTTCCCATAAGGCGAAACCCTCTTCTTCTCCTTCATCATCGGGTGAGCGTCCGAAAGCGAATGATCAGCTTCGCCTCTCGCCGCGTCCCGCTCAGGACAGTTCAGGACAGTTCCGCAAGCGTCGTTTTGTGCGGGATGGCGATATTCCCGTTGAGCACAACCCGTTTTCACGGGCTCCGGCGCGCGCCACATTGTCCGTTTCCGGCGACAGCGATACGAAGGTTGCAAACCGCGCGCTGGAAAATGAAAAGCGGGCGAGAGCTGAAGCCGAGCGTCTGGTTCACGAACTGGAAATGAGCCACCGGTCTCTGGAAACGCGCCTCGGTCATGCGGAAGTTCTGGTTTCGGAACTGAAACAGGCTCTGGCCACGCGGGACATGGAACTCGCAGAACGGACTGTCGAACTCGAGAATGAGCGCGCTGCGGTAAAGCTGGCTCACGCCGAGATCAAGGCATTCCGGCAGCAGACCAAATCAACGTCGGTAAAGCCTAAATCCGGCTCCAACGATGCAGAGATCGCTGTGGACGAAGACGGACAGCAGCCTATCAAATGGTGGAAGGACTGAAGGTCCTTCCTTCTACCTCTTCTGGTTCCCGAGCGGTGGAGGGCGCGCGACTTCTTAAGGCCGTCGTTGCGATATCGTGCGCCTGTACACTCGCTGTTCTTCTGGTTCCAGACCTGCTCTCAGGCTTTCTGTTTCTGCTCCAGAGTGTTCTGGAAGCGCTTTTTCTCCCTTTCAGGCTTCTGTTCGATCTCGCCCTGTGGCTGACCACCGGCCGTCAGATCGGAGATGCTGTCGCGGGGGTGGGACATGCCGTGGGTGCCCGGCCATTTTCCCATACGGTTATTTTCCGGTATGCGCCGGCTTTTCTTGCTGTATGCGGCTTGCTGAGTTTCATTGCTGCGGTTGATGGCAGGACAAAATCGTTTCTATGGTTATCGTTTGCCCTGCATGGCATCGCCGGTGTCGTCATAGGTCTGCCGATGGCCAGTTGCCTTTTTCCTGCACTCATCTCTGAACTTGTAGCGGTCCGGCGTTTTTCGGTGATCACCGCAGATGACACGCAGGTTTGAAAATTGCCTGACATATCAAAGAGACTCAGGGTTGCCCTTCAAAAGTTAAACTGACAGCTCCTTTGTGGTGCAGAAGAAGCGTTATTCTTTGTATTACTTGCGGTTGTGATGTTTAAACTGTAAATCGATAGCAAGCAGCACTTATGAGTGACGTTTTTTACGTCGCAATTTAACGCTCATGGCACGAGCGAAGGGTAACGCATGTCCATGTTGTATTCTCCATAAAAACTAGCCTTACGTCATATTGTAAATACTGGCTGTACGACGCCTGATATCATGAACATTATCAAATTTCTCGACATTGTAAGCCTGTTGTGGAAACGGCATTCAGGCCATTCATGCGTATATTGAGATAAAATCTGATTCGAAGCTGCGGGAGTGCAGCCAACTGGTATTTGCATTGCCAAGCGTTTCGCAGGGCATGCCGATTGGTAAAACATCATGCCTGTTGGTTGACGCGGACGTCCTGAAGAACGCGCATGATTAAAAAGAGGCCATCAGGAATATTCATTATTCCGAAAGATCACGGATTAGAAATATGATTTTCTGATGCGCGCGTTGCTTCATATCGGGTGACGAACACATTCTGATGGGCGGCGACCATGATGCTTTACCGGCAGGATGGGTGACCGGAATGGTAAGAGTCTTTTTGGAAATTCCTGTTTCAGACTGGAAGCCCCCACGTGGTGCAGAGGTGAAACATGGAACCGGCCGGAAACAGTCAATCTGGCGGTTAAGCGCCTTGCGGACAGCTTGCCTTTGAAAGCGAACAGCAATTTCCAAAAGGGCTCTAAAGCCTGTGGCGTGATTGTCGCTGTCTGAATGTGGTGGGTGGTCCAGCATAGCATGAAGGGTTGCTCACTAGGGGAGGCGCACCATAAGGCGAAAACCCGCGGTAGTCTGGATGAGATCCCGTTTTTCTCAACAAGAACGTCAGTTCATGCGGCAGAGACATCAGACATGTGCCCGCTATCAGCTCTCTCTGCGGATGTATTTCGGCCGATGCAGATGCCGTAAGTAAGAAAACCATACTTATTACGAAAAACAGCACCAGAACAGATGACGTTCGATTGGTTTTAGAAAAAAATTCGTGAAGAATTCGAGTTGAATAAAGAGCTGAGATAAACAGTTCATATCCCGAATTATCATGTAGCACCGGAGGAGGCGGTAACAGGGTGTTCCGGTGGAGGCGTATTGGCTCGGACGTGCAGAAATGACCTTGCTGCGTAAAGGACTCTGTCAGAGCACATCATCAGGCAGGAGCGTATCCTGCGAAAACGGTTTCGGGAGCGGTCATAGCTCCCGAAACGGCTTTTGGACTCAGTGCGTGTGCGCGTGGCGATGCCCGCGATAGACACCTGTATGACCACGATGGTTCTTGAGAGCTTCGGCAGCTTCAAGATGCGCCTGTGCCGTCTTCTGGAAAGACTGTGCAAAGGACTTCAGGTCCGCATCCGTTGTGGAAGCGGCTTCGTCGCTGGCGAGCTTGACCGCCTTGGTGTGGCCGGTGATGGCGTTGGCGACATAGGCACGATCAAAGGTGGCGCCTTTTTCGGCTCCCAGTGTCTTGATCGTCTTCTGATCGTCAGCATTCGGATCGGTGGGAAGCGTGACACCATGACCCGATGCGATGGTCGTCAGCTGATCTTCGGCTGCGGTGTGATCGGTCACCATGTGCTGTGCGTAGTTTTTGACGCCAGCCGTGCCGGCATTAGTGGCTGCAAGCTTGCCCAGCGCCGTTTCGGCAAGGTTGATCTGGGCGACAGTCTGCACGAACGTCGCGTCCGTGTCGGACAGGGCAGCCGGCGGCGGCGGAGCGGGAGGAGCAGGCGGCGGAGTGGTGGCGCAGGCGGCAAGGCCAGTCAGGGCGGCGACAGCTGCAATCTTGCTGAATGTTTTCATGGTCATACTCTTTGTTGCGGGTATTTCCCGTGGAAACCGTGTCACGCCATTGATTGGTTTTCTTGCCGGTTTCCTTTCTCGCGGTTACCACGAGGAAGAGTATCGGCACAATCGGCAAGCGCTCCGGGGCACGGATATGACGCCTCTTTGACGGGGGCGGTTCCACGAAAGAAGGATCACTATGAACATCGCGCGAATTTGGCGGCTTCTGGGCGCCTGGATGGCAGCGGCCGCCGTCGTGATGGGAGCGGTGGCAGCTCACCTTCCGGCTGAGCGGTTCGGGTTGCCGGAAGGGCGGGATATTGTGCGCGAAGCCGTGCAGATGCAGATGTGGCACGCTCTGGCTTTGCTCGCGCTGGGTGTGGGCCTGCGCAAGCCATCACGGGTGCAGGCGCTGGCGGGAAGCATGATGCTTCCGGGCACAGCCCTCTTCTGCGGTGCGCTCTATGCGACGGCTTTTTCAGGCCACCATTTCGGTGCGGTCGCTCCCACGGGGGGATCCTTGCTGATCCTGTCATGGGTTGTTCTTGGAGTGGGGTTCCTGTTCGATCATGACTGAGACAACGATCGGCAGCGTATACGTCGCACCTCCCGGCTATGAAGTCGTGCTCCATAGAGAGCTTGAGCGGCTCGGTGCACCTGCCGTTTCATGGTGGGGACGACTGGCCCTTTGCGCTGCGCCACCCGTTCAGAGCGTATGGGCGCTGGACGTATGGACCGCCCCCGAGACACAGACGATCGCATCGATCGGGGAGGCCGCGCGTCTCCTGAAAAGCCGCCAGCGGAACTGGGCCGCCGTGCCGGTGGATTTTTTCCGCCGCGCTTCGCTGATCTCCGAAAAATTGCCGCCGGTGAAAGCAGCACCACTGGCCTTTCCGCAACAGCCTCCTGCCAGTCCCTTAGGGGCGTGGACGCTGCTGGCGCCGGACAGGCTGCTTTTTTCGCAGTCCAAGACAAGTCCGTTTCCGATGGGCGAACCGAAATTCGTCGAGGATCGGGAAGGTCCACCGTCACGGGCCTATCTGAAGCTCTGGGAGGCCTGCACCCGGCTGGGGCGCTGGCCTCACCCCGGCGAAACCTGTTTCGACCTGGGAGCCACGCCGGGCGGCTGGACATGGGCCATTGCGGCCCTTGGAGCCTCGGTGACGGCCGTGGATCGTGCGCCGCTGGCACCTTCCGTCGCAGCGATGCCGGGTGTGTCCTTCCGGCAGGAGAGCGCCTTTGGTCTTGATCCTCAGAACGAACCTCGTGTGGACTGGCTCTTTTCCGATGTGATCGCTTATCCGGAGCGGCTTCTGGCACTTGTCAGACGGTGGATCGAAGCAAACCGAACGGCGCGGATTGTGATGAGCATAAAGTTTCAGGGCGAAACCGATTTTGCCATTCTGGATGAGTTCGCCGCCATTC
This sequence comes from Acetobacter conturbans, assembly GCF_011516755.1. Lineage (GTDB taxonomy): Bacteria > Pseudomonadota > Alphaproteobacteria > Acetobacterales > Acetobacteraceae > Acetobacter > Acetobacter conturbans. Next base: position 188,955 of record NZ_WOSY01000003.1, on the reverse strand, counting down.
CGGGAGCGCACATCGCCCATCTGTACCACAACAAGCATGAGGTGACGTTCTTCTGGGCAGAAGACGGAATGTTCTGAAAGAAACATTCTGTTGTTGCGGATGTCCGTTGTGACAGAGAAAAGACGACATCACGGTCCATGGAGAGAGGAGCTGTGATGCGTTTGAATACACTGATGTTGCGGGCGATGATGGGCATCGTCGCGGGGGGGCTGACCTGTTCCGTTGCCCTGGCCCGAACCATGACGCCAACCCCGACTTTGACGAATGAGCCTGTGCGGCCGGTTGTGGTGCCTTACGCAGCCTCGCAGGGGGCGTCCGCTGCTGTTGCCGGGGCATTCAGTCGGGCGAAGGTGAGTGGCCGTCCCGTCCTGCTGATTTTTGGTGGGAACTGGTCTCCGGACTGCTGGGCTGTGTCCGGTGTGCTGGCTCTTCCTTCGGTCTCTGCCTGGGTCGCCCAGAACTTCGAGGTTGCGCTTGTCAACGTTGCCCGTCGCAATGAGAACATGGATATTTCGCGACAGTATGGGGCGGAAGTCGAAGCCGTGCCAGCCGTTCTGGTTCTGTCCGCAGATGGCAAACTGCTGAATGGGGGAGCGGTGCTCGCTTTGTCACATGCGCGACAGATGACCTCACAGGCGATCGTCGATTTGCTCGCCGCGTGGGGAAGCAAAGGCTGACCTGATCATTTGAAGAAAGTATTTCGCGCCATTCATTGGCAATGAAGATGCCGGGATGTGCGCTTTCCATTTAAGAAAAAGATATTTCTGTACTTTATTTTGATTCTGTCATTTTCAGAATCATGAAATATATTGAAACTGGAAGTATATATTCCTGATTTATTGAAAACTACTTTATTGCAAGCCGACATTGTGTCGGGTGTTTTGCCTGCTGAATTGACATCATGAAAAGGGCCGGAAATTACTCCGGCCCTTTTTTTGTCTGCTCAGGCAGCCTTCAGCTGAGCTTCGGCAAACTCGTAATTGGCAAGCTTGTCGAGATAGTTGGTGATGTAGTCCGGACGACGGTTGCGGAAGTCGAGGTAGTAAGCGTGCTCCCACACGTCGAGGCCCAGCAGGGTGGTGCCCTGACCTTCGGCCAGCGGGTTCGAGCCGTTGGCGGTCTTGGTCACGGCGAGCTTGCCGCTCGGAGAAAGAACCAGCCACGCCCAGCCGGAGCCGAACTGTGAGATGGCGGCTTTCTTGAATTCTTCCTTGAACGCCTCGACGCTGCCCAGATCTTCCTTGATCTTGGCTTCAAGGGCCGGCGGAATAGCGCCACCGTTCGAGGACAGGTTCTGCCAGAACAGGATGTGGTTCCAATGCTGACCGGCATTGTTGAACACGGGAGCCTGTGCTGCGTCACCCTTGACGGCAAGGATGATCTCGTCGAGCGACTTGCCCTGAAGTTCCGGCTTCGCCGCGACGAAGTTGTTCAGAGCCGTCACATAAGCCTGATGATGCTTGTCGTGATGGAGTTCCAGCGTCTCCTGGCACATGCCTTTCGAGGCAAGCGCGTTATAGGAGTAGGGAAGGGCAGGCAGTTCAAACGCCATGATAATCTCCTTGGAATGCAATCACGATTGCAGGGCGAGACGATGTCGCCCTCAACAGCTATGTGCCGTCAGGATGGTCGTCAAGAGACCCTTCCGTGATAGGCGGCGTGTAGCTTCTCTAAAAGGTTCAACGGTGTGAGCGCGCAAAAGGATCCCACGCATTCCGTAGAAAAGTCATGCGGGTCGATCGCACAACTCTGTGATCCGGACCGCTTTTTCTGCGCGATGTTCCTCCCTCCAGCCACGCGGGAGGCCGTCTTTGCGATCATTGCCCTGAATTGTGAGCTGTCGAAAGCACTGGTGCTGCCGGTTTCGGCGTCGGTGACAGGCCCGATGGCGGGCCTCATCCGTCTGCAATGGTGGCGGGATGTGGTGGAGAACCCCAATGTCGGGCGACAGGCGCGTCATGATGTGGCGATCGCGCTGGCGGATCTGCTGGAAAGTGGAAGAATCGCCCCTTCTTCCCTGCTGACGCTCATCGACGCACGGGAGGCCGAACTCTGTCGGCTGCCGGACTGGACGGCATGGCGAAAGGCGATGCGCGACGGTGCCGGTGAGATGCAGCGGATCGTAGGGCATCTGCTGGGCATTCAGGACAAGACCCTGCTTGATGCGGTCAGTCAGGCTGGTGCCGCGTTTGGTGTGGGGTCGCTCATCCGCCATCTGCCGCAGGTGCTGCTGAGCGGACGTATGCCCCTTCCCGAAGAAGCCCTTCAGGATGCGGGGTTGCCTCATGACTCCGATGGAGTGGCGTTGCTGAACGATGATCGCCTTGGCGCTCTGCTAAAACGGCTTTCCATTGAGGGAGAAGCATTCCTGCCCGACCGGTCCCTGATTCGACGAGCACGGCTGGCGACGCTGCCCGTCGTGCTGGCCATGCGGGATTTGAAGCGTGGTCCTGTGGGGCCGGACACGCCCGGTCGGGGGAGTGGCGACCGACTTGCGGTCATGATCTCCGGTCTGCGCGGGCGATGAACCCTTTATAAGAAGCGTGTTCAAAGTTCCCTACTGGCGATGCGACGTGCGTTGTCCGCTCTTCGATGCGCACGACCTGCATGACTGTTTCGCTTCAATACTCAAGAACCCCCGCCGGTCGCGCGCACCCTGAGGGGCGGTCGCGCTCAGCAGAGAGCTTTTGAAACAGCCTCTAAAATGCCGACTCTGCCTCAGTCGTCATTCGCGACGATTTTTTCCATGACACGAATAAGCGAGGAGTAGTCCTCATTCGGCGAAAGGCGGCGTGCCAGTGAAAGTTGTTGCGTCGCGGCGGCAAGCGTCGGAACGGGCACGACTTCCCGTGCTGCCGCGTCAAGGAGCAGCCGCATATCTTTCTGCATGAGACGCGCCGGAAACTGCGATGCGAAATCGCCTTCCTTTGCGGCCCGGAGCTTGCGTTTGTGATGCGGGGAAATGACCGCCACCTGATCCAGTGCGTCGAAAAGCGTGGAACGGTCGAGGCCCGAAGCCAGTCCGTAACCGACGGCTTCAGCAAGGGTCGTCAGGCCAGCGCCCATGATGCCGTTGATGACCAGCTTCAGGCGCGTGCCGCTTCCGGGCGGACCTGCATGAAGGGTCAGCTTGCCGATCGCGTCGAAGATCGGCGCCGCCTCGGCAACATTTTCGGGGTCGCCACCCACGAGAATCACCAGATTGGCGGTCTCCGCTTCTGGCGTGCTCCCCGATACGGGAGAATCCAGAACGATGACGCCCGCCTTCCTGCCCGACGCGAAGAGTTCCGTACTGGCCTCAGGTGAGACGGAGGATGTGTTGAGGAGCATCGTGCCGGGTTTCATCCCGGCCAGCGCGCCGTTGTCGCCATACATGGACGCGGCAAGCGCCTCGTCATCAGGAACACAGACCAGAATGGCGTCTGCCTGCTGTGCAAGTGCGCGCGGCGTCGCCAGCATGCTGACGGTGGGGTCGGGACTTCTCCCGGAAGGCGTATAGGCGCTGATGGTGTAACCGGCCGCACGAAGGTGATCGCCCATGCGGCTGGCCATCGCACCGTAGCCGATGAAGCCGATTCGGGGCGTATTTTCAGGTGTCAGGTGGGGCATGGCTGTGGTCTCCGGGCCGGGATGGGAGCGTGTCTCTGAGTCTTAATGCCTCATACGCACGGAGGGTTTCCCATCCGGCACCGCTCGTCCAGTCACAAGGAAATAACCATCAGATTTGGGGATCGTTTCTTTCATTCCTGTTTGTGGCAGGCCGAAAGAAGAAGGGATCTGCTGTCAGGCAGATCTTCTGGTCAAAGTTTCGCTATTGACCGGAGGATTGCGGGTGCGACGGCGCAGAGCAATCAGGACGCGTTGTCGAGTTCCTGGCGGACAGCCGTCATGAGATTGCGAAAATGTGCGGGGCTGACCTGCCCGGTGTTCAGGGTATGGCGGGAAAGGTAGTAGCTGTTCGCGATCTTGAGGCCATCGGGCATGCCGGTGATCTGCCCGTTCTGGAAACTCACGCGGGAAAGCGGCACGCCGCAGGCCGCCAGTGTGGCATTATGAGCAAGAACGCCAAGGGTCACGACGATCCGCAGATTGGGCATGGTTTGCAGTTCTGAACGCAGGAACTGGTTGCATGTCGCCACTTCGGAGGGCTGAGGCACGCCAGCCGGAGCAGGGCATCGTATGGCACTGACGATACGGCTTTCGACAGGGATGACGGTTGCCTCTCCATTGTCGTTGACGCGGGTTTCGGCAAACCCCAATTCGGTCAATGTTGCGTAAAGAAGGGCTTCAGCCTCGCTGTCGAGAAACGACAATTGCGGTCCGCGCTCATGATCGGGCGCTAGGCTGACAATCAGAACACGTGCGTGGCTCGGGCCAAGGGGAGTGGCTGGTAGCGCGATATCTGTCTGCGACCGGCACAGTACAAGACGCGGGCATAATGAGCAGTTGTCGACAGGCTCACTGGCATGGGGAGCATCAATAACGGGCGAAAGTGCGACTCCCATGCTGTGGGTGCTCCTGTGGCAATCTCGTGCTCGCCCTCCTGATGAAGAGCGAGCAAAATGCAAAGAATTTATTCCGGCTCGCTCAGTTGATCGGCGGGATGACGGATGGGTGTCTGGCGCGGGCGCGGCTCGGCCTGACGGCGGGTGATTTCATCGGCAATATCGGCCAGATCAACGAACTGGTCAGCCTGACGGCGGAGTTCATCGCCGATCAGGGGCGGAGAAGAGCGCATGGATGACACGACGGAAACGCGGACGCCCTGCCGCTGCACGGCCTCCACAACCCGGCGGAAATCTGAATCGCCCGTGAAGAGAATTGCGTGATCAATGCGAGGCGCTGCTTCCATCATGTCCACCGCGATTTCGATGTCCATATTGCCCTTGATGCGACGGCGGCCGTTCTGGTCAGTGTATTCCCGGGCTGTTTTCGTAACCAGAAAGTAACCGTTATAGGACAGCCAGTCTGTCAGCGGCTTGATCGGAGAATATTCTTCCGTATCGAGGATCGCGGCATAATAATGAGCCCGCAGAAGATTGCATCGATTTGAGAAAAAATCGAGCAATTTGCGGTAATCGACATCGAAATTGAGACCCCGCGAAGCTGAATAAAGGCTTGATCCGTCAATAAAGAGGCAGGTTCGTTCTGTCTTGTGGATAATCATTAAGTCTGGTTTCCTTTAATGCTGGCGAGTATATGGCAGAGTAGTTAAGGCTTGGTTATGCATCGTCGAAAAAGTCATGCTGAATTTCCGGCCGGACGGCATGGGGACAAGATAGGGTCGGGCGGGGATGAAGCAATGTTCGTCGTGATTGCTGTCGGTGCCAATCTGGCTGGCCGCGATCCGGTGTCCGGCCACGCGCTGGAACCTGCCGCAACCTGCAACGCAGCCGTCGAGGCGCTGAGCGGCCTTGTCGGGTTGCATGTGGATGCCGTTTCCCCCTGGTACGAGAGCGAGCCTGTTCCGCCCTCTGGTCAGCCTCCCTACATAAACGGTGTCGTGGTGGGCAAGTCTTCTTTATCGCCGGAAATGCTTCTTGGTGCACTGCATGGCATCGAGGCGGCATTCGGACGTGAGCGCGGCGTTCCCAACGCGGCCCGCACCCTCGATCTCGACCTTATTGATATGGGGGGTCTGATCCGCCAGCAACAGGCCCCGCTTCTTCCCCATCCCAGGGCTGCGGAGCGGGCTTTCGTCCTGCTTCCCCTGCGCGATGTGGCCCCGCAGTGGAAGGATGCCGTCTCGGGACACAGTGTGGACGAGCTGATCGTCGCTCTCCCCCCCCAGACAATCCGGCGGTTGTGATGGGCATGTGCGATGCGGAAGCGTGCCGCCTGATGTGTGGAGCAGTGAGACACGTCTTCCCAATGTAGGCGGCTGATGCTATAAAACTTCTTTAATCAGAATTTCGGGAGGCCATGGGCCATGGCACGCGTCACAGTTGAGGATTGCGTTGAGAAAGTACCGAACCGTTTCGAGCTGGTTCTGCTTGCGGCTCAGCGGGCGCGCAATCTTTCGCGCGGCGAGGAACTGACAGTCGACCGCGACAACGACAAGAACCCCGTCGTTGCCCTGCGTGAAATCGCTGACGAAACGATCCAGCTCGAGCCCCTGCGCACCGACCTGATCCGCTCGCTGGCGCGTGCGCCTGAGCCTGAGCCTGCGGATGAAGAGGTCATGGATCTTATCCCGACCGAGCAGAATATCTTTGGCCTGCAGGAAAGCTCGGCTGAAGAAGAAGTGACGGATCTTTCCCCCGAGGAAATGAAGGCCGCTTTCGAAGCCGAAATGTCGGGTCGCGGTAAGCGCTGATCCATGTGCTCCTGTCCGGCGGTGCTTAAGCCGGACAGATACAGTGTCACCGCCAGCCGTGGAGACGTTGCTATCCCCGTGTCTCTTTCCGTCATGCCGCCCGGCTGTTCCGGAGTGCTGGAGAGGCGGGCATGAGTATGGGGCAGGATCCCCGCATCCTTTCTCCGCACGGGGGCGCGGTGATGCGGGATACAGATGATGAGAGTATCGAGATTTCGCCGGATCGCCTGATTCAGCGCATTCTCCGATACAATCCGGACGCGGATGTCGATCTGGTCCGGCGTGCCTTCACCGTCGCGCGTGATGCCCACGAAGGGCAGCTCCGCGATGCGGGCGACCCCTATATCACCCACCCGCTGGCCGTCGCGCTGATTCTGGCGCGTTTCCGAATGGACGTTCCGTCCATCGCGACCGCCCTCCTTCACGACACGATCGAAGATACCGGCATCACCGTCGAGGTGCTGCGGGAGCAGTTCGGCCCGACCGTTGCCGAACTGGTCGATGGCGTCACCAAGCTGACACGGCTGGAACTCCAGTCCGACCGCACCAAGCAGGCCGAAAACTTCCGCAAGCTCGTGCTGGCGATGTCGCGCGACATCCGTGTGCTCATCGTCAAGCTGGCGGACCGGCTGCACAACATGCGCACGCTGCATTTCGTGCAGCGCGAGGACCGCCGCCGTATCGCCCGCGAGACGATGGATATCTATGCCCCCCTCGCCGGGCGCATCGGTATGGACCGCGTCAAGACGGAGCTCCAGAACCTCGCCTTCGCGCAGCTTGAGCCTGAAGCCGACGCGACGATCCGGGCACGGCTGAACTATCTGCGTGGACAGGGCGCGGACGTCATTGAGGACGTGAAGAAGGACCTGATCCGGCTCTGTCTTGAAGCCGGCATTACCCATGTCGAGGTGAAGGGGCGCGAGAAGTCACCTTATTCCATCTGGGAAAAGATGCAGCGTCGCAACGTGGCGTTCGAGCAGTTGTCCGACATCATGGCATTCCGCATCATCGTGGAGTCCCGTGAGTCCTGTTACGCGGCGCTGGGCGCCATTCACGGCGCGTTCCCGATGATTGTCGGACGCTTCAAGGACTATATCTCCACGCCGAAGGCCAACGGATATCAGAGCCTGCATACCGGCGTGACGCTGCGGCACCCGCGTAACCAGAAGATCGAAGTGCAGATCCGTACGGCGGACATGAACGACATCGCCGAGAACGGTGTCGCGGCGCACTGGGCCTACAAGCAGCTCCCTCCCGGCAGCGCCCCGGGCGAGGCTGTCGGCAGGATGAAGCGCCCGCGCTGGGTGCAGGATCTGCTGGAAATCCTCGAAGATTCTTCCGCACCGGATGAGTTCCTCGAAAATACCAAGCTCGAACTCTATCAGGATCAGGTCTTCTGCTTCACGCCGAAAGGGCAGCTGATCCCGCTTCCAGCCGGGGCGACGCCCGTTGATTTCGCCTATGCCGTCCACAGTCAGGTCGGTGATTCCTGCGTCGGCGCAAAGGTGAACGGGCGGCTGGTGCCGCTGCGCTACGAACTTCAGAACGGCGATCAGGTCGAGATCATGACCGCGCGCGGCGGAGCGCCGTCGCCATCATGGGAACGATTCGTCGTCACCGGCAAGGCGCGGGCGCGTATCCGCCGTTACGTGGCGCAGCAGCAGCGACAGGTCTCGCTCGATTCCGGCAAGGCGACGCTGGCGAAGGCATTCCGTCAGGAAGGCGTGGATGGCTCCGAAAAGGTGCTGGAGACGCTGCTCAAAGACCTCAAGCAGTCTTCCGTCGAGGATCTCTACGTTGCTGTCGGCACCAGCAGTATCGGCCCGCGCGACGTGGTGCATGCCGCCTACCCCGAACTTCGGAGGACGGCGCGCGGTCCGCGCATGATCCCCGGTCTGGTCGCACGGCCCCCGATGCCGAAGCCGAAGACCAGCGGTGGCGCAACGCCTCTTGTCGGGCTGGGCAGCGGTATCGCCGTGCACTTTGCCGGCTGCTGTCACCCTCTGCCGGGCGATCGGATCGTCGGTGTCGTGGCGACCGGCAAGGGCGTCACAATCCATACCGCGACGTGCCAGACCCTAGAGTCCTTCGCCGCCACCCCGGAGCGTTTTCTGGATGTGGACTGGGATTATGCCGCTCTGGGAAAAACAGGCAGCAGCGTGGCCAGCGAGCCTTTCGTGGGCCGTGTGACCGTGATCGCCGCCAATGAACCGACCATGCTGGCCACGATCACCAACGCGGTTTCAAGGCAGGACGGGTCGATCGTCAACCTGAAGATCGTGCACAGGCAGCTCGATTTCATGGAAGTGCTGGTGGATGTGGAAGTCCGCGACCTCAAGCATCTTTCCAGTGTGATCGGGGGATTGCGTTCGGCTGAAGGGATCTCGCAGGTCGAGCGGGCGCGGTCGTGACAGAGACCATGTCATGATCATCGGCACCGGGATGGACCTGTGCGACATGCGGCGCATCGAGCGCGCCATCGAACGGTTTGGCGACCGGTTTCTTCTGCGCGTCTTTACCGAAACCGAGCGCGCCCGCGCCGACCGGCGCAACGGTCAGGCGCGGATCGGTGCCTACGCGAAGCGCTGGGCAGCCAAGGAAGCCTGCGCCAAGGCGTTGGGGACGGGATTTGCCGACGGCGTGTTCCACAGCACCATCGGCGTGCAGAATCTCCCTTCCGGTCAGCCGACCCTCACGCTCGTCGGCGGAGCCGCGGCGCGGCTGGCGACGATGGTGCCTGAAGGCATGACGGGTCGCCTCCATTTGTCGATGACAGACGACGAACCCTACGCTCTGGCGCAGGTCATGATCGAAGCTATTCCCGCCGTCTGAGGCGGTTTGTCTTGACAGGGACCTGCCTCCCCGGCTTCATCCGCCGTCGTCCGATCAGGGGCGAAGGATAATCCGCCCGGAAATACCGGGCGATGAAGAAGACAGGGAACGGAATGAAGCGGACGGACGAAACAGCACGGGACCAGCAGCCTGCGCCGAAGAAAGAGGGCCTGTTCGATTTCGTCCGCTGGCTTGTCAGTGTCGTTCTGCTGGTTCTGGTCGTGCGCACGTTTCTCTATGAACCGTTCAATATTCCCTCCGGTTCGATGATCCCGACCCTGCAGGTGGGCGATTATCTGTGGGTCTCGAAATACAGCTACGGATATTCGAAATATTCCTTCCCGCTGTCGCCCAACCTGTTCGAAGGCCGTATCTGGGGCGCCGAGCCTCATCGCGGTGACGTGGCCGTCTTCCGCTTCACCAAAGATCCTTCCATTGATTACGTGAAGCGCATCGTCGGGCTGCCCGGCGATCATGTGCAGGTGCGTGGTGGCCAGTTGTATCTGAACGGTGGCGCCGTGAGTTGCGTCCCGGAAGGCGATTACACGGAAGAAGACGAGAACCACCTGAACCGGGCCGGTCACCGGTGCCTGGAAACCCTGCCGGGCAGCGAAGGCGCATCGCCGGTGGAGCATCAGGTGCTGCGTTTCCCCGAGGACGGCCTGCGCAATGACACCCCCGACTATGTCGTGCCGCCGGGCTATTTCTTCGCGATGGGCGATAACCGCGATCACAGCGCGGACAGTCGCTTCATGGGCGAAGGCGACGAGGATCTCGGCTTCGTGCCGATGGAGAATCTCGTCGGACGGGCTGGTATGATCTTCTTCTCGGTGGATATGCGCCATCCGTTCTGGCAGTTCTGGGCATGGCCGACGGAAATCCGGTGGGCCCGGCTTTTCCATGTCGTGCACTGAACGATTGTGACGAACGGACATCTCGTGGACCAGACGGCGTTGGATAACCTCCAGAAGCGGATCGGATATCGCTTCAGCAAGGTGAAAATCCTTGAAGAGGCGCTGACGCATCGCTCGGCCGCGCATCAGCGGAGTTCCGGGCGCGGTCGGCGGCAGGCCAAGGGCGCGGGGTCCAACGAGCGGCTGGAATTTATCGGCGACCGCGTGCTCGGGCTGCTCATGGCGGAATTGCTGCTCGAACGCTATCCGGACGAGCAGGAGGGCGCGCTGGGTTCACGTCATGCCCATCTCGTGTCCCGCAATGCTCTGGCCACGGTTGCCGAGGATGTCGGGCTGCCGGAAGCTCTGGATGTCGCGGAGCACGAAGATCGGGCTGGCATCCGTGGCACGGCCAATGTTCTGGCGGATGCGCTGGAAGCCGTTCTGGGCGCCCTGTACCTTGATGGAGGTCTGGACCCGGCACGCAAGCTGGTGCGGCAGTGGTGGGGCAGCGCGATCATCGCTCAGGCCAAGCCACCGAAAGACCCGAAAACGGCATTGCAGGAATGGGTGCTGGGGCGTGGTCTCGCCCTGCCGGTTTACGAGACGGTCAGCGCGGATGGTCCATCCCATGCGCCCTGTTTCGTCATTGCAGTCCACGCCGCGGGCATGGTGGGCGAGGGCGAGGCAGGCAGCAAACGCGCCGCTGAAAGTGCCGCCGCCGCCAATTTACTGATGAGATTTAACGCCGCACCGGGAGCAGGACGGAAATGACTGAACAGACACGGTGCGGGTTCGCGGCCCTTGTGGGTGCGCCGAACGCCGGAAAATCGACACTTCTCAACCGGATGGCGGGCGCGAAACTCTCCATCGTCAGTCCGAAAGCCCAGACGACACGTTTCCGCGTGCTGGGTATTCTGGTCCGGCACGTGACGCAGATCATGATCGTGGATACGCCGGGTATTTTCCGCCCAAAGCGCAAGCTGGACCGGGCAATGGTCGCCGCCGCGTGGACAGGCTCCCAGGATGCCGACATCACATTGCTGCTGGTTGACGCAAAATCCGGCCTCAATGATGCGACAGTGGCCGTCGTCGAACAGCTGGCCAAGGCTGGTCGCCGCGTGTGGCTCGTGCTGAACAAGACCGATCTCGTGACGCCGCAGTCGCTCCTGCCGCTGACCGCATCCATCGCCGAGATGATTCCCGTCGAGCATGTTTTCATGATCAGCGCCAAAAGCGGCAACGGCGTCGAGGACCTCCTCGACCGTCTTGCCGAGACGCTCCCCGTCGGGCCGTATCTTTATCCCGAAGACGACATGACCGATCTGCCTGATCGGCTGCTGGCGGCAGAACTGGTCCGCGAGCAGATCTTCCTGCAGACTCACGAAGAAGTGCCTTATGGCGCGACCGTCGAGACGGAAAGCTTCGTCGAGCGGCCTGACGGATCGGTTCGCATCGATGTGACGGTTTACGTTTCCCGCGCCAGCCACAAGGCGATTCTGATCGGGGAGCGGGGGCGCCGTATCCGTGAGATCGGGCTGAAGGCGCGCCTTCAGCTTGCTTCGCTGCTGGAACGCCCCTGCCACCTGTTTCTCAATGTGAAAGAGCGGGCTGGCTGGGACGAGGAGCGGGCGCGTCTGCGCGCGATCGGGCTGGACGACACGCTCTGAAACGGAGCGCCGGGCCTGCCTGCCGTTCTTTCGGGGAAATATCGCTCTCGTTTGCCAGCATCGCGGAATCCGCACTCATGTGCGGGTCTCTTCTTGTGATACACGCCGGTGAACGATAAGAGATTGCCTCGGGTTCCGTGTCCGACGGTCCGAGAGGGCAAGGGAGGGCGCGGACAGACATCCGATCACCCGCTCTCATTGAGGTACCATGAATACCACCGCTGAAGGCTCCGTCGCACCTCGTCGCGCACTCCTCAAAATTTCCGGGGAAGCGCTGATGGGCACCGGTCAGTACGGTGTCGACGCCAATACGGTCGATCGTATTGCCTCGGATGTCGCCGCCGTGGCGCAGAGTGGGGTGCAGGTCTGCCTCGTGGTCGGTGGCGGCAACATCTTCCGTGGCCTGACCGCGGCCGCTCGCGGCATGGATCGCGCTCAGGGCGACTACGCGGGTATGCTCGCGACCGTCATCAACGCCCTCATGGTGCAGAATGCACTGGAGCGCGAACAGGTGCCGACCCGGGTGATGTCTGCCATTCACATGTCGTCAATTGCCGAGCCCTATATTCGTCGGCGCGCCGTGCGCCATATGGAAAAAGGCCGGGTGGTGATTTTCGCGGCGGGCACAGGCAATCCGTTCTTCACGACGGATACGGCCGCGGCCCTGCGTGCGGCGGAAATGGATTGCGACATCCTGCTCAAAGGCACGCAGGTCGATGGCGTCTATTGCTCGGACCCGCGCAAGAATCCGGATGCGAAGCGTTACGATCATCTGACCTATCTTGAAGTCCTCTCCCGTGATCTCAATGTCATGGATGCGGCGGCTATCAGCCTTGCGCGTGAAAACAGGCTCCCGATCGTGGTCTTCAACATTCACGAGGCCGGGGCGTTCCAGCGTGTCATGCGCGGTGAGGGACTGTTTACCCGTATCGAAGAAGCCAGTTGATACAGCGCAAGGACGCGCACTGAACATCTATGGTTAACCCGGCAGGGAACGCGCCTGCCGGTTTTGTTGTAGGAGAGCCACTGTGGCTGAACTGAACACGCTTACTGAGGATCTGACCCGCCGCATGGATGGCGCGCTGGAAAGTCTGCGCCGGGATTTCGCCGGCCTGCGCTCTGGCCGGGCCAATGCAGCGCTGCTGGAGCCGGTCCGCGTTGAGGCCTATGGCGGCGAAGTCCCGCTGTCACAGGTCGCTACCGTCGCAGCGCCTGAAGCGCGGATGCTGACCGTGCAGGTCTGGGATCGTTCGCTGGCCGGACTGGTCGAAAAAGCGATTCGCGATTCGGGTCTGGGACTGAACCCCGCCGGCGAAGGGCAGATGATTCGCGTGCCGATTCCGCAGTTGACGGAAGAGCGCCGCAATGAACTCGCCAAGGCAGCCGGACGCTATTCGGAAGGCGCTAAGATCGCCATTCGCGGCGTGCGGCGCGACGGTATGGACAAGACAAAGACGCTGGAAAAGAAGAGCGAGATCGGTGAGGACGACGTGAAGACGTGGTCCGAGGTGATCCAGAAGCTTACCGACCAGTACGTCAAGAAAATCGATGAGATGCTCGCGGAGAAAGAACGCGAGATCAAGCAGGTCTGAGTTCCGCGATGCCCCTTCCCCTGGCAGCGGCTACCGCGGGTGCGAACCCGGTCGGCACGTCCTCGGGCGGATCCGTTCCACGGCATGTCGCCATCATCATGGACGGAAACGGACGCTGGGCGGCCTCCCGGGGTTTGCCGCGCATTGCCGGTCACCGGGCAGGGGCCGAGGCCGTCACGCGTTGTCTGAAGGCGGCGCGTGCCAGCGGGCTTGAATATCTGACGCTGTATACGTTTTCTTCGGAAAACTGGCGGCGTGGTCCTGCCGAAGTGGCGGACCTGACCGGATTGCTGCGGTTCTATCTGCGCCACAAGGTTGCCGAACTGCACAGCCAGCAGATCCGGATTCTCTTCGTGGGTGAAATCCACCGCTTCGGACCCGATCTCTGCGCGGAACTCGCGCGGGCCGAACGGCTTACGGCGAACAATACCGGCCTCACGCTGCTACTCGCCCTGTCTTACGGTGGCCGAAGCGAGATCGTGCAGGCGACGAAGGCCATCGCGCGCGCCGTCATGCGGGGTGAACTCGATCCGGACGCCATCGACGAAAACGTGGTGTCACGGCATCTGCTCACGGCGGGCATCCCTGATCCGGACGTGATCGTCCGTACGAGTGGCGAGCACCGCCTGTCCAATTTTCTGCTGTGGCAAAGCGCTTACGCCGAACTGGTTTTCCTCGAGGAACTCTGGCCCGATTTCAGTGAGGCCAGTTTCAATCATGTGCTTGAGATTTATGGTCGTCGCGAGCGTCGCTTCGGTGCCCGTCCGGCGTGAACGGTCAGGTTTCCAAGCCCTCATCGTCGGGTTCCGGGTCCAACTGGCAGGACCTGCGTCCGCGCCTGACCTCGGCGGCTGTCCTGGTCGTCGTCGCGGCCACGGCGATCGGGCTCGGTGGCTCCGTCTATAAGGTCCTCATCACCCTAACGATGACCGGCCTCGCCATGGAAATGGCGGATATGTTCGGCCTCGCCAGAAAAACCTGGCGTCACATCCTCTATCTGCTCTGGGCTGCCTGTGCCGGAATCGTGGCGTCGCAGGGACACTGGACCCAGCTTCCGATCTTCCCGATGAGCGCCTTCGTGTTCGGACCTGCACTGTGGTGTGGCAACGCGGTAATCGTGGCGGCGGGGGCGGCCCTTCTGTGGCTGCGGCTGGGCACGGAAACCGGCATCTGGTCGGTTGTGTTTGTCATCGCTGTCGTGGTGTCGAGCGATTCCTCCGCCTACATGGTGGGACGCCTGATCGGCGGCCCGAAGCTGGCTCCGAGCATATCTCCCGGTAAAACCCGGTCTGGTGCAGCAGGCGGCCTCGTCGGCGCTGTACTGGCGGGCGTGGTCGTAGCGGTGTTCGCTGATGCCGACGGTGGCCTTTCGACATCGACCCTGCTGCTCCGTAGTGCCTTCTGGGCTGCGCTGCTGGGTGTCGTGGCCCAGACAGGCGATCTGATTGAAAGCGCGGTGAAGCGCAGGCGAGGCGTGAAGGATTCCGGGACATTGCTGCCCGGACATGGCGGCCTGCTCGACCGGTTCGACGCACTGCTGGCGGTTGCGCCACTGGCGGCTCTCATTTCGCTGGCGGCCGGGCAGGGAGCAGGATTCTGGGCAGTCGGCCCCGACGATATCATGGCGGCTTTGTCGCGGTGGATCGGGCGCTGAAGAGTGGGTTCGTTTTCCTGACGAAATGCGGGTAGGATAGGGCAAGAATGAAAACGGTGACGGTTCTGGGCTGCACAGGCAGCATTGGGTGTTCGACGGTCGATCTGCTGCATCAGGCGGGCGAAGACGTTTCGACCCGTGTTCTGGTCGGTGGCCGGAACGTGATGCTGCTGGCCGAGCAGGCGCGAGCCCTGCGCGCGGAACAGGCCGTGATCGCGGATGAGACGCTCGTTCCCGAACTGAAATCCCTTCTTGCCGGAACCGATGTGCGCATCAGTGGCGGCCGGTCCGCCGTCATCGAGGCAGCGGGTGTTCCTGCTGACTGGACGATGGCCGCCATCACGGGCGCCGCCGGTCTGGAGCCGACGCTGGCAGCCGTTCGCAACGGTCGCACGATTGCGCTGGCCAACAAGGAAGCGCTGGTCTGCGCGGGCGACGTCATGCTGCGCGCCGTCAGGGATGCCAAGGCCACGCTCCTCCCTGTCGATTCTGAGCATAACGCCGTGTTTCAGGCGATGGCTGACCGACAGGAAGATCAGGTCGAGAAGATCATCCTGACGGCATCCGGCGGACCGTTCCGCACAGCGACAGCCGAGCAGATGGAAGCCGCCACGCCAGCGCAGGCTCTCAAGCATCCGACATGGAGCATGGGGGCGAAAATCAGCATCGATTCCGCATCCATGTTCAATAAAGGGCTGGAAGTGATCGAGGCCGCCCGCATCTTCGGTCTGACCGAAGACCGGATCGATGTGCTGGTGCATCCCCAGTCTGTCGTGCATGGCATGGTGCAGTACACGGATGGCAGTCTGATCGCCCAGATGGGCTCTGCCGACATGCGTATTCCCATCGCGCACTGTCTCGCGTGGCCGAAGCGCATGGCGACCACCTCGCCCCGGCTCGATCTGGCCACGTTCGGCACGCTGGTGTTCGAGAAGCCGGACCCTGTTCGTTTTCCGGCCCTGCGTCTGGCCCGGCAGGCGCTGCGCGAAGGCGGTGCGGCCTCCACGATCCTGTCCGCCGCCAATGAAGTCGCCGTCGAGGCGTTCCTGAACAACAGGATCGGCTTTGTTGATATTTCACGCATCGTCGAGTGGGTGATGGAGGCGCTTGGTGCCCCTCCGATCGACACTCTGGATGCCGTGCTGCACTGGGACGCCGAGTCCCGCCGCGCTGCGGAAGAGCGTGTTCTGAAGCGGGCCGCCGCCTGAAGGTGGTCCGGAATTTCACGCTGTGACAGGCGTGCAGGAGGAGTTTGACCATGCATGACCTGATCCGGACGATTCTGGCTTTCTGCGTCGTGCTCGGGGTGCTGGTCTTCATCCACGAGCTTGGCCACTACCTTGCCGCCCGCTGGCGCGGAGTGAAGGTGGAAACCTTTTCCATAGGCTTCGGGCCACCGCTGCTGCGCTGGACTGACAGGGCCGGAACCGAGTGGCGTATCGGACCGATTCCGCTCGGTGGCTTCGTGAAGCCGCATGGTTTCGAAGGGCCCGATGAAGCGACAGAGGAGCAGAAGGCAGCGTGGGAGCCGGGGCGGACGTTCCACGACAAGCCGGTGCTGTCGCGGGCAATCATCATCCTCGCAGGGCCTGTCTTCAATTTTGTGCTGGCCTTCGTGCTGTTCGTGCTGCTGTTCGCGACCTGTGGCCAGCCCATCGTCCGCAACGAGGTTTCTTCCGTAAAGGCGGGAAGTGCGGCTGATACGGCCGGTCTGAAACCTGGCGACACTATTCTTGATCTCGGCGGCAAGACGACCCCGGACGCTGCATCCGTCCAGAAACTGGTGGCGTCAGAGCCGGGCGAAAAGACGACCATTCACGTGAAACGTGCCGGAGAAGATATGACACTTCCGGTTACGCTGGATCGCGTGACGCCGTCTGTCCATGTGGCCCCGATCGGTCAGCTCGGCATCGAATTCGCAACGTCGGCGGGTTCTCCCCAGTCGTTGCCGAAGGCGGTGGTAAGCGGAGCGCAGGCGACCTGGGTGACGACCGTGCAGACGCTGGATGGCCTGTGGCAGATCCTGACGGGGCGTCATACGGCGAAGGATCTTGGCGGTCCGCTGCGGATTGCGCAGATGTCCGGGCAGGTCGCGCAGTATGGATTTGCCAGCCTGCTGTCTTTCATGGCGCTCCTGTCGGTCAATCTGGGACTGATCAATCTTTTCCCCGTGCCGATTCTCGATGGTGGTCGGCTGGTTTTTTATCTTGCTGAGGCGATTCGTGGCCGACCTGTGCCGAAGAAGATTCAAGAGGTGGGTTTTCAGGCAGGGTTTGCGCTTCTGGCCGGGCTTTTCCTGTTTTCCACGTTCAACGATCTTTCCAATTTCGGCCTGTTCAAGTGGCTCGCAGCCCTCGGTGGTTGAGGGGCATCGGTCGATCTGGCCCGGATATTGATGAAAAACCGTTTGCATGACGCGGAAAAACCGTCGGCATGACTTGCGGGAGGGCCGCTAGTTCGGATAGTTCCCCAAGATGGGATAAGAAGCTGCGTTTGTGGCGGTCATCCATGCTGGCAGCCTCCGTTCAGGCTTCTGGCGATGACGGTTCGGAAAGGCTGCCTTGATGGCGACGCTTCAGGACGGAAAGGGTGCTGGTGTTGAAGAGTAAACGTTTGGCTCTGCTTGCATCGGCTTGCGCGCTGCCGGCCCTGTGCGCCCAACCGACTTTTGCCCAGTTCACGCCTCATCGTCAGCATGTGACTCCCGTCCGCAGCACTGCGGATGACACGGCGCTGGAACGCGGGCAGCGGATCGAGGACATTGAAGTCCATGGCAATGACCGCATCGAGACCAGTACGGTGCTGTCGTATATGGTGGTCCGTCCCGGAGACAGCTTCAATCAGGACGATCTCGATCGTTCTCTGAAGACGTTGTACGCAACGGGGCTGTTCAAGGACGTGACGCTTCACCGCACGGGCAACACGCTTCAGGTGCAGGTCGTCGAGAATCCGATCGTCAACCGGATCGTCTTCGAAGGAAACAGCGCCGCGAAGGATGAGGACCTGCACAAGGTCATCTCCCTCCGTCCGCGCGCCGTGTTCTCGGCTGACACCGTGGCGGCCGACCGCCAGAAAATTCTGGAAGTCTACGCGCAGAAAGCCCGTTACGGCGCTGAAGTGACGCCGCAGCTGATCAAGCTGGCGCATAACCGTGTGGACGTGGTCTTCCAGATCAATGAAGGCCCGCAGACGCTGATCAAGCGCATCGCCTTCGTGGGCAACAAGTTTTACAGCGAAGCCCAGCTCGCGAGCGTCGTCTCCTCCAAGGAGACGGCCTGGTATCGGTTCTTCTCTTCGGCGGATCAGTACAACCCCGAGCGGCTGCGCTATGACGGCGAACTGCTGCGGCGTTTCTATCTGGCGAACGGTTTCGTCGATTTCCAGATGGTGAACGCGACGGGCGAGATGTCGCCGGACCGCAAGTCGTTCTTCGTGACCTTCACCATCAAGGAAGGGCCGCGTTACCGACTGGGTAAAATCGATCTCCGTTCCAGCCTGCGGCACATGCCGGCGCTGAAGCTGCGTAAATATATCGAGCTCTATCCGAACCAGTGGTACGACGGGAACGCCGTGCAGCAGAACGCGACCAACATGGAGGAGACCCTTCAGTCGGAAGGCATTCCCTTCGTGATGGTGCGGCCTGAAATCGCCCGTAATCCTGAGAAGCGGATCGTCAACCTTCTGTTCGATGTCAGCGAAGGGCCGCGCATGTATGTCGAGCGCCTCGACATCAACGGCAACACGGTCACGCGGGACAACGTGATCCGTCGTCAGTTGCCGATGTCAGAGGGCGACCCGTACACGCCGGTTCTCAAGAAGTATGCCAAGCAGTCGATCGAGGATCTGGGCTACTTCAAGTCCGTCTCGATCTCGCAGGGACAGGGTTCAGCAGCGGACAAGGTCAATGTTTCGACCAACGTGGTTGAGAAGCCCACTGGCGAGTTCTCGCTGGGTGGTGGTTATTCGACGGACGTCGGCATCATCGGCAATATCGGGCTGAAGCAGCACAACCTGCTCGGCACGGGCGTGGATGCCGGTATTTCGGGCACCATGGCGTATTATGAACGTCAGGTGGATGCTTCGATCACCGACCCGTACTTCCTGAACAGGAACCTCGTGGTCGGCGCGGACATCTTCTACATCAATAACCGTTACCAGACGTACCAGAACTATTCCGAAGGCCGTTACGGTATTTCGCTGCGTATGGGCTATGCCTATACCAACCATCTGTCGCAGTCCTTCAACTACTCGCTGATGGAACGTCATATCGGCGGCGTCTGGGAATATGCGTCGCAGTACGTGCAGGACAACGTCGGTCATTCGTTGCTGTCCCAGATCGGCACCGTGCTGCAGTATGATACGCGAGATCGCCGTCTCATGCCGCACAAGGGCTTCATCATTCGCCTCGGCGGTGACTTCGCCGGTATCGGTGGCGATGCGAAATATGTGCGCGGCAAGTTCGATGCGGCCTACTACCTGCCTCTCGACGACCTCATGGGCAACCATGACTGGACCGTCGAGTTCAAGGCGGGCACAGGCTTCATGAGTGACTGGGGCCACGGCAAGGACTGGATCATCGATAACTTCTATCTCGGTGGTAACAACCTGCGTGGCTTCCTCGACGGCGGTGCCGGTCCGCGTGCCGTGGCTGATCCGAGCCCCAGCTATGTCGGCCCGGACGGTCATGCCCGTGCAGGTGAGGATCTGCTCGGTGGCCGGTTCATCTACACCGGGTCCGCGACAGTTCACTTCCCGATCCCCTACGGATCCGCGATGGGGCTTCGGGGACGCGCCTTTGTCGACACCGGCAGTCTCGCCGGACTCCGTGTGGCGCGTCGCTTTACGAACAAGGCAAAAGACGGTGCCTATTATGAAGCTGTGAGTGGTGATTCCATATCGCCACGTATCAGCGCCGGTGCCGGTTTTTCATGGAAAAGTCCTTTTGGCCTGCTGAATATCGATGCGGGCATTCCGATCCGTCGCAGCTGGAACGACCGTACGCAGGTTCTGCGCTTTGGCTTTGGTCAGCAATTCTGAGGTGATGATGTTTCGTTTTTCGCGGGCCGCTGTTCTGGCCTCTTCAATGTTGCTCTGCGGTAGTGTCCTGACTTCCGGTAATGCCTTCGCTCAAGCGGCCGGTGGTGGCAGCGGCTGGTTCGTGCCCAAGGCCTCCCATCCGGTCGCCCCGCCGCCAGCTCATGCACCGGCTCATTCCAGCCGCCCTGCAGAGGCGCCGGCACAGATGGCGGATGAGGGCGGAGAAGGCGCAGAGGAGGGCGAAGGTTCCTCGCGTCCGCCACCGGTCCTGCCCCAGCCAGCCATCCCGCCCGCTACGCCGCTGCCGAAAGGCTCGGCGCCTCCGACAGCCGTCATTGGCATGATTAGCGTTGCTGATGTCATGCGCCAGTCGCTGGCCGGACAGCAGGTTGAGCGTGAACTCGGTGGTCGTCGCGATGAACTGGCCCGGGACGCTCAGCGCGCCCAGTCAGGTTGGCGCGAAGAGCAGCAGAAGCTGCAGGCCAACGCCAAGAGCATGACGGCGGAGCAGATCCAGTCGCAGGAGCGTGCGCTTCAGTCCAAGGTGATGAAGGCGCAGCGTCAGTTCCGTGACCGCAACCGCATCATTCAGGAAGCAGCGCAGGTTGCTCTCGGACAGATCGAGCGCGAGCTTGTTCAGGTGATCCAGCAGGTCGCTGGCAGCCACGGCATGAATCTCGTGCTGCATAGTGAGCAGGTCGCGCTGCATGTGGACGGTCAGGATGTCACCAACGAGGTGGCGAAACAGCTGAATCTCGTGCTGCCGAAAGTCTATATCCCCGCAGCAAACGAAGATCCGGAATTGCTCGCGAAGTCCGGGAAAATGCCGACAACGGCCTCGCCGCCGCCGGGCCCGGCTCCGACGGTCAGCCAGGCTGCCGCGCCTGCTGCCGCACCCGCACATAACTGACGCCGGGAGAGGCTGAATGGCTCGCAGTCAGGAAACAGCAGTTTCCGGCGATAAGCCGGGTGCGGTGGCGGATGCACGCTTCTTCACCCGGAGTGGGCCATTTACCGGTGAGGCGCTGGCGGAAGCGGCTGGCGGGGAGTTTCTGCCACCTCGTGAAAAAGCGGAAGCTGGCCGGGAATATGTCGGTATCGGGCCTTTGCAGGCGGCTGGACCGACAGAGGTCAGTTTTCTTGATAACCGGCGTTATGCTCCCCTGCTGGATGCGACGCGCGCCGGTTTGATCATCCTTGCCCCGGCATTCGCCAAACGTGTGCCGCCGACGACTGCCGCCATCGTCTCATCGACACCCTATCTGGCATGGTCCCGCATCGCGCGGATGTTCCATCCAGCACCCCCGGCGAAACCGGGCGTGCACCCGATGGCGGTCATCGGGGAAGGGACAATCGTTCCCTCGTCCTGCGAAATCGGACCGTTCGCAGTCATCGGAAATGGCGTGGAGATCGGCGCGGGCACCATCATCGGGCCTCACGCCGTGATCGGGGATGCCGTTTCGATCGGCTCTGGCTGCCGTATCGGGGCGCATGTTGTCGTGTCGCACGCGACGCTGGGCGACAGGGTGACGCTCTTCCCGGGAGCCAAGATCGGGCAGGACGGGTTCGGTTTTGCCGTGGGTCCGAACGGTTTCGAGACAGTGCCTCAACTCGGGCGGGTCGTGCTCGGGAATGACGTGGAAATCGGTGCAAATTCAACCGTTGATCGCGGGTCGGTGCAGGATACTGTGATCGGCGCGGGCTCACGGCTCGACAATCTCGTGCAGATTGGCCACAACACCCGCCTTGGCCGATGCTGTATTGTCGTGTCGCAGGCCGGCATTTCAGGATCGACCGAACTGGGCGATTTCGTGACGGTGGCGGCGCAGGCCGGATTGATCGGACACATCAAGATCGGTGCCAAGGCAAGGATAGGCGCGCAGTGCGGCGTCATGTCCGACATTGAAGCCGGTGCGGATGTCATTGGCAGCCCGGCCATGCCGTTTCGGGAGTTTTTCCGGAACGTGGCTACGTTGCGCAAGCTGTCGAAGAAGCCTGACACGGGAAGTGGCAACACTTCCGGGTCGGCTGGGGAATGACTGGAACCGGGCGCATTGCGCGCACGTTTGAAATGGTTTGAGAGACGTGGATCAGAAATCTGAAACGCAGGCTCCGGATATGGAGCGGAAACATATCGATGCCGTGGACATCATGCGGATCATGGAAGCGATTCCTCATCGCTATCCATTTCTGCTGATTGACCGGATGGTGGATGTCGAGCTGGGCGAATCAGCGGTCGGCGTGAAGAACGTCTCCGTCAACGAACCGTTCTTTCAGGGGCATTTTCCGGCCCGACCAGTCATGCCCGGTGTTCTGATCATCGAGGCGATGGCACAGACGGCGGCCACTCTGGTGGTCCTCACGCTCGGGGCCGCCTTCGAAGGCAAGCTGGTTTATTTCATGACGATCGAGAACGCCAAGTTCCGGCGTCCCGTCGCGCCGGGCGACCAGTTGCGTATTCACGTCGAAAAAGAGCGCCAGCGGGCCAATGTCTGGAAGTTTAAAGGCGTGGCGCGCGTCGAAGGCGTGTCCGTGGCGGAGGCTACCTTCAGCGCCATGATCATGGAATGAGCGACGGCGCTTGAGGGTAACAGGGGTCTTGGGGGCGTGCGGTCCCTGTGCAAAGAATAAAGACCTGCGGGTTTTAATGTTGCAGGTCCACGAATTGCCGCAAATGCGTGGATATAAAAACGGCGGCAATGGAGGCAGTTCTGGCTGAGTCGATGAAAACGGCGGAAACCGCTCTCTCCGGAAGTCTGGAATCGTCTCCCAATGCGATTCATCCAACAGCCATCGTGGCTCCCGGGGCAAAGCTGGGTAAAAATGTGCGGATCGGGCCATGGTGCTCGATCGGTCCCAACGTGGTCGTTGGAGACGGTGTCGAGATGGTCGCCAATGTGGTGGTCGACGGATACACGCGTCTGGGTGAAAACTCCTGTTACTACCCGTTCACAACGGTGGGGCTGGCCCCGCAGGACCTGAAATATCAGGGCGAGCCAACCCGCTGTGAGATTGGCGCGCGGACTGTGGTGCGCGAGCATGTGACGATCCATCGCGGCACGGCGACGGGCACCGGCCTGACGCATGTCGGGTCCGACTGCCTGATCATGGCGAATGCTCATGTCGCCCATGACTGCGTGCTCGGTGACCGGGTGATCATCGTGAATAATGTGGTGATGGGTGGTCATGTCTCCATCGCCGATGATGCTCGTGTCATGGGATCGGCAGCGATTCATCAGTTTGTGCGAATCGGTCGCGCGGCTCTGGTCGGCGGTGTCGCCGGTGTCGAAGCCGATGTAATTCCGTATGGAAGCGTTCTGGGGAACCGGGCGCGTCTCGTCGGACTGCACTGGATCTGGCTGCGCCGTAATGGCGTGAAATCGGAAGAGCGCCATCGCATGCGGCAGGCGTTCCGGCTGCTTTACCCCCGTGATTGTGAAGGGGGCGTGTTCGCGCAGCGTCTGGAGCAGGTGCGTGCCGAATTCGGTGATGATCCGAAAATCGCTGAAATCCTTGAATTTATTGATGCTCCTACCCGTCGTGGGCTGGTGCGTGTGGCCTCGGTTGGCTTTACGACAAGTGAGACCGAGGCTGGCTAGTTGGCCGTGACCGCGGCAGGGGACGAGAGGCACCAGGACGGCTGCGTCGGTATTCTTGCCGGCGGTGGCCCCCTGCCGGGGCAGGTCGCCGCCGCCGTCTCCGAAACGGGTCGTCCTGTTTTCATTGTGGCATTCCAGGATTTCGCCGAGCCGTCCGTCGTGGAACGCTGGCCCCACGCGTATGTCCGGCTTGCCGCCGCCGGAGCGATTCTCTCTCACTTACGCGCCCATAAATGCCGGGATATCGTGCTGATCGGCCCCGTAAGGCGGCCGTCTTTTCGTGACATCCGACCTGACGCCGAAGGTGCCCGCATACTGGCCCGGCTGGGACGAGCCCTGTTCGCAGGCGATGACGGGCTGCTCGGCGCTCTGGTGCGGGTCCTCGGTGAGGAAGGCTTCACTGTGCGGGGGGCTCACGAGTTCCTCTCCCGCTCTCTGGGGCACGCAGGACCTCTTGGACGTTGTGTGCCGGATGAAAATGCAGAAGCGGATATAGTGCGGGGCATCGAGGTGGTGCGGATGCTGGGGCGGCTCGATATCGGGCAGGGCTGCGTCGTGCAGAACGGCGTTGTCCTCGCTGTCGAGGCCATGGAAGGGACGGACGCCATGCTGGCCCGTGCAGGCACATGTCGGCAGCCGGGTGACGGCGGCGTTCTCGTGAAGCTGTGCAAGCCCGGACAGGACCGGCGCGCGGACATGCCCACCATTGGGCCACGAACGATTGAGGGCGCGGTCCGAGCAAAGCTGGCAGGTGTTGCGTTCGAGGCCGGTGGCACCCTGCTCACCGATCCGCAGGCGTGCGTTGCCGCAGCCGATGCGGCAGGTCTTTTTCTGTATGGGATTTCCGGGACGAACGCACCCGGGTCCTGATGCTCGCAGAAGGGAACTACGGAGTTACGTCGGGCTTTGTAGCTATAGCGGTTTTGCGCAACCCGATCATTGTCTGGTCATTGCAAGGAGAAAGTCTGTGGGAACATTTCTGCACACGATGCTGCGCACAAAGAATCTTGATGCGAGCCTGAGTTTCTACAAACTGCTGGGTATGCACGAACTCCGTCGCCGCGACGTCCCCGAGGGGAAATACACCCTTGTTTTCATAGGCTTCGCCAGCAATGCGGACGGACAGGCCGAAGTCGAACTCACCTACAACTGGGGGCAGGACGACGGTTATGAGGTCGGAACCGGGTTCGGGCATCTGGCTGTAGGTGTGCCGGACGTTGCCGCAGCCGTGGAAAAGGTCCGCAGCGGCGGCGGCAAGGTCACACGGGAAGCTGGCCCTCTCAAATTTGGAACCTCGATCATAGCGTTCGTCGAAGATCCGGACGGCTACAAGATTGAGCTGATCCAGAAAGCCTGACCTCAGGTTCGGGCTGCCTTAAGCCGGTCGGTGGCGCGATCCAGCGCATCGAGAATCTGACCGGCGCGGGTGCGGGTCGTCTCATCCGGGCTGAGCGTAAGCTGGTCGGCACACAGAACCGCAGGCGACAGAATGCCCCGCAGATCGTGCCGAAGTGTGGGGCTGATTTCCACCGCCGTGACGGGCTGCCGGAGAGGAGTTGGGGGTGCGTGAATCTCTTCCGCACCCTGTGCAGCATGCGCCGATAACGTCAGAAGAGCGCCGGTCGAGACGAATCCACCCGCGATGACCAGTAGGATTCGCGCCGGGAGAGGCAGGGGAACGAGCAGGGCGACCAGTCCGGCTCCCGTGACGAGAAAAAAAACGGCAAGCGCTGGCATAGTGCGGGTCATGACGGGTTCCTGAAGGCGACAATAGCATTGATGACCCGGCTTCGCTGCGAAAGCGTTGACGGGAGAAGGTCAGATGACTATAAGCCCGCGATCTAGACAAGGCACGGAACGACTCCGGCTTTGTTCTTTGTGAAGCCGAGTCAGAGATTTTAAGGGAGTGTCGCCGTGAAGCGCACGTATCAACCTTCCAAGCTGGTCCGTAAGCGTCGTCACGGTTTCCGTGCCCGCACTGCTACGGTTGGTGGTCGCCGCATCCTTGCGAACCGTCGTTCCAAGGGCCGCAAGCGTCTGTCAGCCTGAGGCTTCCGCCTCAGGACTATCGAGGCGAAGCGGCGGGGAATAAATCCATGAACCGGCGCTCGACCCGACTGAAAAAACGCTCCCAGTTTCTGGCCGTCGCGGCAAAAGCCCGCAAGGCGCCCATGCCGGGAGTTGTGTTGCAGGCGCTCCGTCGTGATGACGACGAAGCCGCCCGCATCGGTTTTACCGTTACCAAAAAAGTTGGCAATTCCGTCGTCCGTAACCGGGCGCGCAGACGCCTGCGTGAAGCGATTCGCGCCGTCGAGCTGGATACGTCCCTTGCAGGGATGGATCTCGTGCTGATCGGCCGCGCTGGCACGGGGGGGCGTGTTTTTTCCGACCTCGTCGAGGATGTGCGTCGCGCTCTCCAGAAGACAGGCGCGGTGTCGTGAAGCCCGGTGGCGGAAGCCGGTTCGCTTCCGCCTGCCTGATGAGGGGAATGCGGTTCTGGCAGGTCGCCATCAGCCCTGTCACAGGGCCTAACTGCCGTTTCCATCCGTCGTGCAGCTGTTACGGCATCGAGGCCGTCCAGAGGCATGGTCCGCTGAAGGGAAGCTGGCTCGCTCTCCGGCGCATAGGGCGCTGTAATCCATGGAATGCGGGGGGATATGACCCTGTGCCGCTTCCTGAGCCCACCAAAAACCGCATATAGTTTGCCCCGACATCTGGCAATCGGGCGCAATTCCGCTATGAGATACCGCGATTGTTGTGCCGGGTTCCGCAGTGACCCGGGAATGTTCCTTCAAAACAGAGAGGCCAGCCGGTCGGTATGGATATCAGACGCGTAATATTGGCGACGATTCTTTCGGCGCTGGTACTGGTCGGCTTTGAGTATTTCATGCCGGCGGAACACAAGAGTCCGGCAGCGATCGAGGGCAAGACAACCACCCTCGCAGCCCCGCCCGTAGCGGGTGACCAGCCAGAGGTGACAAGCCGCGCGGAAGCTCCGGCTCGCCTGCCCATCGACGCGGTCGATGTGAAAGGCTCCGTGAACCTGCGGGGCGCCCGTCTCGATGATCTGGTCCTGCGCGGCTATCATGAGACGGTGCAGCCCAACAGCCCGCTGGTCCGCCTGCTGGAATCCCGTAGCGAAAAAGAGCCGACCTATATCGAGTTCGGCTGGTACGGTGCACCGGGCGAGACGCTGAATCTGCCCGATGCCCATACTCTGTGGACCACCAGCGCGCAGAAGCTGGGTTCCGATGCCCCGGTCGTGATGACATGGGACAACGGCGCTGGCCTGACCTTTGAAATCGATCTGGCGATCGATCGTGACTACATGTTCACGGTCACTCAGAAAGTCCGTAACGCGACGGGCGCGCCGGTATCGCTGGTGCCATTCTCCCGCGTCGTTCGCGCCTACACCCCGGTCGAGACAGGCGGCATGCTGGTGCATGAAGGCCCCATCTCCGTGATCGGTGGCCGTCTGGGCGAAGAGTCCTACAAGTCCCTGCGTGAGGGCTCGACGGCTCCGAATTACGTCTCGTGGTCGAAGACCGGAACAGGAGGCTGGGCCGGTATCACCGATAAATACTGGCTGGCAGCCGTCGTGCCGGCGCAGGCTTCGGCAGTGACCGGCACGTATGGCTTCGATACGTCCGCCGGAGCCTATCAGGTTGGCTTCACGGGGCAGACGCCCCTCGTGGCCGCTCCAAACGGCGAAATCCAGATGACCGCGCATGTTTTCGCCGGCGCCAAGGAAGTCCGTCTGCTGGAGCGTTACCAGCATGAAATGAACATCCCCGATTTCTGGAAGGCCGTCGATTTCGGCTGGTTCGCCTTCCTGACCCGGCCAGTGTTCTTCGTGCTGGACTGGCTCTACCAGTTCTTCGGCAATTTCGGTCTGGCGCTGCTCACCTTCACGCTGATCGTCAAGGCAGTGTTCTTTCCGCTGGCGTCCAAGGGCTTCCGCTCCGCCGCCGCCATGCGCGATGTCGCACCCCGCATGAAGGAACTGCGCGAGCGCTATAAGGATGATCCGGTTCAGATGAACCAGCAGGTCATGCAGCTCTACAAGAAGGAAGGCGTGAATCCGGCCAGTGGCTGTCTGCCCCTGCTGATTCAGGCGCCGGTCTTCTGGTGCCTCTACAAGGTGCTTTACGTCACCATCGAGATGCGTCAGGCACCCTTCATCGGCTGGATTCATGATCTGTCCGCGCCGGACCCGGCCAATCTCTTCAATTTGTTCGGCCTGCTGCCATTCGACCCGACACAGTTCTCTTCATGGCTGTGGCTGGGCGCGTGGCCGATCCTCTACGGCATCACCATCTGGCTGATGCAGCGCCTCAATCCGGCGACGATCGATCCGGCCCAGAAGCCTGTGTTTATGATGATGCCGTTCATCTTCACATTCTTCATGGCGCGTCAGCCAGTCGGTCTGGTGATCTATTATTGCTGGAATAACCTGCTGACCATGTTGCAGCAGTACGTGATCCTGAAGACGCATGCGCGGAAAAAGAATGAGCCGGAAATCATTCCGCCCGTGAAGAAGAGCGGAAAGAAAGGCTGAATCGATGTCAGATGAACGGGACTTTTCCGCATCCCTTGAGCTGTCTCCCGAGCAGCTCGAAACGGGACGCTTCCTGTTCGCTGGGTCCTGCGACTTCTTTTATGGCGCCCAGCAGATCGGGCAATTGCCCGATCCGGGTGCGCCGGAAGTCGCTTTTGCCGGTCGTTCGAACGTTGGTAAATCCAGCCTCATCAATGCGCTGACAGGCCGGAAAAGCCTCGCCCGCGCATCCTCCGAGCCGGGGCGGACCAAACAGCTCAATTTCTTCGATCTGGCTGGCCGACTGGTCCTGGTGGATATGCCCGGCTACGGCTTTGCCAAGGCCGCCAAGGCCGTGAAAGAAGACTGGCAGGGGATGATGTTCGATTATCTCCGCGGACGCCCAAATCTGCGTCGTGTCATCCTTTTGCTGGATGCACGCGTCGAGACGAAGGCCTCCGACCGTGAGGTGATGGAACTGTTCGATAAGGCCGCCATCAACTTCCAGGTGGTGCTGACCAAATGCGACAATGTGAAGCCGAAAGCGGAAGAAGCGCGTTATCGCGAGGTCGTCGCTGAAGTCAGCCGTCATCCTGCCGCGCATCCCCTTATTTTGCCGACCAGCAGCCAGACCGGACGCGGGATGCCGGAGTTGCGCGCGGAACTCGCAGCATTTGCCCTGCCCGTTCAGGGCTGAGGCACCTTCCGGTCCCGGCAGGGCGTTTCTATTGTTCACAGGACAGGCGGAGTTGACATGACGGATCAGGGACTTCCCACAGCCGATGCCCTGCAGCAGGCGACGACGCTTGCCGGAGCACTCCCTTTTCTGCGGCGATATGCCGGTGACACGATTGTCGTGAAATATGGCGGCCATGCCATGGGTGACGCAAAACTGGCCCAGACCTTCGGCAAGGACATCGCCCTGCTGAAGCTGGTGGGGATCAATCCGGTCGTCGTTCATGGCGGTGGTCCGCAGATCAATCAGATGCTGGAGCGCCTGCAGGTCCACTCGTCTTTCGTGGACGGTTTTCGTGTGACCGACGCCGCAGCCATCGATGTTGTCGAGATGGTCCTGTGTGGGTCGGTGAACAAAGAAGTCGCGACGCTCATCAATGAGGCGGGTGCGTTGGCAGTCGGCATCTCGGGCAAGGACGGTGGCCTCGTGAAGGCCAGCAAGCTGCTGCGCAAGGTGAGGGACCCGGCCAGCGGGGTGGAGCAGACCATCGACCTCGGCTTCGTGGGCGATCCCGATGAGATCAATCCACAGGTGCTTTACGCGCTTTCCGGATCGGGTCTGATTCCGGTCATTGCACCAGTAGCAGGCGGCCATAACGGCGAAACATTCAATGTAAACGCTGATTCAGTCGCCGGCGCCATTGCTGGCGCGATCCATGCGTCCCGCCTGCTGATGCTGACGGATGTTCCGGGTGTGCTGGATAAAAACGGCAAACTGATCTCGGAACTGACGGCGGAAGAGGCACGCAAAGGCATTGAAACCGGCATGATCACCGGCGGCATGATCCCGAAGGTGGAAACATGCCTCAAGGCCGTACAGGCGGGCGCTAAAGCCGCTGTCATCGTCAATGGCCGCGTGCCACATGCCTGCCTGCTTGAACTCTTCACGAAGTCGGGGTCCGGGACTTTGATCCGCGCTGACTGATGCGCCCTTACTGGGGTGAGATGATCTGACTGTCGGTTTGTGATGGGGTGCCTTGTAAAAGGCACCCCATTTTTTATGTCAGCGCAGACGATCAACCGATTTCGGAATGAGAGAACGGTCTTCGCTGCTGACAGCGCTCTCTCTCCGGCTGCAACTTGTCGAGAAATAATGGAAGCGCATACCCCGTTGGAGGAGGTGGCTATTCCCTCGGTCCAGCAAGCGCCTCTCTTCCCTCTCAATGCATTGCGGGTAAGAGGCTGCGGCTTTTCCGATCAACTGCGTCATCCATAACCGCCTGTTCCGGCCGAGACGGCAAACGCCATAAAAAAAAGCCACGGAGAAAATTCCCCGTGGCTCTCTTTTTGCTTCCCGAAGAAAGCTGATGGATCAGACCATCAGCTTATTGCGGGTTGTCCACACCAGCATGGGTAGCCGGAGAGAACGTCCAGCCCGGACCATAAGGCTGCGGGATAAACACACCCCAGGTGGAGTCCTTGGTCGGCGCATCGTTCCAGCCACGAACGTTGGCAATAGCCTGACCACCACGCACCTTGGCAACGTCGCCAGCGGTGAGATTGGCCGGAGCTTTATTGCCCCACGATGTGCGGATGAAGTTCACGACGTCAGCAATCTGCTGATCGTTGAGGACCTTCTGATACGCAGGCATCGCAACAGCGGACGGGCCCCAGTTGGTCGGCGGAAGAACGCCACCTGCCGCCACAATGTGAGCGACGGATGTCGGGTTGTCAGACACGACGACCGGGTTGCCAGCCAGCGGCGGGAACATGCGATCCACCGCACCACCATCATTGCGATGGCAGATCGAGCACTGTTGCACATAGATGTCGGCGCCCGTCATGCCGCTGGTCTTGCCTGCATCCAGAGCCTGCGCAGTCGCAGGATCGTAGGTGTAGTCACCCTTGGCTTTCGGCACTTCCGGCAGGCTTTTCAGATACTTCGCCGTGGCACGAAGATCGTCCTCGGACCAGTACTGGGTGCTCCAGGCGACAACGTCGGCCATGCCACCGAACGCGGCGGAATGGTCAAGACGTCCGGACCGGAGGAACATCACAAGATCGTCCTCGGACCAGCGGCCAAGACCCATAACCGGGTCGCTGCGCAGGCTCGGTGCGATCCAGTTGTCGATCGGTGCGCCACCGGCAAGGAAGTCGGCTCCACCCGTTGCATCGTAAGACTTCTCCTGCATGGAGAAGCCGCGAGGCGTATGGCAGGCACCGCAGTGACCCGGACCCGTGACAAGATATTCACCGCGGGCAACCACGGGGTCTGTGCCCGAAGCTGGCGTGAATGCCTGGGGAGCAGGTGCGAACATCTTGCCCCACAGCGCCAGCGGCCAGCGCATGGAGAGCGGCCAGGAGATGTCGGCAGGCTTGTCAGGCTGTTCGACCGCAGGCACGCCATGCATGAAGTAGGCATAGAGCGCTTTGATGTCGTCATCCGACATGCGGGAGAACGACGGATACGGCATTGCCGGATACAGCGATGCACCGTCCTTACGGACGCCCCGACGGATCGCCTTGTCGAAATCTTCCAGAGTATAGTTGCCGATACCGGTCTTGGGATCCGGCGTGATGTTGGTCGAATAGATCGCGCCGATTGGCGTCTTGATCTGCAGACCGCCCGCAAAAGCCTTGCCATGCAGGTCGGTATGACACGCCACGCAGTCGCCGAGACGGGCGACATACGCACCTTTTGCGACCAGATCGCTGTCGCCAGCGTCCTGGGCATAGGCCGGAGCAGCACTCAGCGCTGTTCCCGCAAGAAGGCCGGCCACAGCTGCGCCAAGCGCAGCCTTGAGTCCCTTGATCATGGTTTCACCACCGCGTCGCTTTTGTTCCAAGGATGTCATTGTCAGAGACTCCCATTCACGGCGTGATGCCGAGCGCAGGAACGGTCGGCATGTTGCCCGGGTTCTTTCGGGCTTCTACTTCACGGTCATACGTCTCGTTGGCGCGCTTGATCAGGTACTGACGGATGGAGTCGACTTCCTCCGGGTTCATGGAGGTGTCGAAACGATCCATGCCATAGGCAGTCAGAGCGCCACGACCGACAACATTGTAGAACGCATCCTTATGACGGATGGCGCCCGACCAGCGAAGATCCGGCAGCATGCCGCCACCTTCCGCGTTATCGCCATGACAGGTCTGGCAGTAGGTCTGATACTGGAAGTAACCCGCGTCGACCGCTTTCTCGTCGAATTCGGCCGGCGGCTTAACGGGCAGGAAGCCCATGCTGTTCCATGTCGGCAGCTTCGCTTTGCCGTCGAGAGAGAACACAGCGATGTAGGAGTGGTTGACCGTCCATCCGCCCGTGCGGCTCATGCCACCCATGGAGATCGGATAGATGCCGCCCCAGCCCACTTCAATCGCGACATACTGCTTGCCGTTCACACTGTAGCTGACTGGCGGGGCGATGATGCCGCTCTGAAGGTTGTACTTGAACAGGTCTTTGCCGTTCGTGTCGTCGTAGGCATGGAATTCACCATTGGCCAGACCCTGGAAGACGAGATCGCCGCCTGTGGCGAGAACACCGCCATCCCAGCCGCCTTCACGTTCGATCGACCAGCTCGCCTGCAACTTCACCGGATCCCAGGCCAGGAGCCAGCCCTTCAGATCTTTCATGTAAGCCGTACGAGCTTCCGGGGTGTCCGGCAGACCCGTCTTGGTCATGTCGAGACCAAGGTTCCAGGAGTCAGCGTGAGGCTTGAAGCCACCCGACTGGTTCTTGTAACCGAACGGAATCTGGTGAGCCGGAAGATACACAAGGTGGGTCTTCGGGCTGTAGGCCATCGCCATGAAGTTATGCGCGCCCAAAGGACCCGGAATGCCATACCATTCCTTGCCGTTCAGCGTGTACAGAGCCTCAGGATTGTAGATCGGACGACCCGTCTTCGGATCCAGACCATAAGCCCAGTTCTCGTAGACGTAGTTCTTGCCCTGAATGAACTCGCCGGTCTTCGCGTCGATGACGTAGAAGAAGCCGTTCTTCGGAGCATGAACGATCACGTGGCGCGTCTCGCCGTTGATCGGCAGGTCAAGCGTCATGATCTGCTGGACCGAGGTGTAGTCCCACTGATCCATCGGCGTTGCCTGGAAATGCCAGACATATTCGCCGGTTTCCGGCTTCACAGCCACGATGCTGCCCAGGAACAGGTTATCGCCGATACCATTCGAACGATACTTGTAGTTCCAGGGAGACCCATTGCCGACGGCGATATAGACGAGATCCGTCACCGGATCATAGACGAGGGAATCCCATACGGTTCCGCCGCCGCCCTGACGCGTCCATGCGCCCGTCGGGCTCCATGTCTTATAGGCCTTGGTCATCAGCACGCTGTCGGATGCGGCATGATCAGGCTCGTTCTTCGCGTTCGGAACCGTGAAGAAGCGCCAGTCGAGCTTGCCGGTCTCTGCATCGAAAGCAGAGATGAAGCCACGGGCACCGAACTCGGCACCACCGTTGCCGATCAGGACGCGGCCTTTGGCAATGCGGGGCGCGCCGTCAACCGTGTAGGAACGCTGTTTGCCGAGAGCAGCTTCTTTGGGGATCGTGTTGACGCTCCAGACCAGCTTGCCGGTCTTGGCATCCAGCGCGATCAGACGGCCATCGAAGGTGCCGAAATAGATCTTGCCGTTCCAGTAGGCGATACCGCGGTTGACGGTGTCACAGCAGCCGCGGACGGCCACATTGCCCGGAACTTTCGGGTCATAGGCCCACAGCAGTTCGCCTGTGTCGGCTTTCAGGGCTTTGACCTTGGACCAGTTCGTTGAAGCGTAGAGAACGCCATCAACGATCAGCGGGGTACCTTCCTGGCCACGGTTGGAATCGAAATCGTAATACCAAGCCAGCTTGAGGTTGCCGACGTTGTCACGATTGATCTGGTCGAGCGGGCTGTAACGCTGCTCGGAATAGGTGCGGCCATAGGTAAGCCAGTTTTCCGGGTGATCATCGGCATGGATGATCGCTTCTCCGGTGGCTCCCTGCTCATCAGCTGCGCGGGCAATGCCAACGGGCTGACCAAGGGTGGCGGCAAGGAAGGTTCCTGCCGCGAGGAAGCCAAGAAGGGAAGTCTTCTTGGCAGGTGCGGGACGGCTCATATCGTATGTCCTCGAACTCACTGATTGCAGCTTAACTCGGCAAATCAATGCGGAATTACCGTTGTGTCGCAGTCAGCCGAGATGAACCAATGATGTCAATCGTGTCATCTGGGAACGCCCTATGCGTCTCCGGAAGGGGGGCGAGCGAGAGGCAGTATGAGGAATTGGGTTGAAGCCATCATTTGTAACGCAGGAAAAATCCGCTTTCACGTTGCGAAATCAGGGGCTGTGCGGGATGCGCAATGGTTCGGCATCCTCCGTTCCCATGCTGACCCACCGTTCGAAACAGATGAGTTTTCGTCCATATTTTGGGCTTTTGAAACGGCAACACTCACGGAAAGGTGAAATATCTGGGGGAGTTATTAAGGGGTGACGCACAAGGAATCGTCCGGACGCGCAGAGCGCAAAGCAGACGATGAAATGATGTTCATGAATAAAGCCGCGGATATGAGAGTGCTGTGACCGGAGCGTTTCTGTGTTATGATGCCTTATATAAGATACCCGCAGGTGGGAGCGGTCCTGCTTCTTGAAGTGTTTCCGACAGAGACACATATGAGTCGCAGATCGAGAAACCTGACTTGAAGTAAGGAGAAGGCATGTCATTCAGTCGCGACTTTCGTTCGTCGCCTTTCGCCACCGGAGCTCAATCCGCGACTGTGGATGCCGGGCTGCGGGCGTACATGCTCCGCGTCTATAACTGGATGGCGTCGGGGCTGCTGCTTACGGCCGTCGTTGCTTATATGATTGCCGAAACGTCCGCCCGCTCGCTCTTCTTCCATGTGCAGGGTTATCAGGTGGCGCCTACCGGTCTCGGCTGGCTGGCGATGATCGCACCCCTTGGCTTCGTCATGGTGATGTCATTCGGGGTCAACCGTCTTTCCCGTGCAACCGTTCAGACGCTCTTCTGGCTTTTCTGCGCCGTCATGGGCGCCAGCCTGTCGAGCATTCTGCTGCTCTATACAGGCGTGTCAGTCGCACGCGTCTTTCTCGTGACCTCGGCCACATTCGGTGCGACGTCCCTGTGGGCCTACACCACCGGCGCCAATCTGGTCCGCTTCCAGTCCTTTCTGATGATGGGACTGTTCGGTCTGGTCATCGCAGGTCTGGTCAACATGTTCATCGGCAGCCCGGCGCTCTATTTCATCTACAGCGTGGTTGGTGTCTTCCTGTTCATCGGACTGACGGCCTTCGATACCCAGCGTATCAAGGTCACATACCCGCAGTTCGCGTATTACGAAGGCCCCGAAGGCGCAGCCAAGCGGTCCGTGTATGATGCCCTCAACCTCTACCTGAACTTCATCAACCTCTTCCAGTTCATGCTGCAGTTCATGGGAACACGGAACAGCAACAGCGAGTGATGCTGTTGGCCTCACGGCCCCTGTGAAATATCCGTCGCGAGTCTGCCCCCGCTTTCCTGAGAGAGCGGGGGCTTTTTTTTGATATCCGCGGAACGCAGCAGGCGGGCGGGTCCGTCGCACATAATGCATGGCACGGATGAAAAATAACATTTATGCGAAAATGGTATTGAGCTTTCAGGAATCTGTGAGTTCTCAGAATGTCGGAACTTGGCGCCACATGTGGATAAAAATCCCGTGGGGTAGGTGTCTGAAATTTATAGAAACATTGCGTGATCGCTCATTCATGAGCAAGACATCCGTAAACAGCGAAAAACAGCGCCTCAGACCCGTTTATGATGCATTGTGATAACCATCTTGTGGGATTATTGAATCGTTGTAATGCAGCATGGCCGGAAAGTGGCCGTGGCCCTTCGGGGTGGCACGGTGTGAAACGAGCTTGCTGGAGAGGACTATGAGTATGTCAGAACCGAGGGGCGTACGATGAGAAACAAGTACCTGAAGGGGACAGCCAGACTGGCTGGTCTTGCTTCGGTGCTTCCACTGGCGGGATGTGACTGGGACGTCCTGGACCCGAAAGGGCCAGTGGGAGACCAACTGAAACACCTGATCGTTGAATCGACGATCGCAATGCTCATTGTGGTTGTCCCGACAATCATTATGGTCTGCTACTTCGCCTGGAAGTACCGCGCTTCGAATACCGAAGCAGAATACCTTCCCAAGTGGAGCCACTCGAACAAGATCGAAGTGGCGATCTGGGGTATCCCTACCCTGATCATCATTTTTCTTGCCGTGATCACCTACCAGACCTGCCACTCGCTGGACCCCTATCGTCCGCTTGATGCAGAAGCGACCACCAAGCCGCTTGAAGTCGAAGTTGTTGCTCTCGACTGGAAATGGCTGTTCATCTACCCGAACGAAGGTATCGCGACGGTCAACCAGCTCGCCATTCCGGTGAACACGCCGGTTCACTTCGTGATCACCTCCGACGCCGTGATGAATTCTTTCTTCATCCCGCGCCTCGGTTCGATGATCTACGCCATGGCCGGCATGCAGACACAGCTGCACCTGATGGCGACCGAAGCCGGTGACTATCTGGGTGAGTCCGCCAACTACAGCGGTCGTGGCTTCTCCGACATGAAGTTCCGCACACTCGCGATGCCGCAGGATCAGTATGCTGCGTGGGTCGAGAAGGTGCGTTCATCATCCGATCAGCTGGACGACCAGACCTATCCGCGTCTGGCAGCGCCTAGCGAGGCGGAGCCGGTCAAGTACTATGCTCACGTCGAGCCGAACCTCTTCGACGAGATCGTGGCGAAGTACAATAATGGCATGGTCATGGACAAAAGCACGGGCAAGATGATCCACGTCCAGTCCGCGATGTCCGACATGAACATGAAGGAGTAGGATCAAATGCTAGGGAGATTATCATTCGCGGATATTCCGTTGGATGTGCCGATCCTGGTCGGCACGTTCCTCGGTGTCGCGGTTATGGGTATCGCCGTTCTTGGCCTCGTCACTTATTACGGTAAGTGGGGATACCTCTGGAAAGAGTGGCTGACTTCGGTTGACCACAAGCGTCTGGCGGTGATGTACGTCGTCGTCGCTCTGCTTGCCCTGGTGCGCGGCTTCGCCGACGCCATCATGATGCGTACCCAGCTTGCGCTGGCCTACGCGGGTAACCCCGGTTATCTGCCACCTCATCACTATGACCAGATCTTTTCGGCCCACGGCACGATCATGATCTTCTTCATGGCGATGGCGTTCATGACAGCGCTGTTCAACTTCGTGGTGCCGCTTCAGATCGGTGCGCGCGACGTTGCCTTCCCGTTCCTGAACAACCTCAGCTTCTGGATGACGGCAGTCGCCTTCGCCCTGGTCAATGTCTCACTGTTCATCGGTGAGTTCTCCCAGTGCGGCTGGCTGGCTTATCCCCCGCTGTCGGAAACCCAGTTCAGCCCCGGTGTCGGTGTCGACTACTATATCTGGGCTATTCAGATTTCCGGTGTCGGAACGCTGCTGACGGGTGTGAACTTCTTCGTCACAATCGTTAAGATGCGCGCTCCGGGCATGACCTGGATGAAGATGCCTGTGTTCACATGGACGGCTTTCTGCTCTTCCGTGCTGATCATGGTCTCCTTCCCGGTTCTGACCGTGGCTGTCGCCCTTCTGGGCCTTGATCGTTATTTCGGGATGCACTTCTTCACGAATGACGGTGGCGGCAATCAGATGCTCTACCTCAATATGATTTGGGCGTGGGGTCATCCGGAAGTCTACATTCTCGTTATCCCCGCCTTCGGTGTGTTCTCGGAAGTCGTCCCGGCGTTCTCCCGCAAACCGCTGTTCGGTTACGCAACAATGGTCTACGCGACCTGCGCCATCATGGTGCTGTCGTTCGTCGTGTGGGTTCATCACTTCTTCACCATGGGTGCCGGTGCTGACGTCAACGCGTTCTTTGGTATCGCGACGATGATCATCTCCATCCCCACGGGCGTTAAACTCTTCAACTGGCTGTTCACGATGTACAAGGGGCGCGTTGAATTTCACGCCACGATGTACTGGGCTATCGGCTTCATGATCACCTTCACCATCGGCGGCATGACCGGCGTGATGATGGCAATCCCGGCTGCTGACTTCGTCCTCCACAACAGCCTCTTCCTCATCGCCCATTTCCATAACGTCATCATCGGCGGTGTGTATTTCGGCTATATCTGCGGTATGAACTTCTGGTTCCCGAAGGTCTTCGGCTTCAAGCTGAACGAGGCCTGGGGCAAGCGGGCGTTCTGGTGCTGGTTCGTTGGCTTCTACTTCGCGTTCGTTCCCCTTTATGTCCTCGGCTTCGAGGGTATGACGCGTCGTCTGAACCACTACGACAACGCGCAGTGGCACCCGTGGCTGCTGATCGCGGAAGTCGGCGCCGTCATGATCATGTTCGGTATCGTCTGTCAGGTTACGCAGCTCTATGTCTCGGTTCGTGACATGAAGCTGGCTGAAAATCGCGATGAGACGGGTGATCCGTGGAACGCTCGTTCGCTCGAGTGGTCAACGTCTTCACCGCCGCCGCCGTACAACTTCGCTATCGTTCCTCACGTTCATGAACTCGATGCGTTCATGCATGACAAAGAGAACGGTATCGATACGCGTCAGGCAGGTGGTCCGTACCAGCCGATCCACATGCCGAAGAACACCGTTGCCGGTTTCTTTGTCGGTGCGTTCAGCTTCGTGCTCGGCTTTGCTGCGATCTGGTATATCTGGTGGCTTGCAGTGATCGCTCTTGTGGGCATCTTTGCCACCGTGATTGCGCGTAGCGCTAATCAGGATGTCGATTACTACATCCCCGCCGAAGAGGTTGCCCGTATCGAGAACGAGCATACTCGCAAACTTATGGCACAGGCGGCTGAGTAATGGCGCACGACACAACTCTCTCTGACGCGCACGCGGAACACGAACACCACGAATTGCCGACGGTGTTTGGGTTCTGGGTGTACCTGATGACGGACTGCATCATCTTCGGATCGCTGTTCGCCGTCTTCGCTGTCCTCCGGAACCAGTTTGCCGGTGGACCCACGGGTAAAGAGTTGTTCGAACTGTCGGGGCTTGCGCTGGAAACAGCGCTCCTCCTGGTTTCGAGCATCACCTATGGCTTCGGCATGATCGCCGCCCACAAAGGCGAGATCAAATCGGTCCAGATGTGGCTGGGCGTGACTTTCCTGCTCGGCCTCGGGTTCGTATTCCTTGAACTCAAGGAATTCTCCCACATGATCGCCGAGGGTGCCGGCCCGGATCGCAGTGCGTTCCTGTCCGCGTTCTTTACTCTGGTCTCAACCCACGGTCTGCACGTCAGCTGTGGTCTGGTCTGGATCATCGTCATGATTGTCCAGCTTTCGGGCGTGACCGCGATTAATGAGCGCACAATGAACAAGCTCACGATGCTGAGCCTGTTCTGGCATTTCCTCGACATCGTGTGGATCTGCGTGTTTACCTATGTCTACCTGGCGAGCATGATCTGATGAGTACTGACCATTCAGCCCATGGGGGCTCAAGCCACGGCAGTGCAGGCTCGTACGTTATCGGGTTTGTTCTTGCCGTAATCCTGACCGCCGCAGCGTTCATGGTGGTGATGGGCCATAGCCTGTCACCCTCCGCGACGCTGACGACAATTGCAGCGCTGGCAGCAGTTCAGGTGGTCGTTCACCTGGTCTTCTTCCTGCACATGAACACGACCTCCGAGCAGGCGTGGAACAATAAAGTGTTCCTCTTCACGCTTGGTTTCGTCGTGATCCTCATTGTTGGCACGCTGTTCATCATGGGCAACACAGCCGCTCATATGATGTCGCGCTAAAACTCTTTGTCCGGGGCACTTCGGTGCTCCGGCATGAGGTGCAAAAAGCCCTCTGTCCGCTTGTCGGGCAGGGGGCTTTTTGTTTGGGGTTTCATGATTGTTCGAGCTTCAAACCTGCGGCTTTTATTTTAGGGCCCGGAAGATAATAACGGCTGTTTCACCGGAGATCTCTCCGCTTGCCCTACCCATCCGTACAGGCAGCCGACCCGTCACCGGACAAACTGTAAGCAGAGCGAGTTCTCCGGAACTCCAAAAGAAGCGGCACATTTCTTCGTCCACGAGTTCCGGAAAAACAGCCCAAAGAAATTGCCGTTTCTTGGAAATTTCAGGAGCAGCTTCAAAAGAGCCCTCTCATTGAAGCACGATGTATTTATAAAACCGCCCGCAAGCCAAAAAAAAGGCCCACCCCTAAGGGCAGGCCTTCTTCTGAAGCAGCGCTCTTTTCGAACTCAGCCTTTCTGGGGCTCGCTGGAAAGCAGTTCTTTCTTGTTCGGCTTATCTTTCCACTCTTCAGCATCAGCCGGAGCCTCACCCTTGCGGGTAATGTTCGGCCAGACCGCAGCATATTTCGAGTTGATTTCGGCCCAGGCGGTGGCGCGATCGTCACTGTCCGGGAAGATGGCCTCGGCAGGGCATTCCGGTTCGCAAACGCCGCAGTCGATGCACTCGTCTGGGTTGATGACGAGAAAATTCTCGCCAGCGTAGAAGCAGTCTACCGGGCAGACTTCCACGCAATCCATGAACTTGCAGCGAATGCAGTTTTCAGTGACCACGTAGGTCATAGTCATCTCCGAGTGTCAGGGCCTGACCCCAGGGTCAAAGCCGGGTGTGCGCGGACGGTCGGAACGCGGTCCGCAAATCGAGGCGCACCTATGCGGCGGATTTCCCGCAGACGCAAGCCATTGTGCCTGAAATCTTGTCAATGCGCAGGAATGGTTCCCATGCGGGGAAGTTCACGCCGCAGGCGGTCGCAGCAAGAGCACGGAGAGCGCCGCAAAAGGACTGTCCTTCATCCGGGGAGGGAGGGATTGTCGCTTTGAACTGCCGTTTCTGGCCTTGGCGGGACGGTTCTGCGCCAGCATCCAGAAAGGGCTGGGGCCAGCCATAGCGGCGGGCAGAGGGCGAGGAGCGGTGACGCGCAGCCCAAAGGAGCGCAGGATAGCTGGTATGTCCGCACTCTTTGTGCCGAGCCAGGGAGCGAAGTCCGCTGGTAGCGCAACATCGTGCTCACGAGAGCGGGTGGAAAGCAGCCGGATAAGCCGTTCGGCCATGTCGATGCGCAGGCGCACCGGTCCACAGGCAGGCCAGCCGAGCTGATCGAGTTGGGAAAAGGGAAAGCTGGCGATCGGGACCGAGACGGCGGAAGGCGGCGGCAACATTACCGGCGGCAGAGTCTGATGGACTGCAAGCAGGAGTGCCCGGAATTTCAGCGCACGAGGCTTCAGCAACGCAGGAAGATAAAGCTGCCCCAGCGTGCAGCGGACGCCGAGCCGCAGAAGGGGATGTTTTTTCGCCAGTGGAAAACGGGCCTGAGCCTGTCCCGCGCCCTCCATCATCTCGTGGAGCGCTCCCCGTGTCTCGGGATTGGCCGCCGCCCGACCCTGCGCCTGAAACAGAGGCGCCAGTTCGTGCTCGATATGACGCATGACGAACGCGGTGAGACGACTGCGCACAGTCTCACGTTGGCGCGTATCCAGCAGATCATCACCCTGTAGCTCTATGGTGGGATGCAGGGCATCGCGCCCGGCCCGTAGACGACCGATCACCGTGCCATCCCACTGGATCGCACCAGTGTCATGATCCAGTGCGAAAACCGTGTCATTCCCCGTCACGCAGGCGCGCACCCGCGCTGGAATTTCGGTGCGCATGGCGCGGCGTGCGGCCCGGGCAAGGGTAGCGCGGTCGGATTGCGGCAGGTCGCCATCAAGCCGCAGATGGAAACCCTCCATGTGTCCCACCGCATGCCCTTCGACAATCACCTCGCCACTGGCTTTGACGGCGGACAGCAGAGGAGCGTTGCTCTCGTTCTCCAGCAGCCGGATCAGATGAGCCGAGCGCCGATCGACAAAGCGGGCAGTGAGACGCTCATGCAGGGCATCCGAAACCTTGTCTTCCACGACACGCGTGCGGTCCCGCCAGAGCGAGGCATTCGCGAGCCAGTTGTCCCGGTTGGCGATGTAGGACCAGATGCGAATCCCCGCCAGCCGCTGCATGAGCGTGTCCACATCGCCATCGACGCGATCATGGCGGGCAAGCTGCTCCTCCAGCCATTCAGCAGGCAACCGACGCTGTTCAACAAGAAAACTGAAGACCCGTGCGCAAAGCTGCGCATGACTCCGCTCGCCCAGCTTCCGGAAATCGGGAATCTGACAGACGTCCCACAACAGCTTCGTCCGCGCGCGTCCGGTCGCCGCTGCGAGGATCTGTGGCTCATTGAGAAGGGCTGCGAGCGTGAGGGCATCGCTGGTCGGTTCGCTCGCCTGAAGCCCCCGCATCGGCGGAGGAAGAGACAGGCTCGCCATCAGCGCGCGAGGGCTTGAGAAATCCAGCGCGTCATTGCGCCAGATCAGCCGCTCCAGCGGATCGAACTGGTGGGTCTCCACCGCCTC
Source organism: Acetobacter conturbans (assembly GCF_011516755.1). Lineage (GTDB taxonomy): Bacteria > Pseudomonadota > Alphaproteobacteria > Acetobacterales > Acetobacteraceae > Acetobacter > Acetobacter conturbans. The sequence continues at coordinate 146,741 of NZ_WOSY01000003.1, read as the reverse complement.
TATGATGTTGTCGGGGATCGGAGGACATCGCCCCGTCGTGCCGAACGTGCCGTCCCGTGTGCCCCGGCCCGCACGCCCGGCGATCTGCGCAACTTCGGCGGCAGCCAGCGGGCGTCGTCGCGAACCATCGAACTTGGACAGCCCCGCGAAGGCGATATGGGCGATGTCCATGTTCAGCCCCATGCCGATGGCATCCGTCGCGACGAGATAGTCCACTTCCCGGTTCTGGTAGAGTTCCACCTGCGCGTTGCGGGTGCGCGGAGACATCTGCCCCATCACCACCGCACAGCCCCCGCGACGGCTGCGGATCAGTTCCGCGATGGCATAAAGTTCGGCTGCGGAGAAAGCGACGATGGCTGAACGCGGAGGCAGTTTCTCCAGCCGGATCGCACCCGAGCAGGTGAGGGCGGACAGGCGCGGGCGCGTATCAATGGTGATGCCCCCAATCAGACGCCTCAGCACGGGCGCAATGGTCTCCGCACCGAGAAAGAGCGTCTCCTCCGTCCCGCGTGCGTGCAGAAGACGCGATGTGAAGACATGGCCGCGTTCCGGATCAGCACAGAGCTGGATCTCATCGACGGCGAGGAACGAAACGCGCCGGTCCACAGGCATGGCTTCCACCGTGCAGGAAAACCACCTCGCGTCCGGCGGCACGATCTTTTCTTCGCCGGTGATCAGCCCAACCCGGCCCGCGCCCTTCCGCGCCACCATGCGCTCGTAGTTTTCCCGCGCCAGAAGACGCAGCGGAAAGCCGATGATGCCCGATGGATGCGCCAGCATGCGCTCGATGGCGAAATGCGTCTTGCCAGTGTTGGTGGGGCCGAGAATAGCGTGAAGATGATGGTCCGCGCCGCCGTAAGGCATGGCGAAGGAACCATCGGCGTCCGCAGGGGCACGGGCCGGAAGCGGAAGGGCGGGAAACCCTGACATGCAGCCATGGTCTGATGGCTCAGTGAGAAATGCAAGGGGGTGTCGTGTCCGGCGCGAATATTGCACCCACCCCCATTCGGGCGCAGCTTTGCAGCAATAAACAAGCCACTGTCTGCATCGTTGAACAATCAGGAGAAGCCGCATGAGCGCGAAGGGACTGGAATGCATCGTCACGGGCCGCGTGAAGGAACCGGTGCGCCTTGTGCATGGTGTCCGCGACGCCAGCGCGAAAACGCTGGCGGCTCTGGTGGGCGACATCGGAGCACAGTTCGCGTCCGCAACCGGCTTCACGGCGAAGCCGGGCCAGCTCACGCTCGTCCCCAATGCGTCAGGAGTGGTGACGGGCCTGCTCGGTCTCCCACCCGAAGGAAAAGACGATCTGTTCGTGTTCGGTGGCCTGGCGAAAGCCCTGCCCGATGGAGTGTGGAGACTTGAACTCCCCGAGGATGTCAGCCGACGGGATGCCGTGCTTGGCTTCGCCCTCGGCGCCTATCGCTACAGGGTGGGCAAGACGATCCCCGCACGGGTGAAGCTGCACGAAAAGGCAGCAGACCCGGTGGCACTGGAAATGGCCCGCTCCATCTGGCTCGGACGCGACCTGATCAACGCCCCCGCGAACCTGATGGGACCGGAGGAACTGGCGGATGCGGCGCTGGAGGCGCTGGAACCGTTCGGGGCGAAGGTCAAAATCATCAAGGGCAAGGCGCTTGATGAAGCCTATCCGCTGATCGCTCACGTGGGGAACGGCTCGGAGCGTCGCCCCCGCGTGGTGGTCGCTCACTGGGCGGGTTCGAAGGCAAAGAAAGACTCGCCGCTGCTGTCGCTGGTGGGCAAGGGCGTCTGTTTCGACTCCGGCGGCTACGACATCAAACCAGCCTCCGGAATGCTGCGGATGAAAAAGGACATGGGCGGCGCAGCCACAGTGCTGGCGCTGGCCCGCCTCATCATGGCGCGAAACCTGCCCGTCCGGCTCGAGGTGCGGCTGGGCTGCGTGGAAAATTCCGTGTCCGGTTCGGCAATGCGACCGCTGGACGTCGTGCGGGCGCGCAACGGCCTGACAGTCGAGGTCGGCAACACCGACGCGGAAGGCCGCCTCGTTCTGGCCGACCTGCTCACCGAGGCCAGCGAGGCCAGACCAGCTGCCCTTCTGGATGTGGCGACCCTGACAGGCGCGGCCCGTGTGGCGCTGGGTCCGGATATCCCGGTGCTGCTCGGAAACGACGACGATGTGGCGAATGCACTGCTGGAGGCAGGAAAGACTGTCGGTGATCCCCTCTGGCGGCTGCCTTTGTGGGATGGATACCGTGACTGGCTGAAGAGTTCTGTCGCCGACCTGAACAACATCTCGTCAAAACCATTCGCAGGTGCCGTGACTGCCGCTTTGTTTCTTGAGCGTTTTGTTGGAGCTGACGTGCGCTGGGCACATATCGATAGTTACGCATGGAATGATTCGACCCGTCCGGGACGGCCGGAAGGCGCAGAAATCCTAGGATTAAGGGCAATGTACGCCGCCCTCCCGCATGTGCTGCGCATGTCGGATTTATTAAATTCGTGAGAAGAACGACCTGACAATGCAACTATTCATTTGTTACGGGTGTAAATCGGATACGGACGGCTTATATGTCGTCTCAACATGAAGCAGCAGCCGGTGACAAACCGGCAGGCAGGGCGGTTATCTCCCTGTCTTTACAGCACAGGGAATGATTTCGATGGCGCAGGCCAAGACGACTCTTCGGACGACAGCAGCCGCGAAGGCGGCAAGCAAGGCCCCGACAAATGCGACGGCTGACAAGCTGGTCGGCACGCTCCGCGATACGATGGTCTCGCTCGTGCGCCGTGATGGTCCGGATCTGTCCGCTCGTCAGCTTGCCGTCTTCCTCACCTGCTACCTGCAGGAAGAGGGCCACACGGTGCGTGGTCTCGCAGCCGAACTGAATGTGTCCAAGCCCGCCATCACCCGTGCGCTCGACCGCCTCGGTGAACTCGATCTCGCACGCCGCAAGGTCGATCCGCTGGATCGTCGCTCGGTGCTGGTGCAGCGCACGCTGAAAGGCGCCGCTTACCTCCGTGAAATCCGTTCCATCATGGGCGAGACCAGCACGGTGGCCAAAAAGGAAACAGAGACCCGCGTCGTGCGCGCTACCCGCCGCGCTGCCTGAACGTCCGTCAGAGCTGTTTTAAAAAGGCCGTCTCCCACCCGGGAGGCGGCCTTTTCTTTTTTCGCGGAGCACGCATGCGCTGATACGCTTGGCGGGTGAAAAACCTTGTGCCTCAATACCCCGAGATGAACCGGAGCCCGGGTGGCGTGTTAGGCTACATAGCGAGCCTTATCGTTACATCTCTGGTTCCGCTGGGAAAACACGAGGAGTCCCACATGCGCTTTGCACCGTTTGCCGCAGTTGCGGTCCTTTCCGCTGCGACGTTCGCCCTGCCTGCTCACGCGGCTGACACGGCGCTCGGGGAGCAGTCCGGTACGATTACGATCACAGTGAAATCAGCCGATGTCGGTGTTGGTTACACATGGGGCGATGCCCAGCTTGTCTTCCACAAGCACGTTTATCATTACAAAGTGACGGGCGGGGAAATCGCTGCCGTCGGGTTCTCCAACTCGGTCAGCAAAGGCACCGTCTATAACCTTCACAAGGCCGCGGACATGGCCGGCACGTTCGCCGCAACCAGCGGAGAAGCCACGCTCGGCGAGGGTCTCGGAGGAGCCGTTCTGGAAAACAAGAATGGTGTCCGCCTGAAACTCGAATCCAGCACCACGGGCGCACGCCTCTCCGCAGGAGCCGGTGGCCTGAAGTTCGAACCCCTCAAATAAGACGTCACGACCTGACGACGACAAACCGGAAGCTGAAAGGCTTCCGGTTTTTTTGTGTCAGCCGGTCACCATTTGCCGACGGGATGTCGGCTGGCGCGCCGGATGACAAACGCCGTCCAGAGCAACTGCGGCAACGCCACACAGAAAATGGTCAGCGCCGTTGCAGCCTCGGGCCGCAGACAGAGCAGCGCATAGGTCCCGGCGCCCCACAGGACAAATGCCCAGTGCAGGAGCGTGATGGCGGGCATCGGTACGCCGGAACGGAAAGCGATCTGGTAGAGATGCCCCCGATGCGCCTGTAGCAGCTTCTCCCCGGCGCACCCCCGGCGCACGAGGGTGAAACCGACGTCATACAGCAGCCCGGCCGTCAGGCAGGGGACCAGCAGGGCAGCATGGAAGTCCGGCATGGTCGGCGCGAAGTCAGGGGTGGCGAGCAGCAGGGCAGAAGCCGCGACCAGCAGGCCGCAGGGCTGACTGCCGACATCCCCAAGAAAGATCCGTGCGTGGGGAAAATTCAGCGGCAGGAATGCCAGAAGCCCAAAGCTCAGCAGGGCTGCGATGAGGCGCAGTTCCGGCGTGTCGGACGGCCAGAACGGCAGCGCCAGACACAGGAACACCAGACAGAGCGTGCCCGAAACAAGCCCGTTGAGCCCATCCATGAAGTTCACCGCATTGGTGACGAAAACAATCCAGATCACCGCGCAGAAGCCCGCGAAAAGGGCAGTCATCGTGCTGTCGAATGTGCCGACGGGCAGGGTCGCGGCAGTGACCAGAACGGCGGAAAGACACTGCGCCCCCAGCTTGATGAGCGGAGACCACTGATACACGTCGTCCAGCCAGGAAACGGCCGCCAGCAGGGCGGCCGCCACCCAGATGGCCATGCTGTCAGGCGTGAAAGCCTCCAGCCCGCAGACATGCCGCATCGGAAAGAACAGCAGCAGGAACGCCCCCATCACCCCGATGCCGCCGCCCTTGGGCGTGGGGATGGTGTGCGAACTGCGGTGTCCCGGCGTATCGAGCACCGCCACGGAGATCATCCGGCGGCACAGCAGGGCCGATACAGCATAGGCGAGGAGCAGCAGGCCGAAAGAAGGAGACAGATGAAACATCACGACGCCGGAACCGGAATTGAAAAAACCTCGGCCTCATTAGCTTCTAGCCGACGCATAGCTGGGCTATAGGGCGAGCGTGATGGTCTCGCAACGCCCGCCGGAAGCCGCGCCGAAGAGCACCCGGCTGCGGCCCCTCAACCGAATACTGGTCAACGTCCTGCTCGATGGCAGCGTGGCCGCTGTCGCCGCGCCACTGGCGCGCTGGCTCGCCGCCCCCCGTGACGGCCTGTTGCATCCGCTGTGGTTTCTCGCCGGAGGGGCAATCACCCTCCTCGTCAGCGGCCTGCCGTTCCGGATGCCACAGCAATACTGGCGGTTCTCCGGAATCTCGGACCTGCTCGGCATCGTCGGAGCCTCCGCGGCCAGTTCGGCCCTGTTCACCGCAGGACTCTGGGCCACAGGCTTTCCGCTCCCCAGCCCGACCTTCCCCATCATCTACACCCTGACCCTGATCGGTATGCTCGGCGGCCTCCGCACGGCCTATCGCCTGATCAACGGCATCACACGCCGCAGCGTGACCCAGAAACGCATCATGCTGGTGGGCGCCGACCAGATCGCGGACCTCTATCTGCGCGCCCTCGACCGGACGCCGGAGTCGGGCATCCGGGTCACGGGCCTGATCGGGCAGGGAACGCATCAGGCCGGGCGTCGCATCCATAACGTGCCGATCCTCGGGCATGTGACCGATGTCGCAGCACTCCTCGACGGACTGGCACGGCGTCAGGGGCTGCCGAACACGCTGGTCATCACCGATTCCAACTTTCGCGGCGAGAAGCTCGCCCGCGTGCTGGAAGCGGCGGAGTCTCACGGTATCGAGGTCATGCGCGCGCCGGTGCTCACGGCTCTGACGCCCGCCGACAAGATCGAACTCCGGCCCGTGGCCATCGAGGATCTGCTCAACCGTCCACAGGTGCCGCTCGATCACGCGGGCATGGAACGGATGATCCGCAATCAGGTCGTGCTCGTCACCGGCGCGGGCGGCACCATCGGGTCGGAACTGGCACGGCAGATCGCCGGCTTCGGACCGCGCCACCTCGTGCTGCTCGACCACGGCGAATTCGCCCTGTGGCAGATCGATGTCGAACTGGGAGAAGTCGCCTCCGCCGTGCCGCGCAGCGTCGTGGTGGCCGATGTGCGCGATATCGAGCGCATCGACGAGGTGTTCGCACAGTTCCGTCCGGCTCTCGTATTCCACGCGGCAGCGCTCAAGCATGTGCCGATCGTCGAGGCCAATGCCTGCGAGGGCCTCCTCACCAACGTGCTCGGCACGCGCATCGTGGCGGACGCGGCCCGCCGTCACGGCGCGCGGGCGCTGGTGATGATCTCCACCGACAAGGCCGTCAATCCGTCCAGCCTGATGGGCGCGAGCAAGCGGGCGGCGGAGATGTACTGTCAGGCGCTGGACATCGCCACCCGCAACGCTGGCGAGGCATTGCGATGCGTCACGGTCCGGTTCGGCAATGTGCTGGGCTCAACCGGCTCGGTCGTGCCGCTGTTTCGCAGGCAGCTTGAACGGGGCGGCCCGCTGACGGTCACGCACCCCGATATGCGCCGCTATTTCATGACCGTGCCGGAAGCGGTCGGACTGGTCCTTCAGGCCAGCGTGCGCGGAACGGACGGACCCGGATTCGAGCATGACGCACCCGGCGGCGTGCAGCCAGAACGTATCGCGGGCACCGACGCCCTGCTGCGTGACGGCGGCATCTTCGTGCTCGACATGGGAGAGCCGGTAAAGATCGTCGATCTGGCGCGCCAGATGATCCGCCTCGCCGGACTGCGCCCCGATGAGGATGTGAGGATCAGCTTCACCGGCCTTCGCCCCGGCGAAAAACTGTTCGAGGAACTGTTCCACGGTCGCGAAGCCCCCGTGCCGACCGACGCACCCGGCCTGCTGATGGCCGCCCCACGGGTGGTGGATTACGCCGAGGTGGCGCAGACAGTGGACCGTATCGCCGTTCTGGCGCATGCCGGGGATGCCGCTGCGGCCATTGTGGTTCTCAGGAATCTCGTGCCGGAATTCGATCACAACGCGACCGGTGAAGTGCGTGGAGTCGTGTCCAGCGCCGATCAGGACAGGGAGAGACTGACCTCATGACCACGACAGGCGGCGAAAAGCCGATTGCGTTTCTTGACCTGCCCGCTCAGCAACGCCGTCTGGGCGCGCCCCTGCGGCAACGGATCGACACGGTTCTGGAGCATTGCCGCTTCGTCCTCGGCCCGGAAGTGACCGAACTGGAAGAGCGGCTCGCGCAGTGGGGCGGGGTGGCCCACTGCGTGGGCGTGTCGTCCGGCACGGACGCGCTGCAGATCGTCATGATGGCGGAGAATATCGGACCGGGCGACGCCGTGTTCCTGCCCGCCTTCACCTACACGGCAACCGCCGAAGTGCCGCTGCTGCTGGGCGCGACACCCGTTTTCGTCGATGTCGATCCCGCGACCTTTCAGATCGATCCGGCTAACCTGCGCCAACGGATCGAAAAGGTGCGCAGCGACGGCATCCTGCGCCCCCGCGCGCTGGTCGGCGTCGATCTGTTCGGCCAGCCCGCCCCATGGGACGCCCTGCGCAGTATCGCGGCGGATTACGACCTTTTCCTCATGGATGACTGCGCCCAGTCCTTTGGGGGCGCGTATCACGGACGCAAACTCGGCGCGGAAGCCACGGCGACCACGCTGTCCTTCTTCCCCTCCAAGCCCCTTGGCGGCTACGGAGACGGCGGCGCGATCCTGACCGACGATGCCGAGCGCGCCGATCTGTACCGCTCGCTGCGGACGCATGGCGAGGGCAAGACCCGCTACGAGGTCCTGCGCACCGGCATGAATGGCCGCCTCGACACATTGCAGGCCGCCGTGTTGCTGGCCAAGCTGGACGTGTTCCCGGAAGAACTGGCGCGGCGTGACGCCATCGCCGACGCCTATGACGCCGGTCTCCGCGGTGTGGTGACGGTCCCGGCCCGCGTGCCGGACAGCGCCAGCGCCTGGGCGATCTATTCAATTTTGTTCCGGAATTCGGCGGAACGGGCAGCGACACAGGAGCGGATGAAGGCGGTCGGTGTGCCGTCGGCAATCTACTACCCGTTGCCGTTGCACCATCAACCGGCCTATCAGCCGCATCATGACGGGGTAGCGCTGCCGGTGGCGGAATCGCTTTCCCAGCGGATTCTGGCGTTGCCGATCCACCCGGAACTGACAGATGCGGAGGTCGCCCGGGTGATCGCCGCCGTACGTGGCTGAAGGACAGACTGTATATGAGGAAGGAAACCGCGTTCATCATCGCCTTTCTGACGTTCACGATCGGAACGTCACTGGTGATCTGGATGTTTGCGCTGCCGAATTTCGTGTCCGTCAGCTTTCCGGAGGTGACAGGGGGCAAGGTGGTGACAGGACCCATGCGGGATACCCGTCCGCTCACGCAGGACGAGGTCGCCATGCTGAACGAGTGGTTCAAGCACCACCCCGGCGGCTGGGGCCCGCTGAGCCAGACCCCGCCGTCCAGCGGCGACGCCCGCGTGGAGCTTGACGGCACACGCGACGGCAAGCCCGATCCGATTGTGCTGACCCTCTGGACCGGCATCAGCGCCGCCGACTGGAACAACACCGTGTTCGTGGAGACCCCGGACGGCTCGAAGGTGCGGACGGAAAGCTTTTCGGACAAGGAGTTCACCCCTCTCCGCAAGCTGGCTGACGGACAGGTCTTTCCCCGTTCGGCTTTCCCCTGATGTGGGTGAGCGCCGACACGAAGGCTCTGATCTTTGACTGTGACGGAACGCTGGTGGACAGCCTGCCGCTTTATCTCGCGGCATGGCTTGAGGCGCTGAAGACAAAAGGCGGCCTCGACGTGTCGCCCGAATGGTTCGTCAGCCGTCGCGGCTATTCCGAGGGCATGGTCCTCTCGGAACTCGAAAAGACCCACGCGATCACGCTGAACCGCCCCGCCATCATGGCGGCAACCCGCGAAGGCGTGCGGCAGCGTCTGTCCAGCGTGAAGGCAAACGCGCCGGTCGTGGCGCTGGTGCGCGAATGGGCGGGCCGACTGCCGCTCGCAGTCGCATCCAGCGGTTCGCGCGAGGTGGTCGAGGCGGAACTGGCGGCCATCGGTCTGCTGGAGACGTTTTCCGCCATTGTGACCATCGAGGATGTGACACGACCCAAGCCCGCTCCGGATATCTATCTGCTGGCGGCCCGGCGTCTGGGTGTCACACCCGAATCCTGCCTCGTGTTCGAGGACAGCACCGAGGGTCTGGAATCGGCACGCCGTGCCGGAATGCGGGCCGAGGACGTGCGCCCCTGGTCCGATTTTCGCAGTGCTCCATGAGCCCGACGCATTGCGCCTCCTGTGGCGCACCCATGGAGTGTCTGGGGTCCGGGGAGTGCTGGTGCATGCAGCTTCCGGCAGTCCTGCCCGTGCCGCAAGGCGACGGTGCGTCCGGATGTCTGTGTCCGGCCTGTCTGGGCAAAATCGCTTCCCAGAGCACTGCTGACACAAACGATGTCTCCAATTAGCTCATTTTTTGGAATTTTTCATTGAAAAAGGCAGCGCGTGAACGCGGCATGACCGGTTGCCCGTATTTCCCCATAATCGACTCAGGGAATGAGGCGTGATCCGGTGAAAGTCTTCGTCCATCTGGCGAGAGGCTTCGGGAGCGCCGCGTGGCGCGAGCGATGCAGACGCGGACACGTGCTCGGCCTCAATGAAGAGGCAGCATATGGCTACAATCATGCCGCCTCCGATGAGGTGCTGATCACCTATGCGACGGATTACCCGGAGAATTGCCTCCAGAAGCTGGCGCGATATGCCGGACGCTTCATCCTCGGGTTCGATGTCGTGCATGCCTGGCGCAACCGGCATGAGTTGCTCGACGCCGATGTCGTGTGGACCCACACGGAATCGCAGACTCTGGGTGTGTTGCTGCTGTTTCGGCTCGTCGAGGCATTTCATCTGTCGAGGAGGCGGTTGCCGAAACTGATTGGCCAGACCGTCTGGTTGCTGGATCGCTGGTCGAGCCAGCCCCTATGGCGACGGTGGCTGTTTCGAAGCCTGTTGCGGCGTCTGGATGTTCTCACCGTGCATTCGCAACTGAACTGCGCGGATGCGCGGGCGCTGTTTCCGTGGCTGCGCGTGGAGAGGATTCATTTCGGCATCCGCGCCGAAGGTATGTATCCAGCACGAGCACCCCATTCGGCTGACAGCATCGCCGTGCTGTCACTGGGGAATGATGAGCACAGGGACTGGGGAACCCTCTGTCGCGCCGCGGACGAGTTGCCGTCCGCAGCCTTTCGAATCGTCAGCCGGGCCAGCGCGGCCAGACGGGCGGCGAAAGGGCATCGCAACGTCACCCTGATGCGTGTGAAGAATAACAGGGAGTTATTCGCGACTTATGAGCAGGCCGATGTGGTCGTCGTGCCCCTCAAGCTGAACCGGCACGTTTCAGGCATCACGGTCATCCTTGAAGCGACATATTTCGGAGTTCCGGTCATAGCGACGGCGTGTGGTGGCCTTGAGGATTATCTTGATCCGTCTGCGGTCCTTTATGTGCCTCTCGGCCGTCCGACGGCGCTGGCTGATGCGATCCGCGCCATCAAGGCTGATCCGGAAGCAGCTCGCAAGCGGGTGGAAAAGGCGCAGCACCGCATGCGAACCACGCTCAATTCCATGGCCTATGCGGAGGCGCATGTGGCCCTGTCCCGTGAGTTGCTGGGGGAATAAACAACCTCTCCAGAAACTTTTTTCCGGGTCAGTGCTTTCGGATCGTCAGGATATGGGTTCCGTCCGGACCGTTTTCCGTGGAAAGAAGGGTATGACCGAGCGATTCGGTCGAGCGCGTAACATTTTTCAGGGGTTCCGACCCTCGCAGGGTGACGCGCAGCACCGCCCCGGAAGGCAGACCGTCGAGGGCGAGGCGGGTGCGCACGAAGGTCATCGGGCAGGTTTCGCGCGTGATGTCCAGAAGGGTCGGAGCGGCAGCGGAATTTTGCATGGCGATAGAGTGAACGGATGCGTGAAGGTCTTCAAGCGTGAGCGTAACCTTGCGATGTTTCAACCAGAAAGTGTTGCCCGTGAGTGGACAAGTTGCCCGTGAATCAGCTAGGCGAGGACATATGGTTGTGCATACACAGGCAGCAGGAAGCATGCCGTGAGTCCGGCTTCGACGTCGTCCCCTCTCCGCCCGGCGCGTAAAGCGAAGGCGGAAGACTATTCCGATTCCCGGATCGCGCGCCTGTGCGTGGAACGTGGACTCAAGATGACCGGCCAGCGCCGGGTGATTGCCCGCGTCCTCTCGGATGCGGAAGATCATCCTGACGTTGAAGAGCTCTATCGCCGCTCTGCCGCACTCGATCCACGGATCTCGGTCGCCACGGTCTACCGCACGGTGCGTCTGCTCGAAGAGAAGGGCATCCTCGAACGCCGGGATTTCGGTGGTGGCCGCGCACGCTATGAAGCGAGCGAGCATGGGCGTCACTATCATCTCATTGATGTAGACACCGGCAAGGTGCTGGAATTCGAGGATGAAGAGCACGAGGCGCTGATGCGCCGGATTGCGAATCGTCTGGGCTTCGAGCTTATTTCGATGCGACTGGAGCTGTTCGGTCGTCGGCTGCCGCAGGAGAGCGCCGCGAAGCCCTCTGGGAAGGCCACGAAGAAAGCCAAGGGAACCAAGGAGAAATGAGCGCCGAGAAGCCGAGCACTGGTGGTCTTTCCGCCCTTGATCTGGAACGGAATGGTTTCCACGAACTGCGGGGCGGTAATCTCGGAGTGCGCATCGCCTCGACCGCAGAGGAAATCGACGCGGCTCAGGCCCTGCGCTATCGCGTGTTTTTCGAGGAAATGGGCGCGCAGCCGGACGAACGGACGGCACGCCTGAAACGCGATATCGACGAGTTCGATGAATATGCCGATCATCTACTGGTGATCGATCATGCCATCTCCTCCGGTGCTGCCGGGGTGGTGGGGACCTATCGTCTCATGCAGGGCGACGCGGCATCGAAACTCGGTCGCTTTTACAGCGAAAGCGAGTTCGACATCGCGGCGCTGAAAAAGTTTCCGGGACGTTTGCTCGAGGTCGGTCGATCCTGCGTTGATGTGCGCTATCGCGGTCGTGCGGCGATGCAGCTGCTCTGGCGCGGCATTGCCTCCTACATCTTCCTTCACAAGATCGACGTGCTGTTCGGCTGCGCGAGCCTGCCCGGCACGACCCCCGATGATCTGTCCGAGGAACTGACCTACCTCTATCACAACCATCTCGCTCCCCCCGCTCTGCGCGTTAAAGCGCTTCCAGAGCGCCGTGTGGAAATGCTGCGCATGGAGCCATCCACCGTCGATCGTCGCCGGGCGCTGACTCGCCTGCCACCGCTCGTCAAAGGCTATCTGCGTCTTGGCGGTTATGTCGGCGACGGCGCTGTGATCGATCCCCAGTTCAAGACGACCGATGTGGCTGTCCTCGTGAAGAGTGAACTGCTGGCCGACAAATATTACCGCCATTACGAACGACGTCTGCGTGACGCACTCGACTGAGGCGGGTGCGCGCTTGCCGCGTGACACGCTTCTGATGAGTGAGGTGGGAAAGCCCTCTCGTTTCAGACGGCTGATCCTGACCCTGAAGTCCATGGGTGGTCCGTTGCTCGCGGGCGCGGCGGCGGCGTTCACTTTCCCGCCGCTGCATCTCCTGCCGATCCTGCCTTTCGCCTTTCTCGTACTGATGCGGGGCATCGACCGCGCGCAGACAATGCGGCAGGCGGCGTGGGCAGGTTTCGCCTTCGGATTCGGCCTGCATGCAGTCGGGCTGTACTGGCTGATCAACGCGATCCTGATCCGTGCCAGCGAGTTCTGGTGGTTCGTGCCGTTCCCGTCGATGGGATGCGCCCTGATTCTCGCTCCGTTTGCCGCTGTTCCGGCCGCATTGTGCCGTGTCGTTCCAGCCGGATGGCGTCGGGGCGTGCTGTTCGCAGCGCTCTGGACCCTCTGTGACATGGGGCGGCTGTTCCTGTTCAGCGGTTTCACATGGAATCCGCTGGGAAGCGACTGGGCATTTCACGGACTGGCTGGCGACGTGATGATCCAGCCCGTCGCTTGGATCGGTGTTGACGGACTTACGCTGCTGACTGTCATTCTTGCTGTGACGATGCCGCTGGAGCGCCGCGCCATGGTGGGGGGCGGCATCGTGCTGGTGGTCTGGGCCAGCCTCGGCGCAGCACGTTTTTATGGCCTTCAGGCTCAGGAAAGCGTGGCTTCCGGTAATGCCACGTCTCCGACAGTTGTGCTTGTGCAGGGTAATGTGCCCGAACAGGAGAAGATCAGCCGCGCCGACATGCAGGCGGTATTCGAGCGTTATTTGCGCCTGACCCGGCAGGGCGTGGTACAGGCGGTCGAGGAGACAGGCAGGGCGCAGGGCCCAGCGCATCCAGTGGTCTATGTCTGGCCCGAGACCGCTTTTCCCGGCGTGCTGGAGGAAGATGCCTTTGCCCGTTCGATGATCGCCCGTACGGCCAGCGGGGCGACGGCCGGTGTGATCGGTACGTTGCGGATCGGGAGCGATCAGCACTGGCGAAACTCAGTCGTCGCGCTGGATGAGGATGGCAAGGTCGAAGGCGTCTATGACAAGGCGACGCTCGTGCCATTCGGAGAATATCAGCCTCGTTTTCTGCCGCTGCAGGTGGTGCCGGGTGGCGGTATGACACCGGGGCCTGGTCCGTTGAGCTGGCATCTTTCCGGTTTGAGCGCCGTCGGTCCGCTTGTCTGTTATGAAGTGATCTTTTCCGGGCATGTGGTGGATCGTCATGATCGCCCCGACTGGCTGGTGAATGTCACCAACGATGCCTGGTATGGCAACAGTGCCGGCCCGCGCCAGCATCTCGCGGCTGTCAGATTGCGGGCCGTCGAGGAGGGGTTGCCGATCGCGCGTGCTGCCAATACCGGCGTGTCGATCGTCTACGATGCACGGGGTCATGATCTGGGGCGACTGGAGTGGGGTGTGACAGGTGTGCTGATCCGGGCTCTTCCGGCTCCCTTGCCTCCGACTCCTTTCGCGCGTTTCGGACAGGCGATCCCTGTTGGGCTTTGTCTTTTTGCGGCTTTGGTTACGTTTCCATGGCGCCCCCGAAAGAGTTATGGCCGTGGCAGTTAACAAATTCATCTTCTGGTTGTATGTTGATTAATTCTTAATCCACAGATGGTCTGTCGGGGGATGGCGCATGACAACGACGGCAGACGGCAGCGGAACACGAATCACCGACCTTGATCTGCATGTGGGGGCGCGGATTCGTCTGCGTCGCACAATGCTTGGAATGTCCCAGGAAAAGCTGGGTGAGGCGATCAGCCTGACCTTTCAGCAGATCCAGAAATATGAACGCGGTGCGAACCGGGTCAGTGCGTCCCGGCTGTTCGAAATCGCCCGTGTGCTGGATGTGCCCATAGGCTTTTTCTACGACGACATGCCGCTCGATCCGGCTGCGATTCCCGCCCCGGCTTCCCATGCGTCTCCCGTGATGGGATTTGCGGAGGCGCAGCAGGGTTTTGGCGGGCCGCCCGTGTCAGGTGCTCCTGCGACGGCATCGATTGACACCAGTGTAATGTCCCGGCGTGAGACGATGGAACTTGTGCGGGCTTATTACAGAATCCCCGATGCGGGGGTGAGAAAGCGGGTGCTGGATCTCATCCGGTCGATGGCCCCGTCTGAATAGACGCGCGGGGCATTCGCGCTATGCGCATGTCCCCTTAAGGTTCAGCCTGTTTGATCTCTTCAGGCAGTTCCATGAAGGTGTGGTGTCTGCCCGAGCCCCGCTCAGGGATGAGGCGGTGCGGGGAGCGGCGTCCAGTGGGTCGGTTTTGCATGGGGCGCCAGCCGCCAGCGCCCATCCTGATGATCCCAGCGATCCAGCCAGATGTAATCACCCCGGTTCTTCATGTGCAGAAAAAGCAGGATGGCGCTTCCGTCACGCGGAACGGTTGCAATAGGGCGCCACATGCGCTCGGCGAAGGCGTCAAGCGCGAGCTGCATGCGGATGCGATACAGGTTCTGCGCCTGCGGAGCGAGGTCGTCCCATGGTGCGCCGCAATAGGTATAATAGGCATCGGCGGCGGCTTCGAGCTGCTCCCCGGAGACGACGGGGGACGACCGGCGGGGGGCGGTGGTTGCCGGTCTGGTCGAAGAAGCCGGGGGCGGAGCGCCTGAGGGGAGAGTCGGTCGGGTCAAATGCGGTTCGTGCCTGAGAGTGAGAGGGCATTAAGGTCCGAGATGGACTCTTGTTCAAGGGGCGATGAACGCGCTGTCCCATTAATACCAATTGCAGGGTATCGGGCCGGGTTGTAACCAGAGGCAGATGCTCGCGGCTTTGGTCTGTCCATAAAAGGGCCAGAGACGCCCATTACGACGGAACGGCAACGGGGAGGCTGCAATGGCAGGCAGTGTGAACAAGGTTATTCTGGTCGGAAATCTCGGACGTGATCCGGAAATTCGGACCAGCCAGAGCGGCCAGAAGATCGCATCTCTTTCAGTGGCGACAAGCGATACGTGGAACGACCGCACTTCAGGTGAGCGCCGCGAACGGACGGAATGGCATCGTGTCGTCGTCTTTAACGACCGTATTGCCGATGTCGCCGAGCGTTTCCTGCGCAAGGGCCGCAAGGTTTATGTGGAAGGCACGCTTCAGACGCGCAAATGGACGGACCAGTCCGGACAGGAAAAATACACCACGGAAATCGTGCTCGATCGTTTTCGGGGAGAACTGGTTCTGCTGGATGGCCGCGGTTCCGGTGAAGGTGAGGAAGGCGGCGGCGGAAGCAGCGGCTACGGCGGGGCGGAATCGGACGGCGGGTTCGGCGGTGGCGGTGGCACTCCGCGTCGGATAGGCGGCGCGAGCGGTGCTGGGGGTGCCGGTGGTGCACGCAAAAGCGCCCCGGCCTCGCCGGGCGGCTGGGATGCACCGAGCGGTGATCTCGACGACGAAATTCCGTTCTGACCTCAGAAACCATCCGTCGCGCAGGATCGTTCAGCCTGTAAGGGGCATGAACGGTCCTGAGCCGGTGGCCGCCAGCGCGTTTGAAAAACGGCCACGCAGGCAGAGGCAGACCATGCCTCGCCTGTCCAGCGTGTTGCTGAAATCCGGATGACATGCAGGTGTCGTTCGTTTGACACGCATCATTGCGCATCAGCACAGCAGAGAGTTTAGCTTTTACTCCGGCAGGGTTCCGAACCGTTCATTCGCCTGCAACCACATCCAGCATGCTGCTGCCGACAGGCAGGGCAGCGGGCTTGAAGGGGTAAAGCAATGGAAGACATCAAAATCGGTCAGAGCGGCGTGACGGCTTCACGCATCGGCCTCGGCACCTGGGCCATCGGTGGATGGATGTGGGGCGGCTCGGATCGCCAGCAATCCCTTGAAACCATTCGCACCGCCGTGGATATGGGTGTCACCCTGATCGACACGGCGCCGGTTTACGGGTTCGGAAATTCAGAAGAAATCGTGGGCGAGGCGATTGCGCAGGGTGGTCTGCGGGATCGGGTGCAGATCGCAACCAAGCTCGGCCTGAACTGGAAGGACGGGAAACCGTTCAGAGACTGTCGCCCTGCGCGCATCCGGCAGGAAATCGAGGATTCCCTGCGGAGGCTCCGGACCGACCGGATCGATCTCTATCAGGTCCACTGGCCCGATCTCGAAAGCGATCTCGCGGAAACCGGACGTGTGCTCGAAGACCTTCGCAGCGAGGGGAAAATCCTCGCCATTGGCGTGAGCAATTTTTCTCCGGAACAGATGGACCGGTTTCGGGCCGGGGCCACACTCGATGCCATCCAGCCGCCTTACAATCTGTTCGAGCGGGATATCGAACGCGATGTCATGCCGTACGCGGAAAAGAGCGGCCTGACGATGCTGTGCTACGGCGCGCTCTGTCGCGGACTGCTGGCGGGGAAGATCACCGAAACGACGCAGTTCTCAGGTGATGACCTGCGCAAGAGCGATCCGAAATTCAGGGAACCGCGTCTGGCGCACTATGTTGCTGCCGTGAAGGAACTGAGCGCACTGGCGCAGGAACGATTCGGAAAGTCCGTGCTGGCTCTGGCCGTGCGCTGGGTTCTCGATCAGGGCCCGACGATCGCGCTCTGGGGTGCGCGGCATCCGGGGCAACTGGACGCCATTCGGGATGTCGATGGATGGCATATCGATGACAAGACCAAGGCGGACATCAACGAGATTCTGACGCGGTGCGTGCCTGATCCCGTTGGTCCGGAATTCATGGCGCCTCCCACGAGCCGTCCGGCAGGCGTGTAAGGCGAGAGCGGGCTCGCTTTCTGTCGGGAAGACGCAGGGACCATTTTCTGCGGTCTTCCGACGCGGGTAATTTCCCTCTGACGTCAGATTGTCATTTGTTTCATCAGGCGTTTTTTGAATAGGCTTCCAGCAGAGTTCTGAACGCAGGAAAGGCGGGCTGAATGATGGTTACCAGCACCGGAGAGCAGAAGGTCGATCCGGTGCGCGCCGTCGCGGGCGAAATCGTGGCGGTGCGGGAAGCGGTGATTGACGTCCGTTTCGCCGCGGGATGTCTGCCAGAGATCAACACTGCGCTCGAAGTGCTTCGCAGCGATGCGGAGTCGCTGGTTCTGGAAGTGCACAGCCATCTGGACCTGCAAACGGTCCGGGCCGTTGCGCTGTCCTCCACTTCCGGACTTGCCCGTCATATGCCTGTCCGGTCCACAGGCGCGCCGGTACGTGTCCCGGTGGGAGACGGAGTGATGGGTCGCCTTCTCGATGTGACCGGGATTCCACGGGATAATGGACCGGCATTCCCGCCTTCAACGCCGTTTCGCACCATTCATCACCCGCCCCCGGCCATGAGTGTGGAAACAGGCAGCACCGATCTTTTCGATACAGGCATCAAGGTGCTCGACCTGCTGACCCCTATCGCTCACGGCGGCAAAGCCGCGATGTTCGGTGGCGCGGGAGTCGGGAAGACAGTGCTGATCATGGAACTCATCCATGCCATGGCGGCGAAGTATCAGGGACTTTCGATTTTCGCCGGTGTGGGAGAGCGGACCCGTGAAGGCCATGAGATGTTGTCCGACATGCAGTCCTCCGGCGTTCTGAGTCATGCCGTGCTGGTGTATGGCCAGATGAACGAACCGCCCGGAGCACGCTGGCGGGTGCCGCTCACGGCCCTCACCATCGCCGAGGATTTTCGTGACCGGGCGCACCGCAACGTCCTGCTTCTGATGGATAATATCTACCGGTTCGTACAGGCGGGCAGCGAGCTTTCCAGCCTGCTCGGCCGCCTCCCCTCGCGGGTGGGCTACCAGCCGACGCTCGCGACCGAGGTGGGGGAGGTCGAGGAACGGATCGCCTCCGTCGCCGGAACGGCTGTGACGGCCATTCAGGCAGTGTACGTTCCCGCCGACGATTTCACCGATCCGGCCGTCACCACCATTTCCACACATATGGACAGCCAGATCGTGCTGTCGCGGAACCTCGCCGCGCAGGGGTTCTATCCCGCCGTGGACCCGTTGGCCTCATCATCCGTGCTGCTCGATCCGCTGGTGGTGGGTGAAGAGCATTGTCAGGTCGCGGAAGATGTCCGGGAGGCGCTCGCCCGCCTGAAATCGCTGAAAGATGTCATCGCCCTGCTGGGCGTCGAGGAACTGGGCACCGAAGACCGGCAGGTCGTGACACGGGCGCGTCGCCTGCAACGGTTTCTCAGCCAGCCCTTCACCGTGACCGAGAAATTCACCGGCCAGCCGGGTCGCAGCGTGAGCCGGGCCGATACGGTCGCGGGCTGTCGCGCCATCCTTGCGGGCGAGACGGACGACTGGGCGGAAAGCTCGCTCTATATGATCGGCACGCTTGAAGAGGCGCAGCAGAAGGAAAACGCCACCCGTAAAGACAGCGCGAAAAAGGCGACGGCATGAGGGTGCGCGTCATCACGCCTTTGACGGTCGTCGCGGATGAGAAAGGCGTCCTGTCCGTCAGGGCCCAGGACGAAAGCGGCAGCTTCGGTATTCTGAAGGGCCATGCCGATCTGCTGACCAGTCTCGTACCGACGGTCATAAGCTGGAAGCGCTCGGACGGCAGTGAGCGTTACTGCGCCGTGCGTCACGGTGTCCTGACAGTGAAGGACAAGGGGGAGGCGGTGGACATCGCCACGCGGGAGGCGGTGGTCGGCGACGATCTTGCGAGCCTCAGCACGCTGGTCCGCGATCATTTCGAGGCGCTGGAAGATATCGGACGCAACGCCAATGTCGCGGCGGTCGGGTTGCAACTCGCGGCCGTCCGTCTGATTGCGGGACGTCTGAAGCCCGGCGACATGGGGATGTTTCAGTGATGGCGCCTTCTCCGCGTGAGGAAATGGAAGCGGCTGTGCGCCAGCAGACAGACAGACGGACCGGTGTGAGTGATCAGGAGGTCAATGTCACAACTCACCTCGCCCATATCGGTGCGCTGGGATGGACCATCGTCACGCCTCCGCTGGGTGGCATGCTGGCGGGACGCTGGCTCGACCATCACCTCATGGGAAAGGGCGTTCTCTTTTCGGCGGCGTTGCTGCTGCTTGGTTTCGGAGTGGGCGGATGGAGCGCGTGGAACTGGATGAACCATCCCCATGCCTGACGTGATGCCCTTTTCCTCCGCTTTGTGGCTGGCCGCGGGCCTCCTTGCCGGGGTCGTGCATGTCATGGCGCTCTGGACCAACGTTCAGTGGCTGGTCTCGCCGGACAGACGGCTGGCCGCTGTCGCGATTATGGGGGTACGCTTCATCGCACTGGCCGTGCTGCTGACCCTTGCCGCCCGCAGCGGCACACAGCCCCTGCTGCTGGCGGGGGCCGGTATCCTGATTGCCCGTCCGCTGACGCTCCGGTTGATGCGTCGGAGGCTGAACGAAACCGACCTTTCCGCCTCACGGAAGGGAGCGATTTCATGAATTCGCCTCTCGTCACTCCGCCACTCTTTCATATCGGCCCCGTTCCGGTCACCGAGCCGGTGGTGACGACATGGGGGATCATGGCGCTGCTTGTCGTGGGAAGTCTCGCCGTCTCCCGTCATCTGACCAGAAATGTTCCGGGCCGGTTACAGGCTTGCCTGGAACTGCTGGTGACCACGCTGGACACGCAGATCACCAGCACGATGCGGGTCGAAGACCCGGCTCCCTACCGCGCCTTCGTGGGCACCCTGTTCGTGTTCATTCTTGTCGCCAACTGGTGCGCCCTGCTGCCCGGGATCGCTGCGCCGACAGCGACACTGGCGACGGACGCCGCGCTGGCAGGGCTGGTCTTTCTCGCCATCATTGTTTTCGGCATCCGATCGGGCGGTGTGGGCGGCTATCTCCGCACGTTCCTGTGGCCCAGCATCGTGATGGTACCGCTCAATCTGCTCGGCACCGTGACGCGGACCTTTTCCCTGATGGTGCGTCTGTTCGGGAATGTCATGGCGGGCGCGTTTGTCATCGGCATCGTGTTGTCGCTGGCCGGGTTGCTGGTACCCATCCCCCTCATGGCGCTCGACATGCTGACCAGCGCCGTACAGGCCTACATCTTTGCGGTGCTGGCCATGGTTTTCATTGGAAGCGCACTCAGCCGCCCCACGGCGTCGCCTGCGGCTTCCACCAATCCAGATCGAACAGGAGTCTCCCCATGAACTGGCTTGCGCTTGCCAGCATCGTTTCAGCGGCCTTCGCCGTGTCCTGTGGGTCCATCGGTCCCGCGCTGGCGGAGGGTCGCGCCGTGGCCGCCGCCATGGATGCCATCGCCCGTCAGCCCGAGGCGGCCGGGACCATCTCGCGCACGCTCTTCGTCGGACTGGCGATGATCGAGACGATGGCGATCTACTGCCTTGTCATCGCGTTGCTGCTTCTGTTCGCCAACCCGCTGCTGAAGTGACATCGTGAATATCGACTGGTGGACGCTGGGTTTTCAGCTCGTCAATCTTGGCATTCTGATCTGGCTGCTGGGCCGCTTCTTCTGGCGTCCTCTCTCCGCCATTATCGCGGGACGACAGAATGATGTCGCCAGACGTCTGGACGCTCTCGCCGAGAAAGAGAAACAGGTGGAAGCGGAGCGTGTTGCCCTGTCCGCCGCCAGGACTGGGATCGCGGGAGAACGCGCAGAGGTATTGCGAAAGGCGGACGTCGAAGCGCAGGCCGGGCGTGTCGCCACCCTCTCCCGCGCCCAGCAGGACGCCGCCGCGTTGCAGGAAGCGACCCGGCAGACTCTTGCCCGTGAGGAGACCGAAACGCGGACGGCATGGGGCGATCAGGCGGCCAGTCTCGCCGTCGATATCGCCCGGCAGATCCTTTCCGCCACAGGCATTTCGTCGGAGGCTGTCCGTGACACGTTGTTCGCACGTCTTGAACAGGCCGTGACGGCTCTTCCGCTTCGAGAGCGGACGCAGTTGCAGGCAGGTTTCATCCTGATGGCTGCCGTTGCGCCGGAGGACGCTGATCGCAGGAAATATGAGACGCGGCTGGCCGGGATTCTTGGGACGCAGCCGGTCATCACATGGACGACCGATCCCACGCTGATCGAAGGGTTCGCCGTTATCACGCCCTCTCTGTCCGTCGCTTCCAGCTGGAAGGCCGATCTGGACCATATCAGGGATAACCTGACCCATGCTCGAAGCTGACTCCACTTCAGACTGGCTCACCGCTGCCCGGACGCGGCTGGGCGACATCGTATCCGGTCCTTCCACCGAACGGATCGGGCGTGTGGAAGATGTTGGGGATGGCGTCGCCCTCGTGTCCGGCCTGCCGGATGCGCGGCTGGACGAACTTCTGTCGTTCGGAAACGGGCGCTACGGCTTCGCGCATAGTCTGGAGGAGAAACGCATAGGCTGCGTGCTGCTCGACGATGACAGCACCATCGAGGCAGGGGCACCGGTTCATGGCACGGCGGAGGTCGTCAGTGTGCCGGTCGGGGAGGCGCTCCTTGGCCGCGTTGTCGATCCGCTGGGACGGCCGCTTGATGATGGTGGTCCCATTGACGCTCAGGCGCGCCTTCCCATCGAACGTCCGGCTCCGGGTATCATCGACCGTGCGCTTGTCGTGCAGCCTATCCAGACCGGCACGCTCGCCATCGACACGCTGTTTCCACTCGGTCGCGGGCAGCGTGAACTGATCGTGGGAGATCGGGCGACCGGCAAGACCACGGTGGCGGTGGATACGATCCTCGCGCAGAAATCCAACGAGATGATCTGCGTTTATGTCGCAGTGGGGCAGAAAACGTCGAGCGTCCAGCGCGTCATCGATACGATCCGCAAGCGTGGCAACCCGGAACGGTGCATCATCGTGGTCGCCCGTCCCGCCGAGACGCCCGGCCTTCGCTGGATCGCGCCATTTGCCGGTTTCAGCATGGCGGAATATTTCCGCGATCGTGGTCAGCATGCCCTTATCGTCATTGACGATCTTTCACAGCATGCCGCGACCCATCGCGAGGTGTCGCTACTGACCGGTCGTGCGCCGGGTCGCGAGGCTTATCCCGGCGATATTTTCTATGTCCATGCGCGGCTGCTGGAGCGCGCCGCGAAACTGTCGCCGGAAAAGGGTGGCGGTTCACTGACGGCCCTGCCGATTGCCGAAACGGAAGCGGGCAATCTCAGTGCCTATATTCCCACCAATCTCATCTCGATCACGGATGGGCAAATCGTTCTGGACCGCACCTTGTTCGATCAGGGGCAGAAACCGGCCGTCGATGTCGGCGTCAGCGTGAGCCGCGTCGGCGGGGCGACACAGGCGCCCGTCCTGCGGAACGCCGTGAGCACGCTGCGGCTCGATTATGCACAGTTTATCGAGCTGGAATCGTTCACCCGTTTCGGCGGCCTGCCCGATGCCCGCGTGCGCCAGCAACTCACGCGGGGCGCCCGCATCAGGGAGGTCCTGCGTCAGCCACCTCATGCGCCGCTGGATCTGCTGGAGGAAACCGCGCTGGTGACTGCATCGCAAGCGGGGCTTTTCGATCCGTTACCGGTGTCGGCCATTCGGACTCTGCGGGGAAAATTTGGAACGTGGGTGCAGGACAAAACGCCGGAACTGGGCGTTGCGATCAGCGCGGGCGGCGCATTGTCCGCTGATCAGAAAACCGCTCTCATCAATGCCCTGAAGGCGTGCCTGACCGCTCAGCCATCACCGCCGCCACCAGCGTCATGACGGAACGGCTGCAGGAAGTCACCGCGCACATCAACAGTGTCAATGATCTCGACGGTGTGGTGAATTCCATGCGCGGGCTTGCCGCCGTGCGGGTTCAGCAGGCCCGCAAGGCGCTTGTGGCCGTGGATGCCTATGCCGCTACGATCCGTTCGGCGCTGGTGCGCGTAGCGGCCCTCATCCTGGACCGGGAGCGTGCCAGACTGTCGGAACGGGATGGCGGCACCGGCGTGATCCTTTTCTGCGCCGAACAGGGATTTGCCGGACTGTTCAGCGAACACATGCTGGATGCGGTCAGTGCTGACGAGAAGAATCATATCTTCCTGATCGGCACACGGGGAGCAGCCATAGCGCGGTCACGGGGACTGAAGCCGGTCTGGACGACAGCCGCTGCCCAGCACCCGGCTGCCATTCCGGCAGTAGCCGATACGATAACGACCGAAATTTCCCGGCAGGTGCTGGACGGGCGGCTGGCAACGGTCTCGACCGTTTTCTGCCGCTGGGAACCGGGACAGGGGGCGTGCATGACGCGGCAGTCGCTGTTCCCGCTCGATCCTGCCCTGTTTACGTCCGAACCGGTCGCGGAACCTCCGCTGCTGAATGTCCCGCGTGAGACGCTGATTATGGATCTGACGGCCGATTACCTGTTCGCCCAGCTCTGTCAGGCCGCCCTGCATGCTTTTGCGGCGGAAAACGAGGCGCGCAGCGAGCGTATGACCGCCGCCCATGACGAAATCAGCCGACAACTGGCCACGCTCGAACAGCAGCGCCGCACCGTCAGGCAGGATGAGATCACGGCGGAAATCATGGAACTGGTCTCCGGTCCCACGCTCGCGCGTCTGAAACGTTTTTCGGGAGAGTAAGCTCGGGGCAGTCCAAAGCGACGCGCCCCGCCTCTCCTTGTGGTGAGACATGGCCGCTTCAGGAGCCGCTCCCGCCAGTAAAAGATGGAGCGGCTGTTTCAAACGTTTTCTGCTGGCGCTCTGATGCTCACGGCCCGCATGGCTGTTTCGCTTCCACGCTCAAAAACCCACATCGGTCGCGACCCCTTTAGGGCGGTCGCGCTCAGCAGAGAGCTTTCGAAACAGCCGCTGAACCCCTTCGCAGGAAGGAGATCAGTTCACTGCTTTATCTTTTTTTCTTGCTCTTGTGCTGCGTTGGCTCCTCAGCAGCCTCGGAAGCAGGCTGCTTCACGGGAAATCCGGGGATCGTGCCGATCACATGCTTGACGTGATCCACCGTGATCAGGCGCGTGCATTCGAACTGGCGCGGGGTTCCCTTCTGGCGCGGGCACCAGAGGAAATCCTTGTGGTCGAAACGGTGAGTCGGATCGTTCCAGCAGGAATTGCAGGCGTGCCAGTTCACCACACGCCAGGGGGTGTGGAACTCATTGGTCGGGTGGGTGAAGCCCGCGATCATCACCACCTTGCATCGTGCCGCCCAGGCCAGCCATGACAGGCCGCTTGAGAGACCAATGAAGAAATCGGCATGCCGGAGCCAGCGGACCCGTTCCGAAAGCAGCCGGTCGCCCGTCTGGTCTTCCGCACCATACGGAATATGGTTCCACATAATACCCGTGCCGTGGACAGGCTTCTGGTCGATGCAGATGACCCGGTAGCCGCATTCCTGGAGGTAGGCGACCAGCTGGCGCCAGCCATCGGGATTGTTCCAGTATTTGCACTGCGAGCTGCTCTGCGCCGCGATGCAGACATAGGGCTCTTTGATAGGGCGGCTTTTGTCCTCGTCCGGTGCAAGAACCGGAGGCTCTTCGGTCGGATCGACGCCGAGAATGTAGCCAGCCGTCCGGTGCAGCCCGACGAGACGGAAATCGCAGGGTTGCCAGATATTGTTCTTGTCGTCGAAGAACAGTCCCAGCGTGTAGGTGGCGTAGAAGGTCTTCAGCAGGTCGCCGTTTTCAAGTTCTTCAGGGGTGATGAACCTGATGTGTGGATAGGAGTTGCGGAACAGGGGAATGATGGGAGCGGCCATCACGCAGGTCAGTTTGCAGTGATGCTGTGCTGCGAAGCGGGCGACATAGGGGAACCATCCCAGCGTGTCGCCAAGGGTTCCCACGGGAAGCTGGACGAGGACATGCTGGTCACGGCAATCAAGGCGGTGGGAAAAGATGACGTTCCCGGTTTCGTCTTTGATCTGGATTCCGAAGCGGACATAAAAACGCTTGGAACTGTTGACGTTTGCCTTGCCCGCCGTCGTTTCGAACAGGATGTTGCCCGTATCGAGATCGGTGAGGCGAATGGTCCATTTGCCCTCTGGGAGCGCGACACGGCAGCCCAGATTGAAGTCGTAGCGGATGCCCGCTGGTCCTTCCTGCGTGGGGATCGGGCTCGCGCCTGCAAAGGCGGGCTTCTCCTCCTTCTTCTCCCCATCGTCTTTGGCCTTCACCGTGATGTCCCCGGCATTGTCGCTGTCGTTCCCGCCATCTCCGACACCGGTTTCCTGTGGGGGAGACGAACTGTTTTCAGAAAAAGATGTGGATGCAGGAGCGACGGGAGAAGCGACTTCAGACTGGGACATGCCGTATGTTTACTCGCGGTGGCTAAAATAATTCTTCCGCAATAGGACCAAAGGAGTGTGGAAGAAAGCAGGTCATTAAAATTTCAGAAAACTATTCAGCGGTAATCTTAGGGTTCTCCGGCTGCTGAAGCCGCTCCCACCGCGTCCTGTCCCCGTCCGGATTGCCCCGCATAGGTGCGATAGGTCGAGGCTGCGTTATAGGGGGCCGCGACCGGTGCGATGAACTTCACGGGCACACCGAACACATCGAACGGGGTCGCACCGTTGTTTGCATCCCGTGGGATCTGTTGCGCCTCGATGGAGGGGAGCGACGAACCATGCTGAGCCTTGCGGATATCCAGCGAATAATGAGCCTCAATGGTCTCATCAATGTCTTCGACGGGTTCGTATCCATCCGGCGGGGGTGGCGCCTGCTCCTGGGATTCGAGTGACTTCGGATGGGAAGTCCGCGACGTCACGCCCGAAGACAGGTCTGTCATGTCGGCATTCTGCTTCGCCTTGTGGCGCGGGGCATGGGTGGCTGCCGCAATCGGGCCTGCCACGAATGTCAGGGTTGAGCTGAGCGCAAGGCCAAGGAGGGTTGTCTTCAGGATGTCGCGCGTGATTTTGCGAGGGAACGGAAGCCGCGTGGCGGCGAAGCGGGGTGTGATCATCGAATGCCTCCCTGACGAGGATGGTGCTAGAGTCGATCTTATGACGCTTGCGGGCAATGAGTGTTTCAGCAACCCTGCGCGCATTGAAGCGCTCTGAATGGTTAACAGAAAGCGTCAGGTAAAACGGGACAACGGCAGATGACTTTAAGCACAGGAAGCGCGCTTGCTCCATTGGCTCTTACGGACGGGCAGATCCTGGAGCTTGAGCAGGCGCTGAATCAGGTGGAAGCGGGCCGTGGCGTGCTGGTCCGGATGGCGGACCTCATGGGCGGTGCCGTTGGTCATGCAACACGACTCGGTCTGCGCGGTCTGGGCATGACGCCCCGGATACAGGAAAAACTTCAGGGCATTGCCGAGACGGCCATTACCCGGGCGTTCGATATCGCCGTGGTCGGCATGTCCGGCCCCATTGATGCGCCGAGCAGCGGCGAAGCGACGGATGCCCCTGCCGGGAAGTCGATCCGTGACCGGGCGTTGCAGGCTGCTGTCGCTGTATCAGGCGCGGTGGGTGGTTTCGCGGGTATTGCCGGACTGGCACCGGATATCGGTTTCACCACGGTGACGATCATGCGGGAGATCGCCCGCATCGCCCGTCAGGAAGGAGAGGATCTGTCCGATCCGGATGCGCGTCGGGCCTGTCTTGAAGTGTTTGCTCTGCGGGCCTTCCCGAATATCGGCGAAGGACGTGAAAGCGAACTGGGATATTTTTCCGCCCGCACCGTCCTGCGTGGTCGTCCGGTGGTGATGCTCATCTCCGAAGTTGCGTCCCATTACGGACTGGCGCTCGGACACAAGATCGCGCTTCAGATCATGCCGGTGGCAGGCGCGCTCTGCGGCGCATCCCTGAACGCTGCGTTCCTCGCGCATTATCAGGCGCTTGCCCGTGCGCACTTCACCATTCGCCGTCTTGAGCGCGAACATGGCCCCGTGGTGCGCGATACCGCTGTCGTGCTCCGCGATCAGGTCGCAGCGCGGACTGCCGCCGGCCTCTGATCGTCTTTTTCAGATCACGGTTCTTCGTGGACCGTGATCCAGCACCCTAATACCCCGATCAGCGCGAGGCAGATTGCCAGTGTCTCTGCCGCAGGGGTGTAATGCGGGGTGACGATGCTTAGGATGCCGCAAAGCGCCAACCCCGCGAGGCAGATGATCAGCATGTGCATGGTCGGTTTCCTTGATTCGGGCCGCGTGGATATTGGCCCGCCCATGTGAGGGAACGGTAGAGGCAGGAAACGCTGCGTTCAGAGACGCTTCATGAATTCTGCCAGCCCGCCATCCAGAGCTTTCTGGAAAGTCGCGAGCGTTTCCTCGCTGACATAATGCTCAATCCCTTCAGCGTCGACCAGAACGCAGTCTTCGCTGACGCCGAGCGCCCTCAGAAACGATTCCACGATCCGATGTCGCAGCCGGGCTTTTTCCGCCAGATTTTTGCCTGCTTCAGTCAGGAAAACCCCGCGATAAGGTTTCTGGACAACAAACCCGTCCGCGACGAGGCGGCTCAGCATCTTCGCCACGGTGGGCTGTGAGACCCCAAGACGGGCAGCAATGTCGACCTGTCGCGCTTCCTGCGATGCAGCCAGAAGGTCTGAAATCAGCTCGACATAATCCTCGATAAGCACTTTTCGACGCGCTTCGCGGTTTGCTCTGAAACTTTCAGACTGTGCCTCAGGAGCGGGCAGGGACGGGGAAAATTTTCTTGTTCGAGGGGACATAAGGGGTGCTTCAGGGGAGTGCAGGGTTGGATTATTCGTGGGGGAATAGAGTATTCTTGTGATTTAATCCACCATGCAGACCTGCTGTATTGTACTATGTTACATATCCGGTGGATTATACCTTGAGGCTACAGACTCCAGTATGAAAAATGTTTGTTTTAATCAAACGTTTTTCGGATTCTTGCCGGGTCTGCTGCCGACATGAAGACGCGTGTTCATAAGAGGCGCGTTGAATGCGCGGAAAAAAGAAGCGTATCCCGATGGATTTAAAGGGAAAACGGTTTTGAATTGATCATTATTATTCAACATTTTTCCTGAATTTTCTTGTTTTCAGTGTTCAGATATTTGGTCGCATTTTTGACAATAAATTATTTTTTAGGGCTTGTTCTGTCGGGTGGTTTTTGAAATCTGTCCATCCATGTTTTTTGTATTTACTGTGATACATGCAGGAACATGATTGAAAAGGAAGACTTTCCGCCGGTCTGAGCGGAACGTGATCAACGCAGAATGATCGCATTATTGGGTTACATTTGATTAACCCACGTGCCGCATAGACCGGCGCTCTGCATCAAAGGGATAGACGTTGCTATGATAGAGCAAACGGTTCGTATTCCTGAGGGCGATCCGGCAGGACAGAACATAAATTTTCTCTGGTCGGCGATCGATGAAGTTCTCATTGTCGCCATTACCGATCTTAATGGCGTCATCACGCATGTGAATGACCGCTTCTGTCACATCAGTGGCTATGATCGTCATGAACTGATTGGGCATACCCACAGAGTTTTGAATTCCGGTTATCACAGCCAAGCATTTTTCGTTGCATTGTACAGGACGATTTCAGCCGGAGAGATCTGGCGCGGAAAGATCTGCAATCGCGCCAAGAACGGATCGCTTTACTGGGTGGCGACAACCATCATTCCGCGCAAGGATGAGGCAGGCAGAATTCTTTCCTATGTGGCTTATCGGTTTGATGTCACACCGCTGGTTGAAGCCCGCAACAAGATGAAGAGGCTTTCACGGCAGGACCCGCTGGTCGATGGCCTGAACCGCATAGGCTTTGCAGAGGCTCTGGCGGAGTTTATCCAGCAGTCCGTCATATCCGGTGAGAACCGGCTGCTTGTGATGATCGATCTGAACGGTTTCAAGGAAGTCAATGACATATACGGGCACGATGTCGGCGATCTTGTTCTGATCGAAGCCGCCCGCAGACTGCGTCGTTTCGCCGGGACTGATGCCGTTATCGGTCGTCTGGGGGGCGATGAGTTTGCCGTGCTCATGCGCGTGCCGACGAATTGCATTGAAACCAGCCTGTATCTGCAAAGACTTCTTGATCTGATCGAGCAGCCGATCCTGACGGGTGTGACAGCGGTGTCCGTCTCCGCGTCCATTGGTTATACGAAGATCGAGCATCGGCTTTCTTCGGGTCAGCAATTTCTCAAAGACGTCGATGTCGCTCTTCTGCAGGCTAAGCATGAGAGCGATCGCAGCATCGTCGCCTTCACCCCTTCGCTGAGGAGCAGGGCCAGACGACAGCAGCAGATCCTGAGCGATGCCCGTCTCGGCATCGAACGAGGAGAGTTCGAACTCTATTACCAGCCGATCATCAATCTTTCGCAGGGCTGCGTGATCATCTGCGAATCCCTGCTTCGGTGGCATCATCCGCAGCAGGGACTGCTTACGCCAGCCGTTTTTTCTGAAGTGTTCAATGATTTCCGCACCGGTCTTGCCCTGGGGAAATTTGTCAGGGAAGTGGCTATCAGGGATGTCGCCTTATGGATGAAGAACGGCACATATGACGGTGGCGTCTCCATCAATCTCAGTGTGTCCGATTTTGGTGTGGACTCTCTGGCCCGCGAACTCAGCGAACTGACGGACAATGCCGGGGTTCCACGAAGCAAGGTCTGGATTGAAATTACCGAAACGATTTTTCTCGGGACGTCCCGATCCGACCGGGTGCGGCGTGAAATAACCAGTCTGGCGAACCATGGTTTTCGGATTGCCTTCGATGATTTCGGCACGGGGTATGCCGCCATCAGCCATTTGCGGGAGTTGCCCCTCACGGACATCAAGATAGACCGGAGTTTCGTGGCGAACATCGAGCAGGATGGGCGCGATCGTAAGATTACCGCCGGGCTGCTCGGGTTGGCCCACAGCATCGACCTGTCCACGGTGGCGGAGGGTGTCGAAACCGTGGAGCAGTTTAGGATCCTGAATGGTCTTGGATGCACGGCCTGCCAGGGTTATCTCTTTGGACATGCCGTGCCTGCTGTCGAAGTGCCTTCCGCAGTCATGCAGGCATGCTCCGTTCTCGATAATATCAGCAACTCCGCCGATCCTGTCGTTTCCCGCAAAACAGCCTGAACGCCTTATCCTTCGACAGGTGTAAGTAGCGGTTTTCCAGAAGCCTGAGCGGTCGCATTGTCCAGCGCCAGCATGCCCATCTCCGTGCGTGTTTCGACGGTGGCACTTCCCACATGCGGGGTCATGAAAAGATTGGGAAGGGCCAGAAGGCGCGGGTCGGGATGAGGTTCGTTGCGGCAGACATCAAGACCGGCCCCCGCGAGCTGGCCACTGCGGAGGGCGTCGATCAGGGCGTCCTCGTTCACCAGTCTTCCCCGCGCGGCATTGACGAAGATCGCGCCTTTCGGGAGGCGTGAGAGGAAGGCGGCATCGACGATGCCGTCCGTCTCATCGCTGCCGGGCAGGTGGAGACTCACGATCTGGCAACGCGGTAGCATGTCGTCCAGCTTTTCCACCCATGTGGCACCCTCTTCATTCTCGGATGAAAGACGGCGCCGGTTGTTATAAAGCACCGTCATGCCGAAACCGCGCGCCCGTCGGGCCACGGCCTGCCCGATCCGTCCCATGCCGATGATGCCGAGGGTCTTGCCGGTCACGCGCATGCCCAGCATCTCGTCCATGGCCAGATCCCGTCCCCAGCCCTTGCGGACAAGAGCGGTGTATTCCGCAGCGCGTCGGGCGGCGGTGAGCAGCAGCAGCATTGCCATATCCGCGTTGCAGTCGGTCAGCACGTCCGGCGTGTTGGAAATAGCGATGCCGCGGGCGCGAATGGCCTTCACGTCGAGATGATCGAGACCCACGCTGACCGTGGCGATCAACTGCACGGAGGCTGGAATCCGGGCCGCTGCCGCCGCATTGATGGCGGCATGATGGGTGACGAGCATGACCTGCGCCTTCGTTTCCTCCGCAAGCTGGAAGAGCGCCTGCGTGTCCAGAGGCGTATGAGGTGGCGGAGGCGCAGTGAATTCTTCACGGATGCGGTCTTCAACGGCTGCGGGCAGGCGCACGCTGCGGACGAGGCGTGGACGTGAAGCGGACATGTCAGGCTCCCTTCTGTGTATGTCGGAGAGGCGATTTTTCGGTGAGGGCATGGATGATGCTCTTGCCCTTCCTCTTTCGACAAGAGGCATTGAGGTCACGAACGTTTCAACGCGATCATGGTCTTGCCTGCTGTGTTGAGGAGACCGCAGGGCCGCTGACTGCGTGGCGCTATTGTACTGTTCATCAGGCTGAACGAGCGGATTGTGAAAGCCGTTTGCTCCCTGTTAGGAATAGGGGAAACCCGAAGAGGGATGAAAAGGCCGCGCATGAACAGCAAGATCGAACTGACACCGGAGTTGATGCTCGGAGCCTATTCGATCGGCCTTTTCCCCATGGGCAGCAATGACGATCCGGATCGCCTCGACTGGTATGACCCCGATCCGCGTGGCGTCATGCCACTTTATGGGTTCCATCTGTCGAAGCGCCTCACCCGTACGGTCCTGAGCGGCAAATTCACCATTACGGCAGACACGGACTTTGAGGGCGTGATGCGGGCCTGCGCGATGCCTGCGCCG
The DNA here is from genome assembly GCF_011516755.1 of Acetobacter conturbans. Classification (GTDB taxonomy): domain Bacteria; phylum Pseudomonadota; class Alphaproteobacteria; order Acetobacterales; family Acetobacteraceae; genus Acetobacter; species Acetobacter conturbans. The sequence continues at coordinate 115,012 of NZ_WOSY01000003.1, read as the reverse complement.
GGACGTGAAACCACATGGATCAGCGAGACGATCATTGGGCTGTTCTGTCGGCTGCATGATATGGGCTACGGCCATAGCATCGAGACATGGCGAGACGGAAAACTGGTCGGAGGGCTGTACGGGGTGGGGCTTGGATCGGCCTTTTTCGGCGAAAGCATGTTCAGCCGTGAGGCGGATGCGTCCAAGGTGGCGCTGGTCGATCTCGTCGCTCGCCTGCGACTGTGTGGTTTCGATCTGCTCGACACACAGTTCGGCACGACGCACCTCTCTCAGTTCGGTGGCGAGGAGATCGATGCGGATGAATATAAGGCGCGCCTCCATCGTGCAGTGTGCAGTGAGTGCCGCTGGACGAACCCTTCCCAGACGGAAATCATCTCTGAAATCAATCTGATGCGTTCTGAAACGTGCGCCTCGGGTGGTTGACGGGCCGGGACTTATCGGGTGCTGTCCCCTTCCCGCCGCAGGGTGGGAAAGACGTCAGGCAGGAAGGACGGGTTCGATGAACGCACGCGGACAATGGAAGCAGCGGCTGGTGGCAGGACTTGCTGTCGGGATGATGCTGGGAGCATCGGCGGCCTGCGCTGCCGAGGGTGACCATCCGCCCCTGATGCCTCTGAAAGACGCAGTCGTGACGTATGATGTCCAGCCTGATGGAGCCCCGCAGGCGCAGCAGGTGAAGGTCTGGTTCACCGCTGAAGGCGCGCGGATGCGGATTGATTCACCCGATGGGTCGGCCTCCACCATTCTCAACAGGACAACGCAGGCCGTCACGATCCTCCTGCACAAACAGCGGGTCTACAGCCGACTGGAGCAGCGCGGCGGCATCCGTAATCCGTTCCTGCTCGATGTCTCGATGCAGTTTCACAAACATGGAACGCAGAATATCGCGGGGATCGCCTGCACGGAATGGGATGTTACGTCCGGACAGGGTCAGGCGACCGCCTGTGTGACATCTGACGGACTGATCCTGGCCGAAAGCGGAGTGGACGCGGACGGCGCCAAGGGAAAATTGACGGCAACATCCGTGTCTTATCAGACCATTCCTTCTGCTACCTTTGAGCCGCCATCTGATTATCAGGAGGTCGTGCGGCGTCGCGTGAGCGGAGGGGGCGGTGATGCCCAGGCCCCTGCGCTGGGGCCCAATGCGGGGACCGCGCCTCAGGACAGTGATGCTGCTGGTCATTGAGGACATGCACGGTGGGGAGCGGGAAGAAAGGCAGAGGAGCCATTTCGGCATGAGTGCGGTCAAAGCACGTTTTTTTGTTCTCGTGGCGGCCTTGTCGAGCCCATTCTGCCTTGGCAGCACGGCTGTCCGTGCTGAAGAGAGCGCCTCTGCGGCAGGGCCATACGTCACGCCCTCCGTCGATGTGTTCGTGCGATATGAAATGGTGAGGCCGGATGGTGCCGGGCTGGTGCATCAGGACATGCACTGGCAGGTCGCCTCGCTCAGACAACGGATCGATCCGGAAAACTCGGCTGTCTACATGCTGACGTCCTGGCGCGATCACACGCTGACGGTTGTGGACACGCTGAGTCATCGTCGTAGCGTCATGCCCGCACCGGGTGGCGCTCTCTCCATGCCCGGACAGGTACCGTCCGGCTCTTTCCAGCGACTTGGGACGGCCATTGTGGCGGGTCAGTTCTGCACGAACTGGCGCACGGCAGATGCAGACGGCCGTTCAGGGGATGCCTGTTATACGCAGGATGGAATCCTGATGCAGGTCATGCAGAAAGGTCAGGTGGTGGTCCGTGCGGTCTCTGTTGACCGAATAGCGCAGCCCGATTCCCTGTTCGTCGTGCCCGAAACTTATAAACTGGTGGCACCGGCACGCTGAAAAGAAGGCAGCGGGGAGGGCATCGGTCCCCGTGGTTTTTTCTTTTCCTTCACCGGGGCGTCCAGCGGCAGATCGCGGACGCGTTTCGCGGGGGAGCCGACATAAACGCCGTTCGGCTCCGTGCTGTCACGGACCAGCGAGTTGGCGCCGATGACGCAGCCCCGACGAATCCTGACGCCGGGAAGAATCGTCACGTTGGCCCCGATCCAGCACCCATCTTCAATGATTACATCGCCGAGTACAGCCTCAATGAGGCACCGCTGATTTTCCGGTCCGATGTTGTGAGTTGCCGTGACGACCTTGAAAAACTGTCCGACGCGGACATTTTTGCCGATGACCAGAGAAGCAGCGCCATCGAAAAAGAAGCCGACATTGATGAAACTGCCCGGCCCCATCACGATCTTGCTGGAGCGAATCCGGCATCCCGACCAGATGCAGGCGCTGAAGGCAAGTTTCGCTCCCATTTTATTGAGCATTCTGGTGCGAACAAAAGCCGGAACAAGTTCACTGCCGAGGCCGGCCAGACAAATTCTGCGCAGGTGGCGCATGATCGCGTGGTCTGGAAAAGGCATGAGACATTCTCTTTTGTTGCGCTGCCAGAGTGAAAGTAAAATTGACAGAGTGAAATTTAATGTTTCTCCATATAAGTTAATAGCGCCATTGTTCAAAAATACAAAAAGAATTTTGTGATAGTGTGTCAAAAAATCCCATAAATGTCCACAATTTTATACGATATTTCTATTTCTATAGATTAATAGAAATATTTTATTCTTGAGGCAGATGAGACTTTAACCAACAAAGCGCGAATTACTCATTTTAGTTCTTTATCGCCAGTCGCGGGGGAAATGCCCCTGTAATCTTTTATCCAACCATAGCATGAAATGCACGCGTCGTATTGTGGACTGTAACGGACCAGTATTGTGGCTCACGAAAAGTATCTTCTGGAACAATAAAACATTTGATTGCCAAAGGTGAGGCACTGTAAGAAGCGCCGGGAATGAGGGAAGCCATTCTTCGACATCTGGATGCCAGTGTGTTGCATGAAGATCGCTGTATGTCGATAAGGGCATAAGGTTCAGAGAAGGAATGAAGACCGGTGAATCTGTGCGCCGTCTTCATCCATCGTCCCGTCGCCACCATCCTCCTGTCCCTGGCCGTGGTCCTTGCTGGCCTTCTGTCTTACCGCGTCATGCCGGTGGCGGACCTTCCGGATGTGTCCATTCCCGTCATCTATGTGATCGCCAGCCAGCAGGGGAGTTCCCCGCAACAGATGGCCAGCGCGGTGACGACGCCGCTGGAGCGCAAGCTGGGCAATATCGCCGGCCTGACGCAGATGACCTCCGACACGACGGACCGCTCTTCCTTCATCCTGCTGTTCTTCGCGGATGATCGCGATGTGGATGGCGCGGCGCGAGACGTGCAGGCAGCCCTTCAGGCGGCCCGGCGAGACATGCCGAACACGCTCATCGACACACCTCAGTATTACAAGGCCAATCCTGCCGATAATCCGGTGATGATCGCGGTGCTGACTTCGGACACGCGCCCCCTGACCGAGCTGAGGAACCTGTTCGAGACACGGCTTTTGCCGCAACTGGCAGGCATCCGGGGCGTGGGGTGGGTGCAGCCGGAAGGGGCCGCCAAACCCGCCGTGCGCGTCGAGATGAATCCTTATCTGCTTTATCATTACGGCATCGGGTTCGAGGATATTCGCTCCGCGCTGGCCTCCGCCAACGCTAATACCCCGAAGGGGATGCTGGATATCGGCCCGCAACGCCTGATGCTGGCGACGAACGATCAGGCACGAAAAGCGGACCAGTATCGTGCGCTGGTTGTGGGTTACCGTAACAACCGCCCCGTGCGCCTGGTAGATGTGGCGGAGGTGCATGACGGTCCCCAGAATGAACGCGAGGCCGCCTGGTTCAATGGACATCCGGCGGTGGTGGCGATCATTCGACCGCAGCCGGGAGCGAACATCATCGATGTGACGGATGCGATCCGCAGCCATGCGCCAAGATTGCAGAATGTTCTGCCCGCAGACGTTCACCTGACGCTGGCGGATGACATGTCGCGCTCGATTCGCGCGGCGCTTGTGGACACGCAGCTGACGCTTCTCATCTCGGTGGCGCTGGTGGTGATCGTCGTGCTGGCGTTCCTGCGCTCGTGGCGCTCCACCCTGATCCCCGCCGTGACGGTTCCCGTGTCGCTCGCCGGCTCACTGGCCGTGATGCATATGCTCGGCTTTTCGCTCGATACACTCTCGCTGATGGCGTTGACGATCGCCACGGGGTTCGTCGTGGACGATGCCATTGTCGTGGTCGAAAACATCGCCCGGCACATGGAGGACGGAATGGAGCGGATGGAGGCGGCGCTCCTCGGTTCGCGTGAGATCGCGTTTACCGTGCTGTCGATCACCATCTCGCTGGTGGCCGTCTTCATGCCGATGCTCCTGCTCTCCGGCATCGCAGGCAAGATCTTCTTCGAGTTTGCGATGACGCTGACGGCAGCCGTCACGATTTCGTTGATCCTGTCGCTGACACTCACCCCGATGATGTGCGCCTATATGCTGGAGGTGCATCATGGCGGTCCGGTTGACGAAGGGCATGGATTCACCCGTCTGGCGCATCGTCTGTTCGATGGAGTGGAGGCAAGCCTCAACGCCATGGTGCGTCTGTATATGCGCACCCTTGATGTGGCGCTGAGGCATCGCTGGTTTGTGCTGCTCTCGCTCCCCGTGAGCATGGCGATCACCATCGGCGTGGTCATCTTCATGCCCAAGACCATCCTGCCGCCGGAAGATATTGCCCTGGTCTCCGCTTATCTCAGCACGGATCAGACAAGTTCCTTCTCAGCCGTTTCGGCCAAGACGACGCATGTTGTCGACGCGATGATGCGTGACCGGGAGGTGACATCGGTTGTCGCGTTCACCGGTGACGATGCGGCCAATGAAGCCTCTGCTTTCGCCTCCCTCACCGACAAAGCGGCACGGTCCGACTCTCCGGAAGACATAGCGGCGCGGATTCAGGCGCGCGTGGCGAATATTGCCGGTCTGGACGCGCATATTTCCAATTCCGGCGATGTGAATGGCGGGGGCGGCCGCCAGCACATGGGCAACTATACCTATGTCTTTCGCAGCAGTGATGCCGACGCTCTTTATACATGGGTTCCGCGTCTGGCTGACACTTTGCGAAGCAGCGCGGTCATTACCGATGTCAGCACCAATGTTCATGACAGTGGTGCCTCTCTGCAAGTGAATATCCGCCGTGATGTGGCAGCGCGTTATCTGATCACGCCGCAACTGATCGGTAATGCGTTGCTGGATGCGTTCGGGGAGCGCACGGCGTCCAATATCTCCACGCCGCTGACTACATATTATGTCGTAATGGAAGCCGCGAAACAGTATCGGGAAAATCCTGAGATGCTGAAGACGCTCTGGGTCTCGACCGCTGGTGGCACGGCGGGTGGTGGCACTGTTTCGAACTCGATCCGTGTGCCGCGTTCGGGAGATTCAAAAGAGGCTGAACTGAGCAGACTGTCTTTCCGTAACCAGATCGCCAACAGGCTGGCCGGTGGGGCCGGAGCATCAAGCGGGTCAGCGGTTTCATCGTCGGCTGAGACAATGGTGCCGCTCATCTCGGTGGCCGATCTGGTGGCGCGATCGACGCCGCTACAGGTCAGTCATGAGGATGGGTTTGTGTCCGGTTCGATCTCTTTCAATCTGCCGAAAGGGAAGGGGCTGACGGATGCTGAATCTGAAATTGTTCGCGTGAGACAGGCGATTCACATGCCCTCCGAGATCACTGGCGGATTTTCGGGTCGCGCGGGGGAATTCACGAAAGCACTGATCAACGAGGGACTGGTCTTCATCGCGGCGCTGGTCACGATGTATGTGACGCTCGGGATCCTTTATGAAAGCTACATTCATCCGCTCACTATTCTTTCGACATTGCCATCCGCGGCTGTCGGAGCGGTCATGGCGCTGTGGCTGGCCGGGCAGTCCTTCTCCCTGATCGCGATGATCGGTGTCATTCTGCTCGTGGGGATCGTGAAAAAGAATGCGATCCTGATGATCGATTTTGCGCTTCATGCCGAGCGGGATCGCAACATGCTTCCGGCGGATGCGATCCGGGCAGCATGTCTCACGCGCTTTCGTCCGATCCTGATGACGACGCTGGCAGCAGCGCTGGGGGCTGTCCCGCTGATTGTCGGCAATGGCTATGGTGCCGAACTGCGTCGCCCACTCGGGATTGCCGTGGTGGGTGGTCTCGCCATGAGTCAGCTTCTGACGTTGTATTCGACGCCGGTGGTTTATCTGTTCATGGGCAGTGTGAGTCGTTGGAGTGCAGGAACGTTCCGACGGATGCGAATGTATTTACGGCCACGTATGGCGAAATGATGGGAAACAGCCGGAATTTTCTCCCATACGCCCGATCATTACCAAACAGTCATCCCTTGAATGGTATTGTTCCGGCGGTGAGCGTGGTAGGGCTGTGGCGGTCGGTGTCCCCGTCTTTTGTTGCGGTTCGCCGTCTTGAGATAGAATAGATCTTGTTAAGGAATTGAGTCGATGGCCAAGGATTGCTGCAATACAGAAGCTGGGTGTGCACCTGTGAAAAAGAAGGGTTGCTGCAGCCTGAAGAAAGTACTGGGACTGGTTGTTGTCGCCGGTGTGGTCAGCTTCCTCTGGAAGAAGTTCAAATAATTCGGGGAAATCCCTCCCCCTTCCCGGACTGCGCTTTCGGGAAGGGGGTAAACGATGTTTTCAAGTGATCGCGCGCTATTCCAATAAATAAATCCATCGCAGAGACGCTCTGAAAACTCAGGCGGACGATCCGTGTGCGTGTTTGGAGGGCGAGAGCTTGTTCCACGTTGAATATGGCTTGCTGCTGTTCTGTGGACATGGTCCAGAATATTCTGACACGCAGCGAGTGCTGTGGCGCTGTTGAACTGAACACAATGAAATCGCGTGCACGTGATGCGGTTCTGTCAATTATGTAATATTGGCGATGTCTGACAGGTCGGGATTGTTTGCGTAAACAATAGGAAGTGCATTGGTTCCGTCATGCATACTTGGTGTCGGATAAAATATTTTTGAACGGCCTGTAGAAGTTTTAACGAAAATTTATATTAGGTGCGTTATCTTTGTTTATCAAAGCCAAACTTCTTGTGATCTTTTGTAAAGTTCAATGTTTATCGACAACCATTTCATCTGAATGTTTTTATTTTCCACTTTCTTTTGTGTTTGCAGGAGGCGAATTCTGTCTTCATGCAAGAGAATTTATTCGGCTATGGTCATTTCAGGTATTGCGTGAAAAACCATGCGTGATTATTTCCAGAGCAGAACCAGAGACGTTCTTTGGTCTCTTTCTAATTTGTGCGCTGAATTGTTTAAAGTGTAACGGAGTTTGTCATGTCGGAAACTAAATCCTCCTCCCCCCTTCTCGAACTGACAGCGCAGATTGTTTCGGCTCATGTTTCGAACAACAGTTTTTCGTCGGAAGCTCTCCCGGGTCTGATCCGTGAAGTCTATACTGCGCTTGAAACTGCCGGGCAGGCCGCGCCTGAGCCAGAGAAGTTGCAGCCAGCCGTTCCGGTGAAGCGCTCGGTGTTCCCGGATTACATCGTCTGCCTCGAAGACGGCAAGAAGCTGAAGATGCTGAAGCGTCACCTGCAGAGTGCTTATGGCATGACGCCTGACCAGTATCGTGAACGTTGGAACCTGCCTGCTGATTACCCCATGGTTGCTCCCAACTATGCTGAGCGTCGTTCCACGCTGGCGCGTGAAATCGGCCTGGGCCGCAAGATCAGCGCAACCCACACGCCGCCTGCGGAAAGCGAAGAAAGCACTGGCAGCCGCCGTCGTGGTCGCAAAAGCCAGTAAGACAACTGGACAATGACATGAGCCTCCCTTGAGGGGGCCATGTCAGAGGCGGGGAGCGTCGGAAGAATAATCTGGCGCTCCCGGTGATATGGAATTGGGATGTTATGGGTTCTGCAGACGACGAGACGATAGCGTATGCTGTTCAGCGCCGGAGACTGCGTCGCTGGCGCATCGGAGCGATCGCGGCTGTGGCCGGAGCGTTTCTCGTGGCGGGCGCCGCAGGGCATAGAGGTGACAATTCCCCTCTCTTCGCCGGTGGCAAGGTAAAGACGCCCCATCTGGTTGAGATAAAAGTTCATGGCATGATTGGCGCCGATGTTTCGCGCTGGACAAAAGCCATTGCCGCCGCAGGAAAAGATACCACCGCAAAAGGGTTGCTGCTCGACATCGACAGTCCCGGCGGTGCTGTGACTGGCGGAGAAGAGTTGCACGATGCCGTCGAGCGTTTTGCCCTGACCAAGCCGGTTGTGGCTTCCATGGGCGGCCTTGGCGCATCAGCCGGATATATGATCGCTCTTCCAGCCAAAAAAATCTTCGCTGAACGCAGCACCCTGACGGGTTCGATCGGTGTCCTGATGGAAGCGCCGGAGTTCTCCGGAATTCTCGGGAAGGTCGGCGTCAATGTTCAGGAACTGGTTTCCGGTCCGTTGAAGGGGCAGCCTTCCTTCAGCAAGCCCATCTCTCCGGAGGGGCGGATCATGCTGCAGGGAGTGGTCGGAAATCTGTACGATCAATTTGTGGCGATGGTGGTGGCGGGACGTCATATGCCGGAAGCGCAGGTGCGGGTGCTGGCCGACGGACGCCCCTATACTGGCGAACAGGCTCTCAAGATTGGTCTGATCGACAATCTCGGGGGGCATGAAGATGCGCAGGCATGGCTTGCTAAAGCCAGCGGAGTGCCTGAGGCGGCAAAAATCGTGGAAATCGGGGCGCAACAGAAAACGTTCAACTGGAAGCGTCGGGTGCTTGGCTGGTTCGGAGGCGTGGTGATGTCCTGGTTTGGTCTTGATGCGGACATTTTTTTGCCGCAGGCCAATGTTGGCATTGACGGCGCAGTTTCGATCTGGAAACCTTAACTCCCAGCGGGGAGGCGAGATGACCAGATCCGAACTTGTCGCTGAAATTGCAGCAGCGAATCCACATCTTTTGCTCAAAGACGTCGAACTGATCGTGCATACGATTTTTGACGAGCTTTCGCAGGCGCTTGCACGCGGAGATCGTATAGAACTTCGTGGGTTTGGCGCCTTTACGGTGAAAAAGCGCAATGCCCGTGCGGGGCGTAATCCTCGTACCGGAGAGGCTGTCGCCGTCGATGAAAAAGTCGTGCCCTTTTTCAAGGCTGGCAAAGAGCTTCGTGAGCGTGTGAACGGCGCCATTCCCAAGGACGAATGAGGTGTGCGACAGCAGGAAGAAGGCGTATGCTCTGTCATGCGCATTTTTCTTGTGTGGCTAGGGGTTATGTCCTAGAATTTTTTTATTGGGATGGCCGAGCGAAGGCCGTTTTATCGGGCATTGCTCTGCTATGGTTCTCGCTCGTTGCTTGTCGGTCTGGATGTGTCCCGCTGCGCTGTGTCGTTCGCATGCGGGATGCTTTTTCTTGGCAGGATGCCTGATGTTTCCATTGCCATCGGTGGCGTGGGCGCGTGCAAAACCTCCTGTAGCCGTGACACGACATAGTGTTCATCCGCCATCTCATCATAAAACCGCGCTGCTGCGTGGCTGTCTCTCGGCGGGGCCGGTGATTGACACGCACGGCCGGAAACTTGGGGCGATTGGAACACGAGGGCGCCTTCTGGCGCCGGTGGGGCACGCTATTTACTACACGGACGGACATCACCGCTGCATGCCGGGCAAGCATGTGCGGCGGCGGGGATAGTCTCTTGGTAGAATACACTATTTTTCTGCTAAAGTTTATGAAAGACTAATCAGGATCGTCGGAAGGTATTGCGTCTGGCCTTGCTCCGGGAAACCGGCACCAGCTCTGAACATGTTTTCCGGCACCTATGTCGCCGTATAACTAGGGATCCAAATGGCTGATATGAGTGATCGGAAACAAGAGCCCGGTCAAACCGGGACGACAATCGTACCCGTCATCCTCTCCGGCGGCTCCGGGACACGGCTGTGGCCGATGTCGCGCGCAAGTTTTCCGAAGCAGTTGTGGCCCCTTCTGAGCGCCCAGTCTCTTCTTCAGGAAACGGCTCTGAGGGCGCGGCAGGTCTGTTTCTCCCCGCCAGTGGTCGTGTGCAATGAAGAGCACCGCTTCCTCATCGCCGAGCAGTTGAGGGAAGCAGGCATCGAGTCTCCGAAGGTTCTGCTGGAACCGGTGGGCCGCAACTCTGCGCCTGCTATCGCCGCAGCGGCTTTGCTGGTGGCCGAGCAGGACCCGCAGGCCATTTTGTGGCTGATGGCGGCGGATGCTGCGATCACCAAGCCGGAAGCATTGCAGGATGCGATGAACCGTGCCGTGGCCGGGGCTGAAAAAGGACTCGTCGTGACGTTCGGCATGAAGCCGACCTCTCCCGAGACCGGATATGGCTATATCGAAGTTGGCCAGCCGATCGCGGGCTTGGAAGGCATCAGTGCCGTTAAGGCGTTCCGTGAAAAACCCGACGCGGAACAGGCTGAACTTTTCGTGAAATCCGGCGATTATCTCTGGAATTCGGGCATGTTCGTATTCCGCGCCGACACGCTCATTCGCGAGATGGAAGAACATGCTCCCGATGTGATGGAGGCTGTGCGTGCTGCCTTTGCAGCACGTAAGGGTGATCTCTTTTTCGAACGTCTCGGAATCGAAGAGTTCAAGAAAGTCCCCGACATTTCGATCGATTACGCCGTCGCGGAGCGCAGCAGCAATGTCGCGGTGGTACCCGCCGATCTAGGCTGGTCGGATGTGGGTAGTTGGGATGCCCTTTGGGATATCAGCAAGAAAGATGCAGAGGGCAACGTCGCAGTTGGCGATGTGCTGATCGAAGATTCGCACAACAGCTATGTGCGGTCGGAAAAGTATCTGACAGCGGTCGCCGGAGTGGATGATCTTGTCGTCGTGACGACCGATGACGCCGTTCTTGTCACTCATCGTGACAGGGCGCAGGACGTCAAGAAGATCGTGGATCGTCTGAAGAAGCAAAAGCGTCCGGAAGCAGCGACACACAACCGCTGCTATCGTCCGTGGGGCTTCTATGAAAGCCTGATCCAGAATGATCGTTTTCAGGTGAAGCGCATTGTCGTGCAGCCTGGCCAGAAACTCTCGCTTCAGAAGCATTTCCACCGTGCGGAGCACTGGATCGTTGTCGGTGGCGTCGCACTCGTGACGCGTGACGCGGACAATGTGCTCGTGCGCGAGAACGAGAGCATCTATCTGCCGCAGGGCTGCGTTCACCGGATGGAAAATCCCGGCAAGATTCCTCTCACTCTGATTGAAGTGCAGACCGGCGCTTATCTGGGTGAGGACGATATTGTGCGTCTGGAAGATACCTATAACCGCGCCTGAATTTTCATTTCAGGGAGGTTGGCAAGCCTCCCTGAAAATGCGGTTTCGTCAATCGAACATGAAAAAACCCCGAAGAGAATATTCTCTTCGGGGTTTTTGTTAGGCTTGCCCGGTTTTTTAAGAACGCAGGCCGAGTTCGCTGGTCAGAAAATCCCGGAAGACCGCGACGCGCTTCGAACTGCGCAGTTCTTCGGGATAAACGAAGAACGCTTCGACCTTGGGCGTTTCCACGTCCGGCAGGACTTTGATCAGTTCCGGATACTCAGAGACGGCATAACCCGGCACCGATCCGATGCCGAGACCGGCTGAAATGGCGTCGGCCATGGCGACCATGCTGTTGACTTCGAGCCGCGCTATGCGGCGACCGCCTTCCGGCAGGCCAGCTTCAAGCAGCCAGTTCACATGAGGAACGGGCGGATGATAGCCGCCGAACGCCACGAGATTGTGGGACGTCAGGTCATTCAGCGAGGCCGGCTTCCCATATTGCTCAATGTATCGCGGTGATGCGAACACAGCGAGCGGGAAGTCAGCAAGATGCCTCTGTATGAGGTCGGGCTGACGCGGTGCATGCATGCGAACGGCGACATCGGCTTCACGCATGCCCAGATCGAGGTCATTGTCCTCGAGAATCAGCGTGATGGAGATGTCGGGGTTCTGCTGCATGAAACGGTGCAGGCGTGGCATGAGCCAGCAACTGCCGAAGCCGGTGGTCGTGGTCACCCGCAGGCGACCAGCCGCCTTTTCCTTACTCTCCGTCAGGAGCGTCTGTGTCATCTCAAGTTTTGAGAAGACTTCACGCACAGTCTGGTTGAGGGTTTCGCCCTGCTCGGTGAGGATAAGGCCCCGAGCGTGTCGATGAAACAGAGGCACCTGAAGAACGTCTTCCAGGGCCGAAATCTGGCGCGATACCGCAGACTGGCTGAGATTCAGCACATCACCCGCGTGGGTGAATGAGCCTGCTTCTGCAACTGCGTGGAATATCCTGAGTTTGTCCCAGTCCACTCCGATCTCCCTTGGTCATATCAGGCGCATATCCGGACCGGACGATACCTGATTGGTTTTGGTGAAGGAAATACTTCGAAACGTCAAGTATTCTGTTATGACTCCGAAATGAATTCGCCGAGGTGCCTTTCTGCATCAAGCGCCGCCATGCAGCCTGTGCCCGCTGCAGTGACCGCCTGCCGGTAAATCTTGTCCTGCACGTCACCTGCCGCGAATACGCCCGGCACGGAGGTGCGCGTGCTGCCCTGCTCGGTGACGATGTAGCCTTCCGCGTCCAGCATGAGCTGATCGTGGAAGAGGCCTGTGTTTGGTGCATGGCCGATGGCGATGAAGACACCATCCACATCCAGCGTGCTCATCGTTTCGGTGAGCGTATTGCACAGGGCGATGCTGCTGACGGCAGGAGGAGTCCCTGTGCTCATGATATCCGCCACGACCGAATTCCAGACGACGGAGACTTTAGGATTCGCCAGCAGGCGATCCTGAAGAATCTTCTCGGCGCGGAGGGAATCGCGGCGGTGGATGAGTGTTACATGCGACGCATGGTGTGTGAGGTAGAGAGCTTCCTCGACAGCCGTGTTGCCACCGCCAACGACGGCGACCTTCTTGCCACGGAAGAAAAAGCCGTCGCAGGTCGCGCATGCCGAGACGCCGGCACCCTGCAAAGCCTTCTCGCTGGGCAGACCAAGCCATCTGGCCTGCGCACCTGTTGCGATGATCACGCTGCGGGCGATGTAGATATCGCCGCCATCAAGGGTGATTCGAAAAGGAGAGCCGTTCCGGAAGTCCACTTCCGTCACGATATCATGGAGGATCTGCGTGCCGACATGCTCCGCCTGAGCCGCCATCTGCTCCATCAGCCACGGGCCCTGAATCGCCGTCGCGAAGCCGGGGTAATTTTCAACGTCCGTGGTGATCATCAACTGGCCGCCGGGCTGGAGGCCAGCGACAAGAACGGGCTTGAGATTGGCTCGGGCTGCGTAGATGGCCGCAGTGTAACCGGCCGGACCTGCTCCGATGATCAGGAGGTCGGTGGTGTGTGTCGTGCTCATGACGCCTTCCGGGCTTGTCCTTCCGCTCCGGCCGGAGAGTGCATGAATCCTGCGGGCTTCCGGCTATGAAGCTGATGGAGAACCGATATGGTCCTGATATCGCTCGGGGGCAAGCACGAAAGGGGTATTTTTCGTTCTTGTGGAGATGGGAGAAGGGGCTTTGGACAGTGCAGGAGGTTCGTCCTATATGCACACCCTGGTGATCCCGCGGGACTGGTAATGGAGAGCAGGGTGGCGGAAGCGGAACTTGATGCGGTGGACCGGCGTATTATTGCCGAGCTTCAGGCGGATGGACGCATGACGAACGTGGAACTCGCCCGGCGGGTGGGAATTTCCGCGCCGCCCTGTCTGCGTCGTGTGCGCCGCCTTGAAGAGAACGGCGTCATCAGGGGTTATCACGCAGATGCTGACCCGGATGCGCTTGGCTGGCCGATCATGCTGTTCGCGCTTATCGGCCTCGACAGTCAGAAAGAAACAGTTCTGACACAATTCGAGGCAATGATGGCTGTGTGGCCCGAGGCTCTGGAGTGTCACATGATCCGTGGAGGCGGCGATTTCCTCGTTCGTCTGGTGGCGCGAAACACCATGCAGGAAAATGAACTTACACGGCGTTTGACGGAAGCCCCGCATGTGGCGCGGGTGCAGACGCTTCAGACCATCAGGACGACGCTCTCCCGGCTTCCGTCGCCGGATGGAGTGGTAAAGGAAAGAACCGCGTGAGCACGTTTGTTACGCAAAAGCCTGCCTTACTTGAGAAGAACGAGACGGCCCTCCCTGTCCGGGCAGGGTGTCCGGAGATCACGGTTGTCGTGCCGTGCTACTGCGAAGCGGCAAATGTCCGGCCACTGGTGGACGCGCTGACCCTGGCTCTTGCCGGGCGGGACTGGGAAGTCGTTTTTGTCGACGACAATTCCCCTGACGGCACGATCGAAGTGGTCAGGAAACTGGCCCGGACAAACTGGCGCGTCCGCGGTATTTCCCGCATCGGACGCCGGGGCCTGTCCACGGCGGTGATCGAAGGGGCGCTTTCGTCTTCCGCGCGTTACGTCGCCGTGATGGATGGCGATCTCCAGCATGACGAGACCCGACTGGGCACCATGATCGACGCCCTGACATCGGGCTGCTGCGATATCGCGGTCGGCAGCCGCCATGTCGAAGGTGGTGATAACAGCGGACTGGCGAATGTGTGGCGTCATGCGCTGTCGGATGGCGGGATCAGGCTGGCGCAGATGATCCTGCCGGTAAAGCTTGGCGATCCGATGAGCGGGTTTTTTGCGTTTCGCCGCGACTGGTTCGTCAATATTGCGCCGAGGCTGTCCGGGGCAGGCTTCAAGATCCTGATGGATATCATCCTGTCGGCCCCTGAGCCCCCGCGCGTTGAGGAAATCGCCTGCACGTTCAAGCCGCGCCTTGCCGGGGAGAGCAAGCTCGACATCATGGTCATGATTCAGTTCCTCGGACTGATGCTGGACAAGATGTTTCACGGATGGTTGCCGATCCGCTTTCTCGTGTTTGCCTCTGTCGGTGCGATTGGCGTGCTGGTGAATATCGCCATCATGAATGTTCTGCGCCTCGCGGGAATGGAGTTCGCCATCGCGCAGTCCGTTGGCACGTTGGCGGCCATGCTGATCAATTTCTGGCTCGACAACACGCTGACCTATCGCGACCGTCGCCTCAAAGGCACCCGACTTTATGGCGGCCTTTTCGTGTTTCTGGTGGTCTGCTCGGTCGGTGCCTGGGCCAATATCGGCATCGCGCAGATCTTTCAGCAAGGTGGTCAGACGTTTGACAAGGCCAGTGCGGCGGGCGCGGTCATTGGCGTGGTATGGAATTACGCCGTCTCCTCCACCCTGATCTGGCGTCGGAAATGAGACTTTCGATCAGGGTATGATGCTGAGGCTTCAGAGGGCGTCCGTGACAGAGCGGATCGCCCTGTATGCGCTGCTCGGGCTGACGGTTTTCCGCCTGATCGTGGCGGTATGGCTGCCCGTGACGCCGGACGAAGCCTATTACTGGACATGGTCGCGGCATCTCCAGTTCAGCTACCTCGACCATCCGCCCATGGTGGCTCTCTGGATCCATTTTGGCACGATGCTGTTCGGCGATACCGCTTTCGGCATTCGTGTCATGGCGCCGCTGGCGGCAGCGGCGGGAACAGTTATCGCCGTTCTGGCCACCAAAGAGTTTCTCGCCTGTCGTAAGGAAGAAACACCTGAAACAGGGGACATCAGGCCCCTCGTCACCGGTATACTTCTGAACGCGATGCTGGCCGTGGGCACCGGCGCCGTGCTGATGACGCCGGATACCCCTCTCCTGTTTTTCGTCACGTTGTTCCTGTGGGCAGCCGGAAAACTTCTGCGAACCGGCGACGCGGGTTGGTGGCTGCTTCTGGGTTTGAACGCCGGACTTGGATTCGACAGCAAATATACGATGGTCCTGCCGATCGCCGGTCTTGGAGCGTGGTGTCTGCTGAGACCAACGGGGCGGCGCTTCCTGTTGACCTTCTGGCCGTGGGTGGGGCTGTGTCTCGCCGCCCTCCTCTCGACTCCGGTGGTCTGGTGGAACGCCACGCATGGTTGGGCGAGTTTCATCCGGCAGGGCGGCCGCACCGGAGACTGGCACCCGGCCCGGGCCTTTTCCTATATCGGTGAGCTTCTGGGTGGTCAGATCGGCTTGCTCACCCCCGGCATTTTCCTGCTCGCGATTGTAGCGTGCGTCCGTGCGGCCAGACGACGCGATGATGCGGACCGTCTGCTCGTCTGCCTGATTGCCGTGCCCTGCGCTGTTTTTCTCCAGCATGCCCTCGGTGATCGTGTGCAGCCGAACTGGCCGGTCATTGTGTATCCGGTGCTGGCGATCGTCATCGCTATGTCGGGTATGAAAGGATGGAAGCCGGCCGTCTGGCTGGGCTACGGCATGTGGGCTGTCGTCATCGTGCAGTCGGCGACGGGTTTGCTGCCTCTGAACCGGCATCTGGACGTCACATTGCGGCAAAGCGGCGGGTGGGAGGCTTTTGCCCAGGACATCGGGCGCGCGTCGAAAGGCGCGGATTTTGTCATGTCTGACGAGTATGGGGTGGCGTCGGAGCTTGCTCTGCGTCTGAAGGGGCGGGAGATCGTGGGCGCGGAACTGTTGCGCTGGCCTTTCTTCGAACTCCCGCTGGCGACGTGCACGAAGGGATGGGTGCTGCTGGTGCATAATGCCCGCCGGTCTTTCACGCCGGGTACCCCCTGGGCCGAAGCAGGGCAGCCTGTGGGTGAGATCATTCGTTCCCGTAACGGGCGCGAGGCGGAGCGCTACGGTCTTTACCGCGTGGTGTGTCCGATTCCCTCGCCAACTGCCGAGTGGCTGCGCGAACTCCCTTCCGCACGTTAAAATCTCAACGAATAACGGCTTCCGGCGGCCATTCCGTCCACTGTTAAGTCTGTTTTAAGCCGCTTCAGCCAGCATGGCGTGAAGGTTGGAGAGGCAGATGCCACGCAGGAATGGGGATAATAAGCCGCGAATCATCGTCGTCCGGCGTGGGGGCGGTGAGGGCGGCGGTCATCATGGTGGCGCGTGGAAGATCGCTTACGCGGATTTCGTGACCGCCATGATGGCGTTCTTTCTGGTCATGTGGCTGATCAACGCCACAACCGAGCAGAGACGCCGCGGAATCGCGAATTTCTTTAATCCGATGGCGACGCCGGGAGATGCGGCTTCGCAAACACTGACGGGTTCCGAAAAATCGTCTTCCGCGAAAGAAGGGGAAGCGCAGAGCGGCACGGGAGCTGCCGGTTCGGCCTCCTCCGTTCAGCAGTCCAAAAAGCAGGTGCCACTTTCTCCAACGGCAAAGAATGCGATTCTGCCTCCCAACAGCATGGCCATCCAGTCTGGAGGAAATCCGGGGCAAAAGGGCGGCCTTGGCTCCGGTATGGCGTCCATCATGGGCGATCAGTCTTCCGGGACAGGGGATAACACGCAGACGCGGGGCGTGTTTGCAGGCCCAAAGTCGGCTTTTCCAGACCGGAGCATCGGCAAGATCGTCGCTGTGCCTCCGACGCTTGCCCGGATCGTCCCCATCGGAGGGCAGAAAAACGGTACGACGGCATCCGTCGGCGATGGGCAGGATCAGGCGCGGAAGGAAGAGGAAGATTTCGAGCGCGATGCGAAGCAACTCGTCGCTGCCATTGCCCATGATCCGGAGGGAGGGCAGGTCGCTTCTCAGGTCAAGGTGGATGTTGCGCCGGAAGGGCTGCGCATTCAGCTTTCGGAAAGCGATCATGTGCCAATGTTTGAAACCGGCTCAGCCCGACTCAACGCACATGCAGAGCATTTACTGAAGCTTATTGCTCCCTATCTCACGGCCATGCCGCAGAATCTTTCAGTCTACGGATACACGGATGGTGCTCTTTATCGAAAGAAGGGCGCATCCAACTGGACCCTTTCTTCCGAGCGAGCCGACTCTGCACGTGAAGCATTGTCTACGGCAGGCTTTCCGGAGCAGCGGCTGGCCGAAGTGGTGGGGCGTGGTGATCGGGATCTAGCCATTCCGGACAGTCCGAGTGACGCCGCGAACCGACGGGTGGTCCTCGTCCTGCATCGTGAGCACGAAGTGACTCTTCCGGATACGCAGGCGGTTCAGCCGGATGGAAATACTCAAAATACATCTGAAAATAATCAGACAAAATAATTGGTGACGGCCGGGGACTCTTCCTGACCGTGAAATGAGGATAGACTGAATGTTGTTAATCGGTGGCCTGGTTTTTCTGCTGCTGTGTGTTTTCGGATCGTTTGCAGCGTCTGGTGGCGCCATCATGCCGTTGGTCAAGTCGATGCCCTTCGAGCTGATCACGATCATGGGGGCGGGGATCGGTACGTTCCTGATGGGCAATTCGATGTCCGATCTCAAGCATGTCCCCGGCGCTTTCAAGACAGCGATCAAGGGGCCGGATTTCGGGCGTCAGGATTACATTGATCTTCTGGGGCTGCTGTTTTTCTTTACCCGTCTGGCGCAGACGCATGGCGTGATGGCGCTTGAAAGCCATATCGAAACGCCGATGGAGAGCACAGCGTTCGCGGCCTATCCCAAGATCCGGGACAACAAACGGGTCAGAAATCTCATCTGCGATTATTTGCGCATGATCAGCATGAACATGGATGATGCATTCCAGTTCGATGAAGTCATGACACGTGAGTTAAGCAAAAATCTGAAAGAAGACACGCACATTGCGCACAGCTTTCAGACGCTGGCCGATGCATTGCCTGCTCTTGGTATTGTTGCGGCAGTTCTGGGCGTCATCAAGACGATGGGTTCAATCAGCCAGCCGCCGGAAGTGCTGGGCGAGATGATCGCCGGCGCGCTGGTCGGAACATTCCTTGGTGTTTTGCTGGCCTACGGTATCGTGGGGCCACTTGCCGTACGCATCAATTCTGTTGTCGAGGAAGATGCTCGTTATTATGACCTTATTCGAGTCGTTTTTGTCGCTTATCTGCAAGGCAATCCGCCCCAGATCAGCGTTGAAATCGGTCGTAAGGATATTCCGGTGCCGTTGATGCCGAGCTTCGAAGAGATCGACACCACGATCAGCGAACTCGCCATCGGATAAGTCGATGAGCAGGGTTCGAGTGCGTGAAGACACAAGATAAGACGGATGAAAACGGAGATCTTACGCGGTACATCACGCCAGCGGGTCTCCGTCGGATGCGGGACGAATTTTCCCGCCTTATCCGTGAAGAGCGCCCGGCAGTCGTTGAGGTTGTGTCCTGGGCAGCGGGAAATGGCGACCGGTCGGAAAACGGTGACTACATCTACGGCAAAAAGCGTTTACGCGAGATCGATCGTCGCATTCGCTTTCTGACGCGGCGTGTAGAGACCGCCATCGAAGTTGACCCCGCGCTTCAGGCCCGGAGAGACAGGGTGTTTTTTGGAGCAACCGTCGTCTACGTGGATCAGGAAGACCGTGAGACGACGGTGACGATTATCGGCGCAGATGAGGCCGTTTCCGAGCGAGGGGAGGTTAGTCTTCTTGCTCCTGTCGCCCGTGCATTGCTCGGAAAAACGGCCGGAGATGAAGTGACGCTGCATACGCCACGCGGAGCGGAGCAGATCGAAATTCTCTCGGTGGCCTATCCTTCGGTTGCCTGACATCTGGCTATTTTCCCTGAGAGCGGAACTGCTTTAAAAGTAGCCCTCTTGCAAAGGGAGTGCGCCCCATGAGTAACGGGCTTGATGTTGCCGTCCAGATGGACCCACTTGAAGGGATCGATATCAATGGCGATTCCACTTTCGCCATGATGCTGGAAGCGCAGGCGCGCGGTCATCGTCTCTTTGTCTATGAAGTGGAGACACTCGCGCTGAGCGAGGGTGGTCATGGCACGGAAAGTCGTCTGACTGCGCAGGTGCGGTCGGTCCGCGTGCAACGCCAGAAAGGTCAGCACGCTGTGTTTGGCGAACCGGAACGGGTGAGCCTGGGGACGATGAATGTCATCCTGATGCGTCAGGATCCGCCATTCGACATGGCCTATATCACGGCGACGCATCTTTTGGAGCATGTCCACGGGGTCGGCCCGGGCCGGGCGCTGGTCGTCAATGACCCGCGTTCAGTGCGCGACGCCCCTGAAAAGCTGCTTGTCACTCATTATCCCGAACTGATGCCACCCACACTGGTGACTTGGGATGTCCGTGAAATTCGTGAGTTTCGCGCGAAATGGAAGGATATCATCGTCAAGCCGTTGTTCGGCAACGGAGGCAGCGGCGTTTTTCGTATTCGTGAGGACGACCAGAATCTGAACGCGCTGCTGGAAATGCATTTCGCGCGGTCTCGGGAACCTCTGATGATCCAGCGTTACGAACCGGCGGTCAGGCAGGGTGACAAGCGGATCATTCTCGCCGATGGCGTGCCGATCGGTGCCATCAACCGTGTGCCCGCGGAAGGTGAGGCGCGCTCGAACATGCATGTCGGCGGCGTTGCCCAGCGCGTGGAGCTCAGTAAGCGGGACATGGAAATCTGCGAAACGATCGGTCCCATGCTGAAGGAGCGGGGGCTCATTTTCGTGGGAATCGACGTGATCGGAAACTGGCTGACGGAAATCAATGTGACATCCCCGACCGGTCTGCAGGAACTTGACCGATTTGAGGGCATCAACGCGGCCGGAATGCTGTGGGACTGCATCGAGGCGCGCCTCGCGTCCTGAACAGGTTCCGCATTCTGTGAAGTAGACGCCCTTTTGTCGCTCAAGGTGATTTGCCAGCGGAAGAGGCGTTTATTTCTTGGTTTTTCTGGACAGGAGACGTTCAAAATCGAGTTTGTTGTCCAGAAAAACATAGATGTCTCTTCTCCAGTAAAAAATCAGGATCGATGCCCATATAATGACGGAGAGGAGGATAAGAAGGACCTGCAAGTTTTTGTTCCTTAGGGCGCAGACGGACGCAGTTCCTGGCAGCGGCAGTCTCCGAAATACAAAACCATGGAGGCCGGTAGCAGGGCTTTCCTCTCTTCTAAGGGAAGCGGACAGCGGACAGAAGAGCGTATGGAGAGAAGCGGCCGTGAAAAGAACGGGGACATAGAGGACAGATCATCTGGTCGTCTGAAGCCGGACTTAATCCCGTTGGGGTAGGTAATTTCGCGCCAAAAACAGCAGGTGATCGGACATCTTTACGCGGTGGGGTTGGTCGTCGCCCTCTCGTGTGCCAATGTGCGGCCACAATGCTGAGCATGGCCATGTTTTCACGATGCCCTGGTCGTGTCTTTGATGTTCAACCGTGGGGCAGATAGGGCGTAATGAGCGAAGTTTTGCAGGGTGTCCGCAGCGAGTCGGCGGAAAACGTGTCTCCCCAGACAGAAGAACAGCACGGTCCTCGCGTAGCTCTGGATGCGGATGCCGTCCGGGCGGCCTATCGGCGCTGGGCAGGTGTATACGATACCGTTTTCGGCAGCGTTTCCACTTTCGGCCGCAAGCGTGCCGTCGCTGCCGTGAACCGGCTGCCCGGCTCGCGCGTGCTTGAAGTGGGTGTGGGTACGGGCCTCGCGCTGCCGCACTACACGGCTGGCAAGCGGATCACCGGCATCGACCTGTCATCCGACATGCTGGCGCGCGCCCGCGAACGCGTGCGTCGTGATCATCTCAGTAATGTTGATGCTCTTCTGGAAATGGACGCGGAAGATACGCGCTTTGCGGACGGTTCGTTCGATATCGCGGTTGCGATGTTCGTGGCATCCGTTGTCCCGCATCCGCGCAAACTCCTTACCGAGCTCAAGCGTGTAGTGCGGCCGGGCGGCTATATCCTGTTCGTTAATCACTTTCTGGCACCCAATGGTGTGCGCGGCGCGATTGAGCGCGGCATGGCGCGGGCATCGCATTCTCTCGGATGGCACCCTGACTTCGCCATGGAAGCCCTTCTTCCGCCGGAAGATCTGGTGCGGGCAAAGATCGAACCGGTCCCACCGGCTGGCCTCTTCACACTCGTAACTCTTGAACGGGATGCAGTGCCTGTCAGTCAGGAAAAGGTCGCCTGACGAACGGTCCGGGTCGCGCTGGAAGCAGGTCTGTGTGTCGTCGGACGAGGGTGGGAACGCTTTTTGTCCGGATGAATTTTCGGTAGGGTGACGTTCCTTGCCGCCGACCGGTGGCTGTGCTTCGCGTCATTGTGATGTTCAGTCTCCGTTCGATGCTACGCATGATCAACGAGAGACGTGGACGCTGATGGCTCTTCTGACTTCCGCCCCTAACAAGACCACTGGAAATCATGCGCTCTTTCCTTCCTTTGCTGTGGGAGGATATCTGGCGTTGTCGTCAGTGGTGGGGCTGATCGCCGGAACCGGCGCGATTCTTCGGCAGGTCGATGTCCTGCCTCCCGCGCTTGCAGAGCGAATCGCAACATTTCATCCCTATGCCATGCTGCTATTCGTCGGTGTTCCAGCCTTTCTTGGCGTGTTCGGGCGTCTGTTTCTTCCCCGTGACCTGAAAGTTGCTGATGTCGCCGGTCTCGCCCGCATAGATGGGATGGCGCTCGGGTTCATGCTGGCGTCTCTGATTGCGTTTCTGGTCTGCGGTTCAGTCGCGACCGGGTTGGGTTTGTGGTCGGCTGGTGCCGTTCTGCTTTCCCTTGCGACGCTGCTCTCCATTTTTAACGCCAGATCCGGTGCGGGCGTCGTGCCTCCTCGCGGGCAGGATCGCGCTGAAACCGCCACACCATTTTCCGTTTTCGTGTGGACGCAATTATGTGCGGCGACGGGCATCCTGATTGTCGCGCCTGTTCTGGCAGCCGGGGTGACCCGTGAACTGCTCGGATGGTCCGGGGATATGCCTTCCTTCGAGAAGCCGCTGACCCTCATCGTTCTGGTGGCGGCCTTCGGGCTGGCGGTCAGGATTTTTGACGCAGCCACGGTATTGGGTCGCAAGGCGCGCATTGTCGCTATTGCTGTCACTGCATTTGCCGCCGATGGAGGCGCAGTCTTCTGGGCGCGGTCAGCGTTCATTCACGCGGCTCCGGCTGATACTGCCCTGATGGGGACGGGTCTTGCTGTCGTGGCGTCTGCCGCGTTCGCGGGCCTGTGGTTGCAGACTTTGTGGCGCGTGAAGGCACGGATCAGTGTGCCGGTGCTGTGGGTGTCGGGCTTCTTCGTTCTGCTGGCAGCCGGATGGGCTGGAAGCGGTGTTCATACAGCGGTCCTGAACGGCGCTGTGTTCGTGCTGTTCGGCGGTTTTTATTGCTGGGTGAATGACGTGACCGGCGGCAGATATGCCCAGAATCTTGCCCGGGCGCAGTTTGTGCTGATGTTTTCGGGTGTTCTGTTGTCAGCCGCCGGAGCGTCCCCGGTGTTGCAGGCGGCGGGAGGTGCTGTGATGGTGGCCTCTCTGCTGGTTCTGGCTTCCGTTTTGGTCAGCATGATGCGGCGTGTAGGTGACGAGACCTTTGCTGGCCCGCAGGAGATCCGGCGATGAGCGGCACGACGGCCGACGCCCGGCCAGCCCGGGTCCGGTTCGAGGCCGCGCGGGTCGGGACCAAGGCGCAGGACTGGGTGCAGCTTCTCAAACCCCGCGTGATTTCGCTGGTGGTGTTTACCGGGGCAGCAGGTCTCTACATGGCGCCGGGTCACATGAACCCGGTCATGGCCGCGATCAGCATCCTGTGCATCTGCCTTGCGTCGGGTGCGGCGGGCGCCATTAACATGTGGTACGATCGCGATATCGATATCATCATGCAGCGGACTGCTACGAGGCCCATTCCCGGTGGCAGGATTCCGGCTGATGAGACACTGGCTTATGGCTTAGGCCTGTCTGTGTTGTCCGTCGTTCTGATGTGGCTGGCGACGAACACGCTGGCAGCCGGTATTCTTGCTTTTTCCATCTTCTTTTATGCCGTGATCTACACGATGTGGCTGAAGCGCTCGACGCCGCAGAACATCGTGATCGGTGGCGCGGCGGGTGCATTCCCGCCGATGATCGGCTGGGCCGCCGCAACGGGAACGATGAATGTGATGCCGGTGGTGATGTTCGCCATCGTGTTCCTGTGGACACCGCCACATTTCTGGTCGCTCTCGCTGTATGCCTGCAAGGATTACGGGCGAGCCGGTATTCCGATGCTGCCCGTTGTAAAAGGGGCGCGTTACACGCGCTGGAATATTCTGGCCTACACGATCATTCTGCTGGCCGTGTCACTGGTGCCTTCCATCCTGCATCTCACCGGCCTTCTCTATACGGTGACGGCGCTCGTGCTCGGACTGGGCTTTATCGCCTGTGCAGTGCGCGTTCTGCTGGAAAAGCAGGATGCGGGCGGTGTGAGCCTGGCAGGGGACAAGGCGGCACGTGTCTCTTTCCGCTTCTCGCTGGCCTATCTGTTTTTGTTGTTCTGCGGGCTTCTGGCTGATCACGCCCTGACATGGTGGATGTCGTGATGACTGTTCCGACGGATCTTACGCAAGCTGAACAGGGTGAACTGCTGCGTCGTCAGCGCGGCAGGATCATGGGACTGGTCGGGTTCACGCTGGCGATGGTGCTGGTGGTCTATGTGGTGGCGCTGATCCGTCTTTGACGGTTGGTGCCGAACACATACTATCCAGCGGCCGCAATGCGGCTATTTATGATGGCAGGCATGGGCATCACCGCTAGACTCCCGAACGAACGGGAACCCTCGGCGGTAAGAGGGGGAAACGTTCCCCCTTGTTCAGGAAGCCCGTGTCAGTTCGTAAAGCCCGATCGCGGCTGCCACTGACACGTTCAGGCTTTCCATGGTGCCCGGCATGGAAAGACCGGCAATCTCGTCGCAATGCTCGCGTGTGAGACGGCGCAGTCCATCACCTTCCGAACCAAGGACCAGTGCCGCCCGGCGCCCCTGAAAGCTTGTGCCGTCAAGGTGTCCGCCACCTGCGTCCAGACCCACCACCCAGCAATCATTCTGCTTCAGAGTATCGAGGCAGCGGGCGAGGTTCACGACGCGGACCAGAGGCACGACTTCCAGCGCGCCTGAGGCCGCTTTCGCCAGTGCGGCGCTTTCTTCCGGTGCATGTCGGTCCTGCATCACCACGCACGCCGCACCGAAGGCGGCTGCGGAGCGAAGGATCGCACCGACATTGCGGGGATCGGTAACCTGATCAAGCACCAGAACGGGGCCGGGTCGCTCCAGCGCATCCTCGATGGCAATGGGTTCCAGCGGTTCGACCAGAACGGCGACCCCCTGATGGATTGCCTCACTACCCAGCAGCGCCGTGAAGCGCGCCTTGTCAGCGCGTTCGGCCGCAGGCGGCGGCGGAACCGTCAGCCGCTCAAGGAAACTTTCCTGCGCCTCGGCGGAAAGAAGAACGCGCTGCACTGTCCGGTGCGGATTTTCAAGCGCCGCCTGACAGGCATGGACGCCTGCGA
Source organism: Acetobacter conturbans (assembly GCF_011516755.1). Classification (GTDB taxonomy): domain Bacteria; phylum Pseudomonadota; class Alphaproteobacteria; order Acetobacterales; family Acetobacteraceae; genus Acetobacter; species Acetobacter conturbans. The sequence continues at coordinate 89,911 of NZ_WOSY01000003.1, read as the reverse complement.
TCCAGTAAGGTCCGCCGGGTTTCGGGCGACCTTTTCCATGTTGACGCTGGCCTCCTCTCGATTCCGGAGAAGAAGCAGGAGGGCCCGAACGCTGATTCTGCGGCGAGGGGGGCTTGGAGGACGTGTGACGGGGTGTGCGCATGATGTTGCTATACGACGGGTGTGAAACGGCGTCATCAGTTCATGCGTGAGATCGACAGAAGAAGTCGCCTAAAGCGGATTGACAGACAGGCTGAAGCCCCTTAATTCCACGGGCCAACGGAAGGGTGCCCGAGTGGCTAAAGGGGGCGGACTGTAAATCCGCTGGCGTACGCCTACGTTGGTTCGAATCCAACTCCTTCCACCATTCTCCTGAAAAACTGTTTTCCGCGACCTGCTGGCAAGACTGCACCAGTGTGGAGCAGAGTGTTTTTTCTCGTCTGCAAAATTGCGCGAAATAAAACCGGCCTTCCAGGTTTTGGCCTGCATGGTAGCCCCCAAATGCCTGTCACCGATGAGAGTGAAAACTGGACGCTAGGGGCGTAATGCCTTCTCACGACGTGCCAGCTTCTTTCCAGTTGCAAGTAAAAGAATTGGATTGTCCGCCCGATCAGGCGCCTTAGAGGCTGTTTCCAAAGCTCTCTTCTGGCGATTCGAAGCGCGTTTTCTGCACTCTGACGCTCACGACCTGCATGGGCGGTTCTGGTGCCCAAAACCAAAAATCATATGGCGTCACCCCGCTCCGAGGCATTCCGGCTCAGTAGAGGACTTTGGAAACAGCCTCTGAAAACCGGACGCTCTACTCCCTCTCCGCGATGCTCCCCGGCTCAGTTTCGGGACAGAAAGAACGAGAGCCTTTCCCGGATGTCGGGCGGACAGGGAAAGGCGTCTTTATGGTAATCGCTTGCGCCCGCGATTTTCTCTTCGATCAGCCGATCATGAAGGCCGCCCATCAGACCATTGAGTGTGGCGAGGAACAGCGAAACCTGATCCAGCGCATCCGATGGCGTGATGACGCGCAGCGTATCGTAGAGAGAGACCCGTCGGCTGACGATCTTCCGCAATTCATGAAACTGCTTACCGGTCAGCAGGTCCTGAGCCATTGCCGCCTGCAAACGCTGGTTTTCCGCCTGAACCCAGTCGCGGAGTTCAGCCGGTGAAGCTGGACTGAAATCCCGAAGTTCGCGCATGACCAGCCGGAATGACGGCGTGGAAAGCAGGCCGATGGTCAATACGGCCTGAAGCCGGGCCTTGATCGGTCGACCGTTCTTGAAGTCATCCTGTAAATGACCGAGTTCCGTCGTCATGAGATTCAGGAGCGGTGGATAACGATGGCGACGATCGAAGTTCGCTTTCGCAAAGCGCACCTGTTTGAAGCGGGCGCGTGCATATTTGAAGGGGAGCCGTTCTTCCGGCGGGACGTCAGCCTGACGCATGACTGTCAGAGCAAAGCCGCGCAGGGCGATCACATCCAGTCGACGTGTGAAAAGCTGCCGGGCCAGACGGTAGGCCGCGATGATGTCCGGCTGAGAGAAATCGAGCGGCACCCTTTGAGGCAGCACACTGGTGTCGGTGACGACATCATTGGCGAGGATATGACTGAAGAGCGTATCGAGCGCATCTTCCGGAAAAGACTGGTCCTTTCCGCTCATCTCCATGTCTGACAACACCGTTTCTAGCTTCCCGTATTGGTGACAGCTTCGACTTCGTTCGTTTCTTCTTCCAGGTCCCGTTGCGTGGGCGGGGAGAGGGTGCGGCGATTGAAGAAGCTTTGCAGGGTGGGAATGAGCGCACAGAGAACCAGCAGGGCAGGCGCTACGATATAGGCTCCCGCCGCACCATAGATCCCATAGTGATGGGTCAGCCAGATCAGCACGGCGAACCACACCGATGTTCCGACGACATGGGACCAGAACAGGGCTCGCGGCCGTCCCACCATGAACAGCAGCGACGGGATCGGGAAGCCGCCCATCGACAGGATGATGGAGGGGGCCATGATCATCAGCAGGGTCGCGGCGACATGGTATTTCTCGCCAAACAGCGCCGTTACGGGACGGGCGAGCACCCAGATGCCAAGCACCATGGCGAGGCCGGTTCCGGCGGCGAGGAGACCGGAACGCACGCCCAGAACCCACGGGCGCACGCTGGTCGGATCAAGGCGCATAATCTCCGGATAGAAGCCTTTTTCCATCAGCAGGGCAGGTTTAACGGCGGAACTGAGGATGGAGGTCGCGATTCTGTAGAGGCCGACGGCGGCCGGTCCAAGCATGCTGCCGAGAATGATGTTGCTTGCCGGTTCCTTGCAGGAATCGAGCGAAGTCGTGAGGTTGGTGGACCACACGAAATTCCACGCCGAAGGCAGGCTGCGCGGTGCGGCGATGAGGCTTGGTCTCAGGGAGGATGTCATGCGTCGGCGATGGAGTTCCGTGATGGACATGGCCCACAGGATGATATCGCCACCCATGTCGGCGATGTACCATGACAACAGAAAGAACGGCATGCTGAGGCCGCAAAGCCAGCACAGGCTGCATCCGATGGCCCGCAGAAGCGGCGTCGCAATCTGCTGGAGGCTGAGCAGGTCGAACCGGTCCATCACGCGCAGAATGCCTGCGGGTGTGCTGGAGGACATGGTGGGAATCAGCGTGCAGTAGCAGATGGCGAGCGGGACAATGTCGGAGGCAATGCCGAAATGCGTACCGAAAAACACGAGTCCGGCAATGGCGAGCAGCATTCCGAACAGCCCGGAGCCAGCATCCAGTCCGCAGGCGAAGCGAATGGCCCGGCTGACCGTGGCTGTGTCGCCCTGCGTCATGGCGGGGGCCGCATAACGCACGATCATCTGCCAGCTCTGGAATTTCGTGAAGGCGGCCACACCGAGAGTGTAGGTGTGGATCAGCATCACCGTGCCGAAGTTCTCGGCACTCATGCCGCGACCGGCGCAGACGAGCGCCAGCAGGCCGACAAGGCCGCCGATTAGTTTGGTGGACGCCAGATAGCCCGCGTTCCGGAGGATGGAACGCATGACACCGTCCCGGAACCAGTTTTTCATCGGGGACGTCGGAAGAAGGACAGTTCAGCCTGCGCTGGTCGGCGGATGGTCCACGCAGAATATCGACGGCTCACCAGATTATCGCTCTTTCGTTTCAGCCGAGAGTCTTGGAACACAGGTCAATGACACGCTTCAGGACGTCTTCATACGGTGCGCGGGCATCCACCGACACCACATGGGCTCCGCCGAAGGTCAGCCTGTCGACCGCTTTGACCTTGGCTTCCAGCATGGCCTGATCATGATCGGGCTTACGGCTGTGAGCCGTCTGGGGGTCAACTTCCAGCTTGATGATCAGGGAGGGCCACACGCGGGCCATCTTCTCATAGAGAGACCGTTCACTGCGTGCCAGCGCGGCAACGAAACGGTCACCCGGGCGCGCGGCCGACAGGCCGGGACCATCGCAAATGCCGGGGATCTCGGTCTGAGGATAGCGGTCCGTTACGATGGTGAAGCCTTCCTGACGGGCGCGCTGCATTTTCCGGAAGCGGGAATAGCGCAGGAGCGAGAAGCCATAGACTACGAGAGCCGTGACGGGACCGGGAATTTTCTGGCCCGGTGAGCGCGTGGTTTTTGCCTTTTTGGTCAGGACACGCTCAAGAAGGGGACCGATCAGCGGCAGGTGGCCAATGCGTCGTCCGAGATCGCCCGAGCCCAGCCCCAGATAACAGGCCATGACGGGCCTCTTCTCTCCCAAAATCCTCGTAAGGTCCGCGGTGAGGGTCGATTTGCCGGAGCCGTCGCATCCAATGAGGGCAATGATCGGGGCCAGTGGCTGACCCTTCGAGGAAGCTGCGGGGTTCAGCATGAGCATGACGGTTCCAGTTTTTGACTATCATGGCGTTGCAGAACATCCGCGATGGCGGCTTCGGCTTTAGAAATCACTGTTGCGGACGGCTCGGTGGCATCAAGGTCCAGAATGGGTGCGCCCCCAAAGTCGATTTGGGGAACATCCGCGATTTTCCGTTCCAGAGAGGCGCGTCGATGGTCCGGCTTTCGGGCAATGGCCGTTTGAAGGTCCACATTCAGACGGATGACCAGATCGGGGCGATAGCTTGCCATCCATGCGTACAGACCGCGTTCGAGGCAGGCCAGCGCCTGAACGACACCGCTGTTTTCTTCCGAAAACACAAGGCCGGGGCCGTCCATCGGGCCGGGCACAACGACCTGCGGATAACGGTCCGTCAGAATGGCGAGCCCTTGACGGTTGAGTTTCAGCATCCGGCGGAAACGGATCACACGCCGCATGGACAGTATGAAAATAATCAGCGCCGGAAAAAAGCGGGTCTTGCCGGAGGTGCGCGCCTTGTCCGTGGTCTGGACGATACGGCGGTCCATGCGGCTGCCCATAAGGGGAAGACGCGCGATGGCGCGGCCCCAGTTTCCCGTCTGCTTGCCGAGATGGCAGAATTCCACCGGACGGTCCTGGCGCATCCATGACAGAAGCGCCGAGCCGGTCGTGGTCTTGCCACTTCCGTCGGCGCCAACGAGGGCGATGATGGGGCCGCGCGGGGTCATCAGGCTCTGTCCGATCCGTGTTGAGGCATAAGCGGCATGACTCCTTCCCCCATCAGGCAGGTCGATCGTTCGCAAATGTGCCCAGAATTGATGCAGGCCGCATTATATGAAATTTATTTTTCTATCAATCGTTGTTGCAAGTTGATGACAGGTCTGCGGTGAGCACTGAAGAGGTCGTGAGAGGGCTGGCATCGGCCCCGAAAGCGCTGCAGAAGCCAGTCTTTCGGGATGGGTGATCTGTCGCTCGCAAGGTGACGATGTTTGCTCGGACATAAACGGCATAAAAAATTGCAGTGGGAGACAGGGCGAGGAAAAGGAAAGAGGATTTCCTGCCCGAGGGATGGTCGATGCTTCTCCGGGCTTTTGCCCAGCCGGAGCTTCAGTGTGCCTGATCCCGCAGTTTTCTGATCTCCGCGACGGCGGCATTCACCTGCATATCCACTCCGATTTGCCCGAGTGCGGCGCTGGCCGGACGTGGATCGCCCCCATACACTCCGTCGGCTTCAGTGGGTTTCGGTGCCGTTTTCAGGGCGCTCATCCGCACCATCGACGGATCCACGGCCAGCATGAGGGAGGTGTCGCTCAGATCGGCATGGGTCCCGACATCCGCTCCCAGACCTTTCTCGCGTAAGGCCTGCGCGTAAGGGCCAGCGATGACAGTATAATAGTCATTGACGCAGGCGGCATGCGCTCCTGTGCCGGACCAGCTTTTGTCGAGCTGCGCTGCGACCTTGCACATCTCGGCGCGATAGCCGCCATGGTCCGCGATGAAGGCGACAAGATGGAAACCCTGCACCCGAAAGCTCTCGGCGGCTGATTTCAGCAGACCATCGAACACTGCAGGCGTCACGCTGATCGTACCGGGGAAGCGCATGTGGGACGTGCGGGGTGAAGTGCTGCCCTCCGGCACATAGGCGATGACGGGCGCCACGAGCGTGTTGCCCAGTTCATGGGCAATGCGATCCGCCAGAGCCTGCGCCCGGACGTTATGCTTGCCGACGGCGATGTAAGGACCGCTCTGCTCCGTGCCACCCACCGGCACAATGATCGTCTCATATCCCGAGCGGATGGCGTCGCGGATTTCCGTCCATGTCAGGCGCTGAAACTCGACCTGCGGCGCGGCGCGGGCAGGTGTCGAAAGTGCTGCCAGCGTGGCGAGGGCGGTGAGGACACGAAGAGGGTGACGGATCATGGCAGGCTCCCTGCGGAAACGGTGAGCCTGCGGTAATGCGCGGCACGCCGGGCGGCAAGAGGCATGCCGCGAACGGCTGCGGTGCATGCCTCTGTGCCGCTGGTTTTCCGAAGGATCAGTCACGCCTCACGGCGCGCTGTCCACCAGCACCATTTCGGCATCCTCGACGGCATGGACCGTGATCTGATCCTCGTCACGGATGGCCACGCCGTCCCGGGCAGCGGCGGCCACACCGTTGACGGTGATCGCCCCATGCGCAGAGACCAGATAAAGGAAGCGGTCCTTCGTGGTCGCGTATGTCGCACTCTCTCCCGCCTTCAGGGTCGCACCCAGCACGCGGGCATCCGCACCGATCCAGAGCGCGTCGCCATCGTTTTCCCGGCCGGAAGCCAGCGGCACGAACTGCCCCGCCCGATCTCCCTTCGGGAAGGGGCGTGCCCCCCAGCGCGGCTTGTGGCCCCGCGCCGTCGGCAGGATCCAGATCTGGAACAACGTCGTCGGCTCGTCTTCGCGGTTATATTCCGCGTGGGTGATACCGGTTCCGGCGGACATGACCTGCACATCCCCGGCTTCAGTGCGGCCCTTGTTACCGAGACTGTCCTCGTGGGTGATGGCGCCAGTGCGGACATAGGTGATGATTTCCATGTCGCGATGGGGATGAGGCGGGAAGCCGTTGTTTCCGGCGATTGCATCATCATTCCACACGCGGAGCGCACCCCAGTGAACGCGCTCCGGATCATGATATCCGGCAAATGAGAAATGATGGTGGGCGTCCAGCCAGCCGTGGCTGGCGGCTCCGATGCCGGCAAATGGCCTGACTTCGATCATGGTCAACTCTCCCTTTCGATGGGAGGCGTCACCCGATGGTGCGCCTGTCTGCTGAAAGACATGGCGCTCCGAAGCGTTCCGGCAAACAGAAGCGATGGAAAGACACTGTTTCCATATGGAGTCACACGAAAGGGACGCTATGCCCCGCGCAGTTCTTTCCATGCCGCCAGCGCCCGCTCCCGAGCTATGCGGTGGTCCACGACCGGGTGAGGATAGTCGCGTCCGAGAGTGACACCACACGCCGCCAGCACCTGCTGGTCGGCAGCCCACGGCGCATGGATCATCGCAGCCGGAACGCGGGCCAGTTCCGGCACCCAGTGACGGATATAGTCGCCGTCCGCATCGAATTTCTCTGATTGCAGAATGGGATTCATGATCCGGAAGAACGGGGCAGCGTCCACGCCTGTCCCCGCATTCCATTGCCAATTCATGGGATTGCTGGCCGGATCATGATCGACCAGCGTGTCGGTGAACCAGCGTTCGCCTTCCCGCCAGTCGATGAGCAGATGTTTCACCAGAAACGAGGCGACCACCATGCGGACGCGATTATGCATCCAGCCGGTATGCCAGAGCTCCCGCATGCCGGCATCGACGAGCGGATAGCCTGTGCGCCCCATCCCCCAAGCCTTCAGGCTGGCAGGGTCCGTGCGCCAGGGGAGGGCATCGAATTCCGGTCGGAGGTTGCGGGTGGCCACGTCCGGGCGCTCGAACAGGATCGACCAGGCAAACTCCCGCCAGCCGAGTTCAGCGAAAAACTTGTCCTTATCGACGGCAGGCGCATCGGCCTGTGCAATGGCGTGCCAGAGTTGCCCCGGTGTGACATGGCCGAACCGCAGATATGGCGAGAGGCGGGATGTTGCAGGAACCGCCGGGTGATCGCGATGGCTGGCATAGTCCGGCAGCAGATCGGACACGAATGTGGTGAGTGCCTGTTGAGCAGGGGCCTCACCGGGTTGCCACGTGTCCCGCAGACCCGAGGCCCAGTCCGGAGAAACGGGCAGTAGGTCACATTGCTGGGGGGATAACTCGCTCGACTGGAAGGCTTCGGGAAGACGGGAGAAGGTCAGTTTTGCGGGAACCGGAAGAGGAGGGCGCGGTTCGCCAAGCTGTCGTGCAGCCTTCCAGAAGGGGGTGAAAACCTGAAAGGGAGTGTTCGTGCGGGTCCGCACCGTCCACGGTTCATAAAGCAGAGCGCCCCCGAAGCTGTGGGCCGGGATGCCACTGGCTTTCAGCGTGGCTTTGACATCCGTGTCGATCTCCCGACCGGTCCTGTCGTATCGCCGGTTCCAGTGGACGGTGCATGCGCCGTTTGCTCTGGCGAGAGCGGGGATCAGTTCACGGGCGCCCCCGCGCAGGATGTGCAGGCAGCCGCCATGTTCGCGCAGGGAGGCGTCGAGACTGCGGAGAGCACCATTGAGCCACCATCGGGCGGCCGCGCCAGGCAGGGCTGCCTCATCGAGGACAAAAACACAGAGGAGGGGCAGGCCGTCCTGAGCAGCGGCGGAAAGGGCAGCATTGTCGGCGAGTCGGAAGTCTTCGCGGAACCAGATGAGAGCAGGGGCAGCAGCAGGCATGAAGGGTCTTGTCGTCCTCTGTCAGGTGCGGGTCATTATGGAATGAAGCCCGCGTTCCGGACGTTTCGGGATTAGAGGGGAGCGCTACGGGCCTTCATTCGTCCGACGCTTTCCCGCTCACCCGCCAGACCGTGTTGCCCACGTCGTCCGCGACCAGCAGGGCGCCGTCCCGGTCGAGCGTGACCCCAACGGGACGACCGTGGACATGATCCTCATCAGGCGTCAGGAAACCTGTCAGCACGTCGCGCGGCATGCCAGTCGGTTTGCCGTTCTCGAAGGGGACGTAAATCACGCGATAACCGCTCTTTGGGCGGCGGTTCCAGGACCCGTGCTGGCCGACGAACAGCCCGCTGCGCCACGTATCGGGAAGCGCTCTGGCATCCATCGAAAAAGCGATTCCCAGCGAGGCGGTATGCGGCCCGATTGCGTAATCCGGCGCGATGGCCTTGCTGACGAGATCGGCGTCCTGGGGTGTTACGCGCGTGTCCACATGCTGGCCGTAATAGCTGTAAGGCCAGCCGTAGAAGGCTCCTTCCTTCACTGCCGTGATGTAGTCAGGCACGAGATCGCTGCCGATTTCGTCTCGTTCGTTGACAGCCACCCAGAGGTCGCCGGTCGTCGGCTCCCACGCCAGACCGTTAGGGTTGCGCAGGCCGGTGGCGTAAGGCGCCAGAGTGCCAGTTGCGAGGTCTAGCCGGTCGATCCGTGCGCGACCTTCTTCCACGGCCATGCCGTTGTCCGCCACATTGCTGTTGGAGCCGATGGTGACGAACAGGGCCTTGCCGTCGCCGGACGCCAGAATGTTCTTGGTCCAGTGATGATTATAACCGGAAGGGAGATCCGTGACCTTCACCCCCTGCGCCTCGATGCGTGTGTCACCCTCGTGATAGGGGAAGCGCAGGATGGCGTTGGCGTTGGCCACGTAGAGATCGTTGCCGATCAGGGCCATCCCGAAGGGGGAATAGAGATGGTCGAGGAAGACCGTCTTCATGTCGGGTGTGCCCGTGCTCTTCGTATCCCGCAGCAGCATGATCCTGTTGGGGCTGTCCCCACCGGCTCCGGCTTTGTCCATGAAGAAACCGGCGATTGTGTTCTTGATGGATTTGACGTCGGTGCCCGGTGATTCGGACTCTGCGACGAGAATGTCGCCGTTGGGCAGCCGGTAAAGCCAGCGCGGATGGTCGAGACCGTTGGCATAGACGGCGACGGTAAGACCGCTTGCGGGCGTAGGCATTTCGCCATTTTTCCATCCCACCGGCGTGGCGAGATTGACTGTCGGGAAGGTCGTGGGGTTGGGCGGCGGCAGTTGCGGCGTGGGGCCGGTTCCCTGCGTGACCTGTAGTCGGGCCGACTCTCCGTGCAGGACCGTCTTCCAGAGGGTCCCACCTAACAGGAAAACGGCAAGGGCCGCGCTGGTTGCAATGTAAACAGAGCGTCTCTCGGCCATCGGGACTTTCTTTCCTGCAGAGTGCCTCCTGCTCTTTCCCAAACAGGGAAAGGCGGGGCGTCGGAGGCATAACGTCTTACCGGAAAGAGGTTTGCCGCAGGAAATATGTTTTGTGGAAGGGGGTCAGTCCTGAACCTTGAAGCGCTTCGAGGCGTCGAGAAAAACCCTGTTGGCGTCCAGTTCGTGTGACACGACGATCAGATAGGCGATGGCGCGGGTGAGTTCGATACGGGTGGAGATGTTTTCCTCCCGTGCCTCGATCTGACGCAGGATGGCCGTCGCGCGACGCGCCGTTGTCGAGGCTCGGTCATATTTACCGGTGAACTGGCTCATGCGGTTCATGGTCGCCATCAGGACCTGCCGGGCCTGCGCTGGGATCTGCTCGCGGGCCAGCACGTTACGCAGGCGGATGATGTTCAGCCCGATGGTCATGGCCGCCAGCGTACCCTGAAGATAGCCCTCGATGGTGGGGGAAGGCGTCGGCCCGGCGTGGCGGATGACACGGGCGAAGCGGTCGATGTTGCGGGCTGTCCAGGCCTGGGTCAGCGGGATGGGGTCCGCCACAGCAAGGGTGCGGAGGTCCTGCAGCATGGCGCGACGCATCCGCCAGCGTTCGTCAGAGGCGTTGAAAGGCAGCACCAGACGGAAGATGGCGACGGCGAACGCAACGCCGAGCAGCACGGCACCGGTGGAGTTGAACCACTGGACTTCGTTCCAGCGTCCCTGATTCCATGTGTGGACGAAGTTAGGCAGCAGCAGCGTGTAGGCGGCTGCATGGAGCGCGGTGGCGGAATTGCGGGCGGCCAGTCCACCGGCGACCATGGGAATGAACAGGGCGGCGATCAGCATCTCGTATTCCGAGAGGCTCGGGACAACGAGAAACACGAGGAAGAAGGAGACGCCCGCTGCCCAGATGCTGCCCTTGAGGAAGTTGGTCGTGGCGAGGACCGGGTTTTCGCGGGTGGCGAACAGGCCGCAGACCAGTGCGACAAAGGTGACGAAGCCGAGGCCCGTCGGCCATGCCGTGATTTCCCACAGCAATCCGGCGCTGATGGTCGCCACAGCCGCGCGGATGCCATTGTAGCTCGCCTCGCGCCAGTCACGGTGCGATTGCAGGCGGAAACGGAAATGGTCGCCGCGGACGATGGTATGGCTGGCTTCAAACTCCGAAAGGGCCACGTCGAGTTCGGTCAGCAGTTCGTCCAGCGCATTGTGGAGAATACGCTGATCGAGCAGCACGGGAATGCGGGGATCCTTGCCGGTCTGGTCGCCGATCGCGATTTCCTCGGTCAGCGCGTCCACGATCCGCTGACGGCATTCGCTGCGCAGCAGGGCCAGATCGTGGCGAAGGTCCTCGATTTCTTCGTCCGTTTCGAGGCGGGAAGGCACGCCTTCGAGAAAGGTTCGCGTCAGAAGGGCCGTGCGTTCGAAAACGGGTTGGATCTTCTGAAGGGACTGCAGGCGCACGGCCATACCCAAACCGCGTGAAAGCAGCACGGACACGGAGGCCAGAGCAGCGCGGGCATGGTCGCCCTCGTGGCCGTGGGGGCCCATCTCGACTTCGCTGAACTCGATCTGGTCGTTGATGGAGAGCAGGGGACCGAACAGTGAACGGGACTGGACGAGAGCCGCCTGCTGCCCCTCCAGCAGGTTGGCGATAGCCTCCGATACGCTTGAAAGAGCGCTCTTCAGCTTCTGGCGCATGTTGAGCCGCGCTGTTTCGGCCAGATTATGGGCGAACAGGCCGGCGAGGAGCGCCTCGCACACGATGCCGAGCACGATGTAGGTGGCGCGCGACATCGCCACCATGAACACATTGTCCGGGTTTGGAACCGCGCCCAGTGCGATGATGGCGGTGGTATAGCCCGCGAGGACGAGCGCATAGGACCGGAAATTGTGGACGAGCGTTGCCAGCATGCAACACATGCCGAGCCACAGCCCCAGCGCGGGGAAGAATAACCATGGGGACTGCGGGAAAGCCGAAATGAGCGTGATGGACATGATCACGCCGATCGCCGTTCCCACGAGACGCCAGCGGGATTTGGACAGGCTTTCTCCGCGCGAACCCTGCGCGACGATCCAGACGGTCATGGCGGCCCATTGCGGGTCGTCCAGTTCCATCCACATTGCGATGACGAGGGCGAGAAGGGCGGCGCACGAGGTGCGGACAGCAAATCCGAGCGAAGCCGGGCTTGGGGCATACAGCCAGCGAAATGCCTGATTCCGGGACTCCCCCGGGCGCTTTATGGGGCGGAGGTGACTCAGGAACGAGACGCGCTTGAGCACGAAAAGCGGGATACCGGGAAGCGCTGGCACGGTTCTGCCTGGGTCAGAGGACGGACGATTCGACTATGGATAACGGAAGTTCTGCCGCTGTCTTGGGGGGCTGGCCGCATATCTGGCATTTCAATCACGAAATCCTGATTGCCGGGACGAAAGCTCAATTGATAACGCGCTCGTGATCGGTCGCCAATCGGGATGGAATGCGGTAGGATAAATGTCTGCGCTCCCCCGTATTCCGGGGAGAATGCCGGCCATGAACACAAGGAACGAAGCGATGGGATTTTTTGACAGTCTGGTCGATAAGGTCGGTAACGCGATCGGTATGGATCTGCATGCGAAGCTCGGCGAACAGCTTCAGACATTGTTGCAGCCTGACACAATCCAGGCAATTGTCTCGAAGGCCGACGAGGCCGGTCTGGGCGACAAGGTGCGTTCATGGGTCGGCAAGGGCGAGAATCTTCCTGTGACACCGGACGAGATCCGCAACATTCTGGGCAATTCCGAAGTTCAGCAGCTGGTGGCGAAAACAGGTCTTCCGGCGGACACACTGCTCCCGGCTCTGGCGCATTTCCTTCCTGCGGCGATCGACAAGAAGACACCGGAAGGAGAGGCTTGAGACGGCTGGACCAGAAGCGCCGGGACACGCGTCATGACAGTCGGTGAAAGCATAACCCGGATTGATCTCTGGGTTCTCGACCGCGTCTTCCAGCCTCTTGCTGATCGCCTGCCCGAACGCCTGCCTGCGTTCGAACTGGGGATGAGCCTTCTGTTCGGTTCGCTGATGCTGTCCGGTGCCGCGACGGCCGCAATGATCTTCCTTCTGGGAATGGACATGTTCAGCGCGGCCTTCGATGTGCTGATCTGGCTGCTGTGGGTGTCGTTTTATCTGGGCGTAAGCCGGACGCGTCCGCTGATCCGTCGCGGGTTCGTCAACCCGCTGCGCAGCATGTTTCAGGGATTGCGACCGATCTCGCTGGTGTTTTTGGTCTATGCGGCCTGGCAGGGCTCCACGGCGGGCTCCCAATACAGCCTCGCGGCGTGGTTCAACACGCTCGCCAATGCCACGTTCGTCATTGGTGTCTATCTGGTGTCGTGCAACGTGACACCACCGCCGGAACGGGCTTCTGTCTGGAGCAAGACTCTGGCTGGCGCCCCGGACTGACCAGCGTTCCGGATTTGTAAGGCGTCCCGCTGTTCTTCAGGCGGGACGTTATGCTGTCAGTAAGGTTCGGGCCTGTTCAGCGTCCCGGCCGATCTGCGCCTTGAGAGCATCAAGACTTTCAAACTTCTTTTCGCCGCGCAACAGCGAGTGGAGCGCGACAGAAATCGTCTGGCCGTAGAGATCGCCCTCGAAGTCGAAAAGATTGACTTCGAGACGGCTTTCGCTGCCGTCGTTGATCGTCGGGCGGCGTCCTATATTCGCCACTCCGAAATGCGCGCTGCCGTCCGATGTGCGCACCGTCGTGGCATAAACGCCCCGCGCCGGTTCCAGATGGCGTCCCAGCGAGACATTGGCTGTCGGGAACCCGAGCAGCCGCCCGCGCTTGTCGCCATGCTGCACGACACCGCGAATCGACCAGGGACGGCCCAGTTCACTGGCTGCACGCTCCGGATAGCCATCCTGCAGGAGGCGACGGATACGTGAAGACGAATAGGGGCCACCGGCATCGCAAAAGGCGGGGACCAGCGTGAAGCCCATGCCGAGTTCCGTCGCCCGTTCAGCCAGAAAATCCGTGTTGCCGCCGCGCCTGTGCCCGAAAGCGAAATCATGCCCGCAAGCGATGTGCTTCAGGTCAAACGCTCCCTGCAGCACATCATCAATGAACCGCTCGGCTGGCATTTCCGAAAAAGCATCGTCGAATTGAAGCTGGAATATATGCTGCACACCGAGAGCACTGAGCGCCGAGAACCGTTCTTCCGACAGAGTCAGGCGGAAAGGCGGGTCCTGCGGTCGAAAAAGTTCACGGGGATGCGGTTCGAACGTCACCACGGCAAGAGGAGCTTCGGGGCGTGTCTGGTGCAGGGTATGCACCAGATGGGCATGACCGAGATGCACTCCGTCGAAATTGCCGAGTGCAGCCACGGCTCCGCGTGCTTCCGGCGGGATGTTCCGCCAGTCAGTGTGAAGCTGCGCTCTCATGGGTGTGCTGCATCTGTCGGAATCGGGAGGCCGAATTGCCGGGCGACATCCGCCATCGTGTGCGCGACAGGATGGCGGTCGCCCGCAACTGTGCCGTCTTCCGGGCGCACCATCTGGCAGGTGAGCATTCCGGCGGTCTGGGCTGCGTCAAGTTCCGCCACGACATCGGACACGAACAGAACGTCGGTCGCCGTCCAGCGCATGTTCGTGAGGATACGCCGATAGCTGTCAGCCTCCTTTTTGCCGCCCATTTCAAGGTCGAGAAAGGCGCTAAACAGCGGTGTCAGATCCCCGTCTGTGGTGTGGCCATAGATGAGACGCTGAGCGGGAGCGGAACCGGACGAATAGACCGCGAGGGTTAGCCCGGCTTTCTTCCAGTCACGCAGGGCACGGGGCACATCAGGAAACAGATCCGCGACGAGAGCGCCGGAAGCATAGCCTTCGGCCCACGCCATGCCTTGCAGGGCTTTCAGTGGCCCAATCTTGGCATCCTCATCCATCCACGCCATCAAACGGTCGAGCGGGTCCATGTCAGGCGCAAGCGTGCGGGTTTCTTCAATCGCGCTGCGCACAGCGGGTTCATCCGCGCGATCCCGGATCAGGGCCGGGAGCGCCGTGCAGGCATAGGGGAAAAGAACCTTGTGGACGAAAGCGACGGGAAGGGTGGTGCCTTCAATGTCGAGCAGGATGACGGACGGAGAAGAGGTCATGCTGTTGGTCACGCGATTTGGGCCGGAAAGCGAAGAGCGATGTCGTCGCCGGTATAGTCGGCGACCCAGCCTTCTTTGTGGGTGAAGATGCGGAGAGCCACGACGTCGGGTGTTTCTCCGGCATCGAACCAGTGCGGAGTCCCGGTGGGGACGGAAATCAGGTCGCCCTGTGTGCAGCCGATGTCATAGACCTTCCCATCCACATGCAGGACAAAATGGCCGCTGCCATGGACGAAAAAACGGACTTCATCTTCGGAATGAATGTGTTCGGACAGAAATTTCTCACGCAGGGCATCGCGGTTGGGCGTGTTGACGTCGATGCTGATCACATCGGCGGAGCCCGCCCCTGTCTCACCCATCAGCCTGTCGAGATAGGGGCGATAGCGCGTCAGAACTGCTTCCTGCCCGGCGTTGCGCACCGGAGGCTCGACATCGTTCCAGCGTTCGAAGCGTACATTGAGCGGCTTCAGGCGTTCGGCGATGGTTCCGGCATCCTGCGTGGAAAATTCCGGCTGCCGGGGATGGGCGTCGTCATAAATCGCGAGGCTGCTCATCTTCACATTCCCTGAAATGAGGGGCTGAGCTTCAGTCGCTCAAGTTCGCAGGCCAGGAGGAATTCCAGCCCTTCGAGCCGCGCCAGAGCTGTGTCCATATCCGGACCCCAGACATACACGCCGTGGCCCTGAATGATGTAACCGGCTTTCATCTCGTCAAGGAACAGTGAGACACTCCGGGCAAGGCGTGCGATGTCCTGATCGTTGGAAAAGATCGGCACGGCCACACGGGTCGCGTGCGTCGACTGCCCCTCGAAGACTTTCAGCACTTCGTAATCCGCCAGATAAAGAGCGCGCTCCTTGGTCCGCATCGACAGAACGGTGGCGGCAATGGAGTGACCATGCAGCACCGCACCCGTATGCGGAAAGTGGGCATAAATCTGGCAGTGAAGCAGGGTCTCGGCGCTGGGACGATCACCCGGCAGCAGAGGATTGCCCGTCAGATCGATTTCAATGACGCCTTCAGGAGTCAGAAAGCCCTTGTGACCGCCGGAGCGGGTCACGGCGATGCGACCGTCCGCCAGCCGGACGCTGATATTACCGGCAGTGGCCGGAACCCAGCCTCTCTGATCCATCCGTTCGCCAGCGCGTATGATCTGCGTGACGGCAGTTTTCCACGCGCCGTCCTGTGCACTGGAAACGGATATCAGCTGTTCAGTCATATGTTCCGGTGTCCCGAGGCCGGACGCAGAGGCGTCCGGTCGCTGTCAGTGCGTATTCGTGCCGTTGGAAGCCGGCGTGGTCGGACGCACTTCGGACTGGAAGTTCGCCGGTGTGGCCGGAGGTGGGGAAATCCGGCTGTCCGCCGCCGAGCCATGCTCCATCGACTCATCGTCTTCCATGTTGCGTTTGAAAGATTTGATGCCTTTGGCAAAATCACCCATCAGCGTGCTGATCTTGCCGCTACCGCCGAACACGATCAGGACCACCGCCAGAACGATCAGCCAGTGCCAGATACTCAAGCTACCCATTGTGTCGACTCCTCATCCTGACCGTCGTGCGACAGCGAGGCGCGGACGGGGCAGTGATGCTGCGGTTATGCGTTTCCTAGAGGGGACATGGCTGCCCCTGAGCGTTCATGCAAGCGCCTGAGCTGATATTTACACGTCAGCGTGCCGGAACGCCAATAAGCTCTTAGGCGGATTTACGATATCCAGCCGTCCGGCGGTCCGGGAAGGATGAAGCCATAGGTGGGATAGACCGTCCGACCCATTGTGTCCGTTGGTGACCACCAGACGCGCACACGGGTCCAGTCGTTGCGAGGGGAGACATCCACCACAGGCACCGCATGGTCGATGCGACCGGGGTTCCAGTTGGCCTGATCCACGAGAATCGCCCGCGAGTCCCTCACAGAGCGCACGACCGAGACATGTCCGTCCGGCAGGCGGGACGTGGAGCGGAACACGAGCACCGCTCCCGGAGCAGGGTGGGCGGCGCGTCCATATTTCCCTTCCGCACCCTGCCACCATGAGGCGGCAGCACCGCGAAGCGCGATAGCGGAATGTTCTCTTGCCCAGGGGGCGCATTGCAGTCTGCCATGCCAGCTGCGCCCGGTGCCGCCCCCTCCGCATCCGATGAGTGCGAGGAGTGGGAGAAAAAGTGCGTAACGTGCACAGTGAAAGAGGGGCTTTCCGGGCAGGCGCGACATTACAGGTTGGCTTTCAACGTGAAAATGCGGGTCTCTGCTTCCTCCGGATCCATGCTGAGGGCTTTTTCCGCGACAGTGTGGGAAAAACCGGCGCGGGCGAAGGCGCTGTAAATCCGGATTTCGTCTTCGGGGGGCATGTCAGCACTCTCTGTGTCCCGCCGGAAAGGCCCCGCCCTGCGTTTGCGGGCGAAAATCAGTGCGGCAGCAAGCTCTGCATCCCGGGCCGCGTCATCGTCCCCGAGTGCCTCTTCCATCGCCTGCGTCGCCTCGTCGGGGGCGATCCCCTTGGCGGCAAGCTGGGCCTGCACCGCACGACGTGAACGGCCGCTGCGCGTCAGTCGGGCGGCACGGGATTTGGCAAAGGCCTGATCATTCACCGCGCCGAGTTCGACCATTTCGTGGGCGATTTCTCCGGCAAGGGGGCGAATCCGGTTCACTGTCTCGGTGACGGTCGTGGAGTCCTGCCCGTCTTCGGCGGCCCGTCTGCCCCAGCGGGTAATCCGACGTTCCAGAACTTGGGCAAGCCCACGTTCCGTCGCTGCGAAACGCGCGATATGAGCTTCGGCTGCTGCACGAAGTGAGGCCCGGTCAGGGGGAGGCCCAACCGGTCGGGGGGGATTGTCCGGGCGTCGCGGCATGGATTTTGACATATCACGGGCGTAATCCTGATGTAATGGCTCTGTTCCTGAGGGCCATCAGGCGTGCTCGCGGACTTGACGCCAGACGGAACCCGGCGTATGGCCCCCGCTCCTACGGAACGCGGGAGAGTCGTTCGTGCGCTTCATGGCGTGCAGAAGGTCTCGCAGGAACCGCGGTTCGGGTTCAACATTTAAGGAGTCCCGGATATGGCCAAAAAGATCGTTGGCTACATCAAGCTGCAGATTCCCGCGGGTAAGGCGAATCCGTCTCCGCCGGTCGGTCCCGCTCTCGGTCAGCGTGGCCTGAACATCATGGAATTCTGCAAGGCGTTCAACGCCAAGACGCAGGGCATGGAGCCCGGCATGCCGATTCCGGTGGTCATCACCGCGTATGCCGATCGTACATTCAGCTTCATCACCAAGACCCCGCCGAACACCTACTTCCTGTTGAAGGCCGCCAAGGTCTCCAAGGGTAGCCAGACGGTCGGCAAGTCTGCCGCTGTGGGCAAGGTGACGATGGCGCAGCTGCGCGAGATTGCCGAGGTGAAGCAGAAAGATATGAACGCCAACGACCTTGATGGCGCCGTTCGTATGCTGATCGGTTCCGCCCGCTCGATGGGCCTGCAGGTTGAGGAGGGCTGAGATCATGGCAAAGAACAAGCGTCTGACCGCTGCCCGCGCCGCTGTTGACAGCGTGAAGCAGTATGCTCTCGATGAAGCTCTGGCCCTCGTGAAGAACAATGCGAAAGCGAAGTTCGACGAGACCGTTGAGATCTCTCTGAACCTCGGCATTGATCCCCGTCACGCTGACCAGATGGTCCGTGGTCTGCTCTCCCTGCCGAATGGCACGGGCAAGACCCTGCGCGTGGGTGTGTTCGCTCGTGGCGCGAAGGCTGAGGAAGCTCAGGCAGCCGGTGCCGATGTGATCGGCGCCGAAGATCTGATGGCGAAGGTGCAGGCTGGCGAAATCAATTTCGACCGCTGCATTGCCACCCCGGACATGATGGGCCTCGTCGGTCGTCTCGGTAAGGTGCTCGGCCCGCGTGGCCTGATGCCGAACCCGAAGCTCGGTACCGTGACGATGGACGTCAAGGGTGCTGTCGAAGCCGCGAAATCCGGTCAGGTCGAATATCGCGCCGAGAAGGCTGGTATCATCCATGCCGGTATCGGCAAGGCGTCTTTCGATACGGACAAGCTGGTTGAGAACATCCGTGCATTCGTCGATGCCGTTCAGAAGGCTCGCCCGACCGGTGCGAAGGGAACCTACCTGAAGAAGGTGGCGCTTTCCTCGACGATGGGTCCGGGTGTGCGCGTTGACGTCGCTGCTTTCGGTAGCTGACGCAAAAGAATGACACCGGAAGATTTCGATCTTCCGGTTTTCTAGGGCGGCGTCATTTGCGTCGTCCGATCCTGTCCAAGACCGGGCGTGGCTGAAAGCTCTAAGGTGATGCGGGGAAACCGGCATCGCGCGACCGGAAGACGAGGATGCTGGTTATGTGGATTTCGATCCGCTTCCCGCGTTTCGTGACATGGACAGGCGAACCGGATTGTCAGTTTCTCTGGCAGTCCTTGGGTAACCGACTTATGCGCTGCGGCGCATGAGTTAAGACGGAGACGGGATGTGAACCGTACGGAGAAGCGCGAATTTGTCGCCTCCCTCGCGTCCGTGTTCGCGGATACGTCGATGGTGGTTGTCACCCGTAATGACGGGCTGACGGTTGCTGATGTGACGGATCTGCGACGCAAGGTGCGCGCGGCGGGTGCGACTTACAAGGTCGCGAAGAACCGGCTGGCCACTCTCGCCCTGGATGGGACCCGATTCGACGGCATTGCGCCGCTGCTGAAGGGACCGACCGCGTTGTCGTGGTCGGCCGACCCTGTAGCTGTGGCGAAAGTGCTCGTCGAGTTCGCCAAGACCAATGACAAGCTGGTGGTGCTCGGTGGCGCCCTTGGGACCCAGACGCTCGACGTCAACGGGATCAAGGCGCTCGCTGAGCTGCCGTCGCTGGATACGCTTCGTGCGCAGTTCGTGGGGCTCATCTCGACGCCCGCGACACGCATTGCAGGCGTTCTTCAGGCGCCGGCCGGCCAGCTTGCTCGGGTCTTTGGTGCCTATGCCAAGACGGGCGAGGCGGACGCAGCCTGACGCGTATCCCCGCAAGGGGAAAGAAAATGCGCGCGACCCGTCTGTTGCGGGTTGTGCATTTATAACCAGTATCTATATTAGGAAGACCAACCATGGCCGATCTGAACAAGCTTGTTGACGAGCTGTCCGCTCTTACGGTCCTTGAGGCTGCTGAGCTTTCAAAGCTTCTTGAAGAGAAGTGGGGCGTTTCTGCTGCTGCTCCTGTTGCTGCCGCTGCTGCTCCGGCTGCTGCTGCTGCTCCGGCTGAAGAGCAGACCGAATTCACCGTTATCCTCGCTGCCGCTGGCGAAAAGAAGATCAACGTGATTAAGGAAATCCGCACGATCACGGGTCTGGGCCTGAAAGAAGCCAAGGATCTCGTTGAGGGTGCTCCGAAGACCGTTAAGGAAGGCGCCAGCAAGGACGAAGCCGCGAAGATCAAGAAGGCGCTGGAAGACAACGGTGCAAAAGTCGAGATCAAATAAGTTCCCGATCTTCGGGCGATGCCTTCGGGCGTCGTGACTGTTTTTGATTTGGTTCTGGGCGGAGACTGCTTGTGGTCTCCGCCTGTTCGTCTGTAGTGCTCTCTGAATCTTGAGTGGCGCTACAGTAGTCTGTGGGCAGGTGGCGTGTCGGTGACGATACGTTCCGCAGGCGATGCATTAAAGGCCGGACCGTCTGGCCGCCCTGGCTCTTTGGTGGAGCGGGGTGGCCGGATGGTCCGACGGCAAGGACGAGGCAGGATAGACATGAACGCAATCACCAAATCGTTCACTGGGCGTAAGAGGATCCGCAAGAGTTTCGGGCGGATTCCCGAAGTTGCGCCGATGCCTAACCTCATTGATGTTCAGCGCTCCTCTTATGAGGCGTTTCTCCAGGCGAACGTGTCGCCTGATGCGCGGACTCAGACGGGTCTGCAGGAAGTTTTCCGCTCGGTTTTCCCGATCAATGATTTCGCGGGTCGCGGTCGCCTTGAGTTCGTTCAGTACGAGTTTGAAGAGCCTAAGTACGATGTGGAAGAGTGCATCCAGCGTGGCCTCACTTATGCGGCGCCGCTGAAGGTCATTCTTCGTCTGATCGTCTGGGATGTCGATGAGGATACGGGCTCGCGCTCAATCCGCGACATCAAGGAGCAGCCTGTCTATATGGGCGACATGCCCCTGATGACGGGTAACGGCACCTTCATCGTCAATGGCACCGAGCGTGTGATCGTCAGCCAGATGCACCGCTCGCCGGGTGTCTTTTTCGATCATGACAAAGGCAAGACTCACTCTTCGGGCAAGTATCTGTTCTCTGCCCGTGTGATCCCCTATCGCGGCTCATGGCTCGACTTTGAATTCGATGCGAAAGACCTGATTTACGTCCGCATCGACCGCAAGCGTAAGCTGCCTGTCACGACCCTGCTCTATGCTCTGGAGGGTATGCATTCCGAAGCTGCCCGCAAGCAGAAGGCGGAAGAGGGTGGTGATGTCGACTCGATGGACATCCGCGGCATGGATGCTGATGAGATCCTTGGTCGCTTTTACGGCACCGTTGTGTTCGTCAAGACAGCCAAGGGCTGGGCGCGTCCTTTCGACGCCGAAGCTTTCCGTGGACAGAAGCTTCTGTCCGACATGGTTGATGCCGAAAGCGGGGAAGTGGTCGCCACAGCCGACACAAAGCTGACGGCGCGCATGGTTCGCAAGATCGCCGAGACCACCAAGGAAGTGCTGGTCAGCGAAGTTGAACTGCTTGGTCGCTTCCTTGCGCACGACATGGTCAACACCGACACGGGTGAAATCTACGGTGAGGCCGGTGAAGAGCTGACGGAAGCCCGTCTGCAGGCGCTGGAAGAAGCTGGTATTTCGGAGCTGCCGACGCTGGCTGTCGATCAGTCGAACGGCCCGTGGATCCGCAACACCATGACGGTGGACAAGAACAGCAGCCGAGACGAGGCGCTGATCGACATTTACCGCGTCATGCGTCCGGGCGAGCCACCGACCGCCGAGACGGCGGAATCCATGTTCCGCAGCCTGTTCTTCGATCCTGATCGTTATGACCTGTCTGCTGTTGGTCGCGTGAAGATGAACATGCGTCTGGGCCTTGAGTGCCCGGATACGGTGCGTGTTCTCCGCAAGGATGACATCCTGCGTACCATCAAGGTCATGTGCGACCTGAAAGATGGCCGCGGACAGATCGACGACATCGATAATCTTGGCAACCGTCGCGTTCGCTCCGTCGGCGAGCTGATGGAGAACCAGTACCGGATCGGGCTGCTTCGCATGGAGCGCGCCATTCGTGAGCGTATGGGGTCTGTCGATATCGACACCGTCATGCCGCACGATCTGATCAACGCGAAGCCGGCTGCTGCTGCGGTTCGCGAGTTCTTCGGCTCCTCGCAGCTCTCCCAGTTCATGGATCAGACGAACCCGCTGTCGGAAGTCACGCATAAGCGTCGTCTCTCGGCGCTTGGCCCGGGCGGTCTGACACGTGAGCGCGCTGGCTTTGAAGTGCGTGACGTTCACCCGACGCATTATGGTCGTATCTGCCCGATTGAGACGCCTGAAGGTCCGAACATCGGCCTGATCAACTCGCTGGCGACCTATGCGAAAGTGAACAAGTACGGCTTCATCGAAACACCTTACCGCCTCGTAAAGGACGGTAAGCTTCAGGAAGGCTGGAAATACCTTTCCGCGATGGAAGAGGAGCGTCTCGTCGTTGCTCAGGCCGACGCGGAGCAGGACAAGGACGGCACGCTGACGGGTGAGCTGGTCTCGGTTCGTCGTGGCGGTGACTTCCGGCAGGTGCTCCCAACCGATGTGACGGCGTGTGACGTTTCGCCCAAGCAGCTCGTGTCTGTCGCCGCGGCGCTGATTCCGTTCCTTGAGAACGATGACGCCAACCGTGCGCTCATGGGATCGAACATGCAGCGTCAGGCCGTGCCGCTGGTGCAGTCTGATGCACCGCTTGTCGGCACCGGCATGGAAGCGGCTGTGGCACATGACTCAGGCGCCACCATCGTCGCCCGTCGCAACGGCGTGATCGATCAGATCGACGGTGCGCGCATCGTTGTTCGTGCGACGGATGCGAATGGCGCCACGCAGGGTGTCGATACGTATCGACTGCGCAAATACTCACGCTCCAACCAGTCCACCTGCATCAATCAGCGTCCGCTGGTTCGCGTGGGTGACAGGGTTGCTGCGGGTGACATTATCGCTGATGGTCCGTCCACGGAGCTCGGTGAACTGGCTCTGGGTCGTAACGTGCTCGTCGCGTTCATGCCCTGGAACGGTTACAACTTCGAAGATTCCATTCTTATTTCCGAGCGTATCGCCCGCGATGACGTGTTCACTTCGATCCATATCGAAGAGTTCGAGGTCATGGCCCGTGATACGAAGCTGGGCCAGGAAGAGATCACCCGTGACATTCCCAATGTCGGCGAGGAAGCCCTGCGCAACCTCGATGAAGCCGGTATTGTTTATGTCGGTGCGGAAGTGAATCCGGGCGACATTCTGATCGGCAAGGTGACGCCTAAGGGTGAAAGCCCGATGACGCCGGAAGAGAAGCTCCTCCGCGCCATCTTCGGGGAAAAAGCATCCGACGTGCGTGATACGTCGCTGCGTCTGCCGCCTGGAACGACGGGCACTATTGTTGACGTTCGTGTCTTCTCCCGTCGGGGTGTCGACAAGGATGAGCGCGCGATGGCGATCGAACGTTCCGAGATCGAGCGTCTTGCGAAGGATCGGGATGACGAACGCTCCATTCAGGAACGTGCGTTCTACAACCGGGTTAGCGAGCATCTGCTGGGTCAGACAGCGGGCGCCGGTTTCAAGGGCCTCAAGTCCGGTACGCCGATCACAGAAGAAGTGCTTGCGGAAATCCCGCGTGGCGCTTGGCGTAACGTCACGGTGTCGTCTGATTCGGTCATGGCTGAGCTGGAAACGCTGCGTCGGGAGTTCGATGCAGCGGTCCAGAAGATTCAGGCGCGTTTTGACAGCAAGGTCGAGAAGCTCCAGCGCGGTGATGAACTGCCGCCGGGCGTGATGAAGATGGTCAAGGTGTTCGTGGCGGTGAAGCGCAAGCTTCAGCCGGGCGACAAGATGGCCGGTCGTCACGGCAACAAGGGTGTCGTTTCCCGTGTTGTCCCCGTCGAAGACATGCCGTTCCTTGAAGATGGCACTTCCGTCGATATCGTGCTGAACCCGCTGGGCGTTCCGTCACGTATGAATGTCGGTCAGATTCTCGAAACCCATCTGGGCTGGGCCTGTGCCAACATCGGTCGTCGTATCGGTAATCTTGTCGATGACTATCAGCGTGATGGCGAAAAGAAGCAGGCACTCCTTGAGGAACTGAAGGACGTGTATGGCGACGAGGTCTTCAACGCCGACATCGCCGACATGACTCATGACGAACTGGTCGAGTTGTCCAACAACCTTCGCAAGGGCGTGCCGATCGCGACGCCGGTGTTCGACGGTGCGTCGATCCCCGACATCGAGAACATGCTTGAGAAAGCGGGAGTGGATCGCTCCGGTCAGTCGCAGCTCATCGACGGACGCACAGGCGAACTGTTCGAGCGCAAGACCACCGTCGGCTACATCTACATGCTGAAGCTGCACCATCTTGTTGATGACAAGATCCATGCCCGTTCGATTGGTCCTTACTCGCTTGTTACCCAGCAGCCGCTGGGTGGTAAGGCGCAGTTCGGTGGTCAGCGCTTCGGTGAAATGGAAGTGTGGGCGCTGGAAGCCTATGGCGCGGCCTACACCCTGCAGGAAATGCTGACGGTCAAGTCCGATGACGTGTCGGGTCGTACCAAGGTCTACGAGTCCATCGTGCGCGAGCAGGATGATTTCGAAGCCGGTATCCCGGAGAGCTTCAACGTTCTGATCAAGGAACTGAAGTCGCTTGGCCTGAATGTTGATCTGGAAAGCAGCGGTGACTGATTTTTCAAAGACCCTTGTCGGGGGATGCAAGTCCCCCGACGTTGACGTGATTTCAATGAAACGGAGCGCAGGGCTGGGCGCCCGGCGCGACGCGGAACGCGGTTGTGTGACACCCGTCCTGGAGGTTTTCGGCACATGAATGAACTCATGAAGATCCTTGGCCAGAGCGGTCAGGCTGCCACCTTCGACCAGATCAAGATCCAGCTGGCATCCAGCGAGCAGATCCGGTCCTGGTCCTATGGCGAGATCAAGAAGCCCGAGACGATCAACTATCGCACGTTCAAACCGGAACGCGATGGCCTGTTCTGTGCTCGTATCTTCGGACCGATCAAGGACTATGAGTGCCTGTGCGGCAAGTACAAGCGCATGAAGTTTCGCGGCATTGTCTGCGAAAAATGCGGTGTTGAAGTCACGCTGGCCAAGGTCCGGCGTGAGCGCATGGGACATATCCAGCTCGCAAGCCCGGTCGCCCATATCTGGTTCCTGAAGTCGCTCCCGAGCCGTATCGGCCTGATGGTCGACATGACCCTGAAAGATCTGGAAAAAGTTCTCTACTTTGAGAGCTATCTGGTTCTGGAGCCGGGCACGTCACCGTTGAAGCAGTTCAGCCTGCTGACGGAAGACCAGTATCTCGACGTGCTGGACGAACATGCGGAAGATGGCATCGAGGTCGGCATTGGCGCCGAGGCCATCAAGAAGCTTCTCGAGCGCATTGATTGCGACGCCGAGAAGGTCAATCTCCGTCAGGAACTGAAGGAGACCACCTCCGAGGCCAAGCGCAAGAAGCTGGTCAAGCGTCTGAAGCTGATCGAGGCGTTTGCGGAAAGTGGCTGCAAGCCCGACTGGATGATTCTGGATATCATTCCGGTCATTCCGCCGGAACTGCGACCGCTGGTGCCGCTCGACGGTGGCCGTTTCGCCACGTCAGATCTGAATGATCTCTATCGTCGCGTCATCAACCGTAACAACCGCCTGAAGCGGCTCATGGAACTGCGCGCGCCGGACATCATTGTCCGTAACGAAAAGCGCATGTTGCAGGAATCCGTTGATGCGCTGTTCGATAACGGTCGTCGTGGCCGTGCCATCGCCGGTGCAAACAAACGTCCGCTGAAGTCGCTGTCCGACATGCTGAAGGGCAAGCAGGGTCGCTTCCGTCAGAACCTGCTCGGTAAGCGCGTCGATTATTCAGGCCGTTCGGTCATCGTGGTCGGCCCGGAACTGAAGCTGCATCAGTGTGGTCTTCCCAAGAAGATGGCACTCGAACTGTTCAAACCGTTCATCTACTCGAAGCTCGAGAAATACGGTCACGCCACCACCATCAAGGCTGCAAAGCGTATGGTGGAAAAGGAGCGTCCGGAAGTCTGGGATATCCTCGAAGAGGTGATCCGTGAGCATCCGGTGATGCTGAACCGCGCGCCGACGCTTCATCGCCTTGGTATTCAGGCATTCGAGCCGATCCTTGTCGAAGGTAAGGCTATCCAGCTTCACCCGCTGGTTTGCACCGCCTTTAACGCGGACTTCGACGGTGACCAGATGGCCGTGCATGTGCCGTTGTCGCTGGAAGCTCAGCTTGAAGCGCGCGTGCTGATGATGTCCACCAACAACATTCTCAGCCCCGCGAACGGTAAGCCGATCATCGTGCCGTCACAGGATATTGTCCTGGGTCTGTATTATCTCAGTCTCGAAACGCCTGAGTTCGGTGCGACTCTGGATCGTAATGAGTATGACGATAAGACCGGTGAACTCCTGAAAAAGGGTGCGTCGTCTTTCGGGTCGATCAATGAAGTTGAATACGCTCTGGCTTCAGGGCTGCTGAAGCTTCACGACAAGATCCGCATGCGTCTGGAAATGACGGGTGAGGACGGCAAGCTTCATGCTGAACACGTCATCACGACCCCGGGGCGTGTGCTGATTGCTCAGATTCTGCCTAAGAGCAGCGCCATTCCGTTCTCCCTGATCAACAAGCAGTTGACCAAGAAGAACGTGTCGGACGTGATTGACGCGGTGTATCGTCACTGCGGTCAGAAAGAAGCGGTGATCTTCTGCGACCGCATGATGGGCCTTGGTTTCCGTCATGCGGCGAAAGCCGGCATTTCCTTCGGCAAGGATGACATGATCATCCCCAAGGAGAAGAAGGAACTGGTTGATCGCACGTCTGCCGAAGTCAAAGAGTTCGAGCAGCAATATCAGGACGGTCTGATCACAGCTGGCGAGCGCTACAATAAGGTGGTGGATGCGTGGTCGCGTTGCACGGACGAAGTGCAGGCCGCGATGACCAAGGAACTCTCCAGAGCTGAAATCGGCAAGCCGATCAACTCGGTCTGGATGATGAGCCATTCCGGTGCCCGTGGGTCACCGGCGCAGATGAAGCAGCTTGCCGGTATGCGTGGTCTGATGGCCAAGCCGTCAGGTGAGATCATCGAGCAGCCGATTATCGCCAACTTTAAAGAAGGCCTGTCGGTTCTCGATTACTTCACTTCGACCCATGGTGCCCGTAAGGGTCTTGCGGATACGGCGCTGAAGACGGCGAACTCGGGTTATCTGACACGTCGTCTGGTCGACGTGGCGCAGGACTGCATCATCGTCGAAGAGGATTGTGGTGCCGAGCGTGGCCTGACCGTTCGCGCGGTCATGGATGGTGGTGAGGTCGTCTCATCTCTGTCCGAGCGTATCCTCGGGCGAACACTGGCGACGGATGTCGTTCATCCGATCTCGGGTGAGATTCTGTTCAAGCGCAACCGTCTCGTGGAAGAGGCTGATGCCGAAATCATCGAGAATGCTGGCGTTGAAACCCTTCTGATCCGCTCCGTCCTGACCTGTGACAGTCGCGTTGGTGTTTGTGGCCATTGTTACGGTCGTGATCTCGCACGTGGCACGCCGGTTAATATCGGTGAAGCTGTGGGCGTTATTGCCGCGCAGTCCATCGGTGAGCCGGGTACACAGCTGACCATGCGTACCTTCCATATTGGTGGTGCGGCACAGCGTGGCGCAGAGCAGTCGATGGTCGAAGCGTCGCGTGACGGTAAGGTGACGATCCGTAATCGTAACGTGGTCCACAATTCGCAGAACGTGCCGATCGTCATGTCGCGTAACTGCGAAATCATCCTCACGGATGAGAACGGGACCGAGCGGGCGCGTTATCGCGTGCCTTACGGTGCGCGGCTGCTTATCGATGAAGGGCAGGCGGTCGATCGTAACCAGAAGATGGCCGAGTGGGACCCGTACACCTTGCCGATCATCACGGAGAAAGCGGGAACGGTCGAATATCTTGACCTCATCGATTCCATCACGCTCGTCGAGCGTATGGATGAAGTGACCGGCCTGACCTCCAAGGTGGTTGTGGATTACAAGCAGGCAGCGAAAGGTGTGGATCTGCGTCCGCGTCTTCAGCTCAAGGACAGCAACAGCAACGTCATTAAGCTGGATAACGGCAATGACGCGCGCTATTTCCTGTCCCCGGACTCGCTGCTCTCCGTTGAGAACGGTGCGCTGGTCCACGCCGGTGACGTGCTTGCACGTATTCCGCGTGAAGGTTCGAAGACGCGTGACATTACCGGTGGTCTGCCGCGTGTGGCCGAACTGTTCGAGGCGCGTCGTCCGAAGGATCATGCGATCATCGCCGAAAACGAAGGTCGTGTTGAGTTCGGTAAGGATTACAAGTCGAAGCGCCGCATCATCGTGAAGAACGATGAAACCGGCGAAGAGACCGAATATCTGGTGCCGAAAGGCAAGCACGTTTCCGTTCAGGAAGGCGATTTCGTCCAGAAGGGTGATCCTCTGGTCGATGGTCCGCGCGTGCCCCATGACATTCTGAAAGTCATGGGTGTCGAGGCTCTGTCCGATTATCTCGTCAACGAGATCCAGGACGTCTATCGACTGCAGGGTGTGAAGATCAACGACAAGCACATCGAGGTGATTGTTCGCCAGATGCTGCAGAAAGTTGAGGTTCTGGAGCCCGGTGACACGACTTACCTAGTGGGTGAGACGGTGGACCGGATCGAGTACGAGACGGAGAACACCAAGCGTCTCAACGCGGGTGAGCGTGCTGCTCTGGCGATGCCGGTGCTGCAGGGCATCACAAAGGCCTCACTGCAGACTCAATCCTTCATCTCTGCCGCCTCCTTCCAGGAGACGACGCGTGTTCTGACAGAGGCAGCAACGGCTGGTAAGGTCGATACGCTGAACGGTCTGAAGGAGAACGTGATCGTTGGACGACTGATCCCGGCCGGAACGGGCAGCTTCATGAACAAGCTGCGCGCAGTTGCGGCTGGTCAGGACCGTCAGCGTCTGGAGAAGAACACCGAAGCCGCCGAATAAAAGCGACAGGTTATTGCGAACAAGGAAAGGCTGGGGAAACCTGGCCTTTTTTTGTGGGCCAATGAATCGGTAGCGTATTGGCGGCAACGCAGATATTGCACGTCGCTTTTAAGAATTCTCGTGAATTTTTAGCGGTTTTCTCTGGTCAAGAGAGGGATTTCGCGCTAAAGAGCGGCCAAATCGTTGCAATGCGACGCTGCGCATCCGGACCTCTCCGGAATGTATCTGGTGCGCAGAACGGGAAATAGAGACGAATCGGGTGGGTTTTATTGACTCACCTGCCTCTCCGCTCTAGTGTCCGCCGCCTTAGCTCCATGCAATTCGACATTGTCATGTCGGTGCAGGTTGTTGCCAGGGTAAGGTTTGAAACATGCGGTTCCACGTATTCTTCGAGAGTACGTTCAGGCCGGATGTAAACATAGGCTCTTCGGACGTGCGTTCGAAGGGGTGATTTTAGATGACAGTCGGCAACCAGAGTAAGGGTTTGCCGGCCGAATTGTGTAAGGATCGGGAAAGGCGCATGCCGACCATCAACCAGCTGATCGCCAAAGGGCGCGAGCCTGCAGCAAAGCGTAACAAGGTGCCGGCCCTTCAGGGTTGCCCTCAGAAGCGTGGCGTTTGCACGCGCGTTTATACGACCACACCGAAGAAGCCGAACTCCGCTCTGCGTAAGGTCGCCAAGGTGCGTCTGACGAACGGCTACGAGGTGGTGAGCTATATTCCAGGTGAAGGTCATAACCTTCAGGAGCATAGCGTCGTCCTGATCCGTGGCGGCCGTGTGAAGGATCTTCCGGGTGTCCGTTACCACATCCTGCGCGGTGTGCTCGATACGCAGGGTATCGCTAAGCGCCGTCAGCGTCGTTCGCTCTATGGCGCGAAGCGTCCGAAGTAAGAGGAATATCGAGGCATGAGTCGCCGTCACCGCGCCGTAAAGCGCGAGATCCTTCCGGATCCGAAATTTGGAGATGTCGTTATCACGCGTTTTATGAATGCGTTGATGTACGATGGTAAGAAATCCACTGCCGAGGGCATCGTTTATGGTGCGCTGGATGTGCTGCAGCGTCGTGGTGGCGCAGCTGCTGATCCTGTCACCATGTTCCATGCTGCCCTTGACAACGTGAAGCCAGCCGTTGAGGTCCGCTCGCGTCGTGTTGGTGGTGCGACATATCAGGTGCCTGTCGAGGTCCGTACGGATCGCCGTCAGGCGCTGGCAATTCGCTGGCTGATTGACGCATCCCGCAAGCGTGGCGAGAGCACGATGCAGGATCGCCTGTCGAACGAACTTCTTGATGCCGTGAACAATCGTGGCGCTGCAGTCAAGAAGCGCGAAGACACGCACCGCATGGCTGAAGCCAACAAGGCATTCAGTCACTATCGCTGGTAAGTGGCGTTTATTTTGCGCGGCACGGCGGTTTGTCCGTTGTGTCGCGAAGAGTTAGC
This sequence comes from Acetobacter conturbans, assembly GCF_011516755.1. Taxonomy (GTDB): domain Bacteria; phylum Pseudomonadota; class Alphaproteobacteria; order Acetobacterales; family Acetobacteraceae; genus Acetobacter; species Acetobacter conturbans. The sequence goes on along the minus strand of NZ_WOSY01000003.1, from coordinate 59,550 downwards.
AACCGCATCCCGCAATTTATGCGGGTAACGGAGAGAAACGATGGCAAAGGCTAAATTCGAGCGTAATAAGCCGCACTGCAATATCGGCACCATTGGTCACGTTGATCATGGCAAGACGTCGCTGACCGCTGCGATCACGAAGACGCTGGCAAAATCCGGTGGCGCTGAGTACAAAGCGTACGACATGATTGACGCTGCTCCTGAGGAGCGTGCTCGTGGTATCACCATCTCCACGGCTCACGTTGAGTACGAGACGGCTGCCCGTCATTACGCTCACGTCGACTGCCCTGGTCACGCCGATTATGTGAAGAACATGATCACCGGTGCGGCTCAGATGGACGGTGCGATCCTTGTTGTGTCCGCTGCTGATGGCCCGATGCCCCAGACGCGTGAGCACATCCTGCTTGCCCGTCAGGTCGGTGTTCCGGCTCTGGTGGTCTTCCTGAACAAGGTTGATCAGGTTGACGATCCCGAGCTGCTTGAGCTGGTTGAGATGGAAGTGCGCGAACTTCTTTCTTCTTATCAGTTCCCGGGCGACGAAATTCCGGTGATCAAGGGCTCTGCTCTTGTAACTCTGGAAGATGGTGATCCGGAAATCGGCGAAAACCGCGTTCGCGATCTGATGGATGCTGTTGACAGCTACATCCCGCAGCCGGAGCGTCCGATTGATCGTCCGTTCCTGATGCCGATCGAAGATGTGTTCTCGATTTCTGGTCGTGGAACAGTGGTCACGGGTCGTGTTGAGCGTGGCGTTGTCAACACAGGTGATGAAGTCGAAATCATCGGCATTCGCCCGACGACGAAGACGACAGTGACCGGCGTTGAAATGTTCCGTAAGCTGCTTGATCGTGGTGAGGCTGGCGACAACATTGGTGCTCTGCTTCGTGGCACGAAGCGTGAAGATGTTGAGCGTGGTCAGGTTCTGGCTAAGCCGGGCTCCATTATGCCGCACAAGAAGTTCAAGGCTGAGGCTTACATCCTCACCAAGGAAGAAGGTGGCCGTCACACGCCGTTCTTCACGAACTATCGTCCGCAGTTCTACTTCCGTACGACGGACGTTACAGGCGTCGTTCATCTGCCGGAAGGCACGGAAATGGTCATGCCGGGTGACAACATCGCTATGGATGTCGAGCTGATTGCTCCGATTGCCATGGACGAAGGTCTCCGTTTCGCTATCCGCGAAGGTGGCCGTACGGTCGGTGCAGGCGTGGTCGCTTCTATCACCGAGTAATACGGGGCAGGTGCCCCAACGGGCCCTGAACTGAGTGGCCCCGGTCGGAGTGATCCGGCCGGGGTATTACTTGGCGGTGGGACATCCCGGGCAGACCCTGACCGGATTAGAAAGTTGGACTGAAACAAGACGATGGACAACCAGAACATCCGCATTCGCCTAAAGGCGTACGATCATCGCGTGCTCGATAACAGCACGAAAGAAATCGTCAACACGGCGAAGCGTACAGGTGCGCGGGTTCGGGGTCCTATCCCGCTGCCGACGCATATCGAACGGTTCACAGTGAACCGCTCACCCCACGTGGATAAGAAAAGCCGCGAGCAGTTCGAAATTCGGACTCATCGCCGGCTGCTCGACATTGTCGAGCCGACCCCGCAGACCGTGGACGCCCTCATGAAGCTCGACCTCGCCGCTGGCGTTGATGTCGAGATCAAACTCTAAGGTCCAGACGATGCGTACCGGATTGATCGCAAGAAAGCTGGGTATGACCCGGCTATTCAAGGAAGATGGCACTCATGTGCCTGTCACTGTCCTGCATCTTGATGATGTGCAGGTGGTCGATACCCGTACCGAGGAGCGAGACGGTTATACCGCTGTGCAACTCGGTCTTGGTAAGGCCAAGGTGAAGAATGTCACGAAACCGAATCGCGGCCATTTTGCCCGCGTGAAGGTCGAGCCGAAGAAAGCTGTGCGCGAATTTCGCGTTGCCGCTGATGCCGTTCTCGAGCCTGGGTCCCGTATTCTGGCCTCCCACTTTGTGGTTGGACAGAAGGTGGATGTCACAGGAACGAGTAAGGGTAAGGGGTTCGCAGGCGCGATGAAGCGCTGGAACTTCGCTGGTCTCGAAGCTTCTCACGGTGTGTCCGTCTCTCACCGTTCTCATGGTTCTACCGGCAACCGTCAGGATCCGGGCAAGACCTTCAAGAACAAGAAGATGGCTGGTCATCTCGGCGACGAGCGCGTGACGACGCTGAACCTGGAAGTGGCTGCGGTCGATCCGGAAAAGAATCTGGTCATGATTTGTGGTTCCATCCCGGGCGCGAAGAACGGACTGGTCATGGTCCGTGACGCGATCAAAAAGGCCCGTCATGCAGAGGCGCCGTATCCGGCAGCCCTTGCGACGGCGGAGGGCTGAGGACGATGGAACTCGATATCAAGACCCTGGACAACGGTAGCGCCGGCACGGCCACGCTCCCGGATGAAATTTTTGCTACGGCGCCGCGTGCCGATATCATGGCACGTGTCGTTCATTGGCAGCTCGCGAAGCGTCGCGCCGGTACCCACAAGGTAAAGGGTATGGGCGAAGTTTCGGGCACGACGAAAAAGCCTTTTCGCCAGAAGGGCACAGGCTCGGCTCGTCAGGGCTCGCTGCGCTCTCCGCAGTATCGTACGGGTGGTGTGGTTCATGGGCCGGTCGTTCGCGATCATGGCTATGATCTGCCGAAGAAGGTCCGTCGTCTCGGCCTGATCTCCGCACTGTCGCAGAAGGCGAAGGACGGCAAGCTGATCGTTCTTGACGCGGCTGATGGTGTGACGAAGACGGCTGAGCTGGCTGTAAAGCTTAAGGCTCTGGGCTGGACTTCGGTGCTGATCGTTGATGGCTCGGTCAATGAAGGCTTCATCCGCGCGGCCCGCAACCTGCCGAAGATTGACGTCCTGCCGACCATCGGTGCGAACGTCTATGACATTCTCAATCACGACGTGCTTGCGATCACGCGGGCTGGCGTCGAAGGCCTGAAGGAGCGGCTGGCATGACGAATGTGCTTGCGATCCGCAAGAAGGCGGAAAAGATGTCGCGCGAGGCGCTGTATGACATCGTTCGTGCGCCGCTGATCACCGAAAAAGCGACAGCGATGTCCGAGAAGAACCAGGTGGCCTTTAAGGTTGCCATCTCGGCTACAAAGCCTGAGATCAAGGTCGCGGTCGAGGCACTGTTCGGCGTCAAGGTCGTCAGCGTCTGCACGCTGGTTCAGAAGGGCAAGGCGAAGCGTTTCAAGGGGCGTGCCGGACAGCGCTCCGATATCAAGAAGGCGTTCGTGCAGCTGGCGGAGGGTCAGTCCATTGACCTGACCGCCAAGCTGGCGTGACGCGGGGTATCTACACATGGCACTGAAGCACTTTAATCCCGTCACGCCGAGCCTTCGTGGCACGGTGCTGGTGGACCGGTCTGACCTGTGGAAGGGCAAGCCGGTCAAGCAGCTGACCGAGGGCAAGAACAAGTCTGGTGGTCGTAACAACCACGGTCGCACGACGTCACGTTTTCGTGGCGGCGGTCACAAGCAGTCCTATCGCTATGTCGACTTCAAGCGTCGTAAGCTGGACGTGCTGGGCACCGTTGAGCGTCTGGAATACGATCCAAACCGTACGGCGTTTATCGCACTGATCAAATACGAAGATGCCGAGCTTGCCTACATTCTGGCACCGCAGCGTTTGAAGGTTGGTGATCAGGTCATTGCTGGCACCCGGGTAGACATCAAGCCGGGTAATGCGATGCCGCTGGCTTCGATCCCGGTAGGCACGATCGTGCATAACATCGAGATGAAGCAGGGCGCTGGCGGAAAGCTGGCCCGTTCTGCCGGGACTTATGCGCAGCTGGTCGGCAAGGATTCGGGTTATGCCCAGATCCGTCTGCAGTCCGGTGAGCTGCGTGTCGTTCGTGGTGAATGCTTCGCGACTGTTGGTGCGGTATCCAACCCGGACAACATGAACCAGCACATGGGCAAGGCGGGTCGTTCTCGCTGGCTCGGTCGCCGTCCGCACAACCGTGGTGTTGTCATGAACCCGGTCGACCATCCGCATGGTGGTGGTGAAGGCCGTACCTCTGGTGGCCGTCACCCGGTTACGCCGTGGGGCAAGCCGACCAAGGGTTACAAGACACGGGTCAACAAGCGTACGGACAGTCTGATCATCCGTCGCCGGAAGACCGGCAAGTAAGGGGCAAAAGAGATGGCACGTTCCGTCTGGAAAGGCCCGTTCGTCGACGGGTATCTACTGAACAAGGCCGAGACGTCCCGCGCGTCGGGTCGTAACGAAGTGATCAAGATCTGGTCACGTCGTTCCACGATCCTTCCGCAGTTCGTTGGTCTGACGTTTGGTGTTTATAACGGTCACAAGTTCCTTCCGGTACAGGTGACCGAGAACATGGTTGGCCACAAGTTCGGCGAGTTCTCACCGACACGCACCTTCCACGGTCATGGTGCGGACAAGAAGTCGAAGCGGGGCTGAGATGAGCAAACCAAAGCATCCTCGCACACTGGCCGAGACCGAGGCGCAGGCAATCACGCGGAATATCCGCGTGAGTCCCCAGAAGCTGAATCTCGTAGCTGGTCTGATCCGCAACAAGCCTGCTTCTCAGGCTGTGGCGACACTGACGTTCTCCAAGCGTCGTATCGCTCAGCAGGTTAAGAAGACGCTTGAGAGCGCGATCGCCAACGCTGAGAACAACCACCAGCTGGACGTTGACCAGTTGGTGGTGAAGACGGCTGATGTCGGCAAGTCGATTGTAATGCGTCGCTTCCACGCTCGTGGTCGCGGTCGTTCCGCTCGTGTCGAAAAATTCTTCAGCCATCTGAAGATTGTCGTGGCCGAGCGCGCGCCCGAGCCTGAGGCAAAGACGGAAAAGAAGGCGGCCTGACGATGGGACATAAAGTCAATCCGATCGGGCTTCGGCTCGGTATCAACCGCACCTGGGACAGCCGTTGGTATGCAGACGGCGACTATTCACGGTTGCTGCATGCAGATCTGAAGCTTCGCGCTTTCCTGCGTCGCAAGCTGTCCGGCGCGGGTGTATCCCGTGTGGTCATCGAGCGTCCGGCAAAGAAGCCGCGTGTAACGATTTACGCTGCCCGTCCGGGCGTCGTGATCGGCAAGAAAGGCCAGGACATCGACGCGCTCCGGAAAGAGCTGACGAAGATGGCCGGCACGGAAGTCGCGCTGAATATCGTCGAAATTCGCAAGCCGGAAATCGACGCGACACTGGTGGCTGAGAATATTGCTCAGCAGCTTGAGCGTCGTGTTGCGTTTCGTCGCGCAATGAAGCGTGCGGTGCAGTCTGCTATGCGTCTCGGCGCACAGGGCATCCGGATCAACTGCTCCGGTCGTCTTGGTGGTGCTGAAATCGCCCGTGTCGAGTGGTATCGCGAAGGTCGCGTGCCGCTTCATACACTTCGTGCCGACATTGATTATGGGACTGCGACGGCGAAGACGACCTACGGGACGTGCGGTGTCAAGGTTTGGATCTTCAAAGGTGAGATCCTTGCTCATGACCCGTTGGCCCAGGATCGCCGTGCCGCTGAGCAGGCGCCGCAGCGCTGAGGGATAGAGAACAATGCTTTCTCCGAAGCGGACTAAATTCCGCAAGGCCCACAAGGGCCGCATTCATGGGCTGGCGAAGAGCGGCACGCAGCTGAATTTCGGCGCGTTCGGTCTCAAGGCGCTTGAGCCAGAGCGTATTACGGCACGTCAGATTGAGGCGTCCCGTCGTGCAATCACTCGTGCGATGAAGCGTGCTGGTCGCGTGTGGATTCGTATTTTTCCTGATCTTCCGGTCTCGACAAAACCTGCCGAAGTGCGTATGGGCTCCGGCAAGGGATCTCCGGAGTACTGGGTAGCCCGTGTAAGACCGGGTCGTATCCTGTTCGAGATCGAGGGTGTCCCGCCGGAAGTCGCGCGTGAAGCGCTGGCTCTTGGTGCTGCGAAGCTTCCGATCAAGACGAAGTTCGTGACCCGAATCGGAGAGGCATAAGATGAGCAAGGCACTTAAGCCGGCTGATCTGCGTGTGAAGTCCGTTGATGAGTTGCAGGCGCTTCTTCTTGATCTGAAGCGCGAGCAGTTCAATCTTCGGTTCCAGCAGGCAACCGGTCAGAATGAAGGGGCAAGCCGCGTACGCGTTCTGCGTCGCGACATTGCCCGTATCAAGACGGTCGTAGCTCAGGCTGCGAAGAAGACTGCCGTAGCTAGCGCTGCGGCCAATTCCTGAGGGAGCGGCTGATGCCTAAGCGCATTCTCAGCGGTCGCGTGACCAGTGACAAGATGGACAAGACGATTACCGTCCTTGTTGATCGTCGCATCATGCATCCGCTTTATAAGAAGTTCATTCGTCGTTCGAAGAAATATGCGGCGCATGATGAACTCAACGTTTGCAAGATTGGAGACGCGGTTCGCATCGAAGAATGCATGCCGATTTCCAAGCGCAAGACCTGGACGGTCATCTCGCGTAACGGTGAAACCGTTGGCGAAACAGCGTCCGGGAATGTTGCGTAACAGGGGTATAAGGTAAATGATCCATCCCGAGACCAACCTTGAGGTCGCCGATAATTCCGGCGCACGTCAGGTGCAGTGCATTAAGGTGCTGGGCGGTTCCAAGCGGAAGTCTGCCTCGGTCGGCGACGTGATCGTCGTTTCCGTCAAGGAAGCGATTCCCCGTGGCAAGGTGAAGAAGGGTGACGTCCATCAGGCCGTTATCGTTCGGACGTCCTACCCGGTGCGTCGTGCAGACGGCAGCGCGATCCGCTTCGACCGCAATGCGGCTGTGCTGATCAACAAGCAGCAGGAGCCGATCGGTACGCGTATCTTCGGTCCGGTCGTCCGTGAACTGCGTGCGCGCAAGTTCATGAAGATCATCTCGCTGGCGCCGGAGGTGCTGTAATGGCTGCCCGTATCAAAAAGGGTGATACCGTCATTGTGACAACCGGAGCGTCGAAAGGCGTTCGTGGTGAGGTCCTGACGGTTCTCCCGACCGAAAACAAAGCGGTTGTTCGCGGTGTTGCGGTGGCCAAGCGCCACAAGCGGGCCACGCGCATGGGTGAGGAAGGTGGTATCATCGAGCGCGAAGCTCCGGTGCATCTGTCCAATCTTACATTGATCGATCCCAAGAGCCAGAAGCCGACGAAAGTGGGTTTCAGGGTTCTTGAGGGTGGTCGTAAAGTTCGTGTCGCCAAGGCGACCGGCGAAGTCATCGAAGGCTGAGGGGGCGACTGATGGTTACCGAAAACACGCGCGTCGTCCCGCGTCTGCAGGCGCTGTATCAGACGGAACTGGCTGCCAAAGTGCGCGAGCAGTTTGGCTACAAGAATGTCATGCAGATTCCTCGCCTTGAGAAGATTGTTCTCAATATGGGCGTAGGTGAGGCTGCTGGCGACCAGAAGAAACTGGACGCTGCTCTGAATGAGATGATGCTGATTGCCGGTCAGCGCCCGGTCAAGACTGTGGCGAAGAAGGCAATCGCAGGCTTCAAGATCCGTGAGGGTCTGCCCATCGGTTGTAAGGTCACACTGCGCCGTGCACGGATGTATGAGTTTCTTGATCGTCTTGTGACCATTGCGATGCCGCGTATTCGCGACTTCCGTGGACTGCCGGCGAACAAGGGCTTTGACGGACGCGGCAACTTTGCGCTTGGTCTCAAGGAGCAGCTGATGTTCCCCGAGATCGAATACGACAAAGTTGACGATATCCGCGGCATGGACATTATCTTCGTGACCACTGCGAAGACCGATGCCGAGGCAAAAGCACTATTGAAAGCTTTTGACCTTCCCTTTATGGGGTGAGCTCAAGCAGAGTGATCGTTCCCTGCGGCGTCCGATAGCCGCAGGTTGTTTGTCCTGATAGCAGCTCTATGCAGTCAGGATGTTGAAGGTTTTGGAAAACCGCTGGAATGGTCCGGCAGGTTCCGGAGGGTAAATCAGGCATGGCCAAGATTTCCGCCGTCAATCGCAACGTTAAGCGCGCCTATATGGCTAAGCGCGATAAAGCGAAGCGAGTGGCTCTCAAGAATATTGTGATGGATCGCACCCTTCCGATGGAAGATCGGTTTGACGCTTCTCTGAAGCTCGCTGAACTTCCTCGTAATGGCTCGCGTGTCCGCGTCCGTCTGCGCTGCAAGATAACCGGCCGTTCTCGTGGTAATTACCGCAAGTTCGAGTTGTGCCGTATTGCTTTGCGTGATCTGGCCTCGAATGGTCAGATTCCGGGCTTGGTCAAGGCTAGCTGGTAAGGGTAGGCAATGTCACTTTCTGATCCCTTGGGTGATATGCTCACCCGTATTCGCAATGCGCAGCGCGCTCGTCACGCTGCATGTGTTGCTCCGGCTTCAAAGCTTCGCGCCAATGTTCTTGAGGCTCTGAAGCGTGAAGGCTATATCCGTGGTTTTTCCCTTGAGGAAGTCCGTAAAGGTATTGCCCAGATCCGTATCGAGCTCAAATATTCCGAAGGTGAGCCGGTGATCAAAGAGATCCACCGCGTCTCCCGTCCGGGGCGTCGTGTCTATTCCAAAATCAAGGAATTGCCGCGTGTGTATGCCGGTCTCGGTGTGTCGATCCTTTCGACGCCTCGGGGTGTTCTTTCTGACGCAGAGGCTCGCGCCGCCAATGTTGGTGGCGAAGTTCTCTGTCGTGTATTCTGAGGAGGGATAAATGTCGCGCGTTGGCAAATATCCCGTCGAGGTTCCGGGTGGAGTCACGGTCAGCATCAATGCTGGCATTCTGACAGCCAAAGGAAAACTCGGAGAGTTGCAGCTTCCGCTTTCTTCGCTCGTTGAGACGACGGTCGAGGATGGTAAGGTTGCGGTAAGACCGCTCGGATCTCTGACCCAGGCCAGGATGATGTGGGGTACGACTCGTGCTCTCGTCGCTTCCATGGTGAAGGGGGTTTCCGAGGGTTATTCCAAGACCCTTGAGATTACGGGTACTGGTTTCCGTGCCGCTGTGCAGGGTTCCAATCTGGTTCTCAATCTCGGTTATTCTCACGACGTGGTGTATCCGATCCCGCAGGGGATCAAGATCACGACGCCGCGTCCTACAGCAGTGGTTGTTGAGGGAATTGACAAGCAACGTGTTGGTCAGGTTGCTCTCGATATCCGCAACTTCCGTAAGCCGGAGCCCTATAAGGGCAAGGGTGTGCGGTATGAGAACGAGACCATTCGTCGCAAGGAAGGCAAGAAGAAGTAATGAGCACTCAGCAGGAATTGCGGGATCGTCGGCGCAAGCGCCTTCGCTTCCAGCTCCGCCGCAAGGCCGGCGGACGTCCGCGCCTGTCGGTGTTCCGTTCAGGCAAGAACATCTACGCCCAGGTGATCGACGATGCAGCCGGCCTTACGGTGGCGGCAGCGTCTTCTCTGGACAAGGAGTTCCGCACAGCCGGTGCGGCAGGTGCGAACCGGGATGCCGCAACGGCAGTCGGCAAGCTGGTCGCAGAGCGTGCGGTTGCCGCAGGTGTGACGCAGGTCGTGTTCGACCGCGGCTCCTATCTGTATCATGGGCGCGTCAAGGCGCTCGCGGAGGCTGCCCGCGAGGGCGGCCTCTCCTTCTGAGGGAGGTCGCGTAATGGCACGTGAACCTAGAGAGGGCGGTCGCGGTCGCGATCGTGACCAGCGCCAGGAGCGCGACGGTGACGATCTGATCGACAAGCTCGTGACGATCAACCGTGTTGCGAAGGTGGTTAAGGGCGGTCGTCGCTTTGCCTTTGCGGCTCTTGTAGTTGTTGGTGACCAGAAAGGTCGCGTCGGGTACGGTGCGGGCAAAGCCCGTGAAGTTCCTGAAGCAATCCGTAAGGCTACTGAAAAAGCGAAGCGCGGCATGATCCGTGTTCCGATGAAGGAAGGTCGTACGCTGCATCACGATGTTGCTGGTCACTTCGGTGCAGGCAAGGTGGTGCTGCGTTCGGCAGAAGCCGGAACCGGGATTATCGCGGGTGGCCCGATGCGCGCTGTCTTCGAGAGCCTTGGTATCAACGACGTTGTTGCCAAGTCGCTCGGAACGCGTAATCCGCACAACATGGTGAAGGCGACGTTCGCGGCGCTGGAACGGTGTGCAAGCCCGCGTGTTGTGGCTAATCGTCGCGGCAAGAAGGTCTCTGACATTCTTGGTAAGCGCGAGCAGGTTGTGGAGGGCGCTGATGTCTGAAGCTAAGACTGTTCGTGTCAAGCAGATTGCATCAGGTAATGGGCGCAAGCCGGGCCAGCAGGCAACTCTGATCGGTCTGGGTCTTAACAAGATTGGCCGCACCCGTGAGCTGCAGGATACCCCCTCTGTGCGGGGTATGCTGAGCAAGGTGGCCCACCTCGTGAAGGTGGAGGATTGAAATGAGGCTCAACGAACTTCGTGATAACGAGGGCTCTCGTTATCGCAAGAAGCGTCTTGGTCGTGGTATTGGCTCTGGTAAGGGCAAGACCTCGGGCAGGGGCGTCAAGGGTCAGAAAGCGCGTGAAGGCGTTTCGCTGAATGGCTTTGAAGGTGGTCAGCTTCCGCTGTATCGCCGTATGCCGAAGCGTGGCTTCAAGAATATCTTCCGCAAGGTTTATGCACCGGTGAACCTCGGTTCTCTGGACAAAGCTTTCGCTGAAGGTAAGCTTGAGACTGGTGTTGTCGTCAACGAGGATGCTCTCCGTAAGGCGGGACTGATCGGCTCTGGCAGGTATGCTGGTGTACGTCTTCTGGCTGGCGGTGAGATCTCACGTGCGGTCAATCTCGAAGTTTCGGGCGCGTCGGCTTCTGCGGTTGCTGCTGTCGAGAAGGCTGGCGGCTCCGTGAAGCGACTGGTTGCTTCGAAAGAAGAAATCGCCGCGGCTTCGTGATGTGGTTAAGCGGACAGAATATATCATTCTGTCCGTGACCTATAAGTTGGTTTGCAGGCGTTGGTGTCTGCCACGACAGCGCCCCGCTTTGCGGTGGCGCTGTTTTTTGTGAAAGGACAGGCGTATGGCCTCGGCGGCTGAGCAACTCGCGGCCAATTTCAATATGGGTTCGTTTGCCAAGGCGACGGAGCTCAAGAAGAGGATCTGGTTCACCCTGGGTGCCCTGATCGTCTATCGTCTGGGAACCTATATTCCTGTCCCGGGCATCGACGCAAAGGTGATGGGGCAGCTTCTCGCCCAGCATCAGGGTGGCATTCTCGGCATGTTCGACATGTTCACGGGCGGTGCGCTCGGGCGCATGACCGTCTTCGCCCTGAATATCATGCCTTACATTTCCGCCTCGATCATCATTCAGCTGATGTCGACGGCGATCCCCTCCATGGAAGCTCTCAAGAAGGAGGGCGAGCAGGGGCGAAAGAAGCTCAATCAGTATACCCGCTATCTGACGGTAGCGATTGCGTTCTTCCAGGCTTACGGGATTGCCGTAGGGCTTGAGCGGATGAGTTCATCTTCAGGCTCAGCGGTCGTCAATCCGGGTATGTTCTTCTTGGTCTCCTGCGTCTTCACGCTTGTGGGCGGAACAATGTTCCTCATGTGGCTGGGAGAGCAGATTACATCGCGAGGTGTGGGGAATGGTATTTCTCTGATCATCTTCGCGGGTATCGTGGCTAACCTACCTCATGCGCTCGCGACCCTGTTTCAGTTGGGATATACGGGAGCGCTCTCTCCATTCTTTGTGCTGATCTTTCTTGTCCTTGCTGCAGCGACCATTACGTTCATCGTCTTCATGGAGCAGGCGCAACGACGGGTCGTTATCCAGTATCCGAAGCGGCAGATGGGTAATCGGGTCTTTGGCGGGGAAGCGACGCATATGCCGCTGAAGGTCAATACCGCGGGTGTCATTCCGCCGATTTTCGCTTCCTCGGTGTTGCTCATTCCCGTGACCATCGCAGGTTTCATGAATGGGAAAGGAATGCCCAGCTGGCTCTCTTTTCTCGGGCAGTCACTGGGGCAGGGGCAGCCACTCTACATGCTGTTCTACGCCCTCATGATCGTATTCTTTTCGTACTTTTATGCGGCAGTGACGTTCAATCCGGAGGAAACTGCGGATAATTTGCGGAAACAGAACGGATTCATTCCTGGTATTCGGCCCGGAGCTGCGACGGCGACGTATTTTGACTCGATCCTCACGAAACTGACAACGATCGGGGCTCTTTATCTTGTCGCGGTCTGTCTTCTGCCGCAGATTCTGATTAGCCGGTACAATGTACCTTTCTATTTTGGTGGAACGAGCCTGATCATCATCGTGTCGGTGACAATCGATACAGTGACGCAAATCCAGTCGCACCTGGTAGCGCATCAATATCAGGGACTTATCCAGCGGAGTCGCAAGGGTGGTTCCAATCGAAGGATCATTCGTAAATGAACATCATTTTTCTTGGGCCGCCGGGTGCGGGAAAGGGAACCCAGGCAAAGCGTCTGGAAACACGTTACGGCATTACCCAGATTTCGACGGGTGACATGCTGCGCGCCGAAGTGAAGGCGGGGTCCGAGATCGGTCAGGAAGCGAAGGCCCTGATGGACGCAGGCAAGCTGGTGCCGGATTCCATCATCGTGAGCATGCTTGAAGCGCGAATCCAGAAGCCTGACTGTGGAAAGGGATTCATTCTGGATGGGTTCCCCCGCACAGTTGCGCAGGCGGAAGCCCTCGATATCGTATTGCAGCGTCTAGGACGCAAAATCGATGTCGTCCTGATGCTTGAGGTTGACGAGAACGCTCTGGCTGATCGTGTTGCTGGCCGCTTCTCCTGCGCGAAATGCGGGGCCAGCTACAATGATGTCTCAAAACCGACGGCTGTGGGCGGGACATGCGATCTCTGCGGCTCCCATGACTTCGTGCGGCGTGCTGACGACGATCGTGAGACGGTAACGTCACGGCTGGCAGCGTATCGCAAGGAAACCCTGCCACTGCTTCCTTATTATGAGGAAAGAGTGACAGTCTCCTTTATTGACGGCATGGCGCCGATCGATGAAGTGAGCAAACAGATTGATTCCACAATGATGGAAATCGAGAAGATCACGCAAAAGTGATCTCTTTTGATTGACTCTTCATGCCTGCTCGGTCTATTGCGCGCGCTCTAGACCGCGTGGTCGTGGACGGCCGACAGGCGGCAAATAAATTCGAATCAACGCTCGGGCGCGCAAAGCCGGGCGGACTAGGAGTGTGTAGCGTGGCGCGTATTGCCGGCGTTAATATCCCGACGAACAAGCGGGTCGTGATCGGACTGCAGTATATTTACGGCATCGGTCAGACCAAGGCTCAGCAGATCTGCAAGACTCTCGACCTCCCGGACGCCAGGCGCGTTAACGAGTTGAGTGACGACGAGATCATGAAGCTTCGTGAGCTTATTGATAACAACTACCGCGTCGAAGGTGATCTTCGTCGTGAAGTTGCTATGAACATTAAGCGTCTCATGGACCTTGGTTGCTACCGTGGCCTGCGTCACCGTCGCGGCCTGCCAGTGCATGGCCAGCGTACCCATACCAATGCGCGCACGCGTAAAGGTAAGGCCGTGGCCATTGCGGGTAAGAAGAAAGTTACCCGCTAATCGGCTTCGCCTTCGGGCAGGTCATACAAAATTCCAGGTGCCTGTCGGCTTCGGTCGGCGGGCGTCAGGCGGGTTTGTCCCGCTTTGACAGTAAAAAACAAGGCGACAGATATGGCGAAGGCCGCTGCACCGCGTATCCGCAAAAAAGAGCGCAAGAACATTATCTCGGGCGTGGCGCATGTGCTCTCCACGTTCAACAATACCATGATCACGATCTCTGATGCGCAGGGGAATGCCATTGCATGGTCTTCCGCTGGTGCTCAGGGGTTCAAGGGTTCTCGTAAGTCCACGCCATATGCCGCACAGGTTGCTGCTGAGGATGCTGGTCGCAAGGCGCGCGAGCACGGCATGGAAACTCTGGACATTCAGGTCTCGGGTCCTGGGTCGGGGCGTGAGAGCGCACTCCGTGCTCTTCAGGCTGTCGGTTTCCAGATTGCTTCCATCCGCGATCTGACCCCGGTGCCGCACAACGGCTGCCGTCCCCGGAAGCGTCGTCGCGTCTGACGAGTGCATTCCCGGTATCGGAGAGTGGTTTGCCCCTCTCCGGGACGGAATTCTTTTATAGAAGCTGCCCCGGCTTGATGTCGGGGCTTCCGCCGTCTTGTTGCGGCCCCTTTTATTGAAAGGCCGAGACCTTGGTGCTCCAGAAAAACTGGCAATCCCTGATCAAGCCGGAGAAGCTGGAAGTTGAATCCGGCTCCGTTCCGTCTCGCGTGGCGACGATCGTTGCCGAGCCGCTTGAGCGCGGTTTCGGCATGACGCTTGGCAACGCTCTGCGTCGCGTTCTGCTTTCTTCACTTCAGGGCGCGGCGATCACCGCGATCCAGATCGACGGCGTTCTACATGAATTCTCGGCTGTGCCGGGTGTGCGTGAAGACGTGACGGACATCGTGCTCAACATCAAGCAGCTCGCTCTCAGCATGCATGGCGAGGGCCCGAAGCGCATGGTGTTGACGGCGACTGGTCCGGGTGAAGTCAAAGCCGGTCAGATCCAGACGGGTCATGGTATTGAGATCATGAACCCCGACCTGGTGATCTGCACCCTCGACGAGGGTGAGAAGCTGGGCATGGAGTTCACGGTGAACATCGGTAAGGGTTATGTCCCTGCTGCTGCCAACCGTCCGGAAGATGCGCCGATCGGGCTGATCCCTATCGATGCGATCTATTCGCCGGTGAAGCGTGTCTCCTACAAGGTTGAGCCGACCCGTGTCGGGCAGGTGACGGATTATGATCGTCTGCTGCTCACGGTCGAAACGAATGGCGCGGTGACGCCTGAGGATGCAGTGGCTCTTGCTGCGCGTATTCTTCAGGATCAGCTTCAGTTGTTCATCAACTTTGATGAGCCTCGCCCGGTTGTCACGACCGAGCCGCAGGACGACCTGCCGTTCAACCGCAACCTGCTTCGCAAGGTTGATGAGCTTGAACTATCTGTCCGTTCGGCGAACTGCCTCAAGAACGACAACATCATCTATATCGGTGATCTGGTTCAGAAGACCGAGCAGGAAATGCTCCGCACGCCGAACTTCGGTCGTAAGTCACTGAACGAGATCAAGGAAGTCCTGACGACTATGGGACTTTCTCTTGGCATGAATGTTCCGGCATGGCCGCCGGAGAATATTGAGGATCTGGCGAAGCGGCTCGACGAGCCCTTCTGATCCGCGACAACAGGAGACTTAACAATGCGTCATGGTGTTGCCGGTCGGAAGCTCGGCGTAACCTCCACCCACCGTGCGGCGATGTTTCGCAACATGGCCGTCGCTCTCATCAAGCATGAGCAGATCACGACGACCCTGCCCAAGGCGAAAGAACTGCGCCCGGTCGTTGAAAAGCTGATCACGCTCGGTAAGCGCGGTGATCTGCATGCTCGTCGTCAGGCTTATGCACAGCTGCGTGACGACACGATCGTCAGCAAGCTGTTCTCGGCTGTGGCTGATCGCTACAAGGCTCGCACGGGCGGTTACACGCGCGTTCTGAAGGCTGGCGTTCGTTATGGCGATGCTGCCAATATGGCTGTTATCGAACTGATCGACCGTGATGTCGAAGCGAAGGGCAAGGACAGTGGTCCGCGTCCGGTTGCTACGGAAGAAGAAACCGGTCTGGCGGCCTGAACTGCCGCGGTTGATTGAAAGCCGGCCTTCGGGCCGGTTTTTTTTTGCTCTTTTGCTGGCCGAGAGGTCCGGGACTCAGAACGATAGCGTCGAGGCAGATGGCGGCTAAGAAGACTACTGCTGGCAGTTGTCGTAACGTGTGGCGATCTGTCGCCAGTCCCTGAGGCAGGTGCACATGATTTCGGTGAGGTTACGGCGTTTATAGCTCGTTTGTCGTATCTGACAGGCTTTGTCCACGACTTCACCCCCCGCTATGAATACAGGGAAATACCTTTTTCCTCAAAGGTGTAGGGCTGCCGAGAGTTCTTCAGATTCTGCCAGCGAACAGGCTGAGCAAACTGGCATCATTTTAAATGCTGTTTCACGAGGTCTCTGCTGGCGATCCGGCGCCCGTTTTCTGCGCTCCGATGTTCACGCCCCGTATGACCGCTCCGCTTCAGTAATCAAAATACACGGTGTCCTCGCGCCTTCAGAGGCTTTCTTGCTCGGCAGATAGCTTTTGAAGCAGTCCCCTTAAAATCGTGGGATGGGCTCCCGCGTGTGGCAGATGTGGCAGGCCCGAACTGGACCAGTAGCTCGCTTTTCCTGCTTTAGCCTGAGATGGCAGCTTTCACATTGATGGTGAAATTGCTCCTCTATGAAAGGCGTAATCTCAGGCGTTTTTTTGTGACATTCAATGCAGTGCTGAAATGGCCATGAGGCGAGCTTCGGCTCCGTGTAGTTGTGATGGCAGATCACGCAGTTAAAAGCTCCATGATCGCTGTGAGCAAACGTCAGAGGCATGAGGGCATGTTGGGCGAAACTTTTGGGAGCACCTTTGAGGTGCCACCAGAGTGCGCTGCCGATGAGGCCGCCGCAGACAAGCAATCCAGCGAGTAAACGGAGCGCTAAAGCAGTCGGCTTTCTCAATGGTGCAGCCATAACACGCATAAAATCGGCGTCAGAATTCCTGCAAGACAAAGAACGGTGACCGCCGGCACGGCTAATCTCGTAGTATTCCGTATGCGGCGTTTTTGCGTGCGAGGCGCTCGTTCAGGAAGGAAGCAGCGGTTCACGGCCGGGCTCGCCAGCGTCGCTAAAGTGACGAGGGCGAGAATGTAAGGGATCGTGTGGCCCGAGATCCGGAAGCCTGCTTGCCAGGCATGAAAAGAAGCGGCGCAGAGAAGAACACCGGCCAGACCGTAATGGGCATAACGGAAAAAACGAGAGTTTCCGAAAATCAGGCGTCTGGTCCCGGTATGTGATGTGGTGAGCATCACGATCAGGAGGATGCTGGACAGGAGTCCGGTCTGCATGAGTGGAAGTACTGGAGGCCAGATGTCCTGCCAGATCAGGGGTTCACACAAGAGACTGCCGCCAACGTGAACGGCAACGAAGAGGGAAGCCAGATAGCCCAGAAAGATGTGAAGGCGCATGAAAAACTTGCCTTCATAAGCGGGTTTTCTGAAAGGGCGTCCCGTCAGGATAAACAACGCCAGAAAAGCAAAGATGGCCGACAAGCCACTGAGCATTGCAAAATCCCAGCCGCGCGTAAGGGCGGGTTGCCCGGTTCCGAAGCCGAACAGGCCGAAGAATAACAGGTAGAGAAGCGTCAGGCTCAGGGAGAGCGTCATCCAGCTTTGCATGACGGCTAATCCGGATTGTTACGAATTCGTTTTAGAAAATCACGGACGTTCGGCCAACCCCAATGGTTGTCGCTTTTTGGCCAACAAAAAACGGGGATGCCTGAGAGCATCCCCGTTGATATGAACGCTTCTGATAAGCGGCGGACTATTTGGAAACAGCCCCGACGCCGATGAGGACCATTGCAAACAGCACGACACAGATGATGACGGCGATGAAGAAGAGGATTTTCGCCATCCCGGCAGCAGCGGAGGAGATGCCACCAAAGCCAAATAAGCCGGCAATGATGGACACGATCAGGAAAAACAGAGCCAGTCTGAGCATAACTTTTTATCCTTTTGATTTGTGGGCTCTATGTAATGAGTAAACTGTTTTCCCTTGCGTCAGTTGCATTGAAAACTCCGTAAGAGACGGAATTTTATGCTGATCCACAGAAATTTGTCCCAGCATAATGCCTGTCAGCGGCGCGCAAGCCACATGCCGCACAGACTGCCAAACACCAGTGCTACGCTGAGGGTCCGGATGGGCGTATCCACGGTCAGATCACGCAGGATATCCAGCCCGTCCGTCATGCAGTCGTTTACGCTGGCCCAGCGGGAGGTGTGCGGTCCGTCCTCGTCTTGCAGGCGACCGATGCCACTTTCAAGCGTGTAATTGTCCTCGGGGCTCGTCTGAGACATGCGGTCTTCCTTTGTATGTTTGGCGTATCGGATCAGGAAATTCAGTCTGTGTTGGCCGTCCGGGGAGGTCAACATCCGTAAGGTCAGATTTCGGCGGCCTGCCAGTAGGCACTGTCACCGGGGTCGTCTTCGCCCGCGATCAGACTTCTCAGACGGCCGGCAAGAGCACGAAGAGCGGGGGTGGACGGATCGCGGGGACGCTTCCCGACCTGAAGGTCGCCTTGCACGCGGGCCGGTTTTCCCGCCAGCACGATCACGCGGTCGGCCAGAAGGAGTGCCTCGTCGATATCGTGCGTCACGAAGAGTACCGTCTTGCGGGTCTTTTCCCAGATTCCGAGAAGTTCCGTCTGGAGACTGCTGCGGGTGATCGCGTCCAGTGCGCCGAAGGGTTCATCCATCAGCAGAAGGTCCGGGTTCACCGTCAGGGCGCGGGCGACGCCTACACGCTGCCGCTGGCCGCCGGAAAGCTGGCGCGGCCAGCGGTCGGCTTCCGCAGATAGACCGACCAGTTGCAGCGCCTGCGCCGCGCGGTCATGCCGTTCGGCACGACTGAGGCCCAGTCCTTCCAGGCCCAGTTCGACATTGGTGCGGACCGTTCGCCAGGGCATCAGGCGCGCGTCCTGAAAGACCAGTGCGGCCTGCCGGTTGCCTTTATGCTCCGTGGTCGTGGTCAGCGCGATCTGGCCCTCGGTCGGCGGAACGAGCCCCATGATCACCCGGAGGAGAGTCGACTTTCCGACGCCGGATGGCCCCAGAACGGCGACAAATTCTCCCTGCCTGATTGAGAGGTCGACATGGCGAAAGATGAAATTCTCGCCGCCGTCATGCGACAGACCGGCATCCTCGACGTGCACAAGAGACGTCATGTCATTCATCCCTGCCACCGAAGCAGCCGGTCGCGGACCAGTCCAAACAGAAAATCAGTCAACGCATACAACCCCGCCATCGTGATCATGTAGACGACCACCACATCCGTCGCGAGCAGGCTGGACGCCTGCATCATCCGGGCGCCCACACCCGGCACGCCGAACAGTTCCGCCGCCACGACGGACATCCAGCCCTGCCCCAGGCCCGTTCGCAGTCCCGCCAGAAGGCCCGGCGAGGCGGCAGGCAGCGTGACATAACGAAGCTGGGCGAGCAGTCCCCTGTGACCGAAGGCGGCCGCCACCTCGTACAGTTCACGGTCAACCGATTTAACCGCACCATAGGCGGCATAGAAATTGATCCAGAAGACGGAAATGGCGATGACGAACGTTGCACCGACATTGTTCAGGCCGAACCACAGGATGGCGAACGGCACCCAGGCCAGTCCGGGAATCGGACGCAGGAGGCGGACGATGCCGCCGGTGAAAGCATCCACCAGAGGCACGGACCCGCACAGAAGTCCGGCTGCGGCACCGAGCAGCGAGCCGATCAGCAGGCCCGCGCAGTAATGGACCAGACTGTCCTCGATGGATTGAAGCCAGAAGCCGCCGGAGACTTCCGATACGAAGGCAGGCCACAGTTCCGTAGGGGCGGGAAGCAGCCCCGGCGGCACGAGATGAAACTGGACCGCGCACTGCCAGAGGCCGACGAGTGTCAGCAGGCCGAGAGAGCCCAGCCCCAGCCGGCTTTTTGTTCCAACATGCAAACCGATCATTCCAGGTCCCTTGTCCCGCGCTTAGGGCGCAGGCTGGCGCCACATCTGCAGGTCGAAGAGGTCATCTACCGGTACTGCCTTCTTGAGGACACCCTCCTTGACCTCAAAATCCTGCAACGCCTTTACGCCGGGAATGATCTGGGCCGGGTCGGTCACGAACTGTGCCGATGAGGCTTTCAGCGCCTGCTCGATCACGACCGGTTTCAGCAAGCCGCCACCCAGTGCTTTTGCCACGAATGGGGCCGCTTCCTCCGGATGATTCGCGATCAGCGTGGTTCCCTTGACGAACAGGCCGGTCAGTTTGCCCGACCAGGGGGCATGATCCGGAGCGTTGGGGCTGACGATTGCCAGAACCGATCCGGGCTGTCCGGGCAGAATGTCATGGCCAGTGGCCAGCACGCGGGTTTCCGGCACGCGGGCCTTGATGACGGTCAGAGCTGGCTCGCGCAGGATGGCGGCATCGACGGCACCAGCGAGAAACGCCTGCTGCGCGGCGTCGATATCAATCCCGACAATCTCGACTGTCGAAAGATCCACGCCTTCGCGCTCCTTGAGCCAGTAGCGGAGCGCGGTGTCAGGGACGGAGCCTGTCGGCTGTGTGGCGATTTTTGGCTTGCGTCCGGTCGCTTTGGTAAAGGCCGCTATCCGGTCGGCGAGCTGCTCTTTCGTCAGGCCGCCCGGCTTTGTCACGTCCAGTCCGCCTGCGAGAGGCCCACGAGCGATAACGGCCAGCTCCTCGATGGCCCCGGATGCGACGACCTTCACGTCCACGCCGCGGCTGCGAACCTGAAGGAGCGGGAGAACACCGGCGACATAAGCGTCAATCCGACCGGCGACGAGGGCCTGAATCGCCTGCGGCCCCGAGGTGAAGCGGACGAGCTCAAGATCCAGCCCGGCCTGTTTTGCCCAGCCTTCTCCATCGACCACAAAAAGAGAGGAAGAGCCCAGCACGGGGATGTAGCCAACACGGATGGCTGCGGCACTTGCCATCTGGGCGGCGCTGACAAGCAGTCCGGCCGCGACGGCGAGGCCCGACAGAACTCTTCTGGTTTTCTTGGCCAGCATCGTGTGGGATTCCTATCCACTTATTGAGGTTGTGATATGTGAATTACCTCATATCTCAGGATATATTTTCGCGCAATCCATGCTTCTTTGTTAGCGAAGGCTGGAATTTCCACTTTTTATTTCTGTTGAATTTTGGTGGTGTGCCGGAGAATGCGGCATTTCCGCCTGCTATCTTTGGAGGCGAAGGGGAGGAGCCCACCCGGTGTTGTGGCTCCTCCCGATAAAAAACGCCGCTTGTCAGCTCCGAACGGCGGCGGCCAGTTCGCGGAGCTGTGTCAGAACGGAAGGGAGAGTGGAGGGCGTCGCCTGATCGGCCGCATCCAGTGTTTTCGCCAGTGTCGCCAGCAGGGCCGAGGCGACAACCGCGCCCTCAGCGATGCGTGACGCAGACGCCGCCTGTTCCGGCGTGCGGATGCCGAAGCCGATGGCGACAGGAAGATCCGTCACTGCACGCAGACGCACAAGGGCCGCACGCAGATCCTCGTCGCTGGCCGAACGTGTTCCGGTGATGCCGGTGATGCTCACATAATAGACGAAGCCGGACGCGTGGTTGAGCACCAGCTTGAGGCGGTTGTCATCTGTGGTCGGCGCGATCAGGCGGATGATGTCCAGACCAGCGGCTTTGGCCGGTCCCTGCATCGGTCCGGCTTCTTCCGGCGGCATGTCCACGATGATCAGGCCGTCGATTCCGGCGGCTGAAGCGTCGACACAGAACCGATCGATCCCATAAGCTTCAATCGGGTTCAGGTAGCCCATCAGGATGATCGGCGTGTCGTTATCCTGCTCGCGGAACGACTTCACCATCTCGAACAGGCGCGGCAGCGTGGCGCCCGCCTTCAGGCCGCGACGGGCGGCAAGCTGGATGATCGGGCCGTCGGCGGAGGGATCGGAGAACGGCATGCCGATTTCGATCAGGTCCGCGCCCGCTTCCGGCATGGCCTTCAGCAGGTCGAGCGACGTCTGGAAGTCGGGGTCACAGGCTTCGAGATAAGGGATGAGCGCACCACGCCCTTCCTGTTTCAACGCCGCAAAACGGCGGGCGATACGGCTCACAGCTTCACTCCCAGATGTTCGGCGACGGTGAAGATATCTTTGTCTCCACGGCCCGAGATGTTGATGACGAGCAGGGTCTCCGGGCTCAGCGTCGGTGCGATTTTCGTCGCATGGGCGACAGCATGGGCGGATTCCAGCGCCGGGATGATGCCCTCCGTGCGCGTGCAGGTCTGGAACGCGTCCAGCGCCTCATCATCCGTGATGCCGACATACTCGGCGCGACCGATTTCATGCAGCCAGGAGTGCTCAGGGCCGACGCCGGGATAGTCGAGACCGGCGCTGATGGAGTGGGCTTCGATGATCTGGCCGTTCTCGTCCTGCAACAGATAGGTGCGGTTGCCGTGCAGCACGCCGCGTGTGCCCCGCTCGATCGAGGCGGCGGTCTTGCCGCTGTCCAGACCATGTCCGGCAGCTTCGACGCCGATCAGCCTGACGGAGAGATCGTCAAGGAACGGATGGAAGATGCCCATCGCATTCGAGCCGCCACCGATGGCCGCGACGATGACATCCGGCAGGCGGCCCTCGGCTTCCTCCATCTGGACCTTCACCTCGTCGCCGATCACGCTCTGGAAATCACGGACCATGGCAGGGTAGGGGTGCGGGCCAGCGACGGTGCCGACCAGGAAGTAAGTGTCATGAACATTGGCGACCCAGTCGCGCATCGCCTCGTTCATCGCATCCTTCAGCGTGCCGGCACCGGACGTGACGGGCACGACCTCGGCCCCGAGCAGCTTCATGCGGAACACGTTGGGAGCCTGCCGTTCAACGTCGGTCGCGCCCATGTAGATGACGCACTGCATGCCGAACAGCGCGCAGACCGTGGCGGTGGCGACGCCATGCTGACCCGCGCCGGTCTCGGCCACGATGCGCGTGCGGCCCATGCGGCGGGCAAGCAGGATCTGGCCCATCACGTTGTTGAGCTTGTGGGAGCCGGTGTGGTTCAGCTCCTCGCGCTTCATGTAGATCTTCGCGCCGCCGAGCTGGTCTGTCAGGCGCTTTGCGAACCACAAGGGAGAAGGCCGACCGACGTAATCCTTCAGGTAAAACGCCAGCTCCTTGTGGAAAGCCGGATCGGCCTGCGCGGTCTTGTACGCCGCGTCCAGCTCCAGAATCAGGGGCATCAGAGTTTCCGCTACGAACCGTCCTCCCAGCCCGTCGCCGAAATGGCCGGATGCGTCTGGCCCGTTTCGCAGACTGTTTGCTCTTGCGCCGTCTGTCATGATTGTCGCCGTCTCCGCTGCACTGCGCTCTCGCGCGGAATTATCAGGTCTGGCGGTATAACAAGGGGCCACGAAAGCGTCCATGAGGGGCATCCATGAGCGGGGCGTGTGTTGTCGCAGGCGGAGGCTGGCGATAGCGTGACGGCAGAACAGACGGGACGGAGATGAGCGTGAAGCAGGCGGCCACGAAGTCAGGAGACGGGAGCAGAGAACTCTCCGCCGTCACACGAAAAGGCACCAACCCTGCGCCCCATGTGAAGGCCATGAAATGGAGCTGGTACGTTGCGGGCGTGACGGCCGCCGTTCAGGTCGTCTTCATTTCCCGCGCCCTCCTCAGACCGCATCGCCAGCCGGCTTCACGGGTGGCCTGGGTCGCGATCATTGGTGCGCTGCCTGTTGTCGGGTCCGTAGCCTATCTTTTGCTCGGTGAGACAAATCTCCTGCCCGAGCGTGTGCTGCGGATACGGGATGCGATGAAACGCCTGCCTGTTCCGGGCAAGAGGGCGGACGCGCTCATCGATGCGGAAAAGGAATTCGGTCTGCCGCCACGGCTCGCGCCGCTGTTTCGGGTAGGACAGTCGATCAGCGGTTACCCGCCGATGGGTGGTAACCGCGCGGCACTCATGAAGGATTCTGATGCGGCGATCGACGCCATGGTCGCCGATATCGATGGCGCCCGCGCGCATGTCCATATCTGCTTCTATATCTGGCTGCCGGATGGCAATGGCATGAAGGTTGTCGACGCACTGGTGCGGGCGGCGAAGCGCGGTGTGGTGTGCCGTGTGATGGCGGACGATCTTGGGTCCCGTCACCTGATCCACACCCCGCACTGGGGCAACATGGAGCGGAGTGGCGTGCGGGTGGTGCGGGCGCTTCCTCTCGGAAGCCTGCTGCTGCGGCCGTTCCGTGGCCGGTTCGACATGCGCAATCACCGCAAGGTCGTGGTGATTGACAATCGCGTGACCTATTGCGGCAGTCAGAACTGTGCCGATCCTGCCTTTCTGGTAAAGGCGAAATACGCGCCGTGGGTGGATATGGTCGCCCGCTTCGAAGGGCCGGTTGTCCTGCAGAACCAGCATCTGTTCGCCACGGACTGGATGGCGCACACGAACGAGGATCTGACTCCGCTTCTGGCCTCGGCGAAGGTGGAGGAAGGGGAGGGATTCGTGGGGCAGGTGATCGGCACGAGCGCGGCGGTCCGTTATGCTGCCATGCCGGAAACCTTTGTCTCGATCATGAATGCGGCAGCGGAGGAACTGACTGTCACGACACCGTATTACGTGCCGGACGAGTCAATACAGGCGGCGTTGTGCGCGGCGGCGCGGCGCGGGGTGGTGACGACTCTGACCGTGCCGAAGCGCAACGATTCCTGGATCGTTGCCGGTGCCAGCCGCAGCTATTACCGGGATCTGCTTGAAGCGGGCGTGAAGATCCATGAATACCCCCATGGACTGCTGCATACCAAGGCGATGACGGTGGATGGCCGCATGACTCTCATCGGTTCCGCCAATCTGGACCGGCGCAGTTTCGATCTGAATTTCGAGAACAACATTCAGCTTGTGGATGCGGCCTTCACCGAGGTCGTCCGGGAGCGGCAGCAGGTCTATATCGATGCATCGGAAGAGGTGACGCTTGAACAGGTTGTGAACTGGCCAAAAACGCGGGTGCTCTGGAACAACACCCTTGCGATGATCGGCCCTGTGCTTTGATGGACGCAAGTTAAGGACAGCAACTCTTGAAAATTGAAAGATGCGGCCCAATATTCAGGAGAGAACTGTGGCCGTAAGGGTCGTGGTCGTCGTGATTTCAGGAGTGCAGCTATAATGAGCGCCACCGATATTCTACGGAAACTTGCCCCCGAGGATCTTGAGGAGATTGCCAAGCATCTCGACAAGTCCCTCCACAAGCATAAGAACGAACTGCACAAGCAGATCACCGAGCATCTCGCGGAGATGAAGGGTGAGGTGAAGGTGCATGAGAAGACGATTCCGACCGGCTGCAAAGTGTTCGGCTTTCTGATCCTCGTGGCGGCTTCGGCCATCAGCTATGTGCTGGGCCGCAAGGCTGCTGAGTAATCCGAAAGGTATTGTTATGAGTACGCTTGTTGTTGTTGGGTTCGACAGTCTCGACGGCGCGAAGAACGCGCTGGGCGAATGCCGCGAACTTGAAAAGGAATATCTTCTGGATCTGGAAGATGCCGTGGTCGTCCGCCGTACGGCTGATGGCAAGGTTCATCTTGACCAGAGCATCAACCTTGAGAAGGTTGGCGCTTCCTGGGGCTTCCTGTCAGGTGGTTTCTGGGGTGCGCTGGTAGGATTGCTGTTCCTCAATCCGCTTGCCGGTCTGGTGGTCGGCAGCGTTGCCGGCGCGGGTATCGGCGCGCTGGACGGGAAATTCAGCGATTATGGAATCAATGATGATTTCATTAAGAATCTCGGTGCGACGCTGACGCCGGGAAGTTCCGCGCTGTTCGTGCTGATCCGCAAGGCGGAGCCGGAGAAGGTGATCGCTCACCTGTCCGATCTGAAAGGTCATGCGAAGATCATTCAGACCTCACTGTCGCCGGAGGCCGAAGGCAAGCTCCGCACGGCTCTGGGGCAGGTCGTGGCCGCTACCTGATACGGGTTTACGGGAAATGGCGGGAATGCTGGACAGCAGCCCCGCAAAGACGCCAAACTGGAAAGCCTCGCGGTGTGCGGGGCTTTTCTTTTAGCGGGAGTGGTCCGTGCGCCTGATTATTGCTTTTTTCTTGCCCTGGCTGACATTCTTTACGATTGGGCGTCCGATTGCGGGCATTGTCTGCCTCTTCCTTCAGGTCACCGTTCTCGGCTGGATTCCGGCGGCTATCTGGGCTGTCTACGCGTTAAGTCAGTATAAGACCGATCAGAAGCTCAAAAGAGCTGGCCTGAACTGACTCCGAAAGAATCGGCTTGCGCCCGGCTTTTGATCCTGTGCCGGGCGATCAGGCACGATGCTGAATACGCCCGATCGTTCCCGTCGTTGAGTGTCCTGCCTGAAGATCAGCCAGAAATAACCGGCCGCCACTGGCGGTGACTTCCCTGCCTCCGATCACATCCTCCGGCCTGTAGTCTGAGCCTTTTACAAGCACATCAGGCATGAGCGCGAGGATGGTCTCCAGTGGCGTGTCTTCGGTGAAGGCCACGACGGCATCGACATAGCGGACAGCGGCCATGACAGCGGCGCGACTTTCCAGCATGTTGACGGGGCGAGTTTCCCCTTTCAGGCGACGGATGCTGGCATCGTCATTCAGGGCGACAATCAGCCGGTCGCATTCGGCCCGTGCGGCTGCCAGAAGACTGATATGTCCCGGATGCAGGATGTCGAAGCACCCGTTCGTAAACCCTACGGACAGTCCTTGTGATTTCCAGCCAGCGACCTGTCTCTGGGCATCGTTCAGGGTGAGCAGGTGCGGAGATGTGACCGGTGCATCTTCTGCATGCAGTTCGCGTTTGACCTCGGCAATGTCCGCCGTCGCGGTCCCGAGCTTGCCGACCACGACACCCGCCGCCGCGTTGGCGACACGCATGGCCTGAGCGAAACGCATTCCTGACCCGACTGCTAGCGCCATGGTCGCAATCACGGTGTCGCCCGCACCGGACACATCGAACACTTCCCGGGCACGGGCCGGGACGGCTTCGGCTTCACCCTCCGCTGGAATGAGCATCATGCCTTTTTCCGAGCGTGTGGCGAGGATGGCGTCGGCTTCCGCCTCGGCCATGACCTTGCGGGCCGCGCGTTCGACACTGGCATCATCAGTGCCGGAGATGCCTGATGCTGCAACCAGTTCTTTGGCATTGGGTGTGATGCAGGTCGCGCCGCGATAATGCCGGAAGTCGGATGTTTTCGGGTCAACGAATACCGGGATGCCCCGCAACCGGGCTTCGCCGATCAGGTGCCGCACGACCATGCTGTCGCAGACGCCTTTGCCATAGTCTGACAGGATCACGACACTGGCCTCATCCAGCCGTGCGTCGATGGCGCGACAGAGCAGTTCTGCTTCTTCGGGTTGCAGTTTCAGGCGGCTTTCCTCGTCAGCCCGGACGACCTGCTGATGCGAGGCGATGAAGCGTGTCTTGCAGATGGTCGGGCGTTTGGGGGTCGCCACCAGCATTTCCGAAACGCCTGTGCGGAGGCGCAGGGCGTCGCGCAGCGTGAGGGCGGCCTCATCCTCGCCGACAAGGCCGATCAGGATGGCGCGTCCGCCCAGTGAGATGATGTTACTGGCAACGTTGCCCGCGCCGCCCGGCATTTCACGCCGTTCCTTGAGAAGCAGGACTGGCACCGGTGCTTCCGGGGAGATTCGTTCCATCTCGCCATAGACGAAACGGTCGAGCATGACGTCACCGACACAGAGAACGGTGATGCGGGAAAAATCCATCATGGTTCAGCCCAGAAACCCGGCAACAAAGTCGGCAAGCCCCGTCTGCCGTGGTGTGCGCAGCCGCGCGGCGGTCAGGACGGCACGGGCTTCGGCGATGGCGCGGTCGAGTTCCGCGTTGACGATCACATGGTCGAATTCCTGCCAATGTGAAATCTCCGCGAGCGCGGCGTCCATGCGGCGTCTGATTTCCTCGGGGGCATCGGCCGCACGACCGGTCAGGCGTCTTTCCAGTTCGGTGAGGGAAGGGGGAAGAACGAACAGGCTGGCGACGTCATCGGGCAGAGCGGTGCGGATCTGGCGATGGCCCTGCCAGTCGATGTCGAACACCATGTCGTATCCGGCGGCGAGTGCCTGCTCCACCGGCGCGCGGGGCGTGCCGTAGCCGCGTCCGAACACGGTGGCCCATTCCAGCAGTTCACCCTGTTCGGCCATTCTCTGGAATTCATCCATCGAGCGGAAATGGTAATGGATGCCGTCCGTCTCGCCGGGGCGTGGCGTGCGGGTGGTGATCGACACCGAGTGCCGGAGTCTGGGGTCGGCTGCGCGGAGGGCATTGGCAATGGTTGACTTGCCTGCGCCGGACGGAGCGGAAATGACAAGGCAGACGCCCCGCCGCGTAATAGGTGTCGTGGCGGTGGTCGTTCCGGTGCGTGTCATATCGGCGTTCTCAGCCTCCCTGCCGTATTCAGCAGCCTTCCCCGTTTATGTCGGGGCGGCGGTTGCGACCTTTTAGCAGCAGGTTCTTAATGGGGCGACTATGAAACAGGATTCTCTTCTGATCACCGGCGCAGCCTCGGGGCTGGGTCGGGCTTTCGCCCTGCGTTCCGCCCGTCCGGGCGTCACGTTGTATCTCATCGATTGTGAGGACCGTCGGCTCGCCGACACCGCCGCGCGCGCGGAAGGGCTCGGCGCGCGGGTGGTGGCGCACGCGCTGGATGTCGCGGACGAGG
This sequence comes from Acetobacter conturbans, assembly GCF_011516755.1. Classification (GTDB taxonomy): domain Bacteria; phylum Pseudomonadota; class Alphaproteobacteria; order Acetobacterales; family Acetobacteraceae; genus Acetobacter; species Acetobacter conturbans. The sequence goes on along the minus strand of NZ_WOSY01000003.1, from coordinate 31,341 downwards.
CGGCCATGCGTCAGGCGATCGAGGCTGCCGAAACGCTGGACGTCGTGCTGGCCTGCGCCGGCATCACGGGTGGTATTCATGCCGCGGCAAAGGCCGGTGAGGCGCCCGGTGAGTCCGAATATCAGGTGCGCCGGATGGTGGCCGTCAATCTGGACGGCGTGCTCAACACGATTTTCCCCGCTATCGATGTGATTCGTCGTCAGCCACTGGCCCCCGATGGGTTCCGGGGCCGAATCGCGGCGATTTCTTCGATTGCCGGACTGGTGTCCTTTCCGGGAACCCCGTCCTACTGCGCCACGAAGGCGGCGGTGGACCGGTTCATGGTGGCGACCGGAGGTAATCTGAAACAGGAGGGCATTCTGTTGAGTTCGGTCGTCTGCGGTTTCATCAACACGCCGATGGTGGCGTCGAACGAGTTTCCAATGCCGGGGCTTGTCCAGACAGCAGAGGCGACGGCCCGGATCATGGCTGGGCTGGCGAAGAACCGTCGTCGCATCTCGTTTCCACGATGGATTGCCGCCGGATCGCGCTTCATGGATCTTCTGCCCGTTTCTCTGGCAGAACGTTATTACCAGAATCAACCGACCGGAGCGGCGGGCAGTATGCCGGCAGTAAGTGAACCTGGAGTCGCATGATGGCTGCTGATCCCCATGGCCTGATGGAGGATCTGTCGGCTGCCTCGGTGTGTCAGCCGGTGCCGGAGGCGCGGAAGACGATGCCGATGGACAGGGTGTTCTGGAGCCATTTTTCACCGAATCTCGGCCCCGGAGGATGGGTTACAGGCGCGTTGCTGGTCAGTCTCGGTCTGGATTTCCGGACGGGCGTTCTGGCGATTCTGATCGGTAATCTTGTCGGAGCATTTCCTGTGGCGCTGGCGGCCGCGATCGGTCCTTCGACGGGACTGACGCAGATGGAAGCTTCCCGCATGGCGCTGGGGACGATTGGTGTCAGGCCACCATCCTTCCTGAACTGGCTTTACTGCGTCGGCTGGGATGCCGTGAACAACGTCCCGGCTGCTGCGGCACTGATCAGCCTGCTGGCACTTGCAGGATTCCCACCACCGTTCTGGCTGGCGCTTGGTGTTCTGGCATCGATCCAGATGGTGGCCTCGATTTACGGGCATCATGTCGTGCAGGCTCTCCAGAAATATCTCGGTGGAGGGCTGCTGATCGTCTTTGCCGCAATCGGGGTGACCTTCGCCGTGCGTGGCGGAGGTGTGATCCATGCGACGCACCCGGTCGGGCTGGCGACGTTTTTATTGGCGGTGGGCATTCTCGTCAGTTTCAACCTGTCATGGGCGACCTATTCGTCGGACTACACGCGCTATCTTCCGGCAAACGCAGAACCGAAGCGGGTGGTGAAACTGGCACTCGCGGGACTGTTGCTATCAGCCGTGCCGTTCCAGATTCTCGGCCTGCTGACGGCGACGAGCATTGCGGAGCCATCGCCCACGGCGGTCATTGCCAGTCTTCAGCATGCGATGGGACCGCTCGGCCCTCTGGCTCTGGCGGCCATCGCGCTGTCATCGATCACCGGGAATTCGTTCAATGACAATACGGCGAGTTACAGCCTGATTTCGGCAGGTATTCACATTCCCCGCGTAGCGGCGGCGATCATCACCGCATCCCTCGGCTACGTTCTTGCGGTTGCGGGTGCCGGACGGTATGCGACCCTCTATACGGACTATCTGCTGGTCACCATGTACTGGATCGCCCCCTGGTGCGGGATTGTGCTGGCAGACTGGTATCTTACAGGGGGCCATTCGGCTGCGCGGGCGGTCTATGGACAAGTCTTGCGCCCTCCCGCGGGATGGACCCGGGGCGCAACGATCTTTGTGGTCACGTCCGTGCTGACCATCCTGCTGTTTTCCACCAGTTCACTCTACACGGGCCCGGTTGCAACGTGGCTCGGCGGAGCGGACATCGGCTATTATATAGGCTTTCTGGTGGCGGCGGCCTGGTATGCTGCGGGGCGCGGCAAAGGGCGGATCTCCAAGCCTGCAGGAAATGGCGTGATTTGACGATTGCCCGAAATCTGGCGCAACTTACGCGTTTTGAAAGACCTTTCGAACGCACCCGTGCGCGGCTTTGTGTTCGGCGGCAGCTTACAGGAAGAGTCAGAAGCCTATGAGATATCTGTATCGTAAGCCCTTTGGTTCTGTTCTGGTGCTGTGTGTCTGTTTCCTTGGAGCAGGGGCGGCGCACGCGCAGACCTCGTCTGATGGCCAGTCCGGCACATTTCAGCAGCCTCCTGCGCCCACCGAGCAACAGATGGCGGTGATGCGGCGGGATGTTCAGACGGCGGCAGCCTATCCGTTGCCGACGGATTTTTTCCCCCGCATGATCAACACACTGGAAATCCTGCGCAGCACGGGACTGCAGCCCCCGGCGCCGACCGGCCGCACGTCGCTGAATGAGACCATCGCACGTGTTGCGGCGGTCCCCGGGATTGATGCGGTCCTGAAGTCGCAGGGATTCACGCCGCGGGATTTTGTGATGGGGCTGACCTGTTTCGGCATCACATATGCTGTGACGACGAACACGTCCGGCAATACCCAGGATGCGCCCAAGCTTAATCCGGCCAATATCCGGCTGTTGCAGGGCAATCAGGCCGGTGTGCAGGGACTGTTGCAGGAAATGGGCAACACGCCGTCTCAGGGGCAATAAGGAGGAGATTCTACCTCTTTCTTGAGACGATCGGCGGTTCACGGATGATTTGACGAGGCCGTGAGAAACCGGTAGGTTCCGCCGCACAAGCACGCGCAGTGTGCTTAGGAGGGGTGGCCGAGAGGCTGAAGGCGGCGGTTTGCTAAACCGTTATACGCTTAACAGCGTATCGTGGGTTCGAATCCCATCCCCTCCGCCATTTCCGAAATTTCCCAAATACAATTCTTATTCGTTCCAAATCTCGGCCGATTACGTGGCATCCGAGTTTTTTGGATATGTCGCCGAATGTCCGTCGAGCTGCAGGCTTTATGGTGTCAGGCACGCATGAATCCGCAGCGGGAAGAGTATTAGCTTTATGCAGGCAAGTCATTTTTCATGGTGCGCTGAAAAGACAGGTCTTATCGGAATATATGGTAATATCTGAAATGCAAAACGCTTCGTTTCTATAAATTAAGGCGAAAATTAAGTATTATTTATTCTAATTTTGGATAGTTTGAGGAGCCTTTTAGGCTGTAAATCGATCTAAAAAATTAAAAAAACTCAATAAATATGAATCTATTCTATAAATATAAGCATTAAAAACTATAACTTTAATAAAAAACACCTTGATTGATGTTATGTTGTGTTACTTAATAGTAAATGTATAATACTAAATTATACAATAAAACCAACGACCGTATTGTCTCCAGTCAGCTTCCTGCCTATCCGGCCGCCGTCTGGGGTAGGGCGATAGGGTATAGATGAAAAGGGTCTGCTGAATTATGACGACCACTTACTGGAATGGTGGAGCTGAAGGCGATTTTTACGCCGCTTCAAGCTGGTCTTACGGCGATATCCCGCAGAGCAAGACGTGTCAGGGAGCCGATGTTACCGGAACGGCGGACAGCCCTGTGGTGGCTGTGGCCGGAGGCGCTTCCTATGGTCAGATCAACTCTCTGAGCGTAGGCGATTACGGAACAGTCAAGATCACGGCTGTCGGTGGTTCAGACGACGCTGGCTATGTGTTCGCGATACAGGCGCTGCAGGTCGCTCAGACCGGGTCTCTGATCATTGATACGCCCTCGGCCGTCGATCTTGGACTTTATACGGAGATTCGTGGCGGCACCGTCACTATCATGAACAACGATGGCAACGTTGTGCTTGATGGCAACTCGCTCAACGGCACCGGCACGCTGAACCTGATCAACTCAACGCTCGGTTCGGCGACTGCTCCCGTTCATATCCCTGACATGGATATCACCCTGCAGGGTAGCAGCACCATTTACACGGGCTGGGATGCGACGGGGCGTTCCGTGACGTTCGATCCGGACACGGTCAACACGCTTGTCCTGCCGTCCAACGATCCCACTGTCACGACGGCAATCAAGGGCTTTTCCGAAAATGCCCGTATTGAGATCGCATCCGAAGATGGCGTCCATCCCACTGCTGCGAGCGTTACAGCTAATGGTGACGGCAGCTATAAGATGGTCATCACCCTGTCGAATGGCGGCACGCTGACGGCAAGTGATATCGTTCCCGCAGAGGGCTTCACGCCGGGTTCCGTGTCCATCAATGAGACGGCTGACGGCAATTACATCCTGACGGATGCCAACGCCTCGATGGTCACGCCGGACTACAGCGCATCCACGATTCATCAGGATCTGCAGAATACGCTCACGGTGGCGACCGACACAGGCAGCAGCGTGACCACCAGTGCTGGTGTGGTGAACCATAACAGTGCCGGCAACGACTACTATACAGCGGCTTCAGGTGACTGGTCGGATGCGAGCAACTGGTCTGCCGGTTTTATCCCGCAGAGTGACAGTTGCTATCAGGGGACAGTGGATGGTACCTCCAATGTCGTCGTCACGCAGGCTAGTTCTGACCAGTTCGTCAGTCTCTCCGTCAATGACAGCGCGACCCTGACCATCGAAGCGGCTGCAGGTGAGAACCCGCAGAGCTATGTGTTCTCCACGGCAGGTCTCGAAGTGCGAGAGCAGGCTTCTCTGGTGGTCGACACATCTGCCAGGGTCGAACTGGGCGGCGTCAGCGCGATCGATGGCAAGCTGACCATCGACAATAACACCAGCAACGTGATCGTTGACAGCAATCATCTTTCCGGCAACGGCACGCTGACGCTGAACAACTCGACGTTCGGCTCTGCCCGTCAGGCGCAGGAAGTCGATCTGCCGACGGTCAATCTGACCAATAACAGCACCTATTATGCGTCGCTTTATGGCAATGACAGCACGATCAACGTTGATGGCACGAGCGACACCATCGTCCTGAGCGGCAATCTGCAGGATATCCAGAGCACTTTTGCCGGGGTGAATGCCAACACGCACTTCCTCATCAATCCGAATGAGGATGCGACAGCGACGTCGCAGGCTTACAGCCAGAACGCGGACGGCAGTTACACGCTGACCATCGGCCTGAGCAACGGTCAGGACGTGACGCTCAGCCACATCATCGCAGCGTCTTCGTTGTCTGGCTCCGCCTCATCCCTTTCTGCCATTGCGAGCGGGACGGACGTACATTCGTCCATTCAGTCTAGCTTCGCGGTGGCCGCTCTGGGAAGCACGACGGCAACGGCCACGATGACTGCGGCCACGATTATGCCCGATGAACAGGCGTCGACGACGGGAAGTGTGGCGGCTCTGCTTGGGACGTCCCAGACCGTTACGGCTCCGGTTCTGACAAACGATCAGTCCAGCACCACCCTGCTCGCTTCGTAAGAGAACATTTGCGATCCGGATTTTCCTTTGTGAGCCGGCTCGCAGGGTTGTTCGCTCCCTGTGCCTGCATTCTACGATGCAGGGAGCGGATAGTCCCTTTCACGCTTTAAATGAGGACGGCCACCTGTGAGGCGAGGCACCCGTCGACGGCCGCTCCGGGTGGATGCATCGCCATCTCCTGCATTCGGTGGCGATTACTTTTGTCAGCGCCCTTCTTCAGCAGGTCTCTTACCCTCCACTGAACTTTATCTGGGATGGCTCGACGCGGGGCTCTGACGTGGCATCTTCTGCGCTTTCTTCCCCGCGTTCACAGGGAGATGAGGCGTCCTGATTCCCTTCGCCGTGGGGGCCGCCGTTATGCCTGTCATCAAGGCCCGCGACAGCGGACAGTCCGTGAAGCGACATGCCCGCCACCTGACCAGCAGTTCCTCCGATTGCGCCGGTGGCCATGGAAGCTGCCGAAAGTGCGCCCCTGCCAATCTTACCCATCGTTTCTGAGGCAGGATCTTTCACGCAGCTTCCACCGTGGGTGCATGCTGTCGTCAAAAGTGCCGTGAACAGAACGGAAAAACTTAGTCTGTGCACTCTCATTCGGCAGGCTGCCGGAGTGCAGACGGACTCACGGCGCATAGGTCTGCCGGAATGGATCTAGCTTCTTGCGTATTTTGCGCAGCGGCGGCGCTCTGGACGATGAGTGGGGTGTGGAAAAAGGGGATGCAAGGCAAAGGCCCCCGCGAAAATGGGGTACCCGGTTTCGCAAACGCAGCCATAGCCATTTGCGACCTGTTCCCTGCCGGGTTCATTCCCGTGGTCATGATTGCACGGGTTGAGAAGCCTGCGTGCTCACATGCATTGTCCGAGCGGGCAGGTAAAAACAACAGGAGCGATAATGCTGAAAAAACCCGCTTTTGTTTGCATGCTCAACTCTGGTTCTCCGCGAAAAAACCAGAATAAGCGCATCATGTGACGAGAGTTTTTCTGAATGTTACTGATATTGGGTAAAATGAATATGCATGCGTCAGTATGCTTCGATGGTCCCGGGGACTTCTTGCATACATATTCAAGGATTTTGCACGGCAGCCCTGTGGATGCCAGTCAGTTTATGGTCGGTGGTTTTTTGGCAGGACTATCGTCAGGGTCCTGACGCGGGGGCGGTGTTCTAGGAGGAGGGGGTGGTGGGGGCATCTTGCCCGGAATGGGAATTTCGTTCGGCAGTTCGGCTGAGGTGATTTCTGTCATCGTAACCTCCCGGCTTCATTCCCAGCAGAATAATGCCACATGCCCATTCAACCAAGAAAAATCCACAGTCAGCAACACCGGTATTCTGTAAGCTTTATTCCGCGTGCTGACAGCGTAATCCCTTGAGATTGACAAAGATGATGCCGCTCAACACGCGACGATCCTTAAGAGGCTGTTTCAAAAGCTCTCTGCTGAATGCGACCGTCCTTGAGGGTGAGCGCGACCAGTATAGGTTTTTGAGCATTGAAGCGAAATAGTCATGCGGGCCGTGAGCACCGGAATGCAGAAAAAGCGCGCCGGATCACCAGAAAAGAGCTTTTGAAACAGCTTCTAACACCACATTTACCCAGCCTCTTTGGAAAGCAGGACCCATACCGGGCCATCTGTTCCCCAGTTTTCTCAAAGAGCCTGAAGCAAAAACTTCTGCATTAAATCAATAGGCCATGAGTCTAAACACCGAGTGCGTCTTTGCCGCTCCACCTCAGATCAGCCCGTAACGCTCCAGCAGATTATCAATTTCCGTCCCGTCCGTCAGATGACGCAGCAGCCCGGACGCCAGCACCTTCTTCCCGTCCCGCAACTCCGCTGCCGCCTGCAACAGCATCCGGACATCATAGACGCTGCCAAACACCTCAGGCACGGCGCGATCGACGTTGAGCAGCGTATAGACGGCCTCCATCGCCGTGCGGACCGAATACTCCGTCGTGAACACCGTATCGCGGGGCGTCTCGGCAAACTGACCGAGAAAGGCAAGATTGACGCTGCCATCCGGTACGACCTTCGGGCGGTCTCCCGCCGAACGCGTCATGAACTGCGCTGTGATGAACGGCATCATGCAGGGACGGGTGATCGCCCCTGTCGCCGCCATGTCGTCAATCTGATCCGCAGGCACGCCCATATGAAACAGCCATTCCTGCGTGATTTCCTCGCCCGTGCAGTCCTGCATGGGCTTTTTCACGTAATCGCCCGGCACGTCGCTGAACAGACCATACAGCCACGCGACCATCTGCCCTTTTGGCTGGTCCTTGAAATGCGGCTGACGACTGACAACCCAACTCATCAGCCAGGCGGAATCCTGAATGGTGATCGGGCCACCCGTCACCGTGCGACCGGAGAACGGATCACGCCCGGTGACCTTATGCACAAGATCGGGAATACGCGCGTCCAGCGTCGTAACAGTCGCGGACTCCCAGCGGGATTTTGTCGTGTCGCCGCAGAACACATCCGGGCGCCCGAACGCCGGATCCTGATCCGCGATGTTGCGCCACAACTGCCAGATACTTCCCTCCGTAATGGTCGTTTCAATCGGTGCGGGCGTGTGATGATCGCCCCAGCGGGAGTTTTCCACCATCGAGCCGTTGGTGACGAAAACCAGTTCGTCCGGACTGAGATCGACACCGGCTGCCGCGCCACTTTCCAGCCAGTCGATATGGGTCGCGACTTTCTTGCCGCCGGATGTGTCCACGGCGACGTTGGTCACCTGCACACCATGACGAAACACGACGCCCTGATCGGCAAGCCACGTCGCCAGCGGCTTGCTCAGCGATTCCTGCTGATTATATTTCGTGAATTTCAGCGTGTGCAGATCCTTCAGCCCGAGGATCTGATGCACGAAGCGGGCGAGGTAACGCTTCATCTCGATCGCGCTGTGCCACGTCTCGAACGCAAACATCGAGCGCCAGAACAGCCAGAAATTGGACTCCATGAAGTCATGGGAGAGGACATCGCTGATCGTCTTGCCGTCGAGTTTATCCTCATCCGCCAGAATAAGCGCAATGATCTCGCGCCGCGCCTTGCCCGTCAGCTTCAGCAGGTCGCGGCCCGGCAAAGGCTGCCCATGCCCGCACATCGCCCGGACCGGACTGCTGCTGGGATCGACCCGATTGAGACGATAGAACTCGTCCAGCACCGAAGCGTCGGGCACCTCCAGAGAGGGGATCGAACGATACAGATCCCACAGGCACTGGAACTGCTCTTCCATTTCCCGGCCTCCCCGGATCAGCCAGCCGGTCTCCGCATTGCCCGCGCCATCCAGCGCGCCACCGTTGAGATCTGAGGCTTCGAGAATGGTGATGTTCGAGGGCGTCATCTGTGCATCGCGGATCAGGAAGGCCGCTGCCGCCATGCCACCAAGCCCACCACCGACAATCCATGCCGAGCGGGAGTCGATCCCGGCCGGCTTTTCAGGACACACAAAGGCTTCGAAATTGCTGTGGGCGTATCTCATGGAATGGCTGCCTCTTTGGGACCCTATGTGGGCCGGTCGGTATTCCCAGATGGAAAACTTTGCCGGTCATAGCGTTCCGCTTTGCCATTCCTGTCGTTGATATGCGTCAAACTCACGGAAACGCGATGTCAGCAGAACTGTTGTCTTAATTCCAGAGCAACGACTGCGAGCTGTTTCCTGATGGGGTTGAGACTTCAGGGAGAGGAAAGAAAAGTAATGTTTTCGGAGGGATGACGCCTGCCAGAAGCAATGTTCAGGCCATCTTCCCGATCGCCATGCGCTCTGGGAATGGGACGGACCCACTCTTCAGGCAGTGTGCTCGTTCTTTGTCCATGGTCGGTCATGTGCATGATTTCTTGCCGCTGCCAGCAAGGATATTCTATCGAACAGCCGTGACGCTACGGTTTCATACCCTGACCTGCCGGATGAATGTCAGCATCCGGTGTTCCCGAACAGACGGGGCTCTCCGTGCCGCGTACCCTGAACAATCCTCATCACGCCTTACAGGGCGAGGACATGCCTCACCATGCGAGGTGGGGATCAGTGTGTTTGGTGGCCAGAAGTCTTATTTGAGGCGTCGTGTCCGGTTTGATGTCCGGAACCCGGGAGTGATCGAACAGGAATGTCGGTTTCAGGTCACGCGTTTCCGAGTTTCGCGTCAGCTTGACCGCCGTGCGGCTGATGGTGGCGATCGTCCAGTCCTGTATCATCTGACCGCTTTGCCGGATCTCGCTTTTCGCGTCCGGCGCATTGTTTCGGAAAATGGCGACCCAGTGGTCCGACCGTCCGGCGATCCCGGCCAGACGAAACCCACCCTGTTCGGCCACCGGAACGCCCTTCGGGCGTCGGTCGGGTTCGAAAAGCGGACGCCCCAGAAGAATGGTGCCGACAGGACTCGCGGCTGGCGTTGCCGGGGGCGCTGCTGTTTCGGCACTCAGCGCCGGAAGGGGAAGAGCGCAGACCCAGAATGCAGCCGCCAGACTGACAATACGAAAAAGCGGAATCACAATTTGCCTTTCTGCGGAACGACGGGGCCGGTTTCATCAAACCGCAGCAATCTGCCTGCATTTGCAAGCCCCGCAAAGGTGGAGGCGTTGTGAAGCAGGGCCGCCATCACCGCGCCTTCCGCGCCAAGGAGATTGAAGGCGGCCAGACCGATCAGGATCGCGGTCCACCCAACCCCCATGCCGACATTGGTCTGGATCGTGCGCCGACAGCGTCGGCTGAGACGGATGGCGGTGCCGATGCGGTGCAGGTTAGGCTGCATCAGTACGAGATCGGCTGAGTTGAGCGCCACATCCGTGCTTTCCGCACCCATCGCGATGCCGACTGCCCCGGCGCGGAGGGCCAGTGCATCGTTAATGCCGTCACCAACCACCAGCGGCCGGTTGCCAAGACGGATTTCTTCCAGAACGCAGGCCATCTTCTCGGCGGGCAGTACTTCGGCGCGGATGGTGGAAATCCCTACCGTCTCGCCAATCCGCTCAGCAACGGCCTGACGATCCCCTGTCAGAAGAATCTGTCGGGACAGGCCGAGCGCCTTCAGTTCCTGCATGGCGTTTGCCGCCTCCGGACGCGGCTGGTCCGAAAGCAGAAGCCAGCCGAGGGGACGACCATTTTCGCTGAGACAGACCATCGGACCGTCATGGTCGGGAGTGAGGCCGGGATCAATGCCTTCCGCTTCCAGCAGCGCGGGGCGTCCCATGCAGAGTATCGTTCCATTGCTCATGATGGCGCGGAGGCCGAGGCCGTGGAGTTCCGTCGTTTCTTCGAGCGTAAGGGGCGGCGCGTTCGGTCGGGCGTGGGCGAGTGCCCGGCTGACAGGATGGGCGCTGAGACTGCCCAGTGCGGCGGCGCGGTTGAGAAGGGCGTCGGGGTCCACGCCCCGGGCGGGCACGACGCGGGCGAGGGCAAGTTGGCCCGTGGTGAGCGTGCCGGTCTTGTCGATGACCAGTGAACTGACATCGGCCAGATTTTCGAGAAAGGCCGTGCCTTTGATGAGAATGCCGTGCCGTGCCGCGACAGCGATCGAGGCGATGGACGCCGCAGGAGCCGCCAGAACGACGGCACAGGGACACGATGCTACCAGAACCGCGAGCATTGCGGCGGTTGAGCCGGAGGCGAACCACACAGCCGCCGCCACGGTCATGATCAGCGCCATGTAAGGACCGGCATAGCGCTCCAGCAGGCGCGTGATGGGAGGCTTTGCGTCCTCTGCGACTTCCATCAGCGAGATGATCTGGCCGAGGGCTGTCGCATCGCCGGTCCGCGTGACTTCGACCGTCAGCACACCGGAAAGATTGATCGTGCCTGCCAGAACGCGGTCGCCGGACGTGACCTCGACAGGAACGGATTCACCGGTGAGGGATGCCATGTCCAGTGAGGACTGCCCGGAGCCGATCAGACCGTCGGCAGGAATGCGGTCGCCAGCGCGAAGTTCCAGAACGTCCCCGGTCTGGAGCGAGGAGGCGGAAACGGTTTCGACCGTGCCATCCGCAGCGATGCGATGCGTGGTGGTGTCCACCAGTCGTTCCAGCGCCCGGATGGCTTCCTGCGAGCCGAGCAGGGACCGTTCTTCCAGCACATGACCGGCAATCATGATGATCGGCAGCAGGGCAGCGGTGAGCAGATCGCCGGATGCCCATGACGCCAGCATGGCGACGGCGACGAGCTGGTCGGTCAGGCCGTGCAGGGAAGGACGCCGGAGGCTCGCGAGCGCGGCGGCGAGGATGGGAGGTGCTACCAGAAGAGCGGCGGCAGCCGAAGCGAGATCGGGCAGCGCGCTGTTGCCGCCGACCACGAACCGCCAGACCAGCGCGATGGCCAGCAGCCAGCATGAGATCATCGCCAGCGTCAGACGCGCTCCCATGAACCAGTGCTCGGAACGGGTCATCAGGTCGGCTTGTGTGTCTGTTCCGGCTGCGCGCAGAACGTGCCCTTCCAGACCGCGACCGGCGTTGGGAGCGGAGGAGAAGGCGCTGGCACTCATTGGGTCTCTCCGGAGGAAGCCGTTTGCGGCGGTGTGGTACGCGGGATGGCAAGCAGCATCTGTCCACCACCGGCGGGGACGACCGTGATCTCCCCCGTCTTTGAAAGGAAAGTGACGATCCGCTCGCGCCACGCCTGAAGGGCCACTGCGTCCCGCATTTTCGGGGGAGCGGCCGCCATGGCGTTCTCGTCAGCGGAGATGGTGGCGGTCAGGGCGGACGCCTGCCGCACGAATTCTTCTGCGGCGGCTGTCGCATTGGCGCGGATACGGTCACGCTCGCCATTGGCGCTCTGCCGCGTGCGTTCGGCGTTCGTCTGCGCGGCAGCGACGTTCTGGGCGGCGGCCTGTTCCGCTGTCAGCACCTGATCGAAAGCCTGCTTGGCGCGAGGCGGCAGAATGGAAACAAGATCGATACGTGTGATTTCGATGCCGGAATCCGCGTCTGGTCCCTGAAGACGGATAAGGCGCTGGTTTACGGCGTCCACGAGCCGGGACCGCACGGCGGCGCGGCGTGCGGACAGGATCTCATCGTCTTCGCCTGCATCGTTCGTGCCCGCATGGATGACGAGAAAATCCTCGATCGGATGAGAGGCGGCAAGATCGGTCGCGGCAGCGTAGAACAGGCGGCGCAGGGTGGGCTGGATATGTGGCAGGGCCTGCATGTAGGCCACGGGCCGCACCACGCGGTAGAAGAGCGTTGCATCCAGCCTCACGACACTATTGTCGCCCGTCAGGAGATAACTGGAATTGGCCGCGTCCCGGTTTTTTTCCATATGGAAAAAATCGTCGGATTCCTGAAGTTCGAGGTCGGTCTCGTCGCTGTTGTAAGCCGTGTTGTCACGCGTGACGCGGAGGGAAAGCTGATGATCCGGCGAGGGCAGGAAACGGATTTCCTCGAAAGGGCGGGGCAGGGCGACGACGAGCCCCGAATGACGCTCCGAGATAACCCGTCCGTAACGGATCACCACGGCGGTGCCATCTGTCGGCACGGCGCGGATATTACCCGTGAGCCAGATCAGCCCGAGGATTACCGTGACGCCGGAAAGCAGCATGAACGCCAGCCGGACGGTCTGTTCCAACGGGCTGGCGAGTGGTGCCAGACCAGCGGACGGCAACATCGTGTCCGGCAGCGGCTCCGTTGCGGAAGAACTCGCCGGTGCTGACATCAGTGCCGCTCCGCCGCGAGGGCCGTGCTGTCACTGTTTCCCATCTGGCCGATCGCACGAGCAATGCTTTGACCGGTGCCTTTCGGGCCGTCCAGCACGGAAAATGGTGCGGTGTCGGTGCGCATGACCAGCCGCATATTCTGTCCCGCAATAGCGTTCAGCGTGTCGAGAGTGCGCAGCGTGGCGTAAAGATCGGGATCCTTGCTGTAGCTTTGCGCATAGATCGTCGCGGCCTCCTCATGGGCTTTCGCTTCCGTGGATGCAGCTTCGGCACGGGCGGTCGCGACTGTGATGCGGGAATCACGTTCGGCATCAGCCTTGATGGCGGCCGCCTTGCGAAGTCCCTCCGCCGTACGTGCGGCGGCGACCGTCTCGCGTTCGGCGCGCATACGGGCGACGGTAGCGGCCAGCGTTTCCGCAGGCAGGCTGAGACGCTCAAGCCCGACCTGTTCGATGCGGATGCCATAGATGGACTCTGCCTGTGGCCGCAGCAGGGTGAGCAGATGGTCCTCGAAAGTGGCGATCTTCACCTTCTCGGGCGTGGTGTTGATGAGATCACGCAAGGCGAAATCACTGGCGACGATCTGGAGTGCCGAACCGAGCAGGGAGCGGAGCTGGCGGGCAGCTCCATCAGGATCATTGCCGGTAGCGCGTAGAAAATGCCTGATATGCTCAGGATCATCCGGAATCGACCATGCCACGAAGGCCTGCACCAGAATCCGCAGACCGTCGCGCGTGCCGACATCTTGCAACCCGCCCGAAGTGGTGCGGGTCTGCATGTCGACTGTCTGCGTCATTTCAAGAGGTGCGGGGAGCTTCCATGCGAGGCCGGGGACAGCCTGAACGCGCACGGGCGCACCGAAACGGGTGACGACCACAGCCTTTCCCGTTGCGACAGTAAAGGAGGTTGCCGCGAGAATGGCCGCCGACAGGACGACACCGGCAAGGGCAACGCGACCGGCCAGTCCACGGCGGGAAGGGGGGAGGGAAGCGTCGTCCTGCGTGGGGGAAGGCGAGGTCATTGCGCACCTGAAGCGTCGGAGGGGGTACGTAGAGCCGAAAGCTCGGGGCGGAGATCGAACAGGGTGTTACTGAGATGGCCGTCAACAATCGTGAGGCTCGCTTTTTCGAGCCCGTGTTTCAGCGCCGCGAGATAGCGTTCGAGCAGGAAGGCCTGTCCGCCAGCACGCCACGCTGCTTCGTCGCCCTTCATCCGCAACGTATCGGCGGCAGCCGTGCGGCGGGTCGTTTCCGCCTGCGCTGCTGATTGTGAAAGTGCGTCATAGGCATCGCGCTGGGCGAGGGCGTGGGTACCTTCCGCACGGGCCGTTTCTTCGGCGACGGAGGTCTGGGCGCGGACCTCGGCAGCCTGCACCATGCGCCATGATTTGGCGGCGGGCGCCGGGGGCTGGATGGTGTCCACCAGAACAGCCATGATTTCGAGGCCTGTGTTGTACTGATCAAGAACTGTCTGGAGTTTTTCAGAAACGATCTTGGCGATCCGGTCTCGTCGTGTGGCCATCACGCCTTCCAGCGTTTCGGCTGCGAAGAAGGTGGTCAGCGTGCGGTGAGCCAGTGAATCCAGCAGGCTTTCGGGAGATGCAACCGTGTAGAGTGCGTCCATCGTGCCCTGCCGCGACAGGCGCACACGATAGAGAATACGCAGGTTCGCCGTAAGCATCTGGAAACCGGCGCGATTACCGCTCTGGTCGCGGGCCACGAGCCAGGATGCGTCTTCGGGTGACCTGTCCCACAGGCGGTTCGCACTGTCGGGCGGCTCTCCCTCGGCTGTCGTTCTATCGGCAATACCACCGGCGGCGAGCGGTACGTCCGTCACTGCAAGGGAATGGATCGTGCCGAATTCCATCAGGCGCACACGCCCGAAGGGAGCGGGCAGGCTGATATGCAGTCCGGGTTCGAACACATCGACCGGCACGCCCAGCCGTTCATATACGCCGCGCTGATTTTGCGGAATCTGCACGATCCCGCTTCCAGTCCATGCGAGCAGAAGCATCAGAGTGGAAACAGGAAGAAACGTTTTCCTGACAAAATCGAGAGCCCAGCTTCTGTCGAAATCCAGACCGAACCGTTGCCGGAGCGTTTCCGCAATGCGGTTGGGGGTGAAGGAAGCGGGCGCGGTGAACAGCGTGACATCGACACAACTGCGTGCCGTTTCTGTCGTGGGCGGAGGGGAGAACCATGAGAGGCTCAGGCGAAGTGTGACTTCGAGAACCCCATACAGCGTCAGAAACGCGGGAACTTTCCAGAACCACGTAGGGACGAATGTTCCGGCCGCATTGCAGCCCGCGAACAGTCCCGACAGCAGCAAGATGCATACTGAAAGGCGCAGGAGGCCCGGTAGTCCCGCGATATCGCGGCGATCGGCTTCAGAACGCGCAGAGAGAAAGCGTTCTTCCAGAAGGAAAATGAAAGCCAGCCCGAGGAGAATGGTTGTCACGAACGAAGCCGCCCCGTTGCCGAGAGCCAGCGGTGACAGGGGGTGTGCCACGGCACGGAAGGCAGCGCCCAGCGCGATCAGAAGGAAGGGGATCAGGACAGCATGTTGTGGCCATGCGGGGATTTTGCTGGGATGTCCGGCCTGCTCAGGGGTGGCTTTGCGCCGTGCATAACGGACCGTAAGGGCGGACAGGAGCGCGCCGGACGTGAGCGCGAGCAGTGCCGTGGCAGTTCCGGTGAGGGGCGTCTGGGCCACCAGATCGGCAAATGCGGAATGTGCTCGCGCAGGTCTGCGTACACTCGCTGTTGCGATCCATGTGCCGATCAGGGCGAGAGTGGAAATTATGCCTGTCAGGAGGATCGAGCGGTGTGTCCCGCGTGTCGCGGCATCCGGAGCGGATGGTGGCACGAGAAATATCTCCGATCCTGAATCCAGCCCGACATTCCGGAAAATCCGTCGTGCCCGCAAAGACGTGCGTGTTATAGGCAGCGCGTTGACTTTGTTTGTGACAATCCCGTTAAATTAAGGGAATCTTTCAGATATCCGCAGACGGGCGCTGCCCGTGGATCACAGGTCGCACCAGCGTCGCACGAGGTTATGATAGGTGTTGGTGAGGGAGAGAATGGCCGGGTCGTTCGGCTCTGTCCGCGCACGAAGGTCGATGATGGCGCGATCAAGAGAAAACAGAAGTGTACGGCTTGCATGATCCGCAACAAGAGACTGAATCCAGAAGAACGAGGCAAGCCTTGAACCTTTTGTGACGGGTGTCACGCAATGGATCATGGTGGTGGGATAGATGATCATGTCGCCAGCCGGAAGCTTGATCATTTCTGTACCGGACGCGGTTTCCAGTTCCAGTTCGCCGCCTTCGTAATCCTCAGGATCGTTGAAGAAGATGGTGGCGGAAAGATCGGCTCTCATCATCTGTCCACCCGAGCCGGGAATGACCTGAACGGAATTGTCGACATGCGCGCCGTAGGTCATGCCGCCATCATAACGGTTGAACATCGGCGGAAAAATGGTGCGGGGAAGCGAAAAACCGCGAAAAAGCAGGTTCGCTGAAAGCGCCTGAAGGATGATGTTTCTTACGGTGCCTGCATTCTCGCAATCGGCAGCAAGTTGCAGATTGTGCTTGGCGTGACTGGCCTGCACGCCTGCTGTCGTACGTCCGTCGATCCAGTTTCCCGCTTCGATCAGGGGGCGATATTCCGCGATCTGGTCCGGGGACAGGAGATTGGGGATATGGGCGGGCATGGCACACTCGAAGTTTCAGTCATGGAAAATGCGAAATTGCCGCCGCCTTTTCAGGCGACGGCAATCCGGAACGTATCAGACCTGAGCCTGAAAAGATGTTCAGCCGAAGAGGATCGACGTCAGAGAAGCCCAGAGGCTAGAGAGGGCAGTCTCGATCTGCTGAAGCAGCTGAGCAACTGCGCTCGTGGTGCTGCTGGTTGTGGAGCCTGTTGTCGAACCGGTTGTGGAACCCGTCGTCGTGCTGCTGCCCGAACCACTGGAAGAGCCGGAGCTGCTGCCTGTGGTGGAGCTGTCGCTGCCCGAACTGGAAGACGAGCTGAAGTCGAACATGTCCATCAGATCACCGATGGCCGGGCTGTTGGTCGGCGCATACGGATTGCTGCTGGACGTTACCGGGTTCGGCAGGTTGTCACGACCTGTCGAAGAGATAACGTTCAGGCCCCAGTTCTTTTCGACGAACTTCAGGAACGAAACGTGGTCGGAATAGGTGTGGTTGATGTGGCCGCCTTTGGAGTATGGGGAGACCATGATGGCCGGGATACGCGTGCCGTCGCCGAAGAAGTCGAGCGGCTGGATGTAACCCGAATCCCAGGAGCCACCGCCTTCGTCAAAGGTGACGAGGATTGCGGTGTGCTTCCAGATCTCTGGCTGCGCCTTGATCTTTTCGATCACGTGCTTCGTGAAGGCTTCGAACAGAGAAGGCTTGGAAGAAGCCGGGTGACCGTCAAGAACCGTGTCCGGCTTGACGATGGAAACGGCAGGCAGGTTGCCCATGGCGAGATCGGCTTCAAGGTCGGTGATGTCCTTGATGTGCTCTTCACGCTGGCGGGCATCCGCCATGATTTTTGTTTCATACTGGAACGGGTTGCAGATATCGCAGTAGACGCTGCCGAGCTGGCTGGTCGGATCCTTGACATACTGATTCCAGCCTGCACCGTAGTAACGCCACGTGACTTTCTTGTCGTTCAGGCGGTCAGCAATGGTCGGAACGGTGGACGGCGGGATGACGTAGGTGCCGGTATTGACCGTGCCGTCACCGAAATAGCCGGGGCTGTAGTTGTTGACGAGGTAATAGGCGTCCGTCTTGCAGCGCTTCGGATGCGTATTCGGCAGCGTCTTCAGATAGTCGTCGATCGGCTTGACGCCGGGCTGGGAGTCGTCAGAGCACTTGACGTAGGAACCGCCCGAGTAACCATCCTGGGTGTACCAGTTGGTGGTGCCGCTCTGCGGGTTCGGGTTTTCGATCTGGCTGCTCGGCGGTGTGGCGAGGTTGCCGTTGCCGTCAGTGTAGTAGATGCCAAGGCCGGTGCCGAGCGCGATGTGGTTGGCGCCTGTTCCACCCATGACGGACTGGTGGAAGTTATCGCTGGTCGTGTACTTGTCTGACAGGGAGCGGAAGTATGAGACATCCCCCATCGTCATGTTGTAGAAACCCATCGAAACGGAGCCTTCGCCCGTCGTCAGGTTATTGAAGTTGGCTGCCTGTGCCGCGCCGTTTCCGCCTGTGCCGCTCTGGATTTCAACCCAGGGGAAGAGATCGTTCAGGCAACCCGAAGGATTCTTCGTGGTAGCATGATCGAGCGAGCAGTCGGTTTCCTGCCACATCTGGAAAAAGCGGTGAACCGGGCTTCCTGTATAGGAATCGTATGGCAGCGTCGCGCCTGTCCACTGGAAAGGACCATCCGGCAGGTTGTTGGCGTTTGTGACGCGCGTGTCCACGCCGCTGGTGCCCAGACCGCTGGCACCCGTGGTGAGCATATACCAGTCGGAGCGATTGAGGCCGTCATTGCCGACAGCATTTTCAAAAGCTTCTGCTGCTGCCAACGTGGCGAACGGCATTGGATCGGAATCGGAAGCCGCCGCAGGCGTTCCGGAAAGAGCCGGCGCCGGGAGAGTCGAATAGGCGGTCTTGGTCTTCGGCGCGATCGTATACGTGGTGTTCGCTGCTGCCTGCATCTGGGCGGCTGTGGTGAAGTTCGTGCCCGGTGTGCCGTCGGCATTGACGATCTTTTTCGACAGCAGATTGTCGATCGTCTCTCCGCTCTTCGGCTTGTACGTGCCGTAGAGATTATCGAAGGTGTGGTTTTCACCGATAATCAGAACGATGTGTTCGATCGGTGTGGCAGCGGTTGCAGCGGCGTTGCTTTTCGCGAATGCCGGAGCCGATGCCGCAATCGGGGAGAGAACCATAGAAGCTGCGGTCAGATGAGCCACTGAATGATTCAGTGGTTTTCGCAGGCGTCTCCAGACGGGGTGAGACATTGTGAAACCTTCCGTATATCTGTCGGCATGAACCCGAGGGGGAGTGTCCGGCGAAGGGACATGAACGAAGACGCAGAATCCTTTTCGGAGCACTGAAAATTTTGGATTTTTTGGTATTCAGACCGAATCCTGTGTTTCGCGTTCCTTACGGTTCGGGAAACATTTAGTTAAAAATCCGTCAGAAAAATAATGAAGAAACAATGACCGTTCGATGACATGAACGCTGTCGTTTTTGTCGTAAAAATTATACGGCCGAATAAAGAGATTTATGATTCTGTTCCAGCCATGAGTGGACGGATATAGATGTCCGGCCAGTTGAGATCGGTTCGCATGAAATCAACATGCAATTTTACAAGAAAAGGCAGGCCCGGCTGGTTCCAGGACTCCTGCCATCCATGAATCTCTTCCTTGCGGCCATAATAGGAAAACGTAATGGCCCGGACGTTCCGTGCGAGAATCTCTTCATGAAATGCGGGGTCGTCGGTGGCGCATCGGGCGCGACGGAACGGACGCCAGCGCAGGATAAGCTGGTGTTGGGCATTGAGCCCCAGACCAGCCTCTATATCGTGTTTGTAACCACCGTTTTCGGGTAACCATGAAATCAGGCGAAGACGATCCGTCAGTCCACCGAAGGCGGGTGGCAGGTCGTTGTCGGTAGGCTCCGCTCTGGCGATCACCCGTCGGAGGGCGGTTTCCATATCCACAAGTTCCGTGGATGATTCATAGAATTTCTGCTGACTCGCCCACCCGTGCGTGCCGACGGAAATCCCTTCCCATAAGGCGGTCGCAAGCAGCCCGAAGACAAGGGTGACGACCAGAATTTCCAGCAGCGTGAAGCCGCTTTCGGCAGGATCATGCTGATTGTGGGAGGGGGAACTCATTCGTCTGATGAACTTGGTCGGACAGCGCGTGCCGAAAGCTGGACGGAATGATGCAGCAGGCCCCAGCCCACCGTGACGGAGACGGAATACAGTCCAAGGCGTCCGGTGCTGTTTTGGGAGTCGGACGTGCCGACCTGCCTGACTTCAACGGAGGAATGATATTGGCCGTTCACGACATAGCTTGTCGTGCCGGGATGCAGTTGCAGGGAGGCGAGTGTGGCCTCAAGCTGCGACCGCGCCACCGAGACGGCCCTGATCGTCACGTCGGCCTGCCGACCGCTCCATAAACCTGTTTCAAGAGATGAAAACATCACCGCAAGCGCACTTCCTGCGATCATGAGGGCGATGATGACTTCCAGCAGCGTGAAGCCTCCGTCACGAGGGGCTTCACTGCACATGCGCCAGAATCCTTCCGGTGACGGGGCTGACGGTAAGGAGTTCGGTTTCGTTCCCGAGCAGCAGCGCCAGAGGCGGTCCGGACGCCGAGCCATCCGGGTCGAAACGGAATATGCCACGCGGCGCCATGCCTCCGCCGGGAAGTGGCATGAAGGCGCTTACCGGTCCGGTCAGGCGATCGTGCCGCACTGATTTTCCGGCAACAGTCATGAAATCCCGTTGCGCGATATCGACAATCACGGTCACGCTCCGGCCGCCCGTCAAAGCCCTGTCCTGCGCGGAACGAAGGATGTGCACGACTTTTGACCGGGCCGCACCGAATGTGACGACCGAGCTGTGAAAGGGGCCGCGCTCAACGACCACCCCGAGCAGTAGTCCGGCGATGACCAGCACGACGGTGATTTCCAGCAGCGTGAAGCCGCTGTCGCGCCGGTTGTCAGTGTGCGAGGTCATTGAGGCTCAGCATGGCAAGCAGGAGGGCCGAGACAATACCGGCGACAAGCAGTCCCATGATGATGGTGATGGCGGGTACGAGAATGGCCAGCAGCCGCTGAATGGTGACGCGGCTCGCTTCCTCGTGGATATCGGCGGCCTTCAGGCAGAGCTGCGCAAGCTGGGCGGTTTCCTCTCCCACCTGAAGAAAATGCGTCATGGTGATGGGATAGACTTTTGAGCGTTCCAGTGCTGCGGCGAGGCTCCCTCCCTCACGCACCACCCGCGTGGCTTCCGCGACGCAGATTGCACCGGGACGGCTGCTGATGACCCCTTCCGTGATGCGAAGGGCCCCGACGAGGGGTACGCCGTTGCGCATCAATGTGCCAAGCGTGCGGGTGAGGCGTGCGGCCATGATCTCACGAGTCAGGGTGCCAAGCACCGGAACGCGCAGCAGGAAACGGTCAGCGGAGAGACGGACGGCTGGTCGTTCCAGAGCCGTCCGTCCCGCGATCACGCCCAGCACCAGTCCAACGAGAAGATAGGCCCCCCATGATGTCAGGAAATCGCCTGCCGCAATGACGATGCGGGTGATGGTGGGCAGTTGCGCGCCACTCTCCTCGAACAGTGGGACGAACTGAGGCAGCACATGGGTGAGCAGCAGGATGATGGAAAAGACCGAGGCCACAAGCAGGACGGCTGGATAGATCATGGCCGACTGGACGGTTGAACTCAGTTTCCGCTCGCGTTCCAGCAGATCGGCCAGGCGGAGCAGGGAATCCTGCAACGCACCGCCTGCTTCGCCCGCCCGCACAAGGCCGACATAGAGGCGCGAGAAGCTGCGGGGTTCCGCCTCCAGCGCCTCGGCGAAGGAGCCGCCGTCACGCACGCGGTCACGGATACGCCCGATGACCTTCGTCACGCGCGGACCGGGCGATGTCTCGGCGAGAAAGCGCAGGCTGCGGTCGAGATCGAGCCCGGCACCGATCATGGTCGCGAGCTGACGTGTGAAGTCGCTCAGTTCACCGGCACGTAACGCTGCTTCACGCCGCTGGCTGAGCCAGCTCGTCAGGCCGGTCCGGACAAGACCGCCGCGTGTCGCGGGGACGACCTGAAGCGGCATGAGTTTCTGACGCTTCAGCCAGCCGAGAACCTGAGCCTCGTTCTCCGCCGCCATTTCCCCGGCGGTGACGGTGCCATCAGCGGTCAGTGCGCGCCATGTCCAGCGAGCGGCGGAAGTTTCCATCAGTCGTCATTCCCGACGATGCGACTGATTTCCTCAAGCGATGTTTCCCCGTCGAGCGCGGCCCTGAGACCGGCATGGAACATGGTGACCATGCCTTCCGCGACGGCGGCCCGTTCGATTTCGCCGTGATCCGCCCCTGAGAGAATCAGCTTCGTCACGGTGGGAGAAGGTCGCAGGAATTCGGCGATCGCGCTGCGTCCCCGATAGCCCGTATGGCGACATTCCGAGCAGCCGGTCGCGTGCCAGAGCGTGTGCTCCCGCCCCGGATCAAGCTCCAGTTTCCGCGCCAGTTCGGGCTGCACGATTTCAGGGCGACGGCAGGAAGGGCACAGCTTGCGGACCAGTCGCTGAGCGAGAATGCCGCGCAGAACCGCTGTCAGAAGATAGTCTTCAAGTCCCATGTCGCGCAGACGGGTCACGGCGGCGGCGGCGGAATTGGTGTGGAGAGTCGAGAGCACCAGATGGCCGGTGAGCGCCGCCTGCACGGCGATCTGCGCCGTCTCCAGATCGCGGATTTCGCCCACCATGATCACGTCCGGGTCCTGACGCAGAATGGCGCGGAGCAGGCTGGCGAAGGTCAGGCCGATGGCTGGCCGCACCTGAATCTGGTTGATGCCCCCAAGCTGGTATTCGATGGGGTCCTCGACCGTCATCACGTTGCGGTCCGTCGAGTTGATGCCTGACAGGCCGGTGTAGAGCGTCGTCGTCTTGCCGCTGCCGGTCGGGCCGGTCACGAGCACGATGCCGTTCGGCAGTTCCAGCGCCGCCCGGAACGCATCAATGATGCCGGGGGCGAGGCCGAGCCTGCTGTAATCGAAGCTGACCGTCGTCCGGTCGAGCACGCGCAGCACCGCGATCTCGCCATGCAAGGATGGAACGGTGGAGACACGGAAATCAATCTCGTGCCCGCGCACCGCGAGCTTGATGCGTCCATCCTGCGGCAGGCGGCGTTCGGCGATGTCGAGCTTGGCCATGATCTTGATGCGCGAGATCAGCGCCGGGGTGACGCGGGGCGACTGGCTATCCACCTCATGCAGCACGCCGTCATAGCGGTAGCGCACGAGAAGGCGATCCTCGAAGGGCTCGATATGGATGTCGGAGGCCCGCGTTTCGACAGCGCGGAAGATGGTCTGGTTGACCAGCCGGATGATCGGCGCCTCGCTGGCGAGATCCTTCAGGCGGTCGGTATCCTCTTCCGCCGGATCGTCGGACATGTGGTCACCGGCACCATCCTGCCCGTCCTTGTCCTCCGGATAGAGCCGGTTCAGGGCGGATTCGAGGTCGGCAGGCCGTGCGACTTCCCGCAGGACATCCTGTCCTGTCGCCAGCCTGATGGCGGCGACCGTGTAGCCATCGAGCGGGTTTGCCATGGCCACGCGGAGGCCCTCTTCCGTCTCTTCCAGCGGCAGGGCGCGGGACTGCCGCAAAAAGCGTGCCCCAAGCCGTTCGGGCAGCACCGGTTCCTGTACCCATTCCAGCGCGGCGCCATCCGTGACCTCGCGACCGAGGAGTGCGGCGTAGGTGCGGGCGAGATCGACTTCCGTGACAAGGCCAAGCTGAAGCAGCACGCTGGAGAGCGGCTGGCCATTTTCGGATGAAACGCCGCGTGCCCGTTCCAGAGCCCGCATGTCGCACACACTGGCGGAAATGAGCGCCTGCTCCAGCAGGGTGTCTTCCTGAGAGGTGACGGCGTTATCCAACGGCGTTCATCCCTTGTCGCTCAATGCGGAATGAACCACCCTGCGCCGCATCATGACTGACACAGGCTTTCTGATTCCGTTTCTCGCCGCCCCGTTTGTGGGAAGTTTTCTGGGCGTGCTGATCCGGCGTATTCCGCGGGGCGAGCCGTTCGCGGGTGGCCGTTCCCGCTGCGAGAGTTGTCATAGCGTGCTGGGAATCCCCGATCTGGTGCCGGTCCTGTCGTGGCTGGCGCTGAAGGGCCGCTGCCGGCATTGCCGTGCGCCGATTGCCATCCAGCATGTTCTGGTCGAACTGGCGGCATGCGCCGTGCCGGTCATAACCCTGCTGGCCTATGCGCTGGTCAGTGTCGTTCACGGCCTGCCTCCGTTCAGCGGCTTGCCCGAACCGCTGACGTTCCTGTTCGACTGCATTCTGGGATGGGGATTTCTGGCGTTGTGCTGGATCGATATTCTCTGCTTCCGGTTGCCCGATGTTCTCACATTGCCGCTTGTGCTCATCGGATTGTGCGAGGGGCTGTGGGAAGGCGGCATGGACGGGGGATATGATCGGGCGCTGGGCGCGGCCACGGGCTGGGGGCTTCTGGCGTTCGTTGGATGGGCATACCGGCGGCTGCGCGGCCGTGTTGGCATCGGTGGCGGGGATGCCAAGCTTCTGGCGGCCGCAGGAGCATGGACGGGAGTTGCCGCCATTCCCACCATTCTGGTGCTGGCCTCGTGCGTTGGCATTGCGCAGGCGGTGACGATGCTTGTCAGGCAGCGTCGTCTCAGCATGACACTGGCCATTCCGTTCGGTCCCCCGCTCGCGATCGCCACATGGATTGTCCGGATCATCTCCCAGTCCGGGTGATTTCGGCCGCACAAAGCCTTAACTGGGCGATGCACATGTAAAAGAGCGCCGTGTGGCGGACCAGAGCGAATATTAACGTGTAATAAATATGTCATACATCGTTGCTGTTGCGGTCCGGAGTGCAATGTTATCCACCCGTCTTAATTCCATGGCCTGCACCGCTCCCGCAGCCAGCAGCCTCATGAAAGGTGACGACCGGTCCGTCCATGACAAGCATCGCCACAGACCACCGCAACGGCGTTCTACAGGAGTTCGGAACGTGGTGGGCGCGTCAGATGCTGGATTGCGTTCCTGCGTCATGGCGGAGAAAGCGTGCGCCGCTGCACAGGATGGTCGTTGACGGCAACGGGTGCGTCGCTGAAGAGAATTTCGGAAACTATCTGAACAGAAAAGGCAAGGTGAGCGAAAAGCATCCTTCCGCCATTTCGCTTGTTCTGCCGGAAGGCGGGATTTTGCTCAGGACCGTATCCCTCCCTGCCGCCGCCGCGGGAGACATGGCGCAGGTCATTGCCTATGATTTTGACCGGCTGACTCCCTTTCGCATTGATGAAGTCGTCTGGACGGCGCGCCGACTTCCGGCAGCCGGACAGGGTGTGTCCGTGCCGGTTGAACTGCTGTTTTCGCCGCGCTTCCTGTTTGAAAATGCGCTTGAGCAACTGAGACGGCATGGTCTCACCGCCTCATCCATCATGACGGTTGACGGCCATGATGCGCCGTCTCTGGAAATTCCTTTCCTGAACCGGAAAAAAAGCGACCGGGCATGGTGGAAATTTGTGCTGGTCGCGGTCCTGTTTCTCGGTCTGGTGCCGTTCGGAGTGCAGGAGGTTCATCTGATCCGCCTGAATCACGCCATCGGCGCTCTGGCCAGCGGTCGCGCACAGGCGGAAGACTTGCGCAATCGAATCAGCAGCTATACCGCAAGCCCGGCGGCCGTGGAGCGGGAGGCGAAGACAGTGGGGGCGGTTTCGGAAACGATGAAGGCCCTCACGACGGCACTTCCTGACGACACGTTCCTGACGGCACTGCATGTTCACGAGCATCATGTCACGCTGGAAGGGCAGACACTGGAATCCGCCCGTCTCATTGGCCTCCTTGAGCACAAGGCGGGTTTTTCCGGCGCGGCGTTCTCCGGTCCCGTAACGCACTCGGGCGATACGCACATGGAAGCGTTCACGATCAACGCGACAGCGCCGGAATGAACGGGATGGCCTCAGGTGTGACGTCTTCCGCATTCGGAACGGGAAAACTGCCTGAAGGGCGCTCAGGAAAGCTTTGCGCGCTGGGGGTAGCTTTTCTGGGGCTGGTTCTGTGCTGGCTGCTGCTTTCCACCCTGATCGGATTTCTGTCCGATCTCAAAAGCAGTGTGGAGGACAAAAAGATTCTCCTCGCACGCACGGAATCCCTCGTGGCGTCGATTCCCCGTCTGCAGGAGCGCGCCGAAGAAGCCGCGCGCAATGCGGACGGAAACAGCGTGCTGATCGAAGAAGATTCCGATGCCACCGCGCAGGCCAGACTACAGGAAATCGTGCAGGGCGTGGGGCAAGCCGCGGAGGTCGAACTCAGCAGTCAGGAACCGCTGCCACTGGTGCGTCACGGGGCTTTCCAGAGGCTTGCGCTGCGTGTGTCGTTTACGTCTTCCTGGCCGCTGTTCGTGAAATTCCTCAACGGTGTCAGCGAGAATGCGTCTCCCCGCCTGCTGATCGACGATCTGCAGATCCAGTCCGCCGGCAGCACGCGGCTCGTGGACGAAGCCAGCAAGGGGCGGCTGGTGGATGTGTCGCTCACAATCGTCGCTCTGCGGAACGCCGCCCTGCCGTCCTCCCGTCAGCCGCTCCAGCCATGACCTCCAACGCTTCTGGTGAACTCGCTTGAATTATCCGGATATTGCCCCTCGCATGCACAGCAAACGCCGTGGGCACGTCATCTACCGTTCCTCATGGCGCTGGCTGGTGTCCGCATTGCCTCTGCTTGCGTCATGCGCGGATCAGACGCCGCATCCGGAGCCATTGCCCTTTAGCGGTGATATGGGCGGTACCAACGCGACGCCACGGGTGGACGGTGCGATCGGGGCGACCGCGCAGAGACAGGCGGGCACTGTCAGCAGGGGCCGGAGCGGCGGGGCAGGTGGCGCTGACGGCACGTTGTCGGGCGGTGGCGATATCACGCTTAATTTCGCGGATACCGATATCCGTGCAGTGGCCGATCAGGTCCTCGGACAACTCCTGCACGTCAATTACGTGGTCGATTCCGCCGTTCACGGCACCATAACCCTCAAGACGACGATGCCGCTGACCCATGCGCAACTGGTGCCGGTTTTCCGCACCGCGCTGGCGGGCGCGGGTGCAGCGCTCGTCGTGGAAAATGGCATTTATCGGGTCACGACCAGAACATCCGGTCCCGGTGGCGGGGACATCGAAGGCGAGACCGTTATTCCCCTGCATTACACGTCCGCCGAGAGTCTGGCGAAAGCGGTCCAGCCGGTTATCCGGTCAGGGGGGCATATCGTTGCCGCGCCGTCCGGCAATGCGGTCGTGGTGACGGGCGATCCGGTGACCCGCGCCTCTCTCGTCGAACTGGTGCGGGCATTCGACACGGATGTGCTGGCGGGCAGGTCCTATGCGCTGTTTCCGGTGACGAGCGGTGATGCACAGGAACTGGCGACCGCTCTGGAAACCGCGATGGCCAGCAAGAAAGGCCAGTCGATGGCGGAGCGCGTTCAGGTCGTTCCGATGCCGCGCATCGAATCTGTCATGGTGATCGCGGCCCAGCCCTATCTGGTGGACAATGCCCGTCGGGTCTTCGATGTTGTGGAAACCGAACGGCGGCGGACGGTGCGCCATTGGAACGTCTATTATCTTCAGAACGGGCGCTCCAACGATATTGCCTATATCCTGCAGCAGGCTTTCACACCCAACCATGTGACGGCTGTTCCGTCGTCGAAGATGTCAAGCCAGTCCCAGAACGGTCAGTCGCAAAGTTCCGGCCTTGGCAGCAGCATGGGATCGAGCCTGGGTTCAGGTTCTTCGGGCAGCAGTTCTCTTGGCTCCAGTCTGGGCTCTTCCTCGTCCGGTACGCAGAGTTCGGGTTCCGGCAGCACGACGCAGGGAAGTTCCCAGAGCGGCGGGCAGGGTGACGATGGCATCGCGTCCAATCCGCTCCTTGGTGGTCTGGGCAACAGTTCTTCGGACAGCAGCAAGGCAGCGGAAATTCGCATCATTCCGGATAACCAGAACAATGCCGTTCTGGTTTATGGGACCGCTGCAGAATCGGAAACGGTTTCAGCCATGCTGCGAAAGATCGACATCATGCCGCTTCAGGTGCGGGTCGACGCCACGGTCGCCGAAGTGACGCTGAACGATTCTCTGGCGTATGGCACACAGTTTTTCTTCAAATCCGGTGGCATCAACGGCGTTCTCAGCAGCGCCACGCAGTCACTGGGTACGGCCAATCTTTCGGCTTCGGAACTGTCCAGCAGTTTCCCCGGCTTCGTAATCGGTGGGCACGGTCAGGGGGGCGCGCCTTTCGTCATCAACGCGCTGCAGGCCGTCACCTCCGTGCAGGTGCTGTCATCGCCGGAAATCATGGTGGTGGATAACCAGCCGGCCTCGCTGATGGTGGGCGACATGGTCCCCTATCTGACAGGCAGCACTACGGGTGTGCTGACATCCAACTCCACCATCACCAACTCCATCAACTATCAGCCGACCGGCGTTATCCTTCAGGTTACGCCGCATGTCAGTAATGGCGGGGTCGTCACGCTGGATGTTTCTCAGCAGGTCAGTTCGGTGGCGTCCTCAACCACCTCGACGGGCAGCGGCACGATCGACAGCCCGACCTTCTCGCAGCGTCAGGTGAGTTCGCGTGTGGTGATTTCCGACGGCCAGACCGTCGGGCTGGCCGGATTGATCTCCGATAAGTCCAGTCGAGGCAATCAGGGTATTCCCTGGTTGAAGGATGTCCCTATCCTCGGTTTGCTGGGAGGCAGTCAGAGCAACACGCGCGCGCGCACGGAACTGCTGGTGCTCATCACGCCTCATGTCATCCACAATCAGACTGATGCCTATGCTTTCACGGCGGATCTGCGTGAACAACTACCGCATGCGGCTATCCTTCCGCACGAGCTGAACACGCTGCCCATGACGGGCTCGCCTGATCCGCAGCACAGGATACTGCGTTCCTTGGGATTGAATGACTAAACGGCGATCATCGGGGACGAGACGCGGCGAGGAGGGGTTCGCACTCCTCCTTGTTCTGTGGACAATGGGCTTCCTGGCCCTGCTGGTCAGTCAGGTGCTGTCCACCGGGCGGTCTGCCATGCAACTGGGGGAGCGCGTTTCTCTTCAGGCGAGACTGGAAACCACGGCAGACGCGGCCATTACGACGGAACTGTTCACCATTGCCACGTCCGGACATGCTGCATCCGCCGTCAACGGCATGTGGCATCCGCTCGAAGGCGATGACGGTGGCGCCACGGTTCGCAGCGTGATGGAGCGGGGAAAGCTCAATCCGAATACGGCAAGTCGCGCCCTGTTGCAGGCGTTCTTTACCGCCAGCGGTCTGTCATCCGAACAGTCCAGCATGCTGGCGGAACAGATTTTCTCATGGCGCAACCCGGATTCCGATAATCAGGCAGGCTCTCTGTCGATCGCTGGCAAAGCGGTGTGCACGACGACGGGTGCACCGTTTCGCACGTCCGATGATCTTCTCGCCGTGCCCGGCATGACGAGTTTAGTCCTGAAAATTGTCTCGCCACACCTCTCTTTTTCAGAGTTGCAGCAGCCGTCTGCGGCGACGGAGGACAAGGTGGTGCGTGCTGCGCTGCGCCAAACCGGCATTGCGGGAAATGTTGTGGACGAAGTCAGCGACGAGGACACACTGATCACGGTGGATGCGCGGGTCGAGTTACGGGGCGGCGCGATCGTTCGTCATGTGGAGGTTATTCTGCTGCCGGATGCCCGCCCCGTGCCTTGGAAGGTCATGCGGTGGGAGACGGGGGCGCTGCCGTTCTGAGGAGTCTGTTAAAAGGACCAGGACGGGAATGAGTCTTTCATTCCCGCCCTCGTCTTTTCATAAAACAGACGATTTCTTACGGATTGCAGATTTCTTCGCTGTGGTCGCCTTCTTTCGGGCCCTGGGAGCAAAGATCGTAATCCTTGCCGTCACGGTCGGAAGGGAAGCGATAGATGTAAGGATGTTTCCAGGGATCTACCGGAGCGCCCGAGCCTTTCAGATAGGGGCCATTCCAGTTTTCCGCACCGGACGGGCGGTGGACAAGGGCGTCCAGGCCGTCTTCCGTGCTGGGATACGTGCCTGCATCCAGCTTGTACATGTCGAGAACAGTCCCGATTCTCGCTATGGATTGCTGGGCGACGGAGACACGGGCGCCTCCGAGCTGACGCAGGGCGGCCGGTGCAACAAGCCCTACCAGAAGGCCCAGGATAGCCAGCACGACCAGAATTTCCAGAAGTGTGAAGCCAGCATCGTCCTGCTCTGAAGGGTGGTCAGGTTGTGACATTTTTATGATGACGCTTTCACTGTTTGAAGGCAGTGCGTTACTAGACGCCTGCCGTGGCTCTGGAACAGGTCTGAAGTATTAAAGAACCATGACATTTCGGTCCAGACGGTCAAAATCTGGTTTTTTGAGAACATGGAGTTCTGATGCCGGCTCCCTTGCTTGCCTGTATGCTTGCCGCCGCGATCCGTTACGATATCCCGCCCCGCGTCCTGCCGACCATATGGGAGGTGGAACGCGGAGCGATTGGTATGATCCGGCGTAACAAGGACGGATCGTCAGATCTCGGGCTGATGCAGATCAACACGCGCTGGATTCAGCCGATTGCCCAGCTTTCCAGACTTCCCGAGGTGCAGACGGCGGCGCGCCTTGTGTCGGACGGTTGTTTCAATGTTGCGGCATCGGCTGTGGTGCTGCGTACTTATCTGAACGAGTCGCATGGCGATCTCATGAAGGCCATCGGGGATTATCATTCCCATACGCCCGCACTGAATTCGGCCTATCAAAAGAAAGTCATGACGCAGGCGCTGCGTCTCTTTCCGGCAGCGCCGGAACCCTGATCGCAGCGTGGTCAGTCGGCTCGTGTGGCATGAGAGCCGATATGCCCGGAAAATACTCCTGCGACGCGCAGATATCCGTTTTCCGAACTGACGGGAACGAAGGGGAGGGGAAGGGGTGCGGGCCCTTCCACGACACGTCCTCCCTGATCGACATCGTAGGCCGACCCATGACAGGGGCAGACCAGCAGATGTCGTTGAGCATTCCAATCCGAGACAAGGCAGCCTGCGTGCTGGCAGATGACGGAATATCCGCGCAATCCGAGAGATGTTTGCAGCAGCCAGATCCGATTGAACACTGTGTCCTTGCGTGGCTTTCTCGTATCGGGTGCGACAGGCCAGCACATGATGGGAACGTTAGGGCTGGCCCGAAAGCGGCTTGTCGTCATGAGGGTGTGGTTGTCCCCCTCGACTTCCGTCAGGAAATCCCCTGTTGAAATCGTGACATTGCTTGGCAGCGGGTTCGCACGGGCTTGCGTGCCGCAACAGAGGGATGTTCCCAAAAGAACGGAAAGCTGGCGCCGTGAGAGCGCCGGGAGGGCATTGGCAGTCATGAATCAGACATTTCAAGCGATGTGAAAAAGCTGTTCTGTCATGGCACAGCAGATTCCACGGTCAAAGGAAACGCTGACGCAAAGATGCTTTTTAAAGATCCTGTCACATTCCGCTTTCAGTCCGATGCGAATAACCGTTGCATTTTAGCCACATGGGTTAGTGGGCGTTGTGTTGCTGGTGTTTGAATTTGGTGTGGAAGTGGCGGATTTCCGGGGCTGCAACAAATCTGCAATCTGTGTG
>NZ_WOSY01000002.1 GCF_011516755.1 Acetobacter conturbans | reverse complement strand
CCACAAACAGACGGTTATCCGCGGCCGTCCCGCCCACATGGCCTTCCCGGCCCGGAAGAAGATCCCTGATCTGCTCCCACTGACTGTCACTCAGAGCATACCGGCGCATCCATATATCCCCCCTGAAAACAGGGAGAAAACATCATGCATCGGACAAAAGTACAAGGCCCAGACCAGCAGGCGCTAACTGACTACACGCTCTAGGGAGATTTTAGTTACTTAGTAATAAAGAGATGATAATTGTTGGCGTTATTAATACAATAATTTTCTTTTGGGAAAAAGAAATGTACGTAACACATTTGACAGTTGGCACTCCTTTTAAGGAAATGATAAATTTATTAAAAAGTCAATCCATAGAAAATGGGTTTAGATTTATTAATCTTTCAAGTAATATGAAGAGAGGGACTGTTGGATTTTATGAAAAAATACGACTTGTTGATGATTTTCTGTCCACATCATCTATTCATGATGATGAGATAATTTTATTTACGGATGGGTATGATGTATCTATTTTAGATAACTACAAAAATATAATTTCTAAATTTTTATCAATGGACTGTGATGTTTTATTTAACGCAGAAAAAAATTTCTGGCCATCTCTAGAGCTTTATCCAAATATAGAAAACTGTGACCGATCGCTTATAAAAAGAAGCTTTGAGAATATTGAATTAGAAAATTGCTATTTAAATAGTGGTGTATATATTGGATATGCAAAATCAATAAAGGAAATGGTGAGATTTTGCGTAGAAGTTCACAAAAATTCAAATGTAATTGATGATCAACTTTTGTGCCAATATTATATTTATATTAATAAAGTTAATATTAAGGTCGATGTAAGTGATTTTTTATTTGCAACAATGGCAAATTCGGGCAATGATTATGACTTTAATGGTTTTTTGGTAAGAAATAAAAACAATGGAAATACGCCATGTATCCTGCATGCAAATGGAGATAAATCATTTTTAAATGGAATGAATTCTGTTTGTCGAATACGAAAATATTCTAATATTATATGCAAATTAAATTTAATTAAAACCCCAGATGAAAGGTTTTTATGCTATTATAATAACGAAATATTTTTCAGTAATGATAGTAGTAAAATGTGTATTATAATAAATGGTGTCGGAAATAAGTATTGTATAGTTAATCAAAGTGGTAAATTTCTATCATTTGATGGAGAAAAAAACATAAACTCCACTGATTCACACATAAATGATTGGGAAATACTATCTATTAATGAAGGTAACGAGCTGATAACATATCATGGATATGGTTTAAATTTACTACTGGATTATGATAATTCGTATTCATTTACAAATATTGATTTTTCTCTTGTGAATTATTTTACGGAAAATTTAGTTAATTCAATTATAAATTTATCATGGTCTTAGAGCCTTTTTGGAAATTCAGCGGTGAGTGTTTCGACGTAACAGTAGGCTCCCCATAGCGATGTGAACATGGTGTCTGCTACGTTCACCTGCTGTTTGTAATCCCTCACGAGGCGACGCCATCGGATCATCCAGCCGAAGGGCCTTTCCACCACCCATCGGCAAGGCAGGATTTCAAAGCCTTTTGCAGTATCTGACCGCCGGATGACCTCGATTGTGACGTCGAGAAAGGCGGCCTTGTCCATCAGATGGATGCAGCCGTCAGCCTGACTAGGAGCAGTCGGCCAGCGGTAGCAACCGCGATGTAGCGTTTCTGATCGACGATCTTTTTACCAGCGCCATAACCATGTGTCTTTGCATGAGGTGCTTTGACTCTGGCTATTGATGACATCACCGGATGGGCTCACTTCGCGGCCTGCCGCCTCACGATCAAGTATCAGGCAGACATCATGAATGATCTGGGACAGAAACCGGCGCCTCAGCCTGCGGAACGCACCAGTAAAACGTTTGCCACGGGCCAAAATGAACCGGAAGCATTTCCCATCCCACCCGCAGTCTGATTTGAAACAAGACAGGACAGCATATTGGTGATCTCAAGGAAGTCCGCTTCCGGTCAAGCTGGTACGCTGGCGTCATCATGGGTGCTATGCGCTCCCGTTCCCCATCCATCGGTCAGATCAGAGGCGGATAGCGGTTCGTCCTGTGTGTAATTCCGGCCATGCGGCCTCTGTGCTCAGGTGTTCACATCCAGAGAACGAATCACGCACATGACATGCTGAAAAATCATCAGAACGAATTCCAAAAGACCTTTTAAGCTTCTACCGTCGTCCTTCCCGATACCATCCCGCGCCCAGCAGCAATGCCGTCACACCCAGCACCAGCCAGACCGGTAGCAGTGGTGTCGTGCTGGTCCCGGTGAGGACATGCGCGTGTCGTTGCGGAAAGGTGAGGGCGTTTGCATGGGGAGATGCGCCAAGGCGGATAGGTGGAATGGTGAGCATCGCCGGATTATCTCCAATCCATGCGAGGGTTCCGCTGGTTCGTTTCACGACGGGGCCGACAAAGTCTGCCGTGAGGCGCAGATCCGAGAATTCTTCCGGATCGGCACTCACGGGAGCGGCAAAGGCGCGGTGGGCGCCATCGTCCACTGTCCAGATACCCGTTTGCGTGACCGGCATTCTGCCGCTGGCGATACCAGAAGAGGTTTCGCGAATGGCGAGCGTGGAAGTCGAACCGTCAGGTGCGGTGACTGTCACGCCGGAGGGGGCCGTTCCGGCAACGCTGTGACGTGTCACTGTCAGGGAGCCATCGGCGATATGCGCTTCCAGCCGTTCTTCTTCCAGATCCGGCTCTTTCATCAGCCAGTGCGAGATACGGCGCAGCAGTTCCGCCTGCGGGCCGCCGCCAAACTCTCCGCGCGACCAGAGCCATATCTGATCGGAAAGCAGAAGTGCCACACGTCCATTATCGACATGGTCGAGAACCAGAAGCGGGGAAGCGTCCGGGCCACTCATGAGAACCTGCCCGTGGGCATCATCCGGTCGCAGGGCACGGTACCACGGTCCCCATTCACCAGCGATGTCGCTGGCCGCTGACAGAGAGGACGCGGATGCATGTGACCCCGGAGCGCCGGGAAGTTCAGCCGTGACGGGGTGACGCCGTCCTTCCTCGGTGAGCTGGGGCCGGAAGCGGTTCAGGATGACACCCGGCGCGGCTTCAAGAGGTGACAGATCAGGCGGTGAAGACGGGACATGTGCGGGGAGAATATCGCCGACCGCCGTATCCTGAAGCGAGTTCGGACCGGTGAATTCTGGCCCGGCGATCAGGAACAGGCCACCGCCCTTGCGCACGAAGCGCGCAATGTTGCGCAGGTAGATTGGCGGCAGGATATGCCGGTTTTCAAAGCCGTCGAGAATAATCAGGTCGAACTGATTGATCTTGTTCTGGAACAGTTCCTCGACTGGAAAGGCGATCAGCGCCAGATCGGAAAGCGGCGTGCCATCGTCCTTTTCAGGCGGCCGCAGAATGGTGAAGTGGACGAGATCGACAGAGGGATCGGCCTTCAGAAGCCGTCGCCACACGCGCTCGCCCTGATTGGGCGTGCCGGATACCAGCAGCACGCGCAGGCGGTCCCGCACACCGGTGATCGTCAGGATATCCTGATTGTTGCGCGTGGACACTTCACCGGCCAGCGAAGACACCGAGAGTCCGACAAGTGTTTCGCCGGGATGGACGACAGGCAGCGAGATATCCTGTGGCTCACCAGTCTTGACCGGCACGGTAAGCGCCGGATTGCCGTCGGTTGTCAGCGTGACGCTGGCAGGTGTCCCCGTCTGTGTGCCCGGACCGAGATCATCGACCTGCACGCGGATCACAGCGGACTTGCCGACGATCGCGTAAGGGGGCGCCTGCAGGACGCGCAGGCGGCGGTCGGTTTCTTCGCCGCGCCCGGTCAGCAGGACATGCAGCGGCAGGGTGACGGGGTGCCCGTGTTCGTCATGCAGGGACAGGCGTTCCGGCACGTCCGGGGGAGCATCGCGGGTCTGTCCGTCCGTGATGAAAACCGCACCCGCAAGTTGTTCGGGCGGAATGTCGGCTGCCGCTTGCGCGAAGGCATCGAACAGTCGGGTGCCATGCGTCTGCTCACCACGGATCGTCACTATGCGCAGGCTGAGACCCTGCGGCGTTTTTTCTCCGAGCACTCGGGCGGCGGCGCGGGCAATGGCGGCACGGTTGCCGAGTTGCATCGAGGCCGTCTGATCGACGACGATCAGCGCCGTTTCCGGCAACTCCCGGTGCGTCTCCTTCAGCGATTGCGGTCCTGCAAGCCAGAGCAGAACGGCGGCTCCGGCGAGCGCACGCAGCAGTGCGCCACGCATCCGCGTAAATAGGCCGAAGAGCAGCGTCAGGATCAGGAGCACCGCCAGCGTGAGCAGCGCCCACTGTGGCAGGAGCGGGGCAAAGGCGATTGTGTGTGTGAAGCTGTCGATCATGCCGCCCTCATTGCCCAAGACGCTTGAGGATGGCGGGAACGTGGACCTGATCCGCCTTGTAGTTGCCTGTCAGCGCATAGATGACGGCGTTGACCCCGAAGCGGTAGGCAATGCGACGCTGCTCGTCGCCGCCCGGCAGAACAGCGAAGCGGGTGTCGCCGTTCGGATCGATGGCCCAGGCATGGGCCCAGTCGGCACTGCCTATGATGACCGGACTGACATCGTCATTTTCCGCCTCTCCCTCTCGCGCGACCCAGACGGGCTGCCCCGCATAACGCCCCGAAAAGTCATGGAGAAGGTAAAATGTGTGGCTGAGAACGTGATGATCGTCGAGGTGCATCAGCGGTGGAATGGGCAGTCCTGCCGTCACGCGTCGCAGAGCCGCGGTGCTGCCGGGGGCCTCGCCTGCCAGCGTGTCGGCATCGGTCGAGGTGGCGGTATCCACGCCCTGCGTATCGATGATGATCATCCCACCCCGGGCCATGAAGGTTGTCAGGGCAGTCGTCATGACCGGATCGGCCTTGGCGTTGGGCGTGATCGGCCAGTAGAGCAGCGGATAATAGGCAAGATCGTCCTTGCCGGGGTGTACGCCATCAGGGTGGCCCAGCACGGCGGAAGTGCGTGTGTTCACGTAGTCTGAAAGCCCCTGCAACCCTTCGCGGGAGACGGTGTCTACTTCCGCATCGTCGGTCATCACATAAGCGAGGCGCGTTTCAAGGGCGGCACCCGGCACGGCGTTACCGGGAGATGCCTCGGTCGTCGGGGCGGCAGGTGCATCCTGAGCATGAGCCGAGACGGTCAGGCCACCGAGAAGCAATCCTGTCGCTGTCATGGCGTGCAGAGCTGCGCGGCCCGCGCGACGCCGAAAGGGCAGGGAGAACCCCCGCAGGAATATTGTGGCGACGGTATCGCACGCCAGTAGCAACAGGCCCAGCGCGAGAAGATCCGGCCCAAGTCGCCTGTCGGGACGGTGTCCCGCCGGATTGGTAACGGCACCCGTCGGCACAAGAGCGGACAGGGAGTGGACCGTATCGCCGACATTGAGGGCGCGGCGTGCCGCCCGTGATCCGTAAAGTCCCGGCGGATGTTCGGGAGAGGGAGGCGTATCACCAAACTTGCTTGAGGCCAGCCCGCGCGCCATCGGTGAGGGTTGTCCAAGCGTTCCCTCGCCATCAAGAGTCAGGACCGGGGAAAGGATGACATTATCGGAGGGCATATCCACCCCGCTGGCATGCTCCACCAGTCTGGTGAGCATGGAAACGAACAGGCCGGAAAGCGGCAGATTGGACCAGTCCGCCGTTGGCGTGACGTGGAACAGGACGATTTCACCCTTGCCGAGCTGGGTATGTGTCACGAGCGGTGTGCCGTCGGCGAGACGCGCCCAGCTATGAACCGAGAGATCCGCTGACGGCTGGGCAAGGACCTGCCGCGAAACCGTTACATCCTTTGGCACCTCAAGCCCATGGAAAGGCGAGTTGTCCGAAAAATCCGCCAGCGACTGAGGTTTGCCCCATGACATGGTGCCCCCCAGTTGTCGGGCCGCAGGCATCAGCGGAACGGGCAGAAGCGTGCTGCCCGGATCAGAGAGGACTGCCGGATTCTGAGTATCTGCATCCGTCGTGCTGTCTTCACTGCCCGCGAGCGTGCGTCCGGCAAATCTGATGAGTGTGCCGCCCTGCCGCACCCAGTCCGCGATCTTTCGGCGCGTTTCGATATCGGCAAGCGTCCCATCGGGAGCGATGAGAACCGAGAGGGGCTGGGACCGCAGGGAAGCGCTGCTGCCAGTGTGGAGATCCGATGTCGGGCCGAGGGCGCGCTTCAGATAAAACAGGGTTCCGACTAGAGGTGTATCGCCAGTGCCG
Organism: Acetobacter conturbans; assembly: GCF_011516755.1. Lineage (GTDB taxonomy): Bacteria > Pseudomonadota > Alphaproteobacteria > Acetobacterales > Acetobacteraceae > Acetobacter > Acetobacter conturbans. Next base: position 304,790 of record NZ_WOSY01000002.1, on the reverse strand, counting down.
GAGGCGATCAGCCCGACCGGCCGCAGCCTGTCTCCCTCATCGAGCAGCAGCGTGGTGGCGGCGCTCGCGTGGCCGTCGATGGTGAGCATGTCCACCCGGTTGCGCATGACGGTCGGCAGAGGGATGCTGACAGGCACTTCACCGCTTCCGGCGGGAAGGGCGATTTCGGTCAGGGCAAGCGTTCCGCCATCTTCGCTATGGGCACGGATTCGGATATGGCGCGGCGCATCCGTGGGCACCGTGATCAGTCGCGCCATCACGCCGGATGAGGTGGCCGTGTCAGGAGAGGGCGCATTGTCGCTGGTCGCGCGACCCAGCACGAAACCGTTGCTGTCGGCAAAACGCACTTCCTGAACGGAACCGAGTGCCTGCATGGCGGACGCGAATTCCCTGTCGGTCACGGCGCCATTTCCACCGGGCGTTGCGACCCCAGTGGAGAAATAGACAACCGCTCCGATCGCTGTTCCGTCTGCCCTTAGAGTCTGAAGTCGGGCGCTGGTCTGATGCCGTTCAGCCGACCAGGGCAGTGGACGAAGAGCGTCAAGCTGGTGTGAAGCCTGCTCGGCGGAAACGGGTCGCAGGGCTTCGGCCCCGGAGGGATCATTTTCATTTGACGCGGTCGGCAGGAGGATCACCCGGCGTCCAGATTTTCCGGCGGCATCAAGCAGAGCATGTGCACTGGCGTTGCGCTCGTTCCAGTCCGGGGCGGCCATCATGTCGTTGTCGATGACAAGGAGCAGGGTGCCGTTGCCGGGAAGCGGCAGGGGTTCGCCCGGAATGGTTGGGCCGGATAGTCCGAGAATGAGCAGGGCCGCAGCGGCCAGTCGGAGAAGGAGGAGCCAGAATGGCGGCGTCGCGGCATCGTCATGGTTGGGGGTGAGTCTGGCCAGCAGCGAGACGGGCGGGAAAATCTGCGCGCGGGGCGAGGGCGGCCGGGCGCGAAGCAGCCACCAGATGGCGGGCAGCGAGGCAAGCGCTGCCAGAAGAGCCGGAGACTGGAAAATCATCGCGTTCCCCTGTGGCCTGCGAGTGACGCACTCAGGGCAAGCAGGGCCGTGGTGGGGGAAGCGTCGGTTCGATGAGGCTGGAAAGTATGACGACCCCGTTCAGCAAGGTCGCGCAGGCTGGCCTGTCGCGTGGCGAAAAGCTTGCCGTAATCGTTCTGAAGCGTTTCCACGGCTGGCAGGATGACATCCGGTTCGTGCTCGGTTCCCTCGAAACGCACCCGGCCGGAGTAGGGCAGCTCCTGTTCGGCAGGATCGACAATGTGAATGATGTGGGAGCGAAGGCCGTTCCCCGTCAGAGTCCGGAACAGTGCGGTGATATCGGTATCGGGCGCCAGCAGATCGCTGGCGATAATAAGCTGGGCATGAGGCGGCAGCGCCACCGCCGTTGGTAGTCCCGAAAGGTCTGTGCGTTCAGCCAGAACGGTCATGGCCAGAGCGATGCGGCTTGCCAGCCGTCCACTGCCCGGTGGCAGGTCGACATGGCCTGCGGGAGAGAGGAGCCTGACGCGCTCGCCGCTGCGTTCCAGCAGAGAGGCCGTGGCCAGCAGCAGCAGGATGGCGCGGTCACGTTTGAGCGGCAGCGATGACGGGAGTGAAGACCATCTCATGGAGGGGCTGAGATCGCACCAGAGATAGACGGTCTGCGCGTGTTCGGCTTCCGTTTCGCGCACATAGGCCCGATGGCTGCGGGCGGATTGTCGCCAGTCGATCCGTGTCACCGGTTCACCGGGCAGCGCGGGCCGGTATTGCCAGAATGTTTCTCCCGGCCCTGAGCGTTTCAGGCCGTGCAGACCGGCAGCGACCGTCGCGGCAATGCGTTCCGCCTCAAGCACAAGGGAGGGCAGCGTAGCGGCCAGCGAGTCCGCATCCGCAGCGACCATTGGGCCTGGGCGTCCGGATGTGTCCCCTGTGGAGCGGTCTCCTGTTCCGGGCGCGCCCGGACGCATCCTGCTCCTCACCCGGGAGAAAAAACCTTTCCCGGACGTCCTGTCATCTCCCGTCATGCCTTGCGCCACGCTCAGCCGAGACGGGACACGAGTTCGTCGATCACGTCCTCAATACGGGTCGAATCGGCTCTTGCCGAGAAACTGAGCGCCATACGGTGGGCCAGCACGGGGCGGGCAAGGGCGGCGATGTCGTCAAGGCTTGGCGACAGGCGTCCGTCCAGCAGAGCGCGGGCGCGTGTGGCGAGCATCAGGGTCTGTGCAGCGCGCGGTCCCGGTCCCCACGAGATGGAGTCTTTCACGATCTGCACGTCGCTCGTCTCGGGACGGGCCGAACGGACGAGACGCAGGATCGCATCCACAATGCGCTCGCCGACGGGCAGGGCACGGACCATGGACTGCGCATAGATCAGTTCGTCCGCAGTCAGCACCGGCTTGGCGGCGGTCTGGGTGGTCCCGGTCGTGGCGAGGAGCATGGCCCGTTCGTCCGCTTCATCCGGAAAAGTGAGCTGGATCTGGAGCATGAAACGGTCGAGCTGTGCTTCCGGCAGCGGATAGGTGCCTTCCTGATCCAGCGGATTCTGCGTCGCCAGCACATGGAAGGGGCGTGGCAGCGCGTATTCCGTCCCCGCGATGGCGACACGGTGTTCCTGCATGGCCTGAAGCAGGGCGGACTGGGTGCGGGGGCTGGCGCGGTTGATTTCGTCAGCCATCAGGAGCTGGCAGAAGACCGGGCCCGGCACGAAGCGGAAGCTGCGGTGGCCTGAGGTGTCCTCGTCGAGGATTTCGCTGCCGGTGATGTCTGACGGCATCAGGTCGGGCGTGAACTGCACGCGACGGGAATCGAGACCGAGCACGGTCCCGAGCGTTGTGACCAGCAGCGTCTTGCCGAGGCCGGGTGCGCCGACCAGCAGGGCGTGACCTCCGGAGAGGATGCTCACAAGCGCCTGATCGACAATTTCTTTTTGTCCGAAGACAACGCGGCCTATTTCCTCCCGCACAATCTGCAATTGCTGCGCGACGAGGTCGGCCTGCCGGGCCGCCGCTGCTGCGTCGGGCGAGCCGCCGGAAGGGGCGAAGCCGGTCTCGGGGGAGAAGAAAGCGGTCTGGTTTGGCATCGTTTCAGGCGTCATGAGTCCAATCTGACACGTCCGGGGCTTACATCAAGCCGGTAGGCAACCCTATATCGGTATGGTGCACAGGCAAACAGATGTGAGTTAATTGAACGTGACATCCAGCGTTCTTGCCGAGGAACCGGGGCGCAAACCCCGGCAACCCCATAATTGCGGTCAGCTTCCCTTCCTGATTCGGCGGGACGGGGTCTGGCTCTACAAGGGTTCGCCGATCAGGCGAAAGCCGATGGTCTGTCTTTTCGCCTCCGCACTTTCGCGAGCGGCGGACGGAGCCTACTGGCTGCGGACTCCGGTCGAGGAAGGCACGATCGAGGTCGAGGACGTGCCTTTCGTGGCGATCGAACTGGAGTGGAAGGGCGCTGGACGGCAGCAGATCCTGTGTTTCCGCACGAATGTCGATCAGGTCATTACGGCAGGCCCGGACCATCCCATCACCGCACAGTGGGATGTCCCGCTGGATGCCTGTGACAGTGCCCCGCCGCCTTATCTCATGGTGCGGCAGGGGCCGGAGGAACTGCCCTTGCAGGCCCGGATATCGCGACCTGTCTGGTATGAACTGGCGGCACTCGCGGAACCCGGATGTTGTGAAGGACGGGCCTGCCTGGGTGTCTGGAGTTCAGGGCAGTTTTTCCCGCTGGCGCTCGCACCCCGTGGCTGCCGCGAGGTGGATGATGATTGCTGATGAGATCTGAAGACCGCCTGACCCTCCATAATCTGCCTGATTTCCCGGCGATCGAGAGGATCTGGCAGGTGCTCCCGTCCGCGCGTCTGGTCGGTGGCGCGGTCCGCGATCTTCTCAAGGGCGTCTCTGCCAGCGATTTTGATTTTGGAACGCCGGTAGCGCCGCAGGACGTGATGGAGATGCTGAAGGCGGCGGGAATCCGGGCGATTCCCACGGGCCTTGCGCATGGAACGGTCACGGCTGTGATCGACGGGCGCGGATTCGAGGTCACGACTCTTCGGCGCGATGAGCGAACCGATGGCCGCCATGCGGAGGTGGCATGGACTTCGGACTGGCGTGAGGATGCCTCGCGGCGGGATTTCACGATCAACGCCATGTCCTGCGACAGCGACGGGAGAGTGCATGACTATTTCGGTGGATTTGAGGATCTGGCGGCTGGGCATGTGCGCTTTGTGGGCGATGCTCGCACCCGTATTCGCGAGGATGCTCTCAGGATACTGAGATTCTTTCGGTTTCAGGCACGTTTCGGTTCAGGGGAGCCGGATGAGGAGACCCTTGCGGCGATTGCCGGGTGCGTGAACCTGATCGAACTCCTGTCGGTGGAACGGATATGGTCCGAACTGCGACGTCTCCTGACCGGGCCGAACGTCGTGGCGATCCTGAGGTTGATGGATCGCACGAATGTGCTGACCACCTGCCTGCCGGAACTGAAGGATCATGCGGAAAAAGCAGTCCGACGGGTTGAGGCATTGATCGGTCTGGGCGCTCCCTCGGACGAACTCCTGCGTCTTGCGGCTCTTCTCGCGGGCTCAGGGAGTGGAGATGAGACGGTGAGGAAATGTCTCGCACGTCTCCGGCTCTCCCGCGCCGAGAGCGACGCGGTGCTGGCCATGCTGGGTGAACCGGTTCCACATCCTGCACGGATACTGACGGAGGAAGACGGTCTTCGTCTGCTGGCCGAGTTGCCGCGAGAGATATGGCTCAGTCGAACATGGCTCGCTGAAGCGCGGGAGAAAGCGGAAGGAGATACGCCTCATTCCGAAGCACCCTGGCAGACGTTGCGGCAGATGCTGTCCGACCTGCCGATGCCCGTTTTTCCTCTGGCCGGCCGGGATCTGCTGGCGATGGGACTGCCTCCCGGTCCAAAGATCGGGGATTTGCTGGCAGTTGTTCATACATGGTGGAAAGGCAACGGATGCCGGGCCGATAAAGAGGCTGCGTTAGCTTATTTACGTCGGGTGATTGTTTCCTAAAATTTAAGTTTTTGCCTGAAGAAATTAATATAATGCATTGAATATAAATGAAAATATTTTCATTTATATCGGCTTGACTAAAGCCTGTTACCACAACAGGTTCTTACCACAGTGAGGGGTGGTTCTTTTCGTGATGCCTCTGCGTTGGTAGAGGACGGCAATGAATGCAGTTCCGCCCCGTGCCCAAGTGGTCAAACGCCAGAAACGCGCCCTGCTCCCTGACGACACAAGAAGCCTGCTGCTCCGCCTCTGGCGCGATCAGATCAGCCATCACAGGGGGCGGATCGTCAGCGTCATCGCCCTGACCGTCACCATGGCCGGACTGACGGCGCTCTATCCGCTCGTCATTCAGCGGGCGCTGGACATGTTTTCCTCCCATGACGAGCGCATTCTCTATCAGGTGCCCTTGCTCATCGTGGCGATCACGCTGGCGAAGGCCGCGGCCCAATATGGCCAGACCCTCGCCACGCAGGGGCTGGTGCTGGTGGTCATTCGCGGCTTGCAGGGCAGCATGTTCTCGCATCTCACGACTGCCGATGTGGCGCGAATCGAGCAGGACGCCCCGGCGGCACTGGCCGCACGCTTCACCACGGATGCCATTTCCATCCGCGAGGCGATGATCCGGGCGGTCAATTCGCTGGGCGATGTGGTGACCGTGGTCGGTCTGATCGCCTCCATGGTCTACATGGACTGGGAACTCAGCCTGATCGCTGCGCTCCTGTATCCGATCGCCGCGGTGCCGATCCAGAGGCTCGGCAAGAAGGTTCGTCGTGCTTCGGGCAATGTGAATGAACAGATCGCCTCGACAGCGGCGTTCCTGACGGAAAGTTTCGCGCAGGCACGGACCGTGCGTGTGTATCGGCTGGAACAGCGCGAGGGCGAACGGGCCGCCAGTGCTTTCGACCGTCTCCATGACGCGTTCCTGAAGATCATGCGCGGACGTGCCCGTGTCGATCCGCTTCTTGAAGCCCTTGGAGGCTCGGCTGTGGCGGCCGTTCTGGGTTTTGCCGGCTGGCGAGCGGCCATGGGGGGCGCGACCCTCGGTGATTTTTCCGGCTTTGTGGCGGCACTCCTGCTGGCGGCCCGTCCTTTGAGGGCGCTGGGGGCGCTGAATGCGGCCTTGCAGGAAGGTCTGGCGGGCATGTCGCGGGTGTTCTCGCTCATTGACGAAAAACCTGCCGTGGAAGAGCGGCCAAACGCCGTGATGCTGCCGGAAGGCAGCGGCTACCTGCGCTTCGAGACAGTGGAATTTCGCTATCCTGACGGTCGGCTGGGGCTCACGGATCTGTCTTTCGAAGCGCAGCCGGGCATGACGGTCGCACTCGTCGGTCCTTCAGGAGCGGGCAAATCGACGGCATTATCCCTTATTCCGCGCCTGCATGACGTTACGGGTGGCGCGATCGCTCTCGATGGCGTGGACCTGCGTGATCTGCGGCTTGATAGCCTGCGGGACGCGATTGCCTATGTCAGTCAGGACCCGCTGCTGTTCGATGTGTCGGTGGGTGAGAACATCCTGATGGGGCGTCCGGGTGCAACGGAGGCTGAGGTTCGGGAGGCGGCGCGTCTGGCGGCGGCGGAGCCGTTCATCACGGCGCTACCCCATGGTTTCGACACCATCGTGGGACCGGGCGGAGGTCGTCTGTCGGGTGGCCAGAGGCAGCGTGTGGCGCTGGCCCGGGCGCTGCTGCGTCATCCGCGCCTCCTGCTGCTCGACGAGGCGACCAGCGCTCTGGACAGTGAGAATGAGGCTCTGGTGCAGATGGCGCTCGGCGAGTTGCGGGCCGGTCGTACGACGATCATCGTGGCCCATCGTCTTTCCACCGTGCGTTCGGCCGATATCGTGGTGGCCATGGATGAGGGACGCGCCGTCGAACAGGGCACCCACGCCGAACTGATGGCCCGGGATGGGCTTTATGCGCGACTGGTGCGGAGTCAGGGGCTGGAAGAGTAAGGCCGCACAGTTCCTGACTCCGCTGCCTGACGCGCTTTCAGGACTCGGGAATATCCTGCCTGATCGCGCTGTAGCCATCCCACGGCTTCGGGTCCGACGCCACGCGTTCGGGCACAGTCAGCATCGTCCAGACATGCGGCTTCAGACCGCTGGTCACATCCTCCCAGCGTAGCGGCATCGCCACAGGGGCGCCGAGACGGGCGCGGGGTGAGTATGACTCAATGGCCGTTGCTCCCGGTCCATTGCGCAACCAGTCCACAAAAACATGCCCGAGGCGCGCTTCCTTGCGGGAAATCTCCACAAACAGGGCTGGATGGGCCTGCGTGAGGGCCTCGGCTGTTGCGTGCGAAAAATCCCGCACGGCGTCCCATCCGGCAGCGCCGGATAGCGGTGCCACCACATGCAGTCCATGGCCGCCCGTCGTGCGGCAGAAGGAACTGAGCCCGACGTGAGCCAGATGGTCGCGGACGATATGGGCAGCCTCGACGACGCGTCCGAATGGCAGGTCATCACCGGGATCGAGATCGAACACCAGCCGGTCGGGATGCTCGGGATTTCGCTCCGTTGCCTGCCAGCCGTGCAACTCGATTGCAGCGATTTGCGTCATGGCCAGCAGACCCTGTTCATCGTCGATCGCCAGATAGGGCTGGCCCAGCAATGTCCCTGAGCGGATCGCCGCCGGAAGAGCGGAATGGGCATGTTTCTGGAAGAAGCGAGGGCCGTCGATCCCGTTGGGACAACGGACGATAGCGAGAGGTCGTTTCGCGATGCCGGGGAGCGCGACTTTCGCCACGGCCTGCCAGTAGGCGGCGAGATCGGCCTTGGTCACTCCGGGCCAGAGAAGTTTGTCCGGATGGGTAAGGGGCGGCTGCGTGTCAGGTGAGGGCATGGACTACTCTCCCGTTGCGTGGCCTTCGGTATGGGCCAGAGCATGATCCACCATACGAAAATCTGACTGTGCACCACGTAGAATTCAGATGAGTCTGTAAGGAATCTTCAATTCCAGAAAGGTTCTGTCTCCTGAAAATCTTTCCATGAATCGGGAAGAGCCCGAAGCGCATGTCGATGACGCTCTTCATTCCAGTGCGTCAAAATGCTGGCAGCAGGAGCAAGATCGAGATGCGCTTTGATCAGTGTGTCGGTAAGGGTCGAGGCGACTGCCGCATCGTTGATCTCCCCCAGATGTTGCTGGAGGCGCTTGCAGCGTTTCATATAGGTCTTACCGGCGTGATGAGGATAAAAGGCGGAAAAATAACGGGTGCTGTAACGCAGTTTTTTGAGCGATTTGCGGAGTCCGTGCAGTTCCGCTTCCGACAGATGGCTCATTCCGTGCCCCCGACGCATGGCTTTGCGGGCCATCCGGTTGAGCAGCTTCGAGGCACTATCGGAAGCTGGCCTTGTCAGATGTGTATCGTCCTCACGAAAAGGATGGTTCTCAGTCCAGAGGGTGAGGGAAAGCAGCAGGGTCGTCAGTGCCGTTCCGTGCAGTTCACGGAAAAGATGCTGGTGGGCCTCTGTTCTTTTGTCTGCTGCTGCGTTGCGCAGCATTCGTGTCAGGTCCGTGCCGTTCTCCTCAGTGAAGGCGGCAGGCAGCGTTTCGAGACAGAAAACATCCCAGTCCCTCGCTTCTCCCAACTCGCGCCCGATCCGTTGCAATTCTCCCTGAAACGGATCGAGGGTACGACGTTCAGTATACTTGCTGAATAATTGTAGCATTGTGCGCAACTGACGGATGGCGACACGCATCTGGTGTATGGCTTCCGGATCACCAGCTTCGGCGGCGGGCTGGTTTGCAATCAGTCCATTCACACCAGCCTGAATCAGAGTTCTGAAGCCTTCGACGAGTGTCATTTCCCTGCTTAGCGGAGGAATTTGCACCGGCTCGACGGCGGGCGGCGTTCCGGTCAGAAGCCGATAGCCACGCTCGGCTTTGGAGAGGGTGCTGAACCGGAGAGGAATCTGCTCCTGTAACGCCAGCGCCAGACTGTAAAGCGCTGTCGCCGGGCCATTTTTGAGTTCCAGCTCCAACTCCCGCAATGAAACCCGAGCCTCGCCTGCGCGGACGAAGCCCTCGTCAATAGCGAGTTCCACTGTCGCACCGTCATGCCGAAGCATGTGCGTGGTCCGCCGGACATCCGATAGCCAGACCGGCTCCAGCTTTCCGTTCAACGCGGTTCTCAGGACTTCGGCGGGTGTGCCGGAGAGCAGATCGAGGTCGGGATGATCGGACTTCACCGGCCACTCCCATTCTCCGCGTCGGGGAGCCAGTCGATTGCCGTCACCCTGCGATTTCAGGGTCTGGATGCGCTGATGGCCGGTATGCCTGATGCGCAGGGACAACCCCGAACGACTCAGCAGCAGGTCCGGGGTGTCATGATAGGTTGTGACCAGATGCTTCGTGACAGCTTCTGTGGCGTCGGTTTTTTCTGCCAGAAACCGGTCGAGCAGCGCACGTGCATCCGGCGGGAAAAGTAGCTTCAGTTCGATTTCCAGCGGGGTACTGATATTTTTCTCAGACATGATGATCGAGCACGATCCGCTGACAGACCGCTCCCCTGTGGTGTTAGGCAGTGAGCGTAACAGGTAACGCTCGGGCCGACATTGGGTGCTGCATGTCAAAGATTTTCTGCACAACACATCTTTGTGGGAACCATGACCAGACCCTCCATTCCAGTCACCTTCGTCCCATCCGTGCCGCCCGATCTCCATGAAAAGACGCTGGCGGCCCGCCACTTTCAGGCATGGATTGAGAAGACCCGCTCAAGCTTCGACCTGCGCTCCGTTCTCGTGCGGGACGTCATGATGTTCGGCTCGCGTGTCGGGTTCATCGTCGTGGAAGCGGATGCCCGGCATGAAAGCGCCAGAATGCCGTGCTTTGCCGTCCTGCGAGGCCCCACTGTGTCCATCATGCCCGTGATTACCGTGCAGGGAGCGCCTGAGGAAAAGCACGTTGTGCTCGTCAATGAAGCCAGACTTCCTGTGGGAGAGATGGTCGCCGCACTCCCGGCAGGCATGGTCGATGACGGCACCGTGGACAGCGCGGCCTTGGAGGAGTTGCAGGAAGAAACGGGTATCGATCTCAGGCACGCCAGCGGGCCGCCATACAGGCTGAAAAAGGAGCCGGTTTTCCTGTCCCCGGGCGGAAGCGATGAAGAGATGACGCTTTATGCCGTTGATATCACGCTGACACGAGATCAGATAACCCTGCTTTCCGGGCGGAAGATGGGGCTTGCCAGTGAACACGAGCACACCACTGTTATGGTTGTGCCCTTCGAAGAGGTGCCCCGTTACACCGCCAACGCGCACTGCCTGCTGAGTTGGTTTCTTTATCGGGAAGGCGGGGCTGCTTTGGACAAAACGGGATCGGGGAATTTTCCGTCCTGAACATCCGCGTTGTAAGTGGGGAAATCCTCGATTGATCCGAGAGCGGAGGATCGAAGCGCCTTCGCGAGCGAGTTTAAGGTCAGGCGTGCTCAATAGCCGCATTGAAGGATGGTTTGCGCAGGCTTCCGATAAGGGTGACGCAATGCAAGGGCGTGTCGTCGGTCATGGACTGGTCTCCATCGAAAAGCCGGGCTTTCCCCGTTTTCGTGTCATGGTCCGAATCTGGATCGACCATGACACGAAGCAGGCTTACGCTGCGTTCTTCAGCATTCCATGAGGATCGAGAACGAACTTACGCGGTGCACCCTTGTCGAAGTCATGGTAGCCGCGTGGTGCGTCTTCAAGTGAAATGACGGTGGCATTGACGATATCGGCGATTGGAAGGCGTCCATGCAGGATTGCCTGCATCAGTTGCCGGTTATATCGCAGCACGGGGGTCTGTCCGGTATGGAAGGACTGGCTTTTTGCCCAGCCCTCACCGAGACGCAATGTCAGATTGCCCTTCTGGGCAGCAGCCTCATGGGCGCCGGGATCTTCCGTCACATACAGGCCGGGAATACCGATGGCTCCGGCCGGACGGGTCACTTCCATGGCCTGGTTGAGAATGACGGCGGGCTGTTCTTTTCCGTCATATCCCCGGGCTTCGAAGCCGACGGCATCAATGAAGCTGTCCACCTCCGGAACACCGATGACCTGCGCGATGACATCTCCGAGTTTGTCGTGGCTCTGGAGATCGATGGGTTCAAATCCGACCGCCTTCGCATGGGCGAGACGTTCAGGGTTGAAATCGCCAATCATGACGACTGCCGCCCCAAGGATGCGCGCCGATGCTGCCGCTGCCATACCCACCGGGCCTGCACCTGCGATATAGACTGTTGAACCCACGCCAACCTTGGCATTGATGGCACCATGGAAACCGGTAGGGAGAATATCGGTCAGCATTGTGAGATCACGGATGCGCTCAAGAGCCTGAGCCTTGTCAGGGAAGCGCAGCAGATTGAAGTCTGCATAAGGGACCATGACATAACGGGCCTGTCCACCGACCCATCCTCCCATATCCACATAGCCATAGGCGCCACCTGCACGGCTCGAATTGACTGTCAGACACACACCAGTGTGCTGCTCGCGGCAGCATCTGCATCGTCCACAGGCGACGTTGAAGGGAACGGACACCAGATCGCCCTTGCGGACCATCTCGACATCCGACCCGGTTTCGATGACTTCGCCTGTGATTTCATGACCCAGCACCAGGCCGGAAGGGGCAGTCGTGCGACCGCGGACCATGTGTTGATCCGAGCCGCAAATATTGGTGGACACGACCTTGAGAATGACGCCGTGGTCAATCTTCCGACCGTCTGGTGTTTCCATTCTGGGATCGTCGATCCGCTGCACTTCAACATGATTGGGACCGAGATAAACGACCCCTCTGTTTTCGTCAGACATGGCTTGTCTCCAGGTTCGGGCAGCGGCCATCCCTTGCGGCCGGGGTCGCCCGGCACGACAAAAGGTTGTCGTGCTGTGAACTCAACGTCAGCCGTGCCTCTGGAGTAGCCGTGACATAAGAATACAGGCGTGCTTATCGCTGGAATGTGATGGCCTGCTGGATGCACGCCGCCTGCCGCCGCTTGGCCGAAACTGAAACTATGCAATCGTCTTGGGAAGAAGCCGGTTAAAACGGCCAATCTGCATCTGAACCGCAGGATGGATCGTAGAAACAGCGATCTTGCCTTGGAGTGTCCGGTATCAGGTCGGATTAATGTTGCAGTAAATGACCGGGATGAGGCGAAACCAGTCCCAGCCCTCAGCCACCCAAACCCCATCAATAAAATCGTTTTGCCTCACCATCCGCAACGGAATATGGTCAGATTTTCGTTTCAGGAGAAGAACGATGGCCACAGGTTGGGCTCCTGAGGGAGCCGTTCAGGAGCAGATTGACGATACCATCGCAGACGCGGTGAAGCGGGCGCGGGCGCATATTCCTCAGGGCGAGAGCGAACAATATTGCCGTGAATGCGGTGAGGAAATTCCCGAAGCCCGACGGCAGGCAATGGCGGGAGTCAGGCTGTGCATCGATTGCCAGTCGGAACGCGACAAGCAGCCGGTTTTCAGTGGCATCAACCGTCGGGGGAGCAAGGACAGCCAGCTTCGCTGACTGCCCGGCAGTCTTTCGGCAAACACCCTAAAGGTGTTTCGGATACGCCTCAAAACGATGAAGAGCTGAAATCAGAGTGTGGGGAGCGCCGTCTCTTTCAGCCCTGAAAGAAGCCTTGCTCGCGTTTTAGCGTCCTCTTGCGCCTACCGGCTTCCGCAGGATCAGCGTGCCCCAGTCGCCTTCGCGCAGATGGCGTTCCAGCACCAGCCCGCAGCGATTGTGAGCCGCCAGCACCATGCGAACCTGCGTGTTCAGCAGGCCGGCAAGGATCACGGTGCCACCGGGCGCAAGATAACGGGCGAGGTCTTTTGCCATCAGGCAGAGGGGGCGGGCGAGGATGTTGGCGAACACGAGGTCGTAGGGTGCGCGGCGGCGAATTTCCGGCGTGGACCAGCCATTGCCGAGGCGGGCTTCGACCATGCGGGACAATCCGTTACGCGCCGCGTTTTCCCGCGTGATGCGCACGGACCAGGGATCGATATCGGTGGCGAGAACCGGGCGATGGAGAAGGGCGGCCCCAGCCATCGCGAGGATGCCCGACCCACAGCCGAGATCCAGAATGTTGCGCGGTCTGCGATAGGCGATCTGTTCAAGCGCCCGCAGGCAGCCGCGTGTCGAACCATGCTCGCCCGAGCCGAAGGCCATGCCCGCATCCAGCGTGATGGTGATCCGGTTGGGGTCCTGTGGCGTGTCGAGATGTGAGCCCCGGACCACGAACCGCTTGCCGACTTCCTGTGCGGGAAAGGATTCATAGGTGCGGGCCAGCCAGCCCTCGGTCTCCGTCTGGACCCGTTCCAGTTCCGCTGCGATGCCGGTGGTCAGTTCCGCCAGCGCCAGCGCGGCGATGAGTTCATCCTCCGCATGGCCGCTGTCCTTGACGCCCTCGACCCGCCACATCCGCTCTTCTTCGTCGAACTCGAAGATGCCGACCGTCGAGCACACCATGCTGATGGCGTTTTCATAGGCTTCGACAGCGCTTTCCGGCACGGTGACGGAGATCGTTTCCAGTTCGGTCGCATGTCTGCGGCGGCTGGTGGTCATGGATGGCCTCCCGGTAGGCGACGGGTTTTATGGGACGAACTGGGCCGTCGGAAGCGGCTCCATATCAGGCGAACCCCCGGTTGCACCAGAGGGGACCGCCGATTTTGGTCTGCGTTTCAGCTGCCACTCATTCAGAAGCGGGTTGCAGATAGGAGGCCATTACCCGTTTGCTGCCGGCTTTTTCGAACACCACTTCCGCCGAACCCCTGTCAGCGTCCACCACCACGCCATAGCCGAACTTCTGATGGAAAACGCGCGAGCCGATCTCGATTTTGGAGGTGTTCGCCGCCAACTCATCATTGACCGACGACCGCCGTCTGGCGACGAGGGGCGACATTGAACTGGTCACGTCGTCAGAGAAGACGCTGGTCCGGAAAATGCCGGAATAGTCCTGCCGGGCCTGCCGCGTAGCCGTCTCGCCTTCACGATCGACATACTCATCAGGCAACTCGTCAAGGAAACGGCTCGGCATGGATTCCTGCCAGTTGGCATAGATCCGTCGGTTGGCCGCATGGAGGATGGTCGCGCGATACCGGGCGCGGGTGATGCCCACATAAGCCAGCCGACGCTCCTCCTCGACGCCCTTGTCGCCGCTTTCGTCGAGTGTGCGCTGCGAGGGGAAGACGCCTTCTTCCCAGCCCGGCAGGAACACCGTGTCGAACTCCAGCCCCTTGGCGCCATGAAGGGTCATGATGGAAACCTTCTGGTCCTCATTCGTGCCTTCGCTTTCCATGACCAGCGAGACATGTTCGAGGAACTCGCTCAGTGTGCTGAAGTCGGCGAGGGCGCGGATCAGTTCCTTGAGATTTTCCAGTCGGCCGGGCGCGTCCGGCGCCTTGTCATCCCGCCACATGCCCAGATAGCCGCTTTCCTCAAGAAGGTTCCCGACGGCGACGACGTGACCTTCCTTTGCGAGCAGGGCGCGCTGGGTTTCGAAGCACTCCTGAAAAGCGTTCAGCTTTTCCGCTGCCTTGCCCCGGAAGCCGCCGGATTTCAGCAGAAAAGCGAGCGCCACGGAAAGGGAGGCATGCTGCCCCCGCGCTTCCACATGCATCTTCTGCAGGGCCGCCGTCCCGACGCCGCGCTTGGGCACATTGACGACGCGCTCGAAGGCAAGGTCATCGGCCGGATTGACCAGCACGCGCATATAGGCGATCGCGTCGCGAATTTCGGCGCGCTCATAGAAACGCAGCCCCCCGACAATACGGTAGGGGATTCCCGTCTGCACCAGCCGTTCCTCGAAGGCGCGCGTCTGGAAACCAGCGCGCACGAGGATGGCGAACTCGCCCAGCGGATGGTCGTCCCGTCGGAGCCGTTCGATCCGGCTGCACACCTCGCGGGCCTCGGCATCCGAATCCCACACACCGACAATATGAACCAGATCTCCCTGTGCATCGTCGCGCCCGGGACGCAGGGTCTTGCCCAGCCGACCTTCGTTATGGGCGATCAGTCCCGCTGCCGCACCGAGGATCTGGGCCGTGGAGCGGTAATTCCGTTCCAGCCGGACGATCTTCGCGCCGGGGAAATCTTTCTCGAAGCGGAGAATGTTCTCCACCTCCGCGCCACGCCACGAATAGATCGACTGGTCATCGTCGCCGACGCAGCAGATGTTGGCCGGTTCACCTTCACGTCGGGCCAGAAGCCGGAGCCACAGATACTGGATGGTGTTGGTGTCCTGGTACTCATCCACCAGAATGTAGCGGAACAGGCGCTGATACTGCGTCAGCACGTCCGGTCGCGTACGCAGGATCTCGACCACATGCAGCATCAGGTCGCCGAAGTCGCAGACGTTCAGCTCGCGGAGCCGGGCCTGATAGGCGGCATAGATGGCGCGGGCGTGACCGTCCGCATAATCGGTATTGTCGGCGGGGGAGATGGTGTCAGGCGTTAGCCCGCGGTCTTTCCAGCGCTGGATGATCCCCATCAGGCCGTTCAGCGGCCAGCGCTTCACGTCGATGCGCCACGGTTGCACCACCTGCTTGATGAGGCGGAGCTGGTCGTCGGTATCGAGGATCAGGAAGTTGCTGGTAAGCCCGACATACTCGGCGTGACGACGCAGCATTCGTGCGCAGATGGAATGGAAGGTGCCAAGCCAGAGGCCTTCCGCCGGCTCGCCCAGAATGCTGGTGATCCGCTCCCGCATTTCGCGGGCCGCCTTGTTGGTGAAGGTGACAGTCAGCACCTGCCAGGACTTCGCTCTGTGCGAGAGCAGAATGTGAGCGAAGCGGGTGGTCAGGACGCGCGTCTTGCCCGTGCCCGCACCAGCGAGGACGAGGAGGGGCCCCTCGGTGGTCTCGATGGCGGCGCGTTGCTCGGGATTGAGGCGTTCAAGATGAGATGGTGTTGTCACGCAACTGTCTTTGTGTGTCTGATTTTGCAGGTTTGTTAACAGATTATGTATGGACCGTCCTGAAAATAAGGCGTCATTTTGATGATAAGAAAGGCTGTCCACCCATAGCGAAGAGCTATCACGGGAGGGCTGCTCCTGTCTCGCTCGCGAAACCTTGCCCTTGGTGTGTCGAGACAACGCTTGACGTGTGAAGCGCGGCGTCTCACTTCTGAAGCCTGACGAGGCCGGGACAGGAACCAATGAGCGTTCGCGTTTTGATCGATCATCGAAAACAGGGGCAGGCAGCGCGTCATCCTGAAAAGGCACACCGGCCGGATAACCCCATTGCGCGGAAGCCGGACTGGATACGGGTCAAGGCGCCGAATCATCCTGTGTACCATGAAACGCGCAAGCTTATGCGCGATAACAAGCTGGTCACGGTGTGCGAGGAAGCCGCCTGCCCGAACATCGGAGAATGCTGGTCGCAGCGTCATGCCACCATGATGATCATGGGCGAGATCTGCACGCGGGCCTGCTCCTTCTGCAACGTGACGACCGGCCTGCCCGGTGCGCTTGATGCTGACGAGCCGAGTCGTGTTGCTCATGCCGTTGCGCGCCTCGGGCTGCGTCATGTGGTCATCACATCGGTGGACCGTGACGATCTGGCCGATGGGGGAGCCCGTCATTTTGCGCAGGTGATCGCCGCCATTCGCGAAGCTTCTCCGGAGACCACCATTGAAGTGCTGACGCCGGACTTCCTTCGCAAACCGGGCGCGCTGGAAGTGGTGGTGGAAGCGCGACCGGACGTGTTCAATCATAATATCGAGACTGTGCCCCGGCTCTACACCTCCATCCGACCGGGCGCGCGCTATTACCAGTCCGTCCGGCTGCTGGACCGGGTGAAGCAACTCGATCCGTCCATTTTCACTAAATCCGGCCTGATGCTCGGTCTTGGTGAGGAGAAGGCCGAACTGGGGCAGGTCATGGACGATTTCCGCATTGCCGATGTGGATTTCATCACCATGGGCCAGTATCTCCAGCCGACGGTCAAACACGCGGCCGTAGCGCGTTTCGTCACACCCGATGAGTTTGCCGACTATGCCGCAATGGCGCGGGCCAAGGGTTTCCTTCAGGTGAGTGCAACGCCGCTGACGCGTTCGTCCTATCATGCGGATGCCGATTTTGCGGCCCTGAGCGAAGCGCGTGCGGCTCAGTTGCGGGATCGTGCCGCAGTTGAAAAAACAAGTGACAAGGTGAAGATGTTCTGATGCCGACCCATTCCGAACGCCGGGTCCTGAATTACACGCCCGAGCAGATTTTCGATCTCGTCGCGGATGTCGGCAGTTATCCGAAATTTCTGCCGTGGTGCGCCAATGTGCGCATGGTCTCCAAAACGACCAGCGAACTGGTGGCTGATCTGACGGTTGGGTTCGGCCCATTCCGGGAAACGTTCCGGTCGCGCGTGTCGCTCGATCGACCGAATTCCGTTCGGGTGACCTACGAAAAAGGCCCCTTCAAATATCTCAATAATGTCTGGACGCTCGCCCCGGACCCGAGAGGGTGTCTGGTCGATTTCTTCGTGGATTTCGAGTTTCGCTCACGCCTGCTTCAGGCTGCCATCGGGGTCGTCTTCAATGAGGCGGTGCGCCTGATGGTCTCGGCCTTTATCCGGCGTGCCCGTGAAATCTATGGACCTGCCGCCAGCGAAGGATCGCGACCGGCTGTCGGCTCACAGCAGCCCCTGCCGCGTTAAAAAGGGAAGATTTCTCTTCCCCTTTTATTCAGGTTGCGTGGCGGTCAGTTCGTCCTGGTCGTAGCCGGAATTAATCGTGGCCTCGGCCCGCTTCAGGCCCGACATCAGGCGATCACGAATCTTGCCGAGCCGCTGCTCGTCCGTCACTTTCATGCCTGAAAGATCCTTGACGTAGAACACGTCCACCGCCCGCACGCCGTATGTGGTGATGTGTGCGGACGAGATCTGAAGCCGCAGCTCATTGAGCGCATCCGCGACGTCATGCAGAAGCCCCGGTCTGTCGCGCCCGTTGATTTCCACCACGGTGTGGGAGTTGGAAGCGCGGTTATCGACCACGACCCGGGGGGGAACGTGAATGGCGCGAGTGCGCGAAAGCATCTGCCCCGAGGCCGACGTTCTGGCGATTTCCTTCGCGATGTTGATCTGCCCGGTCAGCGCCTTTTCAATGATGGCGAACAGCTTGGTCAGGCGGTGCGGCTCGTCAAACGCTTCCCCGGTTGCATCCTGAATCCAGAGCGTGTCGAGCGCCATGCCGTTGCTGAGCGTGTGAATACGGGCATCGACGATGGAAGCGCCAGCCAATGCCATTGCCCCTGCGATCTGGGCGAACAGGCCGGGATGATCCTGCGTATGGATCGTGACTTCGGTGACGCCACGTGTCGGGAGAGGCTGGGTTTCAATAACGAAAGGCGCTGAACGCTGCTCGGCCTGCCGGATCAGATGGGCGTGACGGACAAGGGTTTCCTGATCGAAGCACAGCCAGTAACCGGCATAGCCGAGGGCAAGGAAGTGGTCGATGTCAGGCTGGCTGAAATCCTCCTCAGCCAGCGTCTCGGCGATGATCGCCTTGCTGTGGGCAACGCGCATGTCGCGTTCCGGTGTGGCAAGGCCACCCTCCAGTACTTCCGCCACGCGCATGTAGAGTTCACGCAGCAGCGTGGCTTTCCATGCGTTCCAGACGCGGGGACTGACAGCCCGCATATCCACGATCGTCAGCAGGAGCAGGAGGCGCAGCCGTTCAGGCGATTGCACGACATCGGCGACATCGAGAATGGTCTTCGGGTCGTCGATATCCCGCTGGAAAGCGGTGTGGCTGAGGATGAGATGTTGCAGGACGAGCCATGAAACAGTCTCGGTTTCCTCGCTGGAAAGCCCGAGGCGGGGACAGAGTTCGAGCGCCAGTTCGGAGCCGAGTTCCGAGTGATCGCCGCCACGTCCCTTGGCGATGTCATGCATCATCACAGCCATGTAGAGCGCACGCCGCGACTGGATGTCACGCGCCAGTTCATACGCGACGGGAATTTCGTCGGCCATAGTGCCGGTTTCGACGCAGCGCAGGATGCGCAGGGCTTCGATGGTGTGCTCGTCGACCGTGAAGATATGGTACGTGTCGAACTGCATCTGCCCGACAATGCGCGACCAGTCGGGAATGAGCGCGCCCCACAGGCCCGTTTCGTTGAGGAGGCGGAGCCAGTGGACGTAGTCGAGACGCGTGCTGTTTTCCGTATCAACCGGAATCGTTTCCAGTTTTGCGTCACCGCGTCCGGGACGACGGGCCGGGCGCGGAGCGGGGCGGTCGTCGCAGAGAAGCTGGAGGAATATTTCCGAGGCATGGGGAGACGTGCGAAGCGAAGCGGCGCGGCGCTCCCAGCGGATCAGTTGCTGGCGTGCGAGAGGATGGAGCGGCACATGTTTGTTGCGCGACCATTCGAGCAACTCGAACATCTTGATCGGTTCGGCGTCGAAGGAGACTCCCCGATCCGGCAGGATCTGGCCGTCAAGCAGGTTGAAACCGGCTTCCCGCATGGCTTCATCTGCCTTCAGGACATGCGCTGCGGGGCCAAGGGCCACACGCATGATGGTCGGCTCAAGGACGTGGGTGAGGCGCATGACCTCACGCACGGTCAGGAAGTAATGCCGCATGAATCGCTCGACGCCATTCTGGCGACCGTGGCGGGTGTAGCCCATGCGACCGCCGAGAACGGGCTGCATGTCGAAGGTCAAGCGATCCTCCCCGCGACCGGCGACATAGTGGAGGTGGAAGCGGACAGTCCAGAGGAAGTCCCATGACCGGCGGGCACGGGCAGCTTCCTGCTCCGTGATGAAGCCAAGGCGGGTAAATTCCGGAGCCATCAGATCCGATACATGGCGCGTACCGAAGACATAGCGGCACATCCAGTAGAGCGTCTGCATGTCACGCAGTCCGCCACGTCCTTCCTTGATGTTCGGCTCGACGAGATAGGGGCTTTCCCCGAAACGACGATGCCGCTCTGCCCGTTCCGCCCGCTTGTCGGTGATGAACCGGGCCGATCCGGCTTCCACGCAGGCCACGATGAATCGGGCCTCGAACATGGCGAACAGACTGAAGCTGCCGGTGAGGAGGCGAGCGTCAAGCAGGGCGGTCCGGATCGTGGTGTCACCTTCGGCCTGCGCGATGCAATCACTGATAGACCGGGTGGCGTGGCCGACCTTGAGGCCGAGATCCCACAGGAAATACAGCACGTATTCCACGAGCGCGAGGACCGACCCCGAGGGCTCTTCGGGTGTCAGGAACAGCAGGTCGATATCGCTGAACGGGGCCAGGAGCCGTTTGCCATAGCCGCCCGTGGCGGCGATGCTCATTTCGTCCAGCACGCCTTCGCCACATTGCAACGCTTCGGTTGCGAACATCACGATATTACAGACGAGTTCGTCGGTGAAGATCGCCAGAACTTTGGCCGCCTGCACACCCCGCAGTTCCCGTGCTTCGAAGCGACGCTTCACATCCATCTGATACCGGCCGAGATGCCGCCGCATGATCGCGAGTGCGGCATCGCGCTCCAGCGGCTTGCCCGGGCGTCTGGGCGCGTTCGCCAGCGCCGCTTTCAGGGACGCTCCCAGACTGTCTGGGGTCAGCATGCCTTCCGGGGAAAGCTCCGCCGTAACGGACTCTGATATGTCAGAAGCAACAGATGCGGTACCGTCGGCGTGGAGACTGGACATGATGATGGAAGGTGCTCGGACAAAACTGAAGGGCTCTCATTGTCTTACAGAAAGCCGTTTTGCTTCAAGCGCCAATTTTCTGAGATCGTAGAGCGCGTTGAGCGCATCGCGCGGGGAGAGGGAATCGGGCTCTGTCGTGAGGATGGCATCCACCAGTTCTTCATAATCGGAAAGGGAAGCACTGGAGTTGGTTTCGACCTCTTCCGGCGGAGCGGGGGCGATGTCCTCGAAGAGCGGCAGAGGAGCTGGCGCGACCGCATGTTCCCGTTCCAGTTCCTTCAGAAGCCGTGAAGCGCGCTCGACAACTGGCACGGGCACTCCCGCCAGCTTCGCCACATGCACGCCCCAGCTTCGCTTGGCCGAGCCGGGAATGACCTCGTGCAGGAAGACGACCTGCCCCTTCCAGTCCCGAACGGCCATGGTATGCGGGGAAAGACGGGGCAGACTCTCGGAAAGTTCGGCCAGTTCATGGAAATGGGTTGCGAAAATGGCGCGGCACCGCAGTGTCGAATGCATGGCCTCCAGAACGGCCCACGCAATGGAAAGGCCATCCAGCGTGGAAGTGCCTCGTCCGATTTCGTCGACCACCACGAGGGAGCGTGGTCCGGCCTGATTGAGAATGGCGGCGGTCTCCGTCATCTCCACCATGAAGGTGGACCGACCCCGCGCCAGATCATCCGCCGCGCCGACACGCGAGAACAGGCGATCCACGATGCCGATATGAGCGGATTTGGCCGGAACCGGCAGCCCGGCCTGAGCAAGAATGACGGCCAGTGCGTTCTGGCGAAGGAATGTCGATTTACCCGCCATGTTGGGGCCGGTGAGCAGCATCACCCTGTGAGCGGGAGCCAGTGAACAGCCATTGGCGGTGAAGCGCGTGCCGGACCCCAGCGCGGCCTCCACGACCGGGTGGCGGCAGGCCTCGAGGCTGAAGGACTCGCTGTCATCCACCTGCGCCCGGCACCATGTTCCCCCGACTGCGAGAGAAGCGCAGGACTGGGCGACATCCACCAGCGAAAGAGCGCGGGCCAGCGGAGGCAGCGCGTCGTCATCCAGAGCTCTGGCGACCAGCACACCGAACACCTGCCGTTCCCGCACGCTGGCGCGTTCGGCGGCCTCGGCAATACGGGAATCGAGTTCAATGAGTTCTTCCGTGGAAAAACGCGCCGCCGTAGTCGTGCCCTGACGGAAACTGAGGTCCTCGTGGGTCCGCAGTTTGGTGCCCGCCGCGGTGGGAACCTCGATCACATAGCCCAGTTGGGCATGGTGGCGTATCTTCAGGCTCGCCACACCGAAACGCTGGGCATAATCGTTCTGCAGCGTGGCGATGACACGGCGGGAATCGTCGCGCAGGGTGCGGTAGGCGTCGAGTTCACCGTCATAACCCGTTGCGATGACGCCGCCATCATCAAGGCGTGCCGGGAGTTCATCGGCGAGAGCACGATCAAGCTCCTCGCATAACGGGCCGCAGTCATTCAGCTGTTCGAGTGCCTTGCCAATCAGGTCTGGACGCGTGTCGGGAGCGATATGCGTCAGTTCTGCCGCCACGCGGTGGCCGCAGGCGATGCCGTCGCGGATGGCGGCAAGATCACGGGGCTGACCACGGCCAACTGACAGACGCCCAAGAGCCCGATCAATATCCGGCGCGCCACGCAGAATCTGACGCAGTGTGTTGACCCGCGGTGTGTCGTCTTTCAGCCAGTCCCAGCATGCCTGACGGGAGGAGATTTTCTCCACGACGGTCAGTGGTGCAGCGATCCATGTCGCGAGAAGCCGTGCGCCGGGGGCCGTGACTGTCCGGTTCACAGCGGAGAACAGGGTGTGCTCGTCGCTGCCGTCGCGAGCGCGGAGCAGGTCAAGACTGGCGCGTGTCGCGGGGTCCAGTCCAAGCGCCGCGCTGTCTTCCTGCGGGATCGGGTGGGCGAGGCGCGGCAGGGACCCGGCCTGAGACTTGCGGATATAATCCACGGCCATGAGACCAGCGGCAGCTTCGGCATCGCTGAACGTGCCGAAGGCATCGAGACTGGCGACCCCGAACGACTCCGCAAGGCGCGCGCGGGCCGTATGGGCCGGTGGCGGCTGTTCGCCAGACGTGCGGCGCAGATCGAAATCACCGAGATCTCGGTCGGGCGGAGCGAGGATTTCCGCCGGGTCCAGACGGGCGAGGAGATGACCGAGATCCGTCTCGGTGCATCGCGCCGTTTCGAACTGTCCGGTGGAGATGTCGATCCACGCAGCCCCCCATTCCGTCACGCTCCGACGGCTCGGGTTCGCCACCAGCGCCAGCAGCAGGTTGGAACGACCCGGTTCCAGCAGTTCATCCTCGGTGAGAGTGCCGGGCGTGATGAGGCGCACGACGGCGCGGGGGAGTGGCCCTTTCTGCGCGGTCTTCGCCTTTTTTCCCGGCATCTTGGAGGGCGGCGTGGCGGTTTGTTCGGCAACGGCCACACGGAAACCGCGTCGGATCAGGCGGGACAGATAGGCTTGAGCCGCCCCGACCGGCACTCCGCACATGGAAATCGGTTCGCCACCATGATTGCCGCGAGCGGTGAGGGCGATGTCCAGTGCTGCGGCGGCGGTCGTCGCGTCATCAAAGAACAGCTCGTAAAAATCGCCCATCCGGAAGAAGAGCAGGAAGTCCGGATTTTCGGCCTTCAGCGCGAACCACTGCGCCATGGCGGGCGATGCGCCTTCCGGAGAGGGGCGTGACGGTGCGCCGGTCTTCTGATCGGTCGTGTCCAAGACGGTCTCCGAAGTCTCTTGATGAGTGGTCGTGTTCAGCCCTGTCGTCGCGTGGCGTAAACGGCGATGCTTTCCCACACGCGCTTGACGTAGCTGCGGGGTTCCTCAAGCGGAATCTGCTCGATCCAGTCGATCATGGCATCCTGATCGGCTCCGGTGCGGGCCGGATCTCCACGTGTCTCGAGCCACTGGCTGACGCGATGCGGACCGGCATTGTAGCCTGCCGCCGCATATTCCACGACATTGCCGAGCCGGTTGTAAACCTTGCTCAGATAGGCGGTGCCAAGCTGCATGTTCAGCTCAGGCTGATGCAGCGCCGTGATGGTGACCGAGCCAGCACCGGTCTGCCGTGCCGTTTCCTGCGCCGTAGCTGGAAGAAGCTGCATCAGGCCGATGGCGTTCGAGGAGCTGACGGCATCCGGGTTGAAATTGCTTTCCTGCCGCATAAGGGCCTGCACCACGCCATAAGGCAGATCGGACGATGGCGGCTGGAACGGGTCCGGCCAGCCGTAATCCGGCATGGTCACGCCGTCTTTCGCCGCCTTGCGGGCCGCAGCCACGCCAACATCCGCAAGTCCGAGACGGGTGGCGAGTGCCGCGATCGCTTCCCGGTCCTGCGGCACGTTGTCCTGCGCGAGCAGCATCGTGAGAAACTCGCGTGCATGGGAAGGATCGTTCCACGACGCGAGAATCTGTGCTGCCCGCGCGAGATCACTGCCGTCGAGACGCGTGATGACGGCGGTCGGTTCATGCTCGTTGCGGGAGCCTGCGACCCGCCACTGGCGGAGGGCAGTGGCGAGCGCGTCAGGCACCGCCGAAGGCGCGAGGAGTGTGTTTCCCGCATTGGACAGTTTGGCGATCGCCATCTGGCCGTAGAAGGTTTCGGGAGCCTCGGCGGCGCGTTGCCAGTTTGCCGATGCGGACGCTGCATCCCCCGCATCGGCGCGGGCGCGACCCAGCCAGTAGAACCCGGCGGCGCGGTTCAGGACCGAATGGATCTCAGTCAGTTCGCGGAAGTGCGGTTCGGCGGAAGCAGGGTCATGCAGCGCCCGAAGAGCGATCCAGCCCGACAGGAAGGTCGCGTCCGCACGGTTTCTGTCCGTGGTCTGGCCGTGGTCATCGGCCATCATCAGCGCATCGGCGGCGCGTCCCTGATCGAGCAGATCACGGGCCAGCCTGTCACGTTCGGTCCAGAAACGGCCGCGCATGTCCTGCGGAACACCACGTTCGATGGTGAAGCCAGACTGTTTCCACAGATTCAGGGCGTCATCGAAGCGGGTATTTTTTTCCAGCCAGTGAGCATGGTCGAGAAGGAGAACCGGATCACTGGCGAGTGACTGCGGCACGGAGGCCAGAGCGGCTTCGGCGCTTGCATCATTACGACGAAACGCCATCCGGGCATTGGCAAGGGCCGCATGATCGGCGTCAAGCGTCGTGATCGTCCGGGCGGCCGCCGGAAGCCGTCCCTTGCGTTCTTCCCGCTCGAAACGCGCCCAGTCGTCGCTTTGCGTCAGGGCAGCCCCGAAGAGGGACTGCAACGTGGCGGCATCCGGGTCGCCATCGTTGCCATCTCGCCATGCGGCGCGTCCGGCGTTCGTCAGCGTGGATGAATCGCCCGACACAGTGACGCACCGACTCAGGGCGGGGGCAGATTTCGGAGGTTGCGAACGGCAGAGATCGGCAACGACGCTGCTGTCTGTTTCGCTGGTCAGCGCGTGTTCGTAGCGGGCCTGAATGACGGCCCAGTGCGGCCAGACCGGACGGGTGGCAAGAAAATCCGCGTAGGTTCGAGCTGGAATACCGGAACTGTTTGGTCCGACCAACTGGAGCCATGTTGTAAGGCGACCGGCCACGCCATCGACGGGTCCGGTGCTTTCGGCCTGTTGTGGTGTCGGCCATGCCGCTGCTGGTGCAGTCGTCTGTGAAAGGGCACCCGGCGAAGCCGAGCACGCCGAGAGAAACGCCGTCGATCCGATCAGGAGAAAGAAGGTCGGTTTTCTCATCAGAACTGCCCGAGCACCTCGCCGCCGCCCTTGAACACCAGTTCGATCGCCACGCCGAACACCACGATCAGGCCAACCCAGGCGATCCAGCGGAAACGTTCAAGCAATTTGGCAATCAGAGTCGCGGCGAAGGCCATGAGCAGAATGGAGATGGCAAGACCGCTGACCAGCACACCCATATGTTCACCGGCAGCGCCCGCCACGGCCAGCACGTTGTCCAGACTCATCGACAGATCGGCGATGATGATCCGTATGATGGCGGCACGCAGCCCTCCCGGTGCGGGGGTGTCGTCTCCTGAGTGCTGATCCGTCGCGCGGAGTTCGCGATACATCTTCCAGCACACCCACAGGAGCAGCAGGCCGCCGGCAAGGCGCAGGCCGATGATGTGGAGAAGCTGTGTGGCCACGAGGGCCAGCAGCAGCCGGATGAGCGCTGCGGCGGCGACACCGATCAGAACGGCGATTCGCCGCTGCTTTGCCTCCAGTTTCCTGACGGCAAGCCCGACGACAATGGCATTGTCGCCTGCAAGAGTGATGTCGATGAGGACGACCTGCAGCAGGGCCGTGAGGGAGGATAGTGAAAACATGGGGAGGCTATAGCGTGAGGAACAGCAGGCAGACCAGCCTTCTCACCGCATGGGAAGGATGATTCCCTGTGCCTCTGCCGACGATCCGACACATGTGCCCTGCACTCCGACGGCAACGGCCATTCCCACGGCTCGCAAGACAGGGCGGATGGCCCGGCGTCCGGGTGACAGGATCGCCCCGATACCAGCGCGACGCCACCCTGTTGACGCCGTGACAGGGCACGGAACGCAGCAGGTATGTCGCCAGTCGCCCGGAGCCGTCAGTGTCCTCTTGGCCTATCCCGTCTTCAGCACCTGAATCAAAGACGGGAAAGACTCGCTTCACTGAACGAAGCCTGTCAGGCAGATCAGAGTCGCAGTCGATTCATCTGCCAAAATCGCGTTCAGGAATGGGCGTCTACACCGAGACGACGCGGTGTCGCACCACTTCACCGACGATAATCAGCGCCGGACTGCGGAAGCCCTGCTCGACCGCCAGCCGGGGAAGTGACTCAAGATCGGCCGTGATGACGCGCTGGTCAGGCTGCGTCCCTTTCTCGATCAGCGCGGCAGGCCATGACGGTGGCAGTCCATGCTCGATGAGGCGCTCGCAGAGGCAGGAGATGCCGCCAAGCCCCATATAGATCACTACGGTCTGGCCGCGCTGCGCGATGGTGTGCCAGGGCAGATCAAGTGTACCGTCGGCCCGGGCGTGGCCCGTGAGGAACAGGCAGGACTGGGCGCAGTCACGGTGTGTCAGCGGAATGCCGGCGGAAGCGGCGCACCCATTCGCGGCGGAAATGCCCGGCACCACGCGAAAAGGCACCCCAGCCTCCATCAACGCTTCGATCTCTTCACCGCCACGGCCAAAGATAAACGGATCGCCGCCCTTCAGGCGCAGCACACGTTCGCCCGCTTTCGCCCGGCGGATGAGTTCATCGTTGATCCCGGGTTGCGGCAATGCATGGTCACTCTTCTGCTTGCCGACGAAAATCCGCTCCGCGTCCCGCCGCACACGGTCGAGAATGTCGGCTGGCAGGAGGTGGTCATACAGCACGCTGTCCGCGTTCTGCATCAGGCGCAGGGCTTTCAGCGTCAGGAGATCGGGATCGCCGGGGCCTGCGCCGACCAGCCAGACTTCTCCGCTTCCGTTCTCGCCAGTTGCCAGCCCTTCGAGCGTCGTGGTGGCCGCGATCTCATCACCGGCAAGAGCCTGCTCGGCCCCTTTGCCATCGAGAAAATTCTCCCATACGCGGCGGCGCGTATCCGGTGAGGGGTGGTGCTGGGCCATCTTTTCGCGGGCGGCCTGCATGAAACGGGCGAGGCGACCGACTCCTGCGGGGAGCAGCGTTTCGATGCGTTCGCGGATACGACGGGCAAGCACCGGAGCTGCGCCGGACGTGGAAATGGCCACCATAACGGGGCCTCGCCGCACGATGGCGGGCGTGATGAAGGAGGAGGGAGCGGGATCGTCCACCGCACAGACCGGGATGTTCATCTCGCGGGCGATTTCGGCCACCTGACGGTTGGCGTTCCTGTCGTCCGTCGCAGCATAGACGAGACGGCAACCGGGTAGATGGGCTGCCAGAATGTCACGTGAGGCGACTGCGGCAATATGGGTCACGCGGCCGCCCATCAGGGCTCTTTGCAACTCCGGGCACAGGGCTGGCGAAATGACAGTCACCTGCGCTTTTGTCGCGAGCAGGAGGCCCGTCTTGTTGGTGGCGATGGTGCCGCCGCCGACAACGACCACCCTTGCGCTGTCATCAAGACGCAGAACGACAGGAAACCAGATGTCCTGCGAATCCATCTCTTGCAAAGGGGAGGGAGGGGTATTCGCGGTCATGGGTTTCCGGTCCGAAGTGGGGTCAGCCTCGCTGGGTCAGAAGGCACATCAGGGTGAAAAGTCGCCGGGCGGTCGGACGGTCCATGGCGATCTTGCCATTGAGACGTTCGATCAGCAGGTCTGCGGCCTCATCATGAACGGCGCGCCGTCCCATGTCGATGGCCTGTACCTTCGTGCGGTTGCCTTCTTCCATGGCGGCCTCGAAGCTGTCGATCATCAGGGCGTAATCCTTGATCAGACGGCCGAAAGGCGAAAGGGCGATCACATGGGCATACAGAGGCATGTCCTCTTCGTTGCGCACGTCGAACACCAAGCCTGAATGACCCTGCACCGAGATATGCAGGATGAACGGTCCGGTCAGCCCTTCAGGCCGGAAATGCGCGGTCTGGCAGAGATCGACAATGGCCTGCTCGCGATCCTTGCGGCGCTCGGGATGGGCGTCCGTCGCTGGATTCAGGGCCGTGGCGAGCACCACCCCCATCAGGGCATCCGGACGGTCGTACGGAAGAGTGGGCTCATCCTGTCGGCTTCGGGCGTGTAAAAGCTTGCTCACAGATGCATCTCCGCTCCGGTCCCGACCGGTGCTTTTTTCTTGTTTTTCTTTGCTGGTGCCAGACACTGTCTTGGGAGGACGCAGGTCATTCTGGCACAGATGATGCTCGCAAATCTTGCAAATCCCAGGGGAAAATCCCGTGTAATTCTGCGAATTGTCCGATTGAAAAAATCACACTCTCGTGATGATCGAGTGCGTGTTCTGCTTGTCAGCTTCCGCCAGAGTGCTTATGAGGAGCCGCCAACGGTCGGGAACCCGAGGCGGAATGTCACGACGGCCCGTTTCCCGTGGCGACGGCGCATCAAACGCCGCAGTGTCGAGTCGACACACAAGCCGGGAAACACGGTCAAAGTCGAGGAATCCGGGTGCGCACTGCGCGCCCTGAGCATGAAACCGGGACGCCCGCAACACACGAGAGGGGCTCCGCGTCATGGCTATTTCAGGTTCTCTTTACGATCGCATTACGGACGCCCTGGCTTTCGATGACGTGCTGATGGTGCCGGGCGCCTCCGATGTTCTGCCTGCTCATGCCGATACCCGCACGCGCCTGACACGGACCATCGACCTCAACATTCCGCTCGTCTCGGCGGCGATGGACACCGTCACGGAATACGCGATGGCCATTGCCATGGCGCAGCACGGCGGGCTTGGCGTCATTCACAAGAATTTTGAGCCGGAAGAGCAGGCCGAACAGGTCCGCCGCGTGAAGCGCTTCGAATCCGGCATGGTTGTCGATCCCGTCACGGTCGGCCCCGACCAGACGCTGGCCGAGGTGCTCGCCATCATGCAGCATCATGGCATCAGCGGTCTTCCCGTGGTCGAGCCGACGACGACGAAGCTCATCGGCGTGCTGACAAATCGCGACGTGCGTTTCGCGACGGACCCGAACCAGAAAGTCAGCGAACTCATGACGCGCGACAATCTGGTGACCGTTCGTCACGGCGCGGCTCCGGACGTAGCCCGCCAGTTGCTGCACAAGCATCGCATAGAGAAATTGCTGGTGGTCGATGACGCCAACCGCTGCATCGGCATCATCACGGTCAAGGACATGGATAAGGCAGTTGCTCATCCGCTGGCGATCAAGGATGGGATGGGTCGTCTGCGCTGCGCCGCCGCCACGGGCGTGGGTGATGACGGCTTCAGGCGCGCCCAGCTCCTGATCGAGGCAGGGGTCGACGTTCTGGTCGTGGATACGGCGCACGGCCATTCCTCCGGCGTTCTGCGCGCCGTCGAGCGTATCAAGACGACCAATAGCGAAGTGCAGATCATTGCCGGGAACGTCGCCACGCCGGAAGCGGCGCGGGCGCTCATCGAGGTCGGTGCGGATGGCGTGAAGATCGGCATCGGTCCTGGCTCGATCTGCACCACGCGGGTTGTGGCGGGTGTCGGTGTGCCTCAGTTCTCTGCCGTGCTCGAAACGGCGGCGGCCTGCCATGAAGCCAATGTGCCAGCCATCGCTGATGGTGGTGTGCGGACTTCCGGTGATCTGGTGAAGGCTATCGCTGCCGGTGGCGACGCGGTCATGGTCGGTTCGCTGCTGGCGGGCGCGGAGGAAGCGCCGGGCGAGGTGTTCCTCTATGAAGGACGTTCCTACAAATCCTATCGCGGCATGGGCAGCCTTGGCGCGATGGCGCGGGGGTCCGCCGATCGTTACTTCCAGCAGGAAGTCAAGGATACGCAGAAGATGGTGCCGGAAGGCATTGAAGGTCGCGTGCCCTATAAGGGAGCGATGGGGGCTGTCGTGCACCAGCTCGTGGGTGGCCTGAAGGCGGGAATGGGTTACACCGGGTCAGCGACGATCCGTGACCTCCAGACAAAGACCCGTTTCCGTCGTATCACCAATGCCGGTCTGCGTGAGAGCCACGTCCATGACGTGTCCATCACGCGTGAGGCGCCGAACTATCGCCGCGACTGAGACGATGGTTCGTGGGAGAGATTTCGGTCTCTCCCGATTTTTCAGTAACTCCCGACTTCGGATCAGGACGCAGGATCACCGATGACGCCCTCTGCCCGGCTTGCGGCCGCGATCGACCTTCTGGCGGAGATGGACGCCGCTCCCCGTCGTCCTGCTGACGCCACAGCCAATAGTTTTTTCCGCGACAGGCGTTTCATTGGCGGCGGTGACCGTCGCGCCATTTCCGCCATCGTATGGGATGTGATGCGTCACTGGCGGCGTTCAGGATGGCTGATCGAGCGGGCGGGCGGCACCGCGACGCCGCGTCTGCGTGTCGCGGCGAGAGAGATCCTGTCCGGCGTGAGCTTTGGCGATGTTTCGCAGGCTTTCGTGGAAGGAAAGTTCGCGCCCGGAGCCCTGACGCGCGATGAACGGCATGTTCTTGAATCGCTGACATCCGGCAAACATGACGGGACGGACATGCCGCGCGCGGTGCGTCTGGAGGTGCCTGACTGGCTCCTGCCTCACCTTGAAGCCACGTTCGGTGACACGCTGGACAACGAACTCGCGGCCATGAGTGGCGAGGCGACGCTTGACCTGCGGGTGAACACGCTCCGTTGCACGCGCGAGGAGGCGAGGGATGCTCTTGCCCGCGACGGTCTGCGCGCCGAATTCACGACGCTTTCGCCGTGGGGGCTGCGTCTTCCGGGACGTCAGCCGGTGACGGCCTGCGGGGCATTCAAGGACGGTCTGGTCGAAATTCAGGACGAAGGCAGCCAGCTTGTGGTGGCCATGCTCGGTGCGCGTCCCGAAATGCGCATTCTGGATTACTGTGCAGGGGCGGGCGGCAAGACGCTGGCCATCGCCATGATGATGCAGAACCGCGGGCATATCGTTGCGTGCGATGTCTCGGTTCCGCGCCTTGAGGGAGCGGTCAAACGGCTCCGTCGCGCGGGAATCCACAATGCCGAACGGCATCTGCTGGTGCCGGGCGACAAATGGGCCAAACGCCGGGCCGCATCTTTCGACCGGGTGCTGGTCGATGCGCCCTGCACCGGGACGGGCACATGGCGGCGTAACCCGGATGCGCGGGTGCGGCTGGAAGAAACCGATCTGCAGGAACTGACCGTCAAACAGGCCGAGATTCTGGAGCGTGCCGCAGCACTGGTCCGGCCTGGTGGTCGGCTGGTTTATGCGACCTGTTCGATTCTGGACGCCGAGAATCGGGATCAGATCACGGCTTTCCTCGACCGGCACCCCGACTTTGCATCCGTGCTGCCAGATGCGCCCGAAGTGCCGGAGACGCTGGCAGGTTCGCCAATGCTGTCCCTGACGCCGGGGCGTAACGGCACTGACGGTTTCTTCGCCGCCGTGCTGGAACGCAAGGAGGGCTGACGCGCCATCGTTCCGTTTGACCGGAATGGCGGAGAACGTCATCATGACGCCATGATCCTGCTGATCGACAATTATGACAGCTTCACCTTCAACCTCGTCCATTATCTCGGGGAGTTGGGGGAGCAATGCGAGGTTCACCGCAACGATGCGCTGAGTGTCGCGGAGGTTGTGGCCCGCAAGCCGGAAGCCATTGTGCTGTCACCCGGTCCCTGCACGCCGAACGAGGCGGGCATCTGCTGCGACCTGATCGGGGCGCTGGCGCCGACGACCCCGATCCTCGGTGTGTGTCTGGGCCATCAGGCCATCGGTCAGGTTTTCGGCGGCAAGGTGATCCGTGCCCCCGAACCGGTTCACGGCAAGGTCTGGCCGGTTTATCACGACAACGCGGACGTGTTCGCCGGACTGCCGAACCCGGTGCAGGTTACGCGCTATCACAGCCTCGTTGTGGAGGCGTCCTCGCTTCCGGATGTGCTGGAACGCACGGCCTGGACGGACGATGGCCTCATCATGGGCCTGCGTCACCGCCAGTATCCGGTTCATGGCGTGCAGTTCCACCCGGAAAGCATCGCGTCCGAAGGCGGCCATGACATGCTGCGGAATTTCCTGTCGATTGCGCGGGGCTGGAACGATGCCCGGCATGCGGCTTAGAGGTTTTCCCGTGTCGGCAGGATTTTGGTCATGACGATCCCATCCAGCTCATCCGTTGAGAACCACGAGCGTTTTGGGGCGGTGCTTCGACACGTTGCCAGTGGAGCGCCGCTGAGCGAAAAAGAGTCGGAAGAGGCTTTCAGCCTGATTATGGACGGGACCGTGAGCGATGTTCAGATCGCCGGTTTCCTGATGGCCCTGCGTTCGCGGGGGGAGACGCCCGATGAACTGCTGGGTGCCGTGCGCGCCATCCGGTCACGCATGAAGGCGCTCCATGAGCCGCCCGCTAATGCCATCGATGTCTGCGGCACGGGTGGCGATGGCCACGGAACGCTCAATGTATCCACGGCTGTCTCCTTCGTGCTGGCAGGTCTCGGCGTGCCGGTGGCCAAGCACGGTAACCGGGCGCTGTCGTCGCGGGCTGGTGCGTCGGATGTGCTGACAGCGCTGGGTGTGCCGCTGAAAGATGATATCGCGACGCTCGGCGCTGATCTGCGGGAACGTAATCTCGCCTTCATGGCCGCACCGCATCACCACCCGGCAATGCGTCATGCTGCGGGGGTGCGACGTGCGCTGGGTGTGCGCACACTGTTCAATTTCGTCGGTCCGCTGGTCAATCCGGCCCGTGTGACACGTCAGTTGGTCGGTGTGTCGGATGCCGAGTGGCTGCCTGCAATGGTCGATGTGCTGCAGAAACTCGGATCGGTCCGCGTCTGGGCTGTGTGCGGGGAAGTCCCCGACGTGGCGCGGAAATGGATCGATGAAGTGACCCTCGCCGGTCCGACACATGTGGAAGCACTGGAAAACGGTCACCGTTTCAGGCTTGTGCTGGAGCCTGAAATGGCCGGTCTGCCTTCGGCTCCGGTGTCAGCCATTGCAGGCGGAGGTCCGCAGGAAAACGCAGCGGCGCTGGAAGCCTTGTTAGGTGGTGCGCACGGTCCCTATCGTGATACCGTCCTCTTCAATGCAGCCTGTGCGCTGCATGTGGCAGGCAAAGGGTCCGTGCTGCGGACAGACGGGACAGTGCATCCGGCAATGCTCCGCGAACTGGTCGGAGTGGTTGCCGGCGCGATTGATGGTGGCGCCGCAATGGCTGCTCTCCGGTCGGCGCGTGAGTCTGCCTGACTGACCGGTTTCAGGGTCGGGAATTTTCGCCGGGATGACGTGGTAGCGCTCGGCGTCGTGATGCCTTAATGTATCAAGAGAATGCGAGTGGCCTTGTTCGGGTCAGTCCACGCTCATTTGTGAGACGGAGATATGATGAACGAGACATCGGATCAGGCGACCTCTGAGGTGACGACGGCCCACGAAGGTGAACCGTCAGACGTTCTTGGTCGTATAGTTGCCCGCACGCGGATCGAGGTGGGGCACCGTTCGACCCTGCTCAGTCTCAAGGACATCACCGCCAAAGCACTGGAAACGCATTTTTCGCCGCGCGGTTTCGGTCGGGCGCTAAAAGAAAAGACAGCCGACCTCCAGCCGGGCCTGATCGCCGAGATCAAGAAGGCATCGCCTTCAGCCGGACTGCTGCGTGATCATTATGATCCGGCGGCTATCGCGAAATCCTATGAAGCGGCAGGCGCTGCCTGTCTTTCTGTCCTGACGGAAAGCTCCTGCTTCCACGGTGCGAACGAGGACCTTGTGACGGCGCGCGCCGCCTGTCAGCTTCCGGTGCTCCGTAAGGATTTCATCATTGATCCGTGGCAGGTCTATGAAAGCCGCATCATCGGCGCGGACTGCATTCTCCTGATCCTGGCGATCCTGACGGATGATGAAGCCGCAGGTCTGGTCGATCACGCCAAGGGGCTCGACATGGATGTGCTGGTCGAGGTGCATTCGGAAGAAGAGCTGAACCGGGCGCTGGCGCTCGACACCTCTCTGGTCGGCATCAACAACCGCAATCTGAAAACTCTGACAACCGATCTCGAAATGACGATGAAGCTCGCGCCTCTGGTGCCGCCCGACAAGATCATCGTTTCGGAAAGCGGCATCAAGACGAACATGGACATCAAACGTCTTTCGTCCGTCGGCGCGAGCGGTTTTCTGGTGGGAGAATCCCTTCTGAGAAATCCCGATCCGGGAGAAGGGCTGAAAGCGCTGCTGGCTCCGGTCTGATCCACCATCATGAGTGAATACAGCCCGCAGGGTAGAGAAGGCAGCGTCGTCGGCGTCGATGGTTTTACCCATCTGGACGCGGAAGGGCGTGCAGTCATGGTGGATGTCTCCGCCAAGGCTTCGACAGAACGTCTTGCCGTCGCCCGGGGGCGCATCGACATTCGTTCCGATGTGCTTGATCTGATCGTCCGGGGGGCGACCCCGAAGGGCGACGTCCTTGCCGCAGGGCGGATCGCCGGAATCATGGCTGGCAAAAAGACCTCCGATCTCATCCCGCTATGTCATCCGATTGGCCTGACATCGCTGAAAGTTTTCATCACACCGGATGAAAAAGGACTGGAGATCGAGGCGATTGCCAAAACGACCGGCCCGACCGGCGTGGAGATGGAAGCGCTCACGGCTGTCAGTGTCGCCGCGCTGACCCTGTATGACATGTGCAAGGCGCTCGATCGGGAAATGCGGATTGGCGATATCCGGCTGATGCAAAAAACGGGCGGTCGTTCCGGAGATTTCCAGCGTGCGTGACAGCGCGGCGGTGGAGTGGCAACTGATGCAGTCCCTCCAGTCTGCCCAGGAAAATTTTTCGGCCGCGTTATGGAAAATTTTCCTCGTTGATATCCGGAAAGTCGTCGCGAAAGCGGGGGGATGTGTGCCCGCACCGATACAGCGGACTTGCAGAAAGATTCGTCTGCGTTATCAATCGGACGCGATGAAACTAAGGATGCGACAGGCATTTCCCGTCGAAAGACAATTCCATGTACTTCGTGAGAGACCTGTCTATTTCAGCCAGATGATATCCATCCCGATAATAAAACTATTGGTCGCGAAATTGTTTTCGAAACTTTGGAATTGCAGAGCGTATCAGATCCTGAAAACCGATGAGGTAAAGGCAACTCCATGACCGAAACGAACATCTCGGGACAATCTCGTCCTGACGGCGCCGCGGATGGCCGGAATCACCCGGGACTGACGACGGATCAGTTGAAGCAGGCCTATTACGACATGCTCCTGATCCGCCGTTTCGAGGAAAAGGCCGGTCAGCTTTACGGCATGGGCCTGATCGGCGGGTTCTGCCATCTCTACATCGGACAGGAAGCCGTGGTCGTGGGTGTGCAGATGGCACAGAAGCCCGGTGACAAGGTGATCACTTCCTACCGCGATCATGGGCAGATGCTGGCGGCTGGCATGGACCCTCGCGGCGTCATGGCGGAACTGACGGGCCGCGCCACGGGTCTTTCCCACGGCAAGGGCGGCTCGATGCACATGTTCTCGCGCGAAAAGAACTTCTATGGCGGTCATGGCATCGTCGGTGCGCAGGTTTCGCTCGGTATCGGGCTGGCCTTCGCCAACAAATATCGCGGCACGGATGAGGTCTCGCTCACCTATTATGGCGAGGGCGCTTCCAATCAGGGGCAGGTTTACGAGAGCTTTAATCTCGCGGCCCTGCACAAGCTGCCCTGTGTGTTCATTCTCGAAAACAACCGCTACGGTATGGGAACGAGCGTCGAGCGCGCGTCGGCATCCAAGGAACTGTGGCGCAACGGTGAGCCCTGGGGCATCCCGGGCAAGCAGGTCGACGGCATGGATGTGGAAGCGGTGAACGCTGCCGCGCAGGAGGCTGTTGCCCACTGCCGCGCGGGCAAAGGGCCGTATCTTCTGGAGATGTCGACCTATCGTTATCGCGGACACTCGATGTCCGATCCGGCGAAATATCGTCAGCGCACGGAAGTCGATGAGATCCGGCAGCATCGTGATCCTATCGACCATGTCCGTAATCTGCTCAGGACCGCAGGCGTGGAAGATGCCGAATTCAAGAAAGTCGAAGACAAGGTGAAGGAAATCGTCGCCGAGGCGACAGAATTCGCCAAGACCAGTCCGGAGCCTGATCCTTCGGAACTGTTTACCGACGTGCTGGTAGGGGAATAAGACGGATGGCTATTGATATCCTGATGCCAGCGCTGTCGCCGACGATGACCGAAGGCAAACTGGCCAAGTGGAACAAGAAGGAAGGCGACACCGTCTCTTCCGGAGATGTGATCGCTGAAATCGAGACCGACAAGGCGACGATGGAAGTCGAAGCCGTGGACGAGGGCGTGCTCGGCAAGATCCTTGTGCCGGAAGGCTCGGAAGGTGTGGCAGTGAACACACCGATCGCCATTCTGGTTGAGCAAGGCGAGGCCGTTCCCGATGCGCCGTCCGCAGGGAGCGCTCCCGTAACGTCTTCCCGCGAAGAGCCCAAAGCTGCAGCTTCGGTTGCCGTGCCCGCTCCGACACCGGTTTCCGAGCCGGAAAAAGACTGGGGTGAGACGAGCGAGATCACAGTGCGTGAGGCGCTTCGCGATGCGATGGCGGCAGAACTGCGCCGCGATCCGGATGTGTTCCTGCTTGGCGAGGAAGTCGCCCAGTATCAGGGTGCCTACAAGGTTTCGCAGGGTCTGCTGGAAGAGTTCGGCGAGAAGCGCGTGATCGACATGCCGATCACCGAGCATGGCTTTGCGGGTATGGCCACGGGTGCTGCGATGACCGGCCTGAAGCCGATCGTCGAGTTCATGACCATGAACTTCTCCTTGCAGGCCATCGACCACATCATCAACTCGGCGGCCAAGACGCACTACATGTCCGGTGGCCAGATCTCCTGTCCGATCGTGTTCCGTGGCCCGAATGGTGCAGCGGCGCGCGTCGGCGCGCAGCATTCGCAGTGCTTCGGCAGCTGGTACGCCCATGTGCCGGGCCTGAAGGTCGTGGCTCCGTGGTCGGCAGCCGATGCGAAGGGCCTGCTCCGTGCGGCCATCCGCGATCCGAACCCGGTGGTCTTTCTCGAGAACGAGATTCTCTACGGTCAGAAGTTCGCCTGCCCGGTGGATGAGGACTTCATCCTGCCGATCGGCAAGGCGAAGGTTGAGCGTCAGGGCAAGGACGTGACCATCGTGGCGTTCTCCATCAGCGTCGGGACGGCTCTGGCTGCTGCCGAACTGCTGGCGGAAAAGGGTATTGATGCCGAGGTGATCAATCTCCGCACGCTGCGTCCGCTCGACACCGCGACGATCGTCGAGAGCGTGAAGAAGACCAGTCGTCTCGTCACGGTTGAGGAAGGCTGGCCGTATGCCGGTATCGGCGCGGAAGTGGCCATGCAGGTGATCGAGCACGCCTTCGACTGGCTCGATGCGCCGCCGGTGCGCGTGGCTGGCCTCGACGTGCCGATGCCGTTTGCCGCCAACCTTGAGAAGCTGGCCCTGCCGCAGCCCGACTGGGTTGTGGACGCCGTCACCAAAATCGTCTGAGGGGAAGACATCATGGCTATCGATATCCTGATGCCCGCTCTTTCGCCGACGATGACCGAAGGCAAGCTGGCCAAGTGGAACAAGAAAGAAGGCGACACCGTTTCGTCCGGTGACGTGATTGCCGAGATCGAGACGGATAAGGCCACGATGGAAGTCGAGGCCGTGGACGAGGGTGTGCTCGGCAAGATCCTTGTGCCGGAAGGCACGGAGGGCGTGGCGGTCAACACGCCGATCGCCATTCTGGTTGAGGAAGGTGAGGAGGTTCCGGCAGGACCGTCCTCTGCTCCCGCAGCCGCACCAAAGGCCGAGGCAGCTTCTGCTTCACCGAAAGCGGCGGCTCCGGCCCCGCAGGTCAAGGCTTCGGTGGAAAAAGGCAACCGCGTTTTCGCCTCTCCGCTGGCGAAGCGGATCGCCAAAGATGCAGGCATCGACCTGTCCACCCTGAAAGGCAGCGGCCCCAACGGACGTATCGTCAAGAAGGATGTGGAAGCCGCGAAAGCTGGTGGTGGAGTAGCCGCAGCGAAGTCCGCTCCGGTCGCAGCCTACACACCGGGCGGCACGACAAGCACGCCGCATTCCACCATGCGCAAGGTCATCGCCCGTCGCCTGACGGAATCGAAGACGACCATTCCGCATTTCTATGTGTCGGTGGACATCAAACTCGACGCGCTGCTCGCTCTGCGCAGCCAGCTTAACGCGGCATCGCCTGCCGAAGGGCCGGACGCGTTCAAGCTGTCGGTCAACGATATGCTGATCAAGGCCGCCGCTGTCACGCTGCGTCGTATCAAAGGCGTCAATGTCTCGTTCACGGACGAAGCACTGATCGAGTATAACGACGTGGACATTTCGGTGGCTGTTTCCATCCCGGATGGCCTCATCACGCCGATCATCCGGCAGGCCGACCGCAAGTCCCTGCGTGAGATCAGCACCGAGATGAAAGACCTCGCGGCCCGTGCCCGCGCGGGCAAGCTGAAGCCGGAAGAGTTCCAGGGTGGATCGTTCTCGATCTCCAACATGGGCATGTTCGGCGTCAGTTCCTTCTCTGCGATCATCAACCCGCCACAGGCCGGTATCCTTGCCATCGCGGCAGGCGAGAAGCGGCCCGTGGTGAAAGATGACGGTTCGCTGGGTATGGCAACGGTGATGACGACCACGCTGTCGGTCGATCACCGCGCCATCGACGGTGCGCTGGCGGCGAAGTGGTCCGCCACCTTCCGCGATGTGGTCGAAAGTCCGTTTACGCTCGTCGTCTGACAGGCCGTTCCGTTCGTCGGCGCGGGCATGAACCGCTCGCCCGACGGACGTTCAATCAGGAAATATCACATGAGCACCACTGATTTTGATCTGGTTGTCGTAGGCGGCGGTCCCGGCGGCTATGTGGCGGCCCTTCGCGCAGCCCAGCTCAAGCTGTCGGTTGCAGTCGTGGAGGCCAGCCATCTGGGCGGTATCTGCCTGAACTGGGGCTGCATCCCGACCAAGGCGCTGCTCCGCGCTTCTGAAATCAATCATCTCCTGCATGATCTCGGGCAGTTCGGCTTTGCCGTGGACAATCCCCGCTTCGATTTCCAGAAGGTGGTGGGCCGTTCGCGCGCTGTGTCGAAGCAGCTTTCGGGTGGTGTGGGACATCTGCTGAAGAAGGCGAAGGTGCCGGTTTTCGACGGGTTTGCGAAACTGGCCGGAACAGATGGCAAGAAGCGCAAGGTGGAAGTGGCGCTGAAGGATGGAAAATCCATCACGCTGACCGCGAAGAACGTCATTCTGGCAACCGGTGCCCGCGCCCGGACGCTGCCCGGACTGGAGCCGGACGGCAAGTTCGTCTGGTCCTACCGCGAGGCGCTGGTGCCTGACGAACTGCCGAAGCGCCTGCTGGTGATCGGCTCCGGCGCGATTGGCACCGAGTTCGCCTCCTTCTATCGTAACATGGGTTCCGAAGTGACGCTGGTAGAGGTCGCGGATCGCGTTCTGCCGGTTGAAGACGAGGAAATCAGCGATCTGGCTCGTAAGGCTTTCGAGAAGCAGGGAATGAAGGTTCTCACGGGCGCGAAGCTCGGCACGCTGAAGAAGTCCGACAAGGATGTGTCGGTCGAGATCGAAGCGGCTGGCAAGAAAGAAACCTTCACGTTTGATCGGGTGATTTCAGCGGTTGGTATTGTCGGCAACGTCGAGAATATCGGGCTTGAGGGCACGAAGATTGTCGTGGATCGCACCCATATCGTGACCGACGATCTCTGCCGCACTGGTGAGCCGGGCGTGTTCGCCATCGGTGACGTGGCCGGTGCTCCCTGGCTGGCGCACAAGGCGAGCCACGAGGCCGTCATGTGCGTGGAAGCTATTGCCGGAAAGCATGTGCATCCGATTGATGTCACGAAGATTCCGGGCTGCACCTACTGCCGTCCGCAGGTTGCCTCCGTTGGTTATACGGAAGCCAGAGCGAAAGAGGCTGGTCACGAAGTGCGCGTCGGCCGCTTCCCGTTCATCGGTAACGGCAAGGCCATCGCCATGGGTGAGCCGGAAGGGCTGGTGAAGGTGGTGTTTGACGCCAAAACCGGCGAGTTGCTCGGGGCGCACATGATCGGCGCGGAAGTGACTGAGATGATTCAGGGCTACGTCATCGCCCGTAGTGGCGAACTGACAGAAGCGGAACTGAAAGAAACCATCTTCCCGCATCCGACGATCTCTGAGTCGATGCATGAAGCAGTTCTTGCCGCCTATGACGGGGCGCTGCATTTCTAGTTGATAAGTGTATTGGCTTCCGGACCTGTAATCTGGCAATCCGGAAGCCAATACATGGTAACATCTTACAGGAAACGAGTGGTATTCCTGTAATTACACAACGACCAGTGATGTGTTCTTTTCCACGGTGTCGCTTTTAACGCCCAGCACCAGCCGAAGCGCTGCCGGATAAAGCACATGCTCCTGCGCGAGCACCCGTGCAGCGAGGGCGTCCGCTGTATCCTCGCGTGGAAACACGGGCACAGCCGCCTGAGCGATAATCGGTCCTTCATCCATGCCCGCCGTCACATGATGCACTGTGCAACCATGCACCCGCACGCCCGCTTCAAGCGCCCGTTCATGCGTATGCGTGCCGGGGAAGAGGGGTAGGAGGCTGGGATGAATGTTGATCATCTTCCCCGCCCATGCGTCCGTCAGAAAGGGCGTCAGCAGGCGCATATAGCCAGCGAGACAGATGAACTCCGCGCCAGCCTCTTTCAGGCGCGCATCAATCGCGCGCTCATGCGCCTTGCGGTCCTTGCCGAACGGCTTGTGCGGGACGGCTTCCGCCCGTAATCCCGCCTGCCGAGCGAAATCCAGCCCCGGCGCGTCTTCCTTATTGCTCAGTACCAGCACCACGCGGGCCGGGAAATCCGGCTCGGCGCAGGCCGCGATCAGGGAGCGCATATTGCTCCCGCGACCGCTGATGAGGATGGCGAGGGGGGTCTTGCGAACGGTCACAGTCAACAATCCTCAGGCGTGCCTGAAATCCGGTGAAATCGTCATTTCAAGCGGTGCCGCAGTATCGCTTTCCGCAGCTTCGATCTGGCCGAGCACGACGGGCGTTTCACCCATTTCGCTCAGGCGCGCCATGACGAGGTCGGGTTTCGGGGTGATGAGCACCATGCCGATCCCGCAATTGAACACACGCAGCATTTCTTCCGTCGAGACACCGCCTGCCGTCGCCAGCCAGCCGAACACCGGAGCCGGGGTCCACGGTCCATCGATCACGGCTTTGGTGCCGTTGGGGAGAACGCGCGGCAGGTTGCCCGGCAGGCCGCCGCCGGTGATGTGAGCCGCTCCGCTCAGCAGCCCTTCACGGTGCAGGGCGAGCACCTGAGAGACATAGAGACGGGTGGGCGTCATCAGCGCTTCGCCAACGGTCTGGCCGGGGGCAAAGGGAGCGGCATCGTTCAGGGTGAGGCCTGACTTTTCCAGAATACGGCGAACCAGCGAGAACCCGTTGGAATGAACGCCGCTGGATGTGAGACCGATCAGCGCATCGCCGGGGCGGATGGTGCCGGGGAGGAGTTTGCCGCGTTCCGCCGCACCGACCGAAAAACCGGCGAGGTCATAGTGGCCGGGAGCATACATGCCCGGCATTTCGGCCGTTTCACCACCGACAAGGGCGCAGCCGGACAGGCGGCAGCCTTCGGCAATGCCGCGCACGACCTTGCTGGCGTCTTCGACCGCGAGCTTGCCGGTCGCAAAATAGTCGAGGAAGAACAGCGGCTCCGCCCCCTGCACGACAAGGTCGTTGACGCACATGGCCACGAGGTCGATGCCGACCGTATCATGCAGTCCGCTGTCGATGGCGAGGTTCAGCTTGGTACCGACACCATCGGTGCAGGAGACGAGGACCGGATCGGAAAAACCGGCGGCTTTCAGGTCGAAGAGTGCCCCGAAACCACCGAGGCCCCCCATCACGCCCGTGCGGGTGGTTGCCTTGGCGGCGGGCTTGATGGCCTCGACAAGGGCGTCGCCCGCTTCGATGTCCACACCAGCCTCACGATAGGTGAGGCCCTGAGATGAGGTGTCCGGGGTGGATGCGTTCATGGCTTCGGCTCGTCTTTTGCGGTATCGGAGAGATCAGCACTCTATTACGGCAGGCGAGGCGGCGCGCATAGCGGTGACGGAACAGGTTTGTGATCCAGAACGCTCCGGCCCCTTCGGTTCCGGGGACGGAAAGCCGGAAGAGGCACGGCAGATGCCCCTGCCTTTTCGGCACGAGCGACGCTTTGACGAGGCCGGATTTGTCGGCGCGCGTTCCAATGCGGCCGCGCGGACGTGGCTGTTCGCCAGCGATGCGCAGAAAAGCTGGTCGGATGGTCGTCTTGTTCTGTGGGGCGGCCCGAGGCGCGGCAAGACGCATCTGCTGCGGCTTTGGGGCCAGCGGCAGGATGCGCTGATCGTGGATGCGGAGCATGGACTGCCCGATGTCGCGACGCTGGTGGAACAGTCGCCCTGCGCCCTGGCGCTGGATGCGTTACCTGATCACGGCGTGGATGAACTGGCGCTTCTGCGGATCATCAACACGTCGAAGGAACGGCAGATCCCCTTGCTGATGACTGCGCGCACGCCGCCGGGACGGTGGCAGGTCTCGCTCCCCGATTTATGCAGCCGCCTCCGGGCGACGATGGTGGTGGAAGTGGGGGCGGCGGAGGATGTGCTGCTGTACCGGC
This sequence comes from Acetobacter conturbans, assembly GCF_011516755.1. Classification (GTDB taxonomy): domain Bacteria; phylum Pseudomonadota; class Alphaproteobacteria; order Acetobacterales; family Acetobacteraceae; genus Acetobacter; species Acetobacter conturbans. Next base: position 261,962 of record NZ_WOSY01000002.1, on the reverse strand, counting down.
TGATGCTGCGTCTTCTGGCGGAGCGGCAGCTTGTCGTTTCCCGGCATGTGACCGACTGGCTCCTCCACCGTCTTCCGCGTGAGGCCGTGGCCATTGAGGAGGCAGTGCGGCGGATCGATGTCGTCACGCTGGCGACAGCGCAGCCCCTTGATCGTGCGGCCGCGTCCCGCGTGCTCGCAGCGATGCACGAGGACGGTTTTTCAGGCTGATCATCCCTCGCAGATGTGCCGGAATGGCGTCCGGATGCTGTTCTTTCCAAAAATGTCATATGACAAGCGTAGGAAGCGCTCATACGATGGAACGTACGCATAGCGTTTTTTTATAAACAGATGGCTGGATTACAGCCGCATCGGGAGAGCCAATTGTCTGAGCAGGAAGGGAGTAAAACGGGAGGTGTTGGCCGTCGCGTGAAGGGAACGCGTGCACCGGCGGCGACAAGAACGCCCCGTTCACGTCGGAAAACCACAGCTGCGAAAGCCCTGACGACATCTTCGGGAACGACCTCTCGTAGCCGGAAGACCGCTGCGCCGCCGGTCGAAATCACGGCCACTTCGCCGGATCGTTTCATCAACCGTGAACTCTCCTGGCTTGCCTTCAACCAGCGCGTGGTCGAGGAAGCGGACAATCCCCGCAACCCACTGCTTGAACGCCTGCGCTTTCTTTCCATCAGCGCTAGCAATCTCGATGAATTCTATTCCGTGCGCGTCGCCGGACTTGTCGGGCAGGTGCGCGAAGGACTTATTTCCCTCTCGCCGGACGGCCTCACGCCCGCGCTCCAGCTTGCCGCGGTCCGTGAACGCTGCGTGCGCCTGTTCAGCGAGCAGCAGCGTATCTGGATTCACCTGCGGGGGCTTCTCGAGGAAGCCGGTGTAACGCTGTGTGGTCTGGAGCAACTCGACGACGCGGATCACGCGTGGCTTTCTGACTATTTCATGGACCGCGTGTTTCCGGTCCTGACGCCACTGGCCGTCGATCCCGCGCACCCGCTGCCGTTCATTCCGAACATGGGGCTGGCGCTTGGCCTGCGGCTGGTTTCGGAGGAAACCGGCCTGTTCGTCATGAACGGGCTGATCCTGCTGCCAGCGCAGGTTGACCGGTTCGTCCGCCTGCCGTCACCTCCGGGCAAGCCGCCAGCCGTCCGATTCGTGCTGCTGGAGCATCTCATCATTCTCTGCATCGACCGGCTCTATCCGGGGCTGGCCGTGGAGGAAGGCGGCATGGTGCGCGTCATTCGTGACACCGATGTCGAGTTCGAGGACGAAGCGGAGGATCTGGTCCGGTCTTACGAGACGGCCCTGAAACAGCGTCGGCGCGGCGTGGTCATCCATGTGGACATGGAGGAACGGGTTCCCCGTGAACTGGCTGACGCCATCGTCGATGAACTGGACCTGCCACCTGAGGAAGTATCCGTTCATTCCGGTATGATCGGTGTGGTCGATCTGAAACAGATGATCGTCGATGACCGTCCCGATCTGCTGTTCCCTCCTTACACACCACGCTTTCCGGAGCGGATCGTGGATTATGGCGGGGACTGTTTCGCGGCGATCCGGGCGAAAGACCTGATCGTCCATCACCCGTTCGAAAGTTTCGACGTGGTGGTGCAGTTCCTGCGGCAGGCTGCGCTCGACCCGAACGTGATCGCCATCAAGCAGACGCTCTATCGCACGTCGCGCGACAGCCCGATCGTGAAAGCGCTGATCGAGGCCGCCGAGGCTGGCAAGTCGGTCACGGCCATGGTCGAGCTTCGTGCCCGCTTCGATGAAGAAGCGAACATCCGTCTGTCCCGTGCGCTCGAAGCGGCGGGCGTCCAGGTCGTGTTCGGTTTCTCCGACCTCAAGACACATGCCAAGCTGAGTCTTGTCGTGCGCAGGGAAGGCGGGACGGTCCGGTCCTACGCGCATTTCGGAACAGGTAACTACCATCCGATCACGGCCAAGATTTACACGGATCTCTCCTTCTTCACCTGCAATCCGCAACTGGTCCGCGATTCGGCGCGGCTGTTCAACTATGTCACCGGCTATGCGATGCCAGCGAAGATGGAGGCCATCGCCTTCTCGCCGCTGACATGTCGCAAGACGCTCAAGGATCTCATCGACGCGGAGATCGAGCATGTTCGTCAGGGGCGGCCGGGTCAGATCTGGCTGAAGATGAATGCGCTTGTGGATCCGAAGCTGATCGACAAGCTGTACGAGGCATCCTGCGCAGGCGTGAAGATCATGGGCGTCGTGCGCGGCATGTGCTGCCTGCGTCCGGGTGTGCCGGGCCTGTCCGAGAATATCCGCATCAAGTCGATTGTAGGACGTTTCCTCGAACATGCGCGCATCTATGCGTTCGGCAACGGCCATCGCCTGCCATCGCGTTCTGCCAAGGTGTTCATCTCCTCAGCCGACTGGATGACCCGCAACATGGACTGGCGTGTCGAGAGCCTGGTCCCGATCACCAATCCGACGGTGCACGCGCAGGTTCTCGACCAGATCATGGTCACGGACCTCAAGGACAATCTCCAGTCATGGATTCTGGAGAAGAACGGCGTATGGCGACGGCTCGATCCGGGCACCAAGCCTTTCTCGGCGCATGAGTGGTTCATGACGCACCCGTCCCTGTCGGGGAGAGGGTCTGCGGCTCTCGATATTACCGGTCGCGCCGCACAGCCGCCCCGTGACCGGCTTCTTGACGACTGAGCTGTCTTCCATTTTGCGGATTTTCCGGAATCTTCCTATAAAACAGGGAAGATTCCGGAGACCCGTAATGACCGCAGAGATTCATACGTTTGGTGACGATGCCCTGACCGCAGCCGTTTCAGCGCAGGGCGCGGAGCTTGTAGCACTGCGATTGTCTGATGGCGCCGACGTTCTGTGGGATGCTGGTTCAGCCTGGCAGCGTCATTCGCCCGTGCTGTTCCCCATTGTCGGTCGGCTGCCAAGGGATGAGGCGACGATCGACGGCAAGAATTACCGTATGACCCAGCATGGGTTCGCGCGAGACCGGGCGTTTCGCTGGGTGGAACGCAAGCCGGCTGGCTGTGTGCTGGAGCTGGAAGCGGACGAACAGTCCCTGAAGATATTTCCGTTCCGGTTCCGGCTCTGGCTGGCCTATCAGATCGCCGATGGTGAACTGACCGTCACCTATACACTGCGAAACATGGAGGAGGGCAGGGCGCTACCTGCCTCGCTTGGTGCGCATCCGGCCTTCCGCTGGCCTCTCCATGACGGGGACCGGCGTGAAGACTACAGCCTGCTCTTTGAGGAAGCGGAGCCGGAACCGATCCGTCGCCTTGAAAAGGGACTGCTCGATCCTGCCGCACGCGCCACACCGGTTGAAGGGCGAAAGCTCGCGCTGCGCGACGATCTGTTCCACGAAGACGCTATCATTTTCGATCGTATCAGGAGCCGGTCCGTTGTGTTCGGACGACCGGGCCACACTGGCCTGCGCCTGTCATGGCACGGCTTTCCGGAGCTTGGCGTGTGGACAAAACCCGGCGCCCATTTCCTGTGCATCGAGCCGTGGCAGGGATATGCCACGCCGCACGGTTTTTCAGGCGAGTTCCGGGACAAGCCGGGGCTGGTGCATGTTGAGCCGCATCAGGAATGGACCGCCCACTGGTCGGTGAAAGCGGTTCCGGCTTGAAGAAGGCGAAGCCTGCAAAAAAGAGCGGAAAGCAGACCAAACGCTTCCGTTGGGGGCGATTGGCGGGCGGTCTGTTTCTTGCGGCGGCAGTGACCAGCGCAGGCGCGGTCGGCGCAGGATGGTGGCGATACACGATGCCGGGACCTCTGCCCGAAGCCACGGCGCTGGTCATTCCGCACGGGGGGTACGCCAGTACCATTGCCGCGCTCCAGCAGGGGCAGGCGCTTTCTACGGATGCGGTCGATACGTTCGTCTTTCGCGCCGCAATTCCCCTGACGCACAGGGAAGGCCAACTCCATGCGGCGGAGCTGCTCTTTCCCGCTCATGCGTCGATGCGGGATATCTTGTCGGTCCTGCGCCACGGTCGGCCCGTCCTGCATCCGCTCACCATTCCGGAAGGGCTGACAGCAAGCCAGATTCTGACAATCATCAGTGCGGCTCCCTTTCTGAAAGGCACGGCTGAAGAGTTGGGCGAAGGGGAAGTGTTGCCTGAAACCTATCGCTATCTCCGCGATACGGATCGGGTGGCCCTGACAGAGCGGATGAAGCACGCCATGCGTCGCGAAGTCGATGCGATATGGCAGGGACGGGACCAGACCATCCCGCTTACGGATCCGGCCCAGCTTGTGACGCTGGCTTCGATTGTCGAGAAAGAAACGGGTCTCCCGGACGAGCGGCCGCATATTGCGCGGGTCTTTCTCAACCGGCTGAAACTTGGAATGAAGCTTCAGTCAGATCCGACCACCATCTTTGCCTTGAACAATGGAGCCGGAGCCTTGGGTCGACCGCTTACGCACAGCGATCTGATGACCCCAAGCCCTTACAACACCTACATGGTGACGGGCCTGCCGCCGGGACCGATCTGTTCGCCGGGTGGGGCGGCTTTACAGGCCGTGGCGCATCCTGCGCCGGGCGACGATCTCTATTTCGTGGCGACAGGCAATGGTGGTCATAATTTCGCGGGCTCGCTGGATGAGCACAACCGCAATGTCGCCGCCTTGCGCAAGATGCAGGATGGTGTCTCCGGGGGCGCCCCGTCACCCTGACGGGAACCGGGCACCTCAGGAGTCAGGCTGGCGATCAGTAGCCGTGAGATTTTGCGGCGGAGAGCGACTGGGATTTGATCGGCGCCAGAGACTGGCTCTGGACTCCGCTCGCACTGCTGACGACGGGCGCGCTGTTGTAGGGCGTCAGCTGTGCTTCGCCACTGGCGGTCGTGCCTGCACCGGTGCTCGCGCTTCCGACCGTCGACGTGGCTGTTGCCGCCGCACCTGCAGCCGTATTGTAGCGCGTCAGGATCTCCCGCAATGGGTCCGCGCCAGCGTTGTTTACCCGCATTGAGATGACGATTTCTGTAGGCCCGACGATCTGGTTGTAATAAGCCCGGTTGGCGTCACTATCGACCGTCAGCTTAGAGCCACCCAGTGAAACCCCGGCAAACAGACCTTCCGATTTCTGGATCGCCATGATGTCGGTGTTCGACCGGCCCGCCGTGCCGCTTTCAATGCCGCTGCCCATTGTCGCGAATGAGGCCGCCGCGTTCGCCCCGAACTGAAACTGGCTGTCCAGAAGCGCCTGCAACCCACGATCCGTCATCACGAAAAACATCATTTCCGATGACTGGACGCCAAACTGCAAGCCGACGGAACCACCGCTCAGCCGGTAGAAAGCCGGGTCTGACCAGGAGCCGCGTGCATCACGGGAGAGCAGCAGACAGCCACCATTCGAACCACCGATGCCGATCGACATATGGAAGATCGACGGGCAGACCATCACGGCGCGGGATTTGGCAAGGTAACGATAGACGCGGTCGCTTGTCTTTGCGCCGGTGAAAATGTCCTGAACTGCCAGCGTGGCCTTGTCGACAAGTGTCTGCTCCGTGCCGCTATCGGCATGGCTGGCCGAAGCAAAGCCGGAAATTCCCAGAAAAACGGTGGAAGAAAGAAATAACCGGGTCAGGCGGCGCACCCGCATGCGAGTCTCCTGTCATGAAGGTGATGGTGAGGCAGAATTGCCGGAATGTGTGGCCCAAGCATGGCGAAGCTCATGCGTGAGCGCAAATTTAGCATGGCACGAAAAAGAAAGATCTTATTTAAGCGGAAGCGGGACACCATTCACCGTCAGTATGCCGCCTTCCCAGTTTACGTCCCATGTGTTGCTGCCACTGCTCTTGTGACTGACAAGACGGGCGATAATCAGTGCCGCCGCGATCTTCGTCTGGGAATCCTGCCGGGCCTTGTCGATCAGGCTGCTCAGATCCTTTATTTCCATATGACCGCTCGCCGAGGCACTGCTGTTTTGCCCTGTCAGCGTCGCCCGGCCATTTCCCGACAGTTCCACCGTGTCGCGTTTCGCAGTCAGGGAATGGATTGTGACATGCACGGCAGGCAGTTGCGCGAGTTTGCCGGCAGTGGACGCCATGAGACCGGCAAGTTCGTCGGCCGGAAGCGAGAAAACCGCCTGCGCGGATTGCGGGATCATAGAAGGCGCCTCGACACCGCTCGTGGTCACTCCCGTCATCGAGAGGGAAGCCCCGGCATCGGAGCCTTGCCTGCTGATCGCAAGGGACGTCGTTGCCAGTGCGATCCGAAGGGTCGCATGCCGCGCGGAAACGTTGCTCCATGAAACATTCAGCCCATGACCTGCCTGGAGAGCGGCTTCGGCGGCGTTGCCTTCATTCTCCAGCCATTGCGAGCAGGCCGCATTGTGATGCCCAACCAGTGCTGCAAGCAGGAGTACCGAAGACGCATCGGCAAGTCCGGTCGCTGATTCGCCCGCGCCACTGAGCGTTTCATGCGTCGCTGTCAGTGTGCCCCCATTGCCCGGAAACGTCACAACGACGTGATCGAACGCAGCGCCGTTGTCCGCACCATCATGGTGAATGCTCGCGCAGCCGGCCGGGACCGTGGCTGCGTGGAGCGAGGAAGCCCCGGAAAGCGTCATGGCACAGCCCAGAATGGCTGTTGCCACGCGGTGGGGGCGGCTGAAGCGCCGGGGGGAGTGAATGGCTAAGTGTTTCATACGGGCATAAAAGTGGCCCAACTGGTCTTTCTGCGCAATGCGTTGCAGGGCAAGACAGTCAACAGTCGGAATGCCGATTCCTTTTCGCACTGGAAACGCCTTGATGCTCAAGCCGGACCCGTTTCTTCTCAGCTTGCTGGCGACGCTTGGTATCGCGACGCTCGCACCCTGTCATGGTGCGGCGGTGCCGGTCTTCCAGACTCTGGCCATCGCCCTGATCGCCCTGATGTTTTTCCTGCAAGGGGCGCGGCTGTCACGGGCGGCAGTCATCAGCGGCCTCACCGCATGGAAGCTGCACCTGACCATTCTTGGGTGCACGTTCGTGCTGTTTCCTCTGCTTGGTCTCGGCCTGCACGCCCTGGTACCCGGTCTGCTGCTGCCGGATGTCTGGACGGGGATTCTGTTTCTGTGCTGCCTGCCATCGACGGTGCAGTCCTCCATCGCCTTTACATCCATAGCACGCGGCAATGTCCCTGCCGCCGTCTGTTCGGCAACAGCCTCCAACATTCTCGGCATTTTCATCACACCGGTTCTTGTCGGGATCGTGCTGGCGAAACAGGGAGCCCAGTCCGGCGGTGCGCTCAACATCGTCCTGCAACTTCTGCTGCCGTTTGTGCTGGGACAAATCCTCCAGCCGTGGATCGGTGGCTGGGCGCAGCGACACAAGAAACTTCTGTCCTTTTCCGACCGCGGGTCGATTCTGGTGGTCGTTTACACCGCGTTCAGTGAGGCGATCGTGCAGGGGCTGTGGCATCGTCTGCCGCTGACGGAGGTCGCCCTCATTGCGCTTGTAGATAGCGTTCTGCTCGCATGTGTCCTTGTCATCACGGCTTTTGGTAGCCGTGGTCTGGGTTATTCACGCGAAGACGAAATCGCGATCGTTTTCTGTGGGTCCAAAAAGACGCTGGCGTCCGGTGTGCCGATGGCGAACGTGCTGTTTCCAGCCTCGACCGTCGGGCTCGTGGTTCTGCCCTTGATGATCTATCACCAGATTCAGCTCTTCGTATGCGCCGTCATGGCGCAACGGTTTGCGCGCACTGCCGTAAAAGAGGCTTCAGGAAACCTGAAAGAGGGATGACAGTCCGGCACCCTGCTGCCGGATTGCCAGATTGTTTTCCGGTCCTGAAATCCACAGGGCGGCGTCCATCAGCTTGTGAAGAACGGGTTCGTCATGAACGCCGGTCAGGGTCAGCCCTTCGATCATAAGGGATGGGACGCCGTTAATTCCCGCTTTCTGCGCCTTGATCTGGCCTGACGTGACGGTTCCCGCCAGCGTCTGGCCCGAAAGGAAATGCAGGGCCAGATCACGGTCGAACCCATGACGTTCGGCAATGTCGGCCAGCACCACGGGTTCGGCGATATTGGAACCATCCCTGAAAAACGCCTCGAAGATTCCCAGAATGAGAGGCGTACAGTTGCCGCGTGATGATGCCCATTCCACGAGACGGTGAGCATTCAGCGTTGCAGGGACTCGCGTGATGCGGTCGAAACGGATGAGGCTGTCGAATTGTCGGGCATGCGTTTCGATGAGAACAAGCAGGCGCTCAATCCGTTCGTCGGTGCCATGCAGCGCTCGCAGGTAGGTGCGAAAATCCATGCCATCCGTCGTAAGGGACGGATTGAGCAGGAATGGTCGCCACCGATAGACAACGTCCACGTCCTGACGGCTGTCGAACACACTCACCGTCCGGTTGACGCCCATGCAGCACCACGGGCAGACGAAATCGAAGACGACTTCGACGCACATCCCTGATCTGGCGGGCGCGAGCATGTTCATACCCGTTATCTTAGAGAAACAGGATGGAAATAGCCCACTTTGATTCGTCGTTTCGGGAAAATTTTTGGCCGGAACAGCCTGTGTGCGATCCGGCCTTTTATTTTCAGGTCTGGCTTTGTGTCATTCCCCCTTCAGGGAAGGTTCCGTCAGAAGGGGCAAATAAACTCGTCAGGGGTTCTTTTGGCCAGAAAGTCTCCCCGATCTCCCGTTGGACTGACTGAAGCTCATACTGCATCCAGTCGTTGAACTCATGCAGGCCACGCAGAATGATCTGGGAAGCGGTCTGGTTTTCCAGAACGGCACAAAGATGCTCGACACGTTCGAGAATACGGGAAGAGGGAAGCAACCGGTAATCGCGCCGAAGCTGGGTGAGGCAATTATGCAGCAGGCGCAGGTTGGTGGTCAGTGAACGGGGAAACGCGGCGCTTTGCAGCAGGAAACCGACGATGCTGGACGGACGGATATCACCCGCCATGACGCGCCGGTAGGCATGATATCCGGCAGCGGACCGCAAAAGAGCCGACCATTGGCTTATGTCCACTTCCGACCCTACTCCGGCGTCGGAGGGCAGAAGGGTATGATATTTTATGTCGATCAGCCGGGTGATCTGGTCGGCGCGCTCGATATGACGCCCGATATTGTAAAAAACAGAGGCTTGATCGCGGTAGAGCGTTCCTTCCGTGATCCCCGTGTGGGTCTGGCACGCTTCCTTGATACGGGAACAGAGGGTCGAAATCTCACTCGGGCGGATGTCGGCAGCACGCAGGTCGCGGATGAAATTGGTGAATACGTTGAGCTGCGCCCACATTTCCACTGAAATGATCGGGCGCAGGGAGCGTGCATTCTCACGGGCCGCATGGGCAAGCGACACGATGGAGGTAGGGTTCTCCCGGTCGATCACATAAAATGCGATGACCCGTTCAGCCGTCGCTTTTGCATGGGCCTTGAAGAACCGATCTTCATCCGCGTTGATCTGGATAATGGCTTGCCAGCCGTCTGCCGCTCCGGAGCGCACGAACGTCTCAGTGATGTCGATGATGCGCGCTAGATTCTCGATGCGTTCCATGTAACGCGCCAGCCAGGTGGCGCATTCGGCATAGCGGGACAGAAGGGGCTGGGGAGGGAGTGTTGCGATGGGATCAACGGTAATGGTCATGATGCCAGCACCCATGTGTCCTTGGAGCCGCCGCCCTGCGACGAATTGACGACAAGCGAACCGCGTTTGAGGGCTACCCGCGAAAGGCCACCCGGCAGCACCCACGTGCTTTTTCCTGTGACCGCAAAGGGCCGCAGATCGACATGGCGTGATTCCAGACCCGTTTCGCATAGGGTGGGGGAGACCGAGAGCTGCACGACGGGCTGGCTGATGTAATTTGCCGGATCGGCTTCTAGCTTGCGCCGGAAATCTGCCAGTTCCTCGCGGGTGGCATGAGGACCGATGATAAGGCCGTAGCCACCTGATTCACCGACGGGCTTCACCACCAGCTTGTCCAGATTGTTCAGCGTGTAGGCCAGCCCCTCCCGTTCACCGCAGATATGGGTTTCCACATTGGAAAGGATCGGTTCTTCCGACAGGTAATAACGGATGAGCCTCGGCATGTAGGCATAGACGGCCTTGTCATCCGCGACGCCTGTACCGATGGCATTGGCGATGGTGACATTGCCTTTTCGATAGGCTCTCAGCAGTCCCGGCACACCGAGCATGCTTGAGGGATCGAAGGCTTCCGGATCGAGGAAATCATCGTTCAGGCGGCGATAGATCGAGTGAACCGGCCGCAGACCACCGGTGGTGCGCATATAAACACGGTCATTCTCCGTGACGAGGTCACGGCCCTCGACCAGCGGCACGCCCATTTCACGCGCGAGAAAGACATGCTCGAAATAGGCGGAATTGTAGATGCCGGGGGAAAGCAGCACCACCTGCGGGTTGTCCACCCCTGTCGGAGCCACCTGCGCCAGCGCGTCGTGAAGCCTCATCCCATATTCATCGACGGGCATGAGGTCGATCCCGGCGACGACATCGGGCATCACGCGCAGGGTGGTGTGGCGGTTTTCGATGACATAAGAGACGCCCGAGGGCGTGCGACCGTTATCTTCAAGCACGAGGAAGCGTCCGGTGTCGTCCCTGACGAGATCGGTGCCGTTGATGTGGACATACGTTCCCCCCGGCACATCCAGCCCGATCATTGCCTCGCAGAAATTGGAGTTTCCCACGACCAGTTCACGCGGGATGATCCCGTCTTTCAGGGCCTTCTGGTCGTGGTAGATATCCCACAGGAACATGTTGAGCGCTGCGACCCGCTGCTTCACGCCCGCTTCGACATGCTGCCATTCAGCCTGCGTCAGAATGCGGGGAATGAGATCGAACGGCAGGATGCGGTCGATGGCATCCCGCTCCGAATAAACCGTGAACGTGATCCCGAGGTTGTAAAGTTCCTGCTCCGCCTGTGCGGCGCGTTTGCGGAGGTCGTCGAGGGGGAGGGCGTTCAGTCTTTCAAGAATGAGTTCAATTCTTGGGTCGGGCGGTGCACCGCTGTTCGTGAGTTCGCAGAAAAAGGGCCCGTTCCTGTAAGCGGAAAACAGCCCTTCCGGGGACTGGGCAGCGCTTGCTGGCGGGGGAAATCCGGTCTGTCCGTGCGGGTGATGGACCATTAGTGCTCCTGACCGATTTTCTCCCTCAAAACGCTGTCAGCAGGGAGAAGTTCGTTACACAAGAGCAAGAAAATCCTGTGTCGCCAAGCCCAAAAAGAGGCCGGTTCATGCGCTTTGCGCATATGACTTTAATTGATTGTTAATTTTAGCGCTTCACAGTCTGCCGACGGACGCAAATGTCGGAAAAAGCCGACTGATGGAGGTCTCGCATGTCTGGATTGAGCGGTGTTTCACCGGTCGTAACTTATCTGACGTCTCTCAAGGACGAGAGCAAGACAGCGGCACAATATGCCGAGACCGATGCAACAGTCACCAACGACGTGTCTAATTTCGAAAAAGACGCCGTCAAGATCACGTCCGCCAGCGATCTCATGAAAAATTACAAGGCGCTCGCCGTCGTGCTGGGTGCCTATGGTCTTGGCTCATTGCAGAATTCGACTGCGCTCGTGAAGGATCTTCTCACACAGGATCCCACTTCATCCACCTCTGTGGCTGCCAAGTCGGGAAATTCGGCATGGGTCGCTTTTGCGAAGGCTTTTTCGGTCTGGAGCGAAAGCGGCTCCTCATCCTCCACGACATCCCCTTTTGCAGATCAGTCGACAGTTGATTCGATCGTTTCGAAATACGAGGAAAAATCTTACGAAACGTCGCTGGAAAATTCGACCAGCACGTCCGGCGTCGGTAATGCCCTGTATTTTACCAGAACGATGACAAGCGCCACGACGCTGAATGATATCATGGCTGATCCGACGCTTCTGAAAGTTGTTGAAACGGTAAGTGGGTATAATCCGACGCAGTTCGGCGTTCTTGATTACGACGAGCAGAAACGGCTGCTTGAGAAAACGGTAAAGCTTTCGGATTTTTCTTCTGCCGAGAAAATCCAGAATTATGCGGAACGTTATCTGACCACGTTGCAGTTCGATCCGCAGACCGTCACTAAATCGGCCACGCTTCTTTCATTGTATGGCTCCGATGGGTCGAGCGATCCGATTCTCACCCTCTTTGGTGCCACCGCCACCGGAACATCCCTCATCAGTTCCCTGTTTGGCTAAGAGAACGGTTCTGGCGGAGTAATGTGTTTCTGACTCGAAGAGGTTTTGGTCGTCCATCAGGAAAGGGAGGCCAGAAATTCTTCAAGTGCGGTTTCAACCTCATCCGGAGCTTCCTCTGGCAGGAAATGCTCTGCGTCGATGGCTTTGCCAGTAACCGGCGCGGTTGAAACGGTGCTCCAAAGGGAAGGCGGTTCATACCATCCGCCCAGTCGTCCCTTTGCACCCCACAAAACCATAATTGGGCAGGTGATGCCCGTGTGAGCAGAGGGCTGGGGGTTGGCGATTTCCCCATGCCATATGCACGACGCAAGATAATCGTCGATCGCTTCCGGTGCGAAAATGCTGTCATTCCGAGCCGTGTCGACGGTGGAAATATCGGTCGGGACGGGGAACAGGTTTGCTTCCGGTTTGTGATGAAGTTGCCCGAACCAGCAGGTTTTATACTGAGCAAGAGAATGGGCCATATCGTCCCGACCGGAGTGATCCAGAAAGGGCAGCGCTTCCAGAAGAGCAAGACCTCGCACCCGGTGAGGTGCCTCCTTCGCCATCTGACAGGCGATATAAGCGCCATAATCGTGACCCGCTATGACAAGGCTTTCATGCCCCCATCGGGCCGCCAGTTCGAGCAGATCGAGCGCTTGCTGGGCAACAGGGCGTTCCGGGTGAAGATCCGGACAGATGACACTGAAATTCCGAGCCAGTCGCGGCGCTATCTTGTGCCACATGACATGGGTTTCGGGACGACCATGCAGCAACATGAGGGCTGGCCCGTTTCCGGCTTCACGGACGCGATAAGGCAGACCGTTCAGAGTCTCGTTCAGCAGCGTGAAATCTTCGAACAGCATAAGCTCCCATTTCCTGGACTGACAGATGAGCGTGTTAGCTCCCCGCTTTGTCTTCAGAAAACATTTTCTTCGAGTTGACTCTGCGGGAAAAGAGATTTGTCTGCTCATCGCTTCGGGAGACCGATGACGAAAGAGAATGGCAGTCGCGAGAGTGTGACGCGGCGTCGGTGAGGAAGTTGCATGACGGATGACAAACAATTTTCATCTCTCGATCCTCAGGGTGAGGAATGGGAGACGCTGCGTGCCGAAGGTCACCGGATGCTCGACATGATGGTGGATAACCTCATGATCCTTCGGCAGCAGCCTGTCTGGCAACCCACGCCCGAGACAGTCCGGCAGCGTTTCCGTTCCGCCCCGGTGCCGAAAAATGGTGGTTCTCTAGAGGATTTTACCGCCGCATTTCAGCAGGATGTGCTGCCTTATGGAGTCGGCAACCGGCACCCGGGTTTCATGGGGTGGGTGCACGGTGGCGGGACTGCGCCGGGGATGCTCGCAGAGATGCTGGCAGCTGGCCTCAATGCCAATCTGGGCGGCCGGGACCATGCTCCCGTCGAGGTCGAGCGGATGGTTATCCGCTGGGCTGCCACTCTCATGGGGTTTCCAGAAACGGCCTCCGGTCTCTTTGTCACCGGCTCTTCGCTGGCAAATTTCATTGCCGTTATCGTCGCCAGCCGTGCCGTCAAAGATGGGCTGGCGTTGCGCCGGAGTGGCGTCGGGGGGCGTCCTCTGGTCGGATATGCCGCCAGAAGCGCGCATGGCTGCATAAGTCGCGCATTCGATCTGGCAGGGCTTGGTTCAGACGCTCTGAGACTGGTCCCTCTGGATGGCGCGTTCCGGATGGATATTGCGGCTCTGCAGAATATGATCACCGCTGATCGGAGTGCCGGTTTCCAGCCGTTCATGGTCGTCGGAACGGCGGGAACGGTGGACGTTGGAGCCATTGATCCTCTGGCCGACATTGCCACCATCGCGGAAGCCGAAGGGCTCTGGTTCCATGTCGATGGCGCTTTTGGCGCAATGGCCGCACTTTCCCCGTACTATCGTCCCGCTCTGGCTGCGCTGGAAAAAGCTGACAGCCTGGCGTTCGATTTCCACAAATGGGCTCAGGTTCCCTACGATGCCGGCTGCGTCATTGTCCGTGATCCCATCAGACATGCAGCCGCCTTCGCTCAGACCCTGTCCTATCTGTCGCGGGAAGATCGTGGGCTTGCGGCTGGCGCACCGTGGTTCTGCGATCTGGGGCCGGATCTTTCGCGGGGTTTTCGGGCGCTGAAAGTCTGGGCGACCCTTTCGGTCTATGGCACGCGCGAACTTGGCCGGATGGTCGATCATTGCTGCGCCGTCGCTCGCCATCTCGCTCAGCGTGTTGAGCGGGAGCCTGACCTTGAACTGATGGCCCCCGTGACGCTCGATATCGTGTGTTTCCGTCTCCGCTCGCCAGATCTCACAAATGAGGAACTGGATACGCTGAACGCGGAGGTTGTGAAGGACGTGCAGGAATCCGGCATCGCGGCACCTTCGACCACCCGCATCAATGAACGGCTGGTGGTTCGGGCGGCCATCGTGAATCATCGGACCGTCAATGACGATGTGGACCGGATGGTTGACGCGGTTCTGATGTTTGCCCGACAGCGCGGCCTACGCAGCGCGTGAGCGCGATCCTCGCCTGCCGTCTTCATCAAACAGTTCGGACAGCTTCTTCATCATCGTGCCGCCCAGTTCTTCCGCGTCGGTGATGGTCACGGCGCGATGATAATAGCGTGTCACGTCATGACCGATGCCGATGGCGATGAGTTCGATATCGCTCCGGCTCTCCAGGGAGGCGATAACCTCCCTCAGATGGTCTTCCAGATAAGAACTGGGGTTGGCTGACAGGGTGCTGTCATCGACTGGCGCGCCATCCGAGATCACCATCAGGATGCGCCGTTGTTCCGGCCGGGCACGCAGGCGTCTGGCAGCCCAGATCAGGGCTTCGCCGTCGATGTTTTCCTTGAGCAGCCCTTCGCGCAGCATCAGGCCAAGATTACGGCGTGCCCGGCGAAGCGGCGTGTCGGCGGATTTGTAGATGATATGCCGCAGATCGTTCAGGCGACCGGGATTCTTCGGCTTGCCGTCCGTGGTCCACTTTTCGCGGCTTTGGCCGCCTTTCCACGCACGGGTGGTGAAGCCAAGGATCTCGACCTTCACGCCGCAGCGTTCCAGCGTGCGGGCGAGGATATCGCCGCACATGGCGGCTACCGAAATAGGCCTCCCACGCATCGAGCCTGAATTGTCGATCAGCAGCGTGACCGCCGTGTCCCGGAATTCCGTCTCGCTTTCCTGCTTGTAGGACAGCGAGAGCGTGGGGTTAACGACAATGCGGGAAAGACGCCCGGCGTCGAGAATTCCTTCCTCAAGGTCGAAGTTCCATGCCCGGGTCTGCTGCGCCAGAAGCTTCCGCTGCAAACGGTTGGCAAGCCGGGAAATGACCCCGGTGAGGGTCGCAAGCTGCTGGTCCAGTTGCTGGCGCAGGCGGGTCAGTTCATCCTCATCGCACAGATCTTCCGCCGCCGTCTCTTCATCGAACGCGGTCGTATAAGCGTGATAGCCCGCAGCCGTATTGCCGGGTGTGCCAGCGCCCCCTTCGTTCGGGCCGGAGGGATCGCCCGTGCCGTCCGCATCGCCTGCTTCCGTTTCCGACGAGTCATCGGGTTCGCCAGGATCACCCGTGCTGTCCATGAGCTGCGGTTCTTCGGCGCCCTGATCTTCATCCATCTCGCCCGAAGGCGGCTGCTCTTCCGGAGAGGTAGGGGGTTCCTCCGCCCCATCTTCCGGGCTGGAGGCATCCTCTTCACCGTTCTCGTCCTCCTCCGGAGACTCGTCCTCAAGTTCGACCAGAGAACAGGCCGCCATCAGTTTGCGGGAAGCACGGGAATAGGCGGTCTGATCGTTCTGCGCGGCCGACAGGGCATCAAGAGCCTTTTGCGCTTCCGGAGACAGGGAGCGCGCCCAGTCTTCCAGCAGCGGGCGAACCATTCCGGGCACTGGGCGGTCACTGAGTTTCTGCCGCGCGAGCAGACCAAGGGCGAGCGCCGTCGGCAACTGCTCCTTGCTCGTCATGTAAGGAACGCCAGCGTCCTGACAATCCTGCTCCAGCTTGCGGTCGAGATTTGCCGCCACCCCGAGCATGTGACGGGAGCCAACAGCTTCTATGCGTGCCTGTTCAAGGGCGTCGTATACGGATCGCGCCGCGCCATCGTCCGGCTGATGCGTGCGATGGAAGTCTGCATCATGATGACGGAGCTTCAGTGCCTCGGCATCGGCGGCGCCTCGGATACGTCCCGTTTCGTCTTCCGTGGCATGGCGCGAAAGCTGCGGAAGCCGGATGGGAATATCCTGATCGAGAGGACCGGCGGGCATGTTGCCCGCATGGAACGTGACCGTAGTGTCGGTGCGCCCACCCATGGCGCGAATGGCTCCGATCGTCGCTCGACGGAACGCTTCGGCCCGGTCGGCCGCTTCATTCACGGGAGGTGTCGTCTGCGAAGAGCGGGGACGCTCGGCCATGTCCGGTCTCTCTTTTCGATCAGTTCTTGCGCTTGCCCATCGGGTCTGCGTTGAAGCAGCGCTGGTAATACTCCGCCACCATGCTGCGCTCGGCTTCATCGCACTTGTTCAGGAACGTAACGCGGAAGGCGAAAGCAAGGTCACCGAAAATGCGCAGGTTCTCCGCCCAGGCGATGACGGTGCGGGGCGACATGACGGTTGAGATGTCACCGGCCATGAAACCGGAGCGGGTCAGGCCGGCGAGGGCCACCATGTTGTCGATGGTCTGACGCATCTTCTTGTCGTCAGGGGCGATCCCGAGTTTGGAGACGACGATCGCCACTTCCTGTTCGTGTGGCAGGTAGTTCAGGGAGGTGACGATGTTCCAGCGATCCATCTGCCCCTGATTGATCTGCTGCGTGCCGTGATACAGGCCCGTCGTGTCACCGAGGCCGACCGTGTTGGCGGTCGCAAACAGGCGGAAAAACGGGTTGGGGTGGATGACGCGATTCTGGTCGAGGAGCGTCAGGTTGCCGTCCACTTCCAGCACTCGCTGGATGACGAACATCACGTCCGGGCGGCCGGCATCATATTCATCGAACACAAGGGCACAGGGGTGCTGGAGGCACCACGGGAGCAGCCCTTCGCGGAATTCGGTCACCTGCTGACCGTCCTTCAGGACGATGGCGTCCTTGCCGATCAGGTCGATGCGCGAAACGTGGCTGTCGAGGTTGATGCGCACGCAGGGCCAGTTCAGCCGCGCGGCGATCTGCTCGATGTGGGATGATTTCCCGGTGCCGTGGAAGCCCTGCACCATGACGCGGCGGTTGAAGGTGAAACCGGCGAGGATGGCCAGAGTCGTATCGTGATCGAATCGATAGCTCGTATCGATCTCCGGCACATGCTCGGTGCGGATCGAGAAGGCCGGGACTTCCAGATCACTGTCGATTCCGAAAACCTTGCGGGCGGAGACCTTCAGATCGGGCGCCGATAGTGCAGATGTAGGGACCAGTTCTTCGGTCTCAGCGGTCATGATGTGTCCGTTCGTTAATGTGCATCGATATCGTGGCGTCGTGACCCTGCCACGCTCAGGCGGATTTTTCGAGATTGCTATCCACGTTCGATGCAAAATGGGCGCGAATGGCCGAGTAGGCTACGTTAATGACTTTCAGACGTTCCTCGGCGTGGCGGTCGCCATTGTTCCTGTCTGGATGATTTCGTTTCGCCAGCATTTTATAGCGCGTTTTCACCTCATCAAGAGAGACGGGCCAGCGCAAACCCATCGTGACGAGCGGCTCCCGGAGGGGCTCGGGGGTTTGCGGTTCGCGGGCCTTGCGATGTCGACGTGCGCGGTCGGCACGAGATGCATTGAGGATGTCCAGCGGATCGAGAACGTCTTCCTCGCTGAATCCCTTCGCGCCCACATGGCCCATTTTCCAGGAAGGGCGGTCCCACGATATATCGGCACGCAGGTGAGCCTCAATCTGCGCGGAACTCATTCCCTTATAGTAATCCCATCGCGCGTTGTACTCACGAATATGTTCGAGGCAGAACCAGAAATACTCGTTCAGCGTGGTCCGCGAGCGGGGAGCGCGATACCCCGCGTCTTTTCCGCAGCCGGGGGCATCACAGCACTGCCTCGGCGCATCCGGGTCCGGGTCAAAAGCCCGGTGGCGTGTGTTTCGTCTGCTCATGCAGCCTGTTATGTGTGCCGTGACGGGCCGGACGCAAGAGGGTTGTGACCGGAGGCCGCATGCACAGGGAAGGGAGAGAGCCGATGGTCGGTATCGCAACGGGGCCGCGGGCCCAGCGGGTGAAGGCGCTCCTGGAGGAGAAACTGTCGCCCATCCATATCGAGATCATTGATGAGAGTGATCGTCATGCCCACCATGTCGCCCGACCACGCGGGCCGAAGGAAGGGGCGTCTGAAACCCATTTTCGTCTGACAGTGGTGAGCGATGCGTTCGACGGCCTGTCCCGCGTTGCCCGTTCAAGGCTGGTGCACAAATACCTCGACGCCGAATTTGGTGACGGTCTGCACGCGCTGGCCCTGACGCTCAACACTCCAGCTGAAGTGGCGGCGTGATGCAGAGCGTGACGCGACGAGCCGTTCTCCTCTCGGGGCTGGCTCTGGCAGCTTGTGCGGAGGCAGGGCGGTCCGTCAGTCTGTCGCCTCAGGATCGGGCGGATGTGGCGCGTGCCGAGGCTTATCTCAACGGCCTGAGCACTCTTCGCTTGTGGTTTGTCCAGACGTGGCCCGATGGCGGACGCGGCTACGGAACGCTGACATACATCCCGGGCAATCTGCGGCTCGATTATGATAATCCGCGAGGCATGACGCTGACCGCCGGTGACGGCCATCTCGTGCTGAACAACCCGCAGACGGGCGCAGTGACCCGCATGGGGCTGTCCCACAGCCCGCTTGGCCTGCTGATGACTCATCCGATCCAGTTGAGTGGCGCAGTCACCGTCACGGCCATCCGGCGGGGACCTGCCACCTTGCAAATGTCGCTGGCCAAGACAGACCGTCTATCCGATGGCCTCCTGACCTTGCGCTTTCGCGATGATTCAGGGGCGCTGACGCTGAGCGGTCTGGTTCTTGTTGATGACCGTCAGCATGTCACGACGCTGGATTTTTCTGAATCTCCGGATAAGTAAAATCGTTCGTTTTCAGCGTGCTGCCAGAAGTTTTTGATAGGCCGTGATATATTCGCGCGTCATGGTGTCAACGCTGTAGCGAACACAGCTTTCGCGCGAAGCTTCAGCAAGACTGCTGGCCAATTCAGGTGAAGACAGAACCTTGCTGATCGCAGCGGCGAGCTTTTCTGAAGAGCCGACGGAGACGAGTAGCCCCTCTTTTCCCTCTCTGACCGCATCGGCATTGCCGTCCACGTCCGAGCAGATGATGGGGAGCCCGGCTTCCTTGGCTTCCAGAATGCTGAGAGGGAAGGTTTCCCGGCGAGACGCCAGAACGAACAGATCAGCGCCTTTCAGGTAGCGCAGAGGCTCGCCTTCGAAGCCCACAAGATGGAAATTGTCGCGCATTGAACTGGCATTGAGCCGCGTCTCGAACTCAGGCCAGTCCTTGTTTCCGATCCAGTAGACATGAATGTCAGTTCTTCCGAGCTGCTCCATGGCGTCCAGAAAGATGTCAGCGCCTTTTCTTTCGCAGACGCCGCCAATGGTGATGATCGCCGGGCGGTCCAGCTTCAGAGGCTCGACTGTGGCCGGATCTGCTCTGCGCGGACTGCCGATGACGCCATTTTCGATGACGATCATGCGGTTCGCGTTGCGATGACCGGCTGAAATCTGTTGCCGCACCCTGTCGCTCAGGCAGACGATAAGGTCTGACAGACACATGATACGAAAGCTTTTCTGGTAGACGTTATGGACGGTCGAAACCGTGCGGAACGGGAACCTGAGTTTTCGGAACAACGCTGCGAGACCGGCACCGGTCATCATGTGCGAATGAACGATATCGGGCTTTTCGGCTTTCAGGATTTTCGCGAAATTCCACATCATGGGAAGGACATTTCCCACCTTCCGCGTCTGGTCGAGCGTGACGTGGCGACCACCACACTGTTCCAGAAGCGCCACATGACCGCCGCCCCGCGAGACCACAACAACGTCGTAACCCATTTTTGCCTGCATGCAGGCGAGATCGCAGCACACATTCACGATGCCATTACCGACATCTACAAATTCATTCAGAATATGCATGATTTTCATAACTTGCTCCATATGCCGGGAGTCACGAGAAAACAATGCGCGCAGTGCCTGTTTATATTGTCGTGAGTGTGGCGGCTGCCTCTTGTATCATCTGACAACAAGAGCATTTTTTCTATCCGTGAAATGAGGGATTGGACAGAGAGGAAAAAGGATATCGTCCCTGCATGTCTGCGCGGAAGGGATACACTGAAATCACAGGATCAAAAGCATTTCAGGACGTAGCAGGAACGCCCACAAGAATGTGGTATTCTGCATGTAATCACTGAATTCATCTCTTTCCGTCTAATAATACTTCGTCCGGGTAAGGTTTTGCGAGGCATCCTGAGTCAGTAGAAGCGTAGCAGAGGACCAATGTTGCGGCCAAGCCCTGTCACAGGCGAGGAATGATCTTTTCGAAGGCGCTTATTCATTTTTGATTTTTATTTAACGCAAGCGAGGGTGCCTAGTTCGAGATTCCTCAGCATATCCTGCTTGTCACGCCAAGTGAGCAGGAACGTATATATTCACACGCTTCCTGATACCGGTGTTGAATTGCTGGTTTTGGAACATTTCTCGTGCACCTTACGGAACAGTTCTTCGTGCAGGTGGCGGTAAACAGCGAAAATCACGGATTGCGGGTGGCTGCTGCGAGCCTGTAGCCATGCTTCATCATTAAGAGACTATTTCACAAGCTCTTTACTGAGCGAGAACGCCTCTGATGGGTGGCGACCGCCGTGCGGTTTTGGGTACAAAGGCGGAATGGTCAGGTTGGCCGTAAGCTTTGGAACGCGGAAAAGGATGGCGGCCTTACCAGCAAAGAGCTTTTGACGCGGCCTCTTGGTGCTTGCTGCCATGAGTGTGAGGAATTGTCTTTATCAGCGCCAAAAAGTGCGTGCGGGGGCCTTCGACCCACGGGCGAAGCAGACAAGCATCGATTTATAAAATGAAGTTGGCGCGCCCTATTGGATTCGAACCAATGACCCACAGCTTAGAAGGCTGTTGCTCTATCCAACTGAGCTAAGGGCGCGCAGCATGCGTGGGCACGTTATCCGGTGTTCGCACCCGAAAAACAAGGGTAACAGCGAAGAAACCCTCAGTGCGTCCAGTTCTCAAGCCGATTGACCGCGAAATTATCGGCATAGATCTTGGGTTTGCGGATACGCTCTACGGGAGCTTCAACCTCGTAAGGGATGGCGTGCCGTCTGGCATAGGCTTCGGCGCTCTCACAACTTTCGAAGCGCAGGCGAATCTGTGCACTTGTGTCGCGGCTGCCGGTCCAGCCCATCAAAGGGTCAGGGCGGCGCTGCGCGGACTGGCCATACTCGAAAATCCAGTCGTGAATGCCATGAAGGCCTGACTGACCAGCGCTTTTCGGTTGTCTGTAAATTCGTGCAGTCATTACGTGCCGCTCCGTTGTTATCAACGAGACAGTCTTAAAGTGGTCGGGGCGCCCGGACTCGAACCGGGGGCCTCCTGTACCCAAAACAGGCGCGCTACCAGGCTGCGCCACGCCCCGAACCTGCGGCGGAAGTTAGGTGCACGGAGAGACGCTGGCAAGCCCCAATTCTCTCAATACCGTCCGTAAATTACCGTCAGCACGTGAAAGTGCGGCTAAAGCGTCCGGTGCGCTCACGCCATACGCAACGATCACGGCCAGCTTTACGTGACCGTCCGCCTGCTCAAGAGCGATTCGGGCCGTTTCCTCATCGCAACCGGCGAGGCTGACCACCATACGAACAGCGCGCTGGCGGAGTTTTTCGTTGCGGCTCCGCATGTCCACCATCCGCGCCCTGTAGACACGGCCCAGTCCTGTCATGAGCGCGGTGGAAAGCAGGTTCAGAACGATTTTCTGCGTCGTGCCAGCTTTCATCCGGGTCGAGCCCGAGATCGGCTCCGCTCCGGTCTCGATCAGAATGGGATGTTCGGCGCAAAGAAGAAGCGGAGTGTCCGGGGCATTGGAGATGCCAAGGGTCAGCGCTCCGGCTTCCCTTGCTGCTCGAACGCACGCGACGGTGTAAGGCGTGCGCCCGCTGGCAGCGATTCCCGCCAGAACGTCGTTGGGCGTAATCGCCAGCGCGTCGATCGCTTCCCGCGCTGCGACCTCGTCGTCTTCCGCGTTCTCGACCGCATTCAGCAGCGCAGTCGGGCCACCTGCGATCAGGACCTGCATCCGTTCGGGCGGCCAGTTGTAGGTCGGTTCAAGTTCCGCGCCATCTTGAGCCGCCAGTCGTCCTGAACTTCCGGCACCGGCATAAATCAATCGGCCACCGGCTTTCAGTCGGGGCAGGGCGGCTTCGACCGCTCGTGAAAGGGCAGGGAGCGCGGAGGACACAATGGCTGCCGCCGCAAGTTGCGACTGCCAGAGTGCAGTCAACTGGCTCGCCACCGGCCATGTGTCATAATCCTCGAAAGCCGGATCAATGCCTTCTGTCGCCGGGAGAACAGGGGACATCGAACGTCAGCTTCCGGTCGTCAGTTTTTTCGCCAGTGGCGGAATGAACAACGGAGCCGTATCCCACGGGAACAGCACCCATGTTTCCTGCGGCACTTCGACCACGAAAAGATCGGTCAGTGGCTTGCCCTGCGCCTTTGCATAGAGGCAGGCGAACAGGGCCTTGGGCAGGCGCTCCCGGACGACCCGCGCCGTGACCCCGGAATCGACGAGGTCGTCGATCACAAGATAACCCTCGCCGTCGCCGGTGACCTGCGGGTCCTTGATGATCTCGGGCTTGCCGCGGGACTCGTCGTCATAAGTGATCACCGAGATCGTCTCGACAAGGCGGCAGTCCAGTTCACGGGCGACAATGGCGGCCGGGATCAGTCCTCCGCGCGTCACGGCGACGATTCCTTTGAAGGGACCCTTCGCCATGAGGGTCTCGGCCAGTATCCGGGCGTCCCGATGAAGCTGATCCCATGTCACCGTTGCGTAAGTCGTCGCCATCGCGCAGCGTCTCCGTCTATTTCTGATCGTGCGGTCACCCGCATCGTGGCGGTCTCTTCAAAGCCGTATTGCCCGCGCGGGTCGTTCTTTGCAACGTGACAGCCATTTTGCGTGCCAAGTCGCGGCTCTCCTGTTAGAGAAACCGGCATGTCAGCCAGCGACTCATCCCCTGAGTTATCCTCTGAGATCGCTCTGTTGCGCCAGCCCGGCCTCATCGGCTGCCTGGCCGGGCGTAATCTCTCCGCATTTTCCTCTCAGGTGCAGGCGGTCGCGGTCGGGTGGCAGATCTACGCCCTGACCCACAGCGCAGCGGCACTTGGCTTTGCTGGTCTGGCGCAGTTCCTGCCCATGCTGCTGCTCACGCTTCCGGCGGGGCATGTGGCCGACCAGTTCAATCGTCGCCGCATCGTCATCACCTGTCAGGTCATCGAGGCGAGTGCTGCGTGCCTCATGGCAATAGCCTCCTGGCAGCACTGGATCGGAGCATGGGCACTCTACGTGCTGGTGGCGCTGTTCGGCGCCTGCCGCGCTTTCGAGATGCCCGCGCAACAGACATTCCTCCCCGCTATTGTGCCAGTGTCTCTCTTTCCTCGTGCCGCAGCGCTGTCTTCTTCTCTTTTTCAGGTGGCCTGCATCGCCGGACCATCGCTGGGTGGCGTGCTGTATGGCTTCGGTGCGGACACCTGCTACGCCCTGTGTGCCATCGGATTCGCCATCTCCGCGCTGGCAACCTCCAGCATCCGTCTTCGTTTTCCCGCGCGCCAGCGTCAGCCCATCACGCTGGAATCCGTCATGGGCGGCATTGCCTTCCTGCGTCGGCAGCGCCCCATGTTCGGGGCAATCTCGCTTGACCTGTTCGCCGTGCTGCTGGGGGGCGCGACGGCCCTTCTGCCCCTCTATGCCGAGGACATCCTCCATGCAGGGCCGGTTGCACTGGGGTTCCTACGGGCCGGTCCGGCGATGGGTGCCGTGCTGATGGCGGGGATCATGACCCGGTGGCCCATCCGTCATAACGCCGGACGGACGATGTTCTTTTCCGTCGCCGTGTTTGGAGTGGCGACCATTGTTTTCGGACTTTCCCATTCCATCCTCGTGTCCATTCTGGCGCTGATGGTGCTGGGAGCGGCGGACGTCGTCAGCGTGATGGTGCGCGGCGCGCTGGTGCAACTCGGCACGCCGGACGAGATGCGGGGGCGCGTGTCAGCTGTGAACATGCTGTTCATCGGCTCCTCGAACCAGCTTGGCGAGTTCGAGAGCGGGATGATGGCCGCATGGATGGGAGCGGTGCCCGCCGTGGTGATCGGTGGCGTCGGGACGCTGATCGTCACTGTTCTCTGGATGCGTCTTTTCCCCGGCCTGCGTGATCTGGATCGTCTTGATGACATCAAACCAGCCGATTGAGCCGCGAGGCGCTGTTCTCGCTGTATGCCGCCATCCCGTGGACGGCACGTGGCTCCTTGTCCGCCGGGCCAATCCACCCGATGCGGGATTGTGGGGCTTCCCCGGTGGCCGGATCGACCCCGGTGAGGATCTGTTCATCGCGGCGTCCCGGGAGTTGATGGAGGAGACAGGCGTCACGGCACGGGGGGAAGGGGTGATCACCGCGTTTGATTCGATCCACCGTGATGAAAACGGCGCGCTTCTGTTCCATTATGTTATTGTCGCGGTGAAATGTGTCGTGGTCGGACCGGTCACAATGCCCGTCGCGGGTGACGATGCCCTTGAAGCCGAGTGGCTCGACCTGCCAGCAATTGAAGCTCTGGGTGTCCGTGCCAGCGCCGGTGTGGCAGCCCTCGCGCGGCTGGCGGCACCGGGCGCATGATTCTGGAAAACTTGCGCTTCCGTTGCGGCTTGTCTATCGCGCAGACATGAACAGCATCGAACGGTCGGATCAGGACGACGGGCGTCCGCCACAGTCGGAGCCGATGGCGCATCCGACGCCGATTACGGACGAACCGCATGTCGAGGCCGAGCTTGCGGCCCGCAGGGATGAGCCCGTCATGGATCTCATGCCGGAGCGAGGCTTCGGCCATATCTCCCATGCTGTTCGCGATATCCGGGAAAGCCTGCGTCTTTTCCGCCTCGGCTGGACGCTCGGCTGGCTGGATATCAAGCTCCGTTATCGCGGGTCACTGCTCGGACCGTTCTGGGTCACCATTTCCACGGTCATTCTCGTCGCGGCCATGGGTATGCTCTACGCCACGCTGCTGCACACAGACCTGAAGAGTTACCTGCCGTTCCTGTGCTTTTCACTGGTTCTCTGGGCCTATCTCGGAGGAACGGTGACGGACGGATGTGCCGCCTTCACCAATGTCAGCGGCCTCATCCATGCCGTGCGCATGCCGTTCTCCGTGCATGTCATGCGCGTCATGGTGCGGAATTTTCTGACCTTCCTCCACAGCGTCGGGGTGATCATCGTCCTCTTCGCCGTGTTCCGGATCGCGCCGACGCTCAACTGGTCGTTGCCAACAGGTGTATGCCTGTGGATGGTCGATCTTTATGCGCTGACCCTGACGCTTGGCGTTCTGGGTGCACGTTTCAGGGACATGCCGCCCATAGCGGGCAATATCCTTCAGATTCTGTTTTTCGTGACGCCGATCCTCTGGAAGCCGGACCTGATCTATATGGGGCGGCAGTACATGCTGCTTGATCCCTGCTACCCACTGATCGAAATCGTACGTGGCCCCTTCATGGGCACCCCCGTGCGCCCGTCGATATGGCTCATGGCGAGCATATACAGTGTGGTGCTCTGGGTTGTTTCATTCCTGCTGTTCGCGCGCATGCGCGGTCGGCTGGCCTATTGGGTGTAACAGTCATGGCCGGCATCGACGTCACGAACCTCTCCATCTCCTTTCCGCTCTATCATGGCGATGCGCGGAGCCTGAAAAAAAGCATGAAGAAGGCGCTGGGTGGCCGTTCCTCGCCGGGCCGTCTTGCCCGCGATGAACGAAACCGTGTCATGGTGCAGGCGCTCTCCGATGTCAGTTTCTCACTGAATCCGGGTGAAAGGCTTGGGCTGGTCGGGCGGAACGGGGCAGGGAAGACGACGCTCCTGCGCGCTCTGGGAGGGATCTACGAGCCGGTCGAAGGCCGTGTGACGGTGCGGGGACGTGTCGGCACCCTGCTGGATACGTCGCTGGGCATGGACCACGAACTGACCGGACGAGAGAATATCCGGCTGCGCGGGCTGTTCTTCGGTCTTTCCGAAACCGCGATAGGCGAGGTGGAAGCGGATGTGGAAGCTTTCGCCGATCTTGGCACGTTCATGGATCTGCCGCTCAAAACCTACAGTTCAGGCATGAGCTTGCGACTGGCCTTCGGGCTGGCCACGGCGATCATGCCCGAGGTGCTGATCATGGACGAGTGGTTCATGGCGGGTGATGCCGCCTTCATGCAGCGTGCGGCCAGCCGGATCGCCGGACTGGTGGAGGGGGCCGAAATTCTGGTGATCTCGACCCACCTGCCATCCATCATAGAAAAATGGTGCACGCGCGTGATCTGGATGGATCAGGGACGTGTCAGGATGGACGGCGTCCCGGCGGACGTGCTTCCGGCTTATCTGGAAGCGGAGCACTGACCGCCGGAGGCGTGTGACAGACTTGGCAGCCCGAACGCCCGAACCAAAGGGAGCGCCTATTCAGCGCTTCCCAGAGGCCCGAGAGCGGTCTGAACACCAAACTCACCGGGCAGGCTTCCCTTGGGGAACAGCGCATTCACATGGCCCATCTTGCGGCCGATGCGCGCTTCCCGCTTGCCGTAGAGGTGCGGAATCAAGCCCTGAGTGGCCACTATCTCGGGCCACAGGGCCATATCGTCCGGTCCGACGAGGTTTTTCATCACGGCATCTGAATGACGGTTCACCTCCGGCAGAGGCAGGCCGGTGACTGCCCGGATGTGCATCTCGAACTGGTCGCAGGGGCAGGCATCCATCGTCCAGTGTCCCGAATTGTGGGGACGGGGGGCGACTTCATTCACCAGCACGTCGCCAGTGCGCCCGACGAACATCTCGACGCCCATAATACCGACCAGATCCAGTCCTTCGGCAATACGACGCGCCATGTCGTGCGCCTGTGCCGCCAGTTCTTCCGTGATGCGGGCGGGCGCGAGGCTTACGTCCAGAATGCCTGAGGCATGGCGGTTTTCCGTTACATCGAAGCAGCGAATGGTGCCATCCAGCCCGCGTGCGACCATCACACTGACTTCCATCGCGAAATCGACCATGCCCTCCGCCACAAGCGGCTTCGGAGAGAGTGTCGCGAAAGCCTCGTCAAGCTGGCTTGCATCCCGAACGCGGAACTGGCCTTTGCCGTCGTAGCCAAGCCTTGTCGTCTTCAGAATGAAGGGATAGCCCACGGCCTCGGCGGCTGTTTTCAGATCGGCGCGACTGGTGACGACGCGCCAGGGCGCGACAGGCACCCCGATTGATCCGAGAAAAGTCTTTTCCTGTTCCCGGTCCTGACTGATCCGCAGGATGGAACCCGATGGCCTGACCGGTTTCATTTCCGACAGCACATCCAGCCCGTTCGCCGAAATGTTCTCGAACTCGAATGTCACCACATCGACTGCATCAGCAAAGCGTCGCAGGGCTGCCGGGTCGTCGAACGCGCCGATGGTCGCGCTATGGGAAACCTGCACGCCCGGATCATCCATGTTCTTTGCGATCACGTGCGTCCGGAACCCAAGACGACTCGCGGCCATTGCCGACATGCGGCCAAGCTGTCCACCGCCGACGATGCCAATCACAGAGTTCAGGGGAAGAGGCTTCACAACGAGGGAGGGGAGTTCATTTTTCGGGTTCATCGCGTACCGAAGCGGTCTGAAGGGCGCGCCATGTCTCGAGCCGTGCGGCGAGATCGGCGTCGTTTATGGCGAGGATGGAGGCGGAGAGAAGTGCTGCGTTGATAGCGCCCGCCTTGCCGATGGCAAGTGTGCCGACGGGCACGCCTCCCGGCATCTGAACGATGGACAGCAGGCTGTCCATACCTTTCAGGGCTTTTGATTCAATGGGGACGCCGAGCACGGGAAGACGCGTCCATGCGGCGCACATGCCGGGCAGATGCGCCGCGCCACCAGCACCCGCGATGATGACCGAGAGACCGCGTTCGACGGCCGTGCGTGCGTAGTCCGCCAGTCGGTCCGGGGTGCGGTGCGCCGAGACGATCTTGATCTCGTGAGCAATTCCGAGAGCCTCAAGCGTGGAAGTGGTGTGCTGCATGGTCTCCCAGTCGGACTGGCTTCCCATGATCACACCGACACGCGGCATGCCGTCTTCCTCCGCGACGACGGTATCCACGTCGTCAATCGCTGTCCTGGGCTTGTCTTCGATGTTATCCATGGCTTCTCAAATTTCGCCGGTTGCGCCGTCCGTATTCCGGTCAGGCGATATCGTCAGGAATGAGACGGCTTTCTATCCAGGTGACTTCATCTTTCAGATGCAGCTTGCGCTTTTTCAGCCGCTGAAGATGAAGCTGATCCATCGGTTCTCGGGCCAGACGGTCAATGACCGTGTCAAGGTCACGGTGTTCACTTCGCAGCTCATGGAGCCTGCGCAGCATGCTTTCCCGGTCACGCAGCATCGAACCTCCGGCTTTCCAGTTCTGTCCGGTGCGCCTCGTCGCCTGTTCCCGTTCCTGGGTCGGGGAGCGAAAGACGCCTCGTTTTCGCCACGTTAAGCCACCAGACGATCCGACACCAGAGCCTGACCCGACTTCATCGAGGCTTACGACCCATCAGTCTCCGAATTCCATTGATGACAACATGAGCAAATTTTCATGAAAAAATGAAGACAGACGGCGTTACCGTTATTTTGTCGCAACCATCAAGACGGAGAAGTGAACCAATGAGCATGCAGCCACGTCTCGACAGCCTCAGCCGTCGCCATTCCGCCCTGGACGCAAAAATCCATGATGAAGGGGTCCGTCCGATGCCAGACCAGCGTGTTCTCATGCGTCTGAAGTTGCAGAAACTCCGTGTGAAAGAGGAAATGGACCGTTTGCGGACCATTTCCTGATATCCCACACAATAGGAACCTCCCCTGCATTTCAGCAGGGTGAGGCTCTCTGTTGCCTGCTTACTCGTCGCCGCCGATCATCACCGGGGCAGGCACTTCCTGCCCGTCGCGTGTCAGGCGTTCATTCGCTGCCGAAAGGGCGGCATTCAGGTCCATCTGGCTGCACAGACCAAGCGTCACCGGATCACGCGGCTTGATGTTCTGGCTATTCCAATGCTGGCGGTCGCGCACCTTGGCAATCGTCTCTTTTGTCGTGCCAAGCAGCTTGGAGATCTGCTGATCCTGAATCTGCGGAAAATTGCGCAGCAGGAATGCAATGCCGTCAGGACGATCATTGCGTCGGGCAACCGGCGTATAGCGAGCGCCTTTGGCGCGGCGCTTCACGGGGTTGTTCGAGGACAGCAGCTTCAGCTTGGCGTTGGTGTCGCCCTCGCAGCGGGTAATTTCAGCAGCCGAGACCTGATGGTTGGCCACCGGGTCATATCCAACGATTCCCTGTGCCACTTCGCCATCGGCGATGGCCTGCACTTCAAGGGGATGCATGCCACAGAACTCCGCCACCTGACTGAAGGTCAGGGCAGTCTTCTCGATCAGCCAGACGGCCGTCGCTTTGGGCATAAGGGGAAGCGTGCTCATCGATCGATCCTGTGTGCTGCGAGGTTTCTTGGCGCTCACGCAGGCACCGGGATCGGCTTGTTACGGGCTGGGCTGTTGAGGCCAGACCCTGCGTGCCTGCCGGCGCGCTCTTCAGAAACGGTAATGACGGTGCAACCGGGCGGGGTCAAGCCAAAAACAACGAAAAATTCCGGAAGTGCTTTGCCGTCAAAGAAAAACCCTGCGGCCATAGGCGCGCAGGGTTTACACTTCGCTGGCGGAGCAATCTGCTCCGCGTGGCGGAAAGCCGTTTTAGGAGTTGCGCTTGCCGATGCCAGCGAAACGCTTGTTGAACTTCGCCACCTGGCCTCCGCTGTCGATCATGCGCTGCACGCCGGTCCACGCGGGATGGGACTTCGGATCAATGTCGAGACGCAGCGTGTCACCGGCCGACCCCATGCAGGAATGGGTCGTGTACTCGGTGCCATCGGTCATGATGACGGTGATTTCGTGGTAGTCGGGATGGATATTCTGTTTCATGTCAAGGCTTTCCGCAGAAATATGGTCCCGATGCCGACCGGGACGGGTGGCGCGTATATAAGGGGATCGTTCCTGACTGGCAATGCCATTGGCGGGGAACCGGCGTTTTTTCTTGTCTTCTCCGTATCGCCCCGCGCTAAATAGGGTTCACGAACAGTCTCACATAAAGAAAACGGTAAAATTACCGCACTCCCTGCCAATTTGTTGCCATTGAGTTAAACTATTGTTGAAAAGAGGCAAGGAAAACCGATAAAGACGCCTTACATCAATCTTTTGAGGATACTATGGCAGACAAAAAGCTGGCTGTGCACACCCCGGGCTGGGTGGGCGATTTCAAGGCCTTCATCATGCGTGGCAATGTCGTTGACATGGCCGTCGGTGTGATCATCGGCGCGGCCTTCACGGCAATCGTGAACAGCCTCGTCAAGGACGTTTTCAACCCGGTTCTGGGTCTTGCCACAGGCGGCATCGACTTCAGCAACCTCTTCGTCACGCTGAAGGGCCCGATCGAGCCGACGCTTGATGCAGCTCAGAAAGCTGGTGCTGTCACCATCAACTATGGCGTGTTCCTGAACGCGGTCATCCAGTTCCTGATCGTCGCCATTGTCATCTTCTGGATGGTGCGTCTGATCTCCAAGCTGCACAGCACGCAGGCAGAGGCGCCGGCCGCGCCGGCAGCTCCGACAAAGAGCGAACTGCTGCTGCAGGATATCCGCGACGTTCTCGTCAAGGAACAGCAGACACACGGCTGAGTTTGTCGGTGATCTGACACGAAAAAGGGGAGCATATGCTCCCCTTTTTTATTGCCCGGGATCAGTCGTTATCGATGGTTTTCAGATCAATATTTAAGAAGCTGTTTCAAAAGCTCTCTTCTGGCGATCCGGCGCGCTTTTTCTGCACTCCGGTGATCACTGCCCGCATGACTATTTCGCTTCAATGCTCAAAAACCTATACCGGTCGCACTCACTCTCAGGGACGGTCGCATTCAGCAGAGAGCTTTTGAAACAGCCTCTAACTGCAAAATATCAGGGCTCATTGTTTTCCATTGGCGACCTTCGTATTTCTGTAACACGAGCCGGAATAAAACCTTACCCCGCAATAAAATATAGGATCAGCGGCACGATGAGCGCCGTGACCAGCCCGTTGAGCCCAATCCCCAGCGCCGCGAACGCCGCTCCCACCGGGTCGCGCTGCGCCACCTGAGCCGCCGCGATCCCGCTGCCCGCAATGCCGGCAGCCAGTCCGTGCGCACGCCAGTCCGTGATGCCCATCCGCCGCAACGTTGCCTCACCGATCATCGCCGCAATGATTCCGCCCAGAATGGCGAAAGCCGCCGTCAGAGCCGGAATGCCGCCGATCTGTGTGGTGATGGCGATGGCGATCGGGGTCGTCACCGCCTTGGGTGCCATGGAAAGCGCCACCTCGTGCGAACCGCCCAGCAGCATGACGATCAGGATGCCGCTAACGACGGAAGTCACCGATCCTGCCAGCAGTGCGAGGGTCATGGCCGGAAGGCTGCGTGTGACGAGCCTGATTGAATCCGCCAGAGGAATGGCCAGTGCGACCGTTGCCGGACCGAGCAGAAAGTTGATGATTTTCACTGACTCAAAATATTTAGCATAGGGGGTTTCCGTTGCGACAAGAGCCAGCGCGACAAAGCCTATGGCGAACAGCACGGGGTTGGCCCACGGCGCGCGTCCCAGTCGGATCTGCAACCGGACGCCCACGGCGAAGACAGCCAGCGTGAGGCTCAGCCAGAACAGGGATTCCATATTCGGCTCGGGCAGGAACCGCGCATAGATCTGATGAAAGACATGAGAAATGGTGTGCATCGTCAGAGCACCTGTCCGCCGGTATCGGGAATACGCTCGGGAGCGGGCCCGTCATGCGTCGCCTTGTGCATGACGAAAGCCGTCACCATCAGCCCCAGAACAGTCGAGCCAAACAGAGCCGCCGCGATGGGGAGCGCATTGGCCGCCAGAACGGGAAGCTGTGTAACCAGCCCAACACCGGCAGGCACGAACAGCAGGCCGAGACAGGCGATCAGGGCACGCGAAAGCGAGGACAGGGCAGGGGAATCGAATGAGGAGACTGCCCTGTCCGCTGGCTGTGTTCGCTTCCGTTTCCACAAGAGAGCGGCGGCGAGGAGGAACATGCCGATGACCGGTCCCGGAACCGGCAGATGCAGGACCATCTGGAGCGCTGACCCCAGAAGCTGAAACAGGATCAGGGTGAGGAAGGCTTCCGGCATGGCTTTTCTTCTTGTTGGAGGCGTATGGGCCACCCGCACTGGAAAAGCCGTGTTGCGGGTGCCCTGCCGCCCCGGTCTGCAAACGAGTTGCGGGCCTTCATGTTGCCCGCAACGTTATGACTGGCAAACCACATTTGCGCGGGCGTTCCGGCCGACCCGGGAACCGGCCGGAACTCCGTGCGGCGGTCTGCCACACATGGGGAGGGAAGCTGCCGTCAGTCGGCGGCGAACTCCATATCCTCATGCGTGACCCCTTCGATGCAGTAGCGGCGCTTGGCCTCCCTGCGTCGTCTGTGGAGGATGGTTTCCGTGTAGCCGTTCGGCTGGCGCGCACCGTCGAACACCAGTTCGCGGGCCGCCATGAACGCGGGACCATCCTGATGGGTGGAGAGCGGAATGTAGCCCGCCTCATCCTGATTCTGCTCGTCAACCAGCCGGGCCATGCGGATGAGCGCCGCTTCGACCTGCGCCTCCGACACCACGCCGTGCATCAGCCAGTTCGCCACATGCTGAGAGGAAATGCGTAGCGTGGCGCGGTCTTCCATCAGCCCGACATTGTTCAGGTCAGGCACCCTGGAGCAGCCAATGCCCATATCCACCCAGCGCACCACGTAACCGAGGATGCTCTGGAGATTGGTGTCGAGTTCCGCGGCAATTTCCTCTTCCGACCAGTGCGCACCTTGAGCGAGCGGCAGGGAGAGCAGGTCCTCCATCGGTAGGGGTGCGTGATATTTGAGCTCCTTCTGGACCTCCACCACGTCCACCTGATGATAATGCAGGGCGTGCAGGGTCGCCGCGACCGGAGACGGCACCCACGCTGTGCTGGCACCCGCCCGCATCTGCGCGCCTTTCTGTTCCAGCATGTCGGCCATCCGGTCGGGGATCGCCCACATGCCCTTGCCGATCTGTCCGTGACCACGTGGCCCGATGCCAAGCCCGCACTCCAGCCCGATGGCGACGTTGCGCTGCTCGTAGGCTCGGATCCAGGGCTCCTTCTTCATGTCACCCTTCCGCACAACGGCTCCGGCTTTCATGCAGGTGTGGATCTCGTCACCCGTCCGGTCGAGGAAGCCGGTGTTGATGAAAAAGACACGCTCACGGGCCGCATTGATGCAGGCGGCGAGGTTGCAGCTCGTCCGGCGCTCCTCGTCCATGATGCCCATCTTCAGCGTGTTGCGGGGCAGGGAAAGAATGTCCTCCACGCGGCTGAAAATGGCATCCGAAAGGCCGACTTCCAGCGAGCCGTGCATCTTCGGACGAACAAGATAGACCGATCCCATGCGGCTGTTGCGGATGGAGCTGTTGCCACGGAGATCGTGCAGGGCGACGGCGGACAGGATGGCTGCGTCAACGATGCCTTCTGGTGCCTCCTTGCCGTCGGCGTCCAGCACCATGTCGGTGAACATGTGATGCCCGACCGTGCGAACCAGCAGCAGGCTGCGCCCATGCAGCGTCAGAGGTGAGCCGTCCGGCGCGGTGTAGCTGCGATCCTGCGCAAGGGTGCGCGTCGTCACCTTGCCGTCACGGGGGACGGCTGCGGTCAGCGTGCCGCGCATCAGGCCGAGCCAGTTGCGATAGATCAGCACCTTGTCCTGCGCATCCACGGCGGCGACGCTGTCCTCGCAGTCCATGATCGTGCTCATGGCGGACTCGATGATTACGTCGCTAACCCCGGCCTTGTCGACAGATCCGACTGCGGAAGAGCGGTCGAACTTCAGTTCGATGTGCAAACCGCGATTGCTGAACAGCACCGTCTTTGGCTCGGAAGGCGAACCGGAGAAACCGGCGAACTGCGTCGGGTGCTTCAGTCCCGTCGTGCGGCCGCATTCGAGCTTCGCGTGCAGTTCGCCATGATGCACATAGTAGGACAGCGTGTCGGCGTGGCTGCCGATGAGCAGCGGTACGGTTTCATCGAGAAACAGCTTGGCGCGACGCACGACGATGCGCCCCCGCAGCGGGCTGTATGTCGTTCCGCACTGGAACGGTGGCGTCTGTGGCAGCGCATCCGTGCTGTAGAGCGCGTCATACAGGCTGCCCCACCGCGCATTGGCGGCGTTCAGCGCGTAACGGGCATTATTGACCGGCACCACGAGCTGCGGGCCGGCAATGCGCCCGATCTCGGCATCCACGTTCTGGGTCGAGACGGTGAATTTCGGTGGCAGTTCCTCGACATAACCGATCTCGCGCATGAAGCGGGTGCGGAGGTGCATATCCGTGCCGCTGCTGCCGATCAGGAAATTGTCGATGGCCGTCTGGAGCCGGTCACGCTGCGCAAGCGCGTGGTGAATCCGGGGGGCGAATTCGTTGACCAGACCAGACAGTCCCGCCCAGAACGTCTCAGGCGAAACGCCGGTTTCCGGCAGAACTTCGGTGTTGACGAAGGCATGAAGACCGGGATCGACGCTGATGCCTTCAATCTGGATATGAGTGGTCATGATCGTGTCTCCGAAGCCGTGGCGGACCCTGCTGGATGCCCCTCTGTTGGATGCATAGGGGGAGGGGCCGCCACGGCCGCTTCGTGAAATGAGGACGCCCACGCTGCCCGTCTCCGCAGGGAGCGGCGTGGCCTGCACCGGATCGGCTCCCGGCGCAGGAGTTTCAGGCGTTAGTGGTGGTTGAACTGGTCATGCTCGGTGGAGCCGTGCATGGCTGTCGTGGAGGACTTTCCGCCGCTTGCCGTGGTGGCGACCGCATCGAACCAGCTTGTACCAACTTCGCGCTGATGGCGGGTTGCTGTGTAGCCGTCCGCTTCCGCCGCGAACTCGGCCTGCTGCAACTCGGAGTAGGCCGCCATACCGCGCTCGGCGTAGCCTTTGGCAAGCTGGAACATGGAGAAGTTCAGTGCGTGGAAACCAGCGAGGGTGACGAACTGGTATTTGTAGCCCAGCTTGCCGAGCGCTTTCTGGTATTCGGCGATCTCCTTTTCCGAAAGTTTCTTTTTCCAGTTGAAAGAAGGTGAGCAATTGTAGGCCAGAAGCTTGCCGGGGAACTTCTTGTGGATCGCCTCGGCGAACTGCTCGGCTTCCTTCAGGTTCGGCTCGGACGTCTCCCACCACAGCAGGTCGGCATAGGGCGCGTAGGCTTCACAACGCGCGATGGCGTATTCGACACCGAGACCTTCCTTGATCCGGAAGAAGCCTTCCGCCGTGCGCTCGCCGGTGAGGAACGGACGGTCGCGCTCGTCCACGTCCGAGGTGAGCAACTGCGCGGAATGCGCGTCCGTGCGACAGACCAGCAGGGTGGGCGTGCGCTCGACATCGGCAGCGAGACGGGCGGAGTTCAGCGAACGCAGATGCTGCGAAATGGGGATCAGCACCTTACCGCCGAGGTGACCGCACTTCTTCTCGGATGCGAGCTGATCCTCGAAGTGAACGCCGGCCGCACCGGCTGCGATCATCGAGCGCATCAGTTCGAACACGTTCAGCGCGCCGCCGAAACCTGCCTCTGCGTCGGCCACGATTGGCGCCATCCAGTAGGTCTTGTCGCCCTTGCCTTCCAGAGTCGCGATTTCATCACAGCGGCGTAAGGCATTGTTGATGCGGCTTACGACGTTCGGCACGGAGTTGGCCGGATACAGCGACTGATCGGGGTACATCTGGCCTGCCAGATTGGCATCCGCCGCAACCTGCCAGCCGGAGAGGTAGATGGCCTTGAGACCCGCCTTGACCTGCTGCATGGCCTGATTGCCGGTCAGCGCACCGAGGCAGTTGATGTAGGGCTCCTCATGAAGCAGCTTCCAGAGGCGCTCCGCACCCAGCCGTGCAATCGTGTGCTCGACGGTGAACGAACCGGAAAGCTTCGCCACATCCTGCGCGCTGTAGTCGCGCTCGATTCCGGCGAAACGGGTTTTGTCACTGATGAACTTTTCGATGTCAGCAACGGACATGATGTTGTTCCTTCTGGTTTGCGATGTTTTCAGTTAAGACATTTTCGATTATTACTTCCATAGGAAAGGAACAGAGTGATATGAATGTTGTAAATCGTTTTACAAAAACTACTCTTTATTTGTAAAGATTGTCATGAAGGGATCATCTTCTACACAGATAGGACGTATCGTCCGTCGCCTTCGGCAGGAGCGGGATCTTTCCCAGCAGGCGCTGGCCGCCCGTCTGGGGATTTCCGCCAGTTATCTGAACCTGATCGAGCACGATCAGCGAAGTGTGACGGCCTCGCTGCTCATCAAATTCACCCGTGCGCTGGATGTCAGCATCGAAGAGCTGTCAGGGACGGAGGAGCAGAAGCTGGAGGCCCAGCTTCGTGAAGCATTGTCGGACCCCGAACTGG
Source organism: Acetobacter conturbans (assembly GCF_011516755.1). Classification (GTDB taxonomy): domain Bacteria; phylum Pseudomonadota; class Alphaproteobacteria; order Acetobacterales; family Acetobacteraceae; genus Acetobacter; species Acetobacter conturbans. The sequence goes on along the minus strand of NZ_WOSY01000002.1, from coordinate 225,135 downwards.
GTAATGACATGGAGGGGGCTGCTCACGAGATTTCAGCCGTCGCCACACAGGCACACGTTGCGCGGGCGATTCTGTCGCTGCATCAGGCCTATCGGGCTGCCCGGCATGATGCCGAAGCTCTGGCTCTTCCCGGCGGGCAGCGCCTGATCCTGCCGCATGAGGAAGTCCGCCGGATTTATGATGAACACCGCAATTACTTTCCCGAACTGGAAGAAGTTGCCGACTCCGTCCGGGCGAACATGGCCAAGGATATAGGTTTTTCCCGTGGGGAGGCTCTCCCTCAGGCGGAAGTCAATCACGCCGTCGCCACCCGGCTGCGTCAGAAACACGAAGTCCTCGTGCAGGTGCTGCCGGTGGAAGATGTTCTGCGTCGTTACGATCCTCTCTCGCGACAACTCGTACTGTCCGATCTGCTGCCGCGCGAAAGCCGGGGATTTCAGCTCGCCTTCCAGCTCATGCTGTTCGAGGCGAGGGAGGCGATCGAATCGATTCTCACCACTGTCGCCCCAAGCACTGACGAAGCCCGTATCTTTCTCCAGATCGGACTGACGAACTACACGGCCGCCGCTTTGCTGATGCCTTATGCGGGGTTCCTGAATACGGCCGTATCCTGTCGATACGATCTCGAAGTGCTCAGCCTGCGGTTCGGCGTGTCCTATCAGCAGGCAGCGCAAAGACTGGCCAGCCTCCAGCGTCCGGGCGCACGCGGAATCCCGTTCTTCTTCGTACGAACCGATCCTGCGGGCAACATCAGTAAAAGTTTTTCAGCCTGCGGTTTCCCGATTCCCCGTCAGGGTAATCCCTGCCCGCAGTGGAACGCGTGCACGGCGTTTACGACACCCGGTCACATCCGGACGCAGACGGTTTCTTTCACCACCGGCCAGACTTTTCTGTCTGTCGCGCGAAGCCAGACAGGTATGGCCCAACGGTGGGGGGAACCTCGTCCCATGCGGACCGTCACCATTGGCTGCGACATCTCCCGGGCACGGGAAATGGTCTATTCAGATCGCCTCAATCTGGATGCGAAACCAACGCCGATCGGCATTTCGTGCCACCTGTGCGACTGGGAAGACTGCCGCTCGCGTGCGTTTCCCCCGCTGGCTCATCGTCTGACGCCTGATGTGAATGAGCGCGTCCTGCGCCCGATTCCCTTCGAAGGACCGTGACGCGGCCACAAAAAAAGCGGCAGGGGAAATCCCTGCCGCCAGTCACTGCCGATAATGCAGAGAAGAAGTTACAGAACGCCGAGAACCTTGGATTTCTTGGCGCTCTTCGTCGGGGTCGCACCTTTTGTCGGTGCATTGCCCAGCGCGGCATTGGCCTTCAGACGACGGTTTTCTGCATCGCCATCCACAACGGAACCAGCGCCGCCACCTTTCCAGAAGAGCAGCGCATCAACATAGCCGCTGCCGGCCTTGCCGAGTTCACCCTGATCAGGCTCTTCCGACGCTTCGCCCGCCTCATTGATGAGCATGGTCTGGCCCGAACTGTCGGGGCCTGACGTGCCATGCAGCGCGACATCCGGCGAAAGCGTTTCTAGCGCCTGCAGACGCTGGCTCTCGTCACGCGAATGGTCCACGCCCGTCCCCGGCTTCACCAGTTCCGTCGAGGGCGGCATGGAGAGCGGAGCGCGGGTCGTCACCGTATATTCGTCCGGTACGCTGCGCTTCAGGCCGAAGGCACGATTGATATCGCTACCGGAGCAGCCCGTCAGAAGCGTGCCCAATCCCAGCCCGAGAGCCACATGTCGAAGTCCGACGATCACTCGCATTCTATCCTGCCTCACCTGTCCCCGGGGCCCTGTTCAACCGTCCGGGTCCTGTCCCCTGCGGGACACTGCCGTTCGCGATACAGACTGTCCAGTATCAGACCTATAACACTACACACAATCGCCGCATCCGCGACGTTGAACACATACCAGGACCAGCCGAAGGCATGGGCGTGGATGAAATCAACCACCGCTCCGTAACGCAGCCGGTCCAGCACGTTGCCGACCGCCCCTCCCGTGATCGCTCCAGCCAGCAGGGCGATCAGCGGACGGGGGGTGCGCGCCATCCATGCCAGCAGTCCGGCGACGATGACGAGCGACACCGTGGAAAAAATTATTCTTCCTGCGGAACCCGCACCCCCGAACATGCCGAAGGTGATTGCGTGATTCCAGACCATCGTGAAGTTAAGGCCGGGGCAGATCGCCACCGAGCCTTTTTCGGGCAGTCGGAAATCGAACAGAATCCAGTGCTTTGACAACTGGTCGAGCAGGAAGGTCACGCTTGCACTGGAAAGACCCAGTGCAAGGGAACGATAATGCAGGCGCATCATGTCCTATCCGGCAGTCGAGGAGCAGGCCAGACCACTTGCCACCACATCCGCGCAGCGCACGCACAGCGTTGGATATGAGGCGTTCTGTCCGACTTCCGGCAGCACTTTCCAGCAGCGCTCGCATTTCTCCCCGTCCGCAACCGTGACGACAGGAGCGCCGCAGGGCACGCCGGTGCCCGTTCCGTTCTCCGCTTTGGGAGCTTCGGCGGGGATGACGGAAAGTTCGGCCTGCGAGACGATGGCGAGTTCGGCCCAGTCCACATTTTCGAACAACTGCATCTGGTCTTCGAAGACCGGCAGTTCGACAGCCGCCTGAAGAGAGGAGCCGATCTTCCCGGAGCGTCGTGCTGCCTCGATCTCCGTCGTGACGATGCGGCGAACGGCACGCAGCGTGCTCCAGCGATCCGCCAGTTCCGGGTCTTTCCATACCTCCGGCAGCACCGGCAGGCTCTCGAGATGTACGGAGGTGTCCTCTCCGAACCGCGATGTCCAGGCATCGTCGGCGGTGAACACCAGAACCGGGGCCAGCCACGTGGCGAGGCAACGGTGCAGCACATCCAGAACCGTGCGCGCCGCCCGACGACGCGGACTGTCTTTCGCATCGCAGTAAATCGCATCCTTGCGGACATCGAAATAGAACGCTGACAGGTCGGTCGTGCAGAAGCCGTGCAGGGCAGGGTAGACCCCGACCCATTCATGCGTTTCCACGGCCTGACGGATCATGTCGTCGAACTCGGTCAGGCGGTGCAGTACCCATTTTTCGAGTTCCGGCAACTCCTCGTAAGGAACCACCTCTTCTTCGGTGAAGCCCTCCAGCGCGCCGAGCAGCCAGCGCAGCGTGTTGCGCAGGCGGCGATACAGTTCGCCCTGCTGCTTGAGGATTTCCTTGCCGATGCGCAGGTCTTCGTTCGTGTCCGAGTTCATGACCCAGAGGCGCAAAATATCCGTGCCCAGAGAGTCGTTCACATCCTGCGGGGCAACGACATTACCCAGTGACTTGGACATCTTGCGGCCCTGCTCATCCAGCACGAAGCCGTTGGTGACGAGCGTGCGATAGGGAGCGACACCACGTGTGCCGACACTTTCCAGCAGTGAGGACTGGAACCAGCCACGATGTTGGTCCGATCCTTCCAGATAAAGATCCGCCGGGAAGCGGAGGCCGGGCAGATTCAGTACGAAAGAATGGGTCGAACCGCTCTCGAACCACACATCGACAACATCAAAGACCTGTTCAAAATCCTCGGCATTGTATTCGTTGCCAAGGAAACGGGACGGATCGCTGCTGTACCATGCATCCGCGCCATCTTCGCGGAACGCCGAGACAATCCGCTCCATCACGGCCTCATCACGCAGGACGTCGCCGGTCTGTTTGTTCACGAACACCGCGATGGGCACACCCCATGCACGCTGCCGCGAAATGCACCAGTCGGGGCGATCCTCGACCATCGAGGTCAGGCGATTACGCGCCTGCGCCGGGACGAACGTGACGTCATCCAGCGCCTTCAATGCCTTTTCACGGATCTGCGTCTCGCCATCCATGCGGATGAACCATTGCGGCGTAGCCCGGAAGATGATCGGTTTCCGCGAGCGCCAAGAGTGCGGATAGGAGTGAACGATCTCGCCGCGCGCCAGCAGTCCGCAGGCCGGAGCGCCGGTTGCCACCGCCTGTTTCATCACACCTGTCAGAGCATCGCAGACCGGATCCGCGGCCTTGAAGACGTGTGTGCCAGCAAAAAGCGGCACCCATTCGACATAGCGGCCATCATCGGCGACGAGTTCCGGAATCTCGATCCCGTTGGCGCGTGCGACGGCGAAGTCATCCTCGCCATGTGCGGGAGCGTTGTGGACAAGACCCGTGCCTGCATCGTCGGTGACATAGTCGGCGGGGAGCAGCGGCACGTCAAAATCGTAGCCCTGACCGCGCAGCGGATGCGCCGCGATGGCTCCGTTCAGTGCCGAGCCGGGCATGGTGTAGAGGATATGGTGGGCAAGGATGCCGCAATCCTTGCAAACCTGTTCCACAAGCCGTTCTGCGACCAGCAGTTTTTCGCCGGGAGCCGCAAGTGCGCTGGCGTCGGTCTCGTCCACACGCATCACCACATAGGTGATTTCGGGATTATAGACGATCGCGCGGTTGGCCGGGATGGTCCACGCGGTTGTCGTCCAGATGACCGCCGAGACGCCGTGGAGCGCTTCCGCCGAAGTCGGGTCGGAGACGATCGGGAAAGCGACGTAGATCGTCGTGGATTTATGGTCGTGATACTCGATCTCGGCTTCTGCAAGAGCGGTCTTTTCGACCGGGCTCCACATAACCGGACGCAAGCCGCGATAGAGCGCGCCATTCAGCAGGAAACGACCGATTTCCCCGGCGATGGCCGCTTCGGAGCTGTAATCCATCGTCGAATAGCGGCGACCCCACTCGCCCTGCACGCCGAGGCGCTGGAACTCGCTCATCTGCACGTCGAGCCATTTCGCAGCCCATGCGCGGCATTCGGCGCGGAACTGGAGGACCGGAATCGAATCCTTGTCGCGCTTGGCCTTGCGGTATTCTTCCTCGACCTTCCACTCGATGGGCAGGCCGTGACAGTCCCAGCCGGGGACGTAATGCACGGCGAACCCGGCCATCCGGTGGCTGCGGTTGATCACATCCTTCAGAATCTTGTTCAGCGCGTGACCGATATGCAGGTTGCCGTTGGCATACGGAGGGCCATCATGCAGCACGAAAAGCGGCTTACCCTCGCTTGCGGCCAGAATTTTGCCGTCGAGGTCCATCTCTTTCCAGCGGGCGAGCAGGTCGGGCTCACGCTTCGGCAGGTTGCCGCGCATGGGAAAAGAGGTGGTGGGCAGGAAAACGGTTTCGCGATAACCGTCGGCTGCGCCGTTGCTCGTGTTCGTGTTGTCCGATCCGGTCATCGTACCTGCTTGGTCATCAGCTGAAATTCATGAAGGACTGCCGTCCCGCCCTTTTTCTGAAAGGACAGGACGTTATGGAGAGGACCAATGGACGCGGTCAAGGTCAGAGCGCGTGCTCTGGCGGCTGCGCCGAAAGCTCCCGGCTGACAATCCGGCGCGTGTTTTCTGCCATTCGCTGCTCACGGCCCGGATGGCCGTTCCGCTTCAGGGCTCAAAAACACGCGCCGGTCGCGCCCCATCAGAGCATTTCCGCGCAGTGGAGAGCCTTCGAAAAGACCTCTCAGTCTTCCACGCCGACCATCACGTCCGAGGCCTTGATCACGGCGTAGGCGGTCTTGCCCACGGTCAGTGCAAGATCCGCGACGGCTTCGTTGGTGATGGCGGCCATGACGGTCTTTCCACCAATGTCGATGCTGACGTGGGAGGTCGTCGCGCCTTTTTCGATGGCGACAATGGTTCCGGGGATCTGGTTGCGTGCACTGAGTTTCATGGCGTGGCCTTTCAGGTCATCAGGTCATCAGGTCATCAGGTGAAGGAGGGAAGGCAACGCATCCGGCGCGCTCCACAGAAGCGGACCGGGATGCCTGCAGATCAGCATGCCTTGCCTGTCAAGGAACAGCGTGAACGGTAGCGTCTCTTCCTCCAGACTGGCCGGGATGGCCCGCCTCTGATCATAGAAGGTGTCGAACGTATCGAGTTTCAACTTTTCAAGAAACGGTTTCACCACTTCGACACCACGATGATCCACAGCCACAGGCAGAAGAGCGATGCCGCTGGCTTCAAGCGGCGGCTTCAGGGCGGCGAGGGCAGGGAGTTCCTTCACGCACGGCCCGCACCAGGTTGCCCAGAGATGCACAATGACCGGACGCCCGCGAAAATCCGCCAGCCGATGCTCGATTCCATCAGCGTCGGTGAAGAGTTCGTCGGGCATCATCTGCGCCGGTGAGCGCTCCAGCCCCGAGGGCGGAAACGGTTCGGCGGTGGCCCCCTGCGCGTGAAGGCGTTTGCGCGGCATCATGCCTGCCATTAGGGTGCCAGCCATCAGAAGAATAGAACGCCGCCGCAGTTTCGCGGACGGGACGCGGCGGCGAAGGTGATGTTGAGGCATTTGATGAGTGTGGACGAGCAGGGCGTAACGGGCAAGCCGGTCGAGGGTGGCGCAAATGTGCAGTGGGGCGGCCGGTTCGCAGGCGGGCCGTCAGCCATCATGCGCGAGATCAACGCCTCCATAGGCTTCGACAAGGTGATGTGGCGGCAGGATATCGCCGGGTCGCTGGCTCATGCGGCCATGCTGAAGAAGGTCGGCATCATCAGTGCCGACGATGAAGCCGCCATCAAGCGCGGCCTGACCGAAATCGGCGCGGAGATCGAGGCAGGGAGCTTTCCTTTCGACGAGGCGCTCGAAGACATCCACATGAACATCGAAGCGCGTCTGAGCGACCGGATCGGCGAGGCAGGCAAGCGTCTGCACACCGGTCGTTCCCGCAACGATCAGGTGGCGACGGATTTCCGCCTCTGGGTGCGTGACGCCATCGACGGAATTGGCGGGCAGGTCGAGGCGCTGATGCGCTCACTGGCCACGCGAGCTCTGGAATACGCCGATACGGCGATGCCCGGCTTCACCCATCTCCAGACAGCGCAACCGGTCACGTTCGGCCATCACCTGCTGGCCTATGTGGAGATGCTGTCGCGTGATCGCAGCCGTCTGGCCGATGCCCGCAAGCGTCTGAACGAGTGCCCGCTCGGCTCGGCAGCCCTCGCCGGAACGTCTTTTCCCATCGACCGCAAGATGACAGCGGCGGCCCTTGGTTTCGACCGCCCCACAGCCAATTCGCTGGATTCCGTGTCGGACCGTGATTTCGCACTGGAATATCTCTCGGCGCTTTCCATCATGGCGATGCATCTTTCCCGTTTCGCGGAAGAGATCGTCATCTGGTGCTCGTCACCATTCAGCTTCATCCGTTTGTCGGACGCCTTCACAACGGGCTCGTCCATCATGCCGCAGAAGCGCAATCCCGACGCCGCCGAACTGGCACGTGCTAAGGTCGGGCGGGTGCTGGGTTCGATGGTGAGCCTGCTGACCGTGATGAAAGGTCTGCCGCTGGCCTATGCCAAGGACATGCAGGAGGACAAGGTTCCTGTGTTCGAGGCGACGGAAGCGATGGCGCTCACACTTGCGGCCTGTGATGGCATGGTGCGCGACCTGACGGCCAACACGCAGCAGATGCTCAAATTTGCCGGGTCCGGCTTCTCCACGGCCACGGATCTCGCTGACTGGCTTGTCCGCGTTCTCAAGGTGCCTTTCCGCACGGCGCATCATGTCACCGGTCGACTGGTGGCGTTGGCGGAAGAGAAGGGCGTGGACCTGTCCGATTTGAGTCTTGCCGAGATGCAGTCGGTCGAGCCCGGCATCACGCAGGACATCTATTCGGTTCTGACCGTGGAAGCTTCCATCGCCTCACGCACCAGCGAAGGCGGTACGGCAGGCAGCAACGTGCGGCGTGAGGCCGAAGGATGGCTCAGTCGCCTCGGTAAAGGGGAATCCGCAGCATGATCCGGCGTGGAACGGTCTTACTGATTCTGGTGTGCATGGCGCTCCCTCTGGCGGCCTGTGGCAAGAAGGGGACGCCCCATCACCCGGGCCCAGCCAGCGAAGTAACGTATCCGCGGACATATCCTGCGCCGGATTGAGAGCGTAATGGCCTTTTCAGGGGGAGCCGGTCCCGTCATTTCACAGAAAAAGCCAGTTTCCTGATTTTGACGGATTGCTGGCCTTCGTGATGTGGTCGTTCTATTGCTCGGGAATGTGCCTGCCAGACCGCGAGGCTTATGGTGCCTCCCGGTTCCGCCTGATTGCCTGTGAGATGCCATGACCGCCGCCGTTTCTCAGCCAGCCGATAGCGCCCGCCTAGAGTTTTCCCATGCGGATGACGCCACGTCCGTGGGTAGCATGGCGGGTAAATGGCTTGTCATAGCCTCGGTCATGTTCAATCCGCTTTTGTGCTTCCTCGACACGAAAGGCATCCTGCACGCGTCGAGTTCAAGCGTTGCCCTTGCTGAACTCCTGATCATTCTTGCGGCAACCTGGTACATTCGCCGCAGCATGAGTTCGATGGCGGTCATCCTGTCGCTCATCATCTCTGGTTATGTGGTGGGAGCCCATCTCATCAATCCGGCGGCCAGCCTCAAGATCCTCCACGACCTGTGGATTCCGTATATTTTTTATCTGCTGGGCACGGCGGCTTCCATGGTAACCGCCAGAAAAACCATGAATATTGTCATGGTTCTGGTGCTGCTCTTCGGTTTCTTCGAGCTGTTCGCTTTTTCTACTTACGGCCAGTTTTTCAATGTCTGGAAGTATTATGTAGACAAGGGAGCACTCGGCGCCGACGTCATCAATTACTCGAATACCACATCGTTTGTGAGCGGTAATCGTGGCGCTGATGCGAGAACATACTTTCCCTCCATCCTTGGCTCCGTGCGTGTTGCTTCGGTGTTCCTCGAACCTGTTTCGATGGGCAACTTCGCCACGATCGTTTTTGCGTGGGGGTTAAGCATATGGAAAAACAAGAAGGGTGAGCGACCGATCATCCTGCTGATGCTTGGCTTTCTCTGCATCATCCTGACGGATTCACGTTTTGCCACAGGCTGCTGTTTCCTGATGGTGCTGATCCGCATGACGCCTTTCGTACGGTCTTCGCTGCTTGTCTTCTGCATGCCCATCCTGATCATGACGGTGCTGACAATGGTCGGGTCCATGTTTGAAATTCCGGGCGTCCACCCCAGTATTCTGGTTGATGATCTGAAAGGTCGCCTGCTGTTTTCAGGACGCTTGCTGGACGACTGGGGTCTGGCGCCGTGGTTCGCCTTCGCCGCGTCACCCGTTTATACGGCGGACACGGGATACGCCTATCTGTGCAATAATCTGGGTGCGCCGCTGTCGGTGCTGCTGTTTTTCATTTTTGCCTTCCACAAGAATGGAAGCCGTGAAGCGGTCATCATGAAAACGATGCTCGCGGTCTATTTCGCCACCTCCCTCTGCATCGGCGCCAATGCCGCGACGATCAAGACCGGTTCTCTTGTCTGGTTTCTGTATGGCGTTCTCGATACAGGCGGGAGGCGCAAGGGAGCCGAGAGAGCAACCCTGAGCGGGTGGACGAACAGCCTGAAACGGCAGCCAGCCTTTCGCTAAGAGGTCTGTTTCAACAGCGTTCTGCGGGCGATCCGATGCGGGTTGCCTGCGCTTCGAGGCTTTGACGGCGCATATGGCCGGTCCGTTTTAGTCTTCAGGAGCGCACGTCGGTGTCGCGCCCCATCAGGACGTTCCCGTTCAGGATAGAGCTGTTTGAAACAGACGCTGCACTACCGCGCATTATTCATGGCACGGTGCTTTCCTGCTTTTGTTGGAAAACGTTTATTTTATCAGAAAGAGAGGGGAAACCGGGCAATGGTAGCGGCGGACGGATTTGAACCGCCGACCAAGGGATTATGATTCCCCTGCTCTACCGCTGAGCTACGCCGCCATTGCGCCGGTGAGGGCTGAACTATCCAGATGTGACGAGCAAGTCAACCCTTCAGACATCAGCGTGATGACAGAGGGGCAAGACCACCGGAAAACCTTGAATGGGAGCGGCCGTAAAAGTGGTAAAGGCCCGCGCCACAAGCGAAATATGTTCCCAGAAGAAACACGGGAACCGGATTCCCCGACAGAAGGCCATTCAGGAGTTCGGACACGAGAGGCAGCATCATGACCAGAGCAAACAGAATGCCCAGAAGAGGCGTCAGCCCCAGCCATACTTTACCTATCCACAGTGCTCCCAGCGGAACGCCGTAAGGGCGTAAGGCATGTGGCCTTATCGTGCGGTCGCGGATCACGGTCAGATTTACCACACCGAAGGCGGCAGCCGTGCCGATGCTCACCAGATCGCTGATGATGTCGATGGGCAGGGTGGCAGTGGCTATGGCCACGAGAACGCCGAGCAGAAGCGATCCCGTGGCGGGTGTATGGAAGCGGGGGTGGAGTCGGTTGAAGAGGGGCGGAAGAAGACCGTCCTGCGCCATGGCGAAAAAGATCCGGCTCTGGCCGTAAAGCAGCCCGAACAGCACCGAACACAGCCCGATGACACCGGCCATCTTCACCAGCAGCGCCAGAGAAGGGGAGCCGATGGCATCTGCGGCAAGAGCAAGAGGGTCCGGTACGTCGAGTTTCTGCCAGGGCACAACGCCTGTCAGCACTGCTGAAACAGCCAGATAGACCAGCGTGCAGATCAGCAGCGAGCCGATGATCCCGATGGGGATATCCCGGCGAGGAGAGCGTGCTTCCGTGGAAGCGGTCGAGACGGCCTCGAACCCGACATAAGCGAAGAACACCACGGAGGCGGCACGAAAGACACCGGGAATCCCGTAACGGAACGTTCCTTCCTGCGGAGGTAGAAAAGGGTGCCAGTAGGCGGGATGAATCGCTTTGATGCCCACTGCCACAAAGATGACGAGCACGATGGATTTCAACAGGACAATCGCCGTGTTGACGGCCACCGATTCCCGGGTGCCGCGCATAAGCAGAAACGTCACCGCCAGCACCGAAGCCGCTGCCGGCAGGTCGAACCTCAGGCCGGTGGAGAGTTTCGTGCCCGTTGGTGTCAGGGAGGCAGAGACAAAAGGAAGGTGCAGGGCGGCGGGCACGTTGACCCCCAGATCATGCAGCAGGCTGACGGCGTATCCGGAGAAACCGGACGCCACACCGGCGCAGGACACGCCATATTCCAGCAGAAGCAGCCAGCCTACCCACCAGGCCGTTCGTTCGCCCATGGAGACGTAAGCGTAAGTGTAGGCAGAGCCTGCGACGGGCATGGAGGATGCCAGCTCGGCATAGGAAAATGCAGTGAACAGGCAGGCCAGCCCGGCAATGACAAAGGAGAGGATAACGGCAGGACCGGCATAGTTGGCGGCGGCTGTTCCAGCCATCACATAAATGCCGGCGCCAATCGTGGACCCGACCCCGAGCATGGTGAGCTGAACCGGCCCCATCGTCCGCCGCAAGCCGGATTCTTCACTGGCCCGGACGACCTGCTCTACTGTTTTCCGGCGCTGCTCCGTCATGATTGCGAAAACCTGCTCTGTAGGGAATGACAAGCATAAAGGTCACCTGCCGCAAACAGGGAACATCGTTTTCCGTGTCTGGACCGCAGGTGGTCTTCCTTCCCGGCAGAAAAAATTGTGGGGAAGGGAGGCCAGATTTGTCAGAAAGGCAGGCGGCTTAGAGAAAGCCACCCAGATAGACGAGCGAGCCCAGACCCAGCGCGATGCAGTAATAGGCGAACGGCGCCAGTGCCCAGTTGTCGTGATTGCGGAAGTAACGCATCAGGACAGCCGTGCTGATCAGCGCGGTAACCCCGGCGACACCTGCGCCGATCATGCCGAGATGAATCTGCTCATGCGTGATCTGCATATGCCGCATTTTCATGAACTGATGCGCTGTGGCCGCGAGGATGATCGGTTCAGCCATCAGGAAGGAGAAGCGGGCCGCGACATCGTGGTGCAGTCCACGCAGCAGGCCACCTGCGATCGTGGCGCCGGAGCGCGACATGCCGGGGAGCAGGGCGAGACACTGGAACAGGCCGATGAAAACAGCATCACTCGCACTCAGGCTCGCGATCGGGCGTTCGGCACTGGAGTTGGAAACGCTGGTCACGCCGCTTGCCTTCAGCCTCTCGACGATGAGCAGCATCAGGCCGTTTGCCACCAGCAGGCCAGCCACCGGAAACGGTGAGCCGAAAAGATGACGCAGCAGATGCTCAAGCAGGCCGCCAACCAGCACGGCAGGAACTGTGGCGATGCCAAGCAGCATCAGGATACGGAAGCTTTCCATACGGTAGCGGCGTCCGTACAGACCCAGCGCGCCACCGATGATCGCCGCCCAGTCCCGCCAGAAGAACACGAAAAGAGCGACGGACGTGCCGAGATGTAGCATCACCAGGAAAGGCAGAAAGATCGGATCATTTTCGTCGAACGGCCAGTGTAGCAGCGCCGGCAGCAGCACCGCGTGACCCAGGCTGCTAACCGGGAACAGTTCGGTTGCGCCTTGTAGAATGGCAATGAGGAGGGTCTGCAACAGCGTCATGTAATCAACCCGTTCGAGAGAAACGATCAAATGCTCCGATGTGAATCGGAAAATATTCGCTGAGAAGTTAACGTGCCTTGTCCCGGAACGATACTGCCTTTGTTACCCTTTTGACGTTACACGGAATATTAGAGGCTGTTTCAAAAGCTCTCTGGTGAGCGCGACCGCCCTTGAGGATGTGCGCGACCGGCGTGGGTTGTTGAGCACTGAAGCGAAGCGGCCATGCGGGTCGTGTGTATCGGAGCACAGAATAAGGTGCGCCGAATTGTCCGCAGAGAGCTTTTGAAACAGCCTCTTAAGGCATCGCCGCTTGACCATGAGACGCTGCGCAGCCTTATTGGGCGGGAATGGGTCGTCCCTGACGCCCGAAGAGGAGTTGCAGGACAATGGCTCGTCGCCGCCATACAGGAACTGCCGTTTTCAGCTTCGCCGTTCTGGCGGCGGCGGCGGGATTCGCGCTTTATGCTCACGGCATGCAGACCAGCTTCGGCGTGAGTCGTTATCCCCTGTCAGCCACCTTTGTTTCGGCGAATGGTCTTGCTCCGGGCGCGCGGGTCGTTCTGGGGGGTGTTCCGGTCGGACGAGTCTCTTCGGTCCATCTTGATCCGCAAACGCAGATGGCTGTGGTCGATTTTGAAGTGAACGACACGCTGCATTTTCCGATGGACAGTGTTCTGAGCGTCGGCTCGATGACGCTTTCCGGTGATAATACCCTTATGATCGAGCCGGGAACATCGACGGCTATGACCAAAGCGGCCGACGTCATCGCGAACACCCGCGAACCGGTCAGTCTGGAACAACAGGTGAGCAACTATATCTTCGGAAATGGCGGCCTGCCCGTCGAGTGATCGCTCTGCTGGTCTCGCAGGTCAGAGTTTAGAGGCCGATCAAAACGTTTTCTGCTGACGGTCCGGCGCGCCGATGCTAACGGTTCCCACGGTTTTCCCGCTTCAATGCGTAAAAATCCATGCCGGTCGCGCCCCATCAGGACGCTCTCGCTCAACGGAGAGGTTGTTTCAGAACCTCCCTGCGGCCAATTCGGCGGTTTTGTTCTGTGCTCCGATGCTCACGCCCCGCATGGCCGCTTCGCTTCGGTGCTCAAAAACCCACGCCAGTCGTGCACACCCTCAGGAGTGATCGCGCTCAGCAGAGAGCTTTTGAAACAGCCTCTTAAGGAATCTAGTCGTTCAGAGGATAGGAGCGGAGCAGGCGGCGCTGCTCCAGCCAGAGACGGATACCTGCTGGGAGGGTGGTGGATTTCCATCCTTTCCGCCGATTTTCAGCGCCGATCCTGAATGCTTCCCCGTAATGGTGAAACTGCGTGGCATAGGCTTCCCGCAGGGTGGTGCGGGCGTCCCAGATATGGGTCGCTTCCGAACCCACGCCATTGATTTCGATGATCTCGAAATCCTTGCCCTGCCTCAGGGCCTCGACTGAGCGGAACTTCACGTCCACACGCCCGAAATGGAATTCGGGGAAATCCCGCATGATTCGGTCGAGAACGTCCGTAAGTTCGGGCGTTATATCATTGATTCCGTTGCGGAATACTGACCCCTTGCAGTGATTGCCCGTGAAGACGAGCGGCAGGCGTCCGCCTTTCGGGAGAATGTCCTGCAGACGATCGACGAGGCGCGGGCGGTAGATGTGGGGCAGAAGCCGTGTACGCGGGTCGCGCTCAAGCAGTTCGGAAACGGTGGAGGTGCCATCGCCCAGCAGGACCGGGACGTCCTTGTATGTGACGGAAGTGATCCGGCCGCGTGGTTCATCCGCATGGCGGATGTAGAACAGACCGGCTTCGTGTTCCCAGGTGATCAGACGTTGCAGGGCCAGTCGGACACCACGGGGAAATTCCGCCAGCACGTCCCCCAGAACGGCACGGGTGCGCGCGAGCTTGACGCCCGTGCCGTTGCAGCCAATGTCGGGTTTGACCACGACCGGGCCGGTAATGCCGGCAGCATCAAGAGCCGCTTCCGCGCGGGCCAGATCGTCGCGATCGGTATCCAGAATGACATAAGGCGCGATGAAGCGTCTGGCGTAAGGGCCAGCCATGTCGAGGATGGAACTTTTGCTTTCACCGCAGAGGCCGCCGGTCGAGATCAGCGGATTGGCTGCAGTGGGCATGCCGAAGTCGCGGTAACGCACACCGAGCGCGATCCAGTATGCGACAATCGGTGTGTAGAACAGCCAGCCGGGCCAGAACTCGAAAAAGCTGACCGGTTCCGCAGCGTCCGGCTGCTGTTTCAGGCGATTGAGCAGCTTCGCGGCGAAAGACCGCTTTTCAGGCTGGAGAGAGGGGACGGGGCCATCCGGGTATGCGCGTGCCGAAAGGGGTGCCCCGGAAGAAGCCGAGGGACTGGATGACTGTGGTGTTTCTGGAGAAACGTCCGTGCAGACGTCAGAAAGGTCCATTCCGTGCAGATGATCCATTCTGGCTTAACCTCGCGAAGATGACGGCTGCATACGGGCGACCTGACGCCCGACCAGAACGATTGCCGCAATGAAGCCGGCAATGCCAGCCCAGCGCCACGCGCCCAGTTCATCAAGCAGGATCTGGCCCATTTTCAGCGACAGCGCAAACAGGGAGGTTGTCCAGAACAGCGTGGCGATTGCTGTGGCCAGAATGAATATACCGAAACCTGCGTTGAAAAATCCGCTCGCCGTATAGATCGGCAGTCTAGTGCCGGGGATAAAGCGGGAGAGGAAAATGACCCGGAAAAGGGCTCTTCCTTTCCACCATTTTGTCGGCGCAGGCGCACCGTTTTTCGCGGATGAGGGTGCCCATCGCCGTGCCGCTGGCCATAACGCCGCAAGCCGACCGAGCCCGTACAGGCCAGCATCCCCCGTGATGATCCCTATATAGAGCGACACCAGCGCGAGCGCTCCACCCACCGTACCGTCTCCGACGGCGATGGCGGTGAGAATCGTCGCGCCGTCTTCAAGGATGAATGTGCCGAGGATGATGGCGGCGGCCTGCCCAAACGGATTATGGGCGGCGGCGGAGAGCCATGCGATCAGGGGGCTGGACGGATCGAATGCCATTCAGGGGCTTCTTGCACGGTTCGCATGCGAACTCCAATTCCACGAGCGCCTCTCCGGCAGGCATTTTCCGCTTGGCAGACATTCCTGTATGTTAAAAAATAGTTAGCGCAGGGCTTAAGGCCGTAAATAATAACGGTTCCAATGTGGGAGGTGATTTTTATTGTCAGCTAAACTTTGCTCCATCAGTGAACTGGCTCATGAAATTCCCGGCCTCGCGGCGTCCGGAGAGGGACGGCTTACGGCTCTGCGCAAGGCAGTGGGAGATCGGGGTGCCCCTGCGGCGCTCGGCGTCCGGCGCCGTCCCGTTTCTCGCCGGGAAAAGCCTTCTGTAATCACGACCATCCCGGAACCACGCCATCCTGAGCCGGTGCGCCTTAGCCCGCAGGAAGCCAAAGCGTTGCCGCTGGGCTGCCGATATTTCGATCGTGCCTGGTATATGAAAACCTACGTGGACGTCCGGCAATCCAACATGGATCCCAGCCTGCATTTCCGTAAGATCGGCTGGAAAGAGGGTCGTAATCCCAACCCCTATTTTGACATTCGCGACTATCTGGCCGCCAATCCGGACGTCGAGGCTGCGGGAATCAATCCGTTCGAGCATTTCGTTTTTTACGGAAGCGCGGACAGGCGGCGGCTGAAGCCCGAGTGACCGGCTGATCACACAACCCAGATAAAACCCTGCGCATGATTTCCTCCTCTGGAGCAGGGCCTGTGTTCGCAGTAGAAGGTGGTGCGCTGGCGCCTCCGGGCAGGCGGTTGTTTCAGGGTGAAGCACAGAAGATTGGAGAATTTTCCGGCATGACTCGTATGATCGGGCGGCGGGCCGCACTTGGCGGACTGGCTCTTGTCGGGACCGGCTCTGCCGGATTGGTCCGCATTCGGGGCGCTCAAGCCGCTACCCGCCATGCCACTGGGGCCTATAGTGAGTTTCTCACGGGCGTGCGCAGTCAGGCCCTTGGCATGGGGCTGTCGGAGACCATCGTGGGCGAAGCACTCGCCCAGACCCACCAGCCCAACGCCAAAGTGCTCCAGCTTGACCGGCATCAGCCGGAATTCACGATGACATGGGCGCAGTATCGCGCCAAGGTGCTGACGCAGGCCAAGATCGACGCAGGCCGTACGGCTTATACCGGTCAGCATGGCACGCTCACCAGCGTCGAAGCGTCGACGGGCGTTGACCGCTCCCCGGTCATGGGAATCTGGGGGCTGGAATCCTATTACGGTCGCATTACGGGCGGCTTCAATATTGTCGATGCGCTGGCGACTCTGGCCTATGACGGTCGTCGGGCATCGTTTTTCCGTTCCGAACTGTTGAAGGCTCTCCAGATCCTGAACGAGGGACGCATTGCCCCCGCAGCCATGTCCGGCAGCTATGCCGGGGCGATGGGTCAGCCGCAGTTCATGCCGAGTGCCTATCTGAAATATGCGCGCGCTTTTGACGGGTCATCGCGGGCGGATATCTGGAAGAGTGTCCCCGATGTGCTGATGTCGATCGGCAATTATCTGGGAAAGAGTGGCTGGCGCACCGGCGAACCGTGGGGGCAGGCGATCACCGTGCCGGAGACGCTGCCGCAATCGGAAGTCGGTCGGGACCGCACGCGAACCCTTAGCGCGTGGATGGAAGCCGGAGTGCGCAGGCAGGATGGCACAGCGTTCACCCGTCCTGCGATTGAAGGCGCGATCGTGCGTCCGGATGGGGCGGGCGGGGAGGCCTTCATGGTCTACCACAATTTCAACGTCATCCGCCGCTATAACCCTTCCGATTATTACGCGCTGGGTGTCGGACTGATGGGTGATCTTACCACATGAACCATGAGGCGGGCGGTGTCCCGCATCATGTAGTGAGGCGCTGGCTGGTGCCGGTGTCCATGCTTCTGCTCGCATCCTGTCACAAGCCGGTATCCGCGCCTGTCACGCAGCATGTGCATTATGAAGTCGGGCCAGCCTATCACGCGGATGGCGTGTGGCTCTATCCGCGACAGGAATTCGCCTATCGCGAGACCGGTCTTGCCGTGGTCGATTCCAACATCGCGCCGCGCGTCACGGGGGATGGTGAACTCTACGATCCCAAAGCCATGACGGGGGCGCATCCAACCCTCCAGCTTCCAGTGCAGGTCACCGTTCGTAATCTGGATAATGGCCGCCAGATCACGATCCGCCTCAATGATCGCGGCCCCGTCCCGCACGGTCGTCTTCTCTCGATCACCCCGCAGGCTGCCGTGGCTCTGGGCATGGGCAGCGAACCGACACGGGTGGAGGTTATCGAGGACGACCTGCCGAGCCGCACCTTTGCTGAAACGCTTCCGGGCGGACCGCTGCTCGACATGACAGCAGCACCGGTGGGCAACGTCGAAGTGGAAACTCTTGGCGTGGGGGCGAAGGCATCGCCTGCCGCCGCTCCCGTCACGACGCAGCTTGGCCCCCGCCAGCCGGTGCGCCTGCCTGATCTGCCTGTGGCCTATATGCAGAGCTTCCCGACGACCGGGAGTCTGTGGATCGAAGTGGGGCGTTTCACCCGCAGGCCCTATGCTGAGATGGAAGCAAGGACGTCAAACGGGACGGTCCAGCTTACCACCGATAACAGCGGACCCGCGTGGGCTGTGCGCGTGGGGCCGTTTCAGACAGTTAATGAAGCCGATACAGCACTGGACCGCGCCTTGGCCCTCGGGTTAACGGGTGCTCATATCGTCGTCGAATAGGATTGAAACGTGCAGACCCGACGGATTCTTCTTGCGAGCGGCGCCGCCGTACTGACCGGCAGCACCGGGCTCCTGACGCCCGGCCTTTCAGGCTCCGCACTGGCGGCGAAACCGAAGCATGCCGCCCGGCATGCCCGGTCCGCCCCGGCGGCTGAGGCAGTTGCCGTCGATTCGACGCCAGCCATGACGCCCATCGGGCCGGTGGACACCCCCGCCCGATGGGCCTGCATCACCGATTTCGACAGCGGACAGGTGCTGCTGGAGAAAGCGGCGGACGAGCATATGCCGCCGTCTTCCCTGACCAAGATGATGACGGCCTATGTCGTCTTCGGCATGCTGGGGGCGGGGCGTATCAAGCTCGACCAGATGCTGCCGGTCAGCGAGCGCGCCTGGCGGATGCAGGGCTCCAAGATGTTCGTGCCGCTGGGTGAGAGCATCGCGGTGCAGGATCTCATTCAGGGCATGCTGATCCAGTCCGGCAACGACGCCTGTATCGTGCTGGCGGAAGGCATTTCCGGCTCCGAGGAGCAGTTCGTCGCGCTGATGAACGATACGGCCGCCAAGCTGGGCATGAGCAACTCGCATTTCATGAACACGACCGGCTGGCCCGCTGAAGGCCACTACATGTCGGCGCGGGATGTCTGCACCATCGCGACACACCTCATCCGCGATTTCCCGCAATATTATCACTTCTTCTCCGAGACCTCCTTCGCCTTCAACAAGATCAATCAGGGCAACCGGAACGTCCTGGTGGACAAAGGACTCGCTGACGGTCTCAAGACGGGCCATACCGATGCGGGTGGCTTCGGTCTCTGCGCTTCCTCCAAGCGGGAGAGCCGCCGTGTGGTGATGGCGATCAATGGCCTGTCCTCTTCCAATGCCCGCGCCCATGAAGGGGAACGCCTGCTGGCATGGTCGTTCGCCAACTTCGAGCAGGCCGTGATCGCACGCAAAGGGCAGGTCATAGAGCAGGCCCCTGTCTGGATGGGTGAGGCGGGAACAGTTCCGCTTGTCGCTTCCCGCGACGTCACATTCCTGCTTCCTCATGGATGGCAGTCCCGCGTGCATGTCGCCGTGGATTACCCGTCGCCGGTGGTGGCTCCTGTGACGGCCGGGCAGCCCGTGGGCCAGCTTACGATCACATTGCCAGCCAATCCGACGGCCGGATCTGTCGTGCCACCGCAGCCGGTTGCCGTGGTTGGCGGCGCGCCTGCTGCTCCCGTAGTGGCTCCAGTCCCGCAGGCAACCGTCATCACCGTGCCGCTGGAAGCGGGAGCGGCTGTGGCCAGACTCGGGTTCGGCGGTCGGATCGCAGCCCGTCTGGGCATGAAGCATCACTGATCCCGTGACCGACACAGCCAAGAGAACCGGTGCCTTCATTACCTTCGAGGGTGGTGAAGGGGCTGGCAAATCCACTCAGTTGCGGGCCGTGGCCCCCCGGCTGGAGCAGCTTGGTTACGACGTGGTCGCCACCCGCGAGCCGGGCGGTTCTCCCGGTGCCGAGGCGCTGCGGGAACTGCTGCTGTTCGGTGGCCACGACCTTTCGGCCCGCGCCGAGATCATGACCCACTTCGCGGCCCGCTGCGATCATGTGGATCAGGTCATCATTCCCGCCGTCACGGCAGGGAAGATCGTGCTGTGTGATCGCTTCTACGATTCGACCATGGCCTATCAGGGATACGGCCGTGGTGACGGCGATCCGGCCCTGATTGCGATGATCCAGTCCCTGAGCGGGCTGGTCGGAATCAAACCGGACCTGACCATCCTGTTCGAAGTCGGCCTCGAGACCGGTTACAATCGCATCAAGGCACGGGCTGCGAGCGCCACTGGGAAACCGGTGCCGCTGGATCGCTATGAAAGCGCGGACCGGGCGTTTCATGAGCGCGTTTCGGCAGGGTTTTGCAGGATCGCTGAGTCTGAGCCCGCACGCTTTGCCCGTGTCTCCTCGGAAAACGAGGATGTAGCCACCATCACCGACAGGGTGGTGGGGCTGGTCCAGACCTTTCTGGAAAAACGCTGAGCGGTGGCGGCCCGACGCGCCACTTCCGCTGCGGAAATCGATCCTGACGCAATCGTCTCGCCCATAGAGAATGCCCGCCGCGCTTCGCTGCATGTGATCGGGCACGATGCCGCGTTCCACACCTTCTCTGATGCCATCGCTTCCGGACGGCTCCATCATGCGTGGTTGCTGACGGGACCGGAAGGCATCGGAAAGATGCCGCTCGCCTTTCGCATGGGCCGCAAACTTCTGAACGCCGAAGATGGTGCATCCCCCGCAGGGCGTCTCGTTACAGCCGGATCGCATCCCGACCTGCTGGCCGTAGGACGTGCTTTTGACGAGAAGCGGCAGAAGTTCCGGGGCGAGATCGTCGCCGATGACATCCGCCCCATCAACGGCTTCATGCACCGTACGGCGGCGGAAGGCGGATGGCGCGTGGTCCTCATCGACACAGCCGAGGCGATGAACCGCAACGCCGCGAATGCGCTGCTTAAAATCCTCGAAGAACCACCGGCCCGCGCCATTTTGATCCTTACCAGCGCCACGCCGGGTGCGCTGCTGCCCACGATCCGCAGTCGCGTGCGGAAAATGTCCATTGCCCCGTTGAGTGGTGCCGATGTCCGGGCCGTGCTGCGGGACAATGCGCCCGATGCAGAATCCTCTGAAATCGAGCGTGTCGTGCCGCTTTCAGACGGCTCACCGGGACGGGCCCTGTCGCTGCTGGCAGACAAGGGGGGCGCGATTGACAGGCTCGTGCGGGAGGCTGTGAGCGGCATGTCCATCGCCCGCATTCTGGATGCAGCAGAGACGCTCTCACGGGGGGGGGAGACAGTCTTTGCGCTGTTTTTCACGTTGCTGGGCAGCGCCATCGCGGACGAGGCGCGCTCCATCGCTCCAACGCAGATTCAGCGAGGCGTCAGACTTGCCGACGCATGGCGGCAGGTCGCGGAAATCCGGGCGCGGACCGAGAATTTCAACCTCGACAAGCAGGAAGCGATCATCGAGGCGCTGACCGCTGCGGGGCAGGGTACCTAGATCCCCTGGACAGGGCCGATTTGCCTTCGGCAGGGGTCGCATCCGAGGCGGCGTTCCGATATGGATGCACACATTGATCCGGATCGCGCATCCCCACGCGGCGTTCGGCGTGCTATCCTGAACGTCTCGTCATATGCCCGATCCAACAGGCAGACATAACGAAGAGCAGGACATGACCGGCCGTTTCTACGTCACGACCCCGATCTACTATGTGAACGGCGCGCCTCATATCGGCCATGCCTACACCTCCATCGCAGCCGACATCGTCGCCCGCTTCCACCGTCTGGGTGGTGACGAGGTGTTCTTCCTGACAGGCACCGACGAGCACGGCCAGAAGGTCGAGCAGGCCGCGCAGACTGCAGGCGAGGCGCCACAGGCATTTACCGATCGCATCTCGGCCGATTTCCGCAATATGGCCGATGCGATGAACATCTCCTACGATGACTTCATCCGCACGACCGAGCCACGCCACATCGCGGGCGCTCAGGCTGTCTGGGAGAAGGTCGCGGCCAACGGTGACATCTATCTCGGTGCCTATGAAGGCTGGTACGCGCTGCGTGACGAGGCGTTTTACAGCGAGGACGAGATCACCACCCGCCCGGACGGCACGAAAGTCGCCCCGACCGGTGCGCCGGTCGAGTGGATGCGCGAGCCGTCCTACTTCTTCAAGCTGTCGGCGTATGAAGATCGTCTTCTCGAACTGTACGAGAAGCACCCGCATTTCATCGGCCCTGCCGGTCGCCGCAACGAGATCGTCAGCTTCGTGAAGCAGGGGCTGCGCGACCTGTCCATCAGCCGCACAAGCTTCAAGTGGGGCGTCCCGGTTCCGGGCGATGCCGAGCACGTCATGTATGTGTGGTTTGACGCGCTGACCAACTACCTGACCGCGCTCGGATACCCGGATACGACTGCGCCGCGCATGAAGTTCTGGCCTGCCAACCTGCATCTGGTCGGCAAGGATATCGCCCGCTTCCATACGGTTTACTGGCCTGCTTTCCTGATGGCGGCCGGTATTGAACTGCCGGACATGGTCTTCTCCAACGGCTGGTGGACGGTCGAAGGCGAGAAGATGAGCAAGTCGGTGGGGAACGTCATCGACCCGCGTGATCTGGCGAAGGAATTCGGCGTTGATCCGATCCGTTTCTTCCTGATGCGGGAAGTGCCGTTCGGTGGTGACAGCGACCTGTCGCGCCGTTCGCTCATCAACCGCCTGAATGTGGAACTTGCTAACGATCTCGGTAATCTCGGGCAGCGGACACTGTCGCTGATCGCCCGAAATTGTGGGGGTGTATTGCCAGCACAGGGTCAACGCACTGAGGCCGACACGCATCTCATCGGACAGGCGGCCGTGCTGCCCGAGTTGATGAAAGCGCAGATCGCCCGTGTGGCCCTGACGGATGCACTGGAAGAGGTGTGGAAAGTCATCCGCGCCTGCAATGCCTATATCGACCATCAGGCACCCTGGGCGCTGAAAAAGACCGATCCCGCGCGTATGGCGGATGTCCTGCGCGTGCTGGCTGATGCATTGCGTGGCATCGCCACGGTGCTCCAGCCTTATATGCCCGACAGCATGGACCGGATGCTCACGCAACTCGGCGTGCAGGCGGATGAGCGCACGTTTGAAGCGCTGGATACGCCTCTACCGGAGGGCCGGGCGTTGCCAAAACCGGAAGGCATTTTCCCTCGTTACGTCGAGCCGGAAGCGGAAGCTGCAAAATGACGGGCCTGATCGACACCCACTGCCACCTCGACCATTTCTCGGCAGAGGAAATGCCGGGACTGCTGGATCGCGCCAAAGAATTCGGGCTGGAAGGGATGGTCACAATCGGCACGCGCCTGTCGCGCCAGTCCGAGCAGAAGGCTCTGACACGCTACAGCCGTCCCGACCTGTCGATCTGGTGCGCCATCGGCACGCATCCTGACCATGTGATGGAAGAAGCGCCGATGGACGCCGCTGCCATCGTGAAGCTGGCAGAAGATCCGGAAGTCATTGCGATCGGCGAGACCGGGCTGGATTATTTTCACGGTGCGGAAGACGTGCGACCCACTCAGAAGGCCAGTTTCCGGGAGCATGTTCACGCTGCCCGCCTGACGGGCCTGCCGCTGGTCATTCACACCCGTGAGGCTGACGAGGACATGGCCGCGATTTTGGAGGAAGAAACCGAGACACGCGGCGCGTTTCCGTTTCTGCTGCACTGCTTCGCATCGGGTCCGGAACTCGCCAAAACGGCTCTTGAACTGGGGGGATATCTGAGTTTTTCGGGCATTGTGACCTTCCCCAGATCGCAGGAATTACGCGATATCGCCGCAAGCGTTCCCATGGACCGGATTTTTGTCGAGACGGATTCGCCTTTTCTTGCGCCTGTTCCGCGTCGCGGCAAACGCAATGAGCCCGGATACACGGCCTATACAGCGGGCGTAGTTGCACAATTGAAGGGCTTGGAACTACAGGCATTCACCGACGCAACGACGACCAATTTCCATCATCTGTTCACCCGCGCACACTGATCGCGGCCAGCCCAAACTCAGGCGGATACGAGGAACGGTGCCATCGTGACTGACGACTCCACGCTTACCATCACCGTGCTCGGCTGCGGCGGCTCGTCCGGCGTGCCGCTCATTGGAGGGCCTGATGGGCGCGGGGAGTGGGGGGATTGCGATCCGAATGAATCCCGCAATCGCCGGACCCGCGCCTCCATCGTGATACAGGGACCGGATGGACGTCGCCTGCTGGTCGATACGGGTCCGGACATGCGCAATCAGCTGATTGCAAACGGTATTCCTTACGCCGATGCGATTTTCTATACACACAGTCATGCTGACCATATCGCCGGACTGGATGACGTGCGCCCCTTCAACTGGGCGCTCGGACGCCCGGTCGAGGCGTTCGGCACGCAGGAGACGCTGACCGATATCCGAAACCGGTTTGACTATGCGTTTCGTCCCTGGACCCCGAAGGACGCATTTCGTCCGGGTATGGAAGAGCGGGTCATCGTTCCGGGTCAGCGGCTCGACGTGGTGGGGCTTTCCCTCGACGTCTTCGAGCAGGTGCATGGCCGGATCACAACGCTGGGTTTCCGGTGCGGTGGGTTCGCTTACTGCACGGATGTGGTCGAGCTGGCCGAAGAGACGTTTTCGCTGCTGGAAGGCGTCGATACCTGGATGGTGGATTGCCTCCAGATGAAGCCGCATTCGGCGCATGCATGGCTGGAACGGGTGCTGGAATGGCGGGACCGAATCCGGCCGCGTCGGACAATCCTGACACATCTCGGTCCGTTCATGGACTGGGCGACGATGGAACTTGCGTTGCCCGAGGGCGTGGAAGCAGCGTTTGACGGGCTGACCTTTACCGCGCCGTGGCAGGTTCCCTGATTCGTAACAGGCGAATCGCGAGATTCGTTCGATTTATCAGCAAAAAACGCAGTTTGCCGCGTTGCGGTACTGGTCGCTGCGGTGCCTCAAAAGAGGTCTTCAGAGGTGGATAGCGTTCGCTAACAATATCCTCATCTCACGCACAGCTATCATCTATCTGATTGAAAATTCAGGATAAACAGGACGATTTATTCATCGTCGCCGCTGCGGACGCCAGAAGTGCTTTGCGATTTCTCTTGAAACAGCGACTGACTGTTAGATAGCGTCAGAAACAAGCAGCGGGCCGATCGCGCCTTTTGCCTTCTTTCTTCGTAACTGACAAGCACAATTCTCGAGTCGGTTTGCCAGAAGAAAAGCCCTGAATCGCCTTTTCATTGCGAGGTGGTAACGGGACAGACAGGCTGCCAAGGCGAATGCAAGAGGAGTTCAGGTCCATGTCCCCAAAGATGTCTTTCGCAAAGTAAGGATGTTTTCACGTCATTTCTGAAATTTTCGGAGAGCGTTACTAATGGCTTCTGTTTCTGACGTTTTTTCTCTGGCAACCGCGATGCGTGACAGGCATCGCGAGACTGAAATGAGCCTAGCGGAATATCTTGAAGCCTGCCGGTCCGATGTATCGTGCTATGCCAGTGCGGCAGAGCGGATGCTCAAGGCCATTGGTGAGCCCGTCATGGTCGATACGTCCCGTGATCCGCGCCAGTCCCGCATCTTCATGAACCGCACCATTCGCATCTACCCTGCATTTGAGGATTTCTATGGCATGGAGGAGACGATCGAGCAGATCGTCGGCTTTTTCCGCCATGCCGCGCAGGGACTGGAAGAGCGTAAGCAGATTCTCTACCTGCTCGGTCCCGTCGGAGGCGGCAAATCATCGCTGGGAGAGCGGCTCAAGACGCTCATGGAGCATGAGCCGATCTATATTCTGAAAGCTGGCAAACATCTCAGTCCCGTTTTCGAAAGCCCCCTCGGCCTTTTTGACCCTTCCACGATGGCAGAGGCACTGGAACGCGATTACGGCATCCCGCGCCGTGTGCTGACAGGCATTGCCAGTCCGTGGGCGCTCAAAAGGCTGGATGAGTTCGACGGAGATGTGTCGCGCTTCAGTGTCGTGAAGCTGAAGCCCTCCAAGCTGCGCCAGATCGCCATCGCGAAGACGGAGCCGGGTGACGACAACAATCAGGATGTGTCAGCACTCGTCGGCAAGGTTGATATCCGTCAGCTTGAACATTTCAGCCAGAGCGACCCGGACGCCTACAGCTTTTCGGGTGGCCTTAACCGCGCCAATCAGGGAATTCTCGAGTTTGTCGAGATGTTCAAGGCGCCGATCAAGATGCTGCATCCCCTGCTGACGGCAACGCAGGAGGGCAACTATGTCGGTACGGAAAATATCGGTTCGATCCCGTTCACCGGCGTCATCCTCGCGCACTCCAACGAGGCCGAGTGGCAGACTTTCCGCAACAACCGCACGAACGAGGCGTTCCTTGACCGTGTCTGCGTCATCAAGGTGCCTTATTGCCTGCGCGTAACAGAAGAGGCGAAAATCTACGAGAAGCTGGTCTCGAGTTCGGCGCTGAAAGAGTCGCCGCTGGCTCCGAACACACTGGATATGCTGGCGCGTTTCGCTGTGCTGTCTCGCCTGAAACAGCACCCTAACTCCACTCAGTATGCGAAACTGCGGGTCTATGACGGCGAAAATATCCGCGAGACTGACCCGAAGGCCCGCACGATGCAGGAATATCGGGACGCGGCCGGCGTGGACGAGGGTATGGACGGCATCTCTACCCGTTTTGCCTACAAGGTGCTTTCGGCCACGTTCAACCATGATTCCACCGAGATTTCCGCCGATCCGGTTCACCTGATGTATGTGCTTGAACAGTCCGTACGCCGGGAGCAGTTCCCACCGGAAATCGAGGCCAACTATCTTGCTGTTCTGAAATCGGAACTTGCTGGCCGTTATGCCGAGTTTCTCGGAAACGAGATCCAGAAAGCCTATCTGGAAAGTTATAACGACTATGGTCAGAACCTGTTCGACCGGTATCTGGATTACGCCGATGCCTGGATCGAGGATCAGGATTTCAAGGACCCGGATACGGGGCAGATGCTGAACCGCGACCTGCTCAACGCGGAACTCACGAAGATCGAAAAACCGGCTGGGATCGCCAACCCGAAGGATTTTCGTAACGAAGTCGTGAAGTTCGCGCTGCGCTCGCGGGCGGCCAACAGCGGCAGGAACCCATCCTGGACTTCCTATGAGAAAATCCGCGACGTGATCGAAAAGCGGATGTTCAGTCAGGTCGAGGATCTGCTGCCGGTCATCAGCTTCGGTTCCAAGAAAGATGGAGACACCGAGCGCAAGCATGACGATTTCGTCGAACGCATGATGGAACGTGGTTACACGGAACGACAGGTTCGCCGGCTCGTTGAATGGTACATGCGGGTGAAACAGTCCGCGTGACATACACCCAGACATCAGGGGTGCGCTTTGGACATCATTGACAGACGTTCCAATCCACATGGCAAAAACCTTGAAAACCGACGTCGCGCTCTGGGAAGGGCGCGGGACGCGGTGCAGAAGGCCGTGCGTGATGCTGTTGCCAACGGAAAAATCCGTGAGGTCGGAGAAGGCAAGGCCGTCGCCATTCCGGCGGAAGCCCTGCATGAACCAGGCTTTCATCGCGTGTTCACACAAGGCGCACGCCATATTGTCCTAACGGGAAATCATGAATTTTCCCGAGGTGACAAGCTGCGCCGCCCACCTTCGGGCGGTGGCGGGGCAGGGGGAGGCGCTGGACAGGCGGGCACGGAGGGTGGAGGAGAAGACGCCTATCGTTTTCTCCTGTCACGTGACGAATTTCTCGATCTTTTCTTCGATGATCTGGAACTTCCCGATCTGGTCAAGCGCGAGATCGCCACAACGGAAACAACGGCTCCCAGCAGGGCAGGGTTGAGCAATGACGGCTCGCCGTCACAACTCGATCTGGGCCGCACCATGCGGTACTCGATGGCCCGGCGTATCGGGCTGGGTCGCCCCAAACCGGCGGAACTTGAAGAGATCGAGGCGCGGATCGTAGCACTGGAGGACATACGCCCTCTGTCTGCGGAAGCTCTCGATGAACTCGAGATCCTGCGTGAAAGACGAAGCGCGCTGCGGCAGCGTCTCACGCGCATCCCGTGGATTGATCCGGTCGATCTTCGTTATCGGCGTTTCGCGCATATGCCGAAACCGTCCACGCGGGCGGTTATGTTCTGCCTCATGGATGTTTCCGGTTCCATGACGGAACGGATGAAGGATCTCGCCAAGCAGTTCTTCCTCCTGCTGCACGTCTTTCTGGAAAAGCGTTACAAGACGCTGGACGTCGTGTTCATCCGGCATGCGGAAACGGCGGAAGAAGTCGATGAGGACGCATTTTTTCATGACCCGCGCACGGGCGGAACTGTTGTGTCCACGGCACTGGAAGAGATGATCTCCGTCCAGCGGGCACGCTATCCGGCGCAGCAGTGGAACATCTATGTCGCTCAGGCGTCGGATGGCGACAATTCGCCCTCTGATACGCCGCGAACGGTCAGCCTTTTGGAGGAGGGCATTCTTCCGATCGTTCAGTACTATGCCTACATCGAAGTGACAGGAACCGGCGCGATTATTCGCGGTGAAACCGATCTCTGGCAGGCCTATCGCGGTGTTGCGGAGAAAAATCCGCACCTTGCTATTCGCCAGGTCAGTGACAGACGGGAAATCTTCCCTGTTTTCCGGGAACTTTTCGCACGCAAGCCAACCGGGGAGGGCAGCCACGCATGACCGGAACAGGACTGCTGTATCAAGGCGCGGACTGGAATTTTCATATCATCCGCGATTGTTACAAGGCCATTGAGGAAATTGCGGAAAAAGAGCTGGGACTGAATGTTTTCCCGAACCGCATCGAGGTCATTTCGTCCGAGCAGATGCTGGATGTGTATACGGCCAACGGCATGCCGATCAGCTATCATCACTGGTCATACGGTAAGCGTTTCGCAAGTCACGAAAACGCTTACCGCCGGGGACTGATGGGGCTGGCGTATGAGGTGGTCATCAATTCCAACCCCTGCATCAGCTATCTGATGGAGGAAAACAGCGCCACGATGCAGGCGCTGGTCATTGCTCATGCTGCCTTTGGTCACAACCACTTTTTCAAGAATAACAGGATTTTTCAGGAGTGGACCGATCCCTCCCAGATCCTGAATTATCTCGAATTCGCGCGCGGCTATATTGCCCGCTGCGAAGAGCTTCATGGCCAGGGCGCCGTCGAGCGTATTCTGGACGCTGCCCATGCCCTGCAGGGGCAGGGCGTCAATCGGCATAGCGGTTCGCGCCGTGTCGATCTCAAGGACGAGCAGACGCGCGCGCGCGAACGCCGTGCTTATGAAGACAGCTCCTACAACGATCTGTGGCGCACATTGCCCCAGAGTGCGGAGCCTCACCCTGTGACGGACGGAGAGCGGCAGGCACTGCGTCGGCGCTTCGGTCTGCCGGAAGAAAATCTTCTGTATTTTCTGGAAAAACATGCACCGCGACTGGCGGCATGGGAACGTGAGATCATCCGCATCGTCCGCCTGATGGCGCAGTATTTTTACCCGCAACCACAACTCAAGCTGATGAATGAGGGGTGCGCGACATGGGTGCATGACCGGATCATGACGCGGTTGCACGAAAAAGGGCGGATTGACGACGCCGCTTTTCTTGAAACCATCCATTCGACCACGAATGTGATCACTCAGTTCGGGTATGAGCAGGGCGCGACCAGCTTCAATCCCTATGCCCTCGGCTTCGCAATGATGAAAGATATTGAACGCATCTGTGTTAATCCGACGGAGGAGGATCGTCGGTGGCAGCCCGATATCGCAGGGAACGGTGACCCGTATGGCACTCTGCGTCATGCATGGGCCGAATATCGGGACGAGAGTTTCGTGCTCCAGTTCCTCTCACCTACCGTCATGCGTGATTTCCGCATGTTCCGGCTGCTTGATGACACACGCGACCCCTATCTGCTTGTGGACGCGATCCATGATGATGCGGGTTATCGTGATATCCGCCGGACTGTCGCAGCGTCTTACGATCCATCAGCGTGGTATGCGGAGATCGAGATCGTGGATGTGGATAGCCTCGGTGACAGGACGCTCCGGCTTGAACACCGGACAAAAGAAGGACAGATGCTCGCTGAAAAGGACATGAAACTCACCCTCGACGCGCTCGCCGATCTGTGGGGATACCGCGTTGTTCTGGATGAAATTGACGTGCCAAGCGGACGGGTGGTGGCGTCTCACGAAGCGCAGCAGCGTTCGTCATGAGGCAGGCTTTTCCTAAATCAGGGAAGTGAAGCGTTCATCACGGGCTGGGATGGCAGAGGAAGCGGCGCTGTAAATTTCAGCGTCGTGTCTTCGGAGTTGCTGGTATTAATGCCTTCCAGCCTGCCTGCGGCAGTTTTCTTCATGATGTGAGCAAGTGTGTTCGCGGTATATCCAGCCCGTGAGCCCTGAGCTGCGCTTGCAAGTGCGACACCGATCAGAACGGCTGTCGATGGAAACAGCACAGTGCCGTCAAGCTGGGTCAGGCTAAGCACCATGGCGCCTTTCACCATTCCATTCTGGTACAACAGGATTTCCGTCTGGGTGTGCGCGTCCCCGCGCAATCCGCTGTCCGTGCTGTCGGCCTGCCAGACGGTGCCCGTCATGATGATCGCGGAAGGCTCCGGCGGAGCCATAGGGTTCGTCAACGAGACGGAATGGAAAAGTCCCTGTGATTTCAGGCGCTCAACGATCGCTTTGGGCAGGTTCGCCGCAACTTGTGTGGTCTTCTGGTTGGAAGGGAGAGCGGTGAAAGGCCCGACCAGCAGATCGGTGGTCGCAGGCGTGAAGGGAGAGGCGATGCTGTAAACATATTGCGGCTCAAGAAAGACGCCTCCCGTTTTTTCCGGATGAGCTTCGGGCCGATGCAAGCGGGCGTTTTGTTCGTTTGTAATGCTCTGGAGGCGTTCAAAGGATGTTTCCGGCAAATCACCCGTCCGCAAAACGGCGTAAGGCAGCTTATTGTCAGAACAGGCGGTCAGGGAAAGCATGATGCAGGCAGCAGCAAACATCCGTTGAACGGTCATGAAGAAGTCCGATCCTTTTCCGGGTTTAGAGTCTTTACGCTACTTGATCCGACCCGATGAATTGGGTGAGCAGTTCAAAAAACTCATTAGGTTTCTCGGCATGAACCCAGTGCCCCGCTCCTTCGATGGTGGTGAGCCTGTAGTTCGGGAAAAGCCGTTTCATTTCGGGATAGTTTACCGGCTGGATATAGTCGGAACGGCCTCCCGCCACGAATAGAGTTGGACCATCGTAGTGCGTGCCATCGGAAATGGAGGGCCATCCAACGATTGCCGGCATGGCGGCAGCGATTTCATGAATTCCGATGCTCCAGTGCGGGTTTTCGCCCAGATCCAGATTCTGGAGCATGAGATTTCGGACATCGGGTTCCCTGATCACCGACGATAGAAGTGCATCGGCATCCGCACGGGTCAGATGGGGAGGAAGGGGAAGGGCGGCCAGTCTGGCGGCGAGGTCGTGACCTTGAGAAAATCCGCCTTCACCGGGTGCAATGTCGGCGACCAGAAGTTTCGTGACGATTTCCGGGTGTCTGAGCGCCAGCATCATGCCTGTCTTGCCACCCATTGAATGACCAACGACAATCGCAGGAGAAACTTTGAGATGATCGAGCGTTTCAAGGACGTCCTGCGCCATCGTCGGGTAGTCCATCGGGCCATGCGGACTGTCCCCATGATTGCGCAGATCGAAGGCCACCGTGCGGCGCGTTTCTGAAAGACGCCGCTGGAAAAATCCGAAATTGCGGCCGCGTCCGAAAAGTCCATGTAGGAAGACGAGGGGAGGCAGGTCTGTAGCTGCCGGGGAGTCGGGACCGCGTTCGATGGCGTGCAGAAGCATGAAAAAACGTCCGATACCGGTTACGAATGGAGCAGGATGATCTTGCCGCTGTGACTGCCGTCTTCCATCATTTCATGGGCCTGAGTGGCTTCAGCAAAAGGGAATGTCGCGTGGATGACGGGCGCAAGCGCTCCTGAATCCAGAAGCGGCCAGATATGTTCATGCAAGGCAGCCGCCACGTCGCCCTTGTATTCGCGACTACGGGGGCGGAGTGCCGTGCCTGTCACATGCAGACGTTTGGTCATGATGCGCGTCAGGCTGACATTCTCGGCCTTCGGCCCCCCTTGCATCGCGATGATCACCAGACGACCATCCATGCCGAGCGCCTGAAGGTTGCGGCTGAAATAAGGGCCACCCATGATGTCGAGAATGACATCCACGCCTTTTCCATTGGTGTGCTCAAGCACCTTTTCGACAAAATCATCGCTTTTATAGTTGATCGCGGTGGCCCCAAGCTTTTCGCAGAGAGCGCATTTCTCCGCGTCCCCTGCTGTCGCCAGCGGGATGGCCCCCATTGCCTTCGCGATCTGGATGGCAGCTGTCCCTATGCCACCGGCACCCCCGTGGATGAGAACGGTTTCACCTTTCTCCAGACGAGCGGTGGTGAAAAGATTTGACCAGACAGTGAAGAATGTCTCCGGCAACGCAGCCGCCTTCACGGCGTCATAGCCTTGCGGCCAGGGCAGGCACTGGGAGGCCGGGAGGGCGCAGTAGTCCGCATAGCCACCGCCATTGGTCAGTCCGCAGACTTTCGTTCCGATGGGTGGAAAGGTAACGCCCGCCAGCACGGGACCATGCGCCACAACCGTTCCGGCGATCTCCAGACCCAAGAGTGGGCTTGCACCAGCCGGAGGCGGGTAGTGTCCCTTCCGTTGCATGATGTCCGGTCGATTGACCCCGCTTGCTTCCACGCGCACGAGAATTTCTCCTGCTGCGGGTTTGGGTGTCGCGGTTGTTCCAAGGTGCAGCACCTCGGGACCGCCGGGTTCATCCAGCAGGATGGCGTTCATGGTATCGGGGATCGTGAGGGTCATCGCTTGGAAGCCTGCAGTTGTGGGTCTGCTGTTGTCTGACGGTACGCCGCCGCCCGGGTGCCGGTATAGTCACACATGTTTGAGGTCGTGTGGACTCTGCAGGGATGTGAACGGGTGGGGGGCGGTGACGCTCAGGAAATCCTGTGCACGATCATGGTGTTGCATGACGTATTCGCGTGGTACGGGAGGATAAGCCAGCTTTTGGACAAGGATTTTTGCACTAAAGCTTGAACAACGCGGCAATGGTGGCATGAAAATCAGTTTCCTATAAAACGCTGAGTTATAAGAAAGAAAAAATGACCATAGCGGGTGCACGGCTATGAAGCAGACTGCGGAGAGGAAATCATGAATATCCATGAATATCAGGCCAAGGAGTTACTGCGCTCCTATGGCGTTCCGACCCCGCAGGGCATTGTGGTGCATTCGCCCGACGAAGCGCGCGATGCTGTCCGTTCCCTGCCAAAAGGTCTGTGTGTGGTGAAAGCGCAGATCCATGCCGGCGGGCGTGGCGCGGGTCATTTCAAGGACCATCCCGATGTCCGGGGCGTGCAACGCGTTCATAGCCCGGATGAAGCCAAAACAGCTGCTTATCAAATGCTGGATCGCACGCTGATCACACGCCAGACAGGCCCGAAAGGCCGGGTCGTGCACAAGCTGTATGTTGAAGCCGGATGCAACATTGAGCGTGAACTTTACTTCTCCATGCTTGTCGATCGGGCTCTCAGGCGGATCGTGATCGTCGCGTCTCAGGCCGGTGGTATGAGCATCGAGGACGTGGCGGAAAAAACACCGGAAAAGATCCTGACAGTCAGTATCGATCCCCAATTGGGGCTGGCTGATTATCAGTCACGGGTTCTGGCCACCCATCTGGGTTTGCAGGGCGGCCTGATCAACGATTTCGCAAAAATCGTACGGAGCGCCTATACGGCTTTCATCAGCCTTGATGCTTCCATGATCGAGACAAATCCGCTCGTGGTGACGAAGGAAGGCACTCTTCTCGCCCTCGATGCGAAAATGTCTTTCGACGACAATGGCCTTTTTCGTCACCGTCAGCTGCTCGAATTACGCGATCCGAATGAGGAAGACCCCCGCGAGCAGGATGCCGCACGGTTCGGCCTGTCCTATGTGAGTCTCGACGGCACGATCGGCTGCATGGTCAACGGCGCGGGTCTTGCCATGGCGACGATGGACATCATCCATGAAGAAGGTGAGTCGCCCGCGAATTTTCTGGATGTGGGCGGTGGGGCTTCGCGTGAGAAAGTCAGCGCCGCGTTCCGTATCCTTCTGAGCGATCCGGAAATCGAAGGTGTGCTGGTCAATATTTTCGGCGGCATCATGCGGTGCGACCTGATCGCGGGCGCCGTGATCGACGCCTGCAAGGAAGTCGGTCTGAAAGTGCCCCTCGTCGTCCGGCTGGCAGGAACGCGTGTGGAGGAGGGGCTCTCTCTCCTTGAGAAATCCGGTCTCAATGTTTCCGTGGCAACGGATCTGGGAGACGCTGCCCGCAAGATTGTCGCTGCCGTTCGTTCCCGGAGGACTGCCTGATGTCCATTCTCGTCGATAAGCATACAAAAGTCCTGGTGCAGGGATTCACCGGCGCTCAGGGCACGTTTCATTCCGAACAGTCGCTGGTTTATGGCACCGCCATTGTCGGGGGCGTGACGCCGGGGCGTGGTGGGCAGACGCATCTCGGCCTCCCGGTTTTCGACACGATGGATCAGGCCGTTACAGCCACGAAGCCTGATGCGACGGTTATTTACGTTCCTCCCGCAGGGGCGGCGGATGCCATTCTTGAGGCCATCTCGGTAGAGATTCCGCTCATTGTGTGCATCACGGAAGGGATTCCCGTTCAGGACATGCTGCGAGTGCGTTCAGCACTTGATCATTCGCGCAGCCTTCTGGTCGGACCGAACTGTCCTGGCGTGATTACGCCCGATGCCTGCAAGATCGGGATCATGCCGGGTCCTATCCATCGGCGCGGTTCTGTGGGTGTCGTGTCGCGCTCGGGCACTTTGACCTATGAGGCGGTCGCGCAGACGACTGTTCTGGGAATGGGGCAAAGCACCAGTGTCGGGATTGGTGGCGATCCGATCAAAGGTCTGGATTTCATCGATGTGCTGGAGCGTTTTCTGGCCGACTCTGAAACGCAGTCCATCATCATGATTGGAGAAATTGGCGGCTCATCGGAAATCGATGCGGCTCAGTTTCTGCGGGACAGCAAGACCAAAAAACCTGTCGTCGGGCTTGTCGCCGGTATCACCGCGCCACCGGGACGCCGGATGGGTCATGCCGGCG
This sequence comes from Acetobacter conturbans, assembly GCF_011516755.1. Classification (GTDB taxonomy): domain Bacteria; phylum Pseudomonadota; class Alphaproteobacteria; order Acetobacterales; family Acetobacteraceae; genus Acetobacter; species Acetobacter conturbans. The sequence goes on along the minus strand of NZ_WOSY01000002.1, from coordinate 190,353 downwards.
CTGTCATTTCAGGTGGGAACGACACGGCGCAGGCCAAGATCGAGGCGCTGAAGTCCGCTGGCGTTCATATTGCGCCGACGCCCGCTGATCTGGGCACCACGCTTCAGGCTGCTCTGAAAGGGTAATCCAACGAAAGGTTCAGCCGTCCTTCTTTCCCGAACAAGGGAAAAAGGACGGCGGCACCTCAGAAGTGGCGTTCGTAGATTTTAATTACGTCGCCGGGCTTTACATAATCCTGGGGGCGCAGCTTGCCGACCACGCTTCTGTCGCCTTCCTGGCGGATAACGTAGGCGCGGCTTTCCAGCGAACGGTAAGTGAAACCACCGCCGGAAGCGACGGCTGTCAGCATGGTCATGCCTGGCTGGTAAGGATACTGACCCGGTCGGGCGACCTCACCCAGCACTGACACCATGCGGTAGGCGGTAATTTCCACCGAAACTTTCGGGTCGCGCAACATGCGTGAATGTTCGAGCGCTTCCTTTACCTCATCGGCAAACTGATTGGTGGTCAGCCCTGCCGCCTGAAGGCCGCTCGTCAAAGGAAAGGCGACCTTGCCCGTGCTGTCGACACGGAAGTCCGATGTCAGCTGATCCTGTCCGTAGGTGATGACACGGATCTGATCGTCCACGCCGAGCGTGTATGTGCCCGGATCGTAAGGTGGCACGGGCTTCAGGCCGTAACCGTCAGCACAGGCTGAAAGCGAAAAGGCAATCGTGCCTGTTACGGCGATGGATCGCATCCGGCGGCTGGCAAGGAAATTACGCCGTGTCATATCCTGAGGCTTCCTGTTGAACAGAGGTTGGCTTGGCGGTGTTGCCGCGCCTTGAGGGGCGTGGTTTTGCCGGGTTTGGGAGGACTGCCCGGAAGCCGGAACAGCTGAAAGGGAGGCGTGGTGGCTACAGGGCAAAGTGAACTCCAGCCGTAACAAGATGGGTGGGGAAAAGCGGTCCCATGTAAGCACTCTGGCTCATGTAATCGTAATTGAAGTCGAGACTGACGTGTCGATTCAAATAGATATGAGCGCTTACTCCACCGCCATAAGCACTCTGGTTATTGGCCTCCTGCCCGATAGGCGTGCCGATAAGCTGAGCTGGACTGGCCGGATAGTGGGCCTTGCGCAGATTGCCGTGAATATCGAAGACGATATTGCGGGAATAGGCATGAGTGACCCGTAATTCCGCGCTGGTATTCGTGTAACCGACAATTCCCTCGAACGCAGCATCTTCAATGCCGTGGGCGACGGACGCTGACACGGTGGTCAGGCGCGTCGGCAGCCAGCGGACGCTGGCCTGCGCGATGGGAGAACTGAGGGAGCCATACAGGGTGGATGAGAAAATACGACGCTGATAGCCGAACACCGCGCGAAACTGGAACGGTCCGGCTTCGTTCCAGCTATATCCACCCAGCACTGAAAATCCGTTGGAGCTTCGCACCGGAAAATCTTCATTTGTGGATTTGTATTTGATCTGCGTGCCCTGAACCACCAGCAGAAGATGGCTGTTTTTCATCATCTGATAGCGTCCCGTGACCGCTTCATTGATGACGACCCGGTCACGGTAACTCTGGTCCTGAAACGGGGAGATCCCGGTGAGTCGCGGCTTGCCGAAGTAATAGTGCTGAACCGAAACTTCAGGCTGGAAACTCAGACGGCCATGTGTCGTGAGCAGATAACTGACGCGGCCATCGTCAAGGTTATAGGGAACAGGGCCCAGAATGAGGAGAGCACCTGATTCTGTCGGCATCTGCACAAGGGAAAGGTGGGTAAAGGCCGCACCCAGTTCATCATGCCCAAAATGCTTGGTGCCGCCTACGTTAGCTGTCCAGGTCGTGCGGTTTTCCAGCGAGCGGGACGGATACCGCAGATCGGACACGCTGACATCGGCATGCACCTGATCCTCGTGGTTCAGCATTCGGACTGCCCCGATATGACCACGCGTATTGATGAGCGAACTTTTGTGTCCGGTCTGCAACTGATCTGCATTGGTGGTATAGCCGATGCGCTCATCGCCATCGAGATTTACTGTCAGTGGACCATTGCGGTAACCAAGCGGCTGGTATGAGCGTGTTGCTCTTACCTGTGCGGCTTCTTCGCTTAATTCGCCCGCCCCGACGCCCAGAGAGGGAAAATACTGGGTGACGACCTGAGCATGAGCACAGGAGGGAGCGACTGCCATGACGGCCAGAAGGCCACAGAAGGGACGGAACCTGCTGTAATACATAGTTTAAACAGTTCGTCCCTTTAGCATCTCGTGCGCCGTTTCTTCGGATGGTTATTCGCTGGCCTTAGGCTGGTCCCTATAATGAGGTTCACCTCATGGGTCCATATATGACAAGGCTGCACGCACTTATGGAAGCATTATTAATGACATTTAAACGCCTAGAGAATTTTTCTTCGAAAAAACGCTATTTTCACATCCTCGTGATCTTGAATTCGATCATAATCTATTAATATCTGGTCAGTTGCCAGATCAGCGGCCTCAACTCAAAAGTTAGGCGCAATCTTGTTTTTATGATGGATGTTCTGCCCAATAATGGCCTCCATCATGCCAAAAAGTTCTTTAAAATAGAGTTAATGTCTTGCTGGTGTGGAGGTGAAAAATGGTTAAGGCAGTCTCCATTCCACATATAGACAAGACTGTAATGGGAACGGGGGACCGGACTATGAAAGTCGCTGCGCTGGAAAGAGAAACTATTCCATCTATTTCAGACGATTATAGTGATTTTGTCGAAGAAGAAGGGCCGACGACTGTTGCGACGACTGAAAGTGGTCGGGCCGGACTTATGGCCAAGCGGACTCTCGATGTGGTCATCGCATCGTCACTTCTTGTCGTTGCTTTGCCGGTCCTGGGGCCGTTGTGGGGTCTTGTGCGGCTTGACGGCGGCCCGGTGTTTTACGGGCATGTCCGAATCGGTCGTAAAGGCGTGCCGTTCAGTTGCTATAAATTCCGCTCAATGGTGGTCGATTCGGATACTGTTCTGGACAGACTTCTGAAAACCGACCCTTCGGCAGCGGCGGAATGGGCTGCGTCTCACAAGCTGACAAATGATCCGCGGGTGACTCGCGTTGGACGTTTTCTTCGCAAAACCAGCCTGGATGAAATGCCTCAATTGTTCAATGTGATCCGAGGGGATATGAGCCTTGTCGGCCCACGCCCCGTGGTGACGAAAGAACTTGAATATTACGGGGCCAATGTTCGTTACTATAAAGCCGTTCGTCCGGGTATTACGGGCTTGTGGCAGATCAGCGGACGCAGTGACACGACGTATACAGAGCGTGTGATGCTCGATACGGATTACGTCCGAAAGTGGAGTTTGTGGCGCGATTTTATCATACTGTTAAAGACGGTACCTGCTGTATTGCTCCAAAGAGGAGCCCGATAGCATCGTGCCGAAACGGGGGCTGGTATGAGTCTGCAGTAGTGCACCCGGTTTTCATCATCCTGCTGTAGCCTATTTTGTTTGTGTCTTGCCCTACGGATTGCCCGCGATGAATGCTGTTCAGATTCCTTTATTCGATGGAACCACCCAGCCACCTCCTGATCCATCCCATGTTTCGCCCCTGAAGATTTTTGAAATCATCCGACGGCGGTGGCTCCTGGTTCTGCTGGTGACGCTGGGTATCACTATTCCGGCAGCGGCAGGCATTCTTACGCTCTCGCCTTACTATGATGCGTCTTCCGCACTTATGATCGGCACGCGTCAGGCCCAGTTCAGGGACCTGCAGGCCACCCAGACATCGCTTGATGTCGATGCTGTGGCCATCAACACGGAAGTCGGGGTGCTGAAGAGTCAGGCGGTCGCCACGGCGGTTGCCGAACGACTGAACCTTGTCAACGATCCGTACTACCGCGCCAAGATGGAAAAGGTCCCTCTGAAGGCGAAGCTCGTTGAGCGATTCAAGAAAATCATAGGTCAGTTTGAGCCGCCGAAGCCGCTGACGGCGACGGAGAAACTTCAGCTCGTGCGTGACCTGCTGGTGCAGAACATCACGATCCTGAATGATGGACGTTCCTACATCATCACCATCAGTGCCCGGACAGGTCGTCCTGATCTGAGCGCGAATATCGCGAATGCCTTTGCAGACGTATATCTCGACTTTAAACGCCATATGAAAATTGCAGCGACCTGGCGCGCAAACGGATTGCTGGATGAGCAGATCGTGCCGCTGCGTGAAAGGCTTCGTAAAGCGGAGCAGGCTGTCGAAAACTTCCGTGAAAAAAATGGCCTGATCGCAGCGGAAATCGATCATTCAGGCAGCCCTAACGCTCAGGGTGGCGTAACAGTCGCCGATCAGCAGCTCGTCGAGACCAACCGCGCTCTTATCGTCGCGCAGACCGATCTTGGTGCCCAGCGGGCCAGATCCTCTCAGATGCGGTCCGGCGCGGGCAGTTCGACGGATGTGCTGTCGTCACCGATCATTCATCAGCTGGAGGCGCAGGCAGCAGCACTGAACGCGCGTGTCGCCAGCCTTTCAACAACGGCGGGAGACGCCAACCCGGAGCTGATGGCAGCCAGAGCCGCCGCCGCTCATGTCCGCGGCCAGATTGCGCAGGCTACGTCACAGATCACCACGAGCACTGATAAGGATCTGCGCAGCGCAGAGAGCCGCGTGGCTGACCTTTCCGCTCAGGTGGAACACCTTCAGGCGCATGTGGCGAAGGAGAACGACGCCAACGTCATGCTGAAGCAGCTTGAAAGCGAAGCAGGGGCCGCGCGAGCCGTTTATCAGGATTATCTTGCCCGTTATGCCCAGACTTCAACCGAAGCGACATTGCAGGAGCCGGAAGCCGAACTGATCAGCCGTGCAGAGCAGCCGCTTGGGGTGTCCGGACCACCGAAATCCCAGTTTATCGTGGTCGCCCTGTTGTTCTCCGCACTTGCGGGCGTTGGCCTCGCGATTGTGCGTGACCGGCTTCAGCAGGGTATTCGTCAGGCAGACGAAATCGACGCCATTCCGGGACTTTTCACTCTGGGCGTCCTGCCTTCCTTTTCAGGCTCATTTGTCGATCTTTATCGCCCGACAGCCCGGCCCTCGGTCTATGTCGAGACGGTGGAAGCCGTCAGGACAATCCTTTCTTTTGGCCGCAATCGGTTTCGCGCCAAAACCGTGGTGATAACCTCGGCGGGCCCGGAAGAGGGAAAAACCACCCTTGCGCTTTCACTCGCCGGCAATACCGGTCGTGCTGGCAAAAAGGCATTGATTCTCGACTGCGATACTCGCGGCCCGTCGGCTCTTGATGTGGTGCGCAACGCGGGCAAACGCACGACCGAGCGCTCTCTGCTGACACGTCTGGACAAGCATGAACTCACGCGTGACGTGTTGCCGGGTGTCGATGTCATGACACTTGCCGACTGGAAAACGCCAAGCGACCAGATGATTCCGCCTTCAGTGGTGAAACTGGTCCTCACCGAACTGAGTCCGCACTACGACATGATTATTCTCGATACCCCGCCACTTCTGGCTTTCCCCGATGCGGCCGTGCTGTCTCATGAAACGGATGGCGTCGTTCTTGTAGCCAAGTGGGGTGTCACGACCACTGAAAGCCTTAAGGGGGCGGTGCGTCAGCTGGCGACCTATGATGCGAGAACCCTTGGCGGTATCCTGACGCAGGTGCCGATCGGAACAGCAGGCGGTGTGACTGGCGCTCCGCTTCAGGTCTATCGCCACTACGGTCTGCTGGCATCATGAGCGGCAAGGTGACGATGCTTCCGTTCGCCATCAATGGGCGTTTTGCAACGCAATCTCTCAGTGGGGTGCAACGGTTCGCCGGAGAGTTGACGCGCTCTCTTGGAAAGCTCGACTGGAAAGAAGAGGCGCCGGTCCTGCTCGCACCGCAGGGCAGGCTGACTGAAGATGAGCCCTTCGATCTCCCTGTGCACCAGTTCGGACGTTTGCACGGGCAGGCATGGGAGCAGCTCGAATTACCGAAGGGCGCCGCCGGACGCTACCTGATCAATCTCGGTAATACAGCGCCCGTGTTCAAGCGCGATCAGCTCGTCGTGCTGCACGATGCAGCGGTTTTTGCGCAGCCGGAAGGCTATTCCTGGAAGTTCCGCGCCTGGTACAAATTGCTGCAAACCGTGTTGTGCCACACCACAACGCAGATTGTGACGGTGTCACGTTTTTCCAGAGATGAACTGGCCCGGTCCCTGCACATCAAACCCTCACGGATCGGTGTGATTCCCGAGGGGAGTGAGCATATCAGCCGGACCACGCCTGACACCGGCGTTCTGGAACGGCACAATCTGACGGGGAAACCGTTCGTTCTGGCTGTCGGGAATCTGGCGCGCCACAAAAACCTCACGGGGCTCAATACCCTCGCAAAAAGATTGCAGGAAAAAAATATCCCGCTGGTCATTAGCGGCGGTCTCAACACATCCGTCTTTAGTGGAGGAAGCGAACTGCCTCAGCCTGCTGTATATGTCGGGCGGGTGTCAGATGCGGAACTGCACGCGCTCTACAATGCGGCTGCATGTTTTGTCTTCCCCTCCTTTTACGAAGGGTTTGGATTGCCGGCCGTGGAGGCAATGGCGTGCGGCTGCCCGGTCGTCGCAGCGTCCATCCCAGCTCTGCAAGAAGTGTGCGCGGATGCTGCGGTGTATGCCAGCCCTTATGACCCTGTCGACATCAGCCAGACGGTGTTGAAAGTGCTGGAAGACACTGCTCTCGCGGCTGATCTCAGGGAAAAAGGCCGCGAGCGGGCAAAGCTGTTCACATGGGATAATGCGGCCCGAGCCCTCATGGCAATCGCCAGGAACGGAGCGGCGCGGTGAGGCTGAAATATCTGGGCTGCGTGGCCATTCTGCTGGGCCTTATCGGTGCGACACCCCTGAATGCTCAGGATGCTCCAACCGATGATCCGCTTGCTGATGAAACGGATCAGTATGTTCCGAATATCACGTCGCGAAACGTGATTGTATGGTGCAGCGCCCTCAACGGTGATCGTCAGGAGTTCTATCTGAGTCAGATGAAGCGGCTCAAAAGCACGTCACCGCTCGCTATCGGCTCGATGAGCGGGCATTTCGCTCAGACCGTCAACGCCCGGTTTGGCACGCACCTTGCAATGAATGCGCCTCATTGTCGCTCTTTTCGCAAAGCGGCTGCTGCTGAAAGCGCGCGCATGCTTGAAGTAGGACAGGCAAAAAAACAGGGACTGTCAGTTGTTGACCCGGGAATTTTTTAATATTTCCGGGCAAATATAAGTGTAATGAGATGACTGCACTGCTTCATTTTTAGGATGGTCGGTAAAGATCAGGGCTTGCATTTAAGAAGTGCCAGTCCTCCGACAACAATAGGGGTCCAAGCGCCAATTCCGAGGAGTGTCCCGAAGATAATACCGCGAGCAGAAGATAATCTGTCGTTGGTTGTGTTTTCAGAGTGCTCGTCGTACCCACTGCTAGACGCGTTTGAATCCGTTTTTGAAGACAAGTTCATAGCCGGGACCCTTTCTGGAAATGTCGTCTCGGTTTACTCGTGGCGTAAAAATGTAAATGTTTTGCTAACAACTCGACTGCTCAGCAGATGCGTTTGCCTCACGAATTAAGAGATGGGTGACGCATGATTTCATGCAACACGACAAAGAATGAGGATCAAGGCACGTGGATCAACTGAACGCAGATCTTAAAGTCGCGATCGTTCATGAGTGGCTCGAGAGCTACGCTGGCTCAGAGAGAGTTGTCGGTGAACTTCTTAACGTCTTTCCCCAGGCGAAGGTTTTTTCTGTCGTCGATTTCCTTTCGGAAAAAGAGAGGGCTTTCCTCGGCGGCAGAAAGGTAACGACCAGCTTTATTCAGAAACTGCCTTTTGCCCGCAAGCATTTCAGAAACTACATCGGCCTCATGCCCATTGCCATCGAGCAGTTTGATCTGAGTGGGTTCGACCTGATTTTTTCGAGCAATCACGCTGTTGCAAAAGGAATCATAACGGGGCCTGATCAGTATCACATCAGTTATGTCCATTCCCCGATGCGATATGCGTGGGACATGCAGGCTGCGTATCTGCGTCAAAGCGGTCTTGAAAAAGGCGCTAAAGGATTGTTCGTGCGGTGGCTTCTGCACCGCCTGCGCAACTGGGACGTCCGTTCGGCAGCAGGGGTGGATGTTTTTGTCGCCAATTCCTGTTACATCGCCCGCCGCATAAAAAAGGTTTACCGGCGGGACGCGCTTGTCATCCATCCCCCCGTGGATACAGACGAGTTTGTCCCTCCCACAACAGCCGCCTCCCGCGATGCCTACCTCGTCGCCGGTCGTCAGGTGCCTTACAAGCGTGTGGATCTCGTCGTGGAGGCTTTCCGCCGCCTGCCGAACCAAAAGCTGATCGTCGTGGGGGACGGCCCTGAAAACGAGAAGATCAGGGCGCTCGCCGCTGGGGCTCCCAACATTGTGCTGCGTGGAAAAGTGCCGCATGCGGAATTGATCTCACTCATGCAGAACGCCCGGGCCTTTGTGTTCGCATCCGAAGAGGATTTCGGCATTACGCTTGTCGAAGCGCAGGCCTGTGGAACGCCGCTTGTGTGTTTCGGGAAAGGCGGCGCGGCCGACATCGTGCGTGAAGAGGGAGATCCTGAAGGGGAAACGGGTATTCTGTTTCAGGAGCAGACTCCCGAAGCGATTATTGATGCGGTAAACCGCTTTGAAACTTTGCGCGGTAATATGACTTCCGAAAGATGCCGCCAAAATGCTCTTCGTTTTTCCCGACCGGCGTTTCGTGAGCATATCCGCAAACTGGCCGACCATGTGATGGCGGAAGGCTGCTAAAAGAGAGGGATCATGGGCTGTAGCAACGCAGGATACCACGACTGATGCTTCCCTTGATGGGAGTGATCCTGCTTCCGCTCAGTATCTTTTTCTGGGGCAAACCGGAACGGCTGCTCCAGATGGTGATCGTTGCAGGGATATTTCCCGCGGCAGCCGTGCTGTCGCTGGGAGGGATATGTCTGCAACCGACGCTGGCTCCCGGGCTTTCCTTCCTCTCCTACATCATGCTGCAGAAAATTCTGGGCGCCCGTTATCCCGCGCAGCAGGATGTCCGCACGCTGTGCAGCGCCATGGTCTTCAACGGTGTGTGGGCCGTCTTCGCATCGCAGGCGATGCCCCGGATTTTTCATAACAAGGTTTTGGTCTGGCCCCAGAAGGTGGATGCGGCGGGTACACAGTCGCTTCTGGCACCCAGTTTCGGCAACATCACGCAGGACGCCTACCTCATTGTGAACGTCATTCTCATGGTGTTCGCAGCGCAATATGTCACGCGCAGTCAGATTAAAATCGCCTCTTTCTTTAACGCCTTCATGCTCACCTGCTGGCTGCTGGTGGGCATTTGCGTCTGGCAGTTCCTGGCGAGAACAATCCACGTGCCGCCATTCCCGCGTGAGTTGTTCTATTCGAACACCGGCTGGGCAGTGCTGGATGGACAGACGGCGGGTCCTCTCCCGCGTATCAATGCCTCGTTTACGGAGCCATCCGCCTGCGCCTCTTATCTTTGTGGCGTCGTGTTCACCTGCCTCTGGCTTACCCTGAAGGGGTACAAGGTCAAAGGCATGAGGCCACTGATCTGGGCCTCCACTCTGGCCCTGTGTCTGACGACATCCACGACGGGCTTCGCATCGGTGGCCATTGGTCTGATGTTGCTGCCTTTCCTCGTCGTGGTGACCGGAAGCGCGCGGCTGCTGGGGCGCATCGGACAGCTCGCAATGATCGGCGGCGTCATCCTCGGCATGATGATGGTAACGGTGGTGACGTTTGTTCCGTCAGTCGTTACGGCAGCACAGACAGTCGCGGAAAGTACGGCCGACAAAAAGCAGAGTGCATCCTACAAGGAGCGCAGTCAGGCCGATGCGGATGCGATGACGGTCTTCCGGGAGACATATGGTCTCGGGGCCGGGTGGGGGAGTAATCGTTCTTCCAGCTTGGCAGCCGGCCTGTTGGCATCGGTCGGGGTCATCGGGGTCATCGCGCTGCTCGTCTTCGACTGGAAACTGGTGATGGCCGCCGGGGCCGCGTTAAGGGCACAGCCGCACTCAGATGAAAGCCTTGTCATCGAAGGTTTTTTGGCCTCCATTTTTGGGCGCGTCGTTGCCGCCATGCTGTCGGCCCCCACGATCGGAATGCCCGATTTTTATGTCATGATCGGGATTGTGATAGGGGCGATTGCGCGGGTTCGTTTAGCCCAACGCGTGGATAAACGTTTGCTGGCCATTCCCGCGACACGATGAAAAGCTTCCATCTCGTGCTTGGCACGATCAGCGATTTCGCTGATCAGGCTGTCGTCGGCCCTATTGAAATCACGGTCTTCCTCGTTCTGCTGCTGCTGGGGCGAACACGCGACGGCCTTGTCTGGGGTGCCGTCATGCTGAGTGGCTCCCTGACATTGTGTGTCCTCAAGCTCTGGTTTGAACGGTGCGGCGTGCCGGTTCACCGGATCCTTTACAGCCCCAGTGGCCATACATTCGGGGGCACCATGGTTTATGGCGGCCTGTTCGCGCTTTTCTGCCGGCGCACCTGGGGCGTGTTGACAACCGCTTTGATGCTAGCCGTCCTGTTCGGTGCCTCACGCATCCTGTCAGGGGTTCATACTGCGCCGGAAGCCGTATTAGGGGGGATTGTGGGGGTGACAGCGGTGGGTTTGCTGCATTGCCTGCTGGGACGTGCCCGGCCCCAGCCGTCACTTTACGTGATGGCGGTGGTTCTTGGCTGCGTTGTGGTGCTTGGGGGCCTGCTTCACGGCTACCGTCTGGGTGCAGAAGTCTGGCTTGAACGGGAAGCGCTTGTTCTTGGCGATTATCTGTCGTGCCACCGGACGTAGTGGGGAAATACAGCCCGTTTCCGGTCAGGCAAACTGCGCAAATGCCTGCACCAGTTTTTCATAGACAGGTTTTTTGAAGCCGACATTGAGCGTTGCAAGCGTCTTGAGCGTCACCCATTTCCAGGCATCGAATTCCTGATAGCTGTCCGCATCCAGACGGATTTCGTTTTCGGTTCCCGTGAAACGGAGCGCGTACCATTTCTGAGTCTGTCCCCGATAGCGGCCCCGAAGTGCTTTTCCAACAAGCTCAGCGGGGAGATCGTATGTCAGCCAGTCTGGATGCTCACCTAACAAGGTCAGGGACGTTATTCCGGTTTCTTCGCTGACTTCCCTGAACACGGCATGGTCAGGCGCTTCGTCGCTGTCGATACCCCCTTGAGGGCACTGCCATACACCTTCATCCGGACCGCCGCCTGCGCCCGGCATATCCGTGCGACGGGCGACGAACACCAGTCCGTCCCCGTTGAAGATGACGGCTCCGACATTCCGGCGGTAGGGCAGGGAAGAAGCGCCTGTCATGAAATGGTTCCAGTTTTACCGTGAAGACGATCCGCTACCCGGCGAGGCAGTTGAAGACCCCGGAGCGGCAAGAGGTGTTTCACTTACCGCGCGTGTGCCGGACGCAGTCCCCACTTTTTCTGCAGAAGGAGGGGCGGAAGATTGCGGGACAGGTGCGATATGCAGCGGCTGTCCGGGTGAAACACCGGGATTACCTCCCGTATTGTGGCACAGGGAACTGACGGGAACGAGCGATACTCCCTGCGAATTCAGGGTGGCGGCCCATTCAGCCAGCCGCTGAAGCAGAACCGGACGCATCGGACCCGCGACCGCGACGGCAGATCCCTTCGCCTTCGCCATCGCGACGAGATGCTCGAGCTGTCCATCAACGCCTGCCGCATCCGTATCTGTGTCCATCGTCAGCGAGGCATCGCCTTCCATCACCGGCCCAATTCTTTGCGTGCCCGGCGTGGCATTCAGATAAAGCAGACCACGATCTTCCAGTTCGTGAGAAACCATGGCGAAGTCGGGTGACTGCGCATAGGCATCCCCGTCCAGTCCCGAAAACGCATTGGTCGCGCCGACATAACCATCAAAACGGGAGAGAGCCCATTCGAGGTTGTCCTTGTCGACTTCAATCGTGTGGTCGTAGCCCAGCGCACGCGGACCCTCGTCATCCATCGGTGCGGTGGATGGCTGCATGGGGAGGGCAATGAAGATCTCATGCCCACGTTTCCGGGCCACTTCGGAGAGGGATGTGCGGGCGGGAGCATAGGCGGGAACTGCGAACGACACCGGCGCGGGCAGAGACCGGGCGGCATTGAGACTCATGTCTTCCGACAACCCGAAACCATCGAGCAGAATGGCCACTCTCGCATTGCCTGGCGGAATAGTCGGGACGGCTGCCGCATAAACATCGCGCGCCTGTTCGCCTTTGGGACCCCGCTTGGGCAAGCTGTGGCCCGCATCGCCGGGAACGGCTTCCAGCATGTCCTGAATCGGTGCCGGAATGGGAGCTACACCCGGAACGACATCAGAAGCAGCGGCATCCTGCGTGGTCCCCTCCTGCTGTGCAGGTGGGGTGGTCTCCGCCAGCACAGGGGGGGATGTTTGCGCATTCGCGGTTTGCTGGGCCGAGCTGGAAGACGACGGCAGAGGCTTTTTCGGATGAAGCCCCGACCACTCCTGAAGCCCGATCGCGAAAAGCAGGGCCGTTACAGAAACGCCGCCCCAGAAACGGACGAAAAGGCGCCCGTTTGGCGGAAGTCTCTGCCAGAGGGAAGCGACGACAGGCTCTCCCGATGCAGTAAACACGTCGGCAGCCTGCGGACCTGACTCCGACGTTTCGGAACTGGCGTTAGTGATGGGAAACCTCATTCTTTACGGGAGCTGGCTTGTCTGACGACGGCTTTACGGGCGGAAGCGAAGCAGCCGGGTCCGGCGCGGCCACCCCGGCCATGCTGCGAACCAGCCGCAGACCTTCCTGTAACTGGAAGTCCGTCGTCGGCTTGGTCACGTCAAAGGCTGGCCAGTTTTCCGGCGGCTCATCCGGAAGATGTGCGGCGAGTTCCGGAAGATCCGAACGTGCAGGCGGTTTGGTCTGATTCCCGCCCTGGTTCTTGAGAATATGGGAAAGATCCGCCTCGCGAATGCTGAAAGCGGGCTCTTCACGGCTTTCCTTCACCGTCACATCCGGAGCAATGCCAAGCCCCTGAATGGAACGACCGGAAGGCGTGTAATAGCGCGCTGTCGTCAGCCGGACCGCACCATTGCCGGGGATGGGCATGATCGTCTGCACCGAGCCTTTGCCGAAGCTCTTGGTGCCCACGAGAACGGCGCGATGATGGTCCTGAAGCGCTCCAGACACGATTTCACTGGCCGAAGCGGACCCGCCGTTGATCAGCACCACCATCGGGAGGCCATCGGTCATGTCGCTGCCCTTGGCGTCCCAGCGCTGGCTGTCCTTCGGGTGGCGCGCACGCGTCGAGACGATCTCACCATTGCGGATGAACGAGGAGGAGACATCGATCGCCTGCGTCAGGAGACCACCGGGATCGTTACGAAGATCGAGAACAAGGCCGCCCGAAAGTTTGCCGCCAGCTTTCTGCTTCAGCTCGTTGTAAGCCGCCCGCAACTGCTCGCCTGTCTCTTCGGTGAACTGCGGAATACGGATATAGCCCGTCTTGTCATAAAGCTCGGACCGGACCTTCTCGATCTGGATGATGTCGCGTGTCAGCGTCACGATGATCGGCTTGGGTGCCTTGGCCCGAATGATGGTCAGCGTGATCTTTGTGTTCGGCTTGCCGCGCATCTTCTCTACGGCGTCATTCAGCGGCGCGCCGTCAATATTGTGGCCATCAATGGCGACGATGTAGTCACCCGGCTTGATGCCGGCGCGCCATGCGGGCGTTCCGTCGATGGGGGACACCACGCGGACATGGCCGTCTTCCCCCTGAACCTCCAGACCAAGGCCACCGAATTTGCCGGTCGTCTGGACCTGCATGTCGGCATACTGCTTCTCGGTCATGTAGGAACTGTGCGGATCAAGGCCGCTGAGCATCCCGTTGAGCGCGTTGGTGATCAGTTCCCGATCGGAAACCGGATCGACGTAATTGGCGCGGACGAGATCAAAGATGCTGCCGAAAAGGGTCAGCAGCTTGTAGGTTTCTGCGTGGCCGGCATTGGGATCGGTGGCGGGGGCTGGCGCTGTCTCGGCATGGGCCGCCGCAATGATGCCGCCATTTCCTTCAAGGCCGGAAAGTCCTGGTGCGAGCGTCAGTCCGGAGAGAACTGCAGCTCCGAACAGCAAAGCGGTACGGAACGTCATAAACTGAAGTCTCCTGTTGCCCGACCACGCAGAGCGACAGTCAGGTCCTTTTTCTCTCGGCACGAATCGTTCCTCCCGGCCCGTATAATCGGATGAGGTTCTTACCAAAACGAATACTGCCCTCTTAGCCGCTTATCCCCTCGACGAAAACCGCCTCTCCGGAATTGCCGTCGGCTCACAGGAATGGCCGTGGATTGACCGACCGCGCCCCGCTGCGAACCTGCACCAGCAGATTGCCGCCATCAGCAGGCATCGCGCCGATGGCAGAGCCTTTCGCCAGCGACTGCCCCGTTGTCACATTCAGATTGCCGAGCCCCGCGAGGACGAAGCGGTAACCGCGGCCGCAATTGAGAATCAGCATCTGGCCATAACTACGGAAAGGGGCGGCAAACTCCACAGTGCCGCCGCATGGCGCTCGCACGCCGCTGCCGGGGGAAGCCGCATAGGTATTGCCCGAGGCTGTGCCACTTTCCGTCGGCTGGCCCCACGCTGTCAGGAGATGCCCGGTCACGATGCCGTCTCCACCCCGACCGGATACGGGCGTGACGACGGGGGGTGGCGCTTCATGAACGACCTGCCTGCCTGCTGCGGATCGAGCCGCCGCAACCGCCTGCGCCCGACGCCGCGCATCAGCCGCTTCCTGCGCCTTGCGCGCCCGCTCGGCCATCTCGGCTTCGTGCTGAAGCTGGGCCATGGCTGCGGCCTCCACCGCCAGCACGTCGTTCAGTTCGGCCTGAAGCACTTTCTGTTTCGCGGCCTCCTGAGCCGCTGTCACTGATGCCTGTCTGGCTTCTGCATTCGAACGGATCTGCGTGTCACGCGCCGCATTGGCCTGCCGCGCCAGTTCGGCCCGTTGCCGGGTTTGGGCCTCTCCCAGCGCATTCAGTTCGTTCAGTTTCGTGGAGAGGTTTGCATCAAGGACCGCCAGATCCTTTTCATGCACCCTGAGAGATTTCGCCTGCGTTTCGAGCGTGCCCGCAAGCCCGCGCATCACCATAAGCCCGCGCACGACATCTTCGGTGGGCTGCGTGCCGGTCAGAAGGGCATCCATCGGATACAGCGAGAGGCGATGCGCGACGGGAAGGAGAGGTGCAAGAGCCTCTGCGTCCGCATGGAGGCCGGCTTGCGTCCTGTGCTGCTCGGCCCGCAGATCATCCGCCTGTTCCTGCACGTTTTGTTGTCGGCTTTCCGTCTGCTGAAGAAGAGCCGCTGCTGCAACCGTCGCCGAAGACAGCGCGGTGGCGCGTGCGTGATCCTGCGCCGCCTGAGCCGCGGCGGCGCTGTTTGTCTGGCGGGCCTTTTCCAGCCGGGCGGCTTCCGCTTTTGACTCCAGCCGCAACGATTCTTCACGGTTGCGGGCATTCTGAAGCGCGGTCTGAGATGAGGAAACGGGGGGCTGGTGTCTGGCTGATGTCTCGTGGTGGTGCTGCGCTGCGACCCGTTTTTGTCTGCTGGCGGCAATGGCCTGTCCATCACAGATGGGCGCTGTCACGGCCCCAATCGCCGCGAGCATCGCTATCGCGGACAGGATGCAGGGTGATTTGCGCGAAGGCGGACGACGGACCATCCGCCTTGAGATCACAGGCTCTTCGGGCATGCAAGCACAGGAAACCGGCTGTGGATTTACGCCTGAGGCGAGACGATCAGAGACTTGCCCGTCATGACATCCGGTTGTTTGAGTTCCATCAGGGCCAGCAGTGTCGGCGCTATGTCGGCCAGTCGCCCATGCCGTAGTTGCACATGACCCGCTCCAACCAGAATGCACGGAACCTCGTTGAGCGTGTGAGAGGTGTGGGGCTCGCCTGTCTCGGGGTCCCGCATCGTCTCGCAATTTCCGTGATCTGCCGTGACGAGAAGGGCGCCGTGCTGGCGTCCGATCGCCTGCGCGATTCGACCAAGTCCGGTATCGACCGTTTCAACCGCCTTGATCGCGGCGGACAGGATGCCGGTGTGCCCCACCATGTCAGGATTGGCGTAATTGAGGACGATCAGGTCATATTTACCGCTGTCGATGGCCTCAACGGCACGGTCGGTCAGTTCGGGCGCGGACATTTCCGGCTGCAGATCGTAGGTGGCCACCTTAGGTGATGGAACGAGTATACGGTCTTCGCCCTCGAACTCCGCCTCACGGCCGCCATTCAGAAAATAGGTGACGTGGGGATATTTTTCAGTCTCAGCCATCCGAAGCTGTTTTCTGCCCGCTTCCGCCACGACATCGCCCAGTAGTTCCGTCAGATTCTGCGGCGGAAAGAGCACTGTTGTCAGCGTGGCGAGATGATCACTGTAACGGGTCATGCCGACTGTCGCGGCAAAATGGCGCACCAACTTGCGCTGGAAACCGTCGAAATCAGGATCGATGAGTGCTGTCAGCAGTTCGCGGATGCGGTCGGCGCGGAAATTGAACGAGACAATGCCATCGCCGTCCTTCGCGCCCTTATAGTCACCGATCACGCTCGGGATGACGAACTCATCCGTCACACCGCTGGCATAGGATGTTTCAAGCACTTCCAGCGGCGCATTGCAGCGTGCGCCTTCTCCGGCGGTGATGACATCATAGACCTTCGAAACCCGTTCCCACCGATTGTCGCGATCCATGGCATAGTAGCGCCCGGAGACCGTGGCGATCTTTGCCGAGTCAGGAAGCTGCTTCATCAGGCGCGCCAGATCGTCCTTGCCGGAGTGAGGCGGCGTATCGCGACCGTCCGTGAAGACATGCAACGCAACCGGCACGCCTGCTTCGGTCAGGATGCGCGCAAGAGCGACGGCGTGATCCTGATGTGCGTGAACACCTCCCGGAGAGACCAGTCCCATCAGGTGACAGGTGCCACCCGTCTTCTTCATGGTGTCGATGAAGGCTGACAGAACCGGACTGGCGGCGAGGCTGCCATCACGGACAGCCTGAGTGATCCGCGGCAGTTCCTGCATCACCACACGACCGGCACCGATATTCAGATGTCCGACTTCCGAATTGCCCATCTGACCGTCCGGCAGCCCGACATCCTTCCCGCTCGTATCGAGGAAAGTGTGCGGACAGGTTTTCCAGAGTTCATCGAACGTCGGGATGGAAGCGAGCCGAACAGCATTATCGGACGCATCCTCACGCCATCCGAATCCGTCAAGAATGACGAGCATGACGGGGCGCAGCGCGGAAGCAGAAGAAGCGGACATTGTCTCAGGCCTTTGTTTTTGTTGTGTGCCTTTGTTCCGGTATCAAATATGACACCAGACGGGACTTGTTCCAAGCGGAACAGGCACCGACGTCCGCATTCCTCTTTCCTTATTTGGTCTGGTGCTTCGATTTGTTGTTTTCGAGCGTATCTTCATCAACACAGTCATCGGCACTGGTAATCTGACCCGAGGAAGGCGCGTCGCTGGCCGGAAATGTATCCTCGCTGGCTTCGTCAATAATTTCGCTCTCTGGTTTTGATGACGAGGATACGCCGCAAACCGGATTTTTTTTCTCGTTCATCACGATCTCCAATTTATTATAATGTCGGGAAGGTCGTAGCGGGACGGCAGATCCCGACCCCTTCCAACACAGAACGTGGGGCTGAACGGCTGAGTTTGTTGCTGCTGGAGCCTTTTTCAGTCACGATATTGCGACTGAAAGCCAACACGCCCGGAGAGGAAAAAATGTCATGAATGACCGGACAAAACCTGTCTCGCTCTGCGGGACGCTGACGCCTGACCAGATGCACATTCTGCGCGAGCATGGGACCGAACGGCCCGGCTCCAGTGCGCTCAACCACGAGAAAGGGGCAGGCCTCTACCGCTGCGTCGCCTGTGGCACACCGCTTTTCTCCGCTGATACGAAATATGAGAGCGGCAGTGGCTGGCCTTCTTTTTTCGCACCCATTCCCGGAGCGGTCGAAACGCAGACGGACACGACACGCGGTATGACGCGCACCGAGGTCCATTGCGCGAAATGCAAAGGTCATCTCGGTCATGTTTTCCCGGATGGTCCGGAGCCGACCGGCCTCCGCTATTGCATGAACGGGCTGGTTCTGGATTTTGAACTCGAACCTTCTTCCTGACGCGGATTTCAATATGACAGATCTTCCGGCCGATGCCCTTCTTGTCGTCACGCATCCGCTTGTGCGGCACAAACTGACGCGTCTGCGTGATCGTGCCACCTCCACGGCTGATTTCCGTCGGCTGGTTCGGGAACTTAGCCTGTTGCTGGGATATGAGGCGACGCGGGGTCTGAAGCTGGAGCCGGTGACGATCGAAACACCGCTTGAGACGATGGAAGGCGAGCAGCTCTCTGGCAAGAAGCTATGCTTCGTGTCGATCCTGAGAGCGGGTAACGGCATTCTGGACGGGATGCTGGACCTCGTTCCTTCGGCCCGGGTCGGTCATATCGGCCTGTTTCGAGATCCTAAGACGCTGGAAGCGGTCGAGTATTACATGAAGCTTCCGGATGATGTTGCCGAGCGGCAGTGCATCGTCGTGGACCCTATGCTGGCGACGGGACACAGCGCGGTCGCGGCGATTGATCGGCTCAAGCATGTGGGCTGCGGGCCGATCGTGTTCGTGTGTCTCCTCGCGGCCCCAGAAGGCGTCGCATGTCTCAGCGCCGCCCATCCCGACGTCCGGATCATTACAGGTGCGCTCGATCGCGGTCTGGATGATCACGGCTATATCCGCCCGGGTCTGGGCGATGCCGGCGACCGGCTTTTCGGCACAAAGTAAGGGAATGGTGGCGTTGGGTAGTTGGAGCCGGGCGGGATGGCTATGCGTCTGATAGCGGTCGGGCGGATGAAAGATGCTCACGAGCGCGCTCTGGTGGAACGGTATGTCAAACGTCTCAGTCCGGCGCTGACCATCACGGAATTGCCTGACGGCCGGGGGAGTGCTGGTGAAATCAAGCGCCGGGAAGCGGAGGCCATGCTGGCGGCATTGCCCGACCGGGCCTTTGTCGTGGCGCTTGATTTGGACGGAAAAACTCCCGGCAGCGAGGCGTTCTCCGAGCAGATCACGGGATGGCTGGAGACCGGACGAGAGCTCTGCTTCCTGATCGGAGGCGCCGAAGGCCTTGATGGCAGTGTTGTCGCTCGTGCGGATGCGCTTCTGTCGTTGGGGAGCTTCACATGGCCCCACATGCTGGCCCGGATCATGCTGGTTGAGCAACTCTATAGAGCCCGTGCCATCGCGAGTGGTCATCCCTACCATCGTTCAGGGCGCCCATAATGTCTGCGGTGGAATGAAAATACACCGATTATCTATATTTTTATACTATAATATTTATTTGAACCAAGGATCGTTTTATTTTTGGGATTGGTATTTCCGGAAACGTGTTGATTGTTGATAAAATTGGATACTTATTTGTGATTGTTGCTTCATATAAATAATGGTTTTAATTTTTTTGAAAATAATTTTGCCTGGAAAAGTAGCCCGGACAGTCAAAATTCCTTACGGGGCAAAGTTAAACCTCGAAAAATTAAATAGTCAATTGACGCTGGTGGCCAGCCCCCTATATCGATAATAAATCGTTAAAGGCCTTCCGGGCGGCGACTTTGCCTGTCTCTGGGAAGCATTCCGGACATACAGATTGAGAGCGACCCGGGTATGAGTGATACTTCTCTGATTCTAACGGGCACAGCCAGTGATGATGCAAGCAATCAGGTCGTTGCCGGCTCTGTCAGCTCTTCTTCTGTAGCGGACAGTCTTGCGGCGGCGTATGCTTCGCCGACGACAACGGATACCACTACAGCAGGTAGTCTTGCCGCCACTGATTATACAGGCAGTAGCAGCGTTGTTTCATCGGCTGCCACTCAACTTGAATCGTCCGGCACCTCCACTTCGGCCTCTCTCTCGTCGACTGGCACCGCAGTATCCTCGACGTCATCAGGGACGACCTCCATTCAGTTCCTTAGCGCGAGCACTGCGCAGGTCGCCGCTGACACTTCTGTCGCCAACACCGTGAACGATACCAATTTTACATGGTCCAGTTCGCTGGCCGCCACAAAACCGTTCTTTGTGACGACGGACCAGACAGCTCTTGTGGATCAAAGTGTCTCATGGGCGTTTCAGTCCGTGCTCGGTCGCAATCCCACGAGCAGTGAACTACAGGAATATAGTTCCCAGATTGTTCTGGAATCATTGAGCACCCAGAATTCTCAGGGATTTATGTATTCGGATTATTCCGGTCTGGTGAAAACGCTGGCCAGCAGCACGGAAGCCGCCAATACGCTTGAAAGTTATTTCGTCGATTATACAGGGAAAGAAGCCACCACCAGCATTCTCAGCGAAGGGCAAACCTTGCTGGCAGGAGAAGATACCCTCGCCAATCTAAAAGACGCAATCATCACATCGGACCAGACAGCCAGCGCGATCGCTTCTGTCTATTCCGACAAGCTCAACATCACGATTTCGACTTCTGGCAATGAGGTTACTGCATGGGAAACCATGATGGAAAACAGCAGTGCCACGCTTACAGACGTCGTTCAGGGTGTCACGCATGGTGATGAAGCCCAGTCTATCATTTCGGATGTTTATTCCAGTCGGCTGAATATCACACCGAGCGCCACTGAAATCAGCACATGGGAGGATGCGCTCGCGGGTGGCCAGACATACAGTTCGCTGGTCACATCCGTTTCGACGGGGTCGGAAGCGCAGGCCGTCATCATAGGCGTCTATGAACAGAAAACAGGTCTTCCTCCCAGTTCTGATGCGGTCAGCGCATGGGAAAGCGCTTTTGCAAACGGAACGACCTATAGCGATATGGTCACTGCCGTGTCTGAGGGAAGTGAAGCCAGCGCAGCCATTACATCTGTGTATCAGCAGAAAATCGGCGTGACGCCTTCTGCCAGCGAGATCTCCGCCTGGGAAGATTATCTGGCGGCAGGCGCCTCATATCGTGATCTTGTAAATGGTGTCAGCACAGGGCAGGAGGCGCAGCAACAGATCATAGCAGCCTATCAGACCAAAGCTGGTATCACGCCGTCTCAGTCACAGGTTTCTGGCTGGGAAGCTTATCTGGCTTCGGGTGCCACCTATAGCACAATGATATCCGTCATCAGCCATGGGCAGGAAGCGCAAAGCATGATTGCCAATGCTTATACGCGCATTCTTGATGAAACGGCGTCTTCAGCACAGATCAGCGCTTGGGAAGATGTCCTGGCTGGCGGTGTAACCTATGACAGTTTACTTGATATTATCTCTCACGGCACTGAAGCGCAGGCTATGATTACGGGCTTTTACGAAAGCAGTCTTGAGCGTGCTCCCGCTTCCAGCGAACTTGAAGCGGCGGAGGACATGCTTCAAAGCGGTTCCAGTTATAGTGACGTCAAAAAGGCTATTGCGAATAGCGCCGTAAGTTAAAATCCGCGTTTGAAATACTCGTGGCTGATCAGTCTCTGGCATCCTGAGTATTTCAAAGGGCTTATTGATTTTGTAGGGCTGGAAGATTTTTGGAATTTTTAATGTAGTTGTTTTTATAAAGACATAACGAGAAGTAAATTATTTCAATTTTAATCAAGTATTAAGTGATATATTTTAGGGCCGATAATCCATCTGCATGAAGATGGGCAATATTAGCGTGGAATAAAGTAAATTCTGTCGGCCAATGCAGAAAGGCCGATAGACCATGACGACTGTCAGTTCCGGAAGTTCCGTTTCCAATACGACTGCGACCGCGACTGACCTCCTGACTGTTCTCGAGGGAGGTGTGGTCTCCAATGGGACGGTTGATAATGATGGGGCGCTAACAGATGCAGGCCCGGTCATTTCCTCGACTGTTCTTGTGAGAGGAAGGCACGTCGATCCGCACGCTGGGTGGGCAATTCGTTCCGTTACGCTGGCGGGGAACCCGACGCTATACACACAAACAGATGGTTCTGAACGCGATGGTCTGTCCGATTACGGTCCGGGCGGACGCGTTTGCTTGTGGGGTCCCGCAACGAAATCTCCGTATATCCCAGATGCATGCTCTTTATCTCGAAGGGACGCTGATCCCCGTTTCCGCTCTGGCCAACGGGCGCTCGATCTTTATCGAACCTCCTTCCTTGTCGGTTGAGTATCATCATCTGGATATCGGACCGCACGGCATCATTCTTGCCGAAGGTACGCCGACAGAATCCCTCTTGAATAATGACGCATCCCGACGTGGGTTCGATAACTATGATCCCCGCATTACAATGTTTCCCGACGATCCGGCGTGTTCACAGGCAGCACCATGGATTGAGGCAGGGGAAATGATCGCCGCGTTGCAGCAACGCTACGCGCGGAGAGCCGAGCAGCAGGGCTTCCCGCTCCACCATGTCGATGAAGCGGACTTTCTTCTTGTGTGAACAGGCATATTTTCACACGGCTCTGTCTTACGCAACGGATCAGGCTTTCAGCAGGTAGGGTAAAAACCGCTCCAGTCTGTCTATGTCGCGCGTGCTGACCCGGAACGCATGAGGGTGTTCGCCCGTCAAGGCACCGAAGACATAAGCGCAATCCTGCCCTTTTGCGTCGCAAAGACCGGATTGCAAAAAGGCCGGATGAATTTCAGCGGCATGAAATGCGACCACAGGCACATCCGCAGGCGCAAAGACCGAACTATGCAACCCGGAGCCGTATTCTCCGATCAGCGCGCGAGCATCGTAAAACAGTTCGACCTGCTCACGAATGGACAGCTTTTCCGGATAGACGATTTTGCACCCGGCAGTCTCCATGCGGGTCGCGATTTCATCGGCATTCACCATGCGGCGTGTGGCATTGCCCCAGTGTTCACGTGAAATATAGAGCATGTGAGAGCGGGTAGGGGGGCGATCTCCCACCACCTGCCGCGTAAATGACGAGCAGATATCTCGCATCAGGCTGTTGGCCCGCATATAGCCGCGCAGATTGCTCGGGATTATGGCTTTGCGAATATGACAGCGGTCTTCTGTCACATGATAAGTGCGCACATTGGCGCGCGGGATGCCGAGAATCTCGAGCCAGTCCCAGGCAAAGCGCGGCAGTTGTTCCGGCAGCAGATATGTCAGTGTCCGGATATCCAGCCCGGCAGCCATCAGCAGCCCTATCCGCGGCATGAGATCGACGATCCAGTGGCCGTACATCGAATAACCGGGGCCACAGAGCAGGACGACTTCTTCGTCGATCACGACATCCCGCACGGGATTGACCTGTCCCAGTGCCTCGTTGACCGTAAAATCGTTTATGCCGTTTTCAAAGATGAAGATGTGTCGGCCGTCGCGGTAAAGAAGGCGATCGCCGGAAAACTGGACAGCCTCAATCGTGGACAATCCACATGAGGGGGTGACTTCGTCTCCGAAGAAAGTATCCGCAAAATCCTCAGGTATGGGACCGAGAAGAAAGCGGGGCGGCTTTCTTGGTCCGCGTTCTTCCGGCGAAAGCATCCGCCAGCCAAAACCGGGCAGTTTGTCCCGACATGCATCCACAATGTTGAGAGAGTGGTCATCCGACATGGGCGCTATATCCGCGAGTTCTGTTCGAGGTTTCTGATCGCGTGCATCAGGCGTTCCGCTGTCAGGTCATCATGGGACAGATCGAAGCTGCCGTAGATCAGTTTCCGCTGTGCGGCGATGAGATAAAAACAGTTCCGGAGATGGTTCTGCCCATCGAGAAGGCGATTGAGTTCCAGAACTTTCGTGCCGGGACGTGCAAACACCAGATTGGCGAGCCCCGCACCGTGCGGCGCCACGATGAGTTCCGCCTGTCGGAACAGCGCTACCTGACTGCGAAAATCCAGATGCTCCAGAAAGATTTTTTCGATGCCGGTGGCGGCCAGCAACTGATCGATGGCGTGCTGTTCGTCGGGGGAAATGCGCGCGTTAACGGACTTCTCCCGGGTTACATAAAACCGGCGCGGAAGATCGGGACGGAAAGGCGCTTCAATGTCATCGAACGTGCGATAGGCCTCGTAAATCGTGAGGTACAGCTCGGGCATGGTCGGTTCATGCCACATGAAATGCAGCTTCTTGATCCTGATTGCTCCGGGCCCCATCCGCACCAGCCGGTTTCCGAAATCATATCCACGCAGCGTTTCTTCGAAAGTTTCCGGGGAATAGGCAAACTGCTCCCGGTCCAGAAGGCGCGGCACGTCAGGGATGATGAGTTTGACGGAGGGCGGCAAACGCTCGCAGGCAATTTTGGTGCGGGAAAGTCCGTAAAGCAGCCAGTGATAGTAATTGGCATAAGGGGCGTCGAAACCCACAAAGGCCTCATCCAGCTCCTCTTCGACCTCAAGTCCGGAGAGACTGGCTTCCATTCTCGCAAGGTCATAGGTGCAGAAGCAGGACGGTTCCACGATCCGCCGGTTCTGGCTGTCCAGAACCATGCCGCCCACAGCCGTTCCCATCAGGACGGTCGCGTTCTCTATCGTGAACATCGATAGCGTCATGGCGGGGAGCCAGATTGAGCGCCGGTCCGTTGAAAAAACGACGTTATAAAGTTCCAGCCCGCGTGCAAAGGCGTCCGTCTGTTGCCCGTCGAACAGTGGAACCGGCATGGGACACCGGACGGAGGACGTATAAGCCACCTTTGACCGGGAAATTTCGTCCGAAAAGGCGCTCAGATTGGTCGATGGGAGCGGGATCGGCGTGGACATGGGCGGGGTTGTTCTTCCTGCAATCCGGAAAAGGCGGAGCCGGAAAGGATACCCCGCACGGAGAAAGCTGCCCATCCCCCGCTGAATGGGGGAGGGAAGCTGTTCTTTAGAGTGGGTTTATTACGAACCCGTTGTCAGGCGCTGAAGTGCTTTTTCCCGCCCGATCAGCGGCAGAAGATCCTTTAGCTCCGGCCCGTGCTCCTCGCCGGTCAGCGCGAGACGCAGCGGTCTGAAAAGCGCTTTGCCCTTCCTGCCCGTTGCCTCACTGAGGGCCTTCGTCCAGTTGGCCCATGTTTCCTCAGACCATGGTTCCTCGGGCAGAAGCTGCGCGGCTTCCGCGAGATACGCCTGCTCTTCCGGCTGTTCTGCAGGAGTGATGCCGTCATGCACCACATGCCACCAGTGATGGCATTCGGTCAGAAGTTCGATATTGCCCCGAATGACCAGCCAGAACTGCTCCGTCGCGCCTTCAGGCAGGCGTTCACGCACATCCTGAAATTCCGAACTGACGAGGATACGACGATTGAGCGCCAGAAGCTGGCGCATGTCGAACCGCGCGGCTGATTTCGAGATGCAGGACAGGTCGTAATCCTGGGCAAGCGCGTCGAAACCCATCGGCTCAGGCGATTTGGAGCTGCCCAGACTGGCCAGATAGGTCGTCATCGCTCTGGCTTCGATGCCATCACGGTGCAGCGTTCTGATCGACATGGAATCGAAGCGCTTGGACAGCTTTCCACCACCTTCATCCAGCAGAAGCGGCAGATGAGCGAAGGTGAAGCGGGTCGGCTTGGCGCCTAGCGCCTCGGCAATATCGAGCTGCACACCCGTGTTGGTGATGTGATCTTCGCCACGGATGATATGCGTGACGCCTGTCTCCAGATCATCCACGATGGAGGCCAGCGTATAGAGCACGGTGCCATCAGCGCGGACGAGGACAGGGTCGGACACGGCGGTCAGCTTGACGGAGCAGTTCCCCATCACGAGATCGCTCCAGGCCTTGCTGCCACTGGTCAGTTTGAAGCGCCAGTAGGGCACCTTGCCGTTCGCTTCCGCCTGAGCGCGCTGCGCCGCCGTCATTTTCAGCATGGCGCGGTCATAGAGAGGCGGCTTGTGCTGCCTGATCCGCATTTCCCGCTTGGCCGTGAGTTCCTGCTCGCTTTCAAAGCAGGGGTAGAGGCGACCACTGGCTTTCAGGGCTTCAATAGCGCACTCATAGCGCTCAAGGCATTCGCTCTGCCGGAATGTCTCGTTCCATGAAATGCCCAGCCATTCGAGGTCTGTCCTGATGCCGGTGGCATAGACTTCCTGTGAACGACCGACATCGGTATCGTCAATCCGCAACTGAAAAGTCGCGTTATGCTTGCGAGCAAACAGGGCATTGGCGATGGCTTGCCGGGCATTGCCCACATGGAGCATGCCGGTGGGACTGGGAGCAAAACGAAGTTTCATCAGGGAAAGATGCCGTGTCCTGTTTTGGTGATCGCAGGGAAGGGATCGCGTCAGGACTGCACCATATTCCAGTTCCACTCCGACTGCCATCCCGACCGTGAGGTCATTGTTACAGGAAAACTTGAGGAGGGGCCGAGATCCGGTGGGGTAAATTTCTGCGTGCTGTATGTCGCAAGGACGGGTGTGAATAAAAATTAAATAAAAAGACCATTATTTTTCTGGAAGATCTTTTTTTGATATCAGATAAAATCGGCAGATGTCTGGCCTTCTTGACGCTCTTTCGTCACTCTCTTAGGAAATTTCCAACCGCTCACGGGTTTTGTGGCAGGCGGAAGCAGTGCTGAGGAAATGCCAATGATCTTGGAAGCCACCGGTGAACGGTTCATGCCCGACATGCAGGGTGAAACCGCGATCGAGCACATGCACCGCTATCTGTTCGCGCGAGAACTTGTTCCGGAAGGCAGCACGGTTCTGGATGTCGCCTGCGGTGAAGGATACGGCTCCGCTCTCCTCAGCGCGAAAGCCGAGAACGTAACCGGTGTGGATGTCTCGCCAGCCGCTGTCGAGCACGCGCAGGAAAAATACGGCAACGACCGGGTCAGATTTCTGGCGGGCGATATCTGCGCGCTGCCCCTGCCGGACAAGAGTGTCGATGCCATCGTCAGCTTTGAGACGATCGAGCATGTTGCCGATCATGAAAAGATGCTGAGTGAGTTTATCCGGGTGCTGAAACCTGCGGGCATCGTGATCATTTCAAGTCCGGATAAATATCAGTATTCGGTTGCCACCGGCTACAGCAACGAGTTCCACGTCAAGGAACTTTTCAGCCATGAGTTTGAAGCGCTCATGAAAAGCCGGTTCAGGAATGTCGTGTTTGGTGGACAGAGAAACCTGTTCGGGTCTGTCATCGACTTTGCCGGCAATCCCAGCCGGGACGTCAGCTTTTCTCTTGCGGAAGGCGGCGTGGCGCGGTTCGAAGATGTGCCTCAGGCGATGTATCTCCTCGCCGTAGCCTCTCAGGAAGCCTTGCCCGAAGTCGTGCGCGGGGTGTGCATCGATCATGTCACCTCCAGCGATGCATTTCGCGATATCGGGCATCAGATGCTGGAAAAGGACGATGCGTTTCAGAAGCAGGAGGAGCGGCATCAGAGTGCCGTTTCAAGCCTTGAGGCGGAACTTGCTGAAAAAGCGGCACTTGCGGGCAAAAACGACATTCTGCGCGGACATGTCACGACCCTCGAAGGAGAGCTGGATCGTGAAAAAGTCCGGGTCATCGAACTGTCGCGCCAGCTTTTCGAGGAGCGCGAAAAAAATACCGCGCTGCTGAAGGATGTGTCCCGTCTGCATCAGGACGTGGCCAATATGATGAATCTTTGCGGCGAGCGGGAGCAGAGGATCAGCGTTCTGAGCGGTCAGAATGCGGAATTGTCACACCGCGTCGAGAACCTCAGGGATTTTGAAAATCGTTATACGCTGATCGAAAACAGCACGGCATGGCGCATGACGAAACCCATGCGCAACGTGATCGACAAACTGCCCGCCGTGAAGGGAGCCGCGCGCCGCATCCGACATCGCAAGGTCGGCACGGGAGACGCATCTGGGTCGTCGAATACACCCAACCCGGAGGGAGAAACTCGTAGCGAAGGTCAGGCGCCACCATCTGTTCCTTCTGTCGTTCTGGATGAGGAGACGCGGCAGTTTATTTCCGATATCGCACCGCTCTTCAATGTCCCTTATTATGTCGAGCAGGTCGGGGAAGCAGGTGCAGGTTTCGATGCCCGGTCCGCTGCTGAGCATTACTTGCTTGAAGGGTGCAAGGCGGGACTGAACCCTTGTCCTGATTTTGACACGAACTATTATCTTTCCCGGCATCAGGATGTTCTGGAATGCGGGATGAACCCTTTCTGCCATTGGGCTCTGCACGGACGGCGTGAGCGACGTCTTACACTGCCATATGCAAGCAGATTACTGCGTACAGCGCGTAGACCGCTCGTCAGCGCGATCATCACAAATTTCAATCATGCCCGCTTTCTTGAGGATCGCTTTGAATCTATTCTGAATCAGACATATCGCAATATTGAAATCCTCTTTCTTGATGATGCATCAGAAGATGACAGTCTTGATGTCGCGAAACGATATGCTGAGAAATATCCTGAAAAAATCAGGATTATTCCTAATGCGTCAAATTCCGGGAACGTGTTCCGGCAGTGGCGAAAAGGTGTCGATGAAGCCAAAGGCGAGATCGTCTGGATCTGTGAGAGCGATGATTTCGCTGAGGAACGGTTCGTTGAGGAACTGATCCATGCTTTTGTTGATCCCAGTGTCGAGATCGCCTTTGGGCGGATACAGTTTTGCGACGTCGATGGCCGGATGCTGGACGGTCTCGATGGTTATCGTGAAAGAGCGCAGGCCGGAATATGGGGTGAGGCTTTTGTAAAGCCCGCAGGCTGGTGGTTCCAGAATGCTTTTGCCGTCTCCAATGTCATCGCCAATGTCAGCGGCTGCCTGATCCGTCGTCATTTCGTGCGCGACGAGGTCTGGGAGCAGGCGCAGACGTTCCGTGTTCTGGGAGACTGGTATCTGTACGCAGAGTGGGTTGCAGGCGGCCAGATTGCCTATTCACCGCGGGCAGTGTCGTACTTCCGGCAACACGACAAAAATACCTCCGTCAACAGTTTCCGGACAGTCGGGTTTTATCAGGAACATCAGCGGATGATCGAGCATCTGCGCCGTAAATGGGGTGTGGATGAAGAGCATGTAAGACGTTTTGCCAGCGCCCTGAATGACACGTTCCGGCATGTGCGGGCAGAAGAGGTTCTTGGATCGTTCGAGGCGGTGTTTGACATTGAGCAGGTTCTGGCTACCCCGCATGAGCAGCAGCACATTCTGTTCGCAGTGCTCGGCTTCGAACTGGGGGGTGGGGAAATCTTCCCGATCGAGCTTGCCAACAGCCTCGTCCGGAAGGGCGCCATGGTGTCGTTTCTTGTATACGACCATCATCGTGAAGATCCGCAGATCCGGGCTTTGCTGGATAGCTCGGTGCCCGTTTATTCAGCAGATGTGGCACGGGAGATCGGTGTCTGGCGGTATGTCATGGATCTGCATGCCGATGTGATCCATTCACATTTCTGCTTCTGTGAAACACTGTTTTTCCCAGACGATGAGACACTGCCTTTACTTCCGTACATCGTGACGCTGCATGGTTCTTACGAGTGTGTCCGCTTCCCCCCGGATGTCGTGGAGCGCCTCAGGCGTGGCGTGGCGCTCTGGGTTTATCTGGCGGAGAAAAATCTGTTCCATCTTCGGGGGCGTAAAGACGAACTGCCCTGTGGTGACGTAGCGTTCATAGGCAACGGCATGGCCGTGGATAAACGTCCTTTTCCTATGGACCGCAAAGCCCTCGGCATCGGGCCGCAGGATTTCGTTCTGGCCGTCGCCAGTCGCTGCATTCCCGAAAAAGGCTGGAAACAGGCTTGTGAAGCCGTTCTCACCCTGAACGAGGAGACGGGTGCGCCCCGAAAGATGCACCTTCTTCTGTGTGGTTCAGGCGATGCGCTCGAAGGGTTGCAGGCACGGTACGGAACAACATCGAATATCCATTTCCTCGGCTATCAGGAGTGCATCAGCGGCCTTTATCGTCTGGCTGACTGCATGCTGCTGCCAACACGTTTTCCCGGTGAATCCTTTCCGCTCACACTCATTCAGGCGCTACAGGTCGGAACGCCTGCTATCGCCACCGATGTCGGCTTCGTCCGGCCTATGATGACCGGTGAAGCAGGGGATCTCGCCGGCCTGTTTCTGCCGCTCGAGGCGGAGGATGCAACATTTGAAGCAGCCATCGTCACAGCCGTGAGGGAAATGATGGATGAGGGGAAGCGGGCCGCCTTCGCCCGGACTGCGCGGACATGCGGAGCACGCTATGACATTGCCAATGTGGCCGATACTTACATCCGCACCTATCAGCGCTTTCGGAGCGATGACAGGCTTATGCTTCCGTCATCATCTGCCGGTTGCCTTGAGGCTGCCGAGTAATCGGATGAAAATCAATGAATCTGGTCAGTGAGGGAATCTTTTGCGTGGCACGGCGAGCGTGCCGCCCGAAAAGCTGCAGCTCCCCATAGGGCCAGAAAGCCGCAAACAATACCGCTGCCAATCAGCGGGAAATAGTCGCCCGCAGCGTCGACAGCATTTCTGAGGCAGTCGGGCAAGCGGCCATGATCCGAGGCCGTCTGTGCCAGTTCAATGAGTGCCACGGTCCCGGCTGCCGTGGCTGACAGGGCCGTTACGGCAAAGGTATAGCGTGCCCGCCGCCGGGTTGAACCCGCGCTCCAGCTCCATGCTCTCACCATGAGAACAGTGTCGAGGCTGTCCATCAGCGCCATGCCTGCTGTAAACAGAAGCGGCAGGAGCATGATTTGCATCGGTGTCAGCCCATGTCCGATCTCTGAAGTGGTGAGACTCAGGAGGCCGATTTCCGTGGCGGTGTCGAATCCCATCCCGAAAAGAAAGCCGAGTGCGAACATCTGGTGATCAGCGCGAATCAGTGCTGTCACCGAAGAAAACAATCGGCTCAGAAGGCCGGTGGGGCCGGAAATGATTTCCTTTCCCGCTTTCATCTGCCGCCATTGGGTGCAGGCTGTCAGCGTATTTGCCGTGGCCATGACAAGAAGAAATGCGATGGAAACACTCGCCCCGATCGCTCCTCCTACTGCATGCCACTGTTCGAGCCATGAATGAAAAGGCAGGAGAATGAGCGCAAGAGTGGCGAGGATCACCACGCTTGAATGTCCCAGTGAAAAGAACAGACCGACAAGAATGGGTCGCTGTTCGCGCGCCATGAGCCGGCGTGTGACAACATCGATCGCGGCAATATGGTCGGCGTCCAGAGCATGCCGCAGCCCAAAGGTCCATGCCAGAAGAGCTGATCCCATGAGGCCGGGGACGGATGCGCCGGAAAAGATCGTGGCGAGCCAGATCGTGCCATTGGCGGAAACCAGAAAGAGCATCAGGACAAGTGATGAAAGGAATCCTGCCCGTATTCCGGCATGGTTTAGGCTCTTCACTTTCCGAGACGCTCCTTGGATGGAAAAGGTCAGCGTAATGCGTTTGAGAAGCGTAACGAATAAGCCAGAACCACACCATAGGACAGGATCGCGAGGGCGCTAAAGGTCTCCTGAAAGCCGAAAAGCGGTTTGAGCAGCACAAAGAGCTGAGGAGTGAACGCTCCCCCCGAAAATGCCATGACCAGCAGGGCGGAGGCCGTCGGGACATGGGAGCCCGCATTGCGAATGGCCATCGGGAACAGGCCGGGCATGATCATCGCGTTGGCCAGACCGAGGAGGGCCACGCAGAGAATGGACACATGACCCTGGGTGCAAAATGCCGCGACGGAGAGGGTAACGCCGAATAAGCAGGACAGGGCCATGCAGCGTTCCTGCGAAATAAAGCGCGGAACGATAAGCAGGCCTCCGGCATAGCCGATCATCATCGCGGCAAGGGTCAGGGCGGTGAAAAAGCGCGTCTGGTCGAGCGGAAGCCCGAATCCCTGTCCATAAGTGCCTATGGCGTCTCCCGCGAGAACTTCGATGCCGACATAGATGAATGTTGTGACGATGCCGCCTCGCAGGCGTGGCGTAAAACGAAAAGACGACGATTTCGCAAGAGCCGGTTCCGTAGGAGTGAGATCCGGCAGGCCGGACATCATCACGGCCCCTGAAGCAAGGATGAGAAGGGCTGCCATGATGAGGTAGGGCCAGTATATGGCGTGGGCGAAGTTCGAAAGAATAGCCTCGCGCTCTGGACCTGCCGCCGCATGGCGCGCCTCCTCGGCCACTGTGCCGATATTATTCATGGCCCAGGCAGCAAGCACGACAGGCGCGGCGATGCCTGCGCATTTGTTGCATAATCCCATGATGGCAATGCGCTGGGCAGCCCTGTCATGAGGTCCTAGCAAACTGACATAAGGATTGACCGTTACCTGCAGGAGAGACAGTCCGGCGCCGATGATCAGCAGGCCGGTCAGGGCGCCCGAATAGGAACGATCTGCGATAAACTGGCCGAACAGTGCGGTTCCGCCGCCCATGGTGGCGAGCGCTAGTGAGAAACCGAGTTTGAGGCCGGTTCTCTGTGCAATTTTTGCAGCGGGAAGTGCAAAAATGAGATAAGAAAGATAGAAGACCAGAGGAACAAGAAACGCGCCGACATCTGAAAGCGAGAAGGCGACGCGTACGAAAGAAATCAGTGGTCCGTTCAGCCATGTGACGAAGCCGATAAGAAAGAAAAGACCGGCGGTGGTCAGGACAGGTGCCCAGCCGAATGAGCCGGCAGGGCAGGGAAATCTCAATCGTGGGAAAATGACTGATTTATACACGATGTTGAAAGATCCTGAACCTTCTATGGGTTTTTTGAATAGCTTTGAATAAAGTGAAGATCTTTTGTTAGTTGATTTTTAACATTGTGCTAAGCCCGACGTAATGTTGAGGTAATGGTATCAAGCATGGGTCAACAGAGACACCCATGAAAGAGCGATCAGGAAATTAGAATGCGTTTTCTTGTAACAGGCGGCGCGGGCTACGTCGGCAGTCATATGGTTCTGGCCCTTCTGGATGCCGGTCACGAAGTGACCGTGTTCGACAGTCTGCGCACGGGCCACCGCGCCGCAGTTCCGGAAGGCGCGCGGTTCATTCATGGTGATCTGGCGGACATTCCCCTACTCGACAACGTCCTTGCTGACGGGCCGTGGGACTGCGTGTTTCACTTCGCGGCTCTCTCTCTCGTCGGTGAGAGCATGCAGCATCCGATGATGTACATGCTCGCCAATGGCGCGCTCGGGTTTGGGCTGATCGACGCCTGCATCCGCAACGGGGTTGGGAAGTTTGTGTTTTCTTCCACGGCGGCGCTTTTCGGTTCAGCCGGAAATGAGCTGATCGACGAAGAAACGCCGGTTCATCCGGGTTCGGCTTATGGCGAGAGCAAATACGTCGTGGAGCGGGCGCTCTACTGGGCTGATCGTATTCACGGCTTCCGCAGCGCCTGTCTCCGCTATTTCAATGCGGCCGGCTGTGACCCGCAAGGCCGTGCCGGGGAAGATCACAAGCCGGAAACGCATCTCATGCCGCTGGTCATTGATGCGGCGCTGGGACGGCGTGGTGAGTTGACGCTGTTTGGTCAGGATTATCCGACACCAGATGGAAGTTGCGTCCGCGACTACATCCACGTCAGCGATCTTGCGCAGGCCCATCTCGCCGTATTGCCGCTTCTGGAAGAGCGTAGCGTGACCTACAATGTTGGAACCGGAAGGGGTAACTCCAATATGGAGATTATCCGGGCCGTCGAAAAGGTCAGTGGACTGCCTGTTCCGTGGAAGCTCGGGGACCGTCGCGCGGGTGATCCGGCGATGCTCGTCGCCAGTCCCTCCCTCATCATGCGGGAAACAGGCTGGAAGCCGCATTTCACCGAAATCGATCAGACTGTTGAAACAGCTCTGGCATGGCGCAAGGCTCATCCCAACGGATATGCGGACTGAGTTGTGGAGGCGCCGGAAAAGAACGAACTCGTGGCGGCTGCACTCGCCGTCCGGCAACGTGCTTACGCGCCCTATTCCAGTTTCATGGTGGGAGCCGCTTTACGATGTGAAGACGGCTCGCTTCATGTGGGTTGTAACGTTGAAAATGCCGCTTATCCGGAAGGGATATGCGCCGAAGCAGGGGCCATTGCTGCAATGGTGTCTGCCGGGGGAACTTGCATTGTCGAAGCTGTGGTGTGCGGTGGCGGCTCGGCCCCTTGCACGCCTTGCGGCGGGTGTCGCCAGAAGCTGAGGGAGTTCGGTGCTCCGACGATGCGCATTCACATCGTGAATGCCGAGGGGGCCATTCTCCTGACCCGCACTTTAAGTGAATTGTTGCCGGACAGCTTTGGGCCGAGCAACCTTGGGCACGGTGGATAACCTGGCTGCTTTTGCCAGAGCGCAGGCAGCCAGGTCACCAACGGAGCAATATCGGAGGATAAAATCCCCTGCATGGAATGTGCGCTGTTTCAATAAGCGCAGACTGACAGCGGGTATTTAAAAATGAGTAAATTAACGCGACTTAGATTCTGCCTCAAAGTTTTCCGTAATCATTCCATTTTTCCCTGCATGGCACTGGGCCTGCTTTTCGCTGGACTGCCTGCATCCTCCGTTCAGGCGGCGATACCGCTCCGGCCCGGTATTGGCCCAACGGACATGAGGCAGACAGTCGATATGACTGCGCTTCCGTGGAGCGCCATCGGACGTGTGCAAACGGAACTGGGCAGTCGTTGCACAGGCTTCCTGATTGCTCCCAATGTCGTGGAAACTGCGGCTCATTGCCTGTTTCTTCCAAAGACCGGCCATTACATCCGGCCGCAGGACATTCATTTTCTGCGTGCGTATAGCAAGGGGCAATATGCCGCTCATGCGCGCGCTACACGGATCATCGTATCGCCGAATTATGACGAGCGACGAGAAAACGCCACTGCGGCCTTTGATCGCGCCACCCTGTTTCTGGAGGTGCCCGTTGCCACTCCAGATCAGATTCTGCCCGTGGCCAGCGGTCTCCCTTCCGTCGGTACGGATGTGGTCCTCGGGGGGTACGAGCAGGACTTCAGTGAGATCATCAGGTCCGATATGGGTTGCCGCGTCATTGGAATCGGCTGGGACGGAGAGGGGAAGCCTCTGATCCGTCATGACTGTTCCGCCACGCGAGGCAGCAGTGGCGCGCCGTTGCTTGGTCGTCAGCCGGATGGCAGATGGATTGTGTGGGGTGTGCAGGCGCTGGCCAATTATGGACAAGGCGGAGAGGTTGTTCCTTTGACGGATACATACCGCTCTCCCTGAACGCACTCTATCGTGAAATATAGGAATCGTATTTTAGTTATTATTTTAATTGTTAAACGTGGTTTGACGGGCAAGCATCAGGGATCGGGGAACAGGACTGCTTCCCGCGCTCAATCTCCTCTTTCAGGGAGTGTATGTCATGGATCGCCTAGCCAATCCGGCACCGCTTGGTCTTGCGGGGTTTGGAATGACCACCATTCTGCTCAACGTCTGTAATGCGGGTTTTCTACCCCTCAATTCGTCAGTGCTCGCCATGGGCCTTGCGTTTGGAGGCTTCGCCCAGTTCTGCGCAGGCATGCTCGAATATCCCCGCGGGAACACCTTCGGTTTCACTGCATTTTCCTCGTTTGGCGCGTTCTGGATCAGTCTCGCCGTTCTGATCTTTCTGCCGAAATTCGGTCTGGCTGCTCCGGCAACACCCGGCGCGATGGTTGTTTTCCTCGGTCTGTGGGGTGTGTTCACGGCTTTCATGTTTGTAGGCACCCTCAAGGCCAATCGCGTGCTGCAGTTCGTGTTCGCGTCTCTGGTCGTACTCTTCGCCCTTCTCGCTCTGGGAGAGGCGAGTGGAAACGCAGCCATTACGCATTTCGCCGGTTTTGAAGGGCTCGCCTGTGGTGCCTCAGCTCTTTATCTGGCGATGGCGGAAGTGCTTGAGGAGCAGTTCGGTCATCCCGTCCTGCCGATCGGTGCCCACCATCATCCGGCACCGCCGTCTTCCGTAAGACTGGCAGTCTAAGGACCTCTTTACGTCAGAAAAAACCCCGCAGCCGAAAAGGCTCGCGGGGTTTTTTCTTATGCGTGGGCCGTCAGAGAAAACGGCCTGGCGCACCGCGCTGGAGCACTTCGATACGGTATCCATCAGGGTCCGAGACAAAGAAGAATTTTCCGAGCAGCCGGCCCTCATGAGACAGTTCCTTCACCGGCTGGGGCTTCAGACCTTCCCGCTCGAAGCGTTCATGTTCGGCCACGACATCGGTGACAGACACGGCGAGATGTCCGTAGCCGTCGCCCGGATCGTAGGGATGGTCCCGGTCGTGATTGATGGTCAGTTCAAGCTCAAAACTCTGCTCGCTGTTCGACAGATAAATCAGCGTGAAGCTGTCAAAGACGATCCGCTCCGCCACACTCAGCCTGAAGGCTTTTTCATAGAAAGCCAGCGATGTTTGTTCATCGCGAACGCGGATCATCGAATGAATCATTTTGGCCACGAGGAAGGGTCTCCCTGATTGCACAATGGCTTTGGACGAAAGAAGGACAGCCTTGGCGGCCCGTCAGAGGGGGGGGATATCGAACGCCTGCAACTCAAGGAAGTCGCGGAACGGGCCGTCCTGACGTTCGAGATCGGACGGCGAGCCATCCTCGATGATGCGCCCCGTCTGCATGACGACAATCCTGTCGAAATCGCGGAGTGTCGAAAGGCGATGAGCCACGGCGATGACGGTGCGTCCCTGCATCAGGCGGTGGAGAGCCTCCTGAATGTGATGCTCGCTTTCGCTGTCCAGCGCACTGGTCGCTTCGTCAAGAATAAGGATGGGGGCGTTTCGCAGGAAGGCACGGGCAATTGCCAGCCGCTGCCGTTGTCCGCCGGAGAGCTTCACGCCGCGATCTCCGACTTCCGTGTCGAAACCCTGCGGCAGGGCAATGATGAAATCCGTGCAGCCTGCCG
This sequence comes from Acetobacter conturbans, assembly GCF_011516755.1. Taxonomy (GTDB): domain Bacteria; phylum Pseudomonadota; class Alphaproteobacteria; order Acetobacterales; family Acetobacteraceae; genus Acetobacter; species Acetobacter conturbans. The sequence continues at coordinate 153,700 of NZ_WOSY01000002.1, read as the reverse complement.
CATCTGCCGCTGCCCGGACATCCTCATCCGGTGCATCCGGCTTGCCGTAGCGAATATTGTCGGCAACGGAGCGCCGCAGCAGGGAAACGTCCTGCGGTACCACGGACATGCACCCTCGGAGCGCTTCTTCCGACAGTTCACGGATATCGACGCCGTCGATCCTGACTGCACCGCCCTGAACGTATCGCTGGCGCTGCAACAGGGCCAGCACCGTGCTTTTGCCTGATCCGGAACGCCCGACCAGCCCCACGCGCGCGCCAGCCGCTACATGCAGATTGAAATGGTCGAGCACGTTGGGGCCGCCGGGATAATGGAAAACCACGTCCTGAAAGGCGATTTCACCCCGCGGTGTGTGCGGGAAAGCGTGCGAGTCCTCACGGTCGCTCATCTCATGCGGTATGAGGATGGTTGAGAGCGTTTCCCCAAGACGGGCGGTATGCTGAACTGTTTCGACAAGGGCGACGGCCAGATCGCGTGTTCCGTGCAGGATCATGAAGCCAAGACTGACGACCATCACGACATCGCCGATCGTCGCGCTGCCCATTTGCCAGAGATACACGATCCAGACGAGGAGGCCCGTAGTCAGGACGGCTGTCAGGATGGCGTGGACAAGGCGCAGGATTTCCATGTTGCGCAGGGAAACGCCCCGGATGGCCATTTCCCTGTCCAGCGTGCCCGCAAGTCGTGTGCGTTCGTAGCCGAGCATGCCGAAGGTGCGGACAAGGGACAGATTGCCGACGACATCCTGCACTTCTCCATCCACATTGGCGGCTGAGCCAGCATAGGACGTGTGCAGGCTTTTTCCCCCACGTGCCATCCGGAACATCAGCCCGGCGAGACAAAGGGCCAGTGCGGTAACGACGCTCCCCATGAGAGGGCTCACGCTGATCATCAGGCCAATGGAGAGCAGAACGTTGAGGCAGGGTGGCAGAATGTTCCAGGCCAGCAGGCTTTCGAGTGTGAAGGACGCGTTTCCGGCTGTTGAAATGCGGGCGGCGAGTGCGGCAGGCATCCGGTCGGCGAAGTAGCCCATGGAGTGGCCGGTGAGGTAGCGGAACAGATCCCGCCTCACATCGCCCGTGACGGCCACGAAGGTTCTGGCCGCATACCATCCCGCGACGCGCCAGGAGAGATTATCCACGCCAATGACGGCAGCCAGCCATATGACGGCATCCCACACGGGCCGGACGGATGTGCCTTTGGTATGCTGGGTCATGGTGTCGACCAGATGCCGTATGGCGGAAGAGGAGAACACCGCGCACGCCACGGCGAGAGCCACGAATCCGAACACCATCAGGTGGGGAAAGGCTCTGTTACAGGCATATCGAAGAAGGAACCGGACGGGATGGCCCGCATAATGCGGAAGATCGGGGTCCGGAACCGTGATTTCGCTCTCGCGTATCAAGCAGCGCTGTCCATGCGTAAGCGTCCTGTCACAACTTTTGGCTGAGTGTATGCGTTTGTGGCATGTGAGGAAAGCTGGGGGAACCGACACAGCAAAGCAGGAATTGCGTTGCGTCTCCAGTCCAGCCTCGCCAGATCATTCAGGTGGCCACCTGATGCGCTGAATAAAAACAACAAGGCCGCGGAGTTGACCGGTCATGCGTATCGCCCAGATTGCGCCGCTTCATGAAGCCGTGCCGCCCAAGCTCTATGGTGGCACGGAGCGGGTCGTGGCTTTTCTCACAGACGAACTCGTCAGGATGGGACACGATGTCACGCTTTTCGCGAGTGGCGACAGCGTGACGGCGGCCACCCTCGAAGCCGTCTGGCCCCGGGCGCTCAGGCTCGATCCCGCGATCCGCGATCCGATCGCCCCGCACATGCTGCTCATGGAGCGTGTGGCGCGGCTGGCGGACCAGTTCGACATTCTCCATTTCCATATGGACTACTGGCCTTTTACCTATTTCAGCCGTCAGCCCACGCCTTTTGTGACGACGATGCACGGGCGTCTGGACCTTATGGAGTTGCAACCCGTTTTCGATGCCTTTCCGCAGGTGCCGATCGTCTCCATTTCAGACAACCAGCGTCGCCCGCTCCCGCAGGCCAATTATGCCGGAACGGTTCTCCACGGCCTTCCGGAGGATCTTCTGACTCCGCAGCGCGGACCGCGCGATTATCTCGCCTTTCTGGGGCGCATTTGTCCCGAAAAGGGGGTGGACAAGGCCATTCGCATCGCCCGCGCCGTTGGGATGCCCCTGAAAATCGCGGCCAAGGTGGACAAGGTGGATGTGGAGTATTTCGAACGTGACATCGTGCCGATGCTGGGCAACGGGGTAGAGCTGATCGGAGAGATCGGCGATGCGCAAAAGTCCACTTTCCTCTCAGGAGCCCGCGCCCTGTTGATGCCCATCGACTGGCCGGAGCCTTTCGGACTGGTGATGATCGAGGCGATGGCGTGTGGGACGCCGGTGATCGCATTCCGCCATGGATCGGTGCCTGAAGTGATGGAGGATGGCGTGACGGGAGCCATCGTCACCAGTGAACAGGAGGCTATCGCGGCCTATCCGGCGGTGGCGGCACTGGACACGGGAAACATCCGCCGGGAGTTCGAAAAGCGCTTTACCGCACGGCGGATGGCTGAGGATTATGTGGGGATCTATCAGCGCCTCATTGACCACTCAGCCGGTTGAGCCGGGACCTCCCGTATGGGAATTTTCCTTGCGGGAGCCAGTCATGTTTTCAACCGAGCTTGACCGATTCCGACACGCCGTCGCAAGGTCGCGCCGTCCGGCACGGCTCCCAACAGAACCGTGTCCACTGACCCAACCATCGGCAGGTCTGTCCTAAATGAAAACCCGTCATATCTGGCATCCGCCCAACTGGTTCTATCTGGGCCACCATCGGAACGACGATACGCCTTCAAAACCGAACTGGGTGGATCGTTTTAACGACCGACTCGCGGTGAGAATGACGGTGCTCTTCGGCAGCATCTGGTGTGTGTATGTCTTCCTTCTGTTCTCGATGATTCCAGTCATTAAGCCGGAATGGCAGGGGCCGCTGCTTTATGTCAGCAACGCGATTCAGCTTGTTGCGCTCCCCGCGCTGATGGTGGGTAACGCCATTCTGGCCCGTGGCAGCGATCAGCGTGCTGGCGAGGATCATACCGCACTTGTCGAAATCCTGAGTGACGTGCGGGAAGAAGTGGCTCGTCTGCGGACCATGACGGCTGGCATCGCCCAGCAGGAAACGGAAAACAGCGAGCGCCCGACGGACGTGGTCTCCATCGCGGATGAAGCCGTTATCTCCGTGAATGAACCGGGGCCATCTGCCGCGCCCGGCAAGCCATCGGGAAACTGAAAACGCAGTCAGTCACCCAGAAGATGCAGAATAACCTGTCGCTGATGGGGTGCGCGCCGGTGCTCGAAGAGGTAGATACCCTGCCAGGTTCCGAGAACGGGCTCGCCATCCATGACCGGTATGGTGAGGCCTGAATGGGTGAGCATGGTCCGCAAGTGAGCGGGCATGTCATCGGAGCCTTCGGTTGAATGCAGATAGCGCCCGCTCTGCTCGGGAACGAGGGTTTCGAAAAAGGTGGCTATGTCTTCCCGAACGGTCGGGTCCGCATTTTCCTGCACAGTCAGGGAACAGGATGTGTGCGGGCACCACAGGGTGAGAAGGCCGGTCTCCACGCCGGTCTGGCTGACCCAGTCGAGAACGGGACGAGTGACCGGAAGCAGCCCTTTCCCATGCGTTCTCACGGTTAGTCGATGGGTGTGCTGTTCCATGATTCGCCTCCCTGATCTGGCGGTGAGATGAGCGGTCATCGTTGCGCTCGTCCAGCCTTTCGCCTGCAACGCGGGGTTGTGGTCTGGGTTTTCGCCGGAATGGTTTCACTGGTGTCGCAGGAGGCCCGTGCCGCCGACTGGAGCGATTTCCTGACCGATCCGGGCGGATGGAATGCGCTGAAACAACAATGGCAGAAGACGGGTGTCGATGTCAGCATCGAGGACGTCGAGGAGCTTTGGTCGATCCCCACGGGAGGCGCACGGCCTTCGGAACATTATGTCGGACTGACGCAAGTCGATGTGACACTCGACCTCGCGCGTCTGGCCGGGGAAAACGGACGTGAGGGAGAGTGGGGCAAGTTCGAGATCAGTGCGATGGATCTGCGAGGCAAACCGTTCAGCAACTATCCGCTCTATGCTTTCAACCAGACATCATCCAGTGAAGCCGACCCCAATCTCCGGCTGTATGAACTGGCTTATGGCTGGAGCAGCGCAGATGCAAAATTCGCGACCCGCGTCGGCAAGCTCGACCTCAGTCAGGATTTCATGGTCAGCACGACAGCCCTGACATTCCTGAATGCATCGTTCGGGTGGCCCATGCTGCCCAGCAACAACCTTTACGGTCAGGGCCCGGCTTCTCCTGTCGCGACACCGGCGGTCTGGCTGCGTTATCAGTTTCCCGAGGGGTGGCAGGGGCAGATCGCACTGGCGGATGACAATGCCACCGGAGCGCGCTCCTTCCTCAATGCGACAGATCCATGGAACCAGAACCAGGATCCCAGTGGAACCCGGTTCAACTTCGGAACCGGCGCGTTCCTGATCGGCGAAGTGGCGCATAATGTGAATCACGGTGGACGAACCGGCACCTACAAGGCCGGTTTCTACATTGATACCGGTCGTTTCCCGCTTCAGGCCGATTCCGACGTCAGCCGCCGCGGAAACTGGGAAGTGTATATGATTATGGATCATACGCTTCTGAAGGACCGGGGCGCGGGAGAACTGCGCGGTTTCGTGCGCTGGGAATATACCGGGCTTGCCGACCGCAACCAGATTTCATCGTCGCTTGACGCAGGTATGGTGCTGGTGGGGCCGTTTCATCGGTCCAATGATAATGTCGGGCTGGGCTTTGGTTACGCCGCGCCCAGTCATGATCTGATGCTGCAAAAACCGGATGGAAGTTTCCGTCATCATGGCAACGAGTACCATCTCGAACTAACCTATGCCGCACAGGTTTTGCCGTGGATGACACTTCAGCCGGATGTGCAGGGACTGATCAATCCCAGTGGTGGCGCTTACGATTCAGGAAGGCGCGTGAAGAGCGCCCTGATCTTCGGGCTGCATCTGGGACTGTCTTTCTGACATCACCCTGTTTCTCAGGCGGTGTGCTTTGTTTTCGGTTCCGAGCGGTCGGCATCAGGGGCCGGGACGCTGCCGGGAGCGACCGTGTGTAGGAAGCGTTCCGCCAGTGCCCCATAGAGGGGTTGCGAGCAGATCGTGCGCGAGACACCGAACGCGAGGAAAGAACTGGAGAGAAGCGCCAGTGTGACCTGCTGGTTGTCGCACATTTCCATGACGATGACCGTGGCGGTCAGTGGAGCCTGCACGACGGCGGAGAAATAGGCCACGGTGCCGAGCAGGACGACCGCCCCCGGCGTCGTGTGCGGCAGGAACTGGGCAACCCAGCCCCCCATGCCCGCACCCACTGAGAGAGAGGGGGCGAACAGACCGCCGGGAATGCCGGAGCAGTAGGAAATGATGGTCGCGAGAAGCTTCAGGACGAAATAGGACGCCGGATAATGCTCTTCGCCCTGAATGATCGACCGGGCCTGCGTGTAGCCGGTGCCGTAGGTCATGCCTCCGGAAGCAAGCCCGATCAGTGCGAGCGCCAGGCCACATACGGCGGCGAAAGCGACTGGGTGTTCGGAGATGAACTGTCCTGCACGACCGGGAAGCCCTTTGGAGGCCCGGATCAGAATGGCTGAGAAAGAGCCGCCGGTCACACCACCCAGCAGCCCGCAGGCGATCACGGCCAGCCAACTGACGCCAACGGGCACAATCGAATCCGTATGGCCGAAATAGGTGTAGTTGCCGACAAGGGCGATGGCCGTCACACCAGCCAGCACGACGCCCGCGAGCATGACGCCACTTGTTCTCTGCTCAAACGAGTGGGCCAGTTCCTCAATCCCGAAGACGATACCGGCCAGCGGTGTATTGAAAGCGGCGGCAACACCAGCCGCACCCCCCGTCAGCACCAGCGCGCGGCGGGAAACTGTATCTCCCATGTCGAGAAAGCGTCCCACGGCGTTCATGATGGCCGCGCCGATCTGGACTGTTGGCCCTTCGCGTCCGATCGAAGCCCCTGCGAGGAGGCCGAGGCAGGTGAGCATAACCTTGGCGGCAGCCACTCTCAGGGATAGCACGCGATCCACGATCTTGTGGTCTGACAGATGCATGCAGGCAATGGCCTGCGGAATGCCGGATCCCTGTGCGCCCCGGAAAAACGTGCGGGTGAGCCAGATCGAAAGCGCCAGCCCTCCCGGTGTGACAATCAGCATGAGCCAGGGGCTGACCGCGATAATGCTGTTGCGCAGATGCGCTGCCTTGTCGGCCAGAGCGGCAAAGGAGACAGCCGCGAGTCCGACAGCAATCGATCCGCCCCAGTAGATCAGCTTCCGGCGCCACTCCGCTGTTGTGATGCGGGCTGTGTTACGGAAATGTCGAATGCGGCCGGTAGTGGAAGCCATTGTTGCTTACATCAATTCATTCTGTGGCGCGGCGGAAACCCACTCTCTCAGGACGGCAGGACACGCTGTCTGTCAGGCTTACGCTTCGCTTTCACGTATTCCAAGACCTGAAACGGCGTTGGGTTGCATTGTCGCCGGATGGAACCTGTCACGTCAGCTGGCGGTGGTTGCGTGAGCGAGGACGATTCCCATGTTCTTGGCCTTGTGTTCCGGCTCCACGTGAATGTTGATGACGCAGCGTCCTAGAGCCTGCCTCAGACCGGCTTCGATCCGGTCGCAGATGTCGTGCACTACCCCTACGGTCATGGTGCCGGGTACCACCAGATGAAACTCGATGAATGTTATGGCGCCCACTTCGCGAATGCGAATGTCATGAGCCTCCAGAGCACCAATCGCCTTTTCCGCGATGATATCGTGAAGTTTGGTCAGGGTGGCCGAGTCCGGCGCTTCATCCATGAGTCCGGAGACGGACTGACGCAGCATGTCCCAGCCCACGCGCAGCACATTGACGGCAATGAGCGCCGCAATCGCGGGGTCAAGCCAGTGCCAGCCAGTGAAGGGAAGGAGAGCCAGCCCTGCAATCAGCCCGCATCCCGTCCATACGTCGGACAGGACATGCTGCCCCCCGGCCACAAGCGCGGGGGAGCGGATGCGTCGTCCGATCCGTAGCAGCGTGAGTCCCCAGCCGAGATTGACCACCGTGGCCGCACCATTAAGCGTGATGCCGATCCACGGAGCATGGATGGCCTGCGGGTGCATAAACCCGTCATAGGATTCTCGAGCGATCAGCAGCGCCGTCACCAGCACCATCGCGCTTTCGATGATGGCGGAGAGATATTCGGCCTTGTAATGCCCGTAGGTATGGTTGTCGTCAGCCGGACGTTCGGCGAGATGAATCGCCCAGAGGCCGCCGATTGCCGCTGCCACGTTGATGACGGTCTCCAGCGCGTCGGACTTGAGCGCTACGCTGCCAGAATATGCCCATGCGGCATATTTCAGACCCAGAGCGAGAAGACTGACGCCCAGGCTGATCCATGCGATGACATTCTTGCGGCGAGCCGGTGATTGCGTGTCAGACACTGCCAAACTCTTGCTGTGCGCAGCCGACGTCACAGCGGACGGTTTCGATCTGGATTGTGGGGTGGATAATGCCGAACCGCATTTTCAGCGTCTCCCCGATGGCTTCCAGCAGGCTGTCATTGTCAGTGCTTTCTGTCCGCACCAGATGCGCGGTGAGGGCGGTTTCCGTCGTGCTCATCGCCCAGACATGCAGGTCATGCAGACCCGTGACGTCGGGGAGCGCGAGCAGATAGGCTTCGATCGCCTGCATGTCGACACCCTTCGGAACGGCATCGAGCGCCATGTCGAGTGAATCGCGCAGCAGAGACCAGGTGGCCAGCACGATAAGAGCGGAAATGGCGAGGCTGATTGCCGGATCGAGCCATTGCAGCCCCGTCAGCAGCACCAGTCCTCCGGTGATGACGACAGCCAGTGAAGCCACGGCGTCGGTCGCCATATGCAGGAAGGCGGCCCTGATATTGAGGTCATGCTGCTGCCCCTTCATCAGGAGAAGGGCAGTGCCACCGTTCACCAGAATGCCCAGCGCTGCCACGATCATCACGGTCAGGGCCGAGACGGCCTCGGTTGGATAAATCAGCCGCAGGATGGCTTCCCACGCGATACCGCCGGTGACCACCAGAAGGATGACGGCATTGGACAGCGCGGCAAGAATTGAGGAGCGGCGCAGTCCGTAGGTATAGCGAGTCGAGGGGGCGCGTTTGGCGAGGGTATGCGCCAGCCATGCGGCGCCCAGCGCCAGAATGTCCGACAGATTGTGACCCGCATCCGCCAGTAGGGCGAGGGAATGGGCGAGGACACCCCAGATCGCTTCGATAATCAGATAGGCGCTGTTCAGCAGCATGCTGATCGCGAAGATTCCGCCGAACGTGTCCGGAGCGTGGTGGTGATGACCGAAAAGCCCGTGATCGTGGTCATCATGCTCGTGGTCATGATGGTCATGCTCATCGTGATCGTGGGTTTCCGGTCCGTGATGATGATCCTCGTGAGAGCACTGAGGACCGTGGTCATGGGAGTGTCCGGTGTCCGGTAGCGTGTTCAAGAGCAGACATCCTGCGCACGGGCAACGAGGTTTGCAGCGCAGGAAGATTCCGTTTTGCTGGACATTACAGCCCGCACGATTCTCAGGGATTCGGAGAGCACCTCGTCAGCGGACAGGGTGTCAGTCTCGATTTTCGTGGCATCATCCGCCATGCGCAGGGGAGCCGAGGCGCGCGTGCTGTCGGCATGATCGCGTTCGATCAGCGCCTGTTCCACAGCGCGTATCCGCTCTTCCCGGTCCGGGGCGCTTTCCGACCCGCCATTCTGCGTGTAGCGGCGCTGGGCGCGCGTATACGGCGTCGCGGTGATGAACAGCTTCACGTCCGCATCCGGAAAAATGACCGTGCCAATGTCGCGGCCGTCCAGCACGGCGCCCTGTTCGCGGGCGAAAAGCCGCTGCATGTCGACGAGTGCCTGCCGGACCGCCTTGTCACGGGCCACAAGGGAGGCGGCTGCATCGACGTCGGGCGTGCGCAGATCCTGTCGCTTCAGGTCGTCGGGCGACAGAGTGCGCGCGATGCTCTCGCCTGAGGTCGAGGCCGGATCGAGACCGGCATCGATCATGAGGCGGCCGACGGCGCGGTACAGGAGGCCGGTATCGAGATGCGGAAGACCCAGCGCCGCGGCGAGCCGTTTCGCCAGCGTGCCTTTACCGGCAGCGGCCGGACCATCCACGGCGATGACAGGTGCCGGTTTCGTCATAGTAGGTCCTTATGTGTGCGATGGCTGGTGTCGCAGGGCGATACGCATGGGAAAAACGGGCGTCAACCTTGTTGGTATCCTATCCGTTCCGGCGCACCCTCTATACCGGTGCAGGCACCACGTTTCCACGCCGTATGTCCGCGATGCCGCCACCGGGGTGTAATCCGTTCACGTCAGTGGCCATATTTTCAGGCTCACACAAACAGGGAGAGAACGACTGACCATGACCCGTCTGCTTGTCATCCTCGGTCTTGCTCTTGTCGCGGCAGGACTACTCTGGCCCTGGCTGGGGCGTCTGCCGATCGGACGGCTACCGGGAGATATCCTGATCCGGCGGGAAGGCTTCACCTTCTACGCTCCGATCACCACAGGTATTCTGCTGAGCATCCTGATTTCAGTGATCCTCTGGACCGTCCGGCGCTGAAAGGCCGCTCTGGCGACCATGCGGACCGACTGATAGAAGAGAATCCACTTCATGAAACGGATTACAGGACCCTGGGGAGAGAGCATGGCGGTCGCGGCTGCACATAAAGAGACAGCGACCGGAGGTTCCGAGATCCGTCAGCGGCGCTTCGGGTGGCGGGCACTGAGCATTTGTGGTGTGCTGGGGGCCTGTCAGGCCGCGCCGGTGGTCAATCTCGACCCAACACCGCATACCCTGATCTACAGTTATCTGATGGCGCACGGCATGGCGCGTGGCGCGGTGATGTCAGGCGGCATGAACATGCAGCAACTGCTCGATCTGATCAGGATCGACCGGGAGGCGCTCAGGGCTGTGTCGCGAGAAACAGCGGCTCCCGGTAGCGATAATCTTCGTGCGGCCAATCAGGCGGTTGAACGCCTGATCGATGCCACGAAACCCCTTGATGGAGGGCCTGCCACACCAGCAGGCTCTGTGAAGACGTCCGGCTCGCGCTGAAAACGCCGGGAAGTCCTCAGACTTCCTTTTTCACAGCGGGGCGTGTGTCCCTACGGAGCCGCTTCTCGCCCAGAAGCAGGAGCAACGGTGCCGCGATGAAGATCGAGGACGAGGTGCCAACCACGATTCCGAACAGCATCACCCACGCAAAACCGGAGAGACTCGCGCCTCCAAAGATGGCCAGCGGGAGAGCAGCGAGGAAAACGGTGCTGGACGTGCCGAGTGTACGGCTGAGAGTCTCGTTGATGGAAAGATCCAGCAACTCCCGCAGCGGCATGGTGCGATAACGGCGCAGGTTTTCGCGGACGCGGTCATAGACCACGACCTTGTCGTTGGTGGAATATCCAAGGACCGTCAGGAGGGCTGCGACCATCACGAGATCGAACTCGAAATGCGTCACAACCAGAAAGCCTACGGCCTTGGTCAGATCGAGCACCAGCGTGATCACCGCTGAGAGGGCGAACTCCCACTCGAACCGGAACCAGATGTAGGCGAGGATCATCAGAAGGCTGATGCCCAGCGCCAGCAGTCCGTTGCGTAACAGCTCTGCCGAAACCGATGCTCCAACAGCGTCCGCCCGAATGATCGTGGCACCGGGCTGGGCTTCCGTTATGGCGTGACGGACATTGTCCACCACGGTGTTGGTGTTGATGCCTTCATTCGCGCCGATACGAATGAGAACATCATCCGGGCCACCAAAGGCCTGCACACCCTCGGTCTTGATGTCGTGAGCAGTAAGAGCCGCGCGTATCTTGCCGAAATCAGCCGGACCGTTCGTTTTCGCCTCGACGATGATGCCACCCCGGAAATCCAGCCCGAGCGTCAGGCCCGGATGGAAGAACAGGATGAGCGAAGCCAGAGAGAGGACGGCGGAAGTGGCGAGTCCGACGAATCGGCCACGCATGAAGTTGATGTGCGTATCCTTGCGGACAAAGCGCAGAAGGGGGCGACCAAGCATATCGTGCGCCTCTCAGACCGGAAGGGTGGATGGGCGGGCGACGGCGTACCAGCGCACCATCAGCATCCGCGAGAGCAGAAGGGTCGAGAACAGGGTCGTGGCGATGCCGATCGTGATCGTCAGGGCAAAGCCACGCACGGGACCTGTCCCGAAAACGAACAGCATGACGTGCGCGAGAAAAGCCGTCGCGTTACTGTCCAGCACCGTGGCCGTCGCCCGCTCGAAACCGGCCTGCATGGCGGCCAGCGGGGTCCGCCCACGTTTCAGCTCTTCACGGATGCGCTCGATAATCAGGATGTTCGCGTCCACCGCCATACCGAGGGTCAGCAGCATACCGGCCATGCCGGGCAGCGTCAGGGTCGCGCCGAACAGGGAGAGAACGGCCAGCATCAGCATGAGGTTGGCGAACAGCGCGATGTTCGCGTACCAGCCGAAGCGACCATAAAACAACGCCATGAAGACAATGACGAGCAGGAGGCCGACCCCAAGGCTGATAGCGCCCGCTCGAATCGAGTCAGCGCCGAGAGATGGGCCTATGGAGCGCTCCTCGACGACAGCGAGCGGCACAGGAAGGGCGCCAGCCCGGAGCAGCAGAGCGAGGTCGGTGGCCTGATGGGCGTCGAAATTGCCGGTGATGATCCCGCTGCCTCCGGTGATGGCGCTGCGGATGACCGGTGCTTCGATGACCTTGTTATCCAGTACGATAGCGAAGCGGCGGCCTACATTGGCCTGCGTGACCTCACCGAAGGCGCGTGTTCCGACGGAATCGAGCGAGAAGCTGACGGCCCACCCGCCTGTCTGGTCATCGGTGGTCGCACCGGCATTGGTCAGGGCCGCGCCATCGACATCGACATGATTACGGACGGCGAGCGTCGAATCCGGATGATCGGCTTGCGGTAGAAGTGTGTCGCCAGGTGGCGCGATCACTGTTCCCGCAGGGAGTTCATCGACCAGCCTGAACGTCATTTTCGCGGTGGTGCCGAGCAGCGCCTTGATGCGCTCCGGATCGCTGATACCCGGCAGTTCGACGACGATGCGATCTTCGCCCTGACGGGTGATCTGGGGATCGACGGCACCGGTCGCATCAATGCGGCGGCGAACGATTTCAATGGCCTGCGAAACAGCGTCATGAGCCCGGACCCGCACGGCGGCGGCTGAAAGGGTCAGAACAATCGCCCCGTCATCCCGGGACGTGACCGCAAACTCGTTGGGGACGGCCTGCGGCAGATTGGCGAGGCTTTTCAGGTCGCGATCTTTTTCGGAAGGATCGCGAGGGAGGAAGCTGATCTCGCCTTTATCCGCATCTACCTGAACATTCTTGTACCCCAGACCATCGTTGATGAGCGACTGCTTCATCCCGTCAGAGAGGCTCTGAAGGCGGTCATGCGTCAGGGACGACAGGTCCACCTGCATCAGAAGGTAGGAGCCGCCACGCAGATCGAGACCCAGATGAATCTGAGGCCAGGGCATGGAAATATTGGGTTTGCGCACAAAATTGGGGAGACAGAACAGCGCCCCGAGAAGGCAGACAGCTGCCACGGAGAGCAGTTTGATCCGGCTGTAATACATCATCGTGTAGGCGACCGTTCTCCCTCGGCGCCGAACGGGGCGACCGTACAGGATACGGTCTCACGGCCCTTTACGTCCGGTGCCTCTTTGATAAGCGGGCGGAAGATGCAGTTCATCAGCGGCGATTGCAACCGTAGGGACGGCATGGAATGGCAGGAGATGGCGTGGAAATCCGGTAGTCTAAGAACCTTATGAGGAGAAAATCGCACTTCTTTGTGTGTATTTTTGTTGGAATTCAGATGGTTGAGGTTGTTTGTTAAAAATTTGCTTCACAGGAATCGGATTGGAGAAAGTCTCTCACCGCCGATATAGGCGACGCACCATCAGACAGCCGCATTTTATAATGTGTGAATGTGCCAAAAAAATATCATAACACATTCATATTACACTATTTTGAAGTGGTCGAAACACGAGGCAGGCCCAGACTTCTTTCCAGCGCGTTCCGGACACGCTCCTCGGAATGCCGGATACGGATGTATTCACGTCCCGCATCGGCGAGAGATTCCGACAGGTCTTTATTCTCGTAAAGCTCGCAGGTCAGTCGGGCGATATCTTCCGCACTGCTGGCCACGGCAGGCAGCAGCGCAGGCGGAAGAGACATGCCTTCCACCGCGATGGGTGTGGCCACGCAAGGAATGCCGCTGGCCCAGCTTTCAAGCACTTTACCCTTGATTCCGGCTCCGAAGCGCAGGGGAGCGATCGTCAGCCGGACGGATCGCAGGAAACCATCGAGGTCGGCGACGTGGCCGAGCACGCGAACACCATCAATCTCGTCCATTCGGACCACGGCATCCGGCATTGCGCTCCCTACAAGAAGCAGTTCGATCCCCGGAGAATGCGCTCGTACGCGCGGCCAGATTTCACCAACCAGCCATTTGGCTGCGTCGAGATTGGGTGCGTGACCGTAATGGGCGATGAAGGCGACACCATGCCGCAGATCAAAGGAGAGCGGTGGCTCCTTGAGGCGCAGATGCCACGGGACAACGTAAATGCTGGCTGTAGGCACGGCCGCGCCAAGAAGATTGGCTTCGACCGATGAGTGAGTAATGACGGCGTGAGAAGCCCATGCCGCCATGTGTTCCCTGACTTTCTCCTGTCCCGCCGCCATACGCAGTTCCGGTCGGTTTTCCGCGATGGATTCTCGCTGGAGGCGCAGCCACGCAAGATCCGCCGCACTGGAAATCAGTCGGGCGCCCGGCATGTAGAGGCGCGCGAGGTCGAGATACCGCGTGGCATTGGACAGGCGATGGAAATAAATCCCGTCGAAGGAATTGGATTGGGAACGGAGAAGAGTTTCGACAGTCGGATAAGCCGGGGGATGCCAACAGGTAATTCCCTGATCTTCCAACTGTCGTATGGCGGCCGAAGAGGGCGGCATGACGGACGCAATGAAGCTCACCTCATAATGGAGGTCACAGGCTGCGACCATATGGGAGAGCAGGGCGTTGGAGCCCGCATCACGCGACGGGTCGGGAGCGCGGTCATCAACAAAAAGAAGGCGTGGCGGAGTGGCGGCGTCGGCATCGGTTCGGCCCAGACGCTGGGCAGCCCGGTGCTGGAGCGTCGCTGTTTGACGCGAATCCTCTCGTCCCTGCTGGAAGCGCAGCTGATCGGCCTGCTCGGCCAGAAATGCGAGCGCCTGATCGCGTTGCCTGGCCGAGGCAATGCCACCCAGAGTCTGCCGGACGTGCTGACGAAATATTTCGTTGAAACGTCTCGTTGCCGGGAAGTGGATTGGCGATCCCGGAAGATTTGCCCCGGTTTCCGGGCAAAGAATGACGACGGTGTGATCGCTCTCCGCCGAAAGCGGCGGGTTGAGGAGGATGTCGAACCCATAGCGTCCATCACCAAGCCCGCTATCCCGAAGATCGGAGCGGAACTGATTGGCGAGGGTGCGGTGGCGCAGTGCTCCATCCACCATCACGGCCACGCTCAGCCGTGTGGTCGGGGCCGCTTCGTTTCTGAGCCAGCCAGCGATACGGTCCCGTCCGATGATGTCGATGGATGCCCGTATTGTCACATGTGCGGCTGCAGCAAGTTGTTCGGTCAGAGGCAGACGCTGCCGGTCGGGCAGCGTGATGACATCGAAAGCCGTCAGGTCGGCATCGCCGACCCCTTTGGTGTCAGGGACAATAACGGAAAAGGCGTGATGTCCATCAGCCTCACCGGGAATGACGAGATCCTGCCGGAAGTTGTCAGCCGTGGCTCGGGCGACTTCCTGACCGTGGCACAGCACGGCGATGGCGAAGCGGGTAGCCGGTGCTGTGCTGCTGCGAACCCAGCCTGCGATCGTCCAGCCCTCGCCGGGCATACAGGTCATGACATCGACAAACCCTGAAAGAGACGCCTCAGGTGCCTGTCGATGCAAAACAGAAGGGTCTGCGGAAACACTCATGGTAGGCAGCGTCGCGCAAAACCCTGAACGATTTACAAACGCGGCACTTCAGGCCGCGTTACTGGCCTCTTCTGTCGTGGCCGGATTGACCAGCCGTTGTCCGGTCGCAGCGTCTTCCACGCAAATGAGCGAGGCCTTCACGGGTATTCCCAACGGAAAAACGAAGGCAAATCGACCGGAGAAGCGGCCTCCTTCAGTCAGGTCAGCACGAAAGCGGTCTGCCATTACGCGCCCGATTTCCTGATTCTGATGGAAGACGATGAGTTCTCGCGGTTCGTCGGCCCATCCATCGCAGCGGGCCCACCCCTCGATCGCAGTCTCCGTCACGAGATCGACAAAACCGCCGACTCGATTTTGTTCCATGATGCCAGGAGCCAGAATCGCAAGACGGTGGCGGATGGCTTCAAGTTGCACGCCATCCTCGACGCGGGGCAGGCAGAAACGGGCAGGGGACCATGCGGCATCTGGATAGAGCGCGTCATATTCGCCCGCGTTGTGGAACATGGCACGGCTGTCGTCGTCGATGAATGTTTCGGACGGCGCGCCTTCGGCCAGCAGCAGGTCATGCGTCTCAAGTTCGACGTGAATATAATCCACGCGACAGGCTTTTCTGAGCTGAACGATGCTGGAGCCGTTCACCAGCAGGCTGATCGGGATGAGAACACCGTCAAGCGCCATGGCGTGGAGCGGAGAGACTTTCAGTCTCCGCCGTGGCAGGCCGTTTCCGAGTGCCCCCGCATGAATGAGAACGGGTAGGATATCAGGGTTCCCTGCGGCGAAACGTCCATCATAGCTGCGGCGACCGATCCAGAGAATCGGACGGGATTCGCCTGAGGCTGTCATGACCATGTCGCCGATATTCAGCTCCTCGACAGGCCGTTCCCCATTCGGCGTTGCGATACGCGTGCCGGGGCAATAGCAGGGAACGCCGTAGGTGATTTTCGTGCCGCCGTCTGGTGCCTTCTGGAAATAGAAGGGGGAGCCGAACGTGCCATCAAGGCGGATCGCGACACTCTCATTGCCTTCCGTGACCGTTAGGATCCCGTCAGCACCGATATAACCGCTGTCGATTTCTCCGGAACTGCCACTGAATGTCAGGTTGGTGATGACGATTTCATTGACCGTGTCGATTGTCTGGGTGCCCAGCGTACTGCCGCCGCCGCCCATGCCGAGGGTGATTGTCGAGCCGATCGCATCGAAGCCTGAGATCGTCATCGATTCGATTTGAGCAATGTTCGCACTGACGATGGAAGCGGTCGTATGGGCACCTGCGAACCCGTAAATCTGCGCTCCGGATTCGACATTCGGTAGGAATGTGAGGGTGCCATCATAGAGCGCCCCATTTTCAAGAATGAGCGTGCCCCCATCAAGGGAGACGTTCGAGGCGCTGCCACCTGCCTGCACGTCGATGACCGCATCGGCGTTTGCCGTCGTGCGAATCGATGCGCCGCCTGAAGCGACAATCTGGCGCGCATAGCCGTCCGCCCACATCGGGGTCGTATGGTAAAACCAGCCGAGATGCTCTCCAGTCAGCGTCGTGCCCACGACTGTTCCGCCATCATCGACATACTGATAGCTGTCGGAGAGGGCGACGCCATTGGCCAGATAGGTGTTGCCCGCAGACGCGACGGTAACGACCGTGTTGCTCGCGATGCCACCGCTGCCGACAATCTGCACACCATCAATCATGGTGTCCTGATCGATCGCCGTGGCGTCGTACCGGCCTGTCACCGCCGTATCGATGGCCGTGCCACCGAGGACCGACTGCTCGCCGCCGTTCACCTTTGTCGCGGACGTTACGCCGCCTGAAAGGACGAGTTCCGAACCGTAAACAATGCTCTGGATAGCGCTTCCACCCGCATTGACCTGCTCGACACCGGATATCTGGTCCTGAACGCCGATCCCATCGACAAAGAGCTGTCCACCCGTGTTCACCGTCGTATTGATGGTTGTGGAACCTGCGGCGATTTCGGCTCCGTTTCCTGACGCCACCACGGTGGACGTGCTGCCGGGATCAAGGATCGTGCCGCTATAGGCTGAGGCGCTGTTCCCCAGCGAGAGGGTGGCGGCGGTTCCATCCGCATTTTCGGTCAACTGCAATCCGGCTCCGCTGTAATCCTGTCCGCTTCCCAGAAAAATCGTCTCGATCACCGTACCTGACGATTCGATAAGAAGGTCCGAACCGTTTGTGAGATCCAGCGTCATGCTTGATGTGACGCCCGAGAGGACGATCGAATCATCGACCCCAAAGCCAGCGACTGAGAGGGAGGAGGGCAGGGATCCGAGAACCAGTGATTCGTGGGCTGATGTGGAAAAGGCAAAATTCACATGACCAGCTTCCTTGCCGTCCTCGACGATCATCGTTCCGCCTGAGAGAGAAGCAGTGCCGGAGAAATTCTCCAGAGCACCTGAAGCAAAACGCACCGTCATGCCTGAACCGGTCTGGAGGATGGCGCCTGAGCCCGAGATCTGCCCCAGAATCGAACTCTGCCCATCGAAGAGAAGCGTGCCTTCGTTGATGACGGAACCACCGGCTTCGACCAGGCTGTCGCTGGCCATTGCACCAGAGTCGATGATCTGGTTGCCATCCGAGCCGACAGCGACGGAGCGTGCAGTTGCTCCGCTCAGCAATGTCTCGGTGCCTCCCGCATCGACGGTTCCGTCCGCCACCAGCGCTCCGTCCCAGACAGTTTGCGAACCGCCACTCATGAGCAGAAAGGCGCTTTCCTGAGCATCCGTCCCTGATGTCGCTGGCTGTATTACCTCCAGAGCCGAAGCGCCGCTCACCACCGTCCCGACGGCAGTTCCTTCGGTGAGAACCAGCGTGCCGCCTGAGCCGACGGAGAAGCCGACGGCGGATGTGTCTGCCCCCAGCGTGAGCATTCCGCTCGAAAGGCTGGAAACGGGCAGGGGTGCGCTGGTGATGGTGGCGGTGCCTCCCGCGAAAAGAAGGGTGGTGACCTCCGCTCCTGTGAGAGAGACGCTGCCGCCCGAGCCCACTACAATGGTATCGGCAACAGCGCCGCTATCGAGATCGACCGCACCACCGGACATCACCAGAGCAGTATTCAGGGTGCCGCCGGACAGGACCTCCAGCGTTCCTCCGACAAGGGTAGCATTCTGCTCGGTGCCGCCACTGGAGACGATCTCCCGGGCAACGCCGACGGTGGTTCCCTGTAATCGCGTTCCATTGGCGATTCCGTTCACCACAAGCGTTCCACCTCCGACGACCGTTGTGGCGGAGACAACAGACCCATTGGCGATGGATGCTGTTTCTCCACTGATGACGAACGCCCCTGATCCGGAAATGGTGGTGGAAGTGGTCATGGGAATGCCTTTGTGTTCCGGTTCTGGTGTCCACAGGGTCCTGCGGCGTTGAGATCAAGAATCGTTCCGGACCGCATGCGATGGATTCCGGGGAGTGTCGCACCGATCTTTTTTTAACGGCTGTTAAAAGGTCGGAAACAGCCGTTAAAACGGCGTTTAAATGGGTGTGCGGAGCGTGCGATTTTCTAAAACAGGCAACGTCAGAGCTCGTTCGGGTGCATCTCCTGTGTGTCATGTGATTACAGAACCGTCATGCTTGCTTGACACGGAAATGCCTGATCGTTAGCAAGCCGTTGCACCCGATCGGGAGGTGCGAATGACCGAGGACAGAAATTCCTTTGACGAACGTCTCCGTGCCGCGCAGAAGCGTGTCGCGGTGGAGCAGCCGAAAACCGGCAAGCCGGATGAGGAGGACAGATCACTCCTCTCTCTGGCTTCGCGGGCGGGAAGCGAAATGCTTGGCGGGCTTGTTGTTGGAGTGCTGGCAGGATGGGCGGTGGACCGGTGGTTTCACTTTCGTGCTCTTTTTCTCGTGATCTTCGCATTGCTCGGTGGTAGTGCCGGTATCCTGAATGTCTGGCGGCTGATGCAGTCGCTGGAACGAAAAAATAAAGAGTCCTGAGCGGTCACAAGGGCCGGGGAGAATGGCGTTGGCGGGCGGTTCAAGTATCAACGTGCTCGAGCAGTTCGAGCTGCATCCGATTTTCGGTGGTCTGGGAGAAGCTTTGCGCTTCAGTCAGGCGCCGGTTTTCATGGTTGTGGCTTGTTTGATTGTTCTCGCGTTCCTGCATTTCGGCATGAAGCCTGCCGCAGTCGTCCCCGGTCGTCTGCAGGCAGCGGCTGAAATCTGCTATGAGTTCATCCATAACCTTGCCGTGGATACAATCGGTCCAGAAGGAACGGCTTTCTTCCCGTTCATCTTCGCTCTGTTCTTCTTCATCCTCGCAGGTAACTATCTCGGCCTGCTCCCGTACTCTTATACCTTTACGAGCCATATCGCTGTCACATTTGCGCTCGCGATGATGGTATTTCTGCTCTCCATCGTTGTTTCGCTGAAGGTTCAGGGATTCAAGTTCTTCGCGCACTTCATGCCTGCTGGTGCCCCGATGCTGCTTGCTCCCCTGCTGGTGCCGATTGAGATCCTCTCCTTTCTTTCACGTCCCGTCAGCCTGTCGATCCGACTGTTCGCCAATATGGTGGCTGGCCACGTGATGTTCGATATCTTCGCAAGCTTCGTCGTCATGCTCGCCAGTCTTGGCTTCATCGGTGACGTGCTTGCTGTGGGCCCGCTCGTGATCAATGTCGCGCTGATGGGGCTGGAATTGCTGGTTGGTGTGCTGCAGGCTTATGTGTTTGCCATCCTGACCTGCATCTATCTGCGGGAGGCCGTGTCCCACTGAGTTGGGGCAGACCCCGTCTGTTCGCGCTTCTTCGTAAACAAGGAAAACCAAAATGGACCTCGCTTCAGCCCGCGAAATTGGTGCCGGTATCGCTGTTATCGCTCTTGCCGGTGTCGGCATTGGCCTGGGCAACATCTTCTCGACGCTGGTCAGCAGCATCGCCCGTAATCCTGCTGCCCGTCCGCATGTGTTCGGCCTCGGTATGCTTGGGTTTGCGCTGACTGAAGCAGTCGCGCTGTTCGCCCTGCTGATCGCCTTCCTTATCCTGTTCGTCTGAGGACGGAGTAGCCTCGTGCGTCATCCGGTTTCCCTGATTCGTCGCTCCCTTGCTGCGGGAGTTTCGAGTCTGCCGCTTCTCATGGCGGCGGCGCCCGGCGCGCGCGCGGCGGGTATGCCCCAGCTTGACTTCCACAACCCGCTCCTGACGGGGCAGGTTGTGTGGGGTGCTGGTATTTTCTTATTTTTCTACCTCGCATTGCGTGGGTGGGCTCTTCCTCGCGTCGAAACTGTTCTGACGAACCGTAATCAGCGGATTAACGGTGATCTGGATCAGGCTCATGCCGCAAAGGTGGAAGCTGACAACGCCGTTCGTGAACTGAATGAGA
The DNA here is from genome assembly GCF_011516755.1 of Acetobacter conturbans. Lineage (GTDB taxonomy): Bacteria > Pseudomonadota > Alphaproteobacteria > Acetobacterales > Acetobacteraceae > Acetobacter > Acetobacter conturbans. The sequence goes on along the minus strand of NZ_WOSY01000002.1, from coordinate 133,235 downwards.
CCAAGAAGGCTGCATCTGCCGAAGCGCAGGCGCATCTCGATGCGGTTCTTGATCAGGAGCGGAAAGCGGCAGCTGCCCGTCTGGCGGAATTGAGTGCGAAACTCGAAACCGAGATCACATCAGCTGAAAAAGCCGTGGCTGCCGAGCGGGCACGCGCTTTGGAATCCCTGAAACCAATAGCTTCGGATGTTGCCGAAACACTGGTTCAGAAGCTGACAGGCTCCCGGCCTGATCGGGCTCGTATCGAAACAGCCGTTGCTCATCAGGTGGCTTCTGAGGCTGCGTCGCGGCAAGCGATAGCGTGACGAGGAGATAAGGTCGGTGTCTATTTTTCAGCAAGCTGGCTTCTGGTACGCAACGTCCTTCGTGCTGTTTTTTGCCGTTTTTGGACCGAAAATCTGGAAGCCGCTTACCCAGCTTCTTGATGCCCGCGCTGATCGCATCCGCGTAGAGCTTGAAGAAGCCGCTCGCCTTCGGCGGGAAGCAGAGCAGATGCGAGAAGATGCCATGCGCGAGCGTGAGCAGGCTTACGCCGAAGCGAATGCAGTCGTGGAGCAGGCACGCAAGCAGGCCGAGGATATGGCAGCTAAAGCGCGTCTGGATGCTGAAGAAATGCTGCGTCGGCGCGAGCAGATGGCGCGTGACCGGATTTCCGCAGCTGAACGCGCTGCGGTTGAAGAAGTTCGTGCGGCAGCGGTCGAAGCAGCTTTCGGCAGCGCGCGTCGCGTTATTGGTGAGACGATTGATGCCCAGTCGGCTTCTGCCTTTATCGACAAGGCAATTGCCGATCTTCCGGCATCCCTGACGGCTCACGCAGCCTGAGTTTCTGGATTTGTCTTTGACTGAGAACAACACAACGCCCGTTGAGGATAAGAATGCCTCAACGGGCGCTTGTGTTTTGAGCGTGGTTGTGACCGTGCTCAATGAGCAGGATAATATCCTGCCTGTTTGTCAGGAGCTGGCAACCGTATTGTCGTCCTTGCCTGCTTGCGAGATCGTCTTCGTTGATGATGGCAGCCAGGATGGGACGGTTGAAAAACTCAGGCAAGCACGAGCGACAATTGCCGGTCTCGGCCAGTTGCGTATTCTCCGTCATGACCGTCGTTGCGGAAAATCGGCAGCATTGCGAACGGGAATCCGTAACGCCAGAGGGCGCTGGATTGCCACCATTGACGGTGATGGACAGGATGACCCGGCGGAAATTCCGCTTCTGTTGGATCTTGGTCTGGCAGAAGAGCAACGACACCGTGCGCCGCTGGTCGTTGGAACACGTCTGAAACGTCAGGATACGGTCTGGCGGCGAATTGCCACTCGTTTCGCCAATGGTCTCAGACAGAAATTGCTTCATGACGGATGCCCTGACACCGGGGCTCCGATGAAAGTGTTTTTGCGGCAAGATTTTTTGAATTTACCCCAGTTTGAAGGCTTGCACCGGTTTTTGCCGGCATTGCTCAAAACTTATGGCGTGCCTTTGGTATGCAAACCTGTCGGTCATCGTTCGCGCCTGCATGGTGAGTCCAAATATACCAATCTGGGGCGCGCTGTGGTGGGTGTGCGGGATCTTCTGGGCGTGATGTGGTTGCGAAACCGCACCCGGCTTCCCAAAACCGTTCAGGAATGTTGAAGCAAGTCCTTACCCGGAAGTGGGGACTTCGCCTCCTGCTTCTGGTCTTTGGCGCATTTCTTTTTTTGCTGCCAGGACGAGCCTCCATTCCCCCGTTTGATCGGGATGAGCCGCGCTATATGCAGGCGACGGCACAGATGCTTGAAACCCATGATTTCATTGATGTTCGTTTTCAGGACAAGCCTCGCTATCTCCAGCCCGCTGGTATCTACTGGTTGGAAGCTGCGGCTGTTTCAGTTTCAGGCACTCTGAAAGACCGTGCGGTATGGGCTTATCGGGTGCCGTCTCTGGTTGCCATGACCGCAGCGGCAGGGCTCACGGCATGGATGGGAGCCATTCTCTTTGGACCTTCGGCAGGATTGATGGCCGGAGCTTTGCTGGCGACATCAGTCTTGGCGGCAGCCGAAGGGCGGATGGCCACAATTGATAGCGCCCTTCTTTTTGCAGTTCTTCTGGCGGAAGCGGCTGTACTGTCGGTCCTGCAGGATCGCGAAGCTCAAAGACCGACATCTGCCTGGTGGGCGCTTCTGTTCTGGTTGGCCCTTGGATGCGGGCTGATGCTGAAAGGGCCGGTGGTATTGATTCCCGGTCTCGGCACCCCTCTGACGCTTGCCCTCGTTGAACGCAATGGAAGCTGGCTGCGTCGGTTACGCTTTCAATGGGGCTGGCTGGTGATGCTGGCGGTCGTGGTGCCCTGGTGCGTTGCTATTGGTCTGATCAGTCATGGTGAATTCTTCCAGCGTGCAGTGGGGCGCAATTTCCTTGGGAAGATTGGCCAGGGCCAGGAAGCACATGGTGGCTTCCCAGGATTTCATCTTGCGGTTTTCGCTCTGGCATTTTGGCCTGGGTCTTTTTTTGCTGTCGCTGCCTTTCCTTTTATCTGGGCCAGACGAAAAATATGGCAGTTCCAGTTTCTGCTCTGCTGGATTGTACCGCACTGGATCGTCTTCGAACTGATTGCGACGAAACTGCCGCATTACGTTTTGCCAACGTACCCAGCCATTGCGATATTGACGGCTGCCGCATTGTGTAAAACCGAACAGGGATGGCTCTGGCCCCAAAAGCGATGGGGCAGGGTATTGATCGGTTTTTACGGCTGTATCTGCCTTGCGATCGGGAGTGCACTTGCTGTCGCGGGTATCGTCCTGAGTATCGTTCTGGAAGGTCATGCACCGGTGGAAGCATGGCTGGGGATGGTAGGGAGTGTGCCGCCGTTAGTGCTTGCTGCGCGGAATGTTGTCGTTGGAAAAATGAAGCGAGCGGCTTTAAGTGCAATGGCTGCCGCCGTCGTCATATATACCAGCCTGTTTCTGGGAGTGATTCCCCGATTACACTCAATCTGGCTGGCCCCAAGACTGGTATCCATGGTCGAGCGTCACAAATCCTGTCCTGATAGCAGGGTGATGTCCAGTTCGTTCTCTGAACCAAGTTTTGTGTTTTTGATGCACGGTAATGTTTCGCTGGACACACCTGATGCTGCGGCTTCGATGTTGAGCAAAAACAGCCAATGCGGACTCGCGCTTGTCGCGCAAAAAGATTTCCCGACATTTGCAGCTTCTGCCCAGAAATATTCAGTTCAGTTGAATGAGTATGAACGCATCAAAGGCTTCAATTACTCGACAGGGAAATGGCTTGATATTGGTTTGTATGGGGCACACCCGCAGTAGCCGGATGTGAAACGTTTGCCCGCGCCATGCCTGCTACTGCAGAAAATGGACTCAGAGAAGGTATATACCCCGGCAGACAGCGTCGGACATAGGCGGGGGCCCTGCGCAGGACAAGCGTGCGGCAGCGAGTATCCATTTCTTTCCACGCGGACGTCGGTGTATTCGCGGAATCAGGAAGAAGGTCAGTGCGGCCCGCCAGTAGAGCAATGGTAACACGCTCGGGCACCGATGTTATCTGCCACAACAACTCAGGGGCGATGCGGCCTGTGGTAATGAGTCTCGCCGCTTCAACTATACGCATATCGATACCCCTTATCGCTCCGTAATATTCACGCTGGTTTGCGTTACTTGAGAGACGTTAAGGGGAAATACTTTTTAAAACGTTAATCTTGCGAGCATTTGCCTGCTTGTTAATTAAATTCCCCGATGGTCTGCCTTCAAAAATGAGGAGGCTGGCGATCCCAGGTCACGACCTTGCCGGGTCCACAGATGCCACCTTCAGTGCCGCCAAATCCATAAAGTGTGGCCGGAAGCACAATATTGCTCCAGGAGACTTTGGTCTCGACGTAGCAAGGTTGTTTGGGGGCCTGAGGATTCCAGCCATTAACGGTAATGGTGGATCCTGCACTCATATAGATAGAGCCCGCAGGAACACCTGGCAGCGCATTCAAAATGATTTCCGGTTTGCCGTTCTGAGTATTTTCAATATGCCCGGTAAAGTCAGTTGGACCATTCAGGATCATTTGCTGGGCGTTATAATCAAAACTCGTGCCGACGAAGTTGATTTCGGCACTTGATTCCTCGTCCAGACCGAACTGAGCATTGTTATAAATTGTCCCGCCTACAAATGTACTGCGCTCACCAGCGTCTTTTGTCCCGGGCGGAACGTATATTCCAATGTTTCCCTCGCCGATCGTGACATTGAACATATCAACGCCCCACACCCCGTTCGCCAGCACGAGACCATGGTTGAATCCACGGATGGAGACGCCTGAAAGCGTCATGGCTGCATCAGTGACGTAATCTTTCGGCACATCGTAATTCATCGTTATGCCATCGATAGTTTTATTGCCAAAGAGCGTGACGTTCTCCAGACGGTTGGTCGTCGGGTTATTCCGATGTCCATAACCTTCTTCCGAAATATAAAGGCAGGTCCCGGAAGGCATGCGGCATTCAAAAACCGCATTACGAATGCTGGATAATTCTGGATCTACTTTTATGGTTTTCTGGAGAATTTTTCTTTCCCCATGAAAATCCAGGATGCAGCCTCCTTTCCCGGCATGGCAAGCATCCAGTGCAGCCTGAATGTTGCTGCTCGCGTCCTGCGCCTGTGCTGCATGCGCCGTGGCCATAAGCCCGAGAGCAGAAAGGAAGAGGCGGTACATCATAAAATACGGATATCCCATGGTCGTCTCGTCTACGAAAAGTGAGTGGAAGAACTTAACGTACGAGTCTTCTTTCCAGACGCGCGATAAAGGGCGCACACGCATTGTGAGCCGAGAGGCGGCTTAAGCAAAACTGTAGCATTCGCATCATGCAAGAAGGCGAACGATTTTGCAGCAAAACATCTCAGTAGTGTTGCGTAGAGTTTTTTTTAACAAAACACCTGTAATTGTGTAACTGTAAATTACTTTGCGAATAATTTTCCAAACAGGCCTGCCATAAAGGCATAACTCGAACGACCTGACTTTCAGTTCTGGATAGGTCGAGGCCTTCGGACCATCCTTCGCTGGGAGAGCGGTCACCCTACACCGCTCTCCGTAAATAGGGTGTTTTGAATACAGCTTGGCTTAGCCGTGCCAGCCTTGTGGAAGTGAGTGAATGATGCGGTCACTGAGCTGACGGACAAGGTTATCTGTTATCGCAACGGAATCGCCATCTGTCGTCAGTGGACCCGAGGCCGTGAAGACACCGCGCTCAAGTTGTTCAGGCTCATGTTCGTCTGACGGGATGAAAGCCCAGCTCGCTTCCATCGTCGCCTGACCGGAACGGGGAAGGTCGAGCCGCGAGATCGTGATGGCAAGCCGGGCAGAAGTGTTCGCTGTGAAAGGTTGTTCTGTCACGAAAAGATCCGGCCGCGCAGCTCCGATCCGGCTGCTGATGAGGTCGGTCATGCCATTTGACAGCCGTTCCGCCCACCGTCCGTTAGGGCTGCGACTGAGCGAGGTGCCGTCCCGGGTGATGATATCCTGAGAGTCGAGATAGTCGGGCAGAGACACTCTGCGGACTTCGACAACCGGCGCTCCAGCCGCGATGGGACCAGTGACAGCGGAACCGGCCGTTGCGGGTCCTTCAAGAGTGTAGAGTCGCAACGGCGGGCTGGCGCAGCCCGCGAGGGAGAGGGCTGTCAGGAGGAGAACCAGAGCTGGGCTGCTCTTTCGTGCTGAGGTCATCTGTGCCTCCTGCTGCAAGTTGGCGCTGTTCCTCATTGGTGACGTCCCATCAGGAGAAGCTGCGGGTTTCGCTCGACATCGCTGGCAAATCCACGCAGCGATGCCGCCGCGGCAGAGATGTCACGCAGAGCGGAGTCCAGATTGTCACGATCGGCCGAGCGTGGAGAAAGGATTCCCTGCACACCTTCCAGCGTCTTGCGGGCCTGATCCGTCGCCCGTGTCGCGCTTGTCAGAGTGTTGTGTAGGTCAGATCCACGGCTCTCAAGCTGGGCATTGCCGGTGCGCATCAGACGGTCAATGTCCAGAAGTGTGGTGTCCAGCTTGCCCTGCAGGTCATTGATGGCGTTCGTGGCGGTTGTCAGGGTCTTCTGGGCATCTTTGGAGCTTTCCTGCAGGCTGATGGCCAGCGGCGGCAGGTCGCGGTCCAGCTTGGCAGCCACATCCCGGATGGACAGCACAGCTTCGTCAGCATGTGCCGCAAGTTCCTTGAGGGGGAGATCCGTGATGGTCTCCTTGATCTTCTGCATGGCGGACAGATGGGTTGGAATTTCCGGGAGAGTGCTCACACGAGGATGAAATTCCGCTGGCGAACCGGGGAAAAAATCCAGATTGATGTTGAGAGTGCCTGTCACGAAACTCTGGAGATTCTGCTCGGCCCGCAATCCATTGGCCACGACTTCTTTCAGGCCAAGCGACTGTGCCCCAGAATCCGCGTTGTGCAGGACATGGATCTGGCTCGATTCAAGGGTAATTTCGACCGGAATATAGGCAACGTTGGTTTGCGGATCATAACGCAGGGTAATCCTGTCCACGGAACCGATCCGCACCCCCCGGAAGGTCACGGGCGCGCCGACCGCTAGCCCGGCCACTGAATCCTGAAACACGATGACTGCGCGCGTGTTTTTGGAAAACAGATTCATATTGCCGAAAAATATGAGTGCCAGCACTCCCAGAAGAGCGCCGCCTGTAACGAACAGGCCGACGAGAGTTTGCCGGGTTGCTCCTGAATCAGTGGCCATTGGTAATCGGGCCTTTCGTGGCTGGCTCAGCGGGTGACGCCTCGGTGTAGGCTTCGCGGTTCATGAAGGCATGGACCTGTGGATCCGTGCAGTGAGCGCGCAGGTCACGGGGCGCGCCATGTGCGATCGGTGTCTTTGTTTGAGCGTCAAGGAAAATACCGTCATCGGCGATGGCGAACAGGCTGGGCAGTTCGTGACTGACAATCACGATTGTCGCGCCGAGTCCGTCCCGCAGGCTGAGAATGAGATCATCCAGACGTGCGGACGTGATGGGATCGAGTCCGGCGGATGGCTCATCGAAAAACAGAATATCCGGATCCAGCGCCATCGCCCGCGCTAGTCCGGCACGTTTTCGCATGCCCCCGGAGATTTCCGACGGATAAAGATCAATGGCGTGCGAGAGGCCGACAAATCCCAGTTTCAGCTCAACCAGATTGCGGGTCATCGTCTTGTCGAGACGCGTGAACATCTCCAGAGGGAGAGACACATTTTCTCCGACCGTCATGGACGACCAGAGGGCTCCGCTCTGGAACAGTACGCCAAACCGGCGGTTGAGTGCGGTGCGATGACTGTCGGGGCCCGTCCAGTAATCATCGCCGTCGACCGTGTATCCACCCGATTTGGGACGAAGCAGGCCGATCATGCTGCGAAGGATGGTGCTCTTGCCGCAGCCGGAGCCTCCCATGATGGCGAAGATCGAGCCACGCTTTACGTCCATCGAGACGTTCTGCTGGATGATCTTGCTGCCGTAACCGATGGTGATGTCACGCAGGGACAGCAAAACCTCGTCTGTCGGCAGGGTCTGCGTAGCTTGTGAGGTGGCGTCTCTTTCCATTGCTCAGATGCCTACCGCATTGGCGATGACGGCAAATATCGCATCAAGCGCGATGACACCGACGATGCCCACCACGACGGCGGACGTGGCGGCGGTTCCCACATCTGCGGCGCTCCTGCCAGCTTTAAGGCCGATCCGGCAGGCCGTCAGACCAATCATGACGGCGAAGACGATCGACTTCATGAAGCCGAATTCGAACTGATGGAGATCGATCGCATAGAAGGTCTGGTGAATGTAACCGGCGCCGGTGATGTCGGGCAGCATACCGACGGCCACCGTATAACCACCTGCAATGCTCATCAGGCAGCCATAGAGATAGAGCAGCGGCATCATGATCATCAGGGAGAGGACTGCGGGGAGCAGAATGTAGCTTGAGATGGGAATGCCGAAGACCTGAAGGGCGTCGATTTCCTCATTTCCCAGCATGGTCGCGATGCGGGCGGCATAAGCGCCGCCTGTGCGACCGGCCATGATGATCGCGGTCATCACGGCGGAAAGTTCGCGGACGCAGGCGATTCCCACAAGGTTCGCGACATAAATATCGGCCGAGAACTTCTGGAGCTGGATAGCGCCTACGAAGGCAAGAATTGCACCCACAAGGAAGTTGACCACGCTCACGATGATCAGGGCGGATGGTCCCGCATCGAAGATATTGGACAGCAGATCGCGTAGTCGCATGCCGCCATGACCGCTTAGTCCCTTTGGGGCGGTGCGGGCAGTCTCAATACCGAGAGTCGTGACCGCTCCGATTTCGTCCAGAGTCGCGAGCGTGAAGATGCCGCTGGTCCGGAACGGATTGGGAATGCAGGTGTGGGGCGTTGCAGGGGCCTGAGGTGTTTCCGGCAGAAGCGAAAACAGCCGCTGCATACCGCGAGGAAGCTGACTGACATCGAAGGTCATGCCGGTTCTGGCAGCAGCCTGTTTCGCGCTCCAGAGAAAAGAAACGAGGGAAGAATCCCAGCGGCCGATCCGCGTGGTGTCGACTGTCAAAGCCGAACCGGAACCGCCCTGTACTGCCTTGAACGCATCGTCAGGCAGGCTGGCAGGTACAGCCTCGTCGACGATCCAGTCTCCTGAGACCTGCAGGACCGCTTCGTTGCCGCTTGGTGCGATGGCCCATTCAGGATGATCGTGATTGTCGCTCCTGGCTGTCGCCGGGCCACTGGATTGGGAAGTGTTCATGGATGGGATGAAAATCTAAGCCAAATTAAGGTGCTTGACCAGCAGAGGAAGGCCGGTGGCAAAAGCCATCAGGCGATAACTCTTTCGTGATCCCTGTGATTTTTGCGATGCACGCAGCCATCGTGACGCCAGATATCTTCGGTCAACCGGGGATATCCGCGCGTCACGCTGTGTCCTTACGGCTTTCGGAATGAGTGCGGCTCCGGAAGAGTATTGTCCGGCGAGAGATTTTTACAAAACATTTCCCAGTCGAAGCGGGTCTGGCGTGCATACTGCGCGGAGAACGAGGCGATGGCATCCGAGAAACCCCGTCCTTTTCCCAGATAGCCAGCGATGGCGGCAACGTCTCCGGTGCGGGCATGCGCACGGGCCAAAGTGCGACCGCACAGAAGCGCGTAGTCCGCCAGTCCTTCCTGCGCCACGTCGGAACCGATCGCCGCAAGACGCGTGTCTTTCAGTCGCCGGACGTAAAACTGCCGTTCCTCGGGCGTCTCGGTGAGAACCGGGGATGCGGCAGCGGTTGTTGGCGACGTACTCGTATGGGTCCAGCCCAGAAAAGGATCGAACACGGCCTGCATCATCCGCTGACCGGCGACGACACGCTCTCCCTGATTGTGGAGCGGAGAGGGGGCGGTGAAAGGCGCGAGCACGGATGTCTGCGCTTCCTTGATCTGGAGCAGCAACGTCTCGTTGTCCGCCGTGACGAACAGGCCGATGGCGCAGAACATGCCGACACTACCGACGCCGACGACCTTGAAAATGACATCCTGAAGCCGGTAGCGCTCAAGCAGAATGGCGCGTTCGGGGGGCTGGGTGGACAGATACCGGCGGAACGCAGACCGGATGGTGTCATCTTCGGCATTCAGTCGCACCACCAGAGGGGGATGCTCGCAGAGGGACGGGACGCTGCCACTGACATCGACAAGGTCGAAGTGATGATCGGCGCTGTCCATGCGACGCTGGAGTTGAGCCTTGACGCGATCACGGACCTTCTGATCCGTGAAATTATTGATCGCGGCCATCAGGTCGATGCGGTCGGCCCACACTTCCAGCGGTGAGAGAGCCGCCAGACGGGTCATTTGGGCGGCGTAGGTCTGCGTCATTCTCTCGGCAAGCAGGCGCGAGTTCTTGTCGGAGAGGCCGTTTTCCATGCCTGCAAGAACAAGAGACGTTCCCAGACGCTTCACATCCCATTCGAATGGAGCGCGAAGCGTCTCATCGAAGTCATTGATATCGAAAACCGGCACCCCTTCAGGCGAGGCATAGCTTCCGAAATTCGCCAGATGGCAGTCACCACAGGACTGCACTGTCAGGCCGCTGGTAGGGGTATTGGCGAGATCGTTCGCCATGATGATCGCCGCTCCGCGCAGAAAGGCGAAAGGCGATGCTTTCATGCGGGAATAACGAACCGGCAGCAGGGCGGGGATGCGCGTGGCTCCCTGACCGGCCAGTTGCTCCAGCGGCATCGCTCGCCCTGAGGCAGGAGACCAGTCGGCATGGCTCGCACGATTGGCGGTCTTCCGAAGCGCAACGCCATGTTTCTGGCGCTCGACACGGTTCAGGAAGGGCGTTTCTGAGTGGCTGACAGCGACTTCAGGGGCAGCTTTGCGTTTCATTGCGGCATCATGGTCCCTGATGCCCTTTCTGTCACGCTGGCCTCCGAGAACCTGTCTTATCGGGACGGACTGGTGGAAGTGTCCATCCTCAGCGGTGGAGTCACGGTTTTTCTGGCGTCGGGACGTCGCACAAAATTGAACGCCACAGCCGCGACTAGGAACGCCCCCACACTCGCAATGACAGTGGAGCGTTGCTCAGGCTCGACCAGCATTGCCGCGATTACGAAGAGCACGGCGCCAATCACCAGATAATTCGCAATCGGAAAAAACGGCACGCCGACATACGGCCATGATGCACCGCTGGCGATGGCCTGCCGACGCAGGCGCAGGTGGGCCACCACCACGAACAGGTAGGCAAACAGCATCACGCCACCCGTCGCACTCAGCAGGAAGGCAAAGACCGTGCCGGGTGCAAGAATGGAGGAGAAGGCGACGAGAAGCCCGACCAGCCCCGAAAACAGTACGGCTGCGCGTGGCGTTCCATTTCCAGCCGTGACACCGAGGAGAGCCGGGGCTTCGCCGCGCTGGGCAAGTCCGCGGAGCGTGCGTGTCGTCACGTAGAGGGAGGAGTTCAGGCAGGAAACGATCGCACTGAGAACGACGATCCGGATGATCATCGGAGCGCCGGGGATGTGCATGGCCTCCATGGCCAGTACGAACGGCGACTGCCCAGGGGCAATCTGATCCCATGGCTTCACGCACAGGACGAGGAAGAGCGACGCGATATAGAAGATGCTGATCCGGGTGCCGATCGTGCGTGTAACCTGCGCGATACTGCGCGTGGCATCGGCTGATTCAGCCGCGGCGACGGTTGCGATCTCGCTGCCGACCATCGAAAACAGCACGGTCGGCAGAATGGAGAGCAGCGCCGCCCAGCCGTGGGGCATGAAACCTCCATGCCCCACGAAATTCTTGACCGGTGTCGGATGGCCACCGAGAATTCCGGTCAGATACACGCAGGCCACAGCGCAAAAAGCGATGATGCATGTGACCTTGATGAGGGAGAGCCAGAACTCACATTCACCGAAGATGCCCACCGCCGTCACATTGATCAGCACGACAGCGATAACGAGCAGCGTGGCCATCAGCCAGACGGGCAGGGCGAACCAGTTTTGCAGCACGATCGCTCCGGCGATGGCCTCACTGCCGACGGTGACAACCCAGAATGCCCAGTAGAGCCATGCCGACATGAAGCTGGCCCGCGGACCGCAGCCTTCGCGGATATAATCGATGAACGAACCCAGCCCCGGACGCGCAATCAGCATCTCGCCCAGCATGCGCATGACGCCCATGACGAGAATACCCGTGAAGGCGAAGGTCAGCAGGACGGCAGGGCCGCAACTGGCAATGGCCGCGCTGCTGCCAACGAACAGGCCCGCTCCGATAACGCCGCCGAGAGCAATCATAGTGACATGACGGCTTTTGAGCTGGCTCACGGAATCCTGCCCGGCAGTTGGCCCCGTCACTTCCTGCATTCCCACCTTCATCCCGTCATGGACATTGATTAATCGTTACGGAAGTGTGCCGAAGGCTGAACGGCGATGCAAGTAACTATGACATTTGGGTGTCAAAGCCCTCTCAGGTGTATGAACATCCAACTGACTCGCGTCAGAAGAGTCCGGATGGTTATAGAGAACCGGAATACGGCAAAGGAAAGCAGGACATGATGGCCGAACCCGTTGTTTTCATTGATGGCGAAGCGGGAACGACAGGGCTCGAAATTCGCGAGCGTCTTCTCTCGCTGCCCGTGCGGATCTATTCGGTCGATCCGGCGCGCCGCAAGGACCCTCAGGCGCGGGTCGAGGCGATGGCCGAGGCGGATCTGGTGGTGCTGTGCCTGCCCGATGACGCGTCGAGAGAGGCGGTCGCGATGGTTGAGCAACTGGCCACCGATGGACGAAAAGCCCCCAAAATCCTTGATGCAAGCACGGCGTTCCGCACGGCTCCCGGCTGGGTTTACGGGTTTCCCGAACTTTCCGAGGACCAGCCCGAAGCGATCATGCGGGCGAACCGTGTCTCTAACCCCGGCTGCTACCCGACGGGCGCCATCGCGCTTTTGCGCCCGCTTGTCGATGCAGGAGTGATGGCCCCCGACTTTCCGGTGACGATCAACGCCATCAGTGGCTACACCGGTGGCGGACGGTCCATGATCGAGGAACAGGAGCGCGAAGGGGGCCCCGCCTTCCTGCTGTACGGGCTGAATCTTGCCCACAAGCATCTGCCTGAAATCCGGAGCCACGCGCTTCTTGAGCACCGTCCGGTTTTCGTGCCGTCAGTGGGGCATTTTCCACGAGGCATGATCGTCTCGATCCCGATCCACATGAATCTTCTGGAGAAGGGAACTACTGTCGAAGATCTGCGTGTCATTCTTGAGAAGCGCTATGTCGCTTCATCTTTCGTGACCGTTTGCAAGGCTGAGAACACCCTTGTGGCTGACGCGCTGGCTGGACAGGACGGCATGGAGCTTCGTGTCCATGCCGACCACGAAGGGCGGAACGCAGTGCTGACGGCGCGACTGGACAATCTGGGGAAGGGAGCGTCCGGCGCGGCGATTCAGAATATCGCGCTGATGCTGGGTGTCTCCCCCGGGAGAGGAGAATGAACGATGGTCCGCACACTTTACGTTTATGAACATTGTCCGTTTTGCGTAAAGGCGCGGATGATTTTCGGCCTCAAGGACATTCCGGTCGAGATCAGATATCTTTTGAATGATGACGAGGCCGGCCCGATCCGGATGATCGGCCGGAAACTGCTGCCTATTCTCGAAGAAGACGGGAAATTCATGGGCGAGAGCATGGATATTGTCGCCCATATCGACAATATCGGGAAAAACCGGCTGTCCGAAACCGTCAGTCCGCCCATCTCCGACTGGCTGTCCGCTGCCGGACCGATCCTGTACAAGCTCATGCTGCCGCGTGTCGCGTGTGCGCCATTCCCCGAATTCGCCACGACAGCCGCACGCGCCTATTTTGTGCGCAAGAAAGAACCATCCTGCGGGCAGTTCGCCACCTTGCTGGAGGACGGGTCCGACTTTGTCGCGGCACTCAACACCCACCTCCAGACGCTCGCTCCGCTGATACGGTCGGTTGAAGCCGTGAATGGTACGCTTTCGACCGACGATATCCATCTGTTCGCCACGCTGCACAGCATGTCGATCATCAAGGGTGTCATCTATCCTCCAGAGGTCGAGCATTATCGCCAGACCATGGCGCGTCTTTCGCGCGTGCCTCTGATGGATGAACACGCCGCCTGAACGGATTGGCGTCTTTCCTGAAGGCGCAGATGCTGGTAGAGGACAGGCAGTCGCGAGAGTGGCGGAATGGTAGACGCAGTCGACTCAAAATCGACCGCCTTTTAGGTATGGGGGTTCGAATCCCCCCTCTCGCACCAGCATTCCGGATGTTTCATGACAGTTACCGCAACGCCTGTGTCTTCTCGTCCGGGCAAGCCTTTGGCACGCCCTGCTAATCCTGCCTTTTCCTCCGGCCCCTGCGCCAAGCGCCCGGGCTGGACGATTGAAGCTCTTTCCGGTGCATTGCTCGGTCGTTCGCACCGCGCTCCGGAAGGACGGGCCCGGCTGAAAGAGGTCATTGACCGTTCTGCCGCCGTTCTTGGCATGCCGGAAGGCTGGCGGCTCGGGATCGTCCCCGGCTCCGATACCGGAGCGGTTGAGATGATCCTCTGGTCGCTGCTCGGCACGCGCCCCGTTGATGTTCTGGCCTTCGAAAGTTTTTCCGCGACGTGGGCAAACGACATTACCGCCCAGTTGAAACTCGATGCCCGTGTGCTGACGGCCGACTACGGCGCGTTGCCATCCCTCGCAGACGTGGACTGGTCCCGGGACGTGGTGCTGGCATGGAATGGCACGACCTCTGGCGTTAAGCTGCCTGACGATGCGGCCATCCCCGCCGACCATGAAGGGCTGGTGATCTGCGATGCCACTTCTGCGGCCTTTGCCATGGACCTGCCGTGGGAGAAGCTCGATGTGGTGACGTGGTCGTGGCAGAAGGTCCTCGGTGGAGAGGCCGCGCATGGGATGCTGGCGCTGTCACCCCGCGCTGTCGCTCGCCTCGAAGAAGGCCCTGCGCCACGTCCTCTGCCCAAGGTTTTTCGGCTTACGTCCAAGGGAAAGCTGATCGAAGGTATTTTCCGGGGCGACACGATCAACACGCCCTCCATGCTCTGCGTGGAAGATGCGCTCGACGGATTGAGATGGGCTGAAAGTGCGGGTGGTCTGCAAGGTCTGATCTCCCGTAGCAAAGCCAATCTGGCTGCTGTGGAAGCATGGGAAAAGACATCTGAATGGGCTGAGTTTCTCGCTCGGGATGCAGCCACCCGATCCAGCACGGCGATCTGTCTGCGTATTGTGGCGCCGTGGTTCACAGTGCTGGATGAGGAAACGCAGGCCAAAGCAGCGAAAGAGATCGCCGGTCTTCTGGCCCGTGAAGGTGTGGCTTACGACATTGCCAGCTACAGAGATGCGCCTGCGGGGCTACGCATCTGGGGTGGCGCGACGGTCGAAACCTCGGATATCGCGGCCCTTCTTCCCTGGCTCGACTGGGCGGAAGCTGAGGCGAGACATACATTCACTCGGTAGTCCCATCTGGATTGCAGGCAAGCCTCATCGGGGAGAATGATTTCTTACCGATGAGGGCGCTTTACACTCATCGTTCCCGGTTTTTGTTTTCTAAAAAAGATGTCGGAGTTCAGTAAAAATACTGCATGCTGGCATGCCTTGATGGTGCCAGCGGGCTGTCTTCTTAATTGCTCACAAAGCCGGATCATGGGGCGTGGGGGTTCTGGCTGGTGGCGCTGATAGAGAAGCCTTCCCTATGTCCGCAACATAGGGAAGGCTGAGAGCGTATCGACCGCTTGTCTTCACAGCCCCCGTGCAAGTGTCAGACCAACCCACATTTCCTGAGTGTGAATGTCATTGTGCATGACGAGTGCGCGCAATGATTTTGCTCCGAAGTCGGACGGGGAGCGCTGGGGGACGAATGACCGTCCCGTTGCCTAACCTATCACCTGCGGCGTAGAGCTTACTTCCCTTGGAAAACACACCTCCCTGCGCTTTCTAGGTTATTTTATGCTTTATAATAAGATACTTGCCTGATCTTCCTAAGATCGAAAGTCAGCATTTTCTTTTTATTGGCCTTAAAAAAGGAAATGCTGAATAATCAAATCTCTATCCCGATATGTTTATTTATCGAGCCATGATGGCACAGGAAGATCCTTCGAGCGCAGAAATTCCGGATTGAACAGCTTGGACTGATATCTGGCTCCGCCGTCGCACAGGATCGTCACGATCCGGTGGCCTGCTCCAAGGCGTCGGGCCACGCGGATGGCAGCCGCGACATTGATGCCCGAAGAGCCACCCACGGAAAGTCCTTCGTGGATGAGCAGGCTGTAAATCTGTTCCAGCGCTTCCGCATCCGGAATCCGCTCCGCATCGTCAATCGGAGCCCCTTCAAGGTTGGCCGTGATGCGGGATTGGCCAATACCTTCGGTGATGGAAGAGCCGCTCACAGACAGATCATTGGACTTCACCCAGCCATAAAGACCAGAACCTTCAGGGTCGGCGAGAACGATATCCGGACGCTCCGTGCCAGCCTGACGAGAGCAATCTTCAAGACCGAGCGCTGTTCCCGCCAGTGTGCCGCCGGTGCCGCAGGCGCAGGTAAAGGCATCCACGCGGCCGTCGAGCTGCTCCCAGATTTCGGGGGCCGTAGTATGGCGGTGGCCTTCGCGGTTGGCCACATTGTCAAACTGGTTGGCCCAGAGAAAGCCGTTCTCTTCGGCAATCCTGCGCGAGACATGTACGTAATTGCCCTGGTCACGATAAGGCTTGGCAGGGACGAGGCGCAGATCCGCACCGATCATGCGGAGAAAATCGATTTTCTCCTGACTCTGCGTTTCCGGCATGATGATGATGCACTTATATCCACGGGCATTGGCGACAAGTGTGAGGCCAATGCCGGTATTACCTGCCGTGCCTTCAACAATGGTTCCGCCCGGCTTGAGCTGACCACGCTTCTCGGCATCCTCGATGATCGCCAGCGCCGCGCGATCCTTCACGGACCCACCGGGATTCATGAACTCGGCCTTGCCGAAAATCTCGCATCCCGTCGCTTCCGACGCACGTGTCAGACGGATCAGAGGAGTGCCGCCGATGGCGCCTGTCATGTCACGCGAGCTGGTGGTCCAGCCGGGAAGCGACAGGGAGTTGGGTGTCGAGGTCATGCTGTCTGCCTTTTGTCCTGTTGAGATTGGGGCTAGCGCGTGTTGTCACCGCATGCAATCAGGTTTGCCATGGATGGAGCATGCCTGCGGGCAATAACGCAACATCCCGAAATCTGAGTGTCTGGAGTTTCTGGGAAAATGGTGAAAGACATCCCCTCGCGCGCGACCTGGGACGCGCTCGAAAAAGATGCGGGTGCGTATCTGATTGACGTTAGAACGCCTGAAGAATGGCAGTTCGTCGGGGTGCCGGATATCTCGAAACTGGGACGGCGGGTTTATACCATCAGCTGGCAGTTTCTGGGTGGATTGATCAACGGTCAGTTCCTTGAGGAATTGCGCGGAGCCGGCATCGACAAATCCCAGCCGCTCTATTTCATCTGCCGCTCGGGGGCACGCAGTCGCTCTGCTGCCATCGCCGCCTCTGGCGACGGGTTCGAAAAGGTTTTTAATGTTGAGGATGGCTTTGAAGGTCCGCTCAACGGTGACATGCATCGCGGAGTAGTCTCGGGCTGGAAGGCCGAGGGTCTGCCCTGGCGCCAGAACTGACGACAGGAAAGCCGTGACCCCGGAGAGGTGCTGGTTTTACCGACCAGCGTCCGGCTCTGCGTCCGCGTCATACAGCACTTCGAGCACGGCACACCACGGATAACGTGTGTCGTAGCTGTGCCCATCGGCTGAAGCCACAGCGCCGTTGGAATCTGTCGGGACGTGCGTTAGCGCCACGGCATCGTCGATGTTGCCGCCGATAATACTCAGCTGCCGACCGAAGGGCTGTCCATTTTGACCTGTTGCGACGACAAAACCGCAATGAGCCGGGAAGCCATAAGACGTGGGCAAGCTGGAGAAACGGACTGATTTGCTGCCTCCACGCCCGGTACAGATAAGATCACCCAGCTTAGGCACGTAACTGCCGGGATCGTGTGCCCTCAGACCTGTGGACTGGCCGGAAGCCGCTGCGTTGATGTAGGTCGAGTGATTGGGCGAATAGGGGAAGCGATCGTTCGCACCCGCCACACGCATCACATATGAAATGAAAGCTGCTGACCAGGCGTAATGACCATCACTTTCGAACGGAAAAATGCGCCCTTCGGCATCGTATTTTCCGCTCCATGACGCTTCCGTTTCCTGCGGGTCCTGCCCAATCCACCAGTATTCACCGACCCGTTGCCACAGGCCGGGAGCGCGTTCGGGCTTTACACTTGCAGTGGTGGGTTCCGGGCGCAGTTCGGGGTCGTCATCATCGACCGGCATGCCAAAGAGGCGCCACTCACGCATTGCGATTGCCACGACATCCTGCCGGTTGAAGGGCGTAAAGTTTCGTGTGGCGAAGTCCGGGACATGAGGATCATAGGCAAGGGTGCCGAAACCACCGCGATACTGGGCGACCGGTGTTTGTGCCGGAGTGGGCGAAACTTGTGGATGAGGGGAGCAGGAAGTGGCCGCCAGAGCCACACACAGCATGAAGGATTTGCGGGCCACGATCTTGGTCATCTACATGCCAGAGCTTCCTCTGGTTCCCCGGTTGAGTGGGGCAGCATGTGCCCACGGCTGACTGTCAGACATAATGTTAGAGTCTGTTTAACGCCAACCGGCGCATACAGGAAGATGGCGTCCGGTACGTCTCTCTCCTTTTTATATGCGTTTCAAAGTCTTGGCGGACCGTGAGGATCCGCCAGTTGATCGGATGCCGGACAAGACGCGACGATTTCAGGAGATGCTCCCGGGAAACAGCTTGCGCAGACCCTCGGCGCTGGCGGTGCACCGGCCCCGTTCGGTAATCAAACCTGTGACCAGTCGGGCAGGTGTCACGTCAAAGGCGGGATTCGCTGCATTGCTGCCCTGTGGTGTGATCCGGACTGTCTGCAATTCACCCGCTGCGGTCTCACCGGTCACGGTGGTGACTTCTTGCGGCGAACGTTCCTCAATGGGAATTTCCCGCAGACCGTCTCTGACCCGCCAGTCAATGGTGGTGGAGGGCAGGGCGACCCAAAAGGGGATTCCATTGTCGTGAGCGGCCAGCGCCTTGAGATACGTGCCGATCTTGTTGGCAACATCGCCCTGCGCCGTGACACGGTCAGTGCCGACGATGACCAGATCCACCTTGCCGTGCTGCATAAGGTGACCGCCCGCGTTATCCACGATCACGGTATGCGGCACACCGTGACTGCCCAGCTCCCACGCCGTAAGAGCGGCACCCTGATTACGAGGTCGGGTTTCATCGACCCAGACATGCACCGGCAGTCCTTCATCATACGCCATGTAGATAGGGGCGAGAGCGGTACCCCAGTCAACCGTCGCGATCCAGCCTGCATTGCAGTGGGTCAGGATATTGATTTTTTCGCCTGATTTCTTGTTTTTTGCGATCTCGCGAATCAATTCGAGCCCATGTCGGCCGATTGCTTCGTTCTGTGCGGCATCTTCATCACAGATATGTCCAGCCTCGTCATAGGCCACTGCGACGCGATCTTTTTCTGCCACAGCACGTAATTTCGTCAGCATACGCTCAATGGCCCAGCGGAGATTGATGGCGGTCGGCCGCGTAGCCGCCAGCATTGCCGCTTCATCTTCCATTGCGGCATCACTGGCATCCTTGCTCAGTGCCAGGGCAAGACCATAAGCCGCCACCGCTCCGATCAGGGGAGCGCCTCGAACCTGCATGGAGGTGATGGCATGCGCGACTTCGGCTGATGTCGTAAGCTGCAATGTCACGAGGGAAAAAGGCAGTTTCGTTTGATCAAAGATGCAGACGGTGCGGTTGTCCGTCTGATCGATCCACACACTGCGATACGGTACGCCGTTGATTTTCATGCCACGCCATCCTGTCGCAGAGGAAATTTAAGATGCGAAAGAAATAGCGAAACAAAGACAGAATCACAAATAGCTTTTATCGGATGATGCATATGTCAGGCGAGATACGCTCGACGAAACCAGTTGCGAAAGCTCTAGATATGACGGGAGTGCATATGGGGTTTTCCATATTTTGAAAGTTATTTTCTCAGGCACATGCGCGTAATACTTCCTTGTCATGGGAAGTGAATTTTTAAATTGCAGTGGATGGGCGGGGGGCTTTCTGCTGCGTGGGAACGTGTTTTCTTACAGAACCGCAGATTGATGATGTTGCAAACGCCATGTCGAATCTATATTGCAATCAAATTAAATAGTGAGGAAACGGCTGAATTATCACCTTTTCGATGAGATTGAAGGGTAGATTCTGAAGTCAATTCCTTAGAAAGTTTCAATAAATACTTCAGTGTTTGCAAATGCAGCCTGATGTCGATTTGACGGGATAAGACAAAATCATGGCCAGAAAACCAAGCAAGTCAGCAGCCACGCCTGCTCCTGCTGCCAAACCAGCCGCACGACAGAAAGTCACTGCTTCCACTCCGGCCCCTGCCACAAGAGGCCGTAAGAAGGCCGTGGTGGAAGAGACTGTGACCAGTCGCGCAAAAACCCGCGTGGCCGCAGCTGCTCCTGCGAAGCCAGCAGCCAAGACGGCACGGACAGCCGCTGCGCCCAAGAAAGCGGCTGTTATGAAAAAAGCTGCCCCCGTAGTCGCCAAGGCCCCCGCCAAAGCACGCGCACCGAAGATCGTGGAAAAAGTAAAAGCGGCCCCCAAGGTTTCTGCGAAAGCAGCTAGCAAGAGCACGCCCCGGAAAGAGGCCGCTCAGGTGAAACTGTCAGCCGTTGAAAAGCTCCGTCATACGCAGACCGCCAGAAAGCAAAAGCGGCTGGACAGACTTGCAGCTGAAAAAACTGCACCGGTTGCTGCAGCACCAGCAAAGCGTTCGGCAGCGCGAGCCAAGACGACGTCGCGAGTAGCTCGTCGCGGCTAAATATAGAATATATGCGGGAGTAGGGTGTTGATTACAGCACACTGCTCCCGTTTTTTATTTTAAAGTATCCGCACACATTACCTGAACGCTTAAAGGGTCTCTCAGGCGTTCTTGCGATAAGTCTTTCCATGCATTTTTTGAGCTGAATTGTAAGACCCATTCTTTCCGTAAGGAGTTTTGGTGTCTGGCCGGGTAACTGCACTTGTCAGCAACTGAATGATATGCGCCTGCGCTGTCATCGCTCTCTTTAGAAGTGTGCGATTCAACTCAATTGCGGTCTCCAGTTTCTTTGCCGCGTCTCGCACTTCCGCTGAACAACAGACTTCAGATGGGGCCTTGCTTTTGCACTCCATCGACAGACTGTTCAGCCGCGCAAGAACGGCTTCCTTCCTTTTGAAAAGCCCAGCAACAGCCGTTATATTTCCGTCCGTAATGTTGCTGTTTTCTTCCTCAAGGATCGATGTTGCGCTGTCAATGACAGATAGGGCTTCGTTCATTGCTTTGCCTTCTCCTGCATTTCTAGCATTTGGTGATAGACGGATGGGGCCAGACCGAGGCCACCACTATTTTCGATTTGTTTGGCCATTTCCGTGGTCAGCATGGGCTTGAAGCTTGATTCTCCCACGCCACCACCGAAGAAACCGGCTGACGTATCCACAGTGTCAAACATGGGCTCCAGCATCTGGTTGATCGTCATGGATTCAAAATCTTTGGCGGTCTTCCATATCTTCGGATCTACCGTTTCTGAGCCGCTGGACTGCTGGACTGTATAAGTGCCCGGAGACATCAGATTTTTAATGGCCGTCGTCATCGGACCTCCAGATCTGCCTGTAATGCGCCATCGGCCTTGATGGCCTGAAGAATTGAAATCATGTCGCGGGGTCCAACACCAAGGGCATTGAGGCCCGATACCAGATCGCTGAGAGCAGGTCCGTTTCTCAGAATACCCAGCTTGGCATTGTTCCCGTTGTTCACATTGATGCTGGTGCGCGGCGCAACCGTGGTGGTCCCATTCGACATCGGTCCCGGCTGAGACACGATCGGCGTCTCGGTCACCTGAATGGTCAGATTGCCTTGTGCGATCGCGACCGTGCTGATGCGCACATCATTGCCGATCACGATTGTTCCGCTCGCATCATCGACCACGACCTTGGCGAGAGTATCGGGCTCGACCATCAGGTCACCGATCAGCGACAGGGACTGGATATTGTCCCGCATTGTAAGATCGAGAGCGATGGTGCGGGGATCCATGACCCTGGCGATATTGCCGCCAATATTGGAATTGATCGCTTGCGCCATTCGGGTGGCAGTCGTGAAATCCGGGTTTCGCAGAGAGAGATGCAATTGTTTCTTGTTGGCCAGATCAACCGGCACCTCACGTTCGACAACCGCACCATTGGCGATATGACCGTTGGTCGGAATGTTATGAACGATCGATGCGGCGGCACCTTTGGCACTGAAAGCATTGGTCGCCAGTGACCCCTGCGCCACGGCATAGACCTCTCCGTCAGCCGCCATAAGCGGGGTGACAAGGAGAGTGCCTCCTGTGAGGTCAGTGGCATCACCCGTTGCGGAAACCGTAACGTCGATTCGGCCGCCTCCATGCGAGAAAGCCGGGAGATCGGCCGTGACCATGACGGCAGCGACATCATGGGTTTGCAGCTGGATTTCACGGTCACGGATGTTCACGCCCAGACGGTTGAGCATGCTGATGAGCGTTTCGCGGGTAAAAAGCACATTGGTCAGCTTATCGCCCGTGCCATGAAGACCGACGACAAGTCCGTAACCGATAAGCTGGTTGGTCCGGACTCCTTCAAAGTCGGCAATATCCTTGATTCGAACCCGGGCCGCCTCAGCGGAGAAGGGCTGAATCAGAATGGAGATGCCGAGAAGGAGCGTCGAAAACAGGCGAAACACCTTGGGATTCCGGGTTTCAAACCTGCGAGAAAAAAAGGTCATTCCGTTCTTTGCCGCTCGTAAATGTTTCGAGGCCACACTATCGACTGGAAGAACAAACAATTTCTGAACGGGCGCAGGGGTGTCCTTCTTTGAAGACAAGCGGTCCCCGCCTGCAGGCCGCTTCACTCTGAGAGAGGACGCGGAGATCCAATGAGCAGAATCGACTCACTCGGCTATGTGACCCGCGGAAGGATGCCTTCAAAGACTCGAAGCCCGTCGGCAAAGTCTGCGTTTTCACTGCCACGGGAAGTGGAGGCCACCGAATCCGAGATCAGACCGGCGGCAGTTTCTCTCACCTTATTGTCGTTGCAGGAATCTTCTCTGGCAGGGGATGAGAAAGAGCATCGTGAAACACTGGCCTGGGGTCAGGCTGCTCTTGATGTGCTGAAAAAACTGCAGATTGCTTTGCTGGACGGACGCTCATCCCCGGAAGCGTTGCTGGTTGAGCTGGATGGAATCTGCCGGGACATGCCGCCATCGGGGATGAACGGCATTGCAGCGGTAGCCAATTCCATCCGTGTGAAGCTTGCCGTGGAGGCCGCCAGAATAAGGCGACAGGAAAATAAGAAAAATCATATTTCTCAGCAGGTGGGGCCTACAGCCGACCAGTCCTGAAAATTTTTCCGTCTGGAAGCATAGCAGAAAATCATACGCCGATTCGAGCTTGGCTGGATCGGTGGGCGCCGCTATAAGCCGCGCATTCGTGAGGGGGCGCCGCCTCAGGGAACGGAGATGAAAGACATGTTAACACTTCCTCCGGACTATGGACCGTCTGACGACGAAGAATTCATGAACCCCCTGCAGACGGAATATTTCCGTCAGAAGCTGATCAAATGGCGTGCGGAGCTTCTTAAGGAAGCTGGCGGCACGCTGGCCAGCCTCTCCGAGGGGGGAATCCATGAAGCTGACGTCACGGATCGGGCCAGTGTCGAGACAGACCGGGCGCTGGAACTGCGCACCCGGGATCGTGCTCGCAAGCTTATTGGCAAGATCAATCAGGCATTGCAGCGTATCGAGAATGGCAATTACGGTTTCTGTGAGGAAACCGGAGAGCCGATCGGCCTGAAACGGCTCGAAGCACGTCCCATCGCCACTCTGTCCATTGAGGCGCAGGAACGTCACGAGCGTATGGAAAAGATCCATCGGGACGACTGAGTGAGGGCGAGGGATAAAAAGTCTCTCGCAAATGGATTTGGGGGCTTGCCGAGACTGCCCTCAGCGGGTAGGAACCCTCCCGTCGGCGCTGCTGTAGCTCAGTGGTAGAGCACTCCCTTGGTAAGGGAGAGGTCGCGAGTTCAATCCTCGCTAGCAGCACCATCTTTCCCACCAGTATGGTGGTTGAAACGAAATCTTCAACGCAAGACAATATGTTGAAGAAACCGGCCAGCAGGTTCAGCTGTCTTGAAAACAAAATAAAGACAGTCATTCCTACCTGTAGTCATAAAAACATCATAGGCAGGCCTTACCCAGATCGAGTGTTTTTCTGGCTGTGAAAGTTGAGCGGTGAAACGTCTGGACTGATCGCCACGTCAACAAGACTTTGTTTTGCCACTTCAGTGTTTTATGAAAGCCGGCTTTCAAATGAAGCTCTTTCGTAACAGGCAATGCGATGCACGCACCCGTTACGAACAATGAAGCCTGTCACTGAGTGAGAATACTGTGTCGATCGAACAGACGGACGACGATATTCGGTCAGAACCGCAAGCACGGCAGAACGATCGAAGCCTCATCAGTTCTTTCCTGATTTTCATGTTGCCCGTTCTTCTGGACTGCATCCTGCAGTCACTTTCGGGAACGATCGGCAATATTTATATCGGCCGCCTTCTGGGGGCCGCCGATCTCGCTGCCGCCAGCACGTTTTATCCTCTGCTGCTGATACTGGTTTCCTGCGGCGTGGGGCTGGGAACCGGTGCGAGTGTGCTTGTCGGGCAGTTCTGGGGAGCCGGGGAGCCTGAGCGGGCCCGGGCAGCCGCAGCGGCCTCCATATCGATGTCTGTGGTTTTCGGGGGCGTGATTGCCGTCGCAGGGCAGTGGATGGTGCAGCCGATGCTGACGTTGTTCAGCGTGCCGCATGATATTTCCGCGCATGCAGCTCAATATTGCCGGGTCTTTCTTGCCGGAACGCCGGCACTGATTCTGGTCATCACTGTCTCCATCACGCTCAGGGGTGCGGGAGACAATATTCGCCCACTGGCGATGATGGCGTTGCAGATCATCATGTCACTGGTGCTGACACCCATCCTGATCACAAGCCGACTTGGGATTTCGGGAGCAGCGGTGACGGGCATCATCAGCTGGTGCACCGCGCTGTTGCTGGCGGCCGTCTGGCTGCGACGGCTTGGCCATCCTCTGGCTCCCGGCCGACAGATGATGCGCGAGCTTCTGCCTTCGCGGGAAGTTTTGCGTTCCGTGATCCGGCTTGGATTTCCGTCAACCATTGAGATAGCGACGCAGGGGCTTGCCGAAGTCGTGCTGGTCGGACGCATCAACGGGTTCGGTGTGGATATGACAGCGGCCTACGGTCTTTTCACGCAGACGCTGACCTATATCGAATATCCCGGCATGGCGGTGGGCATCACGGTGTCCGTGCTGTGTTCGCATGCGATCGGAGCGCGCCAGCCTGAAAGGGCGCGCGCCGTGCTGGCTCTGGGTTTCGGGATCGGTCTGGCTCTGACAAGTGCGCTGGCGTTGTTCGTCTCGCTCGCCCCCGAGATGGTGTCTTCCCTTTTTACATCCGACCCCAAGGTGATTGCGATCACCACCCATGTCTTCCGTTCCGTGATGTGGAGTGCCGTCCTGCTCTCGCTGGGTGGCGTGCTGGGTGCGGCGATGCGGGCCAGTGGTGACACGGTTCCACCAATGGCAATCATGCTGGGCTGCATTGCTCTGATCGAATTACCCGCAGGCTACCTGTTCGCCAGATTCTACGGTTCATGGGGAGTATGGTTCGGTTATTCCGCCAGTTTCTCCGCGATTTTCATCGCCAGTGTGCTCTATTGGGCGCTCTGCTGGCGTCACCGGTCTCTCATGCCACTCGCATAGGGTGTTTAGAGCTGGAGATTTTTGGTAAGACCTTGTTAAAGTTAGACCGTTGCGCGCGTGCCGAAGCCTGCACGTCTGGATGAGGGGTGCGAAACTCTTGGCTGCGAACGAGATTGTCGACCCGACCGAACAGACGGATGCTTCCCTGCGGCAGAAGTTTATTCAGGTCGTTATTCCTGTGGCGACCGTTGTCCTCATCCTTGCGGCAATCGGCGGCATTGGCTGGCATTCCTACCGCACCACCCGCGAAGGCGTGCTGAAGCTCACCCACGAGCTGCTTCAGTCCGTGCAACGCTACGTCGTGCAGGATGTGACCGGTTATATCGGCGCGGCTACGCTGGGCGGGTCCTTCGCACAGGACTTCATTGGTCATGCGCCAGCAGCCGTGGCCGAGAGAGCATTTTATGCTTACGGCGCATCGATGCTGCGACTGGTCCCTCAGATTCAGTCCTATTATCTCGCGGATCAGAACGGCAACTTTCTACTGGTTGAACGCGATCCGAACGGAAAGGGACTGGAATATACCCAACTGAAGACCGACGGAAAACAGGCGGTCTTCCATCACGATTTCTATGACGAGAGTGGAAAACTCCTGCGTTCGGACGAAAACCCGACCGGCGGATATGATCCCCGCACGCGCCCCTGGTATGAGAATACGATCCAGAAAAAGGGTTTTGCCTGGACGCCTCCCACGATCTACGCAAATACCAAGATGCTGGTGGTGACAGGGGCGGTCCCACTCGTCGGAACGGATGGCGTCCAGCGTGTTTTCGCCATCAATGTCTCCCTCAATCAGTTGAGTCAGTTTCTGGATGGATTGAAAATCAGCCAGAACGGGACGGCGATCATTCTCGACAAAAATGGGCGCATCATAGCCGGTCATGACTTCGAGAAAGTGGTCGTTCGCGCTCATGGCGATCCCACGAAGATGACGCTGGATCCCACGGCACAAGGGACCTTTCGCCGCATCTACGACATTTATCGGGTGCGCGGTCCCGGTTCTCACCCCTTCAAATATGAAGGCAACAACTACATCGGCATGGCTCAGACCTTGCCCACATCCGATGACTGGGCACTGCTTATTGTTGCTCCGGAAAATGACTTTGCCAGTTTCGCGCGGCAGAGCGGGCGTGAAAGCCTCCAGTTCTCCGTGATCATCGTGGTGCTGGCCGTGGTGCTGGCCGGTCTTCTGGGACGGCAGGGACAGCGTGCGGAACGGCTGACACGTCAGCTTGCATTTGAGCGAGCCCAGACCAGCACCCAGACGGTTGCCCTGCAGCAGGTAGCTCTCACGCCGGATATTCTGGATGCGAAGGACGAAGCGCTAACCCTGACCGAAGAACTGGCCCGGGTCAGCCATGCTCGCAGGGTTTCCTTGTGGCGACTGCTGCATGACGGCACGGCGCTGATTTGCGAAGACAGTTACGACGCCAAGGAGGAAGCGCATTCCGGCGGCTTCGAGTTGTCCCGTAAGGACATGGAGGATTTCTTCAAGCTCGTGGACGCCGGAGCGCCTGTAACGGTGGCGTCAGCGGCAGGGGACCCTCGCACTGCGGCCTATGAGCGGATGGTCATGCGGGACAACAGCACAACGTCGCTGACAGTCCACCCCATTCGCGGAACGAGTCAGGGCCACTCCGACATTGTAGGCGCCATCACGATGGAGGATGCGCCTTTCGCCCAGCATGTCAGCTACTTCCTCGAAATTGTTGCCTCCATCGCCTCCATCCGGTTCAGCGGGATGGCGGAGTTGCCCGCCGCCGAAAGTGCCGTTCCGACGGGCAACGATGCCGTGTCAGGGCAGGTGCTGCCGCCGCCGCGGATTGACGAGGCTCTGATGCAGGCCCCCAAAGTCGGTGGTGAAATCGGAGAGGGACTGTTCCCGAGCGTAGCGGTCATGGTCATCACTTTTTCGGACCCCGTCATGGAGAATGGCGACGATGCCTCCGGGCTGTTGTCGCTCATCGACAAGATCGCGACCGAAGTGCAGGACATCGCTGTTCGTTACAGCCTTTTCTCGGTCAAGGTGGCAGGCCATCGCCTGATCTGCGTCGCAGGCTGCACGAAGGAGCCCGATCCGACGGCGATCTGGCGTCTTGCGGAAGCGGCTCTGGTTTTGCGCGAGACCTGCATGACGCTTCTTTCAACGGCCAATATCGAGCCGATCTTCAGCATCGGCATGGATTTCGGTCCGGCGATGGGCGGGGATCTTGGCAAGGAGCCCAAGACGTTCAACCTGTGGGGTGAGACGGTGACGCTCGCGGAACTGATGGCGCAGGGTGCGCCGGATGTCGGGACGATCGAAGTCACGGAACGGGTCTATCAGGCGCTGCGTGAGCATTATCTCTTCCACAGTCGCGGGTCGTTCTACGCACCGCGTTCGGGCATAGGGCGGGTGTACGTGCTCGCAACCCGCCGGTGACAGGGTCCTCCACAGGCCAGAACGGATCGGGCGACGACGGCAACCCCAACCCGCCGACGAGCGGCGTGCTGCCTGCCGGCCCGTCGGCGGACGTGCATGGTCAGGGTGCCCCTCCCGAAACCTTTCATCGTGATGATGATGGACGCCCCCAAAATCTGACGATCAGTGATCGTTTCGTGCATTTTCTCGGCACGCTGGGCGCAATGGTCCGCAAGCGGGTGTGGTTCCTGCTCATCATGCTCGGCACAAGCTGGGGCGTGCTGCGGGAGAGTTTGCGCTCCAACACATGGCGTCGCACCGTCCGTTACGAGTTCCAGCAGACCCTGGCGACGGTGGCGGGCCGCGGTCTGCTCAGTACGGTGGTCATGGGCGCACTGACGGGCGTGGGCGTTGTGTCTCAGGCAATTTACTGGCTGGGATTTGCCGGGATGGCCAAGATGACCGGCTCCGTGCTGGTGACCGTTATCGTGCGGGAACTGGCGCCTATTCTTGTCGGCATTCTCATGCTGGGACGAAGCGGCATGTTGTCCCTGGCTGAAGTGGGCATGATGACCACGGGAGGGCAGGTGCGCTCCATGCAGGCCGAGGGTCTCGATCCTTTCCTCCTGCTGGTAGTGCCGAGAACGCTGGCTTTCACGGTGGCAGGCTTCACGCTCGGCATCATGTTTTCACTTTCCTCGCTGACCACGGGATATGTCATCAGCCGTGCGTCCGGCGCGCTCTCCAATTCACTCCTGTCATTTTACTATGATGTGGTTACCGCCATGACATCGGCGGATTACCTTTTGATTCCACTGAAATTCATTGTGGTCGGCTTTCTGGTGGGGCTGGGGTGCTGTATCGGCGGACTGACGGCATCCAACGAGGATTCCATCGCCACCATGCTACCACGCGGTTTCACACGCGGGATGCTGATCGTCATGACGGTCAGCGTTCTCTTCAGTCTCAAGCTGTGAGGGCAGGGTGATGATGTTTGTCTTCAGAGCCGGATCGTCAGGAGCAGAAGGGTGAATCGTCTTGGCGGCCCCCTGCTGGAACTGACGGAAGCCACACCGGCATTCGATGAGAGCAGCCTGCCTCCCGTGCCATTCACGTTGCGCGTGATGGCAGGTGAATGCGTGGTGATTGAATGCCGCGATATGTCTCGTGCGACCATGTTTGCCGACCTTTGTTCCGGCATGGTGCATCTCAATCATGGCACCGCGCGTTTCATGGGCATGAACTGGACGGAGCTTGACGACCGGCATCGCAATGCTCTGCGGGGGCGCATCGGCCGGATTACCCGGCGGCCGATATGGACCGATCTCTTCGGCACGCATGTGTCCATCATGATCAAGCAGCTTCACCACACCACGGTGTCGATCGAGGACCTTACAACCGAGACGCTGCATCTGAGCGAACAGTTCGGTTTGCCGGGCATTCCTACGGAAACGCCGCGCCGCCTGTCGGATGCGGATATCGTGCGGTCCGCCTGCGTCCGCGCCTTTTTGGGACAACCCCAGATGATGTTGATTGAAGACCCCCTCGAGACCAGCCCGGTCGATTTGTCTCAGCCATTTTTCGAATGTCTGACGGCGGCACGGGACCGGGGGGCGGCTGTCGTCTGGTTTGTGCGGGATTCAAGTGTGTGGCAACCCTACCGCAAGGCCGTCAGCGCCTTGTGGCGGCTTGCGGACGATGGACTGTTAACGGTACGGAGGCGCTGATGTTTCAGATCAGATTACGGCAAAAAGGCCGCCCTCTCATCCATCTTCATTATGCGGATGAATGGGTGGGACTCCTCGTACTGGTCGCCATCGTGGTGTTCGCGGCGGCGGTGATTGAGGCGGGTGTTCTCAGTGACTGGCTCAGCCCGCCTGCACGTCTTCGGGTCGTTTTGCCCGAGACCGGTGTGGGCGGCCTGACCGTTGGCGGGGATGTGCAGATTCTGGGCGCGCACGCCGGGACGATCCGTGCGATCAAGCTGAACCCGACCGGTGGCATGTATGCGATGGTCGATCTGGACCCGCAGGTGGAACCGTT
Source organism: Acetobacter conturbans (assembly GCF_011516755.1). Lineage (GTDB taxonomy): Bacteria > Pseudomonadota > Alphaproteobacteria > Acetobacterales > Acetobacteraceae > Acetobacter > Acetobacter conturbans. Next base: position 103,381 of record NZ_WOSY01000002.1, on the reverse strand, counting down.
CCTGCATCGTGACAGCACGGCGGTGATCCGCAAACAGTTTGTCGTGGCCGGCGCGAGCTATCTCGATCTTACGCGAGGGGCCGGGGAGCTGATGGACTGGAACTATGCCGTCATCAATGCTGTGACGGAACCCAGCCCCACGGACATGATCACGCAGACGCTCAAGAACATTCAGGCCGAAGTCATGCCCGCGCTGGCGAGCGCCCGCCACATGATGTCCCAGCTCGACGATGCCATCACCGACATGCATGCAGGCAAGGGCAGCGTGGGTCAGCTGATGACCAACGACGAGCTTGTGCGGAAGTCTGAGGCGATGATCGTTTCCATGAACGACGTGGTCAATCGCCTGCGACCCGAGGAAGAGCAGCTTCGCAAGATCCTTTCGAAAACTGACACCACCATGGCGAACGTGCAGTCGGCGACACATGACCTGAAGAAGGCGACACCGCGACTGCCATCAATCGCGCGTAGCGCGGACGAAAGTCTTGCCGATGTGCCTGCTATGCTGACGCAGGCCCAGACCACCCTCTACACTCTTCAGAAACTGACAAACCAGTTACGGGGCCTGTGGTTGCTGGGTGGTCAGAAAACGACGACTTCCAACAGGCTTCCAGCCCGGAAAGTCGCGCCATGAGAAAGAGTGCGCTGGCCTCGACGGCTATTCTTTCCCTTCTGGCTCTCTCAGGATGCAGCGGGTCGGGACCAGACGAAACGATTCAGGATCAGGACACGGCCTATCAGCAGGCCATGGACACCGGGAGCCAGGCTCTGGCCATCGAACGTTACACGGTGGCGGAGCGATCCTACCGTGAAGCCGCCCGGCTGGCGCTTCGTCGTGACGATGCCAGTGCGATCGGGGATGCTTCCTACAATCTGGCGGTGACTCAACTGGCTGCCAACGAAGCACCGGCGGCTCTTGAAACTGTCCGGAATGCGCGTAACGCGCTGGCAATGAGGCACGGGGAAGAAGCCTCCGCCCAGACGGGGGGGCTGCCGAAAACGACTCATGGCGGCAGCGCGGTGAACACGGATACGGGCGCACTCGATCTGGTGGCCGCCGCTGCGGAATACCGTCTGGGACAACTCCCGCAGGCGGAGCAGGAAGCGCATCTGGCCTCTCAGGCTCCCGATACCGATATCGCCTTACGGGGCGCCTTCGTGAGTGGACTTGTCGCATCACGGCAGGGAAACGGCGTGACACTGAATGCAGCGATCAACATGCTGCAAACGGCCAAACTGCCTCATTCTGCTGCCCAGCAAGGTGATCTTGCCGAATTACAGGCGTTGCAGGCTCTGGCCGGGAACCCGACGCAGGCCATGGAGTTTGCTTCTACAGCCGTAAAACTTCGTCGTGAGACGGGGGATTATCAGGCTATGGCAAGAGCGCTTGCTCTTGAGGCGCAGGCCGCACGTGCGGCGGGGCAGGGCACACGGGCCAGTGCGCTGTTTGCACAAGCCGCGCAAAGCATCGGGGCTACAGCAGGCACGGATGACAAACCGGCGCCTGAGGCTTCGCGTTACATGAATGAATCCAATCTTCTGGCGCCTGTTCAACCCTTCAAGGCCAAGGATACGACACCATGATGCAGCGTGAACTTGCCGGGTCGACAGCATCCGAAAGCCATCGCCGTCTGCGGAAAAAGAAAGCATGGGTCATTTTGCTTGCGCTTGGGCTGACAGTCGCGGCGTGTGCCGATGATGAAGGAAGTCACGGCCCTGCCTTTCACAACAAGCATCACTCGGGCACGCGGGCACCAAGCTGGTACAAAGTGCCACAAGCCCACTGAACCGGGCGTGAGCTATTTGATCAGCCGAAGCCCGACATCCTGAATGATGGCCCCGAACGTCGATTGAATCGCGTTTTGAATGCTGGGTCCATCCGTGGCGAGAAAAAAGTCATTGGTTCCAGAGGCACAGTCTTGCATGGCGCCCTCCATTGAACCGTCTCCGGTTCCGGCATAGGGCGCGACAAGAGCGGCATATTGGCCTGCTTCCGATCCGCTCAGGACGGCGTAATAAGGCGTCCAGATCGTAAACAGCCGGATGCCGGTATTTTGCAACGCCGTGCAGGCACTGACATAGGGAACGCCGGTTGCGCGCCCCCATGCGGAACTGCCGGGGGTATCTTCCAGCCCATCCGAAAGAAACACGATAAATGTCCGCATCGAAGTGGCCGATGAACCATCGCCCACGTTCGTCAGGTTGTTCAGAACGGTGGTGAGGCTGTTTGTCGTATAGGTGTAGCCATAATTGTAGGTTGGCCCCATCGAACTCTTCCAGTTGGTCACCGTCTCGATGTCGATGGACTGGGCTTTCGTGGCGGCCGTGGTCAGGTCCGTCGTGGGACTGAGCAGGGTGGTGAAGGAATAGCCGAACGTATCGATGCCAACAGTGAAGTTCGCACGCTCATCGCTGGAATATGTCTGAAGTTGCTGGATGAAAAGCTGGATCGCCGAATTCACGTAATCGATCTTCAGCTGAATCCCCTGATTCTTGGCGACAGTACGTTTATCGCAGGAGTTCCATCCAGTTCCCCGTTTTGTGCAGGATGTAGTCTGGGATGAATAGCTGTTGGGATCATGGCAGGCGAACGCGCACTGGTCGGCATTGATCAGCGTCTGGATGGCGCTTTCTGTGCCACCCACACCCATTGAATTTGAAACATCGACGACGAAGATGATCTGGAAGTAGCGGGAACCGGGAGACATGCTGGCCGTGGCACTGGCGGAGACATCAAGTGCCTGCGAACCGATCAGGGATGACATCATTGATGGCAGGCTGGTGGTGAGTGTCACCTGTACTGTCGATGAGTAATCGCCGCTGGACGTCAGGGAGACGGTCTGGGCTGGCGGGGTCGACAGGCCGGCTTTCTGATAATTGGATGTGACGGAACTGGTCACTCCGGCCGAAGCGATCTGGGAAGCCGTGCCCTGGTCGGCGCTGTCCAGCTCCTCGGCAAGGTAATCATTGGTCGCTTTGGCACCGGCAAGAGCACCGGCATCGGCCAGCATTTGCAGCCGATAGCGGGTATCCACGATCTGAGCGACATTCACGCTGACAGCGACGCCGATCATGAGCGGGAGCGCCGACAAAGCGACGATGATCAGGACATTTCCGTTTCGGCTTGCCAAAAAATCGCCACGGCGATGCGTGGCAATGCGTAACCGCAGGCGCCGGAAACATCCGAAAAACCGACGTCCAAGCATATTCCATCATCCTCTACGGCGCGGAGGATAAGGGGCGAATAATTAAGTGCTCCTTAATTATAACCGGAGAGCACTTTCTTGTTTCTATTTGTTACTCATTTGCTGCAGGAAGCGCGGAATGCCGTTCGACAAGCTGTGCGCTGCCCTGATTGAGCCCCAGAAGACGGACGGTATGACCGTGTTTCTGTAAATTCGCGACAACCGCCTCGACAGCAGCCGTTCCGGTAATATCCCAGATGTGGGCGTCGGTCAGGTCAATGATGATCTCGCTGGGTGGTCTGTCAGCGGGCGCGAATTCAATGGCATCTTCCAGTAACTCCGCCGATGCGAAGAAGATCTGACCATGCACGGCAAAGCGTAAAGTGCCGGTCTCAGGTTCCGCGATCCGATCGACGCGCAGCATCGACGACACGTTCGAAGCGAAGAAGATGCCACTGAGCAGCACGCCCACGGCAACGCCTGCTGCCAGGTTATGTGTCAGCACCACGACAACCACTGTGGCAACCATAATCGTGCTGGCCAGTCGGGGATGCGTGACCAGTTCCCGGAGCGATGACCATGAGAATGTGCTGGCGGATACCATGACCATGATCGCGACCAGCGCCGCGACGGGCACCTGTGCCACAACGGGGCGCAAAGTGACCATCAGCAACAGCAGAAATGCGCCTGCGACGAGGGTGGAAAGCCTTCCACGTCCTCCATAACGGACATTGCCAACCGTCTGTCCGATCATGCCGCAACCAGCGATGCCACCAAAAATGCCCGTGGTGAAATTGGCGAGGCCCAGCCCGATCGATTCACGGCGCTTGTCTGATGGCGTCCCGGTCATGTCGTCGACAACACGCGCCGTCATGAGGCTTTCCAGCAAGCCCACCATGGCCATGGCAAGGGCGTAAGGAAGCACAATCCCCAGCGTTTCAGACGTCATGGGCAGGTGCGGCAGCGTTGGAAAAGGCAGGCCATCCGGCAGATGCCCAAGATCCGCCACGCGGGCGACAGGCATCGGATACACCATCACGAGTGCAGTCAGCGCAAAGATGCAGATGAGCGGGGAGGGAATGGCGGTGAACACCAGCGGCACGCCATAAATGATAGCAAGCCCCAGACCGATCAGGAGCCATGTATGCCAACTCACGCCGATGACATGCGGGATCTGTGCGGAAAAGATCAGAATGGCGAGGGCGTTCACGAAGCCTGTTCTGACAGAACGTGAGACGAACCGCATGAGAACATGCAGCCGCAACAAACCGAACACGACCTGAAAGGCGCCGCACAGCAATGTCGCCAGCAGCAGGTATTGTATCCCGTGAGCATGGACGAGGCCTGCCGCGACCAGCGCCACAGAGCCCGCAGCGGCGGAAATCATGGCCGGTCGGCCGCCCGTAAAGGCGATCACCACACTGATGACGAAGGAGGCGTAAAGTCCGACCGAAGGATCAACGCCCGCGACAAAAGCAAAGGCGATGACTTCCGGAATCAGTGCAAATGTTGCGACCATGCCGGCAAGGCATTCACGCACGGGATCGGCTTTCCAGCCGTCAAGAAGAGCAGTCATCATTTTCCTGAGTGGTGGGCAGGCGCGTCGTATTCAGCGGCGTCGATGGTCTGCTGCCATGCCACGCAGGTGCGCTGCAACCCTTCTGACGACATCATCCCAGTCACGCGGACGGTTTTGCCGGACGATTGTCAGGTCCGGATACCAGATGGAATCTTCCCGACCTGACAGCCAGCGCCAGCAATTGTCGAAACGGTCCATGAGCAGGACTGGACGACCGAGACCGCCGGCAAGATGCACGACAGAAGTATCGACCGACACAAGAACATCAATGCCCATGAGAAAAGCCGCAGTGTCATCAAGATTATCAGCATAAGGCATGAGATCGGCAATCGCTTTCCCACAGGGAAGGATGGTGCCGTCCTCCGCATAGGGGCCTTTCTGGAAGCTGATCAGATTGATGCCGGGAATTTTCCCCAGCGGATCAAGCTTCGCAAACGGCAGGGAACGTCGTCGATCGAGCATCAGGGCGCTGCTGGAGTGGGGGCGAGGCGCACCGCCCCAGACCAGGCCCACATTCAGCTTGCCATTAGCGGGCAGAAGTTTTCGCGCTTCCCGCATCTTGATCGGATTTGCGTGCAGATAGGGGACGGGATCACCCGTTTCCTCCCCGGTTCCGACAAAGGCGCGCGGAAGGCTGATGAAGGGACAATGCCAGTCAAACTCAGGCAGCGAGCCGCCGACCTGAACCACAGCGATTCCTTCAACGCGACGGCAGAGTTCAGCGAGTGTTTCCGGCACCCAGACATGCACGATGGCGCCACGACGGGCGAGGGCAGGCAGGTAACGCAGATACATCAGCGTATCGCCGAGACCTTCCTCCTGCGTGACCAGAACCCGTTTGCCCCGCAGATCCACACCGTCGCCCAGCGAAGGCAGCAGGCGGGCTTCAGGCAACTGCGAATGGCCGGGCAGCCGCAGTCTCCATTCATGTTCCGCCCAGCCTTGCGCGGAACGACCGGCTTTGAGGAGTGAGATGGAGTAATTCAGGCGAATGACCGGATTGTTCGGACGTTCGATGATGGCCGAGCGATAGAGTGCCAGCGCATCGTCCGTCCGGTTGATGGCTGAATAGATGCACGCGAGATTCGAAAGGGCAGTCGCATTGTCGGGCACAAGTTCGAGAACTTTTCCGAAAATCGCCTCCGCCTCACCAATGTCACCGCGCTCCATGAGGGCGATAGCCTTGAAATTGAGTGCCATGGGAGAAACGGGACGGATGGCCAGTGAGCGATCCAGCACTGCCACGGCTTCGTCAAACTTGCCCAGTTGCGCCAAAAGGTCGCCCAGCGCATCCAGCACGCGGGGATCATCAGGTGTGAGTTTGAGAATGGCCTCAAGGGTTTTTCGGGCGGCCTCACGCTGGTCGAGCCGTCCGAACAGGCTTACCAGATCAAGGGCAGGATGATTGCCGCCCGGCGAGGCGAGCCCCACAGCCACCAGCAATGCAGCGGCTGGCTCCGGGCGGACAAGGCCAGCAAGTGCAAACCCAAGAAGCCGGTCAATTGCGGTGAACCCCATGCCGCCATAAGGTTCAAGTGCTGTTTCGACTTCCTGAAAATGCCCTGTCTCAAGTTCCGCTTCCGCACGCCGGACCAGCAGGGGGTGGTGATCAGTCTCCCCTCTCATCGAGGGGGACCGGGCGGCGACACGGAGCGTTGCAGACACATGAAACCCCGGTGTTATGCTGCCTTCATCACGGCGGTGAGGGACTCAAGCACGTCTGCCGGTTCTTTCTTTTCAAGGACAGCCACTTCGGCCACAAAACGCTCCTGAGCCGCTTCAAAAAGCTTGCGCTCGCTGAAGCTGCCATCAAGGCTGTCCACATTGCGGCGCAGATCACGGAGGACTTCCGCGATCTGCACGAGATCGCCGGAATTGATCTTTTCCTGATAAGCGACGGCGCGACGGGCCCACATGCCCTTGCTGACGTGCGGCTTGCCCTTGATGATGCCCATCGCCTTGTCGACGATCTCGCGCGAGACGATCTTGCGCAGGCCAGCCTTGCGAGCCTTTGACAGCGGGATACGGAGCGTCATCTGATTGCCGGGGAACGATATCTGGATGACTTCCAGCTTTGTTCCGGCGATTTCATCAATGCCAATGCGATCGACGCGCCCGACACCGTGGGCAGCGTAGACGATTGAATCGCCTTCCTGAAAAGGATCCTCGTCCTTTACTTTGGTTTTGGCTTGTGCGGCCGTTGTCGCCGCCGCCGTGCGTGCCATGGCGTCCGTAACGCCGCCTTTCGGAGAAGATCTGAATGTGCTCATAGTCTATGGTTCTACCACAAAAACACATCGCTGTCTCGGGGGTTCCAGAAACCCTGATGACAGCGAGGCAGACCTCTCAAAGCATAGATAACTGAAAAGTTTCGTAAAAAGCGCGCATCGTGGAAAACACCACGGATATGTCGTGTGGAAAGGACTGTGCGGAAGGTTCAGGACAGTCCTTTCCATGCCTGCATCAGAAGAAGAGAACAGCGCCCCCGGATGCGGAGTTGTCTTTGCCGCGATTATTGCTGTGAGAGATGGATTCCGTATGGCTGTATTCAGCAACTAGCTGCAACCAGTCCGTCCATTTGTAGAACAGGGCTCCCACTTCGGACTCATTGCGTCTGACGAGGATTGAATCGATCTCACCGGGCGCCTGATAAAGATTACTGACACCATAGCTTCCTGAAACGCGGAAGCGTTTGTCAAAGGAATAGGTCGCCTGAACGTAGTAGCCCTCTGAATTACGCTTGTGACCACTCGGTGTCACACCGTCGAAGAACAGACCTGTCGTCCCGAGACCGCTGGCACGATAGTAATAGGCCACGCCTTCGAAGCCTTTGTAGCTCAGCTTTGCGCCAACTTCTCCGGCTTCGACCGTAGCGCTCTTCTTTTCCTGCTCGGTGATGACGGAAGAATAAAGACGCTGCTGACGTTGTAACAGGAAACCAGCCCAGAGCCGCGCCTTGATGTCACCCGCGGTGAAATCGTACGTGACCTTACCCTGCACCATGGGCGAACTATGATAGGAGGACTGCGCGGACAGCGCTTGCGTACCCGTTCCGTTGTCGTTCGTGCCGGCGAAATTATATTCATCGAGTGGCTGCAAAATACCGCCGGTAAGCTGCACGCCATGCATGACCGGAGACTGATAGGAAATCTGCGGTATCCAGTCGGCATAGAGATAACCGACACCAATACGGCCCAGGCTGGTGTTGCCCGGCGCGGAATTGCCGCCAATCGAACCCAGTGTGATGAGGGTGGCATCGGAGAGAATGGCATCCGACCCGAAGATGCCGAGATCACGTCCGATCTTGAAGGTTCCGAGCTTCTTGTTGCCGAAGGTCATGTAAACCTGACGAAAATCGATGCCAGGCGTGCCCAGCGCCAGAGGACTGCCGCCCGAGTTGGCGTTCAGGGCGCCCGTCTTGCTGTTGTCCATGCCCGGATACATGCCGAAGACGGCGGCCATGTCGATCCCGTTCTGGGTCGTGGTGATCTTGGTGATCAGCGCGGCAGGCAGATAACCGTTACGGACGGCCGAGGCATCAAACTTGCTGCCACCAGCGCCTGCGGACGTTCCGCCACCGACATAGCGCCCATAGGCGTTGTCGTATGTGTAGAAGCCGTTCACAAAACCCGAAAGATTGATCGCCACTTCCCCTGCATGGAAGGTGACGCCTTTTCCCGGAACGTATTTGTCGGTCCTGACGATGGTGGGGTCATGGATCGCGGCCTGCGCGGCGAGCATGGAGTCATGGGCGGACTGTGCACTTGCCGCCGCCCGGTCTGCTGCATCCCGCGCGTCAAGAAACACGGGTGTCACGTCCGGGTCGGCCATTGTGCCATGACCGTGCGCCGTCCGTGTCGCCGTGGTTCGCAGATTCGAGGAACGATCGGCTGTCCGTGCGTCAGCGAGCCGGGCAGGGCGGCCCTCTGAACGTTCCGAAGCGTCCTGCTGAAGATGACGGCGATGCTTGGCGGTCAGGACGCTGTATTCGCCCTGCGTCAGACTGCCTTTCACCCGCAGGATATCGAGCAGGTCGGTATATTCATCCGCATGAGCGGGCTGAGCGACCGCCACCAGCGCGGAGCCCGCGAGAAGTCCGGCACCGAGAAGCGGGCGCATGAACGCACCGATGCTCTGGGAGGGAGAGGCGAGCGGTGACGACCGTCTCACGGAGCGGAGACGCGAGAAAAAAAGCAGCTCCGACTGAATGAAGATCATTTTCGTCCTTTTTGCACCCGTGACACACGAAAAGTCCTGCCAGCCCGGCATTCAGGAAACCTGTCTGAGTCAGTTGCCTTTCATAGCATTTCAAGTGTGACAAAAAGGTAATGGCGGTCAATGGCACAAAGGGCGACCTGAACATCTTGTGATCGAGAATTTTTTCTCGCGTCAGGGGAGAACGCCGTTACACGCCACAACCTGCGGGGAGGGCGTTTCACCGATCGACTGAAGGAGATCTCTTTCGATGGTTCTCGCCATGGCTTCCATTGGAAGGGCGTGTGGAGAATCAACGAACGGCTCCTGCAGGTCAGCTCCGGTCTTGTCGAGCACCACGAACAGCAGGCCGACGAGTGACGAGCCGAGAGGGGTAACCCAGCCAAGCGTCTGCACTGCGGAAATCGGCAGCACAATGCAGAAAATGTTGGCAAGAGCACGCGGCAGGCCAGAATACTGGATGGGAAGGGGCGTCTTGCAGATCCGCTCCAGACCGCCCTGTGCATTTGCCAGATCGGACAGAATGCGGTCGATCTGGCCGTGCAGAGCCCCATCGATGCCGCGTTTCGTGGCTTCCTCGGTCACACCCATCCCGAGTTGCAGCAGAATGCCGTTGGGCTGGTTTGCCCAGCCTTTGATATGTTCCGCCATTTCAGGGGCGAGCAGGCGTTCCACATCCGCTGAAGCGTCAATATCGCCCAGCGCGGTCCGCAATGCATGGGGGTAGGCGGCCATCGCCCGCACAAGGTCTTTCCTGCCGCCGAGAAGGGTGCATACCTGTCGGCCGAACGAGCGTGAATTGTTTGTCACAGCTCCCCAGAGCGTCCGTCCTTCCCACCACCGTGCATAGGCTGTGTTGTTACGCACGCTCATGAAGAGCGCCAGAGCCGATCCTATGAGGGAGAGTGGGAGGGTGGGAATTTCCATCCATTCCTGATGGAAGAGCTGGTAAAGCATAACGACAACAAAATCCCAGGCGGCCAGCAGCAGCAATGTGCCGGCGCTTTCCCGCATCAGAACCAGAAGTCCGATCCTTTTATTGACGATCATTCCAGCCTGTCTCTTTTCCTGTTCGAATGTTTGCAGATAAACGAATTTCTTCAACCCGATAACGGGCTCAAAGTTCTGCACCGGCCATTGAAAACCCCGGAATGGCCCGCAACAACCCATCGACGAAGCCTACACATAGTTTGTCACCGGATGGTCAAACCAATCCGCTCATTTAGTTGGCATAATATATCTTATGCGGCTTTTGGGTGTTTGAGTGAAATGCTGTTGCCATCGATGGGCCAATCTCCCAACGCTTCAGAATGTGGCCCACAATCGGGCAATGGAGTCATGTAACGTCTCCAACGGGCTTCTCATGCCCTGTCAGGGTGTATCCAACGACATCCCCCCGTGGTTCCGGCAATCTTTTTTCATGGATATCCATGAATTAGGCACCCCACCTTCGGGTATCCCTGAAAAACGCCGCTGCCTGTCCCCTCCTCCCCCTATGGCATTCGCAATCACCACTCCGGGCATGCCATTGAAGGCCAAGGGCAATTCTTTTTCTTCATGGCTCCGTGTTTCATCATCACACGGTAAATTACGCTCGTATGCTGCGGATAGCAGTTCTTGGGACAAAAACGCCCAATTTCACTGTAATATTTCTTCAATTTGCGCGCGGAATCGCCAATTCCATCATTGATGGCCTGAAAAGCTGTTGACCTGCCATGCTAAGATTAAAGCGTCGCACAATACGAAGGACGATGGATTGATATCAATGCGTTCAGACGGTCCTGACGACAGGAGCAGCGCATCCGTTTCGACGATCTTTCTCTTGGAAGTTGTGGCCAATAATACACCCGACATGCACGCCATGTTCCTGATCCGGATAAAGCATGCAGAACGCCATTCCGGAGAAATCCGGAAACTCCCCGTCACCATAACCGTGATCTGTTCGATTTTGAGCAATGGCGTCGACGAGAATTTATTGAAATGGAGCGCGAAAAACAGATCGGAGGCCAGTATCGGCCTGATACACGGAAGCCCCTTGCCCGCGTGACGACTGAATGGCATTCCTGCGGCTCTTCTCACCTCTGTCTCAAAGGAGTACGGGGCCATGCTTGACCGTCTCTACACACGCGTTCGCGCTCATGCAGCCGGTCCGATGGCTCCTTTCTGGCTTGGTATTCTTGCCTTCAGTGAGGCAAGTTTCTTCCCGCTGCCGCCGGAAACCCTTCTCATTCCTATGGTGCTGGCTAATCGTGGCCGCGCATGGCGTTACGCCCTCATCGCGACCCTGTGCAGCGTCGCCGGCGGCGTGCTCGGATGGTATATCGGAGCCGTTCTGCTTGACGTGGTCGCCAGACCCATCGTGCATTTTTACCATGCGGACGCGACGCTTGCCGCCCTGCAGGAAAAATTCAGGAAATGGGGTGTCTGGATTGTCCTGATCAAAGGCCTCACCCCGGTTCCTTACAAGTTCGTGACCATAGCAAGCGGCGCCGCCCATTTTCCCCTACTGCCATTCCTTCTCGCCAGCCTTGCCACACGCGGCATCCGGTTTTTCCTTGTTGCCGGTCTCTTGCAGCGCTTCGGCGCACCAATCGAGGCCTTCATTGAAAAGCGCCTTCCCCTCGTGTGTGGAGCGTTCGCGCTGGCGCTTATCGGTGGCATCCTCGCGCTGGCATATCTCTAAAGTTGATCATCAATTTCAATTTATTAACAATCTCTGGCTGAGAGACGGGAATGTGTCTAAAAGATCAAACGGTGACGTAAGTTTTTTTACTCCCGATGTATCCATCAATAACTATAAGCAGAAGACACTGTTTTTCCTCGTGCACCATGAAACGGGTTCGCTCTCCCATGGGACCGGTTCCGCAAAAACAGGAAGCCTTACCGGACATGATCGATGGACGCTGATCGCGGCAACAGAGCTGTAAAACCGTTTGGGAATAGCGTCCTGGCCGATGGCGTCCAGACCGGGGTTTCCTCCATCCCCAGGAGCGGCCTCATCCAGCCGCAAGGCTGCCTTCTGGCGTTCGACGCGGAGACGCTCCTGCTCCAGCGTCAGTCGGCCAACGCTTCCCGGTTCTTTGCACCACAGGATATTCCATTCGGAGTGTCACTCGAAAGCTGCGTGGGCGCCAACGCCGCAGAAGCCATTCTCAGAGCAACCAGAGAAAGCCTGACCACAGGACGCCCCTGCCTGCTTTTTGGTTTTCGTATGGGGGAATCCCAGATCACCTGCGATGTGGCGGTACATATTGCCGGTCAGGATCTCGTTGTTGAATGCACGCCCCAAAGTCCTCTGGGACTCAATGGTGAACTGATTTGCCTCTTGCGGAGTGCCATCGATAGCCTGCGCGAGAAAACGGATTTTCAGGTGCTGTGCAATGAAGCGGTGGTGCAGTTACGGTCGATGACCGGCTACGACCATGTGATGCTTTACCGGTTTGCGCCCAATGGCATGGCGGAAGTGGTCGCGGATGATTGTCGGGCCAACCTGAGCAGCCTTGCAGGCCAGTTCATGGCCCCCGAGGATTTGCCCCTCGCCGTCCGGGGTGTCTATCGCCGCTCGCTCGTCCGGGTGATCGAGGACGTGGGCGCCTCCCCTGAGCCTGTCCTGTCGATGCCGGATCTTCCGGCATTTGATCTTTCTCTCGTCATGTTGCGGGCGGTATCGCCGACAGGCCGTGCCTATCTGCAGGATTGCGGTATCCATGCCTCCCTGCTGCTGTCTCTCGTCGTGGATGGCGCCCTGTGGGGAATGATCGTCTGCCGCCATTATTCGCCCAAAAACATCCCGATGGACGAACGCGCTGTTGCGAAAATGCTCGGGGAATATGTGGCATTGCAGATATCGGCGGTCGTGCGCCTGAATCGCCTGCAGATGACCCACCGGGCGCACACGCTCATTCAAGAGTTTATCCAGCTCGGCACCACCTTCAGCGGTGATATCCCAAGCTACATCCGCGCCCACATCGGCGAGCTGGCGTCTCTCGTGGAATGTGATGGTATCGCCGTCTTCATGGAGGGCGGTTACGGAAGTCACGGTCTCCCGTTTTCGGAAGAAGCGCTGGAGGCTCTGGTGAGATGGTCACAATCATGCGCGGGCGACATGACGCAGATATGGAGCACGGTCTCGCTTGCCGAGGATGCTCCTGCGCTGGTCTCTCGTTTTCCCGGTATTGCGGGCCTCATGGTCATTCCTCTGACCGTGCAGCCGGGCGACTATCTTTATCTTTTCCGGAAGGAAAAAATGTGGATCGTCAACCGTGCCCCGCGCCCGGGCGAAGGGGTGGATGTCCGGTGTGGCGAAAGCGGTTTCTGTCAGGAACAGATGCACAACTGCTCCGGCGCATGGACCATTGAAAACGAGGAAGCTGCGGAAGAACTGAGGTCTGCGCTCATCGAGGCGACGGGGATCTATCGTCAGATCCAGCTGGAACAACGTGCTGAAGCCGAAGCGCAACAGCGTCTCCTCAATGATGAGCTGACGCATCGTGTGAAAAACATCCTCTCGGTGGTCCAGTCGGTCGTCAGCCGTTCGATTTCAGACGAAAGCGACCCGCAGGACGGTCTCCGCAGGTTGCGGGACCGGATCGGCGCGCTGGCGACGGCTCATGATCAGATCATCGGCGCGAATGCAGGCGGTCGTCTTTCCGCCCTTCTGCAAGCCGAACTCGCGCCTTACGCCACCCCCACCGTGACCATCACCATCTCCGGCCCGGATCTGTGGATGTCGGGGAAGGCCTTGTCGATCATGACATTGCTTTTCCACGAACTGGCGACGAACGCGGCGAAATACGGCGCGTTGTCCGCCGACAAGGGGCATCTGGATATCCACTGGTATTTTGATGAGGATTCCCAGACCTGGAAACTGACATGGATGGAGACCGAAGGGCCAGCCGTCCAGGAACCGATACGTTCAGGATTTGGCACCATTCTTCTGGATCGGGCGCTGAAGCATGAACTGGGAGGGGCTGCCCGCCGGGAGTTCCGCCCTGAAGGCATCGTGATTTATCTGACGCTGCCTGCCCGACACGTCCGTGAAGTGAAGGATTCTGGTCGTACACACTGGCATATTGCCCAGTCTCCGGAAACAGAACGTCCCACCGGCACGCATGGAAATGCCGAGACCCTTCAGGAAATGGAAGTGCTGATTGTCGAGGATCAGGTGCTGATCGCGATGGAAGCCGAGGATACACTTCTCGAACATGGCGTGGGTAGCGTGTGTTCGGCCGCATCGGTGTGCGAGGCTCTTGAACTGATCGAAAGCCGGGCTCCGGACGCGGCCATCCTCGATATCAATCTCGGAGATGAAAATGCACTGGAAGTGGCTGTTCTGCTAAAAAAGCAGGGTATTCCCTTCATTTTCACAACCGGGTACGCCAATCACACCATGATCCCGAAGGAATTCCACGATATCCCGGTTGTGCAGAAGCCTTATTCATCGACAGCCATGATACGGGCGCTAAAAGCGGTGCTCCCCTGAGCGAACACTGCTTGCGGACGAGACCTTACGGCACCAGCACGGCCGCGCCATCGAAACGGCCGTGCCGGAGATCATCCAGCGCTTCATTGGCCTTCTTCAGCGGATAGGTCGTGGTGGTTGTCTTGATGCCGATTTTCGGAGCCAGGGACAAAAACTCTATCCCATCCTGCCGCGTGAGATTGGCGATCGAGACGATTTCGCGTTCTCCCCAAAGAATATCGTAGGAAAAAGCCGGAATCTCGCTCATGTGGATACCCGCACACACCACGCGACACCCCTTGCGCACAACTTTCAGAGCCGCTGGCAGCAGAGGACCAACCGGCGCGAAAATGATGGCCGCATCAAGAAGTTCGGGCGGCATCTCATCGGACCCGCCAGCCCATTTTGCACCGAGAGACCGGGCAAATTCCTGAGTCTTCGTGTCACCGGGCGTGGTGAAGGCATAGACCTCCCTGCCCTGCCAGCGCAGCACCTGTGCGATGATGTGAGCGGCAGCCCCAAACCCATACAGACCCACCTTCTTGCCGTTTCCAGCGTGAGAAAGTGAGCGCCATCCGATGAGGCCAGCACACAGCAGCGGTGCGAGCGAAACATCGTCCCCCTCTTCGCCCATCGGAAATGCATAATGTGCATCGGCAACGGTCATCGTCGCGTAGCCGCCGTTGCGGGTGTAGCCTGTGAACAGCGGGTGATCGCAGAGGTTCTCTTTTCCCTCGTCGCAATAGAGGCAATGGCCACAGGTGTGGCCCAGCCAGGGAATGCCCACCCGCTCCCCGATCTTGAGATCGGTCACGCCTGCCCCGATGGCATCGACACGCCCCACGATCTCATGGCCGGGAACGATCGGCAGCGCTGGGTGGGTGAGATCCCCGTCCACGACATGAAGATCCGTGCGACAGACCCCGCATGCACCGACTTTCACGCGGATCTGTCCCGGACCGGGTTGCGGATCTGGGAGTTCGACCCATTCGAGCGGCGTGCGGGGCTTGCTCAACTGCATCGCGAACATCGTCGTCTCCCAAGTCACATGACCAAAAACAGGTTATGGCACGTACTTTATGGAAACCTTGGGGATTTCGCATTGATTTCGCGCAGGCAGGCCATGCCTTTATTCAGGGGCAGCCGGGATGACTGTGCAATCATGGTAAAATGGCATACCGAGAGGAACACTAAGCGAGCGGCCTTCGATGTTTTTTCTGGTAAAAGTCATTCTCTCAGGCCTGATGATCGCTCTCGCGTCCTCGGTGGCCAAACGCTATCCAGCGGCCGGGGCGCTGATCGCCTCCCTGCCGCTCGTCTCGATTTTTGGCATGTTATGGCTATGGCAGGAAACGCATGACGCGGAACGCATGCAGGCGCATGTCTTTGCCACGTTCTGGTATGTGCTGCCGTCCCTGCCCATGTTCCTCCTCATCCCGTGGGCGATGAAACAGGGCGTGGCGTTTTATCCCGCTTTGCTGGGAGGGTGCTGCCTGACCTTTGTGCTGTATCTTGCCACAATGGGGATTCTGAGGTGGATGGGATATGCACTGTAGTCGCGTGACCGCCAGCGCATATCTCCACAGATCATCAGACTCAGATTGGCTGGTACCCCTGCCACGAGGCGACGACAGGTGAGCCCGTTTCACAAGGTGTCAGGTGAATATAGAGACCATCGATCTGCTCCAAAGGAATGCAGTCATCGACTTCCATGAAGTTATCTTTGTGACGGTGCACCCGACCCGGTAACAAGATGTCCTTCGCTTTGGCTTTTGCCTCTTTCGCTGTATCGGCAACAAGAAAAGTAAACTCGTGCTCCTCTCTCAGCATGCCTTTCTCATATCCACCCATGTTGAGGAAGTAGAGATGCTTGCCTGAGACCGGCTTTTCCCGGCTCACGGTAATAGCGAAGCCATCGGCCCAGAACACCGTGCCATATGCGTCAATATGCACGGATTTCCGCGTTCCGAACCATCGCGCGACCAGCGATTGATGAGCATCTTCCGGTCGTTCCGCAATCGCAAACTGGACGTCATGGACTTCGATGTTTGCGCCCGGAGCTGATCCGCCGAGATAGAACACGAACAGCTTCATTCGATCGTCCTTCTCCACCCTGAACTCCCTTTCACGCCACCTCGTCGCAAAAGGTATGGGCGGACTGGCTCGCTTGACAAGGTGGTGCCGTTGTCGCCGCCGCTCCCGAAGGAAATCGGCAGTGACGGAGGAAATCACGATCCTCCGTCTACAGGTCGGCCCTTACACATAAGGGGCAAACCCGGTGCGTGCCTCGCCTTCAGAAAGAAGCTGTCAGGCTGACATTGAAGGAGCGTCCCATACCGGGCAGCGGACCGAGGATGCCCGTTGCGTCGTAATCGCCAAGCGACATGCCTCCAAGGGGAAGATAGTATTTCTGGTTGCAGATATTCTCGATGCTGGCGTCCAGCAGGAAATTGCGCCAGCGATAGCTGCCGCCGATGCCGAGCAGGGCATAACCCGGTGTCCGCGGCTCGTTGCGCACCCAGTCAACTGTATCCTTGCTCTTGACCAGTGTGACTTCCGCCCGTCCCGTCCAGTTCTGATACGTCTCGTACAGACCGACCGTGCCGTTGGTCGGCATCTGGTGGTACAGGCTGGAATGGTTCTGCAAATCCTGCCCGCGTACCCAGTTGAGGTTCGCGCGTATTTCGCCGGTGCCGTAAGCATCAGTCTTCCACAAACGTGCCCGGGCGGATGAATTGATGCCGTAGCTCTGGGCGTTGTGATTGACGAACTGGAGCTTTGACAGTCCGTTGGAAAAGGACCCGATCCTCACGACGTTAATGTAGTTGTGGGTGTAGGTGTAATAGGGCTGCACCTTGATTTCCCAGGCATCATCCGTCGGGTCATGCCATGTGATGGTGAAGCTGGCCGTATTGGCCACTTCGGGCGTCAGATTGAGATTACCGACATAGCCGTTTCCATCCCCGAACCAGCCGATCATGCTGGTCGCCATAGTGCCCTGCGCCCACGAGTAGCGCTCGTAAAGGTTGGGGGAGCGCGTCTTGCGGGCATAGCCGCCTTCGATCGACAGGCTATCCAGAGGACGCCAGCGGGCCATCGCCGTCACGTCGAAATTGGTGTCGGTCCGGCCCCGTGAGGCGGCATTGAACCGCTGTGCCGCCATCGCATCCGCCATCGACATCATGCTGGTCCATGAATAAGGCGAGACTGTCCCTGTATTCATCATGATGATGTCGCTGCGGAACCCGAGCAGGGTGGACAGACGCGGTAACCACTGAGCATTCCACTCGGCATAATGGCCGAGCCGGTCGCGATGACCGTTGTTGATGTTATGGAACGTGTTCGGTCCCATCATCATGCTGCCGGAAAGCGGGGGCCACCAGTCGTTGAGGCCATTGTGATCGAACTCGCTCCCCAGCGTGAGCGTGTGCTTCGGGGTCAGCCGGATCGTGGCCTTGAGGGTGTATCCGACGGACCGTGAGTCCGTGTTCATCGGCATGCCGGTCGTCGCCGTATGCCCACCCTTGTCGTTCATCATGTTCATCGCATGATCGACGCGCTGCCAGTAAGCGCGAGCCTCCAGAACACCCCAGTCGAAATCGCCCTTGTACTTGCCGTTCACATAGGTCGAGCGATTGTTGGTCATGTCCATGTACTGGTTCGCAAACCCCTCATACGGAATATCCTGCTGCCCGAACGTGACAGCCACGAGGTGATTATCCTTGTGGAAACCCGCCGTGACGGCATGGTTGAAGGTGAGATAGCTGGTCGAGCGCACCTGCCTGTTTTCACCCCCAGTCCTGTAGTTGCTCGCGTGCGCATAGGAGCCCGTATAGCGCAGGCTCCATGTATCATTGGCGACGGTGAGGGTGCCGGACGCGCCGGATCCACCGCCGTTGCTGCGATAATCACCACGGACATGCCCCGTCACCAGAAGCTTGCCATGCTCGGCGAACAGCGGATCACGGCGTTCAACAATGATGCTGCCCCCTGTGCTGTCGCCGCCCACGCTGACCGGCGTGATACCGGCGATGGCTTCCGCCTTCGAGACGGAATCCGGATCGATGTAGGACAGCGCCGGGTTCATGTGATTGGGGCAGGCTGATGCAATACGCATGCCGTCAACAATGGTGGCGACGCGATCGTCAGCCATGCCGTTCAGAACGGGAAGCGCCGACACACCACCGGCCGAATAGGAACTGAAGCCGAGACTGTGACGAAACAGGGAGGTAGTATCGGGGCTGTGGCGGTCTGAAAGCCTGAGTGCATTCACCACGATATTTTCATCGGCATGAAACGCTATTCCGTCCTTGGCCGGACTGGATTTTGCGGCAGAAAGCGGGGCAGCGGCTGATTGGGCCGGTGTGCCTTTCTGGCTGTTGGCCAGATGGTCTTCCTTCGTCAGATCGAACGAAGCCGCCCTGACGGGAGACGTGGAACTGACGATAAAACCAAGTGTGAAGACAGAGCACAGCAGGGCGTGCTTGCGACTGGGCGCGGGCATGACAGGATAATCCCGGGACTGAACTTACGGTCAGCCGCAGCCGTCACCTCTTTCCGAATGCGCGAAAGCATCCGTTCGGCAGGTCTGGCTGCGACGATGAGAAAGCGGGTTCAGAAAAGGAGAGGAGGTCCTGTCGCCGGTGGAAGTGCCAGCGTGAAAGCAGGAGGCGCCCGCGGTTGCGCCAGAATGCGCCGCATAGACAACCATGCCGTGCTGATGGCGGGCAAAAACGTAGCACTGCCGAGAAGAATGCCGAAGATCAGCAGTAACGGACAGAGAGGGCAGTCCGCATCGTGATGGTGGCCCGTTTTGGGGAGGCTGTCTTTTCCGCCTGGCTGCGCGTGGACCGGCATGGCATGCTGCGGTCCTGCTTCCATGCCATGATCCATCGGCATGGATTTCATGTCATGGGTCGCGGCATGTGCTGAAGGGGCGACGGTCGGACTGATGTCGATGCCCGTCAGACGCAGAATGGCGGCGCGGGGAGACTCGTCAGGAGCCGTCAGGCCCTGAAGCGCGACCTGCCCCAGAAATCCGATGAATGTGAGCGCGACAATGAGCCAGCGACCGATGAACGGTCGTGTCGCAACAGAACCTATTCCCTTCATCAGAAGTGCAAAAAGCCTGCCCCCATCTTTCGAGACCATCAAACTGACAAACTCGTGAAGCATGGACTAGTCGCATGAACCGACTTCGTCCACCCACACGCAATATTTCGTGATGAAGCGTTAAGCTTCGGTTTCAGAGGTTGGGCGGCATCCGGCAGTTGGGACCAATCGTCCCTCTATAGCGGCTCCATGTCTGGGTCTCCCCGAATACAGGAACCAGAATATACCCCCGCAGCTTGAGGATATCAGGCTGGGGTGACCAGATCTGGGCATGGTAGAGATTCCCCGCATCAGGATCGAGAATCTTGCCTCCCCAGCGTCCGGGATCATCCTCAAGGGGGCGAAACCCGGTCAGCATAACGAGATTGCATTCCGACCGCCCATCCTTCGCCGTCGGCATGGGTTCGCCGGGACCATAAGACAGCCCGATAAGCGTGCCGCACACGGCATTGCCGCAGGGGGCGATACGAAAAATGCCATCATGTTTTTCGCTCAGCCACATCCCATAAACCGGCGCACTTGCCGGAATATCAGCGGACGGAGTGTCTTCTGCCTGAGCGCGGGGGATACCGGAGAGAGCCGACAGCAGAACCAGTGGAAGTGTTAAAAGCTTCAGCGCTTCCCTGACGCGCAGATGGCGTGCCGGTCGGGGACCCATTGCTGAAACTGAGTTGGTGGTCACGTACCTCGTCCTTCCGGCTCTTCCGGCCTGTGCGGCCGGTCCTGTCGCTGAGCGCTCACCCTTCGGCGCGTGGCACCCACGGAAGCCGTTGCACAGAAACCCCTTCTTCCTCAAGGCGTTCGTGCTCGTCATCTGTCATGCTGCCGTAAATACCACGCTCTTCCGCGTCACCCCGGTGAATGCGCAAGGCCTCGTCAGCGAACTGCTCGCCGACATTTTCACAGTGGCTTTCCACCTCCTGCCGCGCCTTCTGCAACACAGCCAGAAGCGCATCGGGCATGCCCGCCAGAGGGAGTGCGGGCGGCGTGGATTCGGCCGAAGGCTCCGGTTCCTTTTTTTCGGAACGGCTTGCCATCCGCAAAGCGGGCGCCATCAGCGCCCGGTCAACCTGCGTGGTTCCGCAATAAGGACAGGACAGAAGCCCCCGTGCCGCCTGATCCTCGAATGCAGCGGAGTTCCCGAACCATCCTTCGAATTCGTGGTCGGCTGTACACCGGAGTTGGTAGAGGATCATGGCGTCGTTCAGCCAGCTTTCAGGAGCGGGTCCAGTTTGCCACTCCGCTCAAGGGAAAAGAGATCGTCACATCCGCCGATGCCCTTTCCGTCGATGAAAATCTGCGGAACCGTGGTTTTTCCACCCGAACGTTCCCTGGATTCCGTACGCTCAGCCGTTCCATGGGGCGCATTGATCTCCCTGAACGGAACGCCCTTCTTTTCAAGCAGGGCAACGGCGCGAATGCAGAAGGGACAGCCACGCTGGGTATAGATCTCGATATTCGGCATTATGTTTCGTTACTTTTCCGGCAAGCTGTTGTGCAACAGGTATCAGGGTCTCTGCACCATACCGCGTCCTTCTGTCCTGTCACACGGATGATATGGGTGCCCGGGACATTCACTTCATCCCGAAACTAATATTTCGCTCCTGAAGAACCCTTCAGTCTTCCTCTGTGTCCGGGCGGCTGATGTCGTCGTTCGCATCGGGGGCCGTCCGCGCGGCGGCCAGCAGCGACACGGACGCCGCGCCTGCTGCCAGCAGCATTTTTGTGCAAGCTGTCGCGGTCGCGCCCGTGGTGAGGATATCGTCCACCAGAACCACATTCCTGCCCCTCAGGAGGGCTGCCCGGGCTGCCCGCACACGAATGGCGTCTTCCATTTCACGGGCACGCTCGACGGCGGAAAAACCGGCCAGACGTGAAGTGGCATGCGGTCTCTGGAGCGCATCCACGAGGACCGGCACACCGGCCAGCTTTCCAACGGCCCGCGCCAGAAGTGCTGCCTGATTGTATTTCCGCTCCATCAGGCGACGCCAGTGAACCGGCACCGGAATCAGCCAGTCCGCCGTTTCAAGAATATCGCTTCCGGCCCGGGCCATCTGACGGGCAAGCACGGCGGCGTTCTGGGTTCGATCGGCATATTTGAGGGCAAGAATCAGGTCGCGCGAGCCTGTGTCGTAAACATAGGCAGCACGGCCCTTCGACCAGGCGGGATGGTGCAGTTCACAGGATACGCATCGTGCATCGCGCCCGAGATGAGCGGCGGAAGGTAATGGCACGCCACACTGGTCACAGCGTGGGTCTCCGATCGGATGCATCCGCATGAAGCAGGCAGGACAGAGGGAGCGCGGCTGATCGACTTCCGTGCCGCAGACCGCGCATGTCGGCGGCAAGATCATGTCAAAAGCAAAGCGTCCGGCCGTGCGGAAAAACCGGCCTATCCGCCCGTAATCCAAAGCCGGCTGATCTTCATTCACCTGCACGGCCTGCTCCGGGGACGCCACCAATCGTTACCTGCCTTTACTCTTGGCACAACGACCGGACTGGCGCACATGATTCCCTGATGGAACACCACCATGCCATTTTTGATCGCCGTGCCGTCAGGCTGCATCGGGACCGCGCCACCCGCACGCTGGATCTTGTTTCCAGCCTGCTGGAGGAAGCGGCTGACCGGCTTCTGGACAGACTCGACGACCTGACCCGTAGCTTCCCTCTGGCGCTTGATATCGGCAGCCGTGGCGCGACACTGGCGGGCCTGAAGGCACGGGGGATCGAAGCCGTCAGCTGCGATCTTTCTCCCGGGATGGCACAACAGGTCAGGGACACAGGGCACGGTCTCGTCGTCTGTGCTGATGAAGAAGCCCTGCCTTTTGCCGAGGGCAGTTTCGATCTGGTGATCGCCAGTCTTTCCCTACACTGGGTCAACGATCTGCCGGGCACGCTGCTCCAGATCCGTCGCATCCTGAAGCCGGACGGTCTCCTGCTCGCCAGTATTCCCGTCCTCCCAACTCTGGCCCCCCTGCGTGCCGCGTTCGAGGAGGCGGAGCTCGCCCTCACAGGGGGCGTCTCCCCTCATGTGTCGCCTTTCCCCACTCTGCGCGATTGCGCTTCCCTCCTTCAACGCGCCGGGTTCGCCCTGCCTGTGGTGGATGCGGAGACAATCGATATCGGCTATCGGTCCGGTCTTGCGCTGCTGCGGGATCTTCGGGCCGCAGGCGAAACCAACGCAGTGGCCCTGCGTGACAGGCGTATCCCTTCACAGGCGCTTTTTCCGGCGGCGCTGGAGGGGCTGAGCGAACGCAGCGCCAATACGGAAGGTATTCTTTCCGTTCCGCTGCACCTTGCGGTGATGAGTGCCTGGGCCCCCGCCCCCACGCAACCCCAGCCTCTGGCTCCCGGTCAGTTCACCACGTCATTTCATGAAGTGCTGGGAGAGGATGACAGGGCATGAGAGGCGCTCATCCGGGCCGTGAAACGCTCCACGTCAGGCCAGCCGTGAGAGGCCGGACGCGAAAAAACCAATGCCGCGCCCGGACATGCATGGACTGATGTGCGCCGCTTAAAGCAGCCCTTCTTCCGTCATCGCGGCGATCACGGCTGGTCGTGCTCCCACACGCTTTTGCAGCGCGGCCACTTTGGCATAGCGTGAAATGTCGATTTTCAGTGGCTTCGTCCATGACAGGATCACGAACACATAGGCGTCAGCCTGCGTAAAACCGTCAGCCAGCCAGTAATCGCCGCTGTCGGGCAACATGGCTTCCAGCTGTGACAGCCGTCGTTCCGTGCCCGCCACGGCCTTTTCACGCTGTTCCCCGGTAAGGCCGGACGCGAACAGCGCGCCGATTGCCGAATGCAGATCCCCGCAGAAGCCGAGTGCTTCCTGAAGACGGGCCCGCTCAAGGGAACCATAGGGTGGCTTGAATGCCGGTATGGTGGAATGATCGCCTATATACTGGAGGATGGCAGGGTTTTGCGTGATGTAGACGCCCGGTGAAATTTCCAGCGCGGGGACTGCACCACGGCCGTTGACCTTCAGATAATCTTCGCCTGTTTCGGTTTTCTTTGTCCCAAGATCGACCTTTTCCAGCGAATAAGGGAGGTCAGCCTCCCTGAGGACAATATGCGCCGCGAGAGAGCAGGCGCCGGGAGAATAATAGAGCTTCATAAGTGGTCTCCAAAAGTATCCGGTCGACTTTAATCGTTCTAGCACATGCCTGATCAAAGGCACGCCATAAATTCAACTGTAAATTATAGTGAAAATAAATTGCGGTTTTCCCTCACTGTGGGTCTGACATGCCTTGATATCGCCCGCTTCATCTACTACATGCTCACGAGAAACCACGTCTTCTTGTCGTATAACAAGCAGGTATGCCCGGCATGAGTGTCACAAAACAGCAGGTCGATGCCCTCACGGCAGTCGGAACGGACGCCACAGCCATCATCCGGGCAGCGCTCGACGTGCTGCCGGGGCAGGTAGCCGTGCTGTCGTCGTTTGGTGCTGAATCGGCAGTTCTGCTCGCTCTTGCAGCTGAAATCGATCCCGCCATTCCGGTCCTGTTCCTCGATACCGGGATGCATTTCCCCGAGACCATCGAATATCGCCACGAACTGGCCCGAACGCTTGGTCTCATGGATGTGATCGATGTCAGGCCCCCACGGCAAGTCACTCAGGACCGTGATCCCGAGGGGCAACTCTGGGCATTCGATCCTGATGCCTGTTGCAAGATGCGCAAGGTGGAACCGCTTGATGCGGCTTCCCTGCCCTATCCGGCGTTAATCACGGGACGCAAACGGTCGCAGGCGGCCACCCGCAACCGGATGGAAATCGTCGAACCGGATGGCGAAGGGCGGATCAAGATCAACCCGCTGGCCGAGTGGACGAGGGAGGAAATCGATGCGGAAATGACCCGCCGCGGTCTGCCCCGGCATCCTCTCGCCTCGAAAGGTTATCCCTCCATCGGCTGTGCACCCTGCACGCGGCCGGTTGGGGAAAATGAAGATTCACGAGCCGGACGCTGGGCCGGTCTCGCCAAGGTTGAATGCGGCATTCATCGTCCGACCTGAAAGCAGAAAAAGGCTTCCACAATCATGGACCATCTCGATCAACTTGAGGCGCAGAGCGTCTTTATTCTCCGCGAGGCGTATCGGAAACTCAAGCCGCTGACCATGCTGTGGTCGCTCGGCAAGGATTCCAATGTCATGGTCTGGCTGGCGCGCAAGGCGTTCATGGGCCGCGTGCCGTTTCCGGTGATGCATGTCGATACGGGCAAGAAATTCCCCGAGATGTATGCGTTCCGTGACGAATACACCAAGAAGTGGAACCTCGACCTGCTGCTCGGCTACTGCCCGCCAGTCGAGGAAATGGACCCGACCCTGCCGCCTGCCGCCCGTTCGGCAGCCCGCAAGACGGTTGGTCTCGCCAACATGATTGAGGCCAACAAGCTTCAGGGTGTTATCGCAGGCATTCGCCGCGACGAGCAGGGCACGCGTGCGAAAGAGCGCGTGTTCAGCCCGCGCGGCGCCTCCCACAAATGGGATATCCGCAACCAGCCGCCCGAGTTCTGGGACCAGTACGCCACGCCGCACGAGGAAGGCATGCACATCCGCGTGCATCCCCTGCTGTCATGGCGTGAAATCGACATCTGGCGCTATGTCGAGCGTGAGAACATCCCGCTGGTGGATCTGTATTTCTCCAAAGAGGGCAAGCGTTACCGCTCGCTCGGCGATTCCGACATCACCTCCCCGGTCGAAAGCAACGCTTCCACCGTGGCTGAAGTCATCGCGGAACTTGAGACCACCAAAACGTCCGAGCGCGCCGGTCGCGCCATGGACCATGAATCCGAAGATGCATTCGAGCGGCTGCGCGTCGCCGGTTACCTCTGAGGCAGCGAGATAGAGACGATATCATGAGCGATACCCTTACCGCCGCGCGCCTCGACCCGGCCGACCGCGAAGCCCTTCTCGATATTGCCACGCCGATCGTCATTGTCGGCCATGTGGATCACGGCAAGTCCACCCTGATCGGCCGTCTTCTGTATGACACCGACAATCTGCAGGACGGCAAGGTCGCGCAGATTGTCGAATCCTCGAAGAAACGCGGTCTGGCGGTCGAATGGAGCTTCCTGCTCGACAGCCTCCAGATCGAGCGCGATCAGGGCGTGACGGTTGATTCCACCCGCATCCCGTTCCGTCTCGGCAACCGCCAGTTCGTGATCGTCGATGCGCCTGGCCACCGCCAGTTCCTGCGCAACATGATCACGGGTGCGGCTGATGCCGAAGCCGCCGTTCTGGTGGTGGACGCCAACGAAGGAGCACAGGAGCAGACACGTCGCCACGCGATGCTGCTGCGCCTGATCGGCATTCGTCACATCATCGTGCTGCTGAACAAGGCCGACCTGCTGGGCTTCGACGAGCAAAAGATCCGTGCCGTCGAAAAGTCCGTGACCGAACTGCTGGCTCAGCTTGAACTGACGCCTTCCCTGTTCGTTCCAGCCTCAGCCCGTGACGGCGACAACATTGCCAGCCGCTCCGAGCACTCCCCTTGGTACACAGGGCCGATCCTTACCGAGGCTCTGGCTGCCGTACCGAGCGGCAACACGCGTGCCGCCCTCCCGTTCCGCATGCCGGTGCAGGACGTCTATCGTTTTGACGATGTGCGTTATGTCGCCGGTCGCGTTGAGCGCGGCGTCATTCGTGAAGGCGATACGGTGGAGATCGGCACGCAGGGCAGTAAGGCCCGCGTTGCGAAGATTGCCCGCTGGCATGCCACGGACCGCAATGAAGCCGAGGCGGGAGAGTCCATCTCGCTCGTGCTTGAACCGGACGTGATCCCGGCGCGTGGCGACATGCTTTTCCTGCCGCATCAGGCACCGGAGAAAACCGCCCGTATCCGGGCGCATCTGTTCTGGCTGCGTCAGGAACCCCTGCGTGTTGGCGAGAGCTTCCGTCTGCGTCTCTCCACTGCCGAACATCAGGTCACGGTGGCCTCCATCGACTCTGTCTTGCGGCTGGATGACCTGACCGAACAGCAGGCCGAGGAAGTGGGGCCTGAAGGCTTCGCGCAGGTGACGCTGGTGGCAGGTGAAGCCATCCAGTTCGACACGTTCTCACCCGGCACGTCCGATGGTCGTGGTGTTCTGGTCGATCGTAATCAGCGGATCGTCGGCGGTGCGCCGCTGCTCGGACCGGCTGACCTGAAGAGCGGTCATGCGATCCATCCGTCCGGTGGCGAGGTCGGTGAAGCCGAGCGCGCCCGCACCAAAGGCCACAAGGCACGTGTTGTGTGGCTGACCGGTCTCTCCGGCGCGGGCAAAAGCACGATCGCTCGTCTGGCGGAGAAGAAGCTGTTCGCGCGAGGCATCGATGCTTTCGTGCTGGATGGCGACACGCTTCGCATGGGGCTGTGCAGCGACCTTGGCTTCACTGATGCTGATCGTCACGAAAACGTCCGTCGTGCCGCCGAGGTGGCGAAGATCCTGACGCAGGCTGGTCAGGTTGTGATCGTTGCTCTCATCTCACCGCTGGTGACCGACCGGGCGCAGGCACGGAAGATCATCGGTGGAGCATTTGACGAGGTGTTCGTGGATACGAGCCTCGCCACATGTGAGGAGCGTGATTCCAAGGGGCTCTACAAGGCCGCGCGTGATGGCAAGATCGAGAACTTCACGGGCATCAGTGCACCTTATGAAGCTCCGACGAAGCCGGATATGCACATCAAGGCCGATGGCGCGACGGCCGAGCAGAATGCGGACGCACTGGTCACGCACATTCTGTCCGTGATCTGACAGAAGGGAGAAAATAACCGGGTGTAATCGGCTTTTCAGCGTCAAAAACGATTACACCCGGTTACCTCTTTCGATTTGCCCTGATCCTGTCTGCATGGCACGACCGGTCGGAATGGCGGCTGGTTGTGCCGCGACATGACAGGCGTTCGATGTTGAAACTTACTTCATGCAAGGAAGGCTCCAGCTTCCTCATACCCGCCCTCCTGCTCTGTTTTGCCGTTCTGTGCCGGTTTCAGCTTTTTGGTGATCCGCTGGGTCACATAGACGAGCAGTTCTATCTCTTTGTCGGTGGACGCATGCTGCACGGCGATCTGCCGTTTGTGCAGCTCTGGGATCGCAAGCCGATCGGCCTGTTCCTTCTTTACGCCTTTTTCCACCTGTTCGGTCCTTATCGCATATGGGCCTACCAGATTTTCGGATTGCTGAGCGTCTGGGGCACGTCCCTGCTTCTTGTGAAGATGGCGCGCTTGTTTGCCCCGCTGGGCGGCGCTGTCATCGCCGGGATGATCTATATCGCGTGGCTCGATCTTTCCGGTGGAGAAGGCGGTCAGGCTCCCGTTTTCTATAATCTTCTTGTCGCCGCCGCGATGGCGCACTGTCTGTTTGGCACCATCATTCCCCAAGACGGCGGGAAGCGGATACGATCTGTCGGGCTGGGCTCCATGGCGCTGTTCGGCATAGCGTTGCAGATAAAATACACTGTCGTTTTCGAAGGTATTTTTCTGGGGCTTTTTCTGCTGTGGCATGACAGCAGAACGGGGCGTTCACTAAAAACCATCGTGACTGACGGCCTGCTGTGGGCGGGAACCGCGCTCGTCCCCACACTTCTGGTCGTTGGTTTCTATATGCTCAAAGGCTACGGCCATGAATGGTTTTTCGCCAATGTGCAGTCTATTTTTCTAAGGGCTCCGCATCCGGCATCAGAAACCCATCTGGCGATGATGGATCTACTCAAACGCCAGATCCCGCTGGTGTTCACCGGGCTCCTCGCTTTGCTCACTCTCTCTCCCGATGTCAGAAAGTCTGTCCAGACAAGGTTTCTGGTTCTATGGGCAGTCGTGGCGTGGTTCGGTGTTGCGATATTTGGCGACTGGTACAGCCATTATGCGCTGCCGACATTTGCTCCCCTCGCCATCGTCACCGCTCCTCTATGGAACCGGCGCGCCGGACAGATCTGGCTGGCCCTCCTGCTTCTCACCGGCACGATTATGGGCGAAAAAAAGGTCAATCAGCACATCAGAAAATGGGGGAATGCCCATGTCTTCAAAGCACTCAAAACAACCCTGACCAGTCCGCCCGGGTGTGTGTTTGTCTATAGAGGCCCCATTGCCATCTATGATGCGATATCGTGGTGCCCTCTGACCGATCACCCTTTCCCCGGTCATTTTCATGAAGCAGTGGAAGATCGTGCGACCGGCATTGATCCAGTGCATGAACTTAGTCAGATATTGGCTCGTGAACCGTTATATATCGTTTCGGATGCAAGCGCAGGGGACTTTGAAAACATGCGGGCGCGCACCTATCTGGATGACGCACTGAAACAGGATTATCACGAAGTCTATCGATATGTACCGCCAACTCACAAACGTCACGATCCCAAACTGGATTCGGAAATCATCATCGTTTTCAAACGAAACACTGCTCCCGGACAGGCGATCCTCTCTTCTCCAGAGACCATGAAGGCTCAATAGTCCCTTGATGCGGGGTGCATGGTATACTCCCGTCACGGCAACTGCATGAAAGCGCTGGTGGAATGAAAAGGATCGTCATTCTCACAGGAGCAGGAATCAGCCGGGAGTCAGGTCTGGATACGTTTCGGGATGCAGGCGGCATCTGGTCTCAGGTGAGTCTGGAAGATGTCTGCACTCCTGAGGGATTTGCCCGAAACCCTGAGATGGTTGACGAATTTTACAACCGCAGAAGGCAGGAACTGACGCAGGTGGTGTCCAATGATGCCCATCGCGCCCTCGTCGAACTGGAAAACGCCTATGCTTCCAATGACGATGATGCCTTCCTGCTTGTCACCCAGAATACAGACGATCTTCACGAACGGGCCGGGTCAAGGAATGTCCTCCACATGCATGGCGAACTTCTTCGCCTGCGCTGCATGAACTGTTCCGCCACGCCAGAGTGGAAAGCCGACTGTACCCGCGCGACTGCCTGCCCTGAATGCGGCCAGCGATCCTTGCGCCCGGATGTCGTCTGGTTTGGAGAAATGCCGCTCCATATGGACCGCATCCTGCTGGCGCTGGAACGCTGCGATATGTTCGTGGCAATCGGCACATCCGCGACAGTTTATCCTGCGGCGGGGTTCGTCGATCAGGTCTCCGGCCATGCCTGCACGGTGGAACTCAATCTGGTCCCGTCCGGCAATGCAGGCGATTTCGATGAAGGTGCGTATGGACCCGCCACAACGGTCGTCCCCCGCTTTGTAAGTCGGGAACTGGGCTCCCTTTTGTCATGAGCGATGCGTCTCTGGAGCGTCTCGTCACGCGCATAAAAGCCTGCAATGCCTGCGCGGCGGACCTCCCCCTTGGTCCGCGCCCTGTGCTGCATGTCTCCCCAAGGGCACGTCTGCTCATCGCCAGCCAGGCTCCCGGCACCAAAGTCCACGAGACCGGCATTTCCTTTAATGATGCTTCCGGCGACCGCTTGCGCAACTGGCTCGGCATGGATCGGGAGGCGTTTTACGATACACAGAAAGTCGCTCTCGTCCCGATGGGGTTCTGTTATCCGGGGCGATTGCCGAAAGGAGGCGACTGCCCTCCCCGCCCAGAATGCGCGCCGCTGTGGAGAGAGCAGGTTCTCGCCGAACTGCCCGATGTGCGCCTGACACTCCTTGTGGGTTCGTATGCCCAGAACCATGTCCTCGGTCCGGGTCGCGTTTCCGACCGCGTGGCCCATTTCAGGGACTATCTGCCCCGGTATTTCCCCCTGCCGCATCCCTCATGGCGGACCGGAGCATGGGAAAAACGCAATCCGTGGTTCACCGAAGAGGTGCTGCCCGCGCTCCGTGAGGAAGTTGCCCGCGCCTTTGCATGAATTTTTCCTGAGCCTTGCAGGCGGTTTCCAAAGCTCTCGTCTGGAGATTCGGAGAGCGCTTCCTATGTTTCTGTGCTCTCAGTCAGCATAGTTACTCGGCTCCAATTTCAATGCTCAAAAACACACATCGTGGCGATCATTCAAAGAGTTCTGGCTCCGTAGAGTGCTTTTGAAACAGCCTCTCACTTCGCTGCATGCGTTTCCTTGAGAGAATGCAGGAAATCCGTGGTGAAACCCATGATGCCAGCCGCCACGATCTGCACGCCAATGGCAAGGAGGATAAGGGCCGCCAGCCTGCTTAGGATGCGCGTGCCCGTTACGCCGAGCATGTTCGTCAGCCGGTCGGCATAAGCGTAGGCAAGCCATACGGTCAGGGCGACGGCCACGGCCGCAATGGAGAGACCGCCTTCATAAGCAAGGGAATGTTTTCCGTTGTCTCCCGCGCTGAGAGCGATCGCGACAGACATCGTTCCCGGCCCGACGGTGAATGGCATCGTCACTGGAAAGAATGCCACATCCCGCCAGTGCGGAGAGGAAACCGGCGTGCCGTCATCGGTCATGACCTGACTCTGACGTTTCTGCTCGGTGTCTTCCGGGCTTTGCAGCATGATCCAGCCACCTCGCGCCACGAAAAGGCCGCCTGCTATGCGCAGGGCATTGATGGTGATGCCGAAAAAACCAAGCAGAAGGCCCCCCACCCAGACGGAACCGATCAGCAGGACGAGGGTGTAGAACCCCACCAGCCGAGCAAGGTCGGCGCGCTCGGCCCGGGTGCGGTCTCCGGTGATCTGGAGAAAGATGATCGCCGCGCCAAGCGGATTGATGATCGAGAAAAGAGCAGGAAAACCGAGAAGGAAACTGTCACGGGCAACGGTGACGGCTGTAGGAAGATGCATGGCCGGATGGATTCCGAAAAAGCTAGATCATCCGGGTGCCGGGAACGGGGGATTCCGGGTCGGAATCTGATCATTACCTAATTATACCGGTTTTTCCATCCACCTCTTGCTGGGTAACTGGCCAATCCCCATGTCATATCCATGAATACATCGATCCCATTCGGTAACGCCCCTCCTTCATCCACGGCGGCCAATATGTTCCAGCGGATTGAGCGATTGCGGCGACTGGCGTGGCTGCTTGATGCGGCCATCCGTTTGCCGGGCACCAAAATTCGTCTGGGGGCCGACTCAGTGGTGGGGCTTCTGCCGGGCGGCGGCTCGCTGCTGATGGCTGCGGTGTCACTGTACTTTGTCTGGGAAGCATGGCGGTTGCGGGCACCGCGTAATGTTCTTGCGCAAATGGTATTCAATATTGTTGTGGAGGGGGTTCTGGATGTGGTCCCGGTACTGGGAGACATCGCGGATATCGCCTTCAAGGCCAATCTCCGCAACGTGCGCCTGCTGGAAGACCATTTTGGGATGCCTCACCGTCCCTGACGTCATGCCGTCAGGGTTCTGCGCTCCGGCGCAGGCCCGGTGCGGCTATGGCACTGAGAACTGAGGCCAGCACCAGAAAAAAGTAGCCACCTTCATTGCTGTAAGCGAAGGCACCCCCGATGCCTCCCATCATGAAGGCGATGACGATACCGCCATGGAGAAAGAGTTTTTCGCGGTTGACCCGTGCTTTCTCCTCGTCCTGACGGAAGAAAAGCCCTTCCAGCCAGTCAGCGAATTCGATGCCGACATCGGTCAGCATTCCGGTCATATGGGTTGTCCGGACGCGAGCGGCGGAAATGCGCGTGACAGTCGCATTCTGCAATCCCATGAGAAAACTGAGACCATAAGCCAGCACTGGTTCGGCCATTTCCATAGGGGCCGCCAGAGCAAAGCCTCCAAGAACCGCGAGCATGATCGCTTCTGACAGGATGCTCCACGCATAGACGGAGCGCTGGGCACGTCGCCGCCCCATGTTCACCAGCACCGTGGCAAGCATGGCTCCGCTGACGAAGGCCAGCACCAGACCGCCGCATGACAACGCGACAGCTATTTTACCGGCGTGCAGGGCCGTCGTAAGGGTGGAAACATTTCCTGTCATGTTGGCTGAGTAATAGCCAACCGCCAGAAAACCGGCGGCATTGATGCTGCCCGCGACGGCAGCCAGAGAAAATCCAAGCCCACAATCGTTGGCGAAATTTCGCTCCAGTCCCTCTCGCCTGAGCACTGGACGAAGTCAGCCCGCGTCGCCGGTCGCACCCATGACGGGGTAACCGGCAAGACCTGCATGAGCCAGCGCCTTCCCGACCGCGAACAGAACATTCTCCCGCCCCGGCGCGGCAATCAGTTGCAGGCCAAGCGGCATGCCCGCACCGGGACCGGTGGTGACAGGCGGCAGTGGCATCGAAAGGATCGGCATCCCGCCCAGACTGAGGGGCTGGGTGAACAGTCCCAGATTGGCGCGTGCCGAAACCTTTTTTCCACCGATCGTGATGGTTGACTGATCAATGCGGGGCGCTGCTCCGACCGTGGCGGGCGCGATCAGCACATCGACTTCACGGAACAGATCATGCAATCCGTTTCGGAACCAGCTTCGCAATCTGTGTGCCTGCACGAAAGCAGATGCAGGCAGGATCGCCCCGGCCATCAGCCGATCGCGAGTGGCCGGATCATAGTCCATCGGTCTGGCGCGCAGACGCGGAAGATGCAGGGCACCCCCTTCACTTGCGGAAATCACGAAAGCTGCCGCTCGCAGCCGTGATGCTTCCGCGAGTTCAACCTGCCGGGCCTTGCCGAAAAACGCCCTGATCCTGTCAATGCCGTCGAGGATTGAGGGTTCGACATCCTGCGCGAACCATCCTGCAAGCTGGGCGATCCTGAGCCCACGGACATCATCAACTTCATCGAGAGAATGACCCTGCATGGCCTCGAAGATGCGTTGCAGGTCGGTCACCGTTCCCGCCAGGGGGCCGACAGTATCCAGACTGGGCACGAACGGATACACACCCGTCAACGGCAGCAGGCCCTGTGTCGGGCGCAGCCCCCACACGCCGCAGAGCGATGCCGGAACGCGGATCGATCCATTCGTATCGGACCCAAGCGCGAATGGCAGCATACCGGCAGCGACTGCCGCCGCCGAACCACCGGATGACCCCCCGGCAAGGCAATCCGGATTTCTCGGATTTCGCGTTGTGCCGTAATGGGCATTTTCAGTGGAAAACCCGTAGGCGAACTCATCCATGTTCAGGGTGGCGACCGGAATGGCCCCTGCCGCGATCAGGCGCTGTACAACCACAGCATCATGCTTCGCGGGCGGGTTGTTTTTGAGCACCACCGACCCCGCTGTCGTGACTAGACCCTCGATATCGAAAAGATCTTTCACGCCGAACGGAACCCCGGCCAGTGCACCAACCGGCGTCCCGTCCGCAATGCGGGCATCCAGTGTTTCCGCCATCCTGAGAGCGCGATCAGCCAGCAGCTTTGTCACGCAATGGTATGTCTGATCGCGGGTCTGAAGGATGTTGAGGGTGTTTTCGACCACTTCCTTCGCCGACCGCAACCCGAACCTGACGGTGTTCGCAAGGGCGACAGCGGTTTGCGTCATGGGGTGTACTCATATGCAGGAGCGCAATCATCCGGCAGGTCGAAACCGAGAACGAGATCGACATAGCTGTTCAGGAGTTCAGTATTGGCGATCACACCCGGAAGGCAGGCGTCGGGAATGGGCAGACGCACCACGCGCGCCATGGCGGCGACTTCCTGGGCTGTTTCCGCGTTAGCCTGAATGTCACTTGCCATTGGTTGCCACAACTCCCTGTCGACCCTGTTTATCCTACACCCATGATCCGTTCAGCCGAACCGGCGAATGGTATCGGCGACCACCCGATTGAATGGCTCGGCTGCGGGAGGAATGCTTGCCGGGATCTGCAGCGCGCGCAGACGTGGAAGTTCTGTATCCATGAAAATCTGTGATCGCGAGGACGGTGGGACTTCCGCCGAAGCTGGTGTCTTTCCCTTGGCCTCAAGCATCTGATCGATCTCGGTTTTCAGGTCGTCATCGAGATCGGCGTAGAGTTCACGGATATTGTAGGGAAGAGGTCCTTTGCCATCCGCAATCCAGCGCGCCGCAAGCGTGGGCTGCAAAGCTGACAGAAACTCGCTGGTGGTCAGCGTGTCGCCAAAGGACCAGCTTCCCGTCGCCTTCGCCGCTTTTGTCAGTTGTGCCACCAGTTCTTCCGCTGGCCGCCATGCCCGACGCTGAAGTCCCACCAGACGGGCCAGAAGATCCTGATCCGCACGGTAGACCGATGCGCTTGTCAGCCAGCCGGTTTCCGGCAGAGGAGACTCCTGAATTGTCCGTACGAGGCGTCGAATATCCCAGCCTGTAAGGGAAAATGCGTCCGACGCCGGTAATTCGATCTGATCCGTGCCGGGCGTCAGGCCGAGATACCAGTCCAGACGGTGCACATAGACAAAACGGATCTGGTAGGGGCTGTCGACTGACGGCGCCCCCGCTCCGCGCGGCCCGGCATCCATCGCAAGAATGACGCGTGCATCCAGCGATGCCTCGATTTCTTCGAGCGCCCTTTCGACAATGTCCTGAATAACGGGACTGACCCGGTTGCTCACATTCATTTCCGGCCTCGGTTTCGTGCTACGCGGCATGAGGCACGGAATTCATTGAAAAATTACCAATTCCGTTCGCCTGCCGCATTTTCCCGCGCACTGTCCGCAGGTCACCGGACCACGTCAACCGGGGAAAGGAATTTTACCCGCCCGTGACGCTCATGAGGCGGCGTGGTCCCTGCACGGCCCCCCCATCGTCGGGAATGAGGAAATCGTGGCGGAAAGGTTTGTGCGCAAGCCCCTCCTCCACGGCAGCGAGAATATCGCTGTCGCTGCCACCACCACGCAGGACGGACCGGAGATCAACCGCACCACGGGAACTGAGGCAGGTATAGAGCTTGCCGTCACAGGACAGCCTGACGCGATTGCAGGAGTCGCAGAAATTATGGCTGAGCGGCGTGATGAACCCTATGCGCTGCCCTGTTTCCCTAATCCGGACATACCGTGCCGGACCGCCCACTCCATGAGTGGCATCACTTTCGAATGTCCAGTTTTCCGCGAGCCGCTGCCTGACTTCATGCAGTGACAGGTACTGCGCCCTTCGGTCTTCGCCGGTTTCTCCCATCGGCATGGTCTCGATCAGGCAGAGATCCGCCCCGATTTCCCCACACCAGCGCACCAGGTCGTCGATCTCGTCATCATTCACGCCCTTCATGACGACGGTATTGATCCGCACGCCCAGTCCAGCCTTTCTGGCGGCCAGAATCCCGGACAGCACGCGCTCGAAATGGCCGCGGCGTGTAATGGTGAGGAAGCGTTCAGGTTTGAGTGAATCCAGACTGACATTGATTCGTCGGATACCGGCGTTCACCAGCATGGTGACATGACGGTCAAGCTGGCTGCCGTTGGTCGTGAGCGTCAGTTCGTCAAGCGCCGGACCGTCCGAGCCGGGGTCCACTCGCCGACCGAGCGCGGTAATAAACTGATCGACATCCCGACGGACAAGCGGTTCACCGCCTGTTAGCCGGATGCGTCTGACACCGCGTTTGATGAAGATGGAACACAGATGTTCCAGTTCCTCGAAATCCAGCACATCCGGACGCGGCAGGAACTCCATGTCCTCGGCCATGCAGTAGACACAGCGCATGTCGCATCGATCGGTCACGGAGACACGAAGATAGGAAATATGCCTGCCTTTGGAGTCGATTAAACTGGACTGCATCGGTCCTGTATAAAGAAGAGGCAACAGGCTGGAAAGACAAACATCATTCCATCTGATTCCGCGGTGCTATGGACGTCTCAGCCTGAGACAACCGTCAAAGTGACGATGCGCGCATCCAGCGCAACTTTTCCCATATGCTCGAAATTCACTGTCACGCGGTGGGCAACGGCTGACTGAACTTGCCCGATCCCCCATTCCGGAAGATCGGGATGCCGGACCCACTGGCCCGGCTCAAGAAAGGAGCGAAACGTGTCATCAGGCACAGCTCCGCTCCTTCCTTTCGGTCAGTCAGTGACCGGCATTGTCACCCGAGAAATCGGGCTTCTCAAGGCCGGACATCTCAAGCTGACGCGTCAGCGCCGCCTTGAGGTTGTCGAGACCAGCATCGCTCTTGCCTTCGCAACGCGCGACCAGAACGGCCTGCGTGTTGGAAGCGCGAAGCAGCCACCAGCCATCCGGCGTGTTCACGCGCACACCGTCGATCTCGGATACATCCGCGCCGTCCTTGCGGAGACGCTCAGCCACTTCCTCGATCACCTTGAACTTGCGCAGATCATCGCAGTCAAAGCGGATTTCCGGGGTGGAGATCGTCTGCGGCAGAGCCTCGCGGAATGCGGACAGCGGCTCATTCATGCGAGCGACAATGCCCATGACACGGATGGCAGCGTAGATCGCATCATCAAAGCCATACCACTTGTCGGCGAAGAAGATGTGACCGGACATCTCGCCAGCCAGCGGAGACTTCGTCTCAGCCATCTTCGACTTGATGAGCGAATGGCCCGTGCGCCACATCAGAGGCTCACCACCAGCCTTCTTCACTTCGTCGAACAGGACCTGAGAGGCCTTCACGTCGGCGATGATCGTGCCGCCGGGATGGTTCTTCAGAACGTCGCGCGCCAGCAGAACAAGGATCTGGTCACCCCAGAGGATGCCGCCCTTGTTGTCC
Source organism: Acetobacter conturbans (assembly GCF_011516755.1). Classification (GTDB taxonomy): domain Bacteria; phylum Pseudomonadota; class Alphaproteobacteria; order Acetobacterales; family Acetobacteraceae; genus Acetobacter; species Acetobacter conturbans. Next base: position 66,384 of record NZ_WOSY01000002.1, on the reverse strand, counting down.
ACGAGGCCGATACGGTCGGCGTCACCATCGAAGGCAATGCCCAGATCGGCCTTGTTCTCCAGAACGGAAGCAATGATCTGCTCGAGATTCTTGGCAACCGTCGGGTCCGGGTGATGGGCCGGGAACGTGCCGTCCACTTCGCCGTTCAGGACGATGTGCTCGCCGGGCAGCTTGTCAAGCAGAGCCGGGAGAATGTCGCCCGCAACGCTGTTGCCGTTGTCCCAGACAACTTTCAGCGTGCGCTCACCACCATCGTAATCCTTCAGGAGTCGTTCGATATACTCCTTCTTGATGTCGATAGTTTTGACGGTGCCCTTTGTCTCGGGGACGACATCGCCGATGTGGGACAGGTGGCCGAGATGCTTGATCTGCTCACCGAAGAACGGCTTGCTGGCCAGCATCATCTTGAAGCCGTTGTAGTTGGCCGGGTTATGGCTGCCCGTCACCATGATCGCGCCGTCCGCCTTCAGCGTGACGGATGCGAAATACAGCATCGGGGTCGGGCCACGGCCTACGCGGATCACGTCCGCGCCGGACGCCACGGCGCCGTTGACCAGAGCCTCTTCGAGAGACGGAGACGACACGCGGCCGTCAAATCCGATCACGACGGTCTTGCCACCGTTCTTCAGAACGATGCTGGCGAAGGTGCGCCCGATGGCGAACGCATCTTCGACATGCAGCGACTTGCCGACAATACCGCGGATGTCATATTCGCGCAGGCTTGTCTGTTCGAAAGTGTGCTTGAAGCTCATCTCAGAGGGCCCCTGTGTATTTCTTCAGGAACGTTTTCACATCCGAGGCGAGATCGGGGCGCTCAAGCGCAAAGGCGATCTGTGCTTCGAGGAAACCGATCTTGTTGCCGCAGTCGAAACGCTTGCCTTCATAACGCAGACCATGGAACGGCGCCTTGCCGATCGTCTTGGCCATTGCGTCCGTCAGCTGAACTTCCCCGCCCGCGCCTTTTTCAAGCAGAGCAAGGAACGGCATGATTTCCGGGGTCAGGATGTAACGACCGACGATCGACAGGTTGGACGGTGCGTCTTCCGGCTTAGGCTTCTCGACCAGACCGGTGATCTCCACCATCTTGCCGTCGTCCTTGCCCGGCTTCAGGATGCCGTAACGGTTGGTGTGCTCGCGCGGCACTTCTTCCACCGCAACCACACTGCCACCCGTTGCGTAGTAAGCATCGGCAAGCTGCTTCAGGCAGGCGACATTGCCCTGCATGACATCATCCGGAAGCAGAATGGCGAACGGATCGTCACCGATGAAGCTGCGGGCGCACCAGATGGCGTGTCCAAGCCCGAGAGGCTCCTGCTGACGCACGGCGATCAGCGAGCCGGCTTCGATGCTGGTGGGTTCCAGCGCTTTCAGCGCATCGACCTTGTTGCGCTCGCGGAGGGTATGTTCGAGCTCAAATGCGACATCGAAATAATCGATTAACGAATCTTTGCCACGACCGGTGATCAGGCAAATTTCTTCAATGCCTGCGGCCCGGGCCTCATCGATTGCATATTGAATGAGCGGCCTGTCGACGACAGGCAGCATTTCTTTCGGCATGGCCTTTGTGGCCGGCAGAAATCTCGTTCCCAGTCCGGCAACCGGAAGGACTGCTTTACGTAAAGGCTTGATCACGAACGGGCACCTTTATCCATGCTTACTGAATGAGGACGAAAGGCCAGGCCAACCGTCCGGTTACAGGACTGTAAATCGGTCCGGCCTGTTCGTTCTAGTGCCCATGCCTGTTAAAAACACGGCAAAATCGTACTTTAAGCAAATATTAAAGAAGATCACCTTTGCGTCAGTTGCAACGCAAAGGTGATCTAAATCAATTATTTAATTTTATACGTAAATTCACCCACTTAAGGGTAACTTTGGTGCGGCCGAGAAGACTCGAACTTCCACAGGGTTTCCCCCACAAGCACCTCAAGCTTGCGCGTCTACCATTCCGCCACGGCCGCCCGTGACAACCAGTTTCATTTGAGTGATACCGGTTGAAGTTGGAGGGGCGTATAACTGATGCCTGAGCATGCTGCAATGTCTGAATGTGAGATTCGTGACGATCATCCTGAAATAATCGCTGAGACCACGGTTTTCGGCGGGGATAGACCTGTTCTCTGGGAGAAATCTCCCAGTCTGGTGCCCTACCCCGCCGCTGTGGCGCAGATGGAAACTGCCGTCAGGCAGATTCGTGAAACCGGAGACGGAGAGCGAATCTGGTTGCTTGAACATCCTTCCGTCTTCACAGCGGGAACATCGGCGAAGGATTCGGATCTCTTCAATCCGCGTGGATACCCCACCTACCCTGCCGGACGTGGCGGTCAGTGGACCTATCATGGGCCGGGCCAGCGGATCGCCTATCTCATGCTCGATTTGTCCCGCCCGCATGGACCTGTTCCGGCCCGCGATCTGCGGGCCTATGTCTCGTTTCTAGAAAGCTTGATCATCGCAACGCTCGCACGCTTCGGCGTCACCGGAGAACGGCGCGACGGACGTGTCGGGGTGTGGGTTGTCGATCCCGCAACGGGGGAAGAGGCCAAGATTGCCGCGCTGGGTGTGCGTGTGACCCGCTGGGTCTGCTGGCACGGCATTTCCATCAATGTGGATCCTGATCTTTCCGCCTTCGATGGGATCGTGCCCTGCGGGATAAAGGAATTCGGTGTCACGAGCCTGCGCAAACTGGGGATCGCCGCGACGATGGAAGATGTGGATGGCGTTCTGAAAGAGGAATGGGAGCGCTTGCTGGTGATCTGACAGAACCCCCGGCAAGTTCCGCCGTAATTCACCATTCCTGTCGGCGCGTTTCCTTCATCAGAAACGCGACCAGCAGGAGGCAGACGACTCCCGACGACGACAGCAGGAGAAAAGCCTCCCGCAAGGAACTGTCGGCCACCATGCCGGCGAGTGTGGTGCTGAAGCTCGCCCCCAGTCCCATCGCAAGACCCAGAAGCCCCATGCAGAGATTGAAGTGGCCCGTCCTGCGCGTGAGATCGGCGGCGATCAAGGGAAGCATGATGCCGAAGGATGCGGAACTGATCCCGTCCAGCATCTGGATCGGCATGACAAGCCACGGGTTGACGGTGAAGCTCAGCAGAATACCGCGCAGGGGTAATGCCACGAAGGTCGCCAGCATGATCGGACGTCGGCCGATGGTTTCGGCCCAGCGACCCAGCCAGGGTGACAGGGCGGCACCAAGAAGTTGTGGCCCGAGGATACACACCGCGATGACGATTTCCGCTGAACGCCCTGCTTCCTTCGTGATCTGTCCGGCCGCGAGGGGCAGCATGGCGGCATTGGCCAGATGAAAAAACACCACGCACAGCCCGAAGACTGACAGTCCGGGCTCTTTGAGCAGAATTAGAATGGAGCGAATTTTTGCTTCTTTCGGGTTTTCGCCCTCGGCAAGACCCGATGCGCTCTCGTCAGAGGGCGTTCCAGACGGGGCGATCATACGCAACGCGATCAGCCCCGGAGCCGCCATCAGCGCCCCCAGCAAGAACGTCGCGCGCGCGGAAACCAGATAGCCCACAGCGCCCATCAAACCGGCCGACAGGGCATTTCCAATCGCCGCAAAACTCGCATTCCGTCCAAACCGCGTGCCCAGAGCGCCTTTGGCCTGAGCTGGATTGCGGGCGATCTGGACGGCAACCACTCCGAGCGTCAGAGCACTGATGGCCGGATTGAGCGTGCAACTGGCGAGCCCGTGCAACACTTCCGCAATGGCAACCGGTAACTGGTGCGGCATGCTCGCCATGATCAGGCAGGAGGCGATGATGGCCCCAATCGACAGTTCCGCTACGAACCGCTTATTCGGGAGGGCGTCGACAAGGGCTCCGGTCGGCACCTGACTGGCCATTGCCGTGATGGAACCGATTGTCAGCGCAACGCCGATTTCTCCCTGCGTCCAGTGTTCCTCGGTCAGATAAACAGCGACAAACGGGCCAAAAGCCGCCTGAAGGTTGGCCACAAAGAAACTGACGCCATCAAGTCCCCATGCGCTGTTGGTCGGCAGTTTTCTTACCATGACAGCCCGTCCGCCATCCTCTTCCGCTCTATCGCTCTCTCCCGGTTTGATCGTGCCTGAGAGACAAGCACGTCTTCACTGTCCCGGGCTGGGAGCAGGCGGTGGCGAGGCCGCACCATGATCGCTGGCAGGCACAGGATGCTCTGGCGCGACGGGCGTAAACGGACCGGTCAGGACGGAAACATCGGAGTTTTCCGGATTATAGGCAGGCGCGGATCGCACCGCGTTTGCCGGAACAAGGGCGATCACCGGTGACTGAGGAGCCGCAAGATTGACCCGCAGAAGAGAAGAGGCGACGGCCACCCGACGATTCCCGACGCCAAGAAATCCTCCGATATCGATAACGACGGCCCGTATCTCACCATTGGCGCCGATCAGCACATCCACGATATGCCCCAGATTGCCGCCTGCCACCGCTGACACATCGCGATCGATAAGGCTGCTGAGGCGCGCTTGCGTGAAGGTGGCGGCCTGCGCTCCATCGGCCGTTCTGCGCGTGGCGTCATCCGTCGGTTGGGTGGGTATCTTCATTTCGGGATTATCTCCCGTCGGCATGTCCGCGCTCGGAGAACCTGTGAGCGTAGACGGCTGATCCGGCGCGAGTGGAACCGCTGTGGAAGGCGCCGGAGAAAGCGGGGAGACCGCCTTCCGCACACTCTCAGCATTACCTGCGGACGACGCATCCGGCAGTAGATCGGCGGGTGGGGAGGCTTTCTGGGCGAAAGCCATGAACGGCAGGAGCATCCCGATGCACAGGACGAGGATACAGGTGCCTGCACAGGGACTGACTGGTTGGTGACCTGAATATCGGGCGTGCCTCACCGTCATTCACGCTCCTGCTGATGCTGCCGTTCACCGGATCAGTCCCGCCAGCGCACCCCATGATCGGGGTCACGAATGTAACGGTCAATTCACGTCTATGTCTTCGCCGTATCCCGAAGTGCAACGGAATGAAACACCGTCTGCACAGCGCCCTCAGCTTGTTTTATATGTAACAGCCATGGAGCAGACACCGCATATCCTGATTATCGATGACGACCGCGAGATTCGCGATCTTTTGTCTAAATTCCTTGAACGTAACCAGATTCGCGTCACGAGCGTCAGAGACGGTCGGGAAGCACGCCGTGTCTGGGGACAGGGGCATTATCATCTGGTCGTCCTCGACCTGATGCTGCCCGGCGAATCGGGCCTTGATCTCGCCCGCTGGCTGAGAGGGCAGGCCAACGTGCCCATCATCATGCTCACGGCCATGAGCGAGGAAACCGACCGGATTATCGGTCTGGAACTCGGTGCCGATGATTACGTCACCAAGCCCTTCAACCCGCGCGAGCTTCTCGCCCGTATCCGGGCCGTTATGCGTCGTGTGAGCGAAAGCACGGAACCGGGCAGCGCTGAGGCCAAGGAACTTCTTTTTTCGGGCTGGACCCTCGAACTTGCGCGCCGCCGCCTGCTGAATCCCGATGGAACCGAAGTGCCCCTAACCGGGGGCGAATACGATCTCATGCTGGCCCTGCTGGAACGGCCCAACCGGGTTCTGACCCGTGACATGCTGCTGGACCTCCTTCGCGGACGACAGGCCGGACCTTTCGACCGGGCAATCGACGTCGCCGTCAGTCGGCTGCGGCGGAAACTGGAAGATGATGGCCGTAACGCCCAGCTCATCAAGACAGTACGCGGCGGCGGCTATGTTCTGGCTTCTGACGTAGAACGCCGCTGACCCCACGCGTGCCTGCCTTTTCCTGTCCGGGGTGAAAACTGCCTGTATGTTCCAGTGGAAAACCCGCTTTCTGCCAAGATCGCTAGCAGCACGCATGAGCCTCCTGCTGATCGTGGGTTTCGTGGTGCTCGAGGTCACGGGCCTCACGATTGAAACTCACGATCGCATCGTGTTCGATGACCGTCTCTCCGAGCATCGGGGGTTGGTCCGGGCGATGATGATCTACCGGACCGTCGCTGAGGAGCAGCGGGATGAACGGGCGGACGAGGCGGAACGGCTTGATCTGCCCGACAATGTCATCGTACGGCTGGCTCCCGGGCCTGACGATGACATGAACACCAGACTTTCCTGGAAAGCTTTTCAAAAGCTCCTGTTTGCATCACAGGACAAAGATGAAAGGCCCATACCGGGCGGCGGTCCGATGAGCAGGATGCACGATGGCCCCTTCAGCTTTCCCTCCGGGCCACCGGCGCATCCAGATAGCCCACCTTTTCACCCGGATGAAGATTCGCCGGTAATGGGCGGGCATGACAGTTTGCCTCTTTGGCCCTTGCCGGGTCCAGGTGCCGGACCCGGCCCTCCAGGATTTGCGGATGGGAGAATGTCTCCGGGTGGCTTTTGCCTGCCGCCTCCAAATGGCCCCCGACCCTTTCACAGCTTCCTCTTCCCAGCCCCACCCCAGAATGTTGCCATGCTGCCCACACGGCGTCGCCGGGCGCGTGGCATTGCGTTCCAGATTCCCGATGACACGCGCTGGCTTGTCGTCCGATACAAGCTACCTTCCCCCAATCCTTTCGACTCCCCCACCTTTCCTCTGGCCCTTGGATTGATGACGGCGGGAGCGGGTCTGCTGATCGTATGGGGTGTCAGACGGCTCCTGATTCCGGTCCGTACCCTCTCGGCAGCAGCGGCCGCCTTCGCACCTGAGGCAGCATCTCCTCCATTGTCCGAAGAGGGTCCTCTTGAAGTGGCTCAGGCGGCTGCCGCTTTCAACGCAATGGCACAACGTATCCGACGCTTCATTTTCGAACGGACGCGCATTCTGTCCGCTATCGGCCATGATCTCCGCACGCCGATCACCCGAATGAAGTTGCGCGCCGAATTTATCGAAGACGACGAGATGCGGGAAAAATTCCTTGCCGATCTCAATGAGTTGACGGCGATCGTTGAAGCAACGCTTGAATTCGGAAAAGACAGTTCACCTAATGAAAAGATGACCTGGCTGGATCTGAAGGCGTTGCTTCAGACAGTGGTGGATGATGTCAGTGAAAGTCGTCCTGAAGACGCGGACAACATCGTTCTGCTGGATTATCCGAAAGCCGTAGTCGTCTACGGGCGCCCCATTGCTCTGAAACGCGCTTTTACCAACCTGATCATCAATGCGCTTACCTACGGAGGCAACGCGCTGGTCAGCATTCATCCCACCGCCAACAAGCATCTGACGGTGACCATAGAGGATGAAGGGGCCGGGATTCCGGAAGAAGATCAGGAGCGGATGTTCGAAGCTTTTGTCCGGGGCGAAGAAAGCCGCAATCGCGAAACGGGGGGCACCGGGCTGGGGCTTGCCATCACCCGCACCATCATCCGGGGACAGGGAGGCGATGTCATCCTGCAGAACCGCGTTCCACACGGGTTGCGGGCGATTGTCACCCTTCTGGCGGTCCGGGCCTGAAACGCGGGTTCAGGAGCCTGCTTTCGTATCCATGTTCCACACCGCCTCGGCGAACTTTCCAACGAATGCGGCGTGAGCGGCAAGAGCCTCTGCGTCAGGGGTGATGAGAACCGGCGTGCGGGTGGCAGGGCCTGCGTAATGGGCCACGGGGGTATCGCCCCCATCTTCCTCTCCCAGTCCCAGCCCATGCTGACGGCCACCCATAAGTTCAACATAGACTTCAGACAGCAGCTTGCAGTCGAGCAGAGCGTTGTGGGTCGTTCGGGCGGACAGATCGATCCCGTAGCGGCGACACAGCGCATCAAGGCTGTTCGGCATGCCGGGAAAGCGTTCACGCGCCAGTTCGAGCGTATCGACCTTGCGGGCAGGATCGAGGGGTTGTTTGCCGATCCGATCCAGTTCGGCGTTGATGAAGCCAAAATCGAAGGTGGCGTTGTGGGCAATGAGATCGTCATCGCCGATAAAATCGATAAAATCCTGAGCCACTTCACCAAATAGTGGCTTTCCCTCAAGATCGGCCCGCGTCAGGCCATGAACCCGCGAGGCTTCCTCGGGAATATCGCGTTCAGGGTCGATCAGGACATGAAATGTTTTGCCCGTCGGAAGATCGCCGATGAGTTCCAGCGCCGCGATCTCAATCACGCGGTCCCCTTTCGTGGGCTCGAGACCCGTGGTTTCCGTATCGAACAGAACCGAGCGTTTCATCCCCGCATTTCCCTGATGAGTGTTCTGACCTGCCGCCGTGTATCAGCTTTCGACAGGCCGGTGTGAATGACCACGTCAGCCCGGCATCGTTTTTCCCGGTCCGGCATCTGGCGGGCGATCATGCGTTCCGCTTCCGGGATCGTCATGCCGCGACGCCGGGCGATCCGCTTCGCCTGCGTGCGTCGTGGCGCTGAAACCACGGCCACCTTGTCGCATTTTCGATGACCACCTGTTTCGAAAAGCAGAGGTACATCCAGCACCACCCAGGCCGAACCTTTGCGACGATAGTGCTTTAGAAACTCATTTCTTGCTTCAAAAACAAGCGGATGAATTATTTTCTCAAAGTCATGGATTAATTTTGAGTCGGCCATGACCGCCTTGCGCAGCGCCTGTCTGTCCAGCGTCTCGCGTCCTTCACAGTCTGTCATCAAAGCAGCAGGCACCAGCCGGCCCATGGCTGCCACGGCCTTGCCGTTCGGGCCCTGAAGACGGTGGACCGTGGCGTCTGAATCGAAAACGGGAAATCCGGCACGTCGCAGCATGGCGGCCACTGTTGTCTTGCCCATACCCATGCCACCCGTCAGTCCGAGGATCTTCATGGGACGGTTCAGCGGTTCTTCAGAACCGCCAGAATGTGCGCGACCGTGGCATCATCCACTTCGGTTTCAGCACCAAACCACGCCTGAAAACCCGGTCGCGCCTGATGCAGCAGCATCCCGAGTCCGCCCACCGCTTTCAGTCCACGAGCAGCGGCACAGCGCAGCAATTGCGTCTCCCGTGGGACATAGACGATATCCGAGACGACAAGAGTTTCGGCAGCATGGCTAAGATCCGGGGTCCACTCCGGAGCGGGACCACCCTGCATTCCGAGTGAGGTCGTATTCACCAGCAACGACATGCTGCCGAGGCTGCTTTCCCACGCATCCCAGTCCAATGTGGACAGCGCGGGAGCCGGGCTTTGCATATGGGCACACCATGTCTGGGCAAGCTCGTTCGCCAGTGTCGTTGCCCGCTCGTTAGTCCGGTTCGCGAAGATCACGGACATGCCCTTTTCCATCAGGCTGGTCGCAATGGAGCGTGCTGCGCCGCCCGCGCCAAGCAGCAACGCCGGCCCCCGCACGGAGAGGCTTTCCAGAGAAACACTTTCCGCCTCAAGGCTGGCGAGATAGCCAAAGCCATCCGTCGACGAACCGTGGATCGTGCCATCGTCACGAAACACCAGCGTATTCACCGAACCTGCGATACGGGCCTGCGTCTCCACCTCATCCGCAAGGGCGAACGCGGCTTCCTTGTGGGGAATCGTCACGTTCGCTCCCCGGAAACCGGATGCCTGCAACCCGCGAACAGCAGTCGTGAAGGAACCGGGGACCACCGGCAGCGGAACATAGGCTCCATCGATCCCATGACGGGCGAGCCAGTAATTATGCAGAACCGGGGACAGGGAATGCTCCACCGGGTGACCGATGACCCCTGCCAGTTTCGCGTGACCGGTAATGCGCGGCGCGCTCATGACTGCGCCTCCCGGTCAGGGTGACGCCCAAACTGCGCGCGGTAACGCCGGACTGCCTCGGGCAGCAGCCGCGCCAGCCGCTCGGCCCACTCCACCTGCCCTGCTTCCCCTGCGATCAGATCCTGTCGGATCTCGATCTCCATGTGCGGCACCTTGCGCCGCTCTCCGTGCACGGGAATGGTGTAATCACTGGTGTCCGTCAGTTCATACGGCTCGTTGTCACCCGCCGTCAGTCCTTCCTCACGCAGAAGATGCAGCACCACACGACCGAAACGCGGGTCATGATTGTGGAGAATGCCGCACTGCCAAGGGCGTTTGAGACCGTCCATTTCCGGTGTGAAGCTGTGCAGGGCGACCAGAAATGTCTCCAGCCCCGCATCTTCGCGGCGATCAAGCTCTTCGCCGATCCGCGCGTGATAGGGCTCGAAGATCGCTCGGGTGCGGGCCGCGGCCTGTTCGGGAGAGATATCGACATTGGCCGGAACCGGAGTGCCGTCACTGGCGCTGACGATTGCCGTGGGATGGCCGGGAGCGCGGTTGCAGTCGATCACGAGGCGCGAATAGACCTGCTCGATCAGCAACGCCCCCGTCAGGTCAGCCAGTCGCCTCCCCACACCATCGATACCGATATCCCATCCGATATGACGCGCCCGTTCCGCCGACGGCACACCGAGATCACCGAGAGCGGACGGAATGACCTGTCCGGCGTGATCGCTCACCAGCAGCAGTGGTGAGAACGCATCGCGTCCACCATGAATGCGCACGGGTGGAGGATCGCTTTCTCGTAGCAGAGATATGTGCGTCTCGGGACATGCGGAATCTGGCATCGGCTTTTCCCATATGGCGACGATTTCCGGATTGGAGTCACACAGACGACGATTTTCTTCAAGAGCACACGTGTTTTTCGTTACGGAACCGTAGCGCCGACGGTCCGTTACAGACTAAGCTGCCATAAGCAGCCTTGCCGCAGGCATCTCAGATGCCATCGGTGCGCGGGTTCATTACAGAAAGGTCAATTCATGGAAATCCGAGCCGGCTATGACATTTCCATAGATTTTCCAGCCCCGACGCCTCTGGTTCTCATGCTTGATATCCGCCCCGAGCGGGAAGTCGACCTCCTGACGCCACAACAGCCCCAGTTCGAGCCTCCAGTCGCCGTCGAGCGCTATCTTGACGGGTTTGGTAATCGCTGCACCCGCCTGCTTGCTCCTGCCGGGCGCTTCCGGACATGGGCGGACTTCACTGTTTCCGACACGGGCCTTCACGAACTGCAGGGCTACAACACCATCCAGACGCCCGTTCAGGACCTTCCCGCCGAAATGCTCGTGTTTCTCATGGGCAGCCGTTACTGCGAAACGGACCTGCTGACGGCATTCGCCTGGTCGATGTTCGGCCATATCTACCCTGGCTGGGCCCGGGTCGAGGCGATCCTGGAATATGTCCACAATCATATCCATTTCAGTTACGCCAATGCCCGTTCCACGCGCACGGCTTATGAAGCGTGGAACGAGGCCACCGGCGTCTGCCGCGATTTCGCCCATCTTTCCGTGACGCTATGCCGTTGCATGAACATCCCGGCGCGTTACTGCACGGGATATCTTGGCGATATCGGCGTCCCGGCCCTCCCCGATCCCATGGATTTCTCGGCGTGGTTCGAGGTCTGGATGGACGGCAAGTGGTACACGCAGGATGCTCGTCACAATGAACCGCGCATTGGCCGGATCGTGATCGCCCGTGGCCGTGATGCGGCGGACGTGGCGATCACAACCTCCTTCGGCCCGCACCAGCTTGCCGGATTTAATGTAACGACACTGGAAGTGGCCCCTTAAAGGTAGCGTTACTGGGCCGTATATCCTCCATCAATGACCAGTTCGCTGCCGGTCACGAACTTCGACTCATCGGATGCCAGATAGAGAATGCCGTAGGCAATATCGTCTGGTTCTCCGAGGTGACCGATCGGGTGCAGATCGACCAGCTTCTGTCGGGCGGCAGACTCCTCGTTGGTCAGTCCGGCCACCATCGGTGTCCAGATATAACCCGGATGCACCGAGTTCACGCGAATACCGTAGCCTGACTTGGCGCAGTGCAATGCAGCGGATTTCGTGAACAGGCGTACACCGCCCTTGCTGGCGTTATAGGCCGCGAGCGTGGGGTCCCCAACCAGCCCTTCGATGGAAGACAGGTTGATGACCGAGCCGCCATCGCCGTGCTTACGCATGGCTTCGATGGCGTATTTCGTACCCAGAAACACCCCATCCAGATTGATCGCCTGTACACGCTGCCAGTCTGCGTAGCTCGTGCTTTCCACCGTGCCGGAATAAGCGATGCCCGCGTTATTCACCGCGATGTCCAGACGACCGAACTGTGCCAGAGTCGCATCGATGGCGGCTTTCCAGTCATTTTCCATGCGCACATCCAGCTTGACGAACAGCGCCTTGCCACCTGCCGCTTCAATATCCGCGACCGTTTTCCGACCGTCCTCTTCCTTGACATCGCCAACGGCCACCGACGCCCCTTCGCGCGCCAGTAACATGGCCGTCGCTTTTCCGATCCCACTGGCCGCACCGCTCACGATTGCAACCTTGCCTGCTACTCGCGCCATTTTTCTTCCTCCAGAAGAGAAGCCGGTCCCTGGCTCCGCAGCGAAGAAACGCCGAATGAGCCTCACATTTCCATGATGCTCGTCAAACATTCGAAAATCCTGTTGCCGCCCGGAGGCACATACGCATCCGCATGCCTGCGCGGTCCTTACGATTGCCGCCCTTTTGCCGACTCGCTAATAACGGCACATGTCCACCCAACCCGGCCTTGTCGCCACCGATCTCCGCTCCTCGCGGGTCGGTCCTGTCACCCTTCATGTCAGACCGGGCGAATGTCTCGCCATCACCGGACCATCCGGCAGCGGAAAATCGCTTCTGCTGCGGCTTCTGGCCGATCTGGACCCTCATACAGGTCGCGTTACCCTCGATGACACGGACGCCCAGTCCATCCCGGGACACGTCTGGCGGGAGCGTGTGGCCTATTTTCCGGCGGAACCGGGGTGGTGGAGCGAGCAGGCCTGCGACCATGTCGCCGACACGGGCGCCGCGAGAACATTGCTCGGTTCTGTCGGTCTTTCCGAGCGGATGCTGTCTTCGAAAATTCATACACTTTCGACGGGCGAACGGCAGCGGCTGGCACTGGTGAGAGGTCTGCTGCACAAACCGAAGGTCCTGCTTCTGGATGAGCCCACCTCGGCGCTTGATCCCGACTCAACGGCGCTTGTCGAACAGATGCTTGCCGGTTTGAAGAGGGATGGCACCATCTTCATCCTCGTCTCTCACAATGCCGCACAAACCCGGCGCTTTGCGGACCGCCACTTCACGCTGCGCGACGGGCGTCTGGAAGAGGGTGATGCGCCATGACCCCTGCCCTCATCACTCCGGTCGATCTCCTTATCGCGGCAGCCGTCATTCTTGCCTGCGCCGTCATCTCCCGTGTGCTGGCCCTGAACGCCGGACGCGCCATCGTCATTGCCGCATTGCGCATGACCGTTCAGTTGCTGCTGATCGGAAACGTCCTGCTTTTCGTCTTCGGCCAGACGTCCATCCTGCTGACCTTTGCAGTGCTGGTGGTCATTCTCTGCGCCGCGACGTTCGAAGCGGGAAACCGCCAGACGACACGCATGGCGCGACGCTGGCATTTCAGCATTGCAGGATTTTCAATCCTGTGCGGAGCCGCTCTGGCGACGTCCACAGGCTTCTTCACCAGCCTTTGCCCCCATCCGCTTTTCGCCGCCCGAGCCACCATCCCGATGGCCGGTCTCATCATCGGCAATGTGATGAACGCCACCAGCCTGACACTGAATAGCCTGCTCAGCAGCGTCACGCGGGAGCGCGGGGCCATCGAAGCCCGGATATCACTCGGTGCGACGCGCCTGAAGGCGCTGGAAGATCCGATCCTCAAGGCGCTCCGAACGGCCCTCATCCCCACGCTGAACCAGATGTCCGCCGCCGGACTCGTCACGCTTCCGGGCATCATGACCGGCCAGCTTCTTGCCGGGATGAGCCCCGTCTCAGCCTCCCGCTATCAGATCGTGCTGATGAGCCTTGTCATTTTTGGCAATCTTGCAGGTGCTACAATCGCGGCGACGCTGACCACGCTGCATCTGACCGATCACCGGGGACGCCTGCGTCTGGATCGCCTGAGACCGTAAGCAACATCACGTCTTTGCAGGGAGTTATAGGAATTCTCTGTAACAAGCAGTGTTTTTTACGACACAGTTCCAGTCTCAAAATCTGTCGCTCTCCCAGATGGCACTTGAAAATGCGAAAGATTATCATTAACACGCCTTTCGACAGCAACCCGGCATCGTAAAGTGGCCGTCGGGTTCCTTCCCATAAAGGCGTCTTCCCCATGTATTCCCGCAAGACTTCCCGGCTGCTTATCCTTCTCCTTGCATCCTGCAGCCTGACACCGGCTCTGGCCGCCGAACCTGATTCTTCCGCCACAAAGAAGCAGTCCACGAAGCCAGCCGAAAAACCGTCACCAACAGCTACGCCGCAGGCAGTCAAGGCACAGGCAACCGAAAATCTTGTCATCCGTGCTGCACGGCGAAACCGGATGGAAGTGACCAGCGGGGGGCAGCTTGGCGCCCTGGGCACCAAGAAAGGGCTTGATGTCCCCTTCAATATCCGCAGCTATAATTCGAGTATCATACTCAACCAGCAGTCCCAGACACTCGGACAGGTGCTGGAGAATGATCCCTCCGTCCGCACGACGATGGGTTACGGCAACTTCTCGGAAATGTTCGTCATTCGCGGTTTTCCCGTGGATGGTGACGATGTGGCCATCAACGGTCTCTACGGCATCGTGCCCCGGCAGCTCGTCTCGCCACAGCTCTACGATCAGGTGCAGGTGCTCAATGGTGCCAGCGCGTTCCTCAATGGCGCGGCTCCCGGTGGTTCGAGCATCGGCGGCAACATCAACCTGATGTACAAACATGCCGAAGATACCGACCTGAACCGTTTGACGGGTGATTACACCAGCAATGGACAGGGAGGTGGTGCGATCGATGTGAGCCGTCGTTTTGGTCAGAATAAAGCTTTCGGCTTCCGTCTCAATGCGGCGGGCATGGACGGAGAGACCTCCATCGATCACGAATACCGCCATGACGCGGCGGTGGGCGGCAATTTCGACTGGCACGACGACAAGACCCGTATCGACCTCAACATGGCCTACCAGAACCAGAATGTTCAGGGCGGACGTGCAGGCGTTTTTCTCGGCACGGATGTCACCTCCGTGCCTCGTCCCACAGCGCCGTCACATAATTTCGGGCAACGCTGGACGTATGCCGACATGAACTATCTTTTCGGCATGCTCAACATCGAGCACGATTTTGGAAAACACATTACAGTTTATGGTGCTTTCGGTGCGCTCAGCAGCAATGAAAGAGGGAATTACTCCTCCCTGACCGTGACCAACGCCGCAACTGGCGACGGCACGATCGGCAGCATGTACGTGCCCTATCAGCAGAACAATGAAAGCACGCGTGCCGGAGTGCGGGCTCATGTGGACACAGGCCCGATTCATCATGAAATCAACGCGGGCGGTTCCGCGCTATGGGAAGAAACCAGCACCGCTTATGCCATGTATTACGACCCGGCGGTGCCTATCGACAGCAACCTGTACCATACGCAGCAGGTTGCTTCACCGACCCAGAACTGGGTAGGCGGGAATATCAATAACCCTACCCGTTCGAACTGGACGAAGCTCTACAGTCTCTTCCTGTCCGACACGATGACCTTCTGGCATGACCGCATCGCACTCACCGCCGGTTTCCGATATCAGAGCATTCTGCAGAACAGCTACAACTATGCCACGAACGGCAGCCTCGATGCCGGTTACAACAAGGGTGCATTCACACCCGTCGTTGGGCTTGTTGTTCATCCGACCCGACGGACGGCAATCTATTTCAACCGGATCGAAGGTCTCGCGAAGGGACCACAGGCGACGGGCACAAACGTCGTCAATCTTGGCCAGACCTTTGCGCCATACCAGAGCGTGCAGTACGAAGTCGGAGCGAAATACGACATCGGACGTTTCAGCGCAGGTCTTGCTTTTTATCAGATCTCGCAGCCCAACGCTTACACCGAAGCCTACGGCAACACCGGAATGCTGATTTACCGGGAGAATGGTCTGCAGCGTAACCGTGGCATGGAACTGACCGTCAATGGCGAAATCATCCGCGGCCTGCGTTTCAATGGTGGCCTGACCCTGATCGATGCCGACCTCCGCCGCACGCAGGGCGGTACCGACAATGGCCACACGGCGATCGGCATTCCGAACTACACGATCAACGGCAATCTCGAATACGATCTGCCGTTCCTGAAGGGCGCTACGGTCATCGGCCGTGTGGTCAACACAGGCAAGCAGTGGGTCAATGTGGAGAACTCCGCTCATCTCCCTGTGTGGACCCGCTTTGATCTGGCGGCCCGCTATACCTTCGCGGCCTACGGCAAGCCGCTGACACTTCGTTTCGGCGTGGACAATCTGGCCAACACACGGTTCTGGGCTTCGGCGTTCAATGGTTATTTGGTGGAAGGACTGCCCCGTACGTTCAAGTTTTCCTTCACCGCCGATCTCTAAGCAGGGTCAGTCAGGGGCCTATCAGTGTCGTCGCAGACTGAAACTGGCATGCCCTGACCACCCCGCACTGTCGAAAAGCGGCACGTAAGACACTCTCCGGTGCCGTCATGGGCCTATAATCGAGATGCCCGTGATTTGCCGGCAAGGACGGCCGCCGGACAGCCTGTTATCCCACCCTCACGAATATGCAGGTCAGAAAACTCGCCTCAAGGCTCTGTTCACGGTATCGTTACAGCCCTGTTTTTTATATTGCGTTCGGTCCCATGAAGACGAGTCCCATCCTGTTCCGCCGACGCATCAGTCGTTTCTTCTCGCAACTCCCAAGCGGAATGATGCCTGCCGCCATCACCCACTGGCTGGGGGCGCGTGCGATCAATATCGCACCGGAACAGATCGCCGTGCGCGAGGGCTTGCGGGCAGGCGTCGCGGTCGGAACCGTGATGCTGCTGGCATGGCATCTGCAGGCCCCCATCATGGCGTGGGCCGCCTTTTCGGCTTTCTGGACCTGCCTTGTCGATCCCGGCGGTCTGATACGCCTTAGACTTCAGACACTGATGAAATTCGCCCTTTCCGGAACCATGATCACGGGCCTGATGGCAGCGGCGTCCGGATTGGGCATTATTCCCGTTTTCATCGCACTGGGTGTCTGCATCTTCATCTGCGGCCTGACCCGGATGCGAGGCCCTATCGCCACGCAGATCAGCGTTCTGGCTGCCATCGTCGCGGTCGTGGCTGTATGTTACCCCCAGTCCCCGGAAGGGGCGGTGCATCTCGCTGGCATGTTCGTGAGCGGCTCCATCTGGGCGGTCCTGATCTGCGTCTTTGCGTGGCCGGTTGACCCGTATGCTCCCCAGAAGCAGGCCTGTGCCGCCATTTTCCGCGAGCAGGCCAACATGGCGGGGCGGCTCCTGAACCTCAATGGTGCCGCTCCACTGGATGATGAAAAGCTCTATCACGAGATCAGCGCCTATCGCCGCGATATCCGTCGCCGCATCGAACAGACACGCTCGATGGTGGAGACGCTCTCTGCCGGAATCCTCACCCATCGCGCCCACGCCACGCTTTTTCCCGCTGTCGAAGCCGCCGACCGGATTTTCGTCGCGGTCATGGGCTTTGAGCACGCCGCTTTCTCCGCGCCTCTTACGCCCGTCGCCCACCGCACTATTGAGTTGGTGTCAGCCACCCTTCGCCATCTGGCCTGGGAACTGAGCCGACCCCAGCCTCGGCCGGAATCTCTGAAGCGCCAGATCGAGTTTCTGCGCACCGCTGGTCCTCAACAGGGCGACCTGTTCGCACGGGGCGCCCATCTGTGCGCCGATGCTCTCACCGATCTGCAAGCCGCCTGGCGTAAGGCTCCGGATCAGCAGACGGTATGGAAAAATCAGGCGACGGCGAGACGCCAACCTCCGGCAAAGGCGCTTTTTGTCCGCCATGCCGCGCGGCTTTCCGTCGCTGTTCTGACGGCTTACGCCATCTCACTGTGGCTCGTGCTGCCCTATGCTTACTGGGCCATGATGGCGGTCGTGGTGGTCATTCAGCCGAGCGTCAACGTCACGCTGCCGCGTGCTCTTGAACGCATGGCCGGAAGCATCGCCGGCGGTCTTCTGGCCGCGCTTATGGGCGTTGCGCTGCCGATGTCCGCCATCCTGCTGCTGATCTTCCCCCTCGCCGCCCTGACGATAGCGCTTCGCAGCGTCAATTATACGCTCTGCGTGATGTTTATGACCCAGCTGTTCGTGCTGGTCACGGATCTTGTCAGTTCCACGCACGGCTGGGATGTCGCGCTTTCACGTGCGGAGAATAATATCATCGGCAGCCTTGTCGGGCTGGCGGCATGTCTCCTGCTATGGCCGGAAAAGAAGGCGCCTCCTCTGCCTGCGCTGATCACGGCGGCATTCGATGCGAATATCCGTTATGCGGCGCTCGCGGCCCGTACGGACAAGGCGACATGGAGCGCCATAGAACAGGCGCGCCGCGATGCGGGAACAGCTTCCACGAAAGCTGAAATTCTCTATCAGCAGACCCGTCTGGAAGGACTGCGCCGGTCGGATTACCTGAAAATCTGTGGAGAAATCCTGCTGCTGCTGCGCCAGCTTGCCGGAGCCGCCAATGTCTGGTGGCTGGAACACACAGACACGGCATCGCCCCTCGCTGCCGAACGCGCGGCTCGTTACGCCACTTTCCTGCAAGAACCGGAAATGACGTCTGCAACAGGCAAGTCGCACGACACGAAAAACCTTCTCGGCATGCAGGCGTTGCTGAAATCGTTGAGCGCGGAGACGGCCTGAACCCGCCTACGGCTGCATCAACCTTCACCGGCGACGGAACGAGAGCCCCGCTATTCCAGCTCCCCGCTTGTGCGGTCCCTCGCAATATGGCGTGATGACCTACACGTGAATCTCTGGTCGCCTTGTTCCACAGGAGAGCTTGCCTTGTCGTCCTCTTCATCGTCATCGGGAATCACCCCCCGCTTTGGGAGTCTGCATCGCGTCGCGATCGCCCTCCTGCTCGGAACCTCTCTGGCCGTAGCCCCGCACGCACGCGCGGCCGACACATTTTTGCCCATCTCGGCACCGTCGACGCAGTCCGTCCTCCCGGGCAAAATCGTCTATGCCCAGCTGACGATCCCGGATCTCACGCAGGCCAAAACATTCTACGGCACGCTGCTTGGCTGGACTTTCAAAGATATTCCCGTTTCGCGCGGTCGCTATGCTCAAGCGATGGCCGGTGGGCGTAATGTGGCCGGGTTTGTAGAGCACCCGCTTCCTTCCGATGATGAAGTGCGCCACCAACCGCTCTGGCTTCCTTTCATTTCCGCGACGGACCCCGACGCAGTGGTGCAGACGGCAAAGGTCTGGGGCGGAAAAATCCTTTTCAAACCCCATGACATTCCCGGTCTTGGTCGTGAAACGATCATCGCGGACCCACAAGGCGGCGTCTTTGCCGTCATTCATTCCGGCAGCGGTGACCCGGTTGATTCCGATACCCCCACAGCTCAGGGCGAATGGATCTGGAGCGCGCTGCTGACCGACATCCCGGTTAATGCCGCTGGTTTCTATCAGAAACTGTTCGGCTATGAGGTCCAGACCAGTCAGGACACGTCCAGTCCCCTGCGGTATCTGCTCGAATCGCAAGGATATGCCCGGGCGATCATCAATCCGCTTCCACCCCGGCTTCCGGCAAATGCTCCGGCGCGCTGGATGAACTTCGTTCAGGTCGACAGCGTCGGCGCCACGGCGGAGAAAGTCCCCCAGCTTGGCGGTAAAGTGCTCGTGGAACCGCATCTGGACCACAATAACTGCATGATCGCCATTGTCGCCGACCCGGCTGGCGCAGTGTTCGGGATCATGGAATGGCACATGCCGACAGTCGCCGGAGAAGCAAAATGAGCCTATTTCGTCCCGGTAAACTGCTTTTCGCAGCCGCGCTTGGTGTCACCTCCCTGCTTACAGGCTGCGCTTACGATGACGGCTACGGGTATGGGAACTACGGCGGCGGTTATTACGGCTATAACAGCGGCTGGAACGGCGGTTGGGGCGGCTGGGGGCCAGGATATGGCGTCGGTCCTTACCGTGGCTCACGTGGCGGTCCACGCGGCGGCGGACCGGGTGGCGGTGGTGGCGGACGACCGGGCGGCGGTGGTGGCCCCGGCGGTGGCGGTGGGCACGCTGGAGGACCAGGTGGTGGTCCCGGCGGCGGGGGACATGGTGGTGGCGGACCGGGCGGCGGCGGCAGTCATGGTGGAGGCGGTGGCGGTGGTGGGCGCGGTCGCTAACCGTTAACTGCGGTCGCCATTCCACAGGCCATGCGAGGGCGTGTCGTCAGTTAAGGCTGGTGAAGGTGGCGGCGCGTTCCCCCGTTGCCAGGCAAATAGATTTCCGGCTGGTCATAGCGTCTAGCGGCAAGCCGGAAAATATATGCGGTTATTGAGGAACCGCTCAATGAGGTTTCGCTGCCGATAACCGGGTCGCCTTTCGGGTGTTTTTGGATAGAAACACCGAGGCGATCCCGAACGCTGACAGGCTGTTGATGAATCTGTCAGCGCCATAAACCTTATCAAGTCAGGAACGAACGCACCGGCTCAGTTCTGTTCGAAGAGCGGGTGTGCCTGACTGATGTCGGCAACCAGACCCGTCATGATGGAAAGTGCGACCTGAGTGCCCATAACGGTCACGGTGGCGTGGATTTTGGGAGCAGACGACCTCGTGATCCTACAAAGACCTGATCAACGCCTCTTTTTTACGGGTGCACGGCAGCTGTGCTGACGCGTCCGAACAGATGATCACCGCGTAATTAGTGTCGTGACCTGCGACCAGATGATGAAAGGTGTACTCAACCACGCCGCTCTCACATCATCGGCGCATAAGCATTCTTTCAATTTCCGAAACGGCCCGGAAATCACGCTACGAAACGCTTGCCCGGTAGCGATACAGGACTGCGTCTACGAACAGACGGTGTTCCGCCAACTTGTTGCTCACGAACCGGAAAGATTTCTAATCCGCCCCCACGGGCATCCCGCAATCCATAACAACGTATCCGCCAGCCTGCTGAACCCCCAAAGTTTCAGCCGACACAGACCCATACAAGCGTTCAATCCTCAATATCCGCTGACTGACGACACGCCCCAGCGGCCCTTCCGACAAGACGGATGGCGACCATGAAAAACGGCAGAATCCCTTATATCCACCAGTCTTCGGGATTCAGCGTTCTTCGAGACCCTCAAGAATTTTATCCGCGACGATGGCATGCGCCCGACGGGTAGGGTGATATTCATCCCACCAAAGATGCTGGTCCGGGTCAGCACACGCCTTCTGTGGCTGCGGGAAAGTCACCTGACATGGATTGACGGTATCCGTGATGTGATATTTTTCTCGATCACGAATGAGGTTTTCCGTTGCCATCGCTACGGAAAACCAGCGCAGCGTTATACCATAGGAAGAGTGGGGAGCATCCAGCGCCTCATGAACGTCCCGATCGAACAGAACCTGAAACTCCTGCGCCAGAGCTACTGTTTTCACATTACTGGCCACGGCAGGAACACGATCCAGCCCATAGGCGCTCAACACCAGAAAATGACGGGCCCCATGACGTGCCAGCAGATTGACCGCATCCTGCATTTCCGTCGCGCATTGCCATGCCATCTCCGGCAGCGAGATCGGCTTTGAAAAATCGATTTTCTGGAAAAAGTCATTTGCGGATGCACCCATTACATACAGTGCATCCCGATCCAGAGCCTGTCCTCCAGACAAAAATGCGAGGATCTGCCCACGCAGTCCCGTATCGCGCCAGCCATCAAGCCACGTATCGTAATTGCCGCTGCCGCACCGCGCGCCACCCACGGCATAATCGCTCAGGCCGACATTCAGGCGCTTGGCCAGAACTTCGACAGAAGTGGGACCGTTGCTCCATCGCCCTTGCCAGTAAACCCCTGCGGGGCTTTCACGCGGCAGGATCATGGCACCAGGAACTTTTGCCCTGACGGCTTCCTCTGACACGGCACGGAGCGCCCCATTATCGAGATAGCTATCACCGAATGCATAGACATGACTGAAGCGAGTCTGCTGCGCCTGCCCCGGAGTGGCCGAGAGGCCGCCCAGCAGAAGGAGAGCAGGCAAAAATCCTGAAAAGCAAAAGCTTCTTTTCACCAGACGTCTCCCGATGCGGCAACGCTTTTTCGTTCCATATACGAAACATTGTCAGCGAGATAACCGCTTTGCAAGATTTCCGCCGTAAAGGGAGCAATGACAGCAGGGTTGCTCTGCGGGCCTTCCCTCCACCTTGCCACCCTCCCCGTCCCTTTCTATACCTTTTTCCCCGCCATTCCGGCACCAAGAGCCGCAAGAGCCAGCAGGACAAACCGGCCATGACCGAAGAGTTCCATCGCATCCGTCGCCTCCCGCCCTACGTTTTCGCGGAGGTCAACAAGGCCAAGGCCGCCGCCCGGGCCCGGGGCGAGGATATCATCGACCTCGGCATGGGAAATCCGGACAGCCCGACTCCGCCCCATATCGTGAAGAAGCTGGTGGAAACGGTCGCTGACCCGCGCAGCCATCGCTATTCCGTCAGCCGTGGCATCCCCGGCCTGCGCCGCGCTCTCGCGGGCTATTACGAGCGACGCTTCAATGTGAAGCTGGACCCGGAAACGGAAGTCATCGCGACCCTCGGCTCCAAGGAAGGGCTGGCGAACCTCGCCTCGGCCATCACGAGCCCGGGCGACACCATTCTGGTGCCCAACCCGTCCTATCCCATTCATCAGTTCGGTTTCATCATCGCTGGTGCGTCGGTGCGATCCATCCCCGCCCACCCCGATGACGAGATGCTGCGCGCGCTCGAACGTGCCGTGCGCCACTCCGTGCCTAAGCCGACCGCGCTGATCGTCAACTTCCCTTCCAACCCGACGGCCTATCTGGCGGATCTCGATTTCTACAAGGAAATCGTCAAGTTCTGCCGCAAGGAAGAGATCTTCATCCTTTCGGATCTCGCCTATGCCGAGATCTATTTCGGGGACCTCGTGCCGCCGTCCATTCTCGCTGTCGAAGGCGCGAAGGATATTGCCGTCGAGTTCACCTCGCTCTCCAAGACCTATTCGATGGCCGGATGGCGCATGGGCTTCGCAGCGGGCAACCCGCGCCTGATCGAAGCGCTCGCCCGCATCAAGTCCTATCTCGATTATGGCGCCTTCACGCCCATTCAGGTTGCCGCCGTTGCCGCCCTGAGTGGTCCGCAGGATTGCGTGGCCGAAATTCGCCAGCTCTATAAAGACCGTCGCGACGTGCTTCTCCGCGGCCTGCATGGCGCTGGCTGGGATGTGCCGACTCCCGAAGGCTCCATGTTCGCATGGGCACCCATTCCGGATAAATTCCGCGACATGGGCAGTGTCGCTTTCTCGAAGCTTCTGCTTCAGGAAGCAGGCGTCGCCGTCGCGCCGGGTCTGGGATTCGGGGAGCACGGAGAAGGATTCGTGCGCATCGGGCTTGTTGAGAACACGCAGCGTCTGCGTCAGGCCACCCGCGCCATAAAGGGCTTCATGAGCGCTCATGGCATCAATGGGCCGATCGCCTCACTACAGAAACAGCCTGCCATGGAGGATACCGCGTCGTGACTTCGTCCAAAGGAGACGTCGCTTCCAACCGCCCGCTGCGCCTCGGCGTCGCGGGTCTCGGCACAGTGGGTGCCGGTCTTGCTATTCTCCTGCGTGACAACGCGGACATCATCACGGCGCGCGCCGGTCGGCCGATCGAAATCACGGCGGTTGCCGCCCGTGACCGCAACCGTGATCGCGGCATCGATCTCAGCGCCCTCACATGGCACACGAACGCTGTCGATCTGGCGAACGACCCCGGCGTTGATGTCGTTGTCGAACTGATCGGCGGTGCGGAAGGCACGGCCCGGGCGCTTGTTGAATCCGCCCTGACGGCTGGAAAAGCCGTCGTCACGGCCAACAAGGCGCTTCTGGCCATTCATGGCGATGCCCTCGCCCGACTGAGCGCCCGGCATAATGCGCCTCTGCTGTTCGAGGCCGCCGTGGCGGGCGGCATTCCGGCCATCAAGACGGTCCGCGAAGGTCTGGCAGCGGACCGGTTGCTGTCCATCGGCGGCATTCTCAACGGCACTTGCAACTATATCCTCACCGCCATGCGCGAAACGGGTCGGGACTTCGCCGACGTTCTCGCCGAGGCGCAGGAACTGGGTTACGCCGAAGCCGATCCGTCCACGGACGTCGATGGCATTGACGCCGCTCACAAGCTGACGATCCTCGCATCGCTCGCGTTCGGCCATCCTGTGGAGTTCGACAGCGTCCACGTCGAAGGCATCCGCAGTATCGGTGCGCACGACCTCAGCTTCGCCCGCGCTCTTGGCTATCGCATCAAGCTTCTTGGCCTTGCACGCCGTTCGGAGCGCGGTGTCGAGGCACGCGTTGCGCCCTGCCTTGTGCCGGAAACAGCTCCCATCGCGCAGGTCGATGGGGTGTTCAATGCCGTCATCGCGGAAGGGACCTTTGTCGGTCGCCTGATGGTGGAAGGGCGCGGCGCAGGAGCCGGCCCGACGGCCACGGCAGTTGCGGCGGACCTGATCGACGTCGCCCGTGGCAACACGGTCCCGGTCTGGGGCACGGATATCCGCACTCTGAAATCCGTCCGCAGTCGTCCGGCTTCCGAATGGCGCGGAGCGTTCTATCTGCGCCTGACAGTGGCTGACCGTGCGGGCGTGATCGCCGACATCACCGCCATCCTGCGTGATTGCGGCGTGTCCTTGAGCAGCATGATCCAGCACCCGTCCGCCCGTCAGGGTGACGATGTGCCGCTTGTGCTGGTCACTCATCCTACGAAAGAAAGCGCAATGCAGGCCGCCCTGGAGCGCATTGCTGCTCTGGATGTGGTTTCCACCGCCCCTGTTCTCATCCGCATCGAAGCTTTCTGAAAAGTTACCGCCTCTCGACCTCCCTTCGAGCAGGTGATAACTTTCCATCCTACAAAGCGGCGGCAATAAGCGTGCCGTAATCATCATCGGAGAAGCGCCCATGTCGGCCGACACGACCCCGCAGCCCATTATCGTTTCGGACCGCAATCTCGCCCTTGAACTCGTTCGCGTCACTGAAGCGGCAGCGCTTGCTTCGGCGCACTGGACCGGGCACGGCCAGAAAAACGATGCCGATGGCGCTGCGGTCGAAGCGATGCGCAAGGCCTTCGATACGGTCGCCATCGACGGCACCGTCGTGATCGGCGAAGGCGAGATGGATGAGGCACCGATGCTTTATATCGGTGAGAAAGTCGGTTCCGGCGGTCCCGCCATGGACATCGCCGTGGACCCGCTGGAAGGCACCAACCTTTGCGCCAAGGACATGCCAAACTCCATCACGGTCGTGGCCCTCGCCGAGCGTGGCAATTTCCTGCACGCACCGGACGTCTACATGGACAAGCTGATCGTCGGCGCGGGCCTGCCCGATGATCTCATCGACCTTGATGCCTCCATCACGGAAAACCTGCGCAACCTTGCCAAGGCACGCGGTCGTGACATCGGCGACATCACCCTTTGCGCTCTTGACCGTGAGCGTCATGAAGAACTGATCGCCAAGACACGCGAAGCCGGTGCCCGCGTCCGTCTCATCTCCGATGGCGACGTGGCGGCTGGCATTGCCGCCTGTCTCGACACGTCCTCCGTGGATATCTACGCAGGCTCCGGTGGTGCACCGGAAGGTGTGCTTGCCGCCGCCGCCATCCGTTGCATGGGCGGCCAGATGCAGGCTCGCCTTATGTTCGAGGATGACACCCAGCGCGAGCGCGCCCAGGCGATGAATCCCAGCAAGAAGCCCGACCGCAAGCTTGGATTGCAGGATCTGGCCGCAGGCGACGTTCTGTTCTCCGCGACAGGCGTGACCTCAGGCTTCCTGCTTGACGGTGTGAAGCGTATGCCGAACAGCGCCATTACCCATTCTCTGGTCATGCGCTCGAAGTCCGGCACGCTGCGCTTCATCAAGGGCTACCACAACTTCAACACCAAGACGTGGAGCGCCCGCTGAGGGTGCCGCACGGCGTCCCTCTCCTGTCCGGAAATCATGCCTGAAGCCCATCACGAGACCGCAACCGACCTTGCCGTGCTGCCTGAGGCTGTTCTTGGCGTAACGCAAAGTCTGACGGGTCACCGATGGGTATGGCGTGAGGGGGCAACTGACGATCGCACACTCCGCATTGGAAGCGCCATTGCCCAGTCCTGCGACATCCCCGAGATTGTCGCCCGTGTCATGGCAATGCGCGGCCTGAAACCGGAACTGGCGACAGCCTTCATTGCCCCACGCCTGCGTGCCTTTTTGCCTGATCCTTCCTGTTTGAAGGACATGGACAAGACTGCGGCACGTCTCGCTCTCGCCGTTGAAAAAGGCGAAACTGTCGGCATTCTTGGCGACTACGACGTCGATGGTGCCTGTTCGTCCGCGCTGCTGGCGTCTTTTCTGCGCTCATTCGACTGTCCGGTTCATGTTCACATTCCGGATCGCATGAAGGAAGGCTACGGCCCCAATGAAGGGGCTCTTCTGGGCCTCGCCGAGCGTAATGCTTCTCTTGTCGTCTGCCTCGACTGCGGTACCGCCGCGGCCTCCATTCTGGCCTGCCTTGAAAACAAGGCAGATGTCATTGTTATTGATCATCACAAGGCCGAGCTGGCGCTGCCCGACATCCATGCTCTGGTTAACCCAAACCAACCTGACTGCGCCTCGGGTCTCAACCATCTCTGCGCAGCGGCGCTGACGTTTGTAACGCTGATCGCCACCACACGCGAACTTCGCCAGCGTGGCTATTTCGGAGCTGAGCGTCCCGAACCCGATCTGCTAGCCTGCCTCGATCTCGTCGCTCTTGCCACGATCTGCGACGTGATGCCGCTTCGCGATCTGAACCGCGCCTTCGTGCATCAGGGATTGCGGGTGATGGGACAGAGAAACCGTACAGGGCTGCGTCTGCTCATGGATGTCGCCAGCGTGCATGAGAAACCAACTGCTTTTACCTGTGGTTTTGCCATTGGTCCCCGCATCAATGCAGGTGGCCGTATCGCTGAATCCGACCTTGGCTTTCGTGTCCTGACCGCAGAGACGGAACTCGAAGCCCGGCAGATGGCTGAACGCCTCAATGACATCAACCGCAAGCGGCGGGATGTCGAAGCCGATATTCTGGATGCGGCAATGACTCAGGCCGCCTTGCAGTTTGAAACTGGGAATGCGGCGCTTCTTGTCACCAGCAATGACTGGCATGCGGGTGTCGTCGGTATCGTTGCCAGCCGCATCAAGGAAGAATTCAATCGGCCGACATTCGTCGCCAGCGAAGACGAACACGGGATGCTCAAGGGATCTGGACGGTCGATCCCCGGTTTTGACGTGGGTGCCGCTGTCATCGCCGCGAAGGAACACGGTCTGCTGGTCGCGGCTGGAGGCCACACCGCTGCCTGCGGCTTCACACTCTCACGTAAAAACCTTCCGGCTTTCCATGACTTTCTGAATGTGCGGTTCGAAGCCGCCGGTGCCTATCCGAAAAAGCCTTTCCTCCCGGTGGATGCCGTGATTCCCACCAGTGCCGCAAGTCCTGAACTCGCGCAGGCTCTCGGTGTTCTGGCACCTTTCGGGCAGGGCAACGAAGAACCGCTGCTGGCGATCGAACGGGTCAAGGTTGACCGTTTTTTCCGTATGGGTGCGAACAAGCGTTCCATCCGCGTCACCCTGTCCGGCGAAGGTAATCGCAAGCTCAATGGGGTCATGTTCAACATCAAAAATGACACTGTGCTTGATGTGCTGGAAGACCTCTCCCGACCGAGCCTGAATATTGCAGGCTGGCTGCGAACTGACACATGGCAGGGCCGGGAAACGACGAGTTTTTTCATCAGGGATATCGCGCGAGCCGGATAAACGGCTTGTTCATCCGCGTCGTTTTGTAAAAAAGTGGAACTGCACCTCTACTGTGCGTTGTCGCTCCACTCTCATGCTGCTTCTTGCAAAAAGCAGCACTTATAGAGACCGGTCTTCCGTTTTTACATCGGCTTCAGGCGAACAGCTTTCCTGATGTTCACCCTACAGCAGTTCCTTTTCTGCAAAGCTCAACCATTGACCATTCCCCACGATCACATGGTCTTTCACTTCTATTCCCAAAATAGCCGCAGCCGATGCGACGTTTTTCGTCATTGTCAGATCATCGGGAGAAGGCGTCGGATCTCCACTCGGGTGATTATGGACCAGCACAAGAGCATGGGCCTTCAGTTCAAGAGCGCGTTTCACGACCTCCCGGGGATAGACAGGCGTGTGATTGACGGTCCCGCGCGCCTGCGCCTCGTCCGCAATCAGGCGCCCGTTCTCTGCAAGAAAGAGAATATGAAACTGCTCGATCACTTCCCGCGACAGAACGGCGGATAAGTAAGCATAGAGGGTTTTTCGGTCTGACAGGATTTCACAGTCTGTCAGTTCCGCGCGCCGTAATCGCACGCCGGTTTCACGAAAAACAGCTAGCGCGGACAGAAGATAGGGGCCGACGCCCGCCACGGAACGTAATGCCTGAGGCGAGGCCGCCAGAGTGGCGGAAAACGATCCAAAGCGTCCCAGAAGGGCCTGTGCCAGTAAGGCTGGTTCTTCATTTTTGGGCATTGCAAGACGAATGAGCGTTGCCATCGCTGCGTTGTCATCAATATCGGGAGGATCGGCAAAGAGTCCGGCCATCCCATCGGGTTGTCTGCCGAAGTCCCTCAGCGCTCTAGTGGCTGCGGGAATAAGGGTCTCCGAGCTTATGCCAGGATTTTTTACAAAACCAGCATCGGAAAATCCGTCGTTCATCCGTCACTCCCCATGGCATGGTAGTGACAGAGAAACTAGACACGAAAATATTCATTGCCCATAGGTGAAAAAGTATTACTTACAATACAGATGGTCTATTTTTTTATGGAAATCACATAAATAGAATAGCGTTTATTTTATAGTTTCGTCTCAATATGCATTACTGCTGCAGGACACGCTGCAATCCCGGAATATCAAGCTGCAGCCTGCGCGCATCCAGACGCCTGACAAGCTTCTGCTCTTCCAGTTTCCCCAGCGTCCGGCTGACCGTTTCGATGGAAGTACCGAGATAATCGGCGATATCCGTACGATCCATGATCAGCGTGAGCACGCTTTGCCGGGCGTCGAAACCTTCCATCTGGCAACTGCATTCCAGGAGAAAACCGGCAATCCGCTTGATGATCCGTTGATGCGTGACCAGCAGAAGATGGCGCTGCGACATGCGCAGTTGTGCCATGGCTCCCACTAGGAAAACTTTCTGCAGTCGCGGCTCGCGGTCACACAGGGAATGGAGTTGCTCCAGCGGCACACGCACCAGGTAGCACTCGGTCAGGGCGTCGGCAGAGTTGAGATAGACGCCGCTCTCCTGCAGGCCGAACGGATCACCGGCATTGTAAAAGGCAACGACCTGACTTCTGCCATCCTCAAGCTGATGTGAAACCCGCACCGTTCCCTTGCAGATGAGATAAATATATTTCGCGACAGTGGCCTGCGTGAAAATATTCTCCTTGGGCAGATACACAACCTGTGAGGCAATCAGGGCCAGTTGTTTCTGCATTTCGTCTGCAAGGAGCAGATAGCCGTCGGGATCAATACGATCAGCAGGCCAGTCGCCGACAGCGCGAATATGAAGTGGCGGGAGAGGTCCGGCGAGAATCTGCATGAGGCCTGCTGTGACAATGCGGCATGATGACGCGGTTTGCGTCCATAATCACGACGGAAGTTCGTTTTTCCGGTCCACAGACGGGGCCTCTTCGCCTCTTGCCCGGAGAAACATAAGGTGGACAGCGTCGCTGAAAGAAAAGGGGCCTGAACGTGTCAGGCCGCCTCACCTTCCGGATCGACTATGGGACACGCTTTCAGAGAACGCGATGTTCCCACCCATGCGTATCCGCAACACGGCCACGCTGCGTGCCCAGCAGAACTTCACGCAGCGATTCCGTCACGGGGCCAGCCCCGTCCCTGTTGCCGATCTTCACTTCGCCATTCTTCGTCCGCACGACGCCGATCGGCGAAATGGCAGCAGCCGTACCGCAGGCGAAGGTTTCCACCAGACGGCCGGACTGCGCGTCCTCAAGCAACTGATCGATGGCATAAGGCTCTTCACGCACCGTCAGGCCTTTCTCGCGGGCGATGGTGAGGATCGAATCCCGTGTGATGCCCGGCAGGATCGTGCCTGTCAGAGCCGGCGTACTGATCGAACCGTCATTGAACACGAAGAAGATGTTCATGCCGCCCATCTCTTCGATGAAGCGATGATGCACGGCATCGAGAAACACGACCTGATCGCACTCGTGATCCTTGGCTTCGGCCTGAGCAAGCAGCGAACCTGCGTAATTGCCGCCGCATTTTGCTGCGCCTGTGCCGCCCGGCGCAGCGCGCGTGTAGGTCTCCGAAACCCACACCGTCACCGCTCCGGCGCTGAAATACGCTCCCACCGGCGCGGCAATGACGAGGAACATATACTCGGAAGCAGGCTTTACGCCGAGAAAAGCATCGTTGGCGAACATGAACGGCCGAATGTAGAGGCTCGCATTCTCACCCGACGGCACCCAGTCCTGATCGGCTTTCACAAGCTCGTCCACAGCGCGGATGAACAGGTTTTCCGGAATCAGGGGCATCGCCATACGATCCGCCGACGAACGGAAACGCCGCGCGTTGGCGTCCGGGCGGAAGATGGCGATGCCGTTATCCGCCGTCCGGAATGCCTTCATGCCCTCGAAGATTTCCTGCGCATAATGCAGGACGGCAGCGGAAGGATCCAGGGTGAGCGGCCCGCGCGGCAGAACCTGCGCATCATGCCAGCCCTCTCCTTCCTTGTAGCGGATCAGAACCATGTGGTCAGTTGCAATACGCCCGAACGCCGGATTGGCCATGAGCTCCGCGCGCTTTTCCGGCGAAGTGGGATTGGGGTGCGGAAGGATGGTGAACTGAAGGTCCTCGGCGCTGCTCACGGCCTGCTTCTCCTGCCTCTTCTGAGGCTTCCTGCTTGTGCTTGTTGGCCATATGGCCCTTGTGGGGCGACACTTTGACCGGAAATTGAGCGTTTCGGCAATCCGGCCACCACGCAAATCTGCCCGCCGCTCCGAAATCACCCCTCGACGGGCATGAGATCACGCATGAACGTGCCGAAGAGCCGCTTGCAACTGCACCGTTACCAGCTCCGCAAGATCGGTGGGAACGCTCACGATTGCCTCCGGGGCGGCATCGAGAAGCTCGCCTTCGCCGCTATATCCCCATGACACACCCAGCGCACGGATGTTGTTAGCGTGTGCGCCCGAGATATCGAAGCGGCGATCACCGATCATGATGGCGTGATGTTTTTCAATTCCATGATCAGAGAGCACGGAAGCGATCAGTTCAGGCTTTTCCGCTCCGCTGTCGTCCGGCCGCGCACCATAGACCTCCCGGAAATGTCCTAGAAGCCCGTTACGTTCAAGAATAGCGCGCGCCAGTGTTTTTGGCTTTGAGGTGGCAATGTAGAGCGTGGCCCCAGCCTTTCCGATCTCGGTGATGGCTTCACGCATGCCGGAGAAAACGGGGGTTTTGTGCATACCCTCGGCTTCATAATGCTTGCGATAGCAAACCATCGCCTCTTCGCACCGGTCATCGCCGTAATGGCTGAGAATTTCGCCGATCAGATCCCGGAGCGGTGGCCCGACCACCCAGTTCAGATCATGGGCAGGATCGGGCGTGTGCCCCATCTCTTCAAGCACCTGCCGGATCGTGGCGATGATGCCGGTGCGGGAATCGATGATCGTGCCATCGAGATCAAAGAGGACCGAAGACCCGGTCAGGGGATGAAATGTCATGAGCGCATGTTGGTACGCTCTTTCACCGCCCGTCAACGCAAGCCGCCTTGTGCCGGTTCTGAGCCGGTTTATAGTCCACGAACGGCGGGCGGTTTTGATGCCTCCAGTCAGTGCCGCGCATATCGCGCGAAGGAGGAGATTTCTGCATGTTCAGCCACATCATGCTTGGCAGCAACGATATCGAACGCTCCCGCAAGTTCTACGATGCGATTTTCACGACGATCGGTGGAACACCGGGCGAACTCGATGCAAAGGGCCGTCTTTTATATATTTATGACGGCGGTCGTCTCATGATCAGCAAGCCACTCAACGGTGAGCCGGCGACAGCAGGCAACGGCACCACCATCGGCTTCGCCATCGGAACACCGGAAAAGATCGACGCCTGGTGGAAAGCTGGTGGAGAGAATGGTGGTCAGCAGATCGAAGACCCACCGGGAATCCGCAAGGGTGCGTTAGGCGCTATGTATCTCGCCTATCTGCGCGATCCGGACGGCAACAAGCTCTGCGCTCTGCTCAAGATGTAAAACCGCGTTTCCGGGGTGCTCGCAAAGTGTCGATCGCCCCGGATCGTGATTTTACCTGAACCGGCAGGGCTTATCCTGCGTCGGGGTTTCGTCCGTCTGGACGACCATCAGTTCCACGGGATCGTCTCCGACATTACCCGCATAATGTCCGACCTTCCCCTGCGTGTCTTTCCGGCTGAGCTGATCCTCCCCCAGAGAAACCTCTCCCGGCCCCATGATCACTTTGTGACCATCCATCGCCGTCACATACCATGACCCTTTGAGTGGAATGATCCATTGCACTTTGGGGTCCGGGTGCCATGAGCCGTTCCAGTGCGCGGGCTGAACGGTAAAGATAATTTGTGCCGGTCCCTGCTTCAGCCTGTCCTGCCATTGCGGGTCGGCCGGTTTCGACATCGTTTTGAGATCGAAGTCCCGCAACGGGCATTTCGTCATATGACTGACGCCGTCATGATCGGTCCAGTTATGCCAGTACCACATTGTCGGTGTCGGGGACGTTGCATCAGAGGCCCATGCAGCCCCGCTCATTCCAAGAGCCAGAGTCAGTCCGGCAAGAAAAAGCCCTCGCATCAGACGGCGTCCCTCGGTGGTGGCTGGTAGCGCTTTTCCGGAGACACCGCATCGAAACGCCCGCGGCTCGGCGTTGACAGCAGTTCGATGACCATGCCCCAGGGGGCGCGACCGTAGCGGAAGAGGTTTCCCGGCCCTTCTTCCAGCGAAGGCTGTTTTTGCGGATCAGTCAGCAATACCCCACCTGCAGCGGTGAAACGTCTGCACGCTGCTTCGATGTCATCGACATAAACAGCGAAATGCTGGAGCCCGAAATCACACGGGCGTGCGGCGGGATGCTGAGCAGGCCCGTGCATCTCGAACAGTTCGATGCAGGGGCCCTCTCCCAGCGCCACCATGCACATCTCGCGCACTACTGTCCCTTTCACGAGATCGAGGATCTTTTCTGTTTCGGGGCCTTTCTGCGGATGATCCGGGGTGACATTCCGATAAAGCGGCACGGCATCGAATGCCTCTTCAAGAAACCGGAGAGCGTCATCAATATTGGGAACCGTGACGCCAACATGGTCGATGCCACGAGGCAAACCCGAGTGGTCATTTGAGCCTGTCACCCTAATCTCTCCTTCGTTCCGTTGATGAAAAGAACGGGCGCCTTCACGGGTGGTTCCCGCTGAAGACCTCCCATGCCCTCGACTTCCGTGATGACCCGCGCCTATCTGGTCTCAAGATAAGAGAGGGTGTCATTTCGTCGCCCTGCCCGACAAGGAGACCGGCCTTACCGCCGGAAACTATGCCGATGACCGCAGCCCTTGAGCGCCGCCTTGAGGCGGCTCGCGCCGTTGTAGATGACGCAGCCCGTCTTGCCCTGTCCATGAGACCGCCGCCGGGGGGCCCGGTTGGCATACAGAAATCCGCACAGGACTGGCTGACGGAAGCAGATGGGGCAGTCGAGGCCTTCATCTCGCAGCGCATGAGCATCCTGTTTCCTGAGGACGGCTTTCAGGGCGAGGAAGAAGGTGCGACACGCGGCGGCAGCCTGCGCTGGGTGGTGGATCCGATTGACGGCACATCCAATTTCGCACGGGGACGCAATCGCTGGTGCGTATCGCTGGGGCTGCTGGAAGAAGATCGGCCCGTGGCGGGTGTGGTCTGCGCGCCTGCGCTCGGCGAAACCTACACGGGGCTGATCGGCAAAGGCGCTTTCCTGAACGGCACGCCGATCAAGGCTTCACCGGTCACCGATCCACGGAGTGCGATGATCGAGATGGGCTGGAGCAATCGGGTTCCCAAGGGGGTCTTCATGGACAAGATCGGGGCTATCCTCGACCTTGGTGCCATGCCGCGTTCCGGTGGGTCTGGTGCGCTCGCCCTGACGGATGTGGCCTGCGGTCGTCTCGACGGTTACATCGAGATCGTCATCAATCTTTGGGATGTGGCTGGAGCGCTCCCCATCCTTGCCGAGGCCGGAGCATGCGTGTCGCCTTTCCTCCGGGATGGTGGCCTGACTGGCGGGGGCACAATTCTGGCTGTGGCGCCAGGCATTGCTGAGGCTCTCTCGGAAGCGGTGGGTATTCCCCTTACTTAAAGGCACGCCGGATGATCCGAGGATTATCCGGTAAACAGCCCTTTAAATGTGTCGTAATATTGCTAAATGACTCTGCAGAGCCTCCCTATGGGGTTTGCAGAGACTATTTCACGCGATAGCGTGCGCCGGGCGTCATCTCCGGTGACGAAAAGGAGTTTTATACTGTGAAGAAAACTGCACTTTCTTTCATGCTGGCAGCGGGCATTGCCGTTGCGCCGACATTCGCGCAGGCCGCATCCGTCCATACGGCCTGGGAGAAGTTCAAGGCCGGTCGCGCCCTCAAGCACGTTTCTGCCGATGGTCAGCGCGCTTTCGGTGATCTGCTTCAGGCGCATGACCTGCTGGCTGCCGGCAAAACCGAACAGGCCATTCCTCTCCTCTACGATGCGGAAAAGCAGTTCGACGCGGCCAACAAAGCCAACAACAAACTGATGAGTGCGGAAGCATCTCTTGCCCGCTCGCCTCAGCATCCGGCCTCACCCGATCACGTCGCATCCACACAGCAGGAGACGT
Organism: Acetobacter conturbans; assembly: GCF_011516755.1. Lineage (GTDB taxonomy): Bacteria > Pseudomonadota > Alphaproteobacteria > Acetobacterales > Acetobacteraceae > Acetobacter > Acetobacter conturbans. Next base: position 31,664 of record NZ_WOSY01000002.1, on the reverse strand, counting down.
GGATTCCCGTTGGCGGCGAATTTGTAGAGACCGAAACGTTGGCACCTGAGAAAAAGGCTGCTGTTGCTGCTGCGAACGGCCAGTTGAAAGCAGGCAATACCCAGCAGGCGGCGCAGTCCATGCAGGTTGTTGACGATCAGGTCGATTTCATCGTGGCCCTGGCCCCGCTGAACCAGACCAAAGGTGCCATTGCCCGCGCACAGGTCTTCACCGAAGGTCGTAACCCCAAGGACGCTCTGACAGCGGTCGATCAGGCCCTGAACAGCCTCGTGTTCGTCGATGACGACGTGCTGGACGCTCAGGCTGCTCCGGCGAAGGCAGCAGCTCCTGCCGCGGCATCTGCTCCAGCGGCTACGTCGGCGAAATAAAGACCACACTCAACGAAAGCGCTTTCCTGACGGAAGGCGCTTTTTCCTCCTGAACCGGGAGCGTTTCCGGTTCAGGAGGCCCATTTGTTCAATCAGAACGATTTCAGCAGTCGGTCGAGATAGTCGAGTTCTTCTCGCGGTCGCGTTCTGTCAGAATCCCGGCGACGCAGTTCTTCCTCAATGGCGTGAGCCCGCTCGCGGCTCACCGTATCAGGCAGGTGGTCCCCTGTGCTGGGCGTATTGTCCGGACCTTCCCCCAGCGCCCGGCCAAGCGGATCATGATCGGCATTTTGCTCACCGCCGTTCTGCCCGTCTTCGTTATCGCCGCCTTCATCGCCGCTTCCGGACTGGCCTTCGCCTCCCTGCCCTTCGCCACCAAACGAAGGCAGAAAACTCGTGCCCCCCGAACCGCCGCCCTTTCCTTGCAGGGACTGACGCATCTGATTGCGACCCTGCTGAAGATCCTTTAGCGCTGAAGTCTCGGACTTGACCGCATCCCCCTCATTGCCTTCAGCCAGAGCGTGCCGCGCGTCCTTCATGTCCTTCGCGGCCTTGCTGAAGGCCGGGACATCCTTTCCGGAAAGCTGCTTGAACTCACTGCCAAGTTCTTCCGTCGCGCGCATGAGCGCATGCTGTCCGGCAGCATCGGCGCGTTGCTGATCCGCATCGCCGGAACTGTCCGCAGCCTTATCACCGCTCTGAGTCGGCTGCTGTTGCGTTCCCGGGGTCGCCTGAGGAGGCTGTTGTTCGGCGCTGCCGTTGTCTCCTTGCGGCGGAGCGGACTGCCCACTGCCTGTATCCTGCGGAGGAAGCAGGCCGAGACGCCGGAGCAGGTCCGCAGTCGACATCGTCGAGAGGTCGCCTTCCCCACCCGCTGGCGGCGCTGCATTCTCTTCAGCCTGTCCCTGACGTCGTTTTTCACGGTCGGAACGGGACTGCGTGCGGTCAAGCAACGTGCTCTGCTGCTTGATGAGGTCTCCAAGCCCTTCGGCCTGCTCCTTGAGCTTCTGCTGCGCCACCATCTGCTGAGCCAGTTGCGCCATGTCCTGCGGTGTCGCATTCCGCATCTTTTCGATGGAATCCTCAAGCTGTTGCAGCTTGTCCATCGCGCCCTCCTCATGGCCTTCCGCTGCATCGCTTTGCAGACGTTCCATAAGTTTCTGGAAGGCGCGGTCGCCGGATTTTGTCAGGCCCGGCAGATTTGGAATCGCGGACCCTTCCCTGATGGCCTGCTCAGCCAGCATCTGCATCTTCCGGGCAATGGCCTGACGCAGAGCTTCCATGCGGCGTTTCAGTTCCGCCTGATCCTCCGAACCATGCGCATTGTCCTCCCGCATATGTTTAAGCTGCGCGGAAACGGCTTCCTGCGCGGCACGCACATCGATGGAAGCTTGGGCAGCGTCCCTGCCACCGTGCAACTGGTCTTCGATATCCAGTGCCAGATCCCACAGGCGTCCCACGGCCTGCTCACGGGCATCATCATCGCCTACATCATGGTCGTTCAGGAGCGCCACGATAGCGGTCAGATTGAGGAACGTCCCGGTATTCCGCGCGATGGGTCCGGGCGTTTCACCAATGGCCGCGAGATCGTCCGCAGCGACGTCACGGTTTTCATCTCCAAGCGCGAGACGTTTTCGCAGATCCAGCACCGCCCTTGCTACGGGAGAGCGAAACGTTCGGGACCCGAGGTGGAATGTCACGACCGGACTGCGTGCTTCCTTCTTGCTGACACTTGTCGCCACCAGTGTCGCGGAGACCTCCTCTCCAGCCCACGGATCGTCGGACAGATCGGGACTGGCGACACCCTTCGCCTCAACCGGATGTCCTGCAACAGGGATCGGCACACGCAGGATACGGTTCTTCGTCAAAAAACCCGGATGCGTCAGTTTCATTTCCACGGTGAGAGCGCCGATGCCGTAAGCATGTCGCGCTTCGTAAGGCAGGCGTGTCCGCCGTCCTCCCTTCTCACCGCCGGGATTCTTGCCCCACGCAACTTGTGGCACACCATCCGGCGTCACCGTCAGGGGCCACTCCGCTATCGTACGCCCCCGGCTGCGAACGACGAAAGAACCGGACTCATTGAGAACCGCCTGCATTCGCCAGGAATGTTCACCCAGCGGCTGCACCGTTTCGTCCGTGAAACCGCCATTCAGATGCGGTGCCGAACGCAGGCCGGTGACCGTCGAAACCAGCATCGAGCCTTGGGGCACGGGAGCAACATGCGCCGTGCCATCCGCCAGAAAGACCGGGGCCGATGGCGCATAGGACGGTGGGGTGATCCAGGCTTCCACATGAGGAAACGGCACATCCGGATCATCGAGGCCGGGCACGAACGCAGCCACGAGGCGTCCGGGTGCATGAGGCCCAGCCCATACAGCCGTCCCCACAAGAACGGCTGCCATAACGAGAGTGACTCGTGAATGCCGCAGTTCCGACAGTCGCGGCCATCCGGCTCGCAGATGACCGAGAGAGGCCAGCAGCCGCTCCTGATAGGCACTCCACAACATGCCGGAGCCGATGCCTGCGGACTGATCGGCGAGAGCCGCCAGTGGCCGGTTACGCAGGTTTGAAGCCTGTTCGATCCGGCGATCGGCGTCTGCTCGTGAAGCCGGTGCGTAACCCTGTAATCCGCGTCGCCCAAGCCATACGGTCAGGCCGAGTGCACTGACCTCCACCACTCCATGCAGCCAGTCAGGCAAATTCTGCGGAATGCGCAAAAAACCAGCGATGCAATAGACACCAACGACAGATGCTACTGGCGCGAGACGGCCACCCACCCGCTCGATGGCAATGACCATGCCAGCCTGTTTACGCGCGGCGGCGAGGCTTGCTTCCGGAGATATCCCGGTGGGTGGAATGCCACCCCCAGCCTGTTCCGGGCGTGCGCCGCTCATGCTTCGACGCGAACCCCGTCGGGCATGACTTCAGAGGCCCAGAGGCTCTCCACGCTCTGCCGGGGCCGGATCACCGACCATCGATCCCCATCCACGAGGACTTCCGCCGCCAGCGGTCGGGCATTGTAGGTAGAACTCATCACGGAACCATAGGCACCGGCATCGAGCAGGGCGACACGAGCGCCCCGCTGCAAGGGCGGCAACTGACGATTGCGGGCGAACATGTCGCCACTTTCACAAACGGGGCCGACAATGGCCGCCGCCTCGGGTGCGAGACCGGCATCATGCGCCGAGAGAGGCAGAATTCCATGCCATGCGTCATACAGGGAAGGTCTCAACAGATCGTTCATGGCGGCATCGAGGATGATGAAGGGCTCACCACCGGTCACCGCTTTTCGCAGAATCACGCTTGCGAGAAGGACACCGGCGGGCGCCGCGATCCAGCGCCCCGGCTCGATCGCCAGTCGCACATCCAGATCGCCCAGCTCTGATCGCATCGCACCTGCCAGCGCCTGAGGCGATCCAGCGCCTTCGTCTCGATAACAGATGCCGAGACCGCCGCCGCAATCGACCACGGACACTGCCATGCCCGCTGCGCGCGTCGCCCGCACGAGTTCGGCAATGCGCGCATAAGCGGCTCGGTAGGGTTCCATGGTCAGGATCTGGCTGCCGATATGCACGGCGTAACCGACCGGCTTCAGTCCCGGAAGCGCCTGTGCCTGCCGGTAAAGCCCCAGAGCCTCGTCGTATGGAATGCCGAATTTATTGCCCGCCACGCCCGTGGTAATCTTCGCGTGCGTCTTTGCATCCACGTCCGGGTTTACACGCAGCGCAACGTCGATCTCCCGGCCCAGCGAGGCCGCCACGCCAGACAGCACTTCAAGTTCTTCGGCGCTCTCGACGTTGATCTGGGCAATATCTTCTTCAAGAGCAAGACGCAGTTCCGCGTCTGTCTTGCCGACCCCCGAAAACACAATCCGCGACGCCGGAATGCCCGCTTTACGCGCCCGAAGCAGTTCGCCGCCGCTGACCACGTCGGCTCCCATTCCGCTTTCCGCAAGGATTTTCAGCACGGCCAGATGACCATTGGCCTTCACCGCGAAGTGGGCGGACACGGACAATCCGGCGCCCTTCATCGCGCCCAGCAACTGCGCGGCTCTTTTTCTCAGCGTGTCGGCACTGATGACCCAGCATGGCGTTCCGACCTCTTCCGCGATTGCGGTCAGCGGCACGCCGTCGAGCATCAGCCCACTGAGAACATCAAGAGACAGGTTCGGATGGGTCGCCAGAAGTTCGCGAACAGTGGGGTCGGGCGTATAGAAATCGATCGGGTCAGCCATGACGACACGTTACCGGCTCAACAGGGAGTTGCCAATGAAAAGCCTGCCCTGTCACGAGACAGGACAGGCTGGATTTTTCGGAGATGAAAGCCCTTCCAGTCTCAGCTGGCGAGGATTCCGTTCTCCTTCAGAATGCCCAGCGCATGTCGGATGCGATGGCCGTATGTGTGATCCGCCATTGTCCGTGCCTGTGCTTTCCGGGTCGTTTCCAGACGCAGGGCATCATTCTCTAGATAGGTTTCGATCAGCTGATCGAAGTCCTTGCGGTTCGAGAATGAAGGAATTTCATGCTTCGTGTAGTAGCGGCGGATTTCATAGGTATCTTCGTGGAACACCTGCAATGCGCCCGCAGCCGCAGCCTCAAAGGTGCGCGGTCCCGGCGTGGACGGCGAAATCATGAAGCGCTTGTTCTCGAAGCTGAGGCTGCGTCCGAGGTTCAAGACCAGCTTGGAACGCTGGTAGAACTGCACAAGCTGCTCCTTCTCCAGACGCGCATCCGAAAAGCCGATCCCAAGCTCACCCCAGCCCGGTCCGATGATCTTGATGTTCAGGTTACGCAGGGTCGGCAGCAGGCCACGGACGATGTCCTTGCGGTTCGTGAAGGCCACACCGCAGAACAGGACATCGATCGTGCGCTCGATGGTCTCGTCGATGGGGCGGTAATGCAGCTTGGGACAGGCAGCGAGAGGCAGATGCCAGACCTTGTCACGGGTGTAGAAGTTCGACCCCCAGCGTTCGCAGGAAAAAATCGCATCGAAATCGTGGGTGATACGATAGTTCGCGTCCTGCTCGTAGGGATCTTCCGTAGCCCAGAAGACCGTCGCAGCGCCGATTTTCTTCGCCTCCCGGCAAACCTCACCGAAATAGGTGCTTTCCGGCAGATAGGAACCGACACCGAACACGACGGTGGGTTTAAGAAACCTGATTGCCGCGGCTGCACCACTGATGTTGGCAGCCGTTACATTCTCTTCGCCGAAGCACTCACCCCAGCCAGCCATGATCGACTCACGGATCTGCGTATTCGCCTGCGATTCAAAACGCCCTCCGCTGCAGATCAGAACCCGCCCGGAATATTCGCTCGTCTTTGCCATGCCGTTTCTCCAGTTTCTTCGGGCTCAGTTCGTTTTATTAGCGGCGCGACGCTTCATCGGCGGGCACCTTCCAGCACGGACGCGACTGCGGCGTCAAACCGGGCCGGGTCGCAATCTTCTTCGATACGGCGCAGCGCTGCGTCCCGAATGCCGGACCACAGCGCTTCATCCTGATAAAGTCTGGTCACCGCAGCGGCAAAAGCCTGGGCATCCGGCGCACCACCCGACAGGATATCCCGGCCCTCCGTCCAGCCGAGCTGCCCGATCAATAGATCGCTTGCGACCACAGGCAGGCCGAAAGCAGCGCTTTCATGGATCTTGTAAGGGATGCCGCCCGCGAACCGCGTCGGTGCGACAAACACACGACGGGTATTGTAAAACGGCTCCAGCTCATCAACCTCCCCGATGATGTCGATGCCATCGAGTTCATACAGGGTCGAAAGATCGACCTTGCGGGACCGGGAGCCCACGGCTGTCAGCCTGACTTCACTCCCTAACGTATCCCGCAGGCGTGGCATGACCTCGCGGGCGAACCACAACAGCGAATCAAGGTTGGGAGAATGTTCGTCAACAATGGAACCGACGAACAGCAGCCCCTGCCTTTCCGCGAAAGAGGCCGGAGTGGGCCGAGGGCGCACCGAATGTCCCAGCACAGCGACATTCTGGTGCCCTGCCCGCCTGACGAGTGCCGCATCCTGTCCGGTGACGGCAACGACCTGCTGGCAGAAATAGGCGCATTCGAATTCGGCGCGGAGTGCTTCGTCCAGATCCTGCGGACGATGGCCGTCCCTGCCCTTCGTTAGGCCCAGCACGTCGTCCCGCAGTTGCAGACGCGGCGTGACGACCGCTTCCGTATCGAGAATGAAGCGCGTGCCCGGCAGGTAACGGCTGTTTTCATCGAGAAGAGGCCGCAGGCGTGCGAGATTATGCGTCCGCCCGATCCAGACGAGATCGAATGCCCCAGCCCTTTCCTCCAGAAAGCTATCCAGATCCTCGGCCGACCGGTCGAAAAGAACTTCCACCGTATCCGGGAAATCTCCGTAAAGCCGACTGAGAGAATGATAATGGGCGTCCACCGGGAACACGGTCACGGCGCATCCCTGTCGGACAAGACTCCGCACAATATCGTTGGACCGGACATAACCGGAGCCAAGACTGCGCAGCGGAACGCGATCCTCAATGAACAGGACACGAGGACCCTTCGCGGGACGGGACCGCGCCAGAACAGCATTGCCCAGATGTGCCGGATACTGGTTACGGAGGAATTCCGCCTGTTTGGTCACGAAAATCCGACGATTCCGCTGCATCAGCGCCATGGAAGCCGCCGATGTCGAGGAGCCGAACTCCAGATGCTCAATGACTACGGAGGGATCGTAGACCACCCGATAACTGTTGCGAATCAGGCGTACGCAGTAATCCGATTCCTCGAAATAGGCAGGTGCATAAGCGGTATCGAAGCCGTTCAGGGACCGGGCGAGCGATGTGGATGTCAGCAGGAACGCGCCCGAGCAATAATCAACGTCCCGGACAAAATTGGCCTCGGGACAGTTCGGGTCGCGATCGCGCAGATAGCCATACGCGCCGCCATCGCGCCAGATGATCGAGCCAGCCTCCTGCAGGAGGCCGTTTGTCCGGATGATCTTGCCGCCAACAGCGCCGATGCGCCCGTCGGACGCCAGCCGGTCGAGCGCGATCTGCACAGCGCCGGGGGCAAGTTTGACGTCGTTGTTGAGGTAGAGCACCGCATCGGCAGACACCATGTCCAGCGCCATGTTGCAGGACAGCAGGAAGCTCGCATTGTAATCCAGATGCCGGATTTTCGCACCTGTAACATACTGTTCAAGACGAACGGTCTCGTCCCTCGATCCTGAATCAATGACGATGAGTTCCAGAGAACCCGGGAAACAGTCGCGCAGAGAGGCCAGCGCCATCATCGTCAGGGGAAACTGGTTATGCAGCACCATGATCACGCTCACGGTTGGCGGCTCGGTGCGGCTGAAATCCAGCGTGCGTCGCCCGGCTTCCACCAGCAGGCCGGCGGCCTCACGCACGAACATCATCTTGGAATGGGCTTCGTCGATTGACCTGTCGTCGGGTGCGCGGTCCGTCTGCTCCCGCGATGCCACCCAGTGCGCGAAGGGATCACGGAATATCCCGCTCTCGACATCGGCCCGCACCATCGGCCGCGCGGCATATTCGGCCAGCGGGGCGTCCGGGGCAGGCTGCCGCCCCTCAAATGCCCCGGCCGTCAGGAAATGGTCATATCCTGAACGGAACAGTCCGGCCCCCACGCCAGCACTCACATCGGGATATTTCTCGCGATAAAACTCCTCCGAAAAGGCAGCCTGAGGGGAATATCCGGCCTGTTCGCCGAGAGTCAGGTAATGATGGAGAGCACCGCTAACCCGCTTTTCCGCGATCAGTTGCCCGACATCGGGATAGCGAGTGAGATACCAGACGGGATCGAAATACCACGATGCCCGTGTCCGATCAGCGACGCCATCGGCATTGACCAGAAACTGCTCGAAGGCGGAGAGGCCCGGCAGATCGTGACACCCCGAAGTATAATGACGAAAAACCTCTGGATCGAAGAAACGGCTGCCGCTGCGAAAATCGCATTCACCACCTGCCAGATAGTGGTCGTAACCATTCGCCAGATTTTCCGACTTCAGAACCGCACCCGTCAGATCCGGCGTGTGCGTCCTGTAGTATTTTTCGGAGAACAGCCAGTGGGGCGAACGCTCCCGGTATCCTTCCTGCACATAGTGCATGAACCCGGAGCGGTAGGTTCCGGCCTCCACCGCAGCGACGACATCCGGGCAGGTTGCGAGATACCATCCTTCATCGAACCACCGGTTGGGAGAATATCCCCTAACCTGCCCGACGGCCCGATAATGACCGAGGGCATCGGACCCCACCCCGGCGACAAGATCCTTCGCCGCCTGTGGATACCTTGAGCGATACCAGGTTTCGTCAAAACGCAGCCAGACAGGTGTCCTGCGCGCAGGACCACCATCTGGAGCAAGCCATTCGAAAATGGCGACTTCCTGCGTTTCAGACGTCATGATGTCGATGTTCTCGCAACCAGACCCGCCGTTCAGTCGCCTACAAGTTCACGCACGGTATCGGAACAGTAACCGACGACGACATCTCCGGGCGCGACTTCTTCCACACCCCGGAACTGGTTGTCTTCACAGAACACCCTGATACCCGTTGGCTGAAAACCGATTTCATCGCCGACAATGTTCAGCAGGCTGACCCGATACCAACCCGACAGCACATCGTTATATCCCCTGTTCAGGCTCAGATTTCCCACGAACCCGACGCAGAGCGGCGCATCCGAGAAGATCGTCTGGACATCCTGTCTGATCAGGCGCGACGTGGCGAAGAAGACGGTTTCACCGTTCTCCTCGTTGATGAGTGTTATGTAAACCTGTCCCGCACGCGACATACCGCGCAGGAAGGCCCATCCGCGCACGATCAGATCACTTTCGAGAATATCCCGCTCGTGATTTCCGCCGTCTTCGATAAGAGTGCTGAAGAAATCGATATAGAACTGAAGGTCACCTTTGTACTGCTGCGTGATCAGCCGAGAAAGTCCGGATAGCTTGATCCCGCGCAACACGCCGTCGCTTTCGGAAACACGCTCGAAATCGCGCAGAATCTGACCGTTTGAAGGCGGCAGACGCGTCAGACCGATAATCCGGCCCCCTTCGACCTCGATCTGCACGGATGTCAGCTGAAAAGCCCCACGTCCATGGACGATGTTGACAAGCCCAAGCCGGAAAACGCCCTCACACCATTTGCCGCGCAAGGCGACCTGTGCGGCAAAGCCGGAACGACGGGGCGCACCGGGGAAGAGCCCGGTGACGTCCGAACGCACTTCCCGCGATGTCGGAATGAAGATCGGCGGAACATCATCCTCACCGAGCAACACTGCGTAGAGATGACCCGAACCCGATACGCCCGGCACCACGTACCAGCCACGAATGTGGAATTCCGACGACGCAATGAAATCTTCATCGTCGGATTCAGCAAAGACATGACGGCAGACGTCGTCGATATAATATTCAGCGCCCTGAATCGAATACCAGTCGGTGACGGTTTCGGGCAGTTCGATCGACAGGTCGCGCGTCGTCGGCGGATCAAAGATGTGGCGCGGCGGAGCCTGATGTTTCCACGACGCGTGGGGCAACAGATGCACCTGACCCACATCGAACTGAACGTTGCTGCTCCCCATATCGCGACGCGGCGCAACGTCACGATAAAGCTGAAGCAGTGCACTCCCGTATTCGCGGGCATTGGTCCAGAGATGCGGACCAATATTGGCCATCAGGTTTTTACGGATGCTTTCACTGCAACGGATCAGTTCAAGACGCTGAAGAACATCAGCCGGGCTACCGATGGGAACCTTGAAACCGTTGACACCGTCTTCAACACGATCGCCCAGAGCACCGACATCGCACACGATGGGGATCAGACCATTCTGCCACGATTCCGACAGAGAAATGCAGTAGGTTTCCGGCCAGATGGACAGGTTGAGCGCGACATCCGCGACTTTCAGCGCGTCGATATCGCCAGCCGAATAACGTCCATACGCATGCACATTGGACTTGTGCATATTGCTCAGGATTCCATCGTATTCCGGATGGACATATCCGAAGATGTGGAATTCAAACAGGTCGGGATTGGCCATCTCAATGACACTCAGAACGGCATCCGCGCCTTTTGTGCGCAGGAAGTTTCCGATTACCGCCACAGCAAGAGGACGGCCATTCAGTGGTTCATAGGTCTTCGCCTTGATCGGCGCCGTCGTCTCTGGCGAAGGAATACCCAGAACCAGACTGACTTTTTCAGAAAGCCTCGGATACACCTCGTGCGTCAGGTCATGAGAATGCTTGGTGCCGAACAGGATGACGTCCACGCAGTCAAGCGCCAGCGCCACAAAGGCGCGACGGGTCTGCTCTCCGCCGAATTCCACATTATCGGAACGCTTCAGGGAAATATCCGCTGCCAGCACCCACTTCACATCTTCTTCGCGATAGCGCAGTTCGTGATTCAGCAGGTTATAACGTGAGGAAAGCAGGAAAAAGTCGTGAGCCGAAAAGACAACGCCCACACCATTGGCTTTCGCAATTATCGGCAGTGACAGGCAGTGATGCCCGAGATGCTGGAAGTGCACGATGTCGAAATTGTACTGGCTGATCGCCGCCGAGAACGCCATTTCCTCGGCGCCGTCACACATCGTATCGAGCCAACCCGTATCAGGCACATCGAAGCTTTCGATCTCCCGGCCACTGGCATCCGTCAAACGACACATGCCATCACGATGCAGCCAGTAGAAGAACTCGACGTCACGCAGCAGCATGGAGGCTATGGTCTGCTGATAGACCTCAACGCCACCCCACGCCTGTTCGTGAATCGTGGAATGGGTGCACATCAGCACGCGCAGACGACCGCGCCGGGCCGGTGCGGCGACAGATTTCGCAATCTCATGACGGCCGAAGTCAGCGCCTGTGACCTCCATCATCCGCTTCAGACGATGCTCGTAAAGATGCGCCTCGAGAACGGCTTTCTGTGCGGCAGTCGCCTGTTTGCGCCTCAGGGACTTGTTCGACAGCAGAGCGGCAATATGCCCAACAACACCTTCGACGGTGCGGGACATGCCAACGCCTGCAACCTCGTGAATGTAGCGCTCATCAAGCTGCTCTCCCGCCTCCACAACCTGCGCGGTGCCAGCCAGTCCAAGTTCGTAGAAGCGCGGTCCGGGTGCGGTCGCCTGCCCGACATCGCCATGACTTGCATAATCACGGAACATCGTAAGGGTTACGGCGCTCGCATTGGCGAAATCGATGAAGGCTTCATGGCTAATCGGGCGCTGAATCGCCAGGTCGGCAAGATCGGCGGGAAGCGGTGGCAGATATTCATTGCCGGGACAGATCAGCTTGACCCGTGCATCCGGAAAAGCTGCAATGACACGACGAAGGGTTTCCACGCGGTTGGGCCACATCGTCCCGGCGAAGAAGATATCGTAATCCAGATCCGCGGCTGATTTCACCTTCCTCTCATGTAGAGACAGGCTGGCGGCCAGCGGCAGATAGTGCCCCTTCCCCTGATAGAAATCGGCACAGGAGGGGTCGTTCGTGAAAACGTAATCGAAGAGACCAATGTTTTCGACGTTGAATGACACCATGAAGGGATCTTCAAACGCCCAGAAGATCATGGTCTTGAAGGCGGGGCGTATACGCCGCATCAGTTCCATGTTGATGCGCTGGCCGTCAATGCAGATCAGAACGTCATGCTCACCACCTGCCGCAAGACCGGCGAGAGTCATGTTATCAGCGACGACAACGTTATCGCCACCGAGGACCGTCTTGGCGGCCCGCTCAAAAGCAAGTGTGAGGTAATAGTTCGGATTATGTGTGTAGTTCGTATTGTATATGACTGCCATTGACCCACGCTGACGTTTCCGTCTTCGCCTTCCCTGAAAAACTACACCGATCCAACATCACATCTGCTTGCGCATCCTACCGCAAAGACCGCTTACACAAAAGACCTTCACATCAGCCGGTTATCCACATGTACAAAAAAAGATGGCACCTCCGAAGAGATGCCATCTTTTCATAATCAGACTAAGACCGGCTTAATCAGCTGTCGGTGTTACGACGACGGATCGCGGCACCCAGAATGTCGCCAAGCGACGCGCCGCTGTCAGACGAGCCATATTCGTTGATCGCCTGCTTGTCTTCGTCCTGCTCACGACCACGAATGGTCAGAGCAAGCTTCCGGCCTGCACGATCGACGGACACGATCTTCGCATCGACGCGCTCACCGATGGCGAAACGCTCCGGACGCTGTTCGGCCTTGTCACGGGCCAGCTCGGTGCGACGGATGAAGCCGGACAGCACATCGTCAACCTTGACTTCGATGCCGTTGGCCTGAACTGCCGTCACCACGCAGGTCACGATCGCACCCTTCTGAACGCCCGTCAGAGCGTCAGCGGCCGGATCTTCATGAAGCTGCTTGATGCCGAGAGAGATACGCTCTTTCTCCACATCCACGTCGAGGACCTTGGCCTGAACGACCTGACCCTTTTCGTAGTTCTTCATGGCTTCTTCGCCAGCTTCGTCCCATGACAGGTCGGACATGTGAACCATGCCGTCGATGTCTGCGGACAGGCCGATGAACAGACCGAACTCGGTGATGTTGCGGATCTCGCCTTCGACGATCGAGCCAACCTTGTGCTCTTCCGCGAACTGCTCCCACGGATTGCGCTGAACCTGCTTCAGGCCAAGCGAAATACGACGCTTCGCGCTGTCCACATCCAGAACCATGACGTCGACTTCCTGAGAGGTAGCGACGATCTTGCCCGGATGGACGTTCTTCTTCGTCCAGGACATTTCGGAAACGTGCACCAGACCTTCGACGCCCGGCTCCAGTTCGACGAACGCACCGTAATCGGTGATGTTCGTGACCCGACCCGTGAAGCGTGCGCCCGGCGGATACTTGAGCGCCACGTTCTCCCACGGATCAGCTTCAAGCTGCTTCATGCCGAGAGAAATACGCTGCGTGTCCGGGTTGAAGCGGATGACCTGCACGCGAACCGGCTGACCGATCTGCAGAGCTTCGGACGGGTGGTTGATGCGCTTCCAGGCGATGTCGGTGACATGCAGAAGACCGTCAACGCCGCCGAGATCAACGAACGCACCGTAGTCGGTGATGTTCTTGACCACGCCGTCGAGGATCATGCCTTCCTTCAGGCCCTGAATCAGCTCGCTGCGCTGCTCGGCACGCGTCTCTTCGAGAACGGCACGACGCGAAACGACGATGTTGCCGCGAGCGCGGTCCATCTTCAGGATCTGGAACGGCTGCGGAACGCCCATCAGCGGGGTCACATCGCGAACCGGACGGATATCGACCTGGCTACCCGGAAGGAACGCCATAGCGCCGCCGAGATCAACCGTGAAGCCGCCCTTGACGCGACCGTAGATCGTGCCGTTGACGCGCTGGTTGGCCTCGAAAGCCTTCTCAAGGTTGGTCCATGCTTCCTCGCGGCGAGCTTTCTCGCGCGACAGAACGATGGAACCATCACGATCTTCGTAACGCTCAATGTAGAGCTCGACGATATCGCCCGGCTTGATTTCAGGAGGCATGCCCGGGGGGCCGAACTCGCGCAGGGCCACGCGGCCTTCGCTCTTCAGGCCGACGTCAACAATCGCGAAATCATCGGTCAGGCGGACAATGCAGCCCTTGACCACCGATCCTTCAAAACCGCTGTCCTGTCCGAGCGTCTCATCGAGCAGAGTCGCGAAATCTTCACCGTGGAAATGATCGGTGGCTGTCTGTGTGGCTGAAGCCATGTAGAAACTGTTTCCCTGTCAGGGCCGAGACCCCGACATGCCTGCGCTTCGCATATTGGCGCGAAACGACTTGCCTGCCTGCACTTTCGCAGCGCAGGCTGCTGTCAGATATGCTTCTCCGCGACCACCGCAGAGAACTGGGGGATGAAAGACACCTCCACCCCTGCGCCTGTCAAGAAAATAACGGTTTTCAGCGCATAACGAAGCCGAGACAGGCAGGCGAGGAGAATATCACAACAGCCATTTCATAGTGACGGTGCTAGTGGCCGGACAGAGGATGGTGAAATGCCTGCTGCTTCGGTTCGCCGCCCGCAATCCCTTTACTCGTCCCGCATGCGCACCGCCGGGGTCGCGCAACAAAAATTTCTCCTCTCCTCCTCATCTGAGTGTTGGCGCTTTAACTCTCCTGACAGACAGCTCATCCCGTCGGCCGCTTCTGAGAGTGCGGCATCGCGATTCACAGTCGAGATTGCATTGAGGCCGCATGCCCTGAGCCAATGGCTGCATCACAAGAGATGACAATCCGTTACAATTGATCCTATAGGCTGCATTTCCGTTTTACGGGGCAGAGGAGTAGACACGCCTGATGGTCCAGTGCGCCTATTTTCGAGACAGTCACCCTGCCCGCCCCGCTGCGCGGCAGAAAGGCATGCCCGGTGTGGGAATGACCCATCGGTGCTGAAACTCGATACTATTGATCGGTATGTGCTGCGTCAGCTTTTGCTGGCGCTGGTCGCAACGACAGGTGGTCTTTCCGCCCTGATCTGGCTCACCCAGTCTCTGCGCTTCGTCTCGCTGGTGGTGGGACGCGGCCTGTCGCTCGGGGTGTTCCTTGAACTGACCAGCCTCATGGTGCCGTCTTTCGTGGCGGTAGTCCTGCCGATCACGACCTTTGTGGTGACGCTGTTCGTCTATCACCGTCTTGCCGGAGACCGTGAACTGACGGTCATGCGGGCAGCCGGATTGTCCCCTTTCGCCCTTGCGAGACCCGGATTGATCTGCGCCACGATCGCGATGATCGTGACGTTCGCCCTCAATCTCTGGATCGTCCCGGCCTCCTACCATCAGTTCAAGCAGTATGAATTTCAGATCCGCAACAAGATGGCCGCATTCATGTTGCAGGAAGGCGTTTTCACCAAAATTTCCGAAGCGCTGACGGTTTATATTCGCGAACGGAATCATGACGGAACGCTAAAGGGAATCATGATCGAGGATGACCGGGTTGCGAACAGCCGCGCCACCATATTCGCGGAAAGCGGGACCATGGTGATCGTCGATGATCAGCCACGCGTCGTGCTTTATGACGGTTCCCGGCAGGTCATCGATCCCAAGACCGGGCGCCTGACCATGCTGCTGTTCGATCGCAATACCCTTGATCTGACCTCCAGCAAAAATCAGGAAATCCGTTCCAGAGATGCTTCGGAAATGTCGCTGAGCGAATTGCTGCATCCCGACCCCGCGCAGGTTCGGGCGCGCGATGTCGGTAAACTTGCCGTGGAGGGATGGAGGCGCATCACCACCCCCTTCACCGCTTTTTCCTTCGCCATGATCGGTCTGGTCGCCATCCTGCGTGGGGCATTTTCACGACATGGAAACGTCACCCGACCGCTCGGCGCCGTGCTGACTGTGGTGGGGCTTCTCGCGCTCAGCCTGCTCCTCCAGAACCTCGGCGGACGCAATATGACGCTGATTCCACTCATTCTGCTCGAATCCGTCGTGCCGGGAATTGTCTGCGCCGTGATGCTGTTCGGCCCGGAGATCCGTTCCGGTCGTGAAGCCGCCAGCCAGCAGGTTCAGGGGAACTGAACATGTTTTTCACGACGGTTCCCGTCACGCTCTCGCTCTATATTGCGCGTCAGTTTCTCTTTTCCGTGCTGGCGATGACAGCATCGCTGACCGGTATTGTCTGCCTCTTCGATTTCATCGACCTGCTGCGCCGTGTCGCCACAAAGCCGGACGTGCCAACCAGTCTCGTCACCAAGATCGCCGGGCTGCATATTCCCTATTTCTATATGGAGATCATGCCATTCGGTGTCCTGCTGGGCGGTATCATCTGCTTCTGGCGCCTCACCCGTTCATCGGAACTGATTGTCGCGCGGGCGTCCGGCATTTCGGCATGGCAATTTCTCGCGGCCCCTCTCGCCTGCTCCCTCATTCTCGGGGCTCTGACGACAGGCGTGGTTTCACCTCTTTCGTCCATCATGTACGCGCGCGCCGAAGCGCTGGACGACCAGTACCTTCGTTCAGGTGGTGGCCCCCTCAGCCTGTCAGGCGCGTCTCTCTGGCTGCGTCAGCTCGATTCCGGCCTCGACGCGCGTGGCGTTGCGATCCTCCATTCGCGAGACACGCATCTGGAAGGCGACGTCCTCTCCATTCACGACATCAGCGTCTTTCGCATCGACCAGTCCGGGCATATGATCTTGCGGATTGAGGCTCCTTCCGGACGACTGGAAACAGGCCGCTGGCTTCTTGAGAACGCTCGCATCCTGCAACCGTATGAACTTCCGGGGCCACCCCGGACCCTGTCGCTGGCCACCGATCTCACTCTTCATCGTGTGCAGGAAAGTTTCGCTTCACCGGAAACGCTTTCGGTATGGGCGATGCCGAGTTTCATCGCCATGCTTGACCGTTCAGGGTTTTCCTCGATTCGCCATCGGTTGCATTTTGAATCACTTCTGGCGCTTCCCGTACTGGCCGGAACGATGTCACTGGTGGCGGCTGGCTTCTCAATGCGTCCCAGTCGGCGTGGAGGTGTGGCCAAAATGATAGGCTCCGGCGTAGGAGCAGGCTTTCTGTTGTTCACAGTCTCGAAAGTTGCTGAACAATTTGGTAACTCGGGGGCCCTGCCGCCGTTGCTTGCGGCATGGGCGCCAACCGGAGCCGGTCTCTGTCTGGCTGTCTCGCTGCTACTGCACCTGGAGGACGGCTGATTGCCCTTTCCCGCACCTCGTTCCAAGAAACGACCATCGCGTCATTTTCGACGCGTGGCTGCGGCGCTTATGCGGCGGACGGGGGCTTCCTCGGCTCATGACTGCGAAACGGCCGGCTCAGGGCAGCGCGCGCTCTGGCTCAGTCTGGGACTGAGCTCCGCTACCGTCATGTCGGGCGTATGGAGTGAGGCTGCGAAGGCGCAGTTCAGGCCGGCGCCGGTGCACATCAACACAGGCAGCACCGCCACCAGCAAAGGCCAGCCCGTTACGTTTCAGGCGGATCACGTCAGTTACGACGACCACGCCGGAGTGGTCACATGGACAGGCAACGTTCAGGTCTGGCAGGTGGATCACGTTCTGCGGGCCGACAAGATCACCTACGACAGGAACACAGGCATCATCGCCGCCACGGGCAATGTGGCGTCCAGCCAGCCTGACGGATCGGTGCTGTTCTCGCATTATGCGGAACTGACCGGCGACATGCATGAAGGGATCATGACGCAGGTCCATGCGATCCTGCCGGCCGACAATGCGAAACTCGCCGCCAACGGCCTGCGTCGCACGAGCGGCAAGATCAACGATCTTACCCGCGCGGTGTACACAGCCTGCGAAATCTGCGCAGAGCACCCCACCCGGGCGCCTTTCTGGCAGTTGCGGGCCTATGACGCGACGCAGGATCTGGAACATCAGCGGATCGATTTCCGGGATACCTATATGGATATCCTCGGCATCCCGGTTTTTTACACGCCCTTCTTTTCGATGACCGATCCTTCCGCGAAACGACGCAGCGGTTTCCTCATGGTCGGCGTGACGCCGCATGACCGGTATCTCGGCACCTATTTCACGATCCCCTATTACTGGGTGATCGACGATTCGTCCGACATCACGTTGCAGGCCCTTATCGCCACGAAAACCGGCCCCCAGATCAGCGCTCTCTATAGAAAGGAGCTCAACTTCGGCTCCCTGCGCGTCCGTGGCGGCCTTGCTTATGATACGCACCGCCAGAGTGGATATACGAACGACTTCGGCGAGCAGGTCGGGGCGCAGAGCGACCACGGCATTCAGGGATATATTTTCGCCAAAGGCAGTTTCTCCCTCACGCACGCATGGCGAGCAGGGTTCGATGCCCGTCTGGCGACCAGCGCCAACTATATGCGTGACTATCGCATTCCCGGTTATGGCGGCGATACGCTCAATTCGAACGTCTACGTTGAAGGGTTCGGAACAGGCGCTTATTCCAAGCTGGATGCCCAGTACTATCAGGGCCTGAACCGCGGCGTTATCCGCAATAACGAACTACCGTTCGTCCTGCCTCACTACGAATACGGTTTCAACTCGCAGCCAGATCCTCTGGGTGGCCGACTGACCGTTAATAGCAACGATTTCTATGTCTACCGCTCGCAAGGCACGCGCGATCAGCGCGCCGAAGTGCAGGTGAACTGGAACCGTCCGTTCCGCAATAGCTGGGGCCAGAAATTCCTGGTCACAGCCCGTCTGGACAGCATGCTCTACCACGCTTCCAGACTGTATCAGCAGCCGAACTATTACCAGTATTACAAATCGACCACCGCAGGGCAGGTCGTGCCGACGCTCGCGGTCAAGATGAACTGGCCTTTTGTCCGGCGTTTCATGAAGGGTCACGGATCGCAGATTTTAGAGCCGATCGCGCAGGCCATCTACGCTCCCAATCAGGGTGGCGGAGCTGATCGACGCCTGCCGAATGAAGACAGCCTCAATTATGAGTTCACTGACACGACGCTGTTTGCGCTCAATCGCTATCAGGGAACTGATCGTATTGACGGCGGTCTGCGAGCCAATGTCGGTGTGCATGGCAACTGGACATGGAATGGCCATGTCGTGGACGTGCTGGCGGGAGAAAGCTTCCAGGAGCACGTCCAGCGTGATCGCATCCCTTATTCCGGGCTGAACCACCATCTTTCCGACGTGGTTGCCCGCGCTCGCGTCGATGCCACGCGGTATTTCGGCGTAACCGGTCGTGTTCGCATTGATCCGCATACAGGCCGCGTCGATTTTGCCGATGCGCTGTTCAACCTGAGCCTGCCGCATTTCAGCCTTAACGGCGGCTACGTGCGTGAACCGATCACGCCTTACTATTATTACGTGAACGATTTCCGGAACGGTGGCTCCCCGACATCGCTCTATTACGCGCCGACCAATGAACTGAGCGGCGGCGTATCCACCACCTGGACCAACTGGCACGCTTCGTTCTTTGCGCGACGCGCTCTTTCCCGGCATGAGTTCGCGACACTGGGTGGCGACGTCGGCTATATGAACGACTGCCTTGGGCTCGACCTGATGTATCTGAAACAATATACCGAAATCGGTGGTCAGCGCCGTTATTCCACCGTTCTGCTGACCCTGTCGCTCAAGACCATTGGTGCATTTGGAATGAAGTGACCGGTCTGCAAACGATATTCATCGTGCTCCGAAGCAGGGGCACGCTTCAAAAATGTCCAAGGGTTGGGTAAAAGCGAATTCCCGATCGTTCAGGTGAGAGACCAATCTGCATGCGACTGAGCCTTTCCGTAACAGGGTCCACCCTGGCCCTTGTGGTTGCTCTTGGTTCTGTCGTGATTCCTGCTGCCGATGCAGCCATGCCGCGCCATGGGCGACATCAGCAGGATACATCGACCGACACCACGGCACAGGATACGGGCGTCCCCGATACGGAGAGCGTCTCCCAGGTGAAGCCTGAGCAGCTACAGCTCGGGAAAACCGAAGATACGATCATCGCCATCATCAATGACATCCCCCTGACAAAGCGTGATGTGGACAATCGTGGACGGCTCTTCGTGCTGTCGACCGGGTTGCCGCTAAGCGAGGACGTGATGGAGCGCATGCGTCCGCAGATCGTGCGTCAGCTGATCGACGAACGCCTTCGCACGCAGGAAATCCTTGGCCGCCACATCAACGTGTCGCCTGAACAGATCGCCGATGCCATCGCCAGCATCGAAAAGCGAAACGGGATGGAACCCAATGCGCTTCGGAACAGGCTGGCAAAGGATGGCGTGTCACTGACGACGCTCATCGACCAGATCCGGGTGCAGATCGGCTGGATGCAGGTGCTGCGCCAGGAACTGGGCGCGCGGTCGCGGATGACTTCCCTCGAAATCTCCCAGCGTCAGGAAGCCCTGCGGAGACAGGAAGGGAGACCGGAGTATCTTATCAGTGAAATTTTTGTTCCCGTGGCTGATCCCCGTCACAGCGAGAGCGAGCTGAAATTCACCGAGACCGTCATTCAGGAACTCCGCAGCGGAGCCCCCTTCCCGATCGTCGCGGCGCAGTTCTCTCAGGCACAGAGCGCGCTGGATGGCGGCTCCATGGGGTGGGTGCAGGAAGACAGTCTCGATCCTGAAGTTGTCGCCATGGTGCGCAAGATGCCGCAGGATGCGATTTCCAACCCCATCAAGGTCGCGGGTGGATATGTGATTGCCACCGTTGCAGACAAACGCATCATCGGCCATCAGCCCGGCACCGTTCTCGACGTCCGGCAGGCGTTCCTGCCGTTCAGCACCCCGCTTAATCCCCAGACACCGACAGACCAGCAGCGTCAGGTACTGGAAAAAGCGGTGCATCTCACGCAGAGCGTACACTCCTGTGAAGAAATCACTGCCGCCAACAAGCAACTTGGCGAAGTCCGTCCTTCTAATCCGGGCGAACTGCAGCTTGAGCGCCTGAACCCGCAGATGCAGCAGATTCTCGGGACATTGCCGACGGGGAAAACCACCCGTCCGCTGGTGTCGCAGGACGGCATCGATATCCTGATGGTCTGCGGCAAGAAGACGAAAAACTTCGCGGATCGTACACCCAGTGAAATCGCCGACCAGTTGCTGAACGAGCGTGTCGAACAGACAGCCCGCCAGCTTGACCGTGACCTGCACCGTCGAGCGGTGATCGAAATGCGTGGGACACCCTGATCCGGTGACTATCCGCAAACCCCGGGAACCTCTGGCCGCCGTCATCAATCGGCATAACCTTGCCGCGCGCCACTCGCTCGGTCAGCACTTTCTGCTTGATCCGGGCATCACCGACCGCATTGTCGAACTGTCCGCGCCACTCGCCGGACGGCACGTGGTGGAAGTCGGCCCCGGCCCCGGTGGCCTGACGCGGGCTTTGCTGGACAGTGATGTCGCTTCCGTCGTGGCTGTGGAAGTGGACAGCCGCGCCATCACCCTGATCGAGGAACTCGTCAGCGAAGATCCCGCACGACTGAGTCTGGTGCAGGCTGATGCAACGTCACTTGACCTGACGACACTCTGCCCCGCTCCCCGGCGGATCGTTGCGAACCTGCCTTATAATGTGGCCACTCCCCTGCTCATCGGCTGGCTCCGGCAGGCAGCGCAATGGGAACGCCTGACCCTCATGTTCCAGCTTGAAGTCGCTGAGCGCATTTGTGCGGAACCGGGAAGTGATCATTTTGGTCGACTTGGGGTGATTTCCCAATGGTGCGCGATGTGTTCTCCCATTATGCGGCTTCCGCCGGGTGCCTTTTCCCCGCCCCCCAAAGTCTGGTCAACCGTGGTGGAAATAACGCCTCACGCAAACCAGCCTTCTCCTGAACTGTTTCGGGCCATGGAAACCGTGACGGCGGCGGCATTCGGGCAGCGACGCAAGATGCTGCGTGGGTCACTGAAACGCATAGGCGGAGAACGCCTGCTGGCCGCAGCTGGAATTGACGGTTCACGCCGTGCGGAAACCCTCCATATCGAGGAGTTCAGCCGTCTGGCCCACTGTGTTCTGGAAAATTCGCCTTCCACCAGAGCCTGAAGGCAGGCTTGCATTTTAAAGCCGAAGAGTGAAAGCTTTTGCCTCACCCCCACGGGGAGAGAAAGCCGTGTCCGAACGGATCAGCACACTACCGAAAATCGTCATTGCCCACGCCATTTTCGATATCAAACCGCTTGTGGATACCTGGGACGAGCCCACGGACTGCGTCTGGGTGAAGAACAAGACGGATCTGCTCGCCCGACTTCCCGAAGCCGACATCCTTGTGACCATGACGCTCTGGGAAAACCGCTACCTTGAAATGGCTCCAAAACTGAAATTCGTTCAGGCCATGTCCTCGGGGATGGACCAGTATGATGTGGAGGCGTTCCGCAAACACGCGGTGCATCTTGCCAGTGCGAGAGGTGTGAACGCCAATGCTGTGGCCGAACATGCTCTGGCCCTGATGCTCTCCCTCTCACGGCGACTTCCGGAAGCACGGGATGATCAGCACGACGCTTTCTGGCGCAAGATGGGAAACGATCCGGGCGAACGCAGACGGGAACTTGCTGGTAGCCATGTAGTAATTGTTGGATTTGGTGAGATCGGCAGACGGATTGCACAACTATGCCTTGCCTTTGGACAGCGTGTCACCGTCGTGCGAAGAAATAGCGCGGAAGAGACCGGTTTACCCATTCGTGTCGTGGGAGACGCCGAACTGGCGCAGGTTGCCGGAGAGGCGGATTATCTCGTCCTCGCCTGTCCCGCTACCCCCGAAACCACGGGCCTTATCAACGCCGAAATCCTGCAGCGAATGAAGCCCAGCGCCAGCGTTATCAACGTTGCACGGGGATCGGTGGTGGTGGAAGACCATCTGATCGCGGCTTTGCATGAAAAACGGATTGCAGCGGCCGCACTCGACACATTCCAGCAAGAACCTCTGCCCAGTGCTTCACCTCTGTGGAAGATGGGCAACGTGGTCATCACCCCCCACGGGGCGGGCGACACGACTGCCTATGAAACGCGTGTCGCCGACATTCTGCATCAGAATATCCACCGACTGACGGCGGGTTCACCGCTCATCAATCAGATCGCCTAGAGGGTCTTATGCACTTTGCGTGAGCAGATTGGCAGCATTCCTGAGCATGAAGCCTGCGAAGGCGACTATGTGCATTGCCGCGAGTGTTGACGCCCATCGCTCATAATCCTTTACGAGCCGCCTGAATCGTGGTGCCCATGCGAATGACCTCTCTACGATCCAGCGGCGTGACAAAAGCACGAAGCCACGTTTTTCCTGAGGTAGTCTGACGATTTCGAGAGTGATATCCTGCTCTTCAGCGGCTCTGGCCGCTTTTGATCCGGTATAACCCTGATCGACCCATGCCTATTCAACCCTTCCCTGCGTGGCCAACTGAAGGGCTTCAGCCAACCGTCCGACCTCTGCGCGATCATCCCTGTTTGCCGGCGTTACATGTGAAGTCAGGAGATGGCCCAAGGTATCGACCGCCATGTGCAGATTCGATCCCATCTTTCTCTTTGCACCTCCATAGCCGGACCGAGCCCCACTTTCCGGGGTTGAACGCAGTGTTCTACTGTCAATGATCGCAGTTGTCGTCTCGGCCTTCTTTCCGGCCGCAATACGCAGAACAGCCCGAAGATCATGAACCGGAGCCTCGAAACATCCGGTCTCGATCCAGCGCCGGGACTGCTGATAAACCGCAGACCACGGCGGAAGATTATTCTGCATCGCACGCCACACAATACCGTAACGGATCACATACCGAAGGCCGTTGAACAACTCACGCAGATCATGACCGCCACGGATTCCACCCTCCCGGCCGCCAGCCCCTCCATCATCCGGGCGAAAACACCAATTGCACCCCAACGCTTCCAGCGATTGTAAAGCGTCTTGTGGGGGCCGTAATCTTTCGGAGCATCCCGTCAGCGCAATCCATGGCGATTGACGAAAATAATCCCGCTCAGTACGCGACGGTCATCAACCCGCAGTTTGCCATGGCTCTTTGGAGTAGAGCTGAAGCCGCGTCATCTACTTGTCCATCAGCCAATACAGGTCGCTCATCTCCAGTCTCCTCACAGAGCCTGAATCAAAATCTTACCCATAAATCAATGGGGCTTGAGCCTAGACAAAGGGTTGATGTAAGCGTCGATATTCTGATGATTCTTGTATGCATTATAACGAACATTGAAGTTATCGGCGTTCTCAGTCGATCCGTAAAGAGAATCAAGACCAGACTTTTTTTCGAAAATCTTGTTGTTATCAGCAAGGTTCAGAAGGTGGGTTCCCTCAAGAAAGTGTTTGTAGGTGACGGAACTGATCCCGACACGGTGAGCCATGATGGCAATCGCATCCGGCTGAGTGGCGGGATCTTCAATGTAGGCAACGATACGGTTCCATATCTGTACAATACTCCGCCAGTCTTTCTCTTGGCGTTTCAGGCTGAGCGGATCAATCGCAAGTGTATCGTAGATAAGGCCTGGCGCATCATGAGAGGTGAAAATGGGGTGTGCGCCGGAAACCGCGCGTAGGGCCTGACCAGCCGCTGGTTGCCAAACCCCGATGGCAGCCACACTACCGGACTCAAGAACCTGAGGGGTTTCATTTGTGGCAGTCTGCACGATATCAACGGATTTTTCCGTCATTCCATATTTCTGGAGTGCCGTCAGTAACAGCAAATGATCCACCAGACCGGTTTCAACGGCAACTTTTTGGCCCTTGAGACCGGGTATGCCGTTCACATCTTTGGTGGCAATGATCATGTCGTTGCCATCCGAATAATCATTGAGCATGATTATTATGCTCTTGTGCCCGTTCGCGCCCGTTGTGAGCACATCACCATTGGTGGCGCTTATGGCATCAAGTTTTCCAGCGACGTAGGCATCCAGCATTGCACCGTAATCAAACCATACAAAATCGACATCAATATTTTGTTCCTGAAACCAGTGTTTATCAATAGCGATCTGCCACGCCACGCTACCGGGCCAGTCACTATATCCAATATGCAGTGTTTCCGATTTTGCTGTTCCGGACAGACCTATGACGCCGAAAGATAAGGCTGCAAAAAGGTTTTTCCACTTAGAGAGTATATTCATTGCTGTTCTCCTCGTATTGGGAGTGTGCGCGGCCACAGCATGGGCTTGAAACAAGGAGGTGGACGATATCTTCTTGTCTCATCTTCAGCGTGGAAATAAGCGTAAGGCATCGCTTTCATGTTGGCGGAGTATTGCCATTCTCCTGCATGCGGCCTTTGTGCTGCAACACATCAAGAACACTAATGAAATTTTGGGAGTTGCCGACCGTCCCAAACAGTGTTGAGGGGTCACGGATGATACTTACCGCAGCGTCCTTCAGTTCATACGTGACAGAAGCTGTTGCGTCTTCCAGAAGAAGGTTATCGAAACCTCGGTCGGCGGCTTCCCTCATGGATGTGTGGACACAGCATTCCGTAGTGACTCCGACAAAGACCAGGTGGTGAATGCCATTATTACGGAGGATGTGCTCCATCTCTGTCCCGTAGAAACAGCCGCTCCCGACCTTATCGATGATTGTATCGCCCGGATGGGGGGCGAGTTCGGGAATGATCTGGTGCCCGGGTTCTCCGCGTGTCAGCACGCGTCCAAGGGATGTGTATTCTCCTACTCCCGCGCCATCATACGCCAGTTGAGTCCGGAACTTCTTGACGTCCGTAAGGTCCGAACCATCAACTCGATGACCTTCTCGGGTGTAGATGATCTTCATGCCCACGGAGCGCGCAGCTGCAAGCACAAGGGCAATGGGTTCAATAGGTTCTCGCATCAATGGGAGTGCGGAGGTCAGGCTTGCGACCCACCCGCCTTCGGCACAGAAATCCATCTGCATGTCGATGACAACAATCGCAGTTTCTGAGGCGATGATATCTCCACTAAATGGAAAATCATAAGCTGTTGCGGGCACCTGTAATGGCATTGCTTGCTTTCCTGGGTGGTCGTCATCAAAGAGAAATCGAAGTTTCAGGGTAAAGGAGTTGTCCTTGTTGCCGAGCTGCGTCTGAGGATCATTCCGTGACAGGAAGGCACGGCAGCATTCCGAGGCTCCTGACGTGACAGGACACTAAGGTTATGGATGATATATAGAGAAGATGGAAAAAATAGATACTTGCCATAATTATGAAGTATACCATGTGTGGTTCTGGCCGCACGTCGGTCAGTGGGAGGTGTCAAAATGGATCGATCCAGCAAACTTCAGCCGCAGAGAGAGCAGCGGTTTGTTCGACAGGTAGACTGGAATCTGTTTCGGCAATTTCATGAAATCGTTCGTGCTGGCAGCGTCAGTGCTGCAGCGAGATACCTTCATACCCATCAGCCGGGCCTAAGCCTGGCGCTGAAGAGACTTGAAGAGCAGGTCGGCGTACCGTTGTGCCGCCGTACTCCACAGGGTGTAGAGCTCACACCTGCGGGCAAGATGGTCTTTGAACAGGTTACAGATGTTGTTGAAGCTATCAAAATGGTTCCGCATGTGGCCATGCAGGCCGCAAAGCGTATCGAAGGTACCCTGCGGCTGGGAATGATTTCCGATATCACGTCCGGAGAACTTGATGAGGCCTTGTCATCCTTCGTGCGCCGTCACCCGGATGTCACACTCCAGATCGACATTGGTACATGGCGGGGCGTGTTGGACGCGGTTGCAGCAGGTGAATGTGATGTTGGTGTCACATACGAAAGCGACTCCGTTCCCAAGATACGTTACGAACCGATGGTACGTGAGAGTCAGCAGCTTTACTGTGGACGCAGTCATCCGCTTTTCGGTAGTTCCATTCGTAATCCGGCCACGCTGGCCGATGAGCGTTTCATTCTTGCCGTCGCAGATGAGCCAAAGGATGTGGAACGTTTCCGGCTTCATTACGATTTGGGTAAGAACACTGTTGCCTATGCCGATGATCTTACTGAAGCGATGCGTCTCATCAGACTGAGTGCAGGAATCGGATTTCTACCCACAATCGTCGCGGAACCTCTGGGAGAAAGGTTATGGCCACTTTTGCCCGTTTCATTGCTGCCGGACTATTTCATCTATCTGATTACCTCGGCGGCTGTTCCGCTTTCGACACCTGCCCAGCTTTTCCACGAGGAAATGCTTCGGCGTCTTCGTGCTAAACCGGAGTTCAGATGAATAGGCAAAGCTTTTTTGGAATTGAATTAATTGGGAAATAAATTTTCCTGATGTTCAGGATGTCGCAATTAGTTGAAAGACGCTTTTTCCAGAAAATGAAGGCATACACGGTGAGAAGTGATGATCATGAGCTAGGGCTTATGGGGATTCACGAGGAGTCTGGATTGTCATTCAAGCTTCTGATGGAACGTTTTGTGCTGACGAACGCCCAATGGGCGCAGATGGAACCGCATTGTCTGGGCAAACCGACTGATCCTGAACGCAGTGGGAGGGAGAATCGGCTGCTCATGGAAGGCGTGTTGTGGATTGTCCGAACCGGGCAGTCCGTGGCGGTGCCTGCCTGCAGTGTTCGGCAACTGAAGCACGGCATTCCGACGCTTCAGCGACGGCCCCAATGCCGATGTTTTCAAACGGATTTTTGATACTCTGTCCGATGAACCTGACACGGAATACATGATGATCGACATTACGCTCGTGCGCGCCCACCAGCATAGTGTGGGAGCTCGTAAAAAAGAGGCGGCGATCAGGCCATCGCACGATCTCGTGGCGGACTGACCACGAAAATCCATGTTATGATCGATGCCGCAGGAAAGACTGTAGTCCTTTCCCTGGCACCCGGGCAAAGGGCGGAGATTACCTAAGCAGCTTCTCTCCTGGATGAAGTCGATCCCGAAGCCTTCATCGCTGACCCACTCATCGAAATCCTCGACGAAAGAGGAAACACACCGATCATCCCCCAAAGAGAAACGGTCGCAATCCACGAAATATCAGTTTCTCTCTTTATAAATACAGCAACACCATCTAAAGGTTCTTCGCCAGACTAAAGCAGTTCAGGGGCATCGCAACACGCTACGATAAGCTGAAATTAACCTGCCTCGCAGCAGTGCAGCTTGTCTCTGCCGTCATCAGCCTTAACTGGCGAAACTCCCTAGAAACCGGTCCGTTCAGTCCTTGAGGAATGGCCGTCCCTGATGCGCCTCAAGGAAGTCATGCATGTCGGTCGCATGCTCTTCTTCCTGCGCAAGAATTCTCTCAAGCATGATGCGCGTTGTCGGGTCCTTGTCGCTGAAATAACGGATCAGCTCGCGGTAATGCTCGACCGCGATCCTTTCGGCCACAAGATTTTGCTTAATCATGTCGACCAGCGGTCCGGCCTTGCCATATTCAGCCGCGGAACGGGAAGCCAGACCTTCAGGGTTCATGTCCGGGACGCCGCCCAGCTGATCAATGCGCTCAGCGGCCCACAGCATGTGGGTCTGTTCTTCCTGCGCATGCTTGGAAAATTCAGCGGCAATGCTCTCGCTGTTGATGCCGGAAGCGGCGATGGCATTCATCTGGTAACGGAGAGTACAGACAATTTCCGTCGCCACCACCGTCTGGAGCAGATCGATGGCCTTCTTCACATCGCCTTTATAGGCCGGCGTAATCGCACCTTCGCCGAGCGATTTCCGGGCCCGTTCCCGAAGAGTCTGGATGTCGGTCAGAAAGGTGTTGTCAGCGTCGGCTGTTTTCGTGCTCATGAATCAATTTCTCCTCTTCTCCGATTTCAACGAGATTGAGGAGAAGAGGTTTCAAATGATGTCACGGAAAAATATTCATCTCTTTTCTCAGCTCGATCAGGTGCTTTTCCTGAAATCCGGTAGCGACGACATACAGTTCACTTGAATCCTTCCTGCTGGCTGGCGGCTTTGCGTGGCGGACGCTTGTGAATACTCTCTTCATCAGAGCAAGCATCTGCTTCTCCGACCCGCCCTGAAACACCTTTGTGACGAACCCGCCACCTTCTGCGAGCACGTCAAAGGCGAAATCCAGTGCGCCTTCAGCCAGCCCGATGATCCGGATATGATCCGTGGGGGCATGACCTGTCGTGTTCGGAGCCATGTCGGAAAGCACAAGATCTGCTTTGCCGCCAAGTATTTCTATCAGGCGGTCCGGCAGTGCCGGATCGGTAAAGTCACCTTCTATGATCTCGGCACCGGCCACAGGATCGACAGGCAGAAGGTCGACGCCCACCACGCGCGCAGCGCCGCGTTTCACGGCAACCTGGGTCCATCCTCCCGGTGCCGCGCCCAGATCAACAACGCGCTGTCCCGGCTGGATCAGGTGGAAGCGGTCATCCAGTTCAATCAGCTTGAACGCTGCGCGAGAACGCCAGCCCTGCTTGTGCGCAGCCTGAACGTACGGATCATTTAACTGGCGGGCCAGCCACCGCTGCTGACCTGTTGTCTTGCCGCGGGTTTTCTTGACCATCACCGACTTGGAACGGACGCTCCGTAGAGTGACGCCGTCGGTTTCGCTGCCATTCGTTCCCGGAAGCGCGCTCACGCGTACGGCGCGACGGCCCGGAACCCGTGGTGCCAAGGGTGATGGTGAATCCGTGGTGGATTTCCCGTTTTTCGAACCTGAATGTGGTGGTCTTGCTGTCACGACTGAATGAACTTCACTTCTGTTTATTTATTGTAAGATGTCGATGTCAGCCGACGGTGCTCTGAGAAGACTGATCCCTGAGGGAAGAGCGGTCTTCCGCCATCATCTGCAAAAGCAGACCATCACGAAGACCCCGGTCAGCCACGACCACGCTGGCAGGCCACAGCGACAGAAAAGCATCGAAAATCGCACAGCCGGGCATGACGTAGGTTGCTCGCTCTGCACCGATACAAGGATGCACGCGCATCCCCTCCATGCCCATGCGATGCAAGCGACCGATCGCATTCCGCGCATTGTCGGGTTTCAGGCAGTATCCATCGACAGCATGCCGGATATAACGTGGAAGATCGAGATCAAGACTGGCAAGGGTCGTTACCGTGCCGCTGGTGCCGACAACCCGGACGCCTCCCTCTTCCACTCTTTGGCGGATCTGATGCGTCTCTTCAAAATCCGTAAGATACTGCCGAACCTGCGTCACCATTGCCTTGTACACACCGGGCCGTCGGTGTGGAAAGAGTTCCGCCAGTGTGATGACGCCCACAGGCAGACTGACAAAGCTGACCACTTCGTGTTTGCGCGCCTTCTTGTCCAGCCGAACCCAGGCAATCTCCGTCGAGCCGCCGCCTACGTCCAGAAGAAGCCCCCATTTCGGAGCTGCCTCTGCGGTGGACGTTTCCGCCCCTCCGTGCAGGAGAGCCGCGCAACTTTCCACGGCAAGCTCAGCTTCCTCACGCCCGGAAATGATCTCGAATTCAAGACCTGTTTCCTGCCGTATGCGCTCAACGAAATCACGGCCGTTTCGTGCCCGACGGCACGCTTCAGTAGCAACAGCACGCAGACGAACAGGTCTGTGGCGGCCCAGACGGCTGTTACAGACATGCAACGCCTCAAGCGTGCGGACCATTGCCGCTTCGTTGAGTTCTCCCGTTAATTGAAGGCCTTCCCCCAGCCGAACAATACGGCTGTAACTATCCAGCACGCGAAAACCTGCGTGGGTCCGGGAAGCAACCATCAGACGGCAGTTATTGGTTCCCAGATCCAGTGCCGCGCAAACTTCACCGCCCTCCTTCCGGTCAAAGCGACCACCCAGACGAGAGGACGAACTCTCCGACACATGCGTAGGAAAAGACCGGCCTGAAACGCCGGACCCTGCTGCCATGATCGAAGCGTGAAGAGCGTCCGCTCCCTTACTCCGGTTATCGGAGCCAGAAAAATGTGGATGAGAGGGAGAAATCGCAAAACGATTCGTAAGCGCCTTCTGACCCCTGGGCCAGGCGCCGGTGCGGTCCATACGTCTGGTTCCTTTTCAAGATAGGGTTAAGGCGAATTTAAGGCGATAGTTCAGGAAAAGAGGCTTTCCGGCAAGCAAAAACTGGCAAGGCAGCCGAAAAAGCATTTTAAGGGGTTGCCTCTCCCGGGAGCCGATGCTACGAGGCTGCCACACCGACGGAACGACGGTTTTGACGTTGTTTCGATCCCCTGCTGGGGGATAGTTTAGCGGTAGAACTACCGGCTCTGACCCGGTCAGCCCTGGTTCGAATCCAGGTCCCCCAGCCATTTTTTCCCGTAAATTGACGTAGCTATTCTCCTAGATCTCTTTTCAGATCATGGATATTTCGACACGCATCTGCCGCTAGCTTCGTGCCAAACGTGGCTCAGGCCATCCGCTACTCCTCTTTGTATCAATGAGAACCACTAATCGCACGTCGCTAAAAAGTCTTGTGCGGGCAGTGTGACGTCAAACGGACATTTCACGACGAGCAGGATATGGCTGGCAGTGGAATTATATTTAAAACCACCCAGAATTATTGAATCAGGAACTATTGCCTTCTCAATCCTTCATCTTCCTACATGTTTATTTGGAAGATGAAGAATGAAGACAAAAATTCACTAATACCCAATACTATACAGAAATACCGAGTATATTAAGAACAGTTTTCACTCCCATCGAAGAAAGCGCTTAGCTTCCCCGACTGTTTCCGTTTCCTATGAGGCCCCTATCAAGAGCCCTCCTTAATCCTCGACACAACCAATAAGCCGGGCATCACATCAGCAGACCTTCCCGAACGACATCTCGGGGTTTTACCTGATATAATCAGGCTGCTCACGATCGAGCTTGCGGCGCAGGGCCTGCCAGACCAGATGGCCCTTG
The DNA here is from genome assembly GCF_011516755.1 of Acetobacter conturbans. Lineage (GTDB taxonomy): Bacteria > Pseudomonadota > Alphaproteobacteria > Acetobacterales > Acetobacteraceae > Acetobacter > Acetobacter conturbans. Next base: position 213 of record NZ_WOSY01000002.1, on the reverse strand, counting down.
TCGTCATAGGCTTCAAATTGCCGGCGTGCCCGCAGGACATAATCCTCCGACGGAATACACATCGGAGCACCCGTGGCCTGCACCGACATCTGGATGCGGCAAGCCTGCTCCAGATACCAGATCCGGTAGAATGTCTGCGCCACGGTTTCACCCACCGTCATCAGGCCATGGTTCTGCAGAATCAGGCCGATATTATCGCCCAGATCACGAACC
>NZ_WOSY01000001.1 GCF_011516755.1 Acetobacter conturbans | reverse complement strand
TCGATCAGCGCACGCAGAACGACGGAACGGTCAATATCGCAGGCCGCAACGGAAACTCCGTCGCAGCACGTGTCCAGGCAGCCTTCTAAAATATACAAACTACAAGAATAGGTCAGAAAGGGAGGCAAAAGCCTCCCTTTTTTCGTTTTTGCCCATAAAACGAGGTGAGGACTGGAAGGATAGCGCCCTGATTTCTTTTTGGAATATTTGTAAAAATCAATTTATCTGAAGTGAGAGAGCGTAATCAAAGCGTCACTTGCCGTAACGTCATTTCCGAAAGTAGTTAACGAAAGGTTTATATCAGTGCGAGCTTTCTTCGGATTCGATGCCGGGTGAGAGCGCGCAGCGTATCGTGGTGCAAAACCTTCCGGTTTTCACATGATAATTGGCAACAGGAGAAACGACCCGTTCGTTTCTCCTGTTGCGTGATGTGCGTTTCTTGTTCCCGGTAGCGTTCCGCTGCTTTTCAGCCGCTGCGTCGAAGGAAAAGTCATGACCAACACATCGCTTTCCACGTCGGAAAGTTCCGTTACCGTCGCATCCGGGGACAGCCTGAAGCTGCAAAGCGGGGCAATCGTTTCCTCTGGTGCCGTGCAGAGCGGCGGCAGCATGACGGTCATGAGCGGGGGCGAAGCGGATGATGTTGCCGTGTCCGCGGGCGGAACGATGATCGTATCGTCCGGTGGAACGGCAGAAGACACAAGTGTCGCCAGCGGAGGAACGTTCTCGGTCCTGAATGGCGGTGTCAGCAGCGACAGCATCGGCGCGATGAAAATCAGTTCGGGTGGTCTCTCCGTCTCCGCTTCGACGACCTCCAATACGACCATCTATGTCTATACCGGCGGTGTGGCCTCAGATACGACGATTCAGGGAACATCGGGGATTGTTCGCGTCTCATCAGGCGGTCAGGCGCTTGATACGATCGTGAAAAGCGGTGCTTATCTCTGGGTGTCTTCGGGTGGCTATGTCAGTGGCGTGGATGTCATCCAGAGCGGTGGCTATATCGGCGTCAGTTCCGGCGGCGTGGCGTCTGATGTGACCATCGACGGCGGGTCCGGGCGTATTTCCGGTTACGGCGAAGACTACACGCTGACCGATGGCGCCTATCTCTGGATTTCGGCTGGTGGTGTCCTGTCGAACGCAGTGTTCGATACGAGCGCATATGCCCTCATGAGCAGCGGTGCGACCATCAGCACCGTAACCGTTGAAGGGGGAGCAACGCTGTATGTCTCAGCCGGGGCACAGACGGTTAACGCTACGGTGTCTTCCGGCGGTTCGCAGCAGGTAGCAGGCCAGACGATCAGTGCGGTCATTTCCTCCGGCGGGATCGATATCCTGAGCAGCGGGGCCGCCGGTTCAGCAGATGTCATTGCAGATGGCGGTCTTGAAATCGTTTCGGCAGGAGCGACGGTTTCCGGAGAAGTGGTTTCCTCGGGCGGCGAACTGGTGATCGTGGCCGGGGCCAGCGCCTCAGATCTCGTCGATGCCGGCGGCGAGATCATTTCCGCTGGTGCCATCCTTTATTCAGGTGGGACATTCGTCAGCGCCATCTCTCTGGATGCCGGTGACATTTCCGCTGTTTCAGTTTCCTCCGGACTGATGCTCGATGTTTTTTCAGGCGTCTCCACGGTGGCGATGCAGGATCAGGGCACGGTTCTCGTTGAGGCCGGTGCCACCACCATAGACGCAGTGCTCTCCTCCGGCGCGGAGCTGGATGTCCTCGGTTTGGCCAGCGGCACGACCGTGCAGACGGGAGCCGTGGAAATCGTGGAGAGCGGGGGCGTATCCGTCGCCGGAACCGTGCAGGCCGGTGGGATCGAGAGCGTTGACGGCAATGTCAGTAGTTTTGTGGTTCAGTCGGCAGGATCGCTCAACATCAGTTCCGGTGCTGTTGCGGAAGGCGACACCATTTCATCGGGAGGCATCGAGGTCATCTGGGCTGGCGGGTCAGCTTCCGATGAAACCATCGAGGCAGGCGCGACGCTTGTCATCATGTCGGGTGCCTCAACCTCCGATATGACCATAGAAGACGGGGCCAGCGTCGTCTCGGGAACGGTGATCATCACATCCAATGGTGGCATTGTGGATGCGGCGGCAACGATACTGTCGCGTGTTTCCATTGGCAGTGGCGGCAATCTTGAGGTTCTCAGTGGTGGTGAAGCAGAGCATGTCGAACTCGATCTGAATGCCAGCGCCACCATTTATGCCGGGGGCGTCGGATCGGACACGAACGGCGGCAGCATTGTCGTTCTTTCCGGAGGGCTGCTGACCGGCGGCACGGAAACATCCGGAACATACAGCTATGTTTCATCGGGTGGCGATATCAGCGGCGTGACGATCGGCAGTTCCGCCTATCTCCGTATCTGGGACGGCGGCACGGGCGAAGATCTCACGGTCGCGCCCGGCGGCTATATCTGGCAGCACTCCGGTGTCCTGTCTCAGGTCGTGGTCGAGGATAACGGTTATCTCGGCGTCAGTGCCGGAGCGAGCGCCGTCGACGTGGAAATCCACGGCGGCTCCGGGCGAATCTCCGGATATGGCGAGGACTACACCCTCGACAGCGGTGGTTATGTCATCGTCTCGGCCGCTGGCGTGCTGAATGGCGCAACTTTCACCGGCTCCTCCTATGCCACCATGAGCAGCGGCGCGCTGATCGAAAATGCCACGATTGCCGATGGAGGCACACTGAATGTCGCCGCCGGTGCGACGACCTCCGCCATCGACGTGAAATCCGGCGGTATTCAGGAGATCGACGGCACAACCATCAGCGGTATCGTCGAAAGCGGCGGCATCAACATCCTCTCGTCCGGTGCGGTCGCCAGTGGTGACACCATCATGTCGGGCGGTATCGAAGTGCTGTCTGCCGGCGCGACCGCCACGGGGGAGATTCTGTCTTCCGGTGGCACGCTTCTGGTTCTTCCCGGTGCGGTCGTCACCGGTACGGTTGATGATGGCGGCACGGTTGTTTCGGCGGGCGTGTTCCTGACATCCGGAACCACCGTAACATCCGCCGTCGCGGGAACGCTCTCCGGGGTGGATCTGGACAGCGTGCTGGAAAGCGCCGTGGTCATGGCGGGCGGCGAACTGGACGGCGCGTCTCTTGCTTCCGGCAGTGTGTTGCAGGTTCTGTCCGGCGGCACGGTCAGCGGAACGGAGGATGCCAGCCTCGTCACCGTCTCGTCCGGAGCGGTCGCAAGTGCCACCACCATTCATGGCGCCTATGCCACGCAGGATGTGTCGGGTGCGGCGGTGAACACGATCGTCGGGAGCAACGGAACGGAAATCATCGAAGTCGGTGCGTCCGTTTCCGGAAGTCTCGTGCAGTCTGGTGGCACGGAAAAAGTGCTGGGCACTGCCGAGGGGCTTGTCACCTCGGCCGGTGGTCTCACGGAGATTCTGTCGGGCGCGACTGGCTCAGGAGATACCGTCGCCTCGGGCGGCTTCGAGGTTGTCAGCGCAGGCGCAACAGTCTCCGGTGAAACGGTTGAGGACGGAGGAACGCTGGTTCTTCAGAGCGGCGCGACCGTCAGCGACATTACCCTTGAAAGCGGTGGTCAGATCATCAGCGCGGGCGTGCTTGTCATGTCTGCGGGACGTATCATTTCCGGGATCGCCGACGTGGCGGTGGGGCTTGATATCGAGGATTATGGCGCAGAGGCAGACGTGCTCCCCGGTGGTGGTATCGAAAGCGCCACGGTGGGCGAAGGAACCACGCTCGTTGTCTCTTCCGGCGCTGTTGCGGCCTTTACGCAGGATGCCGGGGATATCGAGATCTTTTCCGGCGGTGTCGCGGCCGGAACCGTGGTCAGCGGTTACTCCGCCATCGAGACGGTGCGTAGCGGCGGTGCCGCTTCCGCCACGCAGATCATGGCTGACGGTGCACAGATCGTCTCCTCCGGTGGTGCGGCTCTTGCCGCCACGGTCTCTTCCGGTGGCACGCAGATCGTTTATGGCGTGGCCAGCGCAACGGACATCGAGAGTGGCGGCCTCGCGGAAGTGCAGGGTGTCATCACGGATGCGACTGTCAATTCAGGTGGCCTGCTGGAAGTGCTGAGCGGTGGCGTTGCCGTGGCCGACACGCTCGTTTCCGGCGGTATGGAAGTTGTCTCTTCCGGTGCGGTCGTTTCCGGGGAGACTGTTTCCTCCGGTGCGACCCTGGTTGTGCTCGATGGTGGCACCGCGAGCGACATCGTCGACGCCGGGGGTACGGTCGTAACCTCGGGTATGGTGATCTGGTCTGGAACAACCCTTGTCTCCGCCATTTCCGGGCTGGCTTCGGGCGTTACGCTCAACAGCAGCCAGAACGCGGCGACCGTTCAGTCTGGTGGCGTGGCGAAAGGCACCGTCATCACGGCTGACGGCACGCTGACGATTGCCTCCGGTGCGGCCGCCGTGGCCGATGTCGTGGCCGGAGTGGAAGACGTCGCCTCCGGTGGTGCGACAGATCTGAGCCTGCTTGTGGGCGGTGTGCAGACCGTGGAGGGCATTGCCAGCCGCACGGTCATCGGTCTTTCGGGTGAACAGATCGTGGAGAATGGCGGGGCCGCCGTGGAAACGGTTGTCATGGCAGCCGGTCAGGTGATCGTTTCCGGAACGCTGGTGGGCGCTCAGGAGATGGCGGGCGGGGTCGTCACCGTTCTGTCCGGTGGCGTTGCAGCGGGTGACGTGATCTCTTCGGGCGCCATCGAGATCATTCGTTCCGGCGGCATGGTGTCCAGCGAGACCGTGGTCGATGGCGGCACGCTGATCGTCATGGCCGGTGCGACGGTTTCCGACACCATCTCATCCGGTGGTGCGGTCATCTCATCCGGCGAGGTGTTCTTCGACAGCAACGGCACGCCGGTCAGCGCCACGAGCGCTCCGATCAGCGGCGCGACGCTGGACGATGACGGTTCCTCGGCGCTCATCCTGTCCGGTGGCGGGACGATCTCCGTCACGATCGGTTCCAGCGTTTCGCTGGAAGTCGCCAGTGGCGGTGTTGTGGCGGCGACCGTTGTTTCCGGCAGCATGACACTGGATACCGGAGCGGGCGCCAGCCTGACCACGCTGGTCGATGGAGGCATGGAAACCATCGGTTCCGGGGCGATTGATGCCTATGCCATCATCGGTTCGGCGTCGTTCCAGGATGTTGCCGTAGGTGGAGCAGCAGTCAGTGGCCGTATTCTCTCCGGCGGCGATCAGTCGGTTTACGGGACAGCTCAGGATACCGTGATTGATGGCGGTTCCCAGGCAGTTTACGGCACTGCGACGGGCACGGTGATCGCGGCAGGTGGCGAGCAGTACATTGCCGCAGGCTCCACAAGCGCCACCATCACGGCAGCGAATGCCGGCCTGACGGCGACAGGCGGCGGTGGCGCGGGTGATGCGGGTTACTCGGCTGATGTTGAGATCATGTCCGGTGGCAGCCAGATCGTTGGCGGCGCGACGTCCGGCGTCGTCGTCGATTCGGGTGGTAGCCAGACCATCGGATCGAAGGGTGGTGCTGAGAACGAGACCATTGCCGGGTCGGTGACGGTGTCTTCCGGCGGCTACATTCAGGATGCGACCCTTTCCTCCGGTGGAACGCTGACGCTTGAAAGCGGTGGGTCCGCCGATAACCTCGAGCTGCTTTCGGGCGGCATGATCGATTTGTCTGATCTGGTATTCGGCTCCGATGTCAGCCTGTCGCTGGCAAGCGGTTCCGAACTGACAGTGACGGGCGCCGACAGTTCAATCACCATCGACCTTGACGGCACCTACGATGCGTCATGGTTCTCGCTGACGGCGGACGCCACGGGCGATACGCTGCTGACCGTCGTGCAGGACGGCACGCCCTGCTACGGACGTGGCACACTCATTCGCACCGGTCGTGGCGAAATGCCGGTGGAACAGCTTGCCATCGGTGATCAGGTCCTGACGGCTGAAAACGGTGTGCTGCCCATTCGCTGGATCGGACGCCGCGCCTATTCCGGGCAGTTCGCCCGTGGTAATCGCGATGTCCTGCCAGTGATTTTCCGTAAGGGCGCATTGGGTGGTGGACTGCCGCACACGGATCTTTCGGTCTCCCCGCTGCATGCCATGATGCTCGACGGGCTGCTCATCCCGGCGGTCACGCTGGTCAACGGCGTTTCCATCGTTCAGGCGGAAAGCATGGACGAGGTGGCTTATTTCCACATCGAACTGGACAGCCACGACATCATTTTCGCCAACGGCGCGCCTTCGGAAACATTCATCGACGACCATTCGCGGGGCATGTTCCACAACGCCGCCGAATATGCGGCGCTGTATCCGGAAGCAGTTCCTGCGCAGGCCGTCTATTGCGCCCCACGCGTGGAGGAAGGTGCTGAACTGGAAGTCATCCGCACCCGTCTTGCGGCGCTGACCGGTGCCACTCCGGTGATTTCCACGGAGAAGCCGCTGACCGGCTATCTCGATGTCGTCACCCGCACGCATGTGTCGGGCTGGGCCCGCGTGGAAGGGGCTGCGGAACCGGTTCGGGTGCAGGTGCTCGACCGGGGCGTGGTGCTCGGTGAGGTTCTGGCGGATCAGTCCCGTCCGGATGCGGGCGGAAATGTCGGGTTCACTTTCGCCATTCCCGGCGGTCTTTCGCCCTTCGAGCGGCATGTCATCGAGGTGCGTCGCACGACCGATCATGTCCGTCTCAGCAACAGCCCGTGGGTTCTGGACCAGACACTGTCCGCCCCCGCACTGGCAACGGTTGTGCGCCCGGCTGCGTCGGGTGTGCTGGAAGGATATGTGGATATCGTCCGGCGTGATCGCATCGGCGGCTGGGCATGGACGCCAGACGCTTCTGACCAGCCGGTGGCGCTGCAAATCCTCGATAACGGCGCGCTGATCGCGGTGACTGTGGCCAATGGTCGCCGTCCGGATGTCGCCGTCACGGGACGGGAGCTGCGTTGCGGGTTCGATGTGCTGCTGCCGGAAGGGCTCTCGCCTTTCATACGGCACATCATCGAGGTGCGCCGCGAGACCGATGGCGCCCTTCTGGGAGCCCCTGTTGTCATCGAACCGGTTTCGGCGCTCGATCCGGAAGCGGAGACGGCCATCAGCCGCGTCATTTCAGCAGCTTCCGAGGCGGATGACGGTGAGCAGGTTCTGTCCTTCCTGCTTGCGCAGGTCGATCGCCTGACACGCGAGCGTGCCGAGCGGGTGGATGGTGAGGGTGCAGGCCGTCTGGCACGGGCCCGTCGCAGGCGTGGCCTTCCCGCTCAGGCGACCGAATCCCGTCCGCAGGCACTTGTCATCGACGGCGTGTCTCCTGCGGCACCCCGGGATGCCGGCTCCTGCGCGCTCCTGTCACATATGCGGGCTCTGACGGCACTGGGGTACGACGTTTCCTTCGTTGCGGCGGACGAGACGGGGCAGCGGGAGGTTCTGGACGACGCGCCGGATGTGCGCGTGCTGTCCGCACCGTTCTATACGGGCGTCGAGGATGTCCTTCGCAAGCATGCGGACAGCTTCGCGGTCGTTTATCTACACCGTGAGGATATCGCCACGCGCTATCTGGCGCTTGCCCGGCGTTTCCAGAGAAAGGCCCGCATTGTCTACAGCATGGCGGATCTTCACTTCCTTCGCATGGCACGTCAGGCCGTGGCGCAGCAGCGTCCCGAACTGGCGGCCCGGGCACGGAAGATGAAACAGGCGGAATACGCGGCCATCACGCAGGCTGACACCGTTCTGGTTCATTCCGTCGTCGAGGCGGAGCTGCTTCGCAAGGAACTGTCGCAGGCCGATATCCATGTCGTGCCGTGGGAGGTGAATGCTGCACCCGCTTCCCGCTCCTTCGAGGACAGGAAAGACGTTGTGTTCATCGGCAACTATGCCCACGCTCCCAATGCCGATGCCGCCTGCTGGCTCGCGGAGGAAATCGTTCCCCGCGTAAGGGCGCTCGATCCGTCCATCCATTTTCTGCTGGCTGGCGCTGACATGCCGGACAGTGTGAGGGATCTGGCCGGGGAGGGCATTGAAGTCATCGGTCATGCGCCATGCCTTGACGAGCTTTTCGCCCTCGTTCGTCTCAGCGTTGCGCCCCTGCGTTTCGGCGCGGGAATCAAGGGGAAGGTGCTGGAGAGTCTGGGGCGCGGGGTGCCTTGCGTCATGACACCGGTTGCGGCGGAGGGACTGGCTCTGGAGGGTGGTCTGGCTGATCTCGTCACACGGGATGCCGGAACATTCGCCCGGAGAATCGTGGAACTTTACGGAAATGTCATGCTGCACCGTGAACTGGCCGATCTGGGTCATGCCCATGCAGCAGTTCAATGCAGCATGGAGAGCGTTCAGGAAGCCCTTGTCCGGGCACTGGGGCTCTCCGTGTGCGTGCGCAGACATGGCTGACCGGCAAGAGAAGAGTCCAGTCTGAAGCGGTTCAGGGCCGGGAAAAGGGAGTGCAAACTTTCTTTTCCCGGCTTTATTTTTGGGGCTGTCATGAGGAAGGGGAGGGTGTGGTTTCGTTTCATAAAAGGATCACACTCAATGACAGAATATTAATCTAGTTACCCAGCGTGTCGTCAGTTTTCAGAAATGATCTTTTCAAGGCGTTTTGCTGCAACTTCGTGATTTTCCATTCCGGTTGACGGGGCCATCAACAGAAGCTCTCCCGAAATGGTTCATATGTGTGGTTGCAGGCGAGGATTGAAAAGGTCATCAAGAAAGTAGAAAGAAAGGTACGCTATCGTGTTCGTAAAACGCACGCGGATGACGCTTTCCGCGTTTCTGTGCCTGTCCGTCTTTACCCCGAATCTCGGTCTCGCCTCCGCTTCGGTTGGCCAGAGCCAGTCTTCGGCTTCTTCGGGCAGCAGCATCAAGACGAAGACCCCCATTCGTCATGTGGTCGTGATCTATCAGGAGAACGTCTCCTTCGATCATTACTTCGCAACCTATCCAAAGGCGCTGAACCCCACGGGTGAGCCGACGTTCAAGGCTGATCCGGCCACGCCCAGCGTCAACAACCTGCGCAACAACAACCTGCTGAAGACCAATCCGAACACGAACACGGCCAATGGCGCGGGTGCGGCCCTGCCGTTCCGTCTGGACCGCACGCAGGCCAGCACGGCTGATCAGAACCACGCCTACACCGCCGAGCAGATGGCCTATGACAATGGTCTGGCCGACCTGTTCCCACTTTACACCGGTGCGGGCACGTCGGGCGGCGTCGGCGCATTCGGCACGACCGGTCAGGTTCTGGGCTACTACGACGGCAACACCGTCACGTCCTACTGGCGTTATGCCCAGCGCTTCGCCATGAGCGACAACTCCTATACGGACACCTACGGCCCTTCGACGCCGGGTGCTCTTGAGGTGGTTTCGGGCCAGACCAATGGTCTGCAACTCGTCGCCACGACCAAGCAGCCCAGCACGAAGACGACCTCATCGCCTTACGTCTCTGACGGTCAGGGCGGCTGGACGATGGTCAACGACATCGACCCGGCTTATGACACCTGCTCGTCCGCGACGAATCAGGGCATGATGACGGGCAAGAATATCGGTGATCTGCTCAACGACCGCGGCATCACTTGGGGCGGCTTCATGGGAGGCTTCGACCTCACGAAGTCCAACAGTGACGGTTCGACCGGCTGCACACGCACGACCTATTCCACTGTCGTGTCCGAAAACGTGGCAGACTATATCGCGCACCATAACTGGTTCCAGTATTACGCCTCCACAGCCAACCCAACCCATGCTCGCCCGACATCCACCGCGTCCATCGGTTATACCAATGTTCCGGGGTCCTCCACGAAGGATCCGGCCAACCACGAATACGATCTGGACGATTTCTATACGTCCGTGAAGAGCGGCAATTTCCCCGCCGTTTCCTTCATCAAAATGCCTGCCTATCAGGATGGTCACGCTGGTTACTCTGATCCGCTCGATGAGCAGGCTGGTGTCACGAAGCTGGTCAACTTCATCCAGAAGCAGCCGGAATGGCGCGATACCGCCATCCTCATTGCCTATGATGACTCTGATGGCTGGTACGATCACGCCTATACGGCACCGACCCATGGCTCGTTCGACTCTTCTGCCGATCAGCTCAATGGCGATGGCAAGTGTGGCACCGGCACGGCACCGGACGGTGTGAACGGCAAGGCAGTCAACGGCCGTTGCGGTCCGGGCACGCGTATTCCGCTGCTGGTTGTCTCGCCTTGGGCGAAGCTCAACCATATCAGCCACACGCTCGTGACGCAGAGTTCCGTTGTCCGCTTCATCGAAGACAACTGGCTCGGGGGAAAGCGTCTCGGTGGCGGCTCGTTCGACGCGACGGCTGGTCAGCTGGACGACATGTTCGACTTCACGCGTCCGGCCCATGCCGAAAAACTGCTGCTTGATCCCGAGACGGGCGATGTGCGGCAGGATGAACTGAAGCACTCCAAGCAGTCCTCCAGCGACGAAAACACGTCTGGTTCGGGCAGCTCTTCTTCGGGTAGCTCTTCCTCGGGCAGCAGCTCCACAACAGGTTCGGGCAGCAGCACGACAGGCAGTTCTACCTCCACTTCCGGTGTTGTCGCTCAATTGCTGAGCCAGATCTCGGCAGCGTTACAGAACATCTGGGCATCCCTGACCTCTCTTCTGTTCGGCTAAATGAAGACTCTTTCTAAGACGATACAGCCCATTACGGGCTGTATCACTCTTGTTTCCCTTCTGCTTGGAACCGTTCCGGTCGCGCATGCGCAGACTTCGTGTGCGCCGACTGACGATGGGACCAATCCCTGTCCGGTCGTTCTGCGCCGACCGCCACAGCATCCCTTGTCCGCGATGGCCGAAATTGGAAAAGCCATTTTCTACGACAAGAGTTTGTCGGGATCGGGAAAGCTTTCCTGCGCTTCCTGTCACGATCCGCACAATCATTACGGGCCATCCGGCGCGTCTTCTGTTTTTCTCGGTGGTTCGGCGCTTTCCGATGAAGGCAAGCGGACCATCCCAAGCCTGACTTATCTCGAACGCCAGCCTGCTTTCAGTATCGGTCCGGACGACCCGGCGAGCGAAGGCGAGAACGCTCCCGTTCTGCCTGCGTCCACCGCGGCAGCCGCACACGGTGCGAAAAGCGCCACCAACACCCAGTCATCCGCGACGAATCTGGTCCCTCAGGGGGGATTGTTCTGGGACGGCCGCGCCGACACGCTTCAGCAGCAGGCCCGGGGACCGCTTTATGACCCGGCGGAAATGGCTTCGACCCCGCATAAGGTGCTGGCAACGCTTGAAAACGCCCCTTATGGCGAACCACTGAAGCAGTTCGCCGGACCCGCAGGTGAGCGTTCACCCGCCTTCCTTCTCGATGAAGCCATGTTCGCGCTCGCTCGCTATCAGATCGAGGAGAGCAGCTTTCATCCGTATTCCAGCAAGTTCGATGACTGGCTTGAGGGAAAAGACCATTTCACCGCAGCAGAAGTGCGCGGTTATCGTCTCTTCAATGACCCGGCAAAAGGTAATTGTGCTGCCTGTCATGTCGATACGGTGGGGCGCAACAGGCTACCGCCACTCTTTACCGACCATCAATACGAGGCTTTGGGAATTCCCCGGAACAAGGCTCTGAAAAAGACGCATGACGCCTCTTATTATGACGTGGGCGTGTGCGATCAGCCAGCGGACGGCCGGTTTCCGGTTGGCGATTATTGCGGTATGTTCACCACGCCAACATTAAGAAACGCAGCGACCCGAAAAGTGTTTTTTCATAACGGGGTTTTCCATTCCCTTGATGATGTGATGGATTTCTACGTTTTGCGCGATCTGCAACCCGGGCGTTTCTATTCGCGCGACAGCCACGGGAAAGTCGTTCTGTATGACGATATTCCGAAAAAATACCGGAAAAACGTGGATGTTTCCGATGCACCGTTTGACCGCAAGCCGGGTGACAAACCCGCTTTGACCGAAGATGAGCGACAGGCGATCATCGCATTTCTGAAAACATTGACCGACCGAAAATCAGATTAAAGCCGATCGACATTCAGGATTCCAAAATGGTCTGATCGCTGATTCATAGCCTCCGTGTTGATGCGCGGAGCGAATGATGGGGATCAAGTAGTACGAACTGAGTATGGCGCAACAGGGGAAAATCGCGCTGCTGCTGTCTGACAAAGCGAGTGATCCGAGGCGGACGGGATCGGATAACCGTCCGTCAACGGATGTTTGTGGGTATTGCGACCTGCCTTGCGCGCTCCATAAACTGGAAGACAGTCCATCGCCGCTTCATCAGCAGACGCCATGCCGAACTTTTGTTGTCTGGCATGGCGCTTATTTTCAAAGGCACCCGTAAAAAATCAGCTTCCCCGATACGTCGCATAGCCGAACGGAGAGGCAAGCAGCGGCACATGGTAATGACTGCGCGTCTTTCCAGCCTGAGGCTCCGCGATGCCGAACGCGATAGGCACCGTATCAAGAAACGGTGGATTGCTCAGTTCCACGCCATGCCGCCGGAAATAGGGCGCGACGGCAAATTCAAGCCGATAGTTTCCCGGCTCCAGTTCCCCCACGTCTTTCATGTCCGGGCATCGGCCATCCTCGTTGGTCATGCCCGCGAACAGCACCGTATCGCCGCGCCAGAGTGTGACCGACATACCTGCCGCAGGCAGGCCCGACACCTGATCCAGAACGTGGGTGGAAAGTGTGCTCATGACCCTGTCTCCAGTTTTTTCAGGACATCGGCGCAGCGCAGGGCGGCAATCCTGTCAATTTCCGCCAGCGCGGCATGTCGCTCTTCATCAGGCGTATTCCGCGTGCGCCGTTCCATTTCGGCGAGGATATGATCCTTTTCGCTGAGGCGCACACAGATGATGAAGGGCATGGCGAACTTCGCCCGATAGGCATCATTCAGCACCGTGAAGTGTGCGCGCTCGGCGGGCGTCAGCCGATCCAGTCCGGCGGACGCCTGTTCCTGCCGTGAGGCAGATGTAAGGCTCGCATCCACACCCACCCTGCGCGCCAGTTCGGGATGCTCACGGATGAGCGCCATCTGCGCTTCTTCCGGAGCCTTAGCCACGGTGTCCTGAAATGCCACCAGCAGCGCGGCCCCGTCCGCGAAGGGGCGATGTTCCCAGACAGCGCGGGCGATCCACGGCGAATGTTCGTAAAGAGCGCCGAACAGGTCGGTGAAGGCATCCTGCTTCAGCGCGTTGACCTGTTCGAACAGTTTGCTCATGCCGGATGCACGTTCAGCCAGTGGCGGGCAATGTCGATACGCCGAGCGACCCAGACCCGATCATGCTTCATCACATGGTCGAGGAAGCGCGCCACGGCCCGTGCGCGGCCCGGATGTCCCGCGATGCGGCAATGCAGTCCGACGGACATCATGCGGGGCTGGATCTCGCCTTCGTCCCAGAGCTGATCGAACGTGTCACGCAGATAGCGGTAGAATTGCTCGCCTTCGGTGAAGCCGTTGAGCGCCACCATCTTCATGTCATTCACATCGAGCGTGTAAGGCACGATGAGCTGGGCGCGTCCCGTCACTTTCTGCCATGTGCGGTCGTAATAGGGGAGATCGTCGGCATAGGAGTCGGCGTCGTAAATGAAGCCGCCTTCCTCCGCCACGAGACGCGCCGTGTTCGGGCTGGTGCGTCCTTGATACCACCCGAGTGGTCGCGCGCCGGTCAGGGCGGTCTGCAACGCGATGGCCCGGGCGATGTGGGCGCTCTCGATGTCCGCGGGGATGTCCTGATAATCGATCCAGCGCGCGCCGTGAGAGGCGATTTCCCATTCGGCCTTCATCATCGCATTCACGGCTTCAGGGTTGCGGCCCAATGCCTCGGCCACGCCGAAGACCGTCAGGGGCAGGCCACGTTCGGTGAAGAGTCGGTGCAGCCGCCAGAACCCGGCGCGGGAGCCGTATTCATAGAGGCTTTCCATTGCCATTGCGCGGGCACCCGGCACCGGGCGGGCTCCCACCATGTCCGACAGGAACGCCTCCGAACCCGCATCGCCGTGGAGAATGTTGTTTTCGCCACCTTCCTCGTAATTGATGACGAATTGCACGGCGACGCGCGCTGCGTCGGGCCATTCCGGGTCTGGCGGGTTCGCGCCGTATCCCACCATGTCACGGGGATATTTCGTCATGCGTCTTTGGCCTTCAGTGCATCGGGGAGCGCATGGTTCCACGCGACCAGCGCCGCGTCCACACCCGCGCCGCGCGGCACGGCGTAGCCTTCCGCCGCCAGCACGCTTTCCAGCGCGCCGAGTGTGAGCAGGACCTTGTGCTTCATCGCGTTGTAGCCCATCGCGCCGATACGCCAGATCTTCCCGGCCAGCGGCCCGAAGGCAGTACCGATCTCGATCTCGAAATCCTCCCGCATCCGGTGGCGCACGGCCTCGCCATTCACACCGTCAGGAATCCACACACCGGTCACGTTGGTCATGCGGTAGGCATCGTGTCCGAACACCCGCAGGCCAAGAGCGCGTAGCCCCGCCGTCATGGCGGAACCGGCAGCGTGATGACGGTTGAAGCGATGCTTGAGGCCTTCTTCCAGCATCACACGACCGCATTCCCGTGCACCGTACAGCATGGTCGTGGCTTCGGTGTGGTGGTTCAGGCGTCGCTCGGACCAGTAGTCCATGACCATCGCCAGATCGAAATAGTTGGAACTGATCCGGACTCCATAGCCATCGTCGGCATCCGTGCCGCGAATGCCTTTCTCCACATGGCGACGGCTGAAGATGTGCTCTGCTGCGCGGTCGGAAATCGTGATGGGGGAAGAACCCGGCGGTCCCCCCATGCATTTCTGCAGGCCGGCAGTGACGATATCCAGTCTGTAACCATCCACATCGACCGGCATGCCGCCGAGCGTGGCGGTCGCGTCCACATAGGACAGCACATCATACTGACGGCAGAGATCGCCCAACCCTTCGAGAGGCTGCGCCGTGGTCGTGGAGGTGTCGCCGTGGATGCAGGCGAAGACGCGCGGCTTGTGTTCCTTGAAGGCGGCTTCAATCGCTTCCAGAGAAGCGACTTCTCCCCACTCAAGATCAAGCGTGCGAATGTCAGCGCCGATACGCTCCGCGATCTCGGACAGCAGCAGCCCGAACCGTCCTGCGCGCACGATCAGCACCCGCATGCCGGGCTCCAGCAGTGACACCAGCGCCGCCTCGATGCCAGCACGGGCCGTGCCGTCGATCAGGAACGTCCAGCGGTTTCGCGTCATGAACACGTCCCGATAGAGCGCCATCGTTTCGTTCATGTAGGTCGTCATCTCGGGGTCGAACTGCCCGAGCATGTCCGCGCTCATCGCCCGCAGCACACGCGGGTGGACGTTGACCGGCCCCGGCCCCATCAACAGGCGCTGAGGCGGATCGATCTGGCCGAAAACGGGCACGGTCATGAGGAGTGTCTCCCTTGGGTCTTGCTGTAATCTTCGGCAAAAAGCCTGACAAAGCGAGTCAGCGCGGTGATGGCTTCGTTCACATCCTCGGCCATGACGGCCTCGGCGGGATTATGGCTGATGCCCCGCTCGCAGCGGATGAACAGCATCGCCATCGGCACCAGCCGCGCCATGATCATGGCGTCATGGCCCGCGCCGCTGACCAGCACGCGAGCAGGCTGGCCGGTTACGTCCGCGACGGCTGTTTCCAGCCGGGTCATGAGATGCGGATCGCAGGGCGAGGGAAGAAGATTTTCCCGGGGAAGGATCTCCATCTCGATACTGCGCCGGGTGGCGGTATCTTCAAGTGCTGTCAGGATCTCGGTCACGGTGACATCCCGACGGGCAATGGTTCCGGCGCGGATATCGAGAGTGAAGGTCACATCTCCCGGCACCACGTTCACGACACCGGGCCATGTTCGCAGCGAGCCGACGGTCGCCACCAGTCCCTCCCGGTCGTCCCCTGCGGAAGCGATCCGTTCGACTGCGAGCACCATTTCGGCTGCTGCCGTCAAGGCATCCCGCCGGAGGGACATGGCCATCGTTCCGGCGTGACCAGCCTGTCCGTGCAGTTTCACTTCAAAGCGACGCTGGGCAGCGATGGCGCTGACCACCCCCAGCGCGCGCCCTTCCGCTTCGAGGACCGGACCCTGCTCGATATGGGCCTCGACATAGGCCAGAACGTCTTCCTTCCGGCGACGGGCGGTTGCCATGCCGCGCGGTGTCAGACCCACCCCGGCCAGGGCCTGCTCGACAGTGATGCCGTCCGCATCGCGCAGCTCGGCAAAAGCCGCGACAGGATCGTCCTCTTCCAGAACGCCCGCGAGGGCGCGCGTTGTCAGCATGGTGATAGGAAAGCGCGAGCCCTCCTCATCACCAAAGCCGATGATCTCGATGGCGAAGGGAAAACGTTCGCCCCGTTCGTGAAACCCGGCCACCACTTCAAGCGCCGCGATGACACCGAGCATGCCGTCATAGCGACCGCCATCGCGAACGGAATCCAGATGCGAGCCGAACAGCAGGGCACGGGCGTCCGGTGTGGTACCTTCGTAACGTCCGATCAGATTGGCGGCGGAATCCTGCCGCACGCTCATCCCAGCCTGCCGCATCCAGTTCGAAATGGCTTCGACAGTGGCAATGAAGCCCGGTCCCAGCCAGGGGCGATAGAGCAGTCCGCTCTCATCGCTGAACGGCGGTTCGCCGAGGACATCGCACCGGGCGACGGCGCGCTCTCCCGGTGTCAGTGCGGCCTTTACCATGCCGCGACGCCTCCATCGCTGCGCGGATCGGCCGCCCCTTCGATGACCCCGTTCGGATGACGGACAAGAGCCCCCGCATGGCCCATCATGGACGTGAACGGCGCCACACGTTCGATGGCATGTCCCGCCGCCCCGAGTTGCGCGATCAGGTCCGGGTCGAAGCGGTCTTCATATTTCAGCGTCACGCTTTCCTGTCCCCATGTACGGCCCAGCAGCCAGCGGGGCGCGGTGACGGCAGCCTGAAGCCCCATGCCGTAACGGGCATAACGCGAGAACACGGCAGCCTGCGTCTGCGGTTGTCCTTCACCGCCCATCGTGCCGTAGACCATGACCCGTCCGTCATCGAAGCGGGCGGCGGCGGGGTTCAGTGTGTGGAACGGCTTGCGACCGGGTTTGAGTGCATTCCACCCGTCTTCGACGAGACGGAAGCTGGCGCCCCGATTCTGCCAGACGATGCCTGTCTGCGGTAGCACGACGCCCGATCCGAACTCGAAATAGGTGCTCTGGATCATGCTGACGGCGAGCCCGCTGGCATCGACCGCGCCCATCCAGACAGTGTCTCCTGCCTGCGAGGGATGCGGCCATGGCGCGGCACGCTGCAGGTCGATGGCGGAGGCCATGGCGTCCAGCGCGGCAGGATCGTCCAGCAGATGCTGCGCTTCGGTCGTCATGTAGGCCGGGTCGCCCACATGAGTGTCACGGTAGCGAAACGCCTGCTTAGTCGCTTCGATCAGTCCATGAATATGCGCGAAACTTTCACCTGCATCGGCTTTCAGTCTGTCAAACAAAGCGAGGATCAGAAGAGATGCAACGCCTTGCGTCGGAGGGGCCATGTTGTAGAGCGTCGCACCTTTGATCGGCACCGAAAGGGGGGGGCGCAGTTGTGCGCGGTGGATTGCAAGGTCCCGGGCGCTTACCGGGCTGCCGACGGTCTCCAGATCGGCAGCGATGCGCTGTGCGAGAGACCCGTGATAAAAATCCTGCAAACCGGAGGCGGCAAGTTCGCGCAAGGTCGCACCAAGGGCTGGATTGCGAAGGATGTCGCCTTCTTCCAGTGGTCGGCCCTGTGGCTCGAAAATGGCGGCATAACCGGGCACGGCTGCCAGTTCCGCCGATTTTTCCCGGGCAAGCGCCGCCCCTCCTGCGGTGACGGGCACGCCTGCCTCGGCATGATGGATCGCTTCGGCAAGGATCTGTTCCAGCGGCAGGACCGACCCGCGCGCTTTTTCGGCCAGTTCCAGCGCCTTTGCCCATCCGGAAATGGTGCCCGCGACCGTATTGGCGGCCAGCGGACCACGCCATGGAACGGTTTTGTGTCCCGCTTTTCGATACAGTTCCAGATCGGCCGTCGCCGCTGCCGCCCCGCAGGCGTCGATGGTCTCGGTGTGTCCATCTGGCCAGGCAATCAGCCAGAATGCATCACCACCGATCGCCGTCATATGAGGGTAAACAACGGCAAGCGCGGCGGCCGTGGCGACCACGGCTTCGATGGCGGACCCACCTGCACGCAAAATCTCCAGCCCTGCCTGCGAGGCAAGGTGGTGGGGGGCAGTGACCATCCCGCGCAGGGAGCGCGCCGTATGCAGCATGTCCTGCCGCCTTTCTTGTTTTTGTTGTCTGTGGGTCAGTCTTTTGTTGAAGAGGAGTAGCCCGAAAGTCCACTTCTTTCCAGTTGACGCGCCACGGCGAAAAGGGATGCCTCCCTGTCCGGCGCGGCCACGAGCTGAAGACCGAGCGGCAATCCACCGGGATTGCGGAGAGGGACGGCCAGCACCGGCAGGCCGGGCAGGCTGAGTGGCTGGGTGTAAAGTCCGAGATTGGCGCGGGCGGAAAGGTTCTTGCCATTCACGGTCACGGAGGCCTCGTCCCGTCGCGGGGCTTCGCACATCACGGCTGGAGCGATCAGAACGTCAGCTTCATCACGGAACAGGGCATGGACCTGTGCACGGAACCAGCGCCGGAATCTCTGCGCGCGGAGATAGGTGTCGGCTGGCAGCATGGCCCCGGCCAGAAGCCGGTCGCTGGTGGCAGGATCATATTCGGCGGCCTGTTTGCGAAGGCGCGGCAGATGCAGGTTTCCGCCTTCCGCTGCCGTAATAAGGAAAGAGGCAGCGCGGGCTGTGGCGACTTCCGGAAGCTCCACCGTATGGCGCACTGCGAGTTCAGCACAGACCTTATCCAGAGCGTTTCTGTAAGGGCCGGACAGGTTGGTGGCGAACCAGCCGCCCAGACGGGCGATCCTCAGAGCGGCAAAGGCGGGTTCCGGATCAGGAAACGTATTATCCATGACATGAAATGTCGTGATGAGATCGTCCAGTGTGTTGGAAAAATGTCCGACAACATCAAGACTTGACGAAAACGGATACGCGCCTTCGCACGGAAGCCGCCCGAGGGTGGATTTTAGTCCCCACACCCCACACAGGGCGGCGGGCACGCGAATGGACCCGTTCGTATCGGAGCCGAGCGTGAACGGCAGAAAGCCCGCGGCGACAGCGGCGGCAGAGCCCCCCGATGATCCACCGGCCATGCGTGTTGTGTCACGCGGATTGAAGGTAACGCCGTAATGGGCGTTCTCCGTTGCAAAACCATAGGCGAATTCATCCATGTTCAGCGTTGCGACAGGGATGGCCCCCGCAGCTTTCAGGCGCTGAACGACGACTGCATCCTGTTGTGCCGGTGGATTGTTCCTGAGAACGATCGAGCCTGCCGTGGTCACATGACCGGTGACGTCGAACAGATCCTTCACTCCAAATGGAACGCCGGCGAGAGGAGGAAGTGTCGCGCCGGATGCCCGTAGTGCGTCGATGGCATCCGCCTGTGTGAGTGCTTCATGGGTCAGGATATGCGTTACGCTGTGAATGTTCCGATCTTCTCGATTCAATACCTCCAAAGTGTTTTCAATGACTTTTCTGGCATTAACCTCTCCGGAATGAATCGCGGCGGCAATCTGCCGAACCGTGGCAAAGCGGTTCATGGGATGTAATCTCCGGCAGCCTCGCAGGTATCTGCAAGGGGATAATGCTCCAGCAGATCAGCGAAACTCGTGAGCAACGCAGTGTTATCCATCACGCCGCGAAGGAAATCCGGTGGAATTTCAAGATTGATGGACGCTGCACGGGCCTGAATGATGGCAATATCTTCCGGCTTGAGGTCAGTCATCAGTCGGCTCTCCTGCGAGGGGCTTTCGGGGTTTCAACGCGTAATGCCCTGTCGGAGCCAGAAACAGAAGGAGATGGCATAAGCGGGTTTTGTGTCCTGTCATCCGACGCCGGAACGATGATCAGCTCCATTTGGAACTGTGTGCGCTCGCACTATAGGCCGGAGTAACGTGTTCTCTCAAAAGCAAAAAAAACAACATTCCGTTGCTTTTTTGAGGTTGGGGACCTGCGTGTGCTGCAGCAGGAAAAGAACGACCATTCCTCTCTTGTGGTGGATCGCTCTTGCCTGGAAACATCTTGTGCGAGACCATATTCATGCCCGACAGTGGGCCTGTCGTCTTCCCGGAGGGCACATGCTGCCGTGCCTGTTGGAAACTACCGCTATCTTTCAGGCAGTGAGGTGCGAACAGGGCCCGTCTTCAGGTTGAGAAAACGCTGAAAAACCCGCGTTTGGCTCAATGCATATTTTTCGAATGGAATGAAAAAATGATTTTCAATGATGAGAAAACCATTGAAAGCGTAACAAGATACTCGGATCTGTATGAGCAGGCTCTTGCTGAAAATGACGTGAGGGCGCTGGATGCGTTTTTCTGGGATGGCCCGGAGGTGGTGCGCTATGGCGTTGGAGAAAATCTTTACGGTTCCGACGAAATTGCCGCGTTCAGACGGGCTCGTCAGGGCGGCTCCCCTTCGCGGAAAGTCCTGAGACGGCATGTCACATGTGTCGATCAGTCGATGGCGGTCGTCAGTCTTGAATTCCAGCGTGACGGAAGTGCGCGCATCGGACGACAGATGCAGACATGGATATTGACTGATAATGGCTGGAAGATTCTGGCCGCGCATGTCTCGATCATGGCTGATAAACCGGAAACTGAAACACCTGCTGCCTTATAATTTCTGTCCGAGGAAATTCTCGATCTCGGTCATGATGAAACGCGCCGCTGCCGACAGTTGCCGGGACCGGTCCACGCAGAGCGCGAGACTCAATGGTAGAAGCTTCTTGTTCGTGATGGGCACGAAGGCGAGTTGCTTGCGCTGAATTTCATCATAGGCGTCGAGATAGCTCAGAATTCCAATCCCGACCCCTTCCTGTACCAGTGACTTGATCATCTGGATGTTGTCGGCTCGTGCGACAGTAGCGATTTTCACGCCCGTCTCGGCTTCCAGAAGTCCAATTGGCCGCCAGAGCGCCAGCGGCGGTGTGGGAATGATGGTTGGATATTCGGTCGCCAGACTGAAACGGCCTTCGGTCAGCGCCGCAATCGGATGATCCGGAAGCACGACGAAGCCGAGAGGAACGTCCTTGTGAGCGCGGACCGTCAGTTCCTTCATGTGGCCGGGATTGAACATGAGCGCGAAGTCGGCATGCCCCTTCACGAGCAGTTCGCCCATGTTCTGGCTTTTGCGAATATGCAGGCTGACGAGAATGCCGGGGTGGGTCTGGCGCAGACGGGCGAGCAGTGTGGGAAGGAAGCCTTTTGTCAGGGCGTCGGGGATGAGAATATCCACGTTGCCCTGTCGAAGTCCTTTCAGGCTGTCCAGTTGCGCCTTGATGGTGTTCAGATCGCGTGACCACCGGCTGCAAGCCGTCAGCAGGAGCTCCCCTGCGGCGGTCAGGCGCAACCCGGAGGGCAGTCGCTCGAAAAGGAGCGTGTCCAGAGTGCGCTCACCCTGAAGAATCTGGCGGTCGATGGCGGACGCGGCGATATGAAGTTCGTCGGATGCTTTGCGGATTGAGCCGTGCTGCGCCACACTCATGAAATACCGCAGGAAACGGGAGAATACAGGCATTGGTCACTGATCTCTTTTTGCGCACGCGCTATACTGAATTAAGAGATATACAAGAACGGTCCGGATGTGAAACTTTAATTCAGGTTTGGGCGGCGCTGCCACGGTGCAACATGTACGGTTTCCTGTCGGCGCATGGGTTGGGGAACGGGTAGGCACGTGATGGAAGAACTCAACAGACGTGTGCGGGCTGATCTCGCCAAAATTCAGTATGCGACACGCGACTGGAGTTTCCCCCGTCAGCACGACGGAGAAAATGTGCTCGATGTGGCCATCATCGGTGCGGGGCAGGGTGGTATCGCGACCTGCTTCGGCCTGAAGCGCAGAGGTATCTCCAATACCTGTATGTTCGATATGGCCCCAAAGGGCGGCGAGGGGCCGTGGATCACCTTCGCCCGGATG
This sequence comes from Acetobacter conturbans, assembly GCF_011516755.1. GTDB lineage: Bacteria > Pseudomonadota > Alphaproteobacteria > Acetobacterales > Acetobacteraceae > Acetobacter > Acetobacter conturbans. The sequence goes on along the minus strand of NZ_WOSY01000001.1, from coordinate 462,525 downwards.
ATCACCCTTCGCACGCCGAAATATGTGACAGGCCCGGATCTCGGGATTCCCAGCCTGACGCCGCAATCATGGTATGAAGCGAAATATGGTGAGCAGGCATGGCGCGATCTCAACAAGATCCCCCGTCAGGACTGGCAGGCCTATCTCGACTGGTTGCGGGATGTTCTGGAACTGCCTGTTCGTAACGAACATCAGTTGGTCGACATGGACTGGCAGGATGGGCTGGTCAAACTGACTTTCACCTGTGAAAAGGGCGTCCATCGGTCGGTGTGGTCGCGAAAAGTGGTGCTCGCTACGGGCATTCAGGGTGGAGGGGAGTGGTATATTCCGCCCTTCATCTCCGGAAAATTACCAAAGACACGCTACGCCCACACGTCTGAACCAATTGATTTCGAACAGTTGCGGGGGAAGCGCATCGGTGTTCTGGGAGCTGGTGCTTCAGCTTTTGATAACGCCGCAACCGCGCTGGAAACAGGGGCGCTACGTGTCGATCTGTGCCTGCGTCGGAAGAAAATCCCATCGGTAAACCCTTATCGCTGGATGGAAAATTCTGGCTTCCTCAGCTATTTTTCCGAACTGCCTGATTTGATTCGTTGGCGTTTCATGCGTCGGATCTACGATCTGAACCAGCCTCCACCACAGGACACGTTCTGGCGTTGTCGTTCGCATGAAAACTTCGCGTTCCATACCGGAACTCCCTGGGATGACGTTCGGGAAGAAGGAAACGATGTGGTCGTTTCCACACCGCAGGGAGACATGCGGTTTGATTTCCTCATCATTGGAACGGGTTTCCAGATCGACATGAGTCTGCGGCCGGAACTTGCGAAACTGGCCCCTCACATTGCCCTGTGGCGTGATCGCTTTGCGGCACCAGATCAGGAACGGAGCGATCTTCTGGGAAGTTATCCTTATCTGGGTTCGAAGTTTCAGTTCCTGCCGAAAGATGACGGTGATCCGATGACACCGCTGCTCTCCGCGGTTCACAATTTCACCTTCTCGGCCACCCCGAGCATGGGACTTTCAGGGTCATCTGTGAGTGCAATGCGGTTTGGTGTCGAGAAACTGTCTTTCAGCATCGGGCGGGATCTGTTTGTCGCAGATGGTGAGCAACATCTGCAAAGTCTGCTCGATTACAATGAAGATGAGCTCGTTGATCTTGAGCCACCGGGATGAAGTCATCCTGTCATGGTGGGGCGTCTCCTTTCCACCGGACAGGCACCTGACTCTTTGCTGAATTATGAAGATGAAATTCAAAATACTCTCGCACATCCTTTTCTGGCGGGATCAGTTAATGATCCTGTCTGCAGGAGAAACTAAGCTGTGAAAGCCGAAAACAGCATCCCCCATAAGGTTCATCCTGTGGATGAGGTTCTGCCTTTATGGCAGCTTGGAGTTTATGGCTTCCAGCATGTTCTGACTTTTTACGCCGCTGCGGTTATTGTTCCCATTCTTCTTGCTGGTGCCCTCGGACTGCCGAGAAATATGCTGGAGCACCTGATCGAAGCCGATCTGTTTACGTGCGGGATCGCGTCTTTGATCCAGTCTGTCGGTTTCTGGAAAATTGGTGTGCGTCTACCCCTTTTGCAGGGTGTGACCTTTGTTGCGGTGTCACCGATGATTGCCATTGGAGTGGCTGCGGGCGGAGGGGTCGAAGGGCTGCATCAGATATTTGGTGCTGTCATTGTAGCCGGACTGTTTTCTTACTTCGTGGCTCCCTATTTTTCAAAACTAGTCAGATTCTTTCCGCCTGTGGTGACGGGATCGATCATTCTGGTGATTGGTCTGGCGCTTTTGCCCGTGGCAGCGAATGATATTGTCAACGGCCATGGCCCAAGGGGCATGGAAGCGTCTGTCGATATGAAAAATGTCGCCTATGGTCTGGGGACTCTGGGCGCTATTCTTTTCATGCAGAGAATGTTCACAGGCTTTCTGCAAACAGTCTCTGTCCTTTTCGGACTGGTGCTCGGTACTCTCGTGGGCTGGTTCATGGGCGATGTTCATTTTGACGGTGTTGATACGGCCCCGGCATTATCCATTGTGCAGCCGTTCCATTTCGGGATGCCCAGTTTTCATATTGTACCGATCATCTCTCTCATGGTGGTCATGATGATTGCCATGCTGGAGACGGTGGGTGATGTCTTCGCCACGGGAACAATTGTAAAGAAATCCGTGACCCCCGATGACATTACACGTGCCATTCGTGCAGACGGGTTGGCGACGGCACTGGGAGGGGTGTTCAATTCTTTTCCCTATACCTGTTTCGCGGAAAATGTCGGTCTGGTGAGCCTGACGGGAATCAGAAGCCGGTGGGTCGTCGCCTCTGCGGCCATCATCATGATGCTGCTGGGATGTGTGCCGAAGCTGGCAGCCATTATGACGTGTGTTCCGTTGCCTGTGCTGGGAGGTGCGGCTCTGGCCATGTTTGCGGCTGTCGCTGTTGTGGGTATTCAGGCGCTGGGGCAGGTCAATTTCGAGCATCAGGGCAATACGATTGTCGTCGGCACGAGTGTGGGACTAGGAATGCTTCTGGTTGCGCAGCCTCATATCACCGATCATTTTCCCGGATGGGCACAGATTATCTTCGGTAGCGGCATCACTCTTGGCGCAACAGCCGCCATTGTCCTGAACTTCATCTTCAATTCTCGCACGCCGCCTGCGATATCGTCGGAAGGTGAAGTATGGAATGTTGTCACTCAGGTTTCCAGAGAGCCCGATATGCTAAGCATCAGGCAATGATGGCGAAAAGCCTGCTGGTTTCCGACATCCCTGTTCTGTGGCGGTTGCGTTTCATTTCGATTCCGTGAAGGAGTAGAGTGAAGCACACAGGAACGCATCTGCTGTTCCTGTTTTCTCATGCATGCGCCGGAGCCGGAATGAGCCCTGTTGATGCCAGTAATTATCCATCCTCCCTGTGGTGTGACACAGCTGGCGATCCTCCTGCTTATAGTCAGTTGAGTGACGAAAAGCGGGCGTATGATGTCGCCATTGTCGGTGGAGGATATACCGGCCTGTCGGCTGCTCTGCATCTCTCTGAAGCCGGTCTCCGTTGCGTGGTGCTTGAGGGGAGGGAGATTGGCTGGGGCGCATCGGGGAGGAACGGAGGTCAGGTTATCGCAGGGTTGAAATATGATCCTGAAGATCTGATCGCGCATTTCGGTCCGGGTGTGGGGAGTGCGATGGCGGACCTTGTGGGGCGATCCGCTGATGCAGTGTTCGACCTCATCGATCGTCACGGGATCGCATGTGATGCTGTTAGAAATGGATGGATTCATGCTGCTCATTGCGAAAAGTCCCTGTCAAGACTGAGGAATCGGGCGGAGCAGTGGCGTGCTATGGGTATCGAAACGGAGATTCTGGACGCACAAAAAATCGTCCGGATGACGGGTGCGAGAGGTTATGTAGGCGGATGGCTGGATCGTCGTGGTGGCAAGATCCAGCCGTTGATGTACGCCTTTGGACTGGCGCGGGCTGCAACAGGGCTGGGGACGGACATCTTCACCAAAAGCCCTGTGAAGCATATCGGGCGTTCACAGGGGAAGTGGCATCTGAGGACCGACCGGGGAAGCGTCGCGGCAAAACAGATCATCCTGTGCACAAATGGCTACACGGATGGATTGTGGCCAGAACTGCGGGAAAGTGTAGTACCCGCTTGGTCATTGCAGATCTCAACCTTACCGCTCTCACCGGCGATACGTTCAACCATTCTGTCTGGTGGACAAAGCCTGTCGGAGACGCGGCGTATTCTGCATTATTGTCAGATCGATGCTCATGGTCGTCTGGTCATGGGAACGCGGGGTCCCGCTCACGACGAAGCAACTTACAGGGACGCCGATTCTCTGATCAGCGATATGAAAGATATATTCCCGCAACTACGTGGGATGGAACTGGATCATGTGTGGTCCGGGCGTGTCGCGATGACGGCGGACCATCTCCCGCACCTGCATCATCTGGCCGAAGGTGCCCATGCGGCACTCGGTTATAACGGGCGTGGTGTAGCGATGGCGACGGTGATGGGGCGATTGCTGGCTCTGAGAGTGCAGGGAGCATCATCTCTGGAAATCGGGTTTCCGACCACACCGTTGAAAGCAATTCGTTTCCATCGTTTTTCCAGTCTGGGCATTTCTGCTTACGGGCGCTGGTATGGGCTCCTGGATCGCCTGAAGATGTGAAACGCAGAGCTTTATTTCACATCATTCTTGTGCACACCTCGATAGTGTGTGCTCGGCAGCATTCCAGAAAGACATCGATCTTGTCATTTGGAACAAAAGCATGGTTCCAGGCTTTCCCGTCGAAACGGACAGCGTAATCGAGGATCGCCATTTCAGGGCGTAGCCTGAAGTCTTTATAACCAGCCGTGGAAAGAAATTTCTGATGAAATTCTTTTTTGGCTCCATCTAAAACTTCTATGAAAATTATGGGCCTGTTTTGCAGAATTGTTTCCTGTGCGCCTTCCAGAAAGGCGTGCTCATGTCCTTCGATATCTACTTTTATAACAGATATTTTTTGCTTGATGGCGAGCGAGTCGAGAGTTCTTGTTTCGATTTGAAGGGTGCCTTTATGTGTTTCTTTAAAATCGGCTTCCAATGAGCAGCTTGTTTCCAGTATATCCGTAGAATTTTCCGGAATATAAAGCACGGATGTCGTATTGGTGTTACTTAATCCCATATTGAAAAAAGTAACTCTGTTTCCTATGTCGTTTATATCGATGTTTCTTTTTAGAGATCTGATCGCAACAGGAAATGGTTCAAAAGCAATTACATTAATATTTTCTGCCGCTTTGCAGGCGAGGACAGTATAAAGGCCGCTGTTCGCTCCGACATCGATAAATGCTCCTCCAAGCCTGCATAGCGATGCCATCACAAACAATGGAAGGGGACACTCAAATTCCCCTGACTGTATTTGGTGTCCTATCTGATCATTACCGTCCAGATGATCAAATAGAAAGTTGCGACCACAGAAACTTAAAGCCAATGGAGCGTGAGGGTTTGAAACGTCCACGTTGCTTCTCTCCTGAGCCTGCTTGCAGTCCCACCTTACTTTGTATCTCCATGTAAATGTAAAGTTTATTTTCATAAGTAATATAAAAGTGATATTTAGTTAAATTGGTTTACTCCTTGATTCTGTCGAGTCATTATTGAAGGTCAATGCCTCGGAGTTCAGGCTCCTGAAGCCTCTCTCTTTTTCTTTTGATTCATAACATTCCGAAGTAAAATTTGGATCATTCATCAGATGTGCAGGTAGTGCGTGCCGCACCCGTGAATATTGCCAAGGTAGTGACGGTGTGTTCGGTGTTCGCGTGCGGCTGCGCAGCGAATTTGGGCAATCCTATTTCGCTTAGGTTGAAAACGAGCTGGCTGGGCGGCAGGAACATCGCATTCCCCCAGTCGACCTGCTGGCGTTTCGAACGCCCGATCCGAAAGGTTGCAATGCCCTTCCAGTTGAGAGCCATACGGCTCTGTCCTGACCGCGCGCGATCCGTTCGGAGGCCTCTCGTGCTCTTGATGCAGTCACCAGAGTTGCTGTCGAAGTCTCGGCTCCAACCTGCATCACAACTGAATGGGCTGAAGTGCCCATGGCTCCAGTGTCCAGAACATCCTGAGCGCGAAGGATCTTCACCCACAGCTCGCGCCCTTCACCGTCTTCATCAATGAAAATGGTGAAGGGCAATCTATGAGTAACATCATTCCGATGATTCAGTGTTCACTGGATGCGTTCTGGTTGCACGAAGAGGTGACGCACCATTACAACGAAGGAGATTTCTCTTTACTGCGTAATTCCGCGAGAACTTCTTCGGCTTTGGCCTGATCGGTAAAGGAACGCATCAGTTCATCCTGAAAGTAGATTTCCCATCGCACGATCGTTCCGCCAGAATCCTTTACTTCCTGTAGGGTGTATTCGCTCATGATGTCCTCCTGAGGTGACTTGTTCTCGAATGGAAGCATGTTTTTCCATATGCTCGCAATCAGGAGAGTGAATACCTGTCCTGGGTGACTGGCAAGAGGCTTATGACTATGGTGACAGCCGGATGTTCACTCTTGGCCAAGCAGTCAATTCGGCAGAAGGCTGATGCTATCAGATGATTCCAGAACAGCTTTCGATGTGTCGATACCCTGCGTGAATATGAGCATGTTTTAAGAAATCCGGATGATGAGTCATGCGTTGGAAAGCAGGGATACTCAACGGGAGGATGCATCATGTCTGAAGATCCCGAACTCATCAGCAAGGTAGAAAGCGTCATATTGGGATGTGCCATCACCAGCCCGGCCGACGCTCCGGAAACGATCGCCGCGACGACGGTGCTCGCAGTGTGCAGATATCTCGGGGTGCCGAGTGCGGATGTGCCGGAGACGGTGCTAACCGCGATGAAGGGTGATGGGCCCAGCGACGGAGAAGCGGGGTAGCAGATTCACCTGTTCACGTAAGACTGTCGCAGTACGAATGGCAGGCGGCCGCGACAGTCTTATGGAAAGGGAAAGTCACAGGAAGCAGGAATTTTGCTTGGCAACGGCATAGCGCTCCAGACATTCAATCAATAAGAATGCGGCCATTCCCTGTGGGGGAATGGTTTGATCACATTATTATTATGTCTTGAAAACCCTGGTCGGAGTGAGAGGATTCGAACCTCCGGCCCCTGCGTCCCGAACACAGTGCTCTACCAGGCTGAGCTACACTCCGATTGGGTGGGCGCCTAATAGCGCCCCTCGCGCTTTGCGGCAAGAGGCAAAACGCGGAACCGTCGTTTCAATAGGATTTATTTTCGGTTGATAAGGCCGCGTTCACAGCTTCCGGGTGACGCATTCTTCGTGTTCAACGACTGTGCGGGTGGACGCCGCCAGACATTCCAGAGCCGAGGCGACGTCCGGTACGATCTGCACCAGCGAGCGGGCTTCAGGCGAGGCGAACCCTTCCTCAACCGCATCGTTCAGCATGGCGATGAGCGAGCGTGCCCAGTTCTCGACATTTACGACGATGATCGGCTTGTCATGTAGCTTCAGTTGCCGCCATGTCAGGATTTCCATCAGTTCATCGAAGGTCCCGAACCCGCCCGGCAGAATAAGGAACGCATCCGCCAGAGCGAACATCTTCTGTTTGCGGGTATGCATGGAGTCGGTGACGACCAGTTCAGTGACGCCGCGGTGCATTACTTCCCGTGCCTTGAGGAACTCGGGGATGATCCCTGTTACACGCCCTCCCGCATGAATGGCAGCATCCGCGACCGTGCCCATCAGGCCGACATCCCCGCCGCCATAGACAAGATGGATGTTGGCCTGTGCGAGACCCGCTCCCATGGCTTCAGCGGCTTTCTTGTAGGCCGGACGATTGCCGAAACGGGAACCGCAGAACACGGCGGCGGCAGCGATGCGGGCAGGCATGATGATGGATTCTCCCTGAAAGTGGTCAGCGCTGCACTGGCAGTCCGGCGTGATCCTTATTACTCGTGCGGCCATGATACAGAGCCCTGTCTTTCCGCCAAGCCACGGTGGGGCGGAAAGAGAGACTTCTCGTTCAGATAGAGAGTTTTTTTCTGGAACAGGTCAGGGTCACGACAAAGCCGATGACGCTGAACGCGGCGGCGATCATGAACAGTGCCGGAAAACCCCACAGAGGAATGATCATCCCCAGTCCCGGACCGGAGACGCCGATGGCAAGATCGAGAAAGACGGAAAACCCACCGATCGCAACGCCCCGGTTGGCTTCACCCAGGCGTTTGAGCACCAGAACACCAAGGGCCGGGAAAATCAGCGAAAAACCGATCCCCGTGAGGGCAGCACCGACATTGGCCAGAAAGACCGAATGGCTAGCCGCCAGAGCGAGGAGGCCGATCGTTTCGACGGCCATGGAGATCATCGCCACACGCTGACCCCCGATCCTGTCGATGAAGGAAGAGAAGATAAAGCGCGTGACAACGAAGAAGCTGCCGAAAATAGCCAGTGCGATGGCCGCTCCCGACCAGTGACGCGCATCGTAATAGAGTGCCAGGCACGAGACGATCGCGCCGAATCCGACTGATGCTGCTCCCAGCGCGCTGCCGTAGGGCAAGATGGCCCTGAAGACACTGAGAGACGACGGTTTCGGTCCCGACGGAGGAGTTGGTTGAGTCGTTTCCTGTCGGGTTGCGTACGGAATGCCGACGGCGAGCAGCACTGCGGAAAGCAGCCCCACACCGATAAGGCCACCGAGCGGCGCATGAGAGGAGAAGATCAGTGAGGCGATCGGTGCACCGACGGCAATGCCCCCGTAAGAGCAGACGCCATTCCAAGAAATAACGGTCGCCGCGTTTGTCGATCCGGCCCGTTGCAGATTCCAGACGATAACCCCGACCGCCACCCAGCTTTCGCTGAACCCCAGAAGCGCACGTCCCATCAGGAGGAGGCCAAGCGAAAGCTTCGGCAGGGAAGGGCAGAGCGCCGCACCCACCAGCATCACGCCCGACAATGTGCCGACGATCAGTCCCGTGACGACAACCCCGCGCGCCCCGGTCGAATCGAGTTTGTTGCCAGCCCATGTGCGCGTTGCGAGCGTTGCCAGATATTGCGCCGAGACTGCAAATCCGGCGAGGGCGGTGCCGTAGCCGAGTGTATTGTGGACGAAAAGCGGTACCACCGCCATCTGGAGCCCGATCACCGTGTAACAGGTAACGATGAACGTCAGGATCGGAAGGATGCGGGCGACGACGGAAGATGCGGGGTGGACAGAGGGAGGCATTAAGGTATCCGGCGGGGTTGCGGAAGCGACGGTTCCAGAGAATGGGCAGGCGGTCTAACCTGTTAACGATCCGGAGCCGCTGCCGTTTCGGCGGCATGACTATCAAACAAGGAAATCCGCCATGACGACCGAGCCGCAGCACAGCCGCCCACCGTCCATTTCCGATCAGCCGGATGACGGAGGATACGTCACTCTGTCGAGCCGCATCGCCTATGAAAATCCCTGGACCAAAGTACGTGAGGACATCATTCGCCGTCCTAACGGCAAGGACGGGCTTTACGGTGTGGTCGAGCGTGGCGATTTCGTTGTTATCATGCCGGTCGGCGGGGAGGGTGACAACCGCACCGTTACGCTGATTCAGCAATTCCGCTATCCCGTGGGGCGCCGCATGTGGGAGTTTCCCATGGGGATGTGGGAAAGCCGCCCAGACGCGGAACCCGACGCGGTCGCCGCCGGGGAACTGCGCGAGGAGACCGGACTGATCGCCGGTCATATGCAGCATGTCGGCATCGTCTATCAGGGAGCGGGCTATTCCACCCAGCGCGGGCATGTCTACCTCGCAACGGACCTGACGCAGGGGCCGAACGCCCTTGAGGAGACGGAACAGGACATTACCTGCCACACTCTCCCGCTGGCCGAGTTCGAACGGATGGTCCGCGACAATGAAATCACCTGCATGGTGACGCTGGCGACCTTTACCATGATCCGTGCCCAGGGACTTGTCTGAACAGCGACCCCTTTCGAGCGGTCGAGTAACGTGGTCCGAATGGCAGGGCTGCGGCAAAGGCGGCGCTCTGCTGCCCTGAAATTGACAGCGTAACAGTTTCTCCGCCCTTCTTTTTCTGCGGGAAAAGGTCTCTTGCCCGCCGGGAAAGCACGGCAGGGGATGGTGGAGGGCGGGATGCAGGGCGATATCAGTGGCATGGTGACGGGTGCGAGGCGCGCCGCGTCTCCCGATGGTATTTCTTCGGGGGACGCAGGGAAGCATTCCGTCCTGCCTCCCTCCGTGTTCGCTGGTGACGTAGACGACGCCGCTGCGGAGCGTGCCCAGCAGGCCCGCATGCATGAGGCGGTCCGTCATGCCCGTCTGGGGGTCAATCAGGTCTGTCTCATCATCCTGACAGTTCTGGCCGTCTTCTATACTCTGCGCTTCGCCGCCTCGATCGTGTTGCCGCTGGTCATGGCCGTGGTCACGAACCTGATGCTCGGCACACCCATGCGGCTCATCGCCCACTGGACGCGGCTTCCCAAACCCATTGTGGCTTTTCTGCTGATCGCCAGCATGTTCGGCGGATTGACCGCCATCGGCATGGCGGTGTCCGTACCAGCCGCCGGGTGGCTCTCGCAGTTGCCGGAAGAAATCACGCTCGTTCAGTCACATCTCGCTCTTCTGCATGACCCGATCCACTTCCTGCAGAACACCAGCCTGCGGGTTCAGAAACTGCTCGGCATGGCCCCCGGCAGTCATGCGCCCTCCGCCGTCGCTCCGGACTTCATGCCGCTAGGCTCCTCCCTCCTGCTCGGCACGCAGGCTTTCATGGGGCAGCTCTTCACGTTCTTCATCATGCTGTTCTTCCTGCTCGCTCAGGGGGACAGCCTCCTGCGTCGCTTTGTCGAGATCATGCCGACCTTCAACGACAAGCGTCGCGCCGTGCAGATTGCGACGCATATCGAGCGGAACATCTCGATCTATCTCGCTACCATCACGATGATGAATATGTTTGTCGGTATTGCGAACACCATCCAGTGCTGGGCGGTCGGGATGCCGAACCCATTGCTGTGGGGCGTGGTTGCCTTCGCTCTGAACTACATTCCCATCATCGGGCCGTTTAGCGGAATGGTGATCTATTTCTGCGTGGCGCTCCTGACCTTTCCGACAGCCTTTCACGCCCTGTTACCCCCCGCGATCTATCTCTGCATTCATCTGCTGGAAGGTGAGACCATCACCCCCATGCTGCTGGCACGCCGTTTCACCCTGAATCCTGTTCTTGTCATGGCCTCGCTGCTGTTCTGGGACTGGATGTGGGGCATCACAGGGGCGTTCCTGTCCGTGCCGATGCTCGCCGTGTTCAAGATCATCTGCGACCATGTCGATTACCTGACACCCATCGGGCACATGATCGGAGGGCCGGGGGCGATGCATGCCGAGCATGAAAATGTCCATGAAAAGGTTTCGGATAAAGCTGCATAGATTGGGAAGGAAGAAAACTCGCAATGGTCTTTGTCGCGGGATAAATAAACAGCCAAAGGAACTTATGTTCTGAACGAATGTTTATGCTTTCGATTGTTCTGGTATCATTGGAAGCAGAAAATGAAACGTATTCTTGCTCTTTCTCTCGGCCTTGCCCTGTCGGTTGGTTCTCAGGCTGCTTTTGCTCAGGCGACAAGTAAAAGCGGTGTGCCGCCGACCGCTGAAGGAGCGGCCGCGCAGGTCGGGAAAAGTCCGGCATCGGCCAAGACCAAAACAGGTAAGCGGGTTGAACCGTCACAAAAGCTCTGGAACAATCCACGTACCGTTTCCGAGCAGCCTGGTACCACTCCGCCCCCCAATCAGGGCACGGTCACGTCCCCGAAGTCGTCCACGTCTGTGGAAAAACAACAGCCCACCGAGAATGAGCGGTAAGGTGCTTCTTGTTCCAGCTTGAACTGGTGAGGACCTGTGTTGCTGGTGGGTGCAGATCCCGCAACACAGGCCCTCACCAGTTCGTGGCGCGCGCTACAGACCGACAACAATGTTGAAGTCGCAGAAAGCGCCTTTCTTGCCAAAGGCAGGGGTGTTGCGTAAACGCCAGCCCGTGTCGAAGACGATATTGACAATGCGATTGATCTTCGTGGGCAAATCAATGCCTATGCTGCTCACAATGGTCTTGTTAACGGCCGTCGAGCGGGTGGTTATCCCGTTCACCGCAGACGCCGCTATCACAGGATGATGTGCTGACATAAGGACAGGGTCTATGGCGAGGCGCTGAATGATATTGCCAGTTTTGTTCCGTGTGTGATGCCGCAAGGGAGGCAGCGCCTTCCTTTTGCGGTGGGATCTGTCCGATGCTGAGTCATCGTGTTTCCCAATTAAAGCGACCTTTATGGTCTCTATTTCGATATCCGCAGCGAACTGTCATTTATGATGACATTGAGGGCTGATGAGAAAGCCGAGACGATGGCCAGCCCGTCATCGGCCTGAAAATAGTCCGTCGAACTGGAAGCGCAGTCCTGCATGGAGCCCTGCATGGTGCCGCTTCCTGTCCCGGTATAAGGGCTGATATATGTGTCGAACAGCACGTTGCCAGGTACGGAATAGTAAGGCACCCAGATAGAGAAGAGTTGAACACCTTTGTTTTTAAGTGTTGTACAGGCCGTCGTATAACTGACATCTACATTATGATAATAAGGAGAATAGGTGGCGTCGTAGACATCTTCAGCTCCGTCAGAAATGAAAATTACATATGTCTTCATGGTGGTTGGAGTTGAGCCATCTCCAACATTGGTTATCTGACTGGTAAGCTGAGTCAGGGCGCTGGTCATCTTGGTGTAGCCGCCATTGTAATCAGCATAGTCAAGCGAACCGCGATTAGGATTGTTGTAGACATTGAAGTATTGCGTGGCATCTTCGACATCCACAGATGAGGATGCCGTGATGGCCGCTGCAATGTCGGTTGTTGGTGCCAGAAGTTGCTTGAAATTGGTTCCGAATGTGTTGATGCCAATGGAGATATATCCGGGATTGTCAGCAGCAAAATCTTTGATCTGCGACATGAAGGCTTCGATTGCTTCTGTGACGTAATCGATCTTCAGGTTGATGCCAGCCGTTTTGGCTGCGGCCCGCACATCGCATGGTGGCTTTGAGCCGGAAAAGACGGGTGTCATCGAACAGGCCCGGCTGATTCCGTAATATCCATTGGAATCGTGACAGGCGAAAGCACACTGATTACTGCTGTTTTCGAGATATGTAATGGCGCTGGACGTGCCGCCTACTGCCATGGAATTTGAAATATCGACAAGAAAAATGACCTGAAGATAAGTGTTTGACGCAGTCATGCTGGAGGTGGAGGTGACTGTGAGGGGTGCCGCAAGAGAGGGGACGAAGCTGAGCAGGAAAAGATTTGGTGTGGATGTGAGGGTAACGGTGACGCTGCCTGAATACTGGGTCGCGGCTGTATAATTAACAGTCGTCGTGGGTATCGGTGAAATGCCCGCGATACCGGCGTTTGCCGTGACGGCAGCCGTGGAGGTGGTTTGGGCTGTTTGCTGCGCGATGGCGTCAGAGGCATTCGTTCCGGCCGAAACCAGCGCGTTGTTGGCCGCCTGAGCCCCACGCAAGGAGGCGGCATCGGCAATGCTCTGAAGCTGGTTGCGTGTTTTGACCAGAGTTGCGATATCGGTGGCAGTGGCAATGCCGATAGTCATGGCGACGACCGCAGCAGGCACGATGAGAGCGACACTGCCTTCCCGTGATGAAAGAAATCGTCTGAGCAACCTTAATTCCTTTTCGCCTTGGTTCGTGCGTGTCCTGTCGCTCTGTGATTGGGTGTAGAAGTACGCATTTTATATATTATTAAGAATAACTTAGTTACATTTAGATATATAAAGTAACATTCGTGAGCTGTCGTCATGTGTTCAGGGTGCAGGACCGAAACTACGGGCTTTGCGCGCAGAACTGGAGGGCGGCTAATCGCTCCCGATTTGCACCGTTCTCGACATGCTAGTAATCCGGCTGCTCCAGTCAGGCCGCCCGAGGACCCATGATCCGTCTCGACAACATCAGCAAGCACAACGGCAAGCGTGTGATCTTCATCGAGGCGTCTGCCTCGCTCCAGAAGGGGGAGAAGATCGGCCTTGTCGGCCCCAACGGTGCCGGTAAGACAACGCTCTTCCGTCTGATTACGAAGCAGGAAGAGCCTGACGAGGGAAATATTGTCACCGACCGTGGCCTTTCCATAGGCTTTTTCAGTCAGGACGTCGGCGAGATGGCTGGCCGGAGCGCTGTGGCCGAAGTCATGGCCGGCGTGGGAGAGATTTCCACCGTGGCATCGGAGCTGGCCACACTGGAAATGGCCCTTGCCGACCCTGAACAGGCTGACCAGATGGAGACCATTCTGGAACGCTTCGGGGAAGTGCAGGCCCGGTTCGAGGAACTCGGCGGCTACGCGCTCGAAGGGAAGGCGCGCGAGGTTCTGGATGGCCTCGGTTTCAGTCAGGAGATGATGGACAGCGATGTCGGCAAACTGTCCGGCGGCTGGAAGATGCGCGTTGCGCTCGCCCGTATCCTGCTCATGCGTCCGGATGCGATGTTGCTTGATGAACCAAGCAACCATCTTGATCTCGAAAGTCTGATCTGGCTTGAGCAGTTCCTTGCGGGCTACGACGGCGCGCTGCTGATGACCTCGCATGATCGCGCCTTCATGAACCGCGTGATCAATAAGGTCATCGAGATCGACGGTGGCAATCTGACAAGCTTTTCAGGTGACTACGAGTTTTACGAACAGCAGCGTGCGCAGAATGAAAAGCAGCAGCAGGCGCAGTTCGAGCGCCAGAAAGCCATGCTTGCCAAGGAAGTTGCCTTTATCGACCGTTTCAAGGCCCGAGCCTCTCATGCTGCGCAGGTGCAGAGCCGTGTGAAGAAGCTGGAAAAGATCGACCGCGTCGAGCCACCGCGTCGTCGCCAGACCCTGTCATTCGAGTTTCCCCCAGCGCCACGTTCAGGAGATGTCGTCGTGACATTGAAAGGTGTGGACAAGAGCTATGGCAGCAAGGTGATCTATGAGGGGCTGGACCTCATGATCCGTCGGCAGGAGCGCTGCTGCGTTCTTGGTGTGAATGGTGCTGGTAAATCGACGTTGCTGAAGCTCGTCACCGGTACGACAGAACCGGACGCTGGAACAGTGACACGTGGCGGCAGCGTGAAGATGGGCTATTTCGCCCAGCACGCGATGGATCTTCTCGACGGCGGCCGCACGATTTTCGAAACGCTTGAGGACGCTTTTCCTCTCGCCAATCAGGGCTCACTCCGGGCGCTGGCAGGTGGGTTCGGTTTTTCCGGCGATGATATCGAAAAGCCCTGTCGTGTTCTGTCTGGTGGTGAAAAGGCGCGTCTTGTTCTGGCGCTGATGCTGTTCGATCCGCCGAATTTCCTCGTGCTTGATGAGCCGACCAACCATCTCGATATCGGCACCAAGGAAATGCTGATTAATGCCCTGTCAAAATATGAAGGCACCATGCTGTTCGTCTCGCATGACCGGCACTTCCTTGCGGCCCTGTCCAACCGGGTTCTGGAACTGACCGCTGAAGGCATCCATCGTTATGATGGTGGCTACACGGAATATGTCACCCGCACCGGACGCGAAGCGCCTGGACTACATGCATAAGACGAGGGGCGGGAGTTACTCCCGCCGCAGTACCTTGTCCGTGACGAATGAGGCGAGTTTGCCCGCGACGAAATCTCTTTTGAGAGCCGCTTCGTCATAATGATGCTCAACCCATTCCAGAAACGGAATGCGGCCTTCGGCTTCATTGCGATAAAGCCAGAAGAAAGCATCAAGAATCCCGGTTCTTGAGCTGTTGAAATGTCCGAAGCGCCATGAAAGCTGGCGCAGGGCATCGTCGGTTGTGCCACCTTCAAACATGACGACCAGCCCGGCTGCCAGCCCGGCCCGGTCCGCGCCGGATTTGCAGTGCATCAGCATCGGAAAATCGAGCGAGCGGTAGAGCGCCTCAAACCGCAGGATACGGTCACGATGGGGCGCTCCTCGGCTTTCGAAAGCCATGTCGACATGCTCAAGGCCCAACCGGTTTGCAGCCGTGCGGGAGAGCGCGTCGGACCCGCACTTCCGGTGTCCGCGCAGATTGACCAGCGTTTTCAGATGCAGCCGACGTTTTGCGGCGGCAAGCCGGGCAGGCGTCGGATGGTTGCAGCGATAGACCTTGCCCGGAATAACTGTGTGGAAATTGGTCCACACCAGCCGGAAGACCGCGTGATCCACGAACAGGCTGTCCATCCAGGCTTTGCGACGGCCGCTTGCCGAGGCCAGACTTCCTTCAAACACAAGGTCGCTCCATTTGTGAAGGGCGGGACTATAGAGAGGGGCGTCCGACTCTCCAAGGGAGGGGGTTGGCCTCAGGAGAAGGTGAGGGCGCCTGAAGTGGGGGCGGTGAACTCCCACAGGATGCCATCCGGTTCTGCGCGATAGACGACGACGGCACCGTTCACGCCGCGTGGGTTCCTCTCGATCAGCGCCGTGCCGAACCCTTTTCGCAGTGGCTCAGAAATGGGTGGCCCCCCCTCTTCTTTCCACCGCATCCGGAAAAAGCGCTCGCCATCCTGTTTTTCAATGTTCCACGCGACGGAGACCGTGCCGACGGGATTCGAAAAAGCGCCATGCCTGACGGCATTTGTAGTGAGTTCATGAATGGCCAGACCGATTTTCTCGGCGGCTTCAGGGCGGAGTTTGATGGTCGGATCGCCGTCGATGTGCAGGCGTTGTGACCGCTCGTCCCCGACCGTGACAGTCTGTGCGACGACCACATGCTGGACCGTCGCGCCTGTCCAGTGATCCTGAACAAGCAGGTCCTGACTGCGGGCGATGGAGGTGATGCGCTTATCCAGAATCGACACGAATTCTTCGTGCGGATCAGGAACGGTACGACGCATCAGGGCGCGGATGACGGTGAGCATGTTTCGTGCACGGTGGCTGACTTCCCGCAGAAGCATCCCGATCCGCTGTTCGTCATGATGAGCCGCCGTAACGTCTCGCGACACACACAGGATGGCCTCCACTTCGCCCGCAGGGGTCAGGAGAGGTGTCAGCATGTTGTCCCAGTAACGCGGACTTTCACCCGGGGTCTGGCTGATGCCGAAAAACCGGTTGCAGATACCGTTCCTGGCTTTTTTCAGCGCCTCACGCCCCGGTTCGCCGATCTCCGGCGGCAGCAGCCCGAGCCAGTCCATCCCGAAATCCGAATCCTGCGGCACACAGAGTGCCGTGCACCCTGCCTCGTTCATGTGGGCGAGGGTTCCGTCTGTGTTGATGAGCTTGATGCAATCGGTACTGACGTTCAGCATTTCCATGCGCATTCTGGCAGTGTGCCGGAGCGCGAGGTCGTCTGCCTTCTCTTTGTGCAGGCAGGTGAGGATATGCAGCCAGAAAAGAACCCGACCATCCTCATCGGCATGAGGAGCGGTGCGAAGGAGGAACCATTGTGGGTTGGAAGACTGCGCTTCGATGCGGAACTCGGTCTCCTGTGGTTGCCCGTTTCCATAAGAGAGCTGGATAGCGGTTTCGACATCCCGGCGGTCCGCCGGATGCACGCATTTTATCCACTCAGGAGAAGCGAAATCCTGCGCTGTATTGGCGGTATGCTTTCGCCATGCCTTGTTGAAATAGATATATGAGCCGTTGGGACGAACGATCCCGATCAGATCAGGTAAAAAATCAAAGGCTTCGCAGTTTGCTGCGGAAATGACAGCGTCAATTGTATTCATTGAGGAAGCCTTGCGCACACATGCCGATCCGTACACGCTGTTTGATGTACACTTTTTCAGATAGATGGCATAAAAATCAATTTCTGTAAAACTTTCTATCCTCATTATGTATTTGTGAGATGTAAATACTGAATGAAAAATTCAAAGAAGAATAGTATGAATATCTCTGTTTTGTTGCCTGTGTATTTTCATTCAGGTCTCAATAGTGGAATGCGCATGATCTCACGCGTGCTTATAAGAATCTCGGCAGATGAAAGTTCCATATCGGGTTCGATACGTTCCGGTTTGCCGTCGGTCTCTCTTCCTGTCATGGAAGCGTGATGACAGGGAAAACCACCTTCGAGATCTTTCTCGCCACCGTTCCCGGCCTCGAAGCCGTGCTGTGCGATGAAGTGCGCCATAAGGGATTCAGATCTCCTTCCGTTGTGCCGGGAGGGGTGACCATCAGAGGTGGATGGCCGGAAGTCTGGCGGGCGAACCTCTGGGTGCGTGGCACCAGCCGTGTGCTGGCCCGGATCGATTCGTTTCATGTTACGCATCTCGCGCAGCTCGATCACCGTGCCCGGCAGGTGGCCTGGGCGGACATCCTGCGTCCGGAGGTTCCTTTTCGGGTGGAAGCCACCTGCGCGACCTCCCGAATTTATCACGCGGGAGCGGCTGCCGAACGCATTACCCGGGCCATTCACGAAACGATCGGAGCGCCGCACGCGGATAACGACGACGGCGTTCTGGTGCGAGCCCGGTTCGACCAGAATGTCTGCACCCTGAGTGTCGACACGTCGGGTGACCTCCTGCATCGGCGTGGTCACAAGGAGGCGGTGAATCGCGCCCCGATACGCGAGACGATGGCCTCCCTGTTCCTGCGCCAGTGCGGTTACAGCGGTCAGGAACCGGTGGTTGATCCTCTGTGCGGCTCAGGCACCTTCATTCTCGAAGCGGCGGAAATTGCAGCGCGTCTTAACCCCGGCCGGTCCCGGCATTTCGCCTTTGAAAAACTGGCGACGTTCGATGCGGAAGCATGGGAGCGGATGCGGACGGTGAAAAGTGAGCGGATTCCATCGGTCAGGTTTTACGGTAGTGACCGCGACGAGGGGGCTGTCGCCATGAGTGAGGCCAATGCGGCGCGGGCTGGAATCACTGACTTCGTGACATTCGCACGGGCGACGATCAGTGAATTGCAACCGCCGGAAGGTCCGGTCGGACTTGTCATCGCCAATCCGCCATATGGAACGCGGATCGGCGACAAAAAATCACTCATTCCGCTTTACCGTGCCCTTGGCCAGACCCTGCTGGCGCGTTTCTCCGGCTGGCGCGTCGGCATTGTCACGACAGAGAGCGGGCTGGCCCATGCGACCGGCCTGCCTTTCCTGCCGCCACCTGCGCCTGTCCCGCATGGCGGATTGCGGGTGACGCTGTTCCAGACCGCACCACTTCCCTGAAGACACCCCTCACGGGTTGTGTGAAGCGCTCCCGTTTGTCATGCGTGCGTCTGGACCGGCGCATTCTGTGTCGATCGGAAAGATGGAGAAATCGGGATGAGCGACAGCATGACTTGCCCGCAGTGTGGTTGCGAGCATGTTTATCAGGATGGCCCCCTGTGGATATGCCCGGAATGTGCCCATGAATGGAGTGGGGAAGCGTCCGGCGAGGCAGGTGAGGGCGTCCGTGTCATTCGGGACGCCAACGGCAACGAACTGGACGATGGCGATACCGTGACGGTCATCAAGGATCTGAAGATCAAGGGATCTTCGCAGGTGGTGAAGGGCGGAACCAAGGTGAAAGGCATCCGCCTTGTCGATGGCACGGATGGCCATGACATCGCCTGCAAGATTCCCGGGTTTGGCGCCATGAACCTGAAGTCGGAATTCGTGAAAAAATCCTGAGGGCTATTGTCTGACTTTCGGCGAAAGTGATCGTCGCCGAAAGTCAGGAGGTCACTCCTGCACACATGATGGGCGTGTCGAGGGTCCTGTCTGTCAGGCCGTGTGTGAACGCGGCTTGAACAGCAGCGAAGCCACGCGGTGCCCCAGACGGTTCACGGGTTTTTCCACGGTCTCGTAAAGCAGATGACTCAGCGGCAGCACGAGGATCAGGGTGAGACCCAGCACGAGTCCTTCGCGGGCCGTCATGGAGAGGTTCGGCAGCAGAGGCGAGAGCAGTCGCCCGGCGATGGCAATGATCAGGAAGTGCAGCAGATAGATGCTGTAGGAAATATTCCCCAGCCACAGAAGTGGACGGCAGGACAGGGCGCGGGCGACGGCTCCCCCCCGGGCCAGTCCGAACAGCAGCAGGGCCGAGAAGACCGCTTCGGGGATGACAAGTCGGGGTGAACTGAAAACGGCGCCCAGTGTTTCCGGTTCTGTCAGGACAGTGGTCGGTAAGGACATGCCGACAGCAGCCAGCAGTAGTCCGACGCCGGTGAGCGTGACTGTCGTGTTCTGCCATGCCCTGTAGGCCACCATTCCGGCCACGAAGCTGAACGCATAAATGAAGGGCAGTCCTTTTCCGCCTGCGGGGGCGAATGCGGCCAGCAGGAGCGTCACGATTGCCAGAGGCAGGAAGGCGCGTGCCCCTTTCGTGCTGGCGACCCACAGGAAAGGAAAGAACAGGGCTGCGATCAGTTCGACCATGACCGTCCAGTTCTGAGGCACCAGAGCACCCGAAAGCGACAGCATGCATTTGAGAAACAGGAACGGCGAGAGGGGCATGTCATGCGGCAGGAGGCCGGTCATGAATGGATCGCTGCCCTCGATGGGCCAGGCTGAAAGAGGCGAGCGTATATACAGATAGCTGAGAAGCGAAACGGCCATCACGCAGGGAAGAATACGGAAAACGCGTCGGGTCCAGAAGGTGAGGAGCGTGGGGAGTGTCAGCGACTGCCGTTCCAGCGAGTGGGTCAGGACGAAACCACTCAGCACAAAGAAGAGGGTCACGGCGGCAGGGGAGTTGAAAAAGAAGAAGACGATGACAGTCGTCAGATGGTCCGGAATGGGATAGCAGGCCAGAACATGCCGTATGACCACGGTCAGCGCGGCGAGTCCGCGCAGGGACTGGAGCGCTTCGAAGCGGACAGACCCCGCTGCTGGTCGGGACGCGAACATGCCTTTCTGCCCTGAATACATCTGCTCTCGTGCCCTGCCTGTTGCGCCTGAATACCGAACTCATACCCGAAAATGCGTCGGGAGAATGGTCAGTGAGAGTATTCCCATTAAAAAACGCCGGAAGGTTTCCCTTCCGGCGTTTTTCGTGAGTGCAGGGCGATGGGGATCAGAGCTTGCGCTCGACCTGCAATTCCTTGATCCGGCCGATGGCTTTTGCCGGATTCAGACCCTTCGGGCAGGTCTGCGTGCAGTTCATGATCGTGCGGCAGGCATAGAGCTTGAAGGTATCTTCCAGTGCATCCAGCCTGTCGCCCTGATGCTCGTCACGGCTGTCCGCGATCCAGCGATAGGCCGCAAGCAGCGTGGCCGGACCGAGGTACCGGTCGCCGTTCCACCAGTAGGACGGGCACGACGTGGTGCAGCAGAAGCACAGGATGCACTCCCACATGCCGTCCAGTTTGGCGCGCTCTTCCGGTGACTGGAGACGCTCGCCATCCGGCGGCGGTGCGCTGTCGGCCTTCATCCACGGCTCGATGGAGCGCAGCTGGGCATATGCGCCGTCGAGGTTGGACACGAGGTCCTTCACGATGGGCATGTGGGGCAGGGGATTGATGAGGATGTCGCCCTGCATGTCCCGCACCGGCTTGAGGCACGCGAGCGTGTTCTCGCCGTCGATGTTCATCGCACAGGAACCGCAGATGCCCTCACGGCAGGAACGGCGGAACGTCAGCGTCGGATCGACATCGTTCTTGATGTGGATGAGTGCATCGAGCACCATCGGCCCGATGCTGTCGATGTCGATTTCGTAAGTATCCATCACCGGATTGCTGTCGTCATCCGGTGTCCAGCGATAGATCTTGAAAGTCCGCACATTTTTGGAGCCAGCGGGGGCAGGAAAGAACTGTCCCTTGCCCACCGTGCTGTTCCGCGGAAGTTTCAGTTCGACCATGTTCAGTCTCCCTCTTCTGACGGTGGGTTAATAGACGCGTTTTTTGGGCGGGAAGACCTGAACCTCATCGGTCAGTGTCTTCATATGCACCGGACGATACGTCATCTTCGTGCTGCCCTTGTTGTCCAGCCAGGACACGCTGTGCTTCATCCACTGCTTGTCATCGCGATCCGGATAATCGTCGCGGGCATGCGCGCCGCGGCTTTCATGACGGACCAGTCCGCTTTCAAGTGTGACGGTTGCATTGGCAAGGAGGTTCTCGAACTCGAGCGCTTCCATCAGGTCGCTGTTCCAGATCAGCGAACGGTCGGCGACGGAGAGATCCTCCTTCGCTTTCCAGATCTCCTGAATCTTGTCACAGCCTTCCTTGAGGCTCTCCTCGGTGCGGAACACCGCCGCATGCATCTGCATGTCGCGCTGGAGGCGATCACGCACTTCCGATACGCGCGTGCCGCCCTTGGCGTGCCGCAGGTTATCGAGGCGGTCGAGAGCGTTGTCGCCCGCACCGGCTGGCAGCGGCTTCACGAAATCAGTCGGCTTGACGATCTCGGCGGCCCGCTTGGCAGCGGCGCGTCCGAAGACGATCAGATCGAGCAGCGAGTTGGTGCCGAGGCGGTTCGCGCCATGCACGGACACGCAGGCCGCTTCGCCCACAGCCATCAGGCCGGGAACGACCGCATCCACATTGTCGGCCGTCGGCCGGACCACTTCGCCATGAATGTTCGTCGGGATGCCGCCCATGTTGTAGTGAACGGTCGGCAGAACCGGCACCGGCTCCTTCGTCACGTCCACACCGGCGAAGATGCGGGAAGTTTCGATGATGCCCGGCAGACGCTCGTGCAGCAGGTCGGAACCGAGATGCTCAAGATGCATCATCATGTGGTCTTTCTTCGGACCACAGCCGCGCCCTTCACGCATTTCAACCGTCATGGCGCGGGAGACGACGTCACGAGACGCCAGATCCTTCGCCGTCGGCGCATAACGCTCCATGAAGCGCTCGCCTTCCGAGTTGGTGAGGTAAGCGCCTTCACCACGGCAGCCTTCGGTGAGCAGGCAGCCCGCCGGATAGATGCCGGTCGGATGGAACTGCACGAATTCCATGTCCTGTGTCGGCAGGCCGGCGCGCATGACCATGCCGCCGCCATCGCCCGTGCAGGTATGGGCCGAGGTGCAGGACTGGTAGGCACGACCGTAACCGCCCGTCGCCAGAACGACCATCTTCGCGTTGAAGCGATGGATCGTGCCGTCATCCTGACACCACGCCATCACGCCACGACAGGCGCCATCGTCGTCCATGATAAGGTCGATGCCGAAATATTCGACGAAGAACTCGACGTTATGCTTCAGGCACTGCTGATACAGCGTGTGCAGGATCGCATGGCCCGTGCGGTCGGCGGCGGCGCAGGCGCGGGGCACCGGAGCCTTGCCGTAGTCGCTCATGTGGCCGCCGAAGGGGCGCTGGTAGATCTTGCCCTGTTCCGTGCGTGAGAACGGGACGCCGAAATGCTCGAGTTCGTGCACGGCGGGGACCGCCTCGCGGCACATGAACTCGATCGCGTCCTGATCGCCCAGCCAGTCAGACCCCTTGACGGTGTCGTACATGTGCCAGCGCCAGTTGTCCTCGGCCATGTTGCCGAGGGAGGCGCCGATGCCACCCTGAGCGGCCACGGTGTGGCTGCGGGTGGGGAAAACCTTGGTCACGCAGGCGGTGGAAAGACCTGCGGCGCCCATACCGAGCGTTGCGCGGAGACCCGACCCGCCGGCGCCGACCACGACCACGTCATAGGCGTGATCGACAATGCGGTAGGCCCCCCGGGAAGGAGAGGAATTAGCGTTCATAGTGACGGCGCTCCCGTTGTCTTGCGACCAGTCAGTGCATCAGAAAAACCGGCGGAGACCACAGGGCCGCGCCGGTCAGCGGCAATCAGCCTTTTGCGGCAGTGCGACCGAGGGCCAGTTTCAGCACCGAAAAGATGCCGAGCAGGCCGAGTAGGCCGGTGCCAATCTTTACGAGCAGCTTCGCGGGGGCGTGCGCCTTGCCGTGAACGTAATCGTCCACGATCACCTGAAGACCGACTTCCGCATGGTAGAAGCTGGTGGCCACCAGAGCCGCAAGCAGGGTCGCGTTGACCGGCTTGCCGCCCCATCTGGCAACCTTTTCATAGTCCTCACCACCCAGACGGAACATCTGGATGACGAACCAGCCGGAAAGCGGCAGCAGGCTTGCTGCTGAAACACGCTCGACGATCCAGTGATCGGTGCCTGAATGCCCCGAACCGAGACCACGGGCACGACCCAGCTGTGAGCGCATCACGGTGTGATGCGTGGGAGACGTTGCGTTCATCTCAGGAAGCCTTCTTCAGCAGCTTGGCGCGACGACGGGCGCGACAGCAGGAAATGCCGAGCAGGGACGTCGCGAGCGTGACGCCCACACCGGCGATGACGCCCAGTGCCACCCGCCCATCCTCGTTCAGTTCTTTCTTGTCGTAGCGACGACCGGCATCCCAGATGAAGTGGCGCAGGCCACCAACCGTGTGCCAGACCAGAGAGATGATCCATCCGAACAGGACCAGCTGGCCCAGCGGGTTGCCTGTCACCTTGCGGGCGCTGGCAAAAGACTTTGGGCCTTTCGCAAGGGCCGCCAGCCAGAAAACTCCAAGAGCGGAGCCGCCGGTCGCCACGACGCCGGTGATTCGGTTCGAGATGGAAAGAAACATCGACAGGCGCATTTTGTAGACCTGAAGATGCGGTGACATCGGTCGTCGGATTAGAGCGCCGTCGCTTCGGCTCCCGACATAGAGCGCTTCCCGGACATCCTGCATCGTCGCCTCGTCATCTTGTCCACGTAAAACGCCGCACAGAAGACGGCGTCATTCCGAAATCGGTCCTACGCCGCAGGGTTTTCGGGGTCAATTCAACGGGGAAACACGAGACCGAGAGGGATGCCGCGTTTGATGGGAACGCTGTCCTGCCGGGGGAGGTAATCCCTGCCGGAAAGGGGAGCCTATACTGTTCCAGCGCGGGTTGAATCGCCTAAAACAGTCGTTTGGTCGGTCACGCGGATCAAACCCGCGTGACCGTGCCGCGTCTTAGTTGCGGTTGGGCAACAGGTCGAGTGCAATCATGGTTTCGGCGATCTGAACAGCATTCAGGGCCGCGCCCTTGCGGAGGTTGTCGGCGACGCACCAGAAGGCGAGTCCGTTGGGCACCGTCGGGTCGATTCTCAGGCGCGACACATAGGTCGCGTCTTCCCCCACGCAGTCGATGGGCGTCACGTAGCCACCGTCATCGCGCTCATCGAGCAGGATCACGCCTTCGGCCTCACGCAACACTTCGCGTGCTTTCTTGAGGTCGACCGGTTCCTCGAATTCCACCGCAACCGCCTCCGAATGGCCGATGAACACCGGCACGCGCACGCAGGTAGCCATCACGGAGATCTCGGGGTCGAGGATCTTTTTCGTTTCGACGGCCATCTTCCACTCTTCCTTGGTGGCGCCGTCATCCATGAAGCGGTCGATCTGGGGAATGCAGTTGAACGCGATCTGCTTCTGGAACTGCTCGATCTTCGGCGGATCGTTGACGAACGTACCCTTGGTCTGGGTGAACAGTTCGTCCATGCCGTCCTTGCCCGCGCCGGACACGGCCTGATAGGTCGAGACGACGACACGCTTCACCGTGAACAGGTCATGGAGCGGCTTCAGCACCACGACCATCTGGATGGTGGAGCAGTTCGGGTTCGCGACAATGCCGCGCTTCGCCTTCTTCAGGTCGTTCGGGTTCACTTCCGGCACGACCAGCGGCACGTCCGGCTCCATGCGGAAATGGGACGTGTTGTCGATCACGATGCACCCGGCCTTCGCGGCGCGGGGAGCGTGAATGGCCGACACGCTGGCGCCCGGTGAGAACAGGGCAACATCCCAGCCCGTGAAGTCGAACGTCTCAAGGTTCTGCACCTTCAGAGTCCGGTCACCGAAGGACACTTCGCGTCCGGTCGAGCGCGGCGAAGCCAACGCCACGATTTCATCGACGGGGAACTCACGTTCCTGCAAGGTCTTCAGTATTTCGCGTCCGACAGCGCCTGTCGCGCCGACGACCGCTACGCGATAACCCATTTCAGTTCCTCTCCTGATCCACGTTCGTCATGGAGTTGCGATTCGGCACATATAGCAGGAACCCGGAGCGTGGAAGATTTATCGCATCTCCTGCTGAGGGCTTCAGGGAAGAAGTAGGGTCGCATTTTTGTGATCGCCAGAGGGCGTCCCCTCTTGTACGGTCTGACGGATGTGCGGGGTGAAACGCTGCCATTCGATTGAATGATGGATAGGCGGGACCAGAATAAGCAACGCCCGGCTGCAAAACGGCGGTGGGCCTGTCCCTCTGCCAAAAGACTGCGGGGTCATGACGCGCGCACCACGGCGGACATTTGCCGTGCGCTGTGTGCCGTCCCGCTTGCGTGGGAAGGGTGGCCGTGGCTTGGTGCCCGCACATCTGTTGAGCCATGCGTCGCGACCGGAACGCATCCGCTGACACCGGAAGTGAAGCGGTTTCGCCGCGTTCCTGCCGCATTGCCGTTTAACAGTGTCTAAAAGCTTGATGGATTTATAATTCATCGAGCAAGTCAGTTGAAAGGAAGTTTTATGGCCATTCGTCGTTTTGGCGCTCTCGCTCTTGTCTGTGGGCTCTCGGTCGCCGGTGTTTCCGTTGCTCAGGCTCAGTCCCTCAGCGGTATTGCTCAGGGTGCCGAGCAGGGCGCAATGCAGAACGCGCTGGGCAGCACGACCTCATCGTCCACGACCGGCTCCACCTCCGGCCTGCTGGGCGCCATGGGCGTTCCTTCCCTTTCGTCGGCCAGCAGCGGCAATGTCGCTGGTGTTCTCAGCTACTGCGTGCAGAACAATCTGGTGAGCAATGTCTCTTCAGCGAAATCCACACTCAGCACACTGAGCGGCCAGTCAGCCGTGACCGGCGATACGTCTTACGCATCCGGTCAGCAGGGGCTTCTTCAGGTTGGAAACGGCAACCAGCTTTCGCTGTCCACCCTGAAGGCAAAGGCTCGCAAGAAGCTTTGCAAGGCAGTTGAGAGCAAGGCGTCTTCTCTGATCTGATCGGGCTGTCCGACATAACGGACAGATATCAGTTCTGAAGGAACGCGCGGATCGGTATGATCCGCGCGTTTTTTTGTGGAAAGACCTGAGGGGAAGATGAACAGGCAATAAAAAAGCCCCCGCTTTGAAGCGGAGGCTTTTTCTAGAGCGAAAAGAAAATCGCGATCAGAGTTTTTCGACCTGACCGTATTCCAGATCGACAGGCGTCGAGCGCCCGAAGATGGAAACACTGACCTTGAGGCGCTGCTTGTCCTCATCCACTTCCTCGACAATGCCGTTGAAGGAGGTGAACGGACCATCCGCGACGCGAACCTGCTCGCCAATCTCGAATGTGACGGAGGAGCGGGGACGCTCAACGCCTTCCTGAGCCTGCTTCATGATCCGCTCGGCTTCAGCCGCCGGAATAGGGCTCGGACGTGTCTTGGAGCCGAGGAATCCGGTAACGCGCGGGGTATCTTTTACAAGATGCCACGCTTCATCGGTCAGTTCCATGTTCACCAGGATGTAACCCGGGAAGAACTTGCGCTCTGAATTGACCTTCTGGCCCCGACGGATTTCCACTACCTCTTCGGAAGGTACCAGAACCTGCTCAATATGGTCGGACAACCCTTTCTGGGCTGCCTCTTCCATGATCTGGGTAGCGATTTTCTTCTCGAAACCCGAATAGACGTGAACGACGTACCAACGTTTGGCCATGTCCGTCCTCTAGCCTCCCAGCCCGAAAAGTTCGCGAACGCCAAGTCCAATGACCTGATCGACGACGAAGAAAAAAATGGAAGCGAGCGTAGCCATCGCGAGCACGGCGCCCGTGGTCACCAGCGTCGCTTTCCGTGAGGGCCACGTGACCCGTTTGGCCTCGGCCTCCACATCCCGGAGAAATTTGACTGGACTGGCAGACACGAAAAAACCTTCTCTCTCGGTCTGCCCTGCGCCGGCCTCATCGGTCCGAATCCGGCAAACCGGTAACACTCGCCAGAAACCGGCAGATGCCGGTCAATCCGCGCCACCCTCGCCCAGATCAGGGGATATCCACCGATACTGAATTCAGGCTGTGTTGGCAGGGGTGGAGGGTCTCGAACCCACAACCTCCGGTTTTGGAGACCGGCGCTCTAGCCAATTGAGCTACACCCCTGCGGCACCACCCGAAGAGAACAGAGGCCAGGACCGAAGCCATGTCCACCGCTCACTACTTGAACCGGGCGCAGGGGGCGGAAAAGAATATGTTGCGGTCCCAAAGTCAAGAGGGTGTCATTGCGGAACACCCTTCCATTTTGCGCTTTGCCCACGACAACCGGCGGAAAAACGGGGAAATCCGACAAAATTATTTTATCGGGAAAAGGCCGTCCTGCTCGATAATCGCCAAGTGCGATAGAGACTTGCCTTCACGATTGGGGAAACTATATAAGAGCGGCAGGATGCGGGCGTAGCATAGTGGTAATGCAGTAGCCTTCCAAGCTTCTTAGGAGGGTTCGATTCCCTTCGCCCGCTCCATTTTTCCCCGAAAATCATAATGTGATAGCCGCTCAGCCAACATGGCGTGCTTAGCGTTCATCCGTGAATGACGCTCCTGTCACACTGTCGGAAATTCTCTATGTCCCAGCCTGTCACCGAAGGACGCCGCTGGCTTGTGCTGGCATCCTGCTGCCTGAGCCTTTTACTGGTGATGATGGATGTCACCATTGTAAACGTCGTCCTGCCTTCGATCCGTCAGGCGTTCGGGGCCAGCATCGCGAGCCTCCAGTGGATTGTGGATGCCTACACCCTGACGGTCGCGGCACTTCTCATGGCGGCAGGTTCACTGGCGGACCGGTTTGGCCGGAGGAGGGTGTTTCTTTCCGGAATCACGATTTTCTGTGTGGCCTCGGCTTTCTGCGGTCTGGCCGCGACCCCGGCTCAGATGATTGCCGCGCGGATATTGCAGGGTGTCGGCGGCGCAATGCTCAATCCGGTCGCATTGTCCATCATCACCAATACCTTCCTGGAGCCAGCCGAGCGGGCAAAGGCGATCGGATTATGGGGGATGATGTCCGGTGTCGCGCTCGCGCTCGGCCCGGCTATAGGCGGCTTCATTGCTGATTCCCTGAGTTGGCGAGCGGTTTTCTGGATCAATCTGCCGATCGGGCTGATCGCCATGCTGATGACCCTGCGGTTCGTGCCGGAATCGCGTTCATCCGTCATTTCGCGATTCGATCCTGCGGGACAGGGGCTGGCCGCGCTTGCGACTCTCACACTGGTCGGGGCGCTGATTGAAGGTCCCGACTTCGGATGGGATAGTCCCGTCATCATCGGTCTGCTGATTATGGCGCTTGTTGGGATAATTGTTTTCGTGGGGGTGGAGCGGCGGATTGCCAGCCCGATGCTGAATCTCGGCTTCCTGCGATCCATTCCGTTCTCATCCGCCACAGTTCTGGCGATCCTGTGTTTCGCTATTTTCTCGTCGCTGCTGTTTTTGAGCACGATCTATCTTCAGCAGATTCGCGGCTTCAGTCCGAGTGCGGCCGGGTGGAAACTCATGCCGTTTGCGGCGGCTGTGGTGATCGCAGCCCCGTTGTCTGGGCGGCTGGTCGCCAGTCGGGGGGCGCGCGTGCCTCTGGTGCTGTCGGGAGTCGGGCTTGCCGGCGGAGCATGGATGTTGGCGCAGCTCACGGCGGATTCCTCTGCACTCTGGCTCGCGGCGGCTTATGCGCTCGTTGGCGGCGGATTTGGATTGTGCAATGCGCCAATCACCAACGCAGCCGTGTCGGGGATGCCGCGACGCCAGGCCGGGCTCGCCGCAGCCGTGGCGTCGACGAGTCGCCAGATCGGAGCGGCTCTCGGCGTGGCGGTGGCCGGAAGCGTCAGGGGGGCAGGGGCTACGGTTGCGGGCGATGAGCGCTCTTTTGCGCCAGTGTTCCTCGGGTTGAGTCATACGGTCTGCTGGATTGCTGTGATGCTTGGCTGCGGTGTTATTCTTGTCGGTCTGATCGCGACGAGTGCATCGGCTCAGGCCAGCGCGAGAAGGGTTGCCGAGAGTTTTTCGTGAGGGAGGCTCGAGGGCGCACCTCACGGTTGTTATTGCTGAACTGAAAGATTCGGCAGAAGATTGATTTCCGTTCATCTGTTCGGTTGCGCCCCCGAAAACTCCATGCTAGAGGCCGCCGGAATAACAAATGCGACCGGGCGCTCCATCGGGTCCGGGTAAAGAATCGGACCGGGGACCGCGCCTGTCGGCGCCCTTGGGGAACGCAGAAGGAAACAGCCGACAGTGGCCACTGCCGTAACAAGTACCCGATCCGCTGCTCAGTCCCTGGTTGGGACAGGTGGTCTCGCGGGGCGGTATGCGACCGCACTCTACGAGCTTGCCACCGAGAAGTTGAAGCTCGACGAGGTCCTGCCCCAGGCCGATGCCTTCGCCCGACTCATTGATGAGAGCGCGCCCTTCCGCGCCGTTTTGCAGGATACGCGCCTGGATATCCGGGATGCCCGCAAAGCGGTTCTTGCTGTTGCCAAGCAGCAGGGTTTCAGCGACCTGATCGTCAATTTCGTGGGTGTGATCGCTGACAATCGTCGGCTTCCGCATCTGCGTCAGATTTTTGCGGCTTTCGCCGCCGTGGCTTCCGCCCGTCGCGGCGAGATCACGGCTGAGGTCGTCAGTGCTCAGCCGCTGACGATGGCGCAGCGTGCCCAGTTGCAGGGTAAGCTCGCCGAAGCCGGATATTCGCGTGTCAGCCTTCAGGAGCGCGTCGACCCCGAGATCCTTGGTGGTCTTGTGGTGCGTGTCGGTCCGCGCCTTGTTGACACCAGCCTGCAATCCCGCCTTGTTCGCCTGCACTATGCCATGAAGGGAGCCGCGTGATGGAAATCCGTCCCGCCGAGATTTCGGATATCCTGAAGCAGCAGATCGCTTCATTCGACACAGCGTCTGAAATCGCCGAGACAGGAACGGTCCTGACCGTTGGTGACGGTATCGCCCGTGTCTATGGTCTGCAGAACGTGATGGCTGGCGAACTCGTCGACTTTCCGTCCGCTGGCCAGAAAGGCATGGCACTGAACCTTGAGAACGACAATGTTGGTGTCGTTATCTTCGGTTCCGATAACGAAATTCGTGAAGGCGACACGGTCAACCGTTCCGGTGCCATTGTCGAGGTTCCGGTCGGCAGGGGCCTTCTGGGACGCGTTGTCGACGGCCTCGGAAACCCGATTGACGGCAAAGGGCCGCTCACCGACGTCAAGATGACGCCGGCTGAAGTCAAGGCGCCCGGCATCATGCCGCGCCAGTCCGTCAGCGAGCCGATGCAGACCGGCATCAAGGCGATCGACGCGCTTGTGCCGATCGGACGTGGTCAGCGCGAACTGGTCATTGGTGACCGTCAGACCGGCAAGACAGCCATTCTGCTCGACACCATTCTCGCTCAGAAAGACGTGAATGCCCTCGGCGACGACAAGAAGTCGCTGTACTGCATCTATGTTGCGATTGGTCAGAAGCGCTCCACGGTTGCTCAGCTTGTCCGCACGCTCGAAGAGCAGGGTGCGATGGCTTACTCCATCGTGGTGGCTGCAACGGCTTCCGATCCGGCTCCCTTGCAGTATCTGGCTCCCTACGCGGCCTGCGCCATGGGTGAGTTCTTCCGCGACAACGGCATGCATGGCCTGATCTGCTACGACGATCTGTCAAAGCAGGCTGTTGCCTATCGTCAGATGTCGCTGCTGCTGCGTCGTCCGCCAGCACGTGAAGCCTATCCGGGTGACGTCTTCTACCTGCACTCTCGCCTGCTTGAGCGTGCCGCGAAGATGTCCGACGCGAATGGCGCCGGTTCGCTGACGGCCCTGCCGGTCATCGAAACGCAGGCTGGCGACGTTGCCGCCTACATTCCGACGAACGTGATCTCCATCACCGACGGCCAGATCTTCCTTGAGACGGATCTGTTCTATCGTGGTGTGCGTCCGGCTGTGAATGTCGGTGGTTCGGTGTCCCGTGTCGGGTCCGCCGCACAGATCAAGTCGATGAAGCAGGTTGCCGGCAAGATCAAGCTGGAACTGGCTCAGTATCGTGAAATGGCTGCATTCTCGCAGTTCGCTTCCGACCTCGATCCGGCGACACAGAAGCAGCTTGCTCGCGGTGCACGTCTTGTCGAACTGCTGAAGCAGCCGGAATCCTCACCGCTCGCCGTTGAGGAGCAGGTGGTGGTTCTGTTCGCAGGCACACGTGGCTATATTGATGGCATTGCCGTTGATAAGGTCGTGCCCTGGGAAACGAAGATGCTTGCTGAACTGCGTGGTCCTGCAAAAGACATCATTCAGGGTCTGCGCACCGAGCGTCAGATCACCAAGGATCTAGAGACGAAGATTGGCGAGTTCCTTACGGACTTCAACCGTCGTTTCGCAGCCTGATCGCGAGTAACCGCTCATGGCCTCCCTGAAGGAACTCCGCGCACGGATCGGAAGCGTCAAATCGACGAAGAAGATCACGAGCGCGATGAAAATGGTCGCGGCGGCGAAACTCCGCCGCGCCCAGTTGCACGCCGAAGCGGCTCGTCCGTATGCGGCCGCCATGCGTCGCATGCTCGGTGAGCTTGCCGGAGCGATGGCTGGTCAGGATGGCGCTCCGCAGTTGCTGGCGGGCACGGGCAATGACCGTGTCCATCTGCTGGTGCCGATCACCAGTGACCGTGGTCTTGCGGGTGGGTTCAACTCGAACATCAACCGCACGACCCGTCTGACGATCCGTCGCCTTCAGGCTGAAGGCAAGGTTGTCAAACTGCTGCCGATCGGTCGCAAGGGCTATGACTATCTGGTCCGTGAATATACAGACCTGATCGTGGATCATGTCATCGGTGTTGGCGGCAAGGAAATCCCGTTTTCTGCGGCGAGCGATCTCGGTGCGAAGATTACGGCTCTTCTTGAGGCCGGCCAGTTCGATGTCTGCACAATCATCTACAACCAGTTCCACAATGTGATGTCGCAGGTGCCTACGCCCTTGCAACTTATTCCGCTGGGACTGGATGAGGCCGCAGTGAAGCCTGATCCGAACGCTGCTCAGTATGAGTTCGAGCCGGACGAGCAGGTGCTGCTGGAGCGTTTGCTGCCGCGTAACCTGCAGGTGCAGATTTATGCGTCTTTGCTTGAGTCCGCAGCCGGTGAGCAGGGTGCGCGTATGACCGCCATGGACAACGCGACCCGAAATGCTGGCAAGGCGATCGACCGGTTGACCCAGACATACAACCGGACACGTCAGGCCAACATCACCAACGACCTCATCGAGATCATCTCGGGTGCGCAGGCGGTCTGATATCCGCCTCCACCCGATCCCGTATCATTCAGACCGTTTTGCCCGCAGGAGCTGATCCCATGTCGGACACCACCACTCAGACCCCGGCCCAGTCTTCAGCCTCGGGTTCGTCGAACAATGTCGGCCGTATCACTCAGATTCGCGGCGCCGTCGTTGACGTCCAGTTTGAAGGCGAACTGCCCAAGATTCTCGGCGCTCTCCACGTGAAGCTCGGCAGCCACACTCTTGTGCTCGAAGTTGCACAGGAAATCGGCGAGCACGAAGTGCGCTGCATTGCCATGGACACCACCGACGGTCTGGTGCGTGGACAGGAAGTCATTGATACAGGCGCGCAGATCTCCGTGCCGGTCGGCCCGGAAGTGCTCGGCCGCATCATGAACGTGATCGGCGAAGCCATCGACGAAAAGGGCCCGATCCGCACGACGCGACGTGCCCCGATCCACCGTGAGGCTCCTTCCTTCGAGGAGCAGGCTGGCGCTTCCGAGATTCTTGTCACAGGAATAAAGGTTGTTGACCTGCTCTGCCCCTACTTGAAGGGCGGCAAGATCGGTCTGTTCGGCGGCGCTGGCGTCGGCAAGACGGTTATCATTCAGGAACTCATCAACAACATCGCGAAGGCGCACGGTGGTGTGTCCGTGTTCGCGGGTGTCGGTGAGCGTACCCGTGAAGGTAACGACCTGTATTTCGAAATGCAGGACGCAGGCGTCATCAAGGTGAATGAAGACGGCTCGACGGAAGGCTCCAAAGTGGCGCTGGTTTATGGCCAGATGAATGAGCCGCCGGGTGCCCGTGCCCGTGTCGCCCTGTCGGGTCTGACGCAGGCTGAGTATTTCCGTGACGAGGAAGGTCAGGACGTTCTGTTCTTCGTCGACAACATCTTCCGCTTCACACAGGCTGGCTCGGAAGTGTCCGCTCTTCTGGGTCGTATCCCGTCAGCCGTGGGTTATCAGCCGACGCTGGCCACGGAAATGGGTGCCCTGCAGGAGCGTATTACCTCCACGAAGAAGGGTTCGATCACGTCCGTTCAGGCCGTTTACGTGCCTGCCGACGATCTGACCGATCCGGCTCCTGCTGCGACCTTTGCTCACCTTGACGCAACGACGGTTCTCAACCGTTCCATCGCGGAAATGGGCATCTATCCGGCTGTGGATCCGCTGGACTCCACGTCCCGTTCGCTTGATCCGAAGATTGTCGGTGAAGAGCACTACCAGGTTGCTCGTGACGTGCAGCGCATCCTGCAGACCTACAAGTCCCTGCAGGACATCATCGCCATTCTCGGCATGGATGAGCTCTCGGAAGACGACAAGCAGCTTGTTGCCCGTGCGCGTCGTATCCAGCGCTTCCTGTCCCAGCCGTTCCACGTCGCCGAAGTGTTCACGGGTGCGCCGGGTAAGCTGGTGTCTCTGGAAGACACGGTGCGTTCGTTCAAGGCGATCGTTGCCGGTGAGTATGACGATCTTCCGGAAGGCGCCTTCTACATGGTTGGCTCCATCGATGAAGCCGTCGCCAAGGCTGAGAAGATGAAGGAAGCGGCGTAAGTCGCCGACGTCGGAAGGGACCAACAGAATGCCGATCAAGGTCGAAATCATCAGCCCGGAGAAGGTTCTGGTGTCCCGCGATGTAGACATGGTGGTGATGCCGGGCGAGGAAGGCGATATCGCCGCCATGCCCGAGCATGCCCCCATGATGCTTCTTCTGCGCGGAGGCACCGTCACTCTTTATGACGGTGAAACCCCCACCGACCGTTACTTCGTCGGCGGCGGCTTTGCCGACATGACGCAGACGCGATGCACCATTCTTGCGGATGATGCCGTGCCGGTTACGGAAATCTCCGTCGATACGGCGACGGCGCGTCTGGAAGAGCTTACCGAGGCATGGGAAGCTGCTGACAAGTCAGATTCTGCGCGTCTTGAAGGGCTGATGTCGAAGATTCAGTCTGTGCGTGCGGAGATTGATGCGGGCGCGGGCAACTAATCTTTTCGTTTCTAAAACCCAAAGTGCTGATGCCTGATCCGTAAAATGCGGATCAGGCATTTTTTTTGCGCGCGTGCCCATTGTACAGGCCGCCAGCAACGTGGGTTGCATTCTTTCTGGGTATTTGCCTCATACTCCACAAAAAGACGTGCTTTCTGTCCAGTTGCGGTGGTGAAATATCCCACGGCTCCCGGTTTGGAAAAGAGGCGGTCTTTCTTTTGTCTGGCCCCGAGGATCAGCCGCGCCCGCGATAACCGGGCACATCCTGTGACGGTATCCAGACATCCTGCGGGGGCGAGCCGGTCTGCCAGAAAACGTCGATCGGGATGCCGCCGCGTGGGTACCAGTAGGCTCCAATCCGCAGCCAGACAGGATCAAGGAGTTTGACAAGGGTTTCCGCGACCGTCACGGAGCAGTCCTCATGGAAAGCGCCATGATTGCGGAAGCTGGTGAGATAGAGCTTCAGGGATTTGCTTTCGACGATCCAGTCGCGAGGGATGTAGTCGATCACCAGATGGGCGAAGTCGGGCTGCCCTGTGACGGGGCACAGCGAGGTGAACTCCGGGGCTGTGAAGCGGACGACATACATCTTACCTTTGTGAGGTGCAGGTACCCG
This sequence comes from Acetobacter conturbans, assembly GCF_011516755.1. Taxonomy (GTDB): domain Bacteria; phylum Pseudomonadota; class Alphaproteobacteria; order Acetobacterales; family Acetobacteraceae; genus Acetobacter; species Acetobacter conturbans. The sequence goes on along the minus strand of NZ_WOSY01000001.1, from coordinate 427,330 downwards.
TTCGAGCCGCGCCTGCTCCGGGGATGCTGGAATGGCGGCATTTTTTCCGAGTTGAGTGAGTGCCTCTGTGCCTTCAGCGTGTTTCGTCATCCGTCTGCTCCATGAGGATCTTTTGAACGCATGTGTCATTTTGGGCCTTGCGACGTCAAGCTGACATCTTCCGCTGGCCCTTTGTCCTGTGTATGGAACAGGAATGGCCAAAAGTCGGAAACACACCTTCCCTGAACCCCGTCTGATCGTCTCCACCGACGATCTCGCACAGACCGTCCAACGCCTGAGAAAAGAGGTGTTTGTCACGGTCGACACGGAATTCATGCGGGAAAAAACGTACTGGCCCGAACTCTGCCTCATTCAGATCGCGGGCGAGCATGAAGTCGTCCTGATCGACTCACTTGCGCCGGAACTCGATCTTTCTCCTCTGGCTGAACTTTTTGACGACCGCGATGTGGTGAAGGTGTTTCATGCCGCCCGGCAGGATGCGGAGATTTTCCTGCATCTGTTCGATCGGTTGCCGGAACCGCTGTTCGATACGCAGGTCGCGGCAATGGTCGCCGGATATGGCGATCAGGTGGGCTATGACAACCTGGTCGGCGCGCTGACTGGCGCGACCATCGACAAGAGCCATCGCTTCACGGACTGGTCGGTGCGTCCGCTTTCTCCCGCTCAGTTTGCCTACGCAGCCGCGGATGTGACTTATCTTCGTCTGGTCTATGAAGCGCTGGTCGAGCAGCTTGAGCGCGAGAAAAGAGGGGCCTGGGTCAGTTCCGAACTGGCCGCCTTGTCCGATCCCGACCGGTTGCGGGTTGATCCTGAAAAACAATGGGAAAAACTGCGGGCACGGACCAATAACCGTCGGATGCTTGGCATCCTGCGTGCCATCGCGGCCTGGCGTGAGTTGGAAGCCCAGAACGCGAATGTTCCGCGTCAGAGGATGCTCAAGGACGAGAGCCTGCTGGAAATTGCAGCGACGGTGCCGAAAACGACGGAAGCTCTGGCGCGAGTACGTGGGGTCACGCGCGGCTTTGCTGAAGGCCGAATGGGAAAAGAGCTTCTCACGGTTGTGGAATCCGCTTCCACATTGCCTGATGCCGATTTGCCGAAAGTATCCCGCAACAATGGGAAAGGGTCTGAAGGCCCCCGGTCGTCACCTGCGCTGGTCGCTCTCCTGAAAGTGCTTCTGACGCATCAGTGCGAACAGCATAATGTCGCGCCGAAACTGGTGGCGAATTCAGACGATTTGGATGCTTTCGCTCTGGGGCAGGATCAGGAGGGGCCCTTGCTGACCGGCTGGCGCCGGGACGTCTTCGGTGAGGAAGCGCTGGCTTTGTGTGAGGGCAGGCTTTCTCTCGGGGTGCAGGGCGGTCGGCTGAAGCTGCTTCGTACGGAATAACCTGTCATTTCCCGCTAAAGCGGTCTTTGTCCCCAGCTTTCTGCCAAGCCTTCCTTGAGTGTGAACGCCGAAGGACCTATTTTCCCCTCAGAATTTAAATTGGCCGATAGCGGCCAATAATGGAGAGGCGCCTCAATGGAGTGGACAGACGAGACAATCGCCCGTCTCAAGGCCTTATGGCAGGAAGGACTGTCAACGGCTGAGATCGGACGACAACTCGGTATCACCAAGAATGCTGTTGTTGGAAAGGCCCATCGACTGGCACTTCCGCCGCGTCCTTCGCCGATTCGGCGGCAGGATGGGAAAGGCACGGTCAAGAAGAGTGCTGAGGGTGGTGAACGACCAAAAGCACCTTCTCCGCGCAAGCCAGTAAAAGTCGAAGCGGTTTCGGGTATTCCCTCAGTTCCTGATGTCGTCTCGGTAGCGCCTGCTGAACAGGTGGCTGCATCGGCTAAGGCTGTTTCGGTAGACCGCGAAACGGTCTCGCAACCCGCAGCCGTGATGACAGCGGACAGTGTATCGAAGCCGAGCAGTGCCCCGGTCGTAAGCGAAAAACGACCTGAGCCGGTGAAGCAGGTAGCGACTGTTTCCTCTGCTAAAGCGGATGTTGCGGTTGCCGTCAGGGTACAGGCACCTGCTGCGCCACAGAGGAAAGCGACTCCCGTTCCCCGTTCAGCGGTGCAGCGTCTGGCTTCCGCTATGGAACCTCGTCGGCGCAGTGCGAGTTGCTGCTGGCCACTGGGTGATCCGGGAATGCCGGGTTTCCATTTTTGTGGTGCCACACCGCTGCCAGGCAAGCCTTACTGCGCAGAGCATGCGGCTCTGGCTTACGTCAAACTGAGAGATCGGCGCGACAGCGGGAGCTGAGTATCAAACTGTAAAATCAAAGCGGAGAAGAATTTTTCTTCTCCGCTTTTTTGTGGTTGATGGGAAATGGTCAAAGAAAAACCCGCTCGAAAGCGGGTTTTTTTCATTACACGCAGCGCAATGCCGCATCAGGCAGCGGGGGTGCTCTTGGGTGCAGAAGCCGCGTCCTTATCGGACAGCATTTCGAGTTGGCCGGTGATCTGGCCGCCATCTTCCACGCGCAGACGCTTGCATGTCGCCTTGCCGAGGAGACGGCCAGTGGAGGCAACCGTCAGGTGACCACGTACGGTCAGCGTGCCGTCGACCGTGCCCGCGATCTCTGCGTCTTCCACTTCCACGCCACCGCGGAACAGACCGCCGGGAGCAACGGACAGCTCTTTCGCATTGATCATGCTGGACTCGACTGTTCCTTCCACGACCAGACGCTCGGCATCCTGCACGGAACCCTGAACGCTGATGCCGCGACCTACGACGAGCGTGCGACGGTCATCGCGTGGAGCCGTGGCGGCAGACGGACGGTGACCGGGCATCAGTCCCGGGCCAGCGGCGGAGGGATTCGTCGGGGTAGGGCCGCCAGCCGGAGCGGGGGAACCCGGTGTGCCGGGGGTGGGAGGAAAGGGAGCACGGCCCATAGATGTGGAATCCTTTGAAGGTGTGGAAAAACCAGCGGCGCTGGCGCCCGCCCTGTCCGTCGTATCGGCTGTCTTGGGCGAAAAGATGGCTCCGTGCCCGGCGGCGTCTGACGTCGCTGTCTTGCTTTCGGGAGAGCCGGAAACAGCAGGCCGCGATACCCCGGCAGCGTTCGGAGCCGGCGCCGGCTTTCCGTTCTGCGGGGACTTGGCGGCGTTAGGTTTGTGTCTCTTGAACAGCAAGAAAAAACCCCGTCACTCGTGTCTGGGCCGCCAGGCGGCCAAAATATCCGCCAACACCTTCCGTGCCTTGTATTACAAGACCGGAGCGGTCCAGTGTCAGCCGTTCTCTCCCACGGTTATACGCATAAGGAACCGGGGGACAAGGGCGTTCATGGCCGTTTTTTGCAAGGTGAACGCTTTTGAAGCGACCATCCGGCTGTGGGTTAAAATATGGTAACGGATGGGCATGGACGGCCTCCTCTCATTGGCGATAGACGGGGAGAGCTTTCAAGACGCGGGATAACGCCAATGACCATCCTCTATGACCTTTGCGGCATCGGAAATGCCATCACAGATGTGCTCGCAAAGGTAAATTTCGATTTCCTCGACAAGCAGGGACTTGTGCCCGGTAGCATGACCCTCATTGACGAGGATCGTTCCGGTGCATTGCGCGCGGCCGTGCAGGTCGAACGTGAAACCGGCGGCGGATCGGTGGCGAACAGTTGCGTGGTGGCCGCGCAGCTTGGCGCACGTGTCGCCTATCTGGGTAAAGTGTCCGGAGATGCAGCCGGCAAGGCGTTTGCCGAGGACATCCGGGGCTGTGGCGTCACGTTTCCTTCGCGTCCGCTGGATGGACGTCTGGGTGCCAATCTTTCCACTGCCAGCTGCATCGTGCTGATCACGCCGGATGGCCAGCGGACAATGAGCACCTATCTCGGCGCCTGTACGCAGTTCACACCCGACGATGTGCTGGCCGATGTCATCAACGCCTCTTCCATCGTGTATCTCGAAGGATATCTCTTCGATCCTCCGCATGCGCAGGAAGCATTCCGCCGTGCCGCCTCGATGGCGCACAAGGCCGGTCGTCAGGTGGCGCTCTCCCTTTCAGACCCGTTCTGTGTCGGGCGTCATCGCGAAGCCTTTCTTGATCTGGTGAAGGGACACATCGACATCCTGTTCGCCAACGAAAACGAAATCTGCGCCCTGTATCAGACGGAAAATTTCGAGACGGCAGCGCGTCATGCCGCAGAGGACACCAGTTTTGCCGCCCTGACGCGCTCGGAAAAAGGCAGCGTCATTATCCGGGGTGGTGAGCAGATCGTGATCGCACCAGTGCCGACGCAGGTCGTGGATACAACCGGCGCCGGGGATGCTTACGCTGCGGGTTTCCTTGCCGGCCTGACCTCGAACCGGACACTCGAGGAGTGTGGGCGTCTTGCTTCTCTGGCCGCCTCCGAGGTGATCTCGCATTACGGCGCAAGGCCGTTGTCCAATCCATGGAAAGACATGGGTTTCTGAGTAGGCAATCTGTCGGACAGGAGGAGGCGTTTTCTCCTGTCCGGGTTTTCAGTGCAGCCGATTGAGAATGATGCGGGCAGAATCGCACCAGTCCGGCGGAATGAACTGCCGCCGGATTCGTTCACGCCAGATGGCTAGGCCAGTCGGGTCGTCGAGGGTTTCGGAAATCACGCGCAGGACATCCCCTGCGTTATCCGGATCGAAATAACGCACGAAGGTGCCTCCTGCTTCCGGGATCGCAGTCGTTCCCGAGGCTAGACAGGGCTGTCCAAACAGCAGGCTCTCCGTGACCGGCAGACCCCACCCTTCGGCAAGAGAAGGGAAAATCGTGAAAAGACATCCTTCGTAGAGAGCCGCAAGCTCTGCATCTGTGGGGCTGGGAATGTGGCAGATTTTTCCATCCAGCCAGTTCGCATTGTCCAGTTGCTGAAGCAGATCGGACACCAGCCAGCCTGAACGTCCCGCGAAAATCAACGTTGGCGCATTCTCGGAGCCCCGTTCTTCCACGAGACGTCGCCAGACACGGAACAGCAGGGCATGATTTTTGCGGGCTTCCAGTGTGGAGACAAACAGCACATAGCTTCCCGCCGCAGGAAGATGAGGAAAATTATTTTGTTCAGAAGCATGTTTGCGAAAAGTGATGCCCGCTCCTATGCGGATCGGCGGTGAAAGCATGCCTATCCGTTCCTGCATTGCATACGTGGTCAGGTCACGGGCCGTCGCCGAACTGAGAGTGAAGACATGGTCGGCGAGGGGCAGGATTTTCCGGTGCCATGTCGTGAAGGTCGTGATGACGCCCTGAGCACACCATTCCGGATGAAAAACCGGAAACACATCGTGGACGAGGAGACCAAACGTCATGCGGTGGTTGTCTCGAAGCCAGCGGACGGTCTCCGCGTAATCATCCAGTTCCCAGGGGGAGCCCGGTGTAAAAAACATGTCCCCTGCACGGGCTATTTCAGAAAGAAGGTGTCCGGAAGGTGGACGGGAAGAGGTCTTTCTGCCCTTGCTGTGGTGATTGCCGACAGTGTGAGTGACGCTCCGGGCAATTCTTCCTGCCAGTCGTCCGAACTGACGCAACACATCGGCCTGGGCGCGAACCGATGCTCCCAGCAGAGCAAGGCGCTGTTCGGGAGGATTAAACGGAGCAATGGTGGTGGCTTTCAGAAGCCCCTGGGTGCGGCGTGTTCGTGAGGTGTCCTGCGTGACGGAGGCGAATAGATTTTCGATATCTTCCCATGCAACGGTTTCAAGATCCGTTGGTCCTGCAAAGCGTCGTACGAAGCCGACTCGTTCTGGATCGGACGTTGCGAGCGCGCTGCCCAGTTCGAACACAACTCGCTGAATCCCGCTTGGGCGATCATGCTGGCCGAGATAAAGCAGAAGGTCGGTGACATCGATCCAGAGTGTGGAAGGCATCAGAGTTCCCCCCGTCGACCTGCGGCCGCGCATGCATCCAGAAGGGTGTCCGCCGCGGCCTCCCAGGAGGCAGATCGGAACTCTGTCCTGATCATGTTTTTCCATTCGGCGAGGGCATCTTGATTTTGAAACGTCGATCGGATTTTATCTGCTGCGTCCTGAACATTGTCCGGATCGAAATAGCGTGCGAACCGCCCTCCTGCTTCCGGGATAGATGTGACGTCAGAGGCTAGGCATGGGGCTCCCATCGCCAGACTTTCTGTGACGGGAAGCCCCCATCCTTCGAACAGAGAGGGGAAAACCGTGAAAAGGCAGTTCTTGTAAAGATGTTTCAGTTCGGTGTCGGTCGGGTCGGCGATCAGTCTGATTTTACCCTGCAACCAGTCGGCATTATCGAGCTGCTGTAGGAGGTCTGTCACCAGCCAGCCAATCCGTCCTGCGAAAACCAGTGTGGGCACCGGTTCACTCCCGGTTTCGCTTAGAAGACGCCGCCAGACACGCAGCAGAAATCCGTGGTTTTTGCGGGCTTCGAGAGTGGATACGAACAGAATGTAGGTGCCGGGCGCAGGGAGACCGGGACAGGTGGTTTCCAGAGTGGCGTTCATATCGCTGAACCCGCATCCCATAGGCATCACGCGCACAGGGGCGGACAGATGAATGAAATGCTCCCGGGCATAACAACCGACATCGTGAGCAGTGGCGGAACTGATTGCCAGAATCTCAGAACATTGCGGCAGGCTGGTTTCGAGCCAGTGCCGGAAGTCGCGCACGAGGGAGGGGTGGCACCATTCAGGACGTCGGGCCGGGATGAGATCATGGATCAGTTGTACGGGACGAACGCCATAGCGCTCGCGGGCGAGACGGAGCCGCTCGCCAAAAAGTGGATCGCACCATGCTGCGCCGAGAATAAGCAGTATGTCGTCTTTTCGTGGGGCACATGCCAAAGGAACGGGGGTGCTGGCTGCCTGACTGGCTGAAACAGCATCGGTGCTGATAACCGGTTGGGGGTGACGGGGGCGCAGAAAGCGACGCAGCAAACGCAGGGCACGGACCTGGGAGACGCCTGCTGCAAGGAGCAGATTGCCTGTGTCGGGAGGGAGTGCCTCGAAGCTGCGGATCAGGGTTCTTCGGAGTGTTTCGAAGGAACTTGCTGCTGCAATCAGGGGAAGCCGTTCGCGCGGGCTCTCGTCCGGTCCGGTCGAGGGAAGGGGTGATCCCGAAAGTCGTTCGAACAGAGAGGATATTTCCGAAAAACAGACTTCGGCGAAAGGCTCGTCACCAGCGCCACGCCGAACGAAGCGGATATGTGCCGCTTCCTGCCGGAGTGCCGCACGTGCTTCCAGCACCGACAGAATTTCGTGGACCACACGTTGAATGCCGCTGGGTCGCGGGTTGTTTCTTGCATAATGAAAGAAATCGTCGACATCGACCCAGATCGTGCAAACAGAAGATGTGCGTGTCATGGGGTTCCATGTCAGTCTGGTCTTGGCGTACGATCATCCATCGCCGCCTATGGAGCATTCGTCAACCTGACCGCATCAGGAAAGATATTTGACACAAAATAGAAAAATTGAGACGGGTGGTGCGTGTGATAGTCAGCTGACGGCGCTTCAGAGATGTGCGGCCATTCGTGCAATCGGCGTGGTCTTTCGTTGTGGTCTGGGACGGGACCCTGAACCCGAGGCAATCCGTCATTATTTGCCATATGTAACGGACCCGACAAGCGGAGATGTGACGGCAGCCATGTTGTTGTGTCTGGCTCAGGTGGTGTCGTTATCGGAAGAGTTTCGGAGGCGATGCGGTCCTGGCGATTCTCTTTCGGAGGGCTTCATCACAACCGTGCTGAGCAGCACTCCCCATCAGAGATCCACTGCGCGTCAGCGACTATTGTTACAGAAATGCCGATCACGGGCTGAGGCTCTGGGTTTTGTGGCTTCATTTCCAGAAAATCTTGACTGCATCGAACCTTTTTACCTGCTTTATCCAAACGGTGCACCTCCTGCTGATGACAGTGCCTATGCGCTCTGGACCTGCTTGAGGGAAGACGCCTCGGCGGTGGTGTCACGCCACGCGCCACGAACGGAAAACGCACCCGCCTTCGATTTTTACATGGTGGTCGCCCCGGACAGCTTACGCGATGCAGTGCAGACACTTCACGCACTGGCAGGGCAGGCCGGTGTTGGCTGGAGGCTTCATGTCACGACGGATGCTGACAGCTTCAGGATGCTTGCAGGCGTCATGCGGCAAGAAAAAATCGTCGGTGATCTTATTCAGGAGGATGCTGGTCTTCTGGCAGGCAATTCTCCCTGGCTTGCGTTTCTCGAACCGGGAGATCGGTTGGAGGCGGGGGCGCTGGATCGCATCGTAGACTCCTTGCGATTTACCCCGGATACGGTTCTGCTTTTTACTGATGAAGACCGGATTGATGAAAACGGCAACCATGTTCACGCTCGACTGAAAGCAGCATGGAGTGACGACCAACTTCTGTTCGGCGATACCGTGGGGGACTTCGCCGTGTTCTCTCGCCAGCGCGTGCAGGAGGTGCTGCCGGACGTCAGGGTGCTTTCCGACGGTGACCGGCAGACGTGGCTTTACGCCCTGAAACTGGCGGTTGTCGAAGGCATTGATCGCCGACGAGTGTGTCATTCGTCCGGCATTCTTTTCCATCGCCTGCTGAGGCGGGAAGTTCCGGAACTGACGCGTGCACGCGCTAAAGAAGTTGCTTCGGATCATCTGGCCCGACACCGCCCAGATGTCCGGTTGCTGGTGTCGTTCTGGGTGCCGCCGATGCCGGACGGTTCACAGCGACTGCGGGTGGAGTATCCGCTGCCAAAGGGAATGCCGTCCGTGACGGTCATTATTCCCACACGCGACAGACCCGATCTGTTGCGCGCCTGTCTGGATGGAGTGCTGCATCATACGGACTATGCGCGGCTAGAGGTGCTTGTTGTCGATAATGGCAGCGTTGAAGCGGAAACGCTGGCACTTTTGGAAGAGATAGCCGCGTATCCTTGCGTGACCGTGCTTCGCGATGATGGTGTGTTCAACTGGGCGCGACTGAACAATGAAGCGGTCGCGGGCAGCGAAAGCGATCTGGTTCTTTTCCTCAATGACGATGTGTTCGTGCGTCATTCCGACTGGCTTGAGGACATGGTGCGTCAGATCCTGCGTCCCGGCGTGGGGGTTGTGGGGGCACGGCTGCTCTACCCCGACGATACAGTGCAGCATGCGGGTATCGTCGTGACACGCGACGGGGCGACGCATCTCCTGCGCGGCGCGGCTGCGGCGGATGCCGGCTATCTCGACGTTCTGGCTGTTCAGCGCGATCTGCTCGCCGTGACGGGTGCCTGCCTGCTGATGCGCAGGAGCCTCTTCGTGCAGGTTGGCGGACTGGACGAAGAGTTTGCCGTTTCCTGCAACGACATTGATCTGTGTCTACGCACGATTGCCGCAGGATGGCGCGTTGTGTGGACGCCTCACGCAACGCTCACGCATCTTGATGGAGGGACACGCGGGCGTGACGCCACGCCGCAACAGGTGGTGAAGCACTGGGGCGAAACGGCCCGCCTCGTCGGGCGGTGGCATGCGCTGATGGGGAAGGATCCCACGCTCAATCCGGCTCTGCGGGTGACAGATCATGACCTGCTGCTGGCGGAGGCTGCCACATGGCGTGAATAGGGCAAACGGTGTGCTGCGAGATGGAAATGGTTTAGAGACATCCGGGATTTAACCTTCGGCATTTGCCAATGGGGAACGAGTGATGGGTGACAGGACGGACGGGGATATGGGCGTGGACAGCGTGCACGCCGATCGGGGCTTCATGACGGACTATCTGCGTCAGTCCGCCGAAGCGATGGCCGCCTTCGCGCATCACGAGGAGTCTCAGCAGGTCATGCTCGCCATGGCGGCGCACATCGTCACGTCTCTCGAAAATGGCGGTCGGCTGCTTGTGGCCGGAAATGGTGGCAGCGCCGCTGATGCCCAGCATATTGCGGGCGAGTTCACGGCGCGTCTGATGTACGATCGCCGTCCCCTGAGTGCAGTTGCCCTGACGACCGATACGTCCGCCATCACTGCCATCGGTAATGATTACAGCTTTGCCGACATCTTTTCGCGTCAGGTCATGGCGCTGGGGCGGCCCGGCGATGTGTTTCTCGGCATCACCACCTCGGGGCGTTCCCCCAATATCCTGCGGGCGTTCGAGGCCGCGCGGGAGGCAGGGCTGGTGACAGCCGCTTTCACCGGGCATGCGGGTGTGCAGGGCGCGCACTGCAATGTGACGCTGGCAGTTCCGGCCAACTGGACGCCCGTTATCCAGCAGTTGCACATCACTGCGGCCCATATCGTCTGCGGACTGGTCGAGCGCGCCCTGTGTCCGCGTCCGGTCGGCGTCTGAGCAGCTGTTTGCCGAGGTTGCTCGTAGGGGAAGGGGTGGGAATGCCGGACGAAGCGGATAAGCCGTTTGCCGTGCCAACGGTCGATCCGGCCGAGGAAAGAGCCTTTCTGGAGCGTCGGCTGACCGATCTGCTTGAGCGCAACGCGGCGCAGGCCCGGCATATTCAGGGATTGGAAGAGCGGATCACGGAGCTGGAAACGCAGCATGTGCATAGCCGTTTCTGGCGTCTGAGATCGCTGATGGGGCAGTGGCTGAATCGGTTCCGCTGAAACGGAGGTGGGAAAGAGGCCTGCTGCCGACCTCCTTCCTCCTGGTCAATCGCTCAGAGCGGCTGAAGAATGTGAATCGCAAGGGGCGCGGCAAGCAGCGGCTCAAGGATCGCGGCCATTTCCTTGAAGTGGGGTGTTTCCATGTGCGCCTGAAGGGCTTCCCGGCTCTCCCAGCGTTCGATGAAGACAAGCGTTCCCGGTGCTTCGAGGTCGCGGTGCGGGGTGTAACCATGATTGGTGCTTTCGGCCCGGGAAGGGGCGGTGCAGGCTTTCATGGCGGCTGCGGCAGCGGCTTCAGCACCCGGCTTTACCTGAACGATGGCGACAACTTCAATCTGCGACATGAGGGATCTCCGGAAATGGAATCGGTGGATAAGAAGATGGTGCGGCGTCCGGTCAGTGTGACCGGGATCACGCTCCGGGCCAAGTGACCCGCCGGGAGTGGCGTGTTGAGCATCGTAAAGTATAATGCCCATGCAGGTTTCTGACCTGCGTGCGGACAGGTTTCACCAGACGGGAGACAAAATGGAGCGAGCGGGCGTGGAGATCACACGATGAGTCAGGATGCGATCTTGCTCGTCTTTTTCGTTTTTTGCGGTGGCATGGCCGCTCAGTGGGTCGCCTGGCGCTTCCGTCTTCCCGCCATCGTCCTGCTTTTCGTGCTGGGACTGGTGCTTGGGCCGGGGCTCGGCATTCTCCATCCATCCACGCTGGTCGGCCCGCTCTTCCACCCCATCGTCTCGCTCGCCGTGGCGCTGATCGTGTTCGAGGGAGGCATGGCGCTCGATTTCCGCCAGCTCGGTGTGGCCGGGGAAGGGGTGCTTCGCCTCACGCTTGTGGCGCTGCCGATCAACTGGCTTCTCGGCTCAATGGCGGCCCATTATGTAGGGCGTCTGGGCTGGGGCCCCGCGTTCCTGTTCGGCTCCATCGTTGTCGTGACCGGGCCTACTGTCGTGCTGCCCCTGCTGCGGCAGGCCAAGCTGCGCCCGCGTATCGCGGCCTTCCTGCGGTGGGAGGCGATTCTCAACGATCCGGTCGGTGCCATTCTCGCCACGCTGGTTCTCGAAATCCTGCTGATGAAGCCCGATGAAGGGACTTCGGCCTACTTCATCACCATTATTCCCCATGTGCTGATCAGCATGATCGTCGCGATCGGGCTGGGAGTGGGTGGCGGCTGGGCGGTGAAAGAGCTGTTCGTCCGCGACCTCATGCCGGAAACGCTCAAGATGCCGCTCCTGCTGACGCTGGCGCTGGCGGTCTTTGGCCTCGGGTCACTGTTCATGGACGGCGCCGGACTGATGGCGGCGACGGTGTTCGGCATGGCGCTCGCCAATATGCGCGTGCCGGGTCTGGGTGAGTTACAGCGGATGAAAGAGAGCCTCGTCGTTCTCATTGTTTCGCTGCTGTTCATCCTCCTGACGGCCGATCTTCAGCGTGTGGTTCTGGCGCGTTTGTCATGGTCCATTCTGGCGCTCACCTGCGCGACGATTTTCATCGTCCGCCCGCTGGGGATCTATCTTGCCACGCTGCGAAGCGGCCTGAGCGGAAGCGAGCGCATCTTCGTGGGGTGGATCGCACCCCGGGGTATCGTGGCCGCCGCTGTTGCCGGTGTCTCCGGTATTCGTCTCACCGAGGCTGGTTTCGCCGGGGCGGAGCTCGTCATGCCAGCGGTCTTTGCTGTTATCGCGGCGACCATGCTGTTGCACGGTTTCTCGCTGCGTCCTCTGGCGAGGGGGCTGAATCTCACGCTGTCCAATGTGCCGGCTCTGGCGATCATCGGAGCGAACCCATGGTCGAGCAATCTTGCGGAAGTCGTGACGCGGGCGGGAACACCCGTCACACTGGTCGATACGGCGGCGCGTGCGCTGATCCCGGCCAAGCGGGCGGGGGTGACGGTCATGCATGCTGAGATGCTCTCCGAGGCCGGATCGGAAAGTCTGGAAGAGCGGCCCGCGGATTACCTGATCGCCGCCACGCCCGACGCGATCTATAACGGCATGGTGTGCGCCCATCTCGCACCGCATTTCGGGCGTGCCCGTGTTTATCAGGTCAGTCCGGGCGTGAAGAAGCTCGATGAATATCGTGGTCTCAGCCGCGATGCCCGGGGCAAGCTTCTGGGTGAACCCGAGTGGAATTTCACGCTGCTGGACACGCTGTATCAGGATGGATGGCGCTTCATGGCGTTTCCCGTCACCGAAGGCACGCAGGCGGGGCTTTCGCGACATGATGCCGAGCGGCTGGATTTTCTGACATTACGGCCGGGAAGCGGATTCTCGATCCGGTCGGCGGAGGAGGCAATGCATGCTCCCCCGACGCCGGGAGATGTGATGATCGCCTTTGTGCCGCCAGCCGTTCCGGAGCCTAAAGCGGAGGTTGAACTGTGATGGATGCAAGCCCCATCGCCAGCGCAAGCCGCAGGTCCACTTCGGTGAGGGCGATGCACCCTTCCGTGGGGCGTTTGTCCGGCGACTGAAGGTGAAGGAAGATCGCCGATCCACGATTACGGACCGGAGGGTCATCGTTGTAACCCAGAACTCCGACGATGTCGTAAAGGTGATCGTCCCGCCATAGCGTCTCATACCGGGCAGGATGAGGAAGGGTGATCTGCCTGTTGTAATCCGGGTGGGCGGGGTCGTCGCACCAGCCGTCATGGCGGCTGATGGGCTCCACCAGAAGAGGCGCTCCATCCGGGGTGGCAGGCCCTGTCTGCGGGCGGCCTACACGGTCCGCGCGGTAGAGAATCTTGCGCAGTTTCAACGTGCCGACCGGCGTGGCGTGATCGCCTTCTTCCTTGTGCAGCGTGATGCCGGCCGCACCGATGACGGCCGGAAGAATCAGGTTCGCGCAATGCAGTTGTGCAGTGCAGCCGCTTTCAGGGATGAGTGTCGCATGTATCATGGGGGACAGGATCCAGCTTCCGGGCGGATTTATGGTTTTCGGGAGAGAACCGCTAAATGTCCGGAGTGGAGTCCGATCATACGCGATCCGATCCTCTTCTTCAGGAGAGGGCTGCGTCTTATAGCGCAATGATGGCGGACTGGAATTGGTGTTATCCTCCGTTTCATGCCAGTCTGTCACAACGCCGTGAGGCCTCGGGTCAGACACTTTTTTCCGTGGCGAAAACAGTGGATGGATCGGCTCCCTCTTGTCGCGGCGGGGAAGGGCGCTTACTGAGCCCCTAAAAAGAAGAGGTAATCAATGTCGGGCGCACGTCCTATCCTGATCGTCGATGATGACCAGACGCTGCGGCAGATGCTTGTCGAGCAGCTTCAGGTCGATGGTGAGTTCCTTGCTGTGGAGGCTGATTCCGTCGCCGCCGCGTGGGATGCCCTGCGTGCGCCGGATGCACGGTTCGACGCCATTATCCTTGACGTCACTCTTCCTGATGGTGACGGCCGGGATTTCTGTGTCGAGCTTCGCCGTGAAGGCATCCGCATGCCGATCATCATGCTGACGGGTTCGGACAACGAAGCCGACATCGTGCGCGGTCTGGATGCGGGCGCGAACGATTATGTCGCCAAGCCTTTCCGCATTGCCGAGCTTCTTGCGCGTCTGCGCGCCCAGCTCCGCATTTTCGAGAACAGTGAGGACGCGGTCTTCACTGTCGGCCCCTATACCTTCCGCCCTTCCGCGAAATTGCTCGTCGAGACCACGCGCAACAAGCGCATCCGTCTGACGGAAAAGGAAGCGGCCATCCTCAAGTTCCTCTACCGCGCCGGCACGCGTCCCGTGCCGCGCCAGGTGTTGCTGAACGAGGTCTGGGGCTACAATGCCGCCGTGACGACGCATACGCTCGAGACGCATATCTATCGTCTGCGGCAGAAGATCGAGCCCGATCCTTCCAATGCCACGCTGCTGATTACGGAAGGCGGTGGATACCGCCTCGATCCTGAAGGTGGCGCTCCGGCTGCCTGATTTTCTGAAAACCGCTCTCCCGACAAGGAAGAGCGGTTTTTTTGTCTGGATTATAAGCGGCTGTTTCAAAGTTTTCTGCTGAGCGACACCACCCATGAGGGCTCGCTCAATAGGCATGAGCTTTAAGCACTGAAGGCGAACCGGCCATGAATGAGGGCGGTGAGCATCCGAGTGAGGAAAATGCGTCGGATTGCTAGCAGAGAGCTTTTGAAGCAACCTTTAAGGCTTCGGGGCTCTTTTTGCGTTTGTCAGAAAGACCGTTGTCGATGCGGTCATTCCAGTAAATCCATGGGAACGTGACATCTTCCAATGGTTACGAAAGTCACCTCTTCCGCATGCTCGAAAGATGCATTGGCGTTGCCAGCCGTATGTTTTCCGACAAATCTTGGGAAACACAGTGTTAGCCACGAAGCGTGGAGAGTGCCTTTGTCTCTCAGCAGCCTTACCCGAGGCTGAAACCTGCGTGTTTCCCGGTTTTCGATATATTTTAGAATTTTACCGCGGTTCGCGGCTTCGGGGACGTCAACAACGATGATGTCTTGTGCCGCCATATTCAATGCGACGAAATCCGGACAGGTTCCTGCCGTCTGTCAGGCCTGCCCGGATAAAGATTGACCGACATAAAGAATAAGGTCGGGCGCTCCCCGAACCCGGAAGGAGCCGCAGGCCCCTTCACCCCAATCTGTTGATCAATATGCCGAGTTCTAAAGGTTGCGGCCTTTGGGGGTGGGTAGGGAGCCTAAAGGCTGTCTACCCCTGTGCCAGCTTCAACGCGGGTGGGCATAATTCGTATCGAAAGCGATGTTGAAGCCGGGCAATGAAACGAGTGCCACCCAGAGTAAAAGGCTGTCCCAAAGTGGTTCCGCAAACCGCAAGAACAGGGGGCTATTACGCTCCCAGATCTATCATCACGGGCACATGATCTGACGGAGGAGCCCAGTCACGTGCCTCACGGATGATCTGCATGCCGTGGAGCGCATCCTTCAGGTCTGGCGTGACCCAGATATGGTCCAGTCGTCGCCCTCTATTTGAAGCGCTCCAGTCGCGGTTGCGGTAGGACCACCATGTGTAGAGCTTTTCGGTGGGCGGCACGAAATGGCGCATCGCATCCACGAAGCCGGTGTCCCGCCAGGCGTCGAGCCGCGTGGTCTCGGGCGGTGTGTGGCTGACCACCTTCAGAAGCTGCTTGTGGCTCCACACGTCGTGCTCAAGCGGGGCGATGTTCAGGTCGCCCACAATCACGGTGCGTTTACGGTGATGGGTCTGGAACCACTCCGTCACCTGATCCACAAACGCGAGCTTATGGGCGAATTTCGGGTTCTCGTCTTCGTCCGGAATGTCACCGCCGGCCGGGACATAAAAATTGTGGATTTCGACAGGTCCATGCTCACCTGCAACACGGGCGGAGACATGACGGCAGTCGCCGCGCTCGCACCAGTCGGGGGTGTCCGGAACCGGGGCAAGCGGATGGCGTGAGAGGATCGCCACGCCATTATAGCTTTTCATGCCGCGACGAACCTGATGCGGATAGCCGAGTTCCGTCAGCGCTTCGGCCGGGAACAGCGGATCCGGCACCTTTGTTTCCTGAAGGCAGATCACGTCAGGACGCAGTTGCCGGTCCATCTCCGCAAGCAGCGGCAGACGGAGACGCAGAGAGTTGATGTTCCAGGTCACGATACGCATGGGGCGTGGTGGATCGCTCAAACGAAGGGCTGAGGCAAGGGGGATTCGGACAGGTCTGGCCACCACCGTGTCGGGCAGGGCACACTGATGCTCTTGCAAACTCCCGACATGGACCCGATTTCCATCCCATGACATCCGATCCCAGCCGTCCGGCCCTCTCCGCGGAGGCGCTCGCCCTCCACAATTCGCTGCTCACGCTCGATAGCCATATCGACATCCCCTGGCCTGACCGGGACGATGCGTTTCTCGATACGCCGGATCGCTTCGTCGATTTCCCCAAGATGAAGCGCGGCCATCTCTCGGCAGGGTGCTTCGTCGCCTATATCGCGCAGGGGACGGTGGATGCGGAGGGGCACAAGGCGGCGCAGGCGCAGACCCTCGCCATGCTGGAGGCGATCAGCCGCATGCAGGGGACGCGGAACGGCATCTCCGCCCGTGTCTGCCCGACCGTCGATGAGATCGAAGCGGCTTATCGTGAAGACGTGCTGGCGGTCGTGCCCGGCGTGGAGAACGGTTACGGCATGGGCGACGATATCGGCATGCTGGCGAAGTTTCGCGCGCTCGGTGCCCGCTACGTCACCCTGACCCACAACGGCCACAATGCACTGGCGGATTCCGGCCAGCCCAGCCGTCGGCTTGGCGATCCGGAGGCACGTCATGGGGGGCTATCCGCTCTGGGCCGCGAGACGATTGCCGAGATGAACCGGCTCGGGATGCTGGTGGATGTGTCGCATACGGCGCGGGCCACCATGCTGCAGGCGGTGGAAGTCTCCTCCGTGCCGGTTGTGGCGACACATGCCTGCGTGAAGGCGCTCTGCGACCACCCGCGCAATCTTGATGACGTGCAGCTTGATGCGCTGAAGGCCAGCGGAGGCCTCATCCAGATCACGGCCATCGGGGGCTTCCTGCGTTCCCGCGCGGAACTGGCCGGACGGAAGGCGACGGTGGCCGATTACATGGACCACCTCGATTACGTCGTGAAGCGGCTCGGGCCGGAGTATGTCGGGATTTCTTCGGACTTCGATGGTGGGGGGCAGCTTGACGGCTGGGAAAATGCGGCGGCCTCACCGGCCCTGACGGCGGAGCTGATGCGACGCGGCTATGATCGCAGTGAAATTCAGGCGTTCTGGGGTGGTAACTTCCGGCGTTTGCTCCGAGAGGCAGAGGCGGCGGCGGCGACGGGAGCCTGAGAACGTCGGATTCGCTCGTGTGAACAAAGCAGGACCGGGCCGTCAGAAGGCAATTCGCCCGGGACTGTCGATTTTGTCCACGTCCGGGATTGACTCCCTGTATAGCCATCCATTTTTGGCGATTCGCCGCTATGGGAAATATGTTCCCGTGATAAAAACGAGTGAAATCAATAAGTTGAATTGTATGCTTAAAAATTATGCAATCCAAGATTCAGGGCGGAAAACCGCGCCGTCCATCAATCTGTCATCTTCCGTTCCACAGAGTTATCCACATGTTCAGTGGATGAAACTTCCATGACGAATGAAACCCTTGGAGCGACTGCGGAAATGCCGGAGTCCCCGGTGACGGGAGTGGAGGTGATTCAGGCTGCCCTGAAGACCATGCCGCTTTCGCCAGGGGTCTATCGGATGATCAGCGCGAAGGGGGATGTGCTCTACGTCGGAAAGGCGCGGGCGCTGAAGAAGCGCGTGACGTCCTACACGCAGCTTTCCCGCCTGCCCGAGCGCCTGCGCCGGATGGTGTCGGAGACGGCCTCCATGGAGATCGTCACGACACACACGGAGGCCGAGGCGCTGCTGCTTGAGGCCAATTACATCAAGCGCATGAAGCCGCGCTTCAACATCCTGCTGCGTGACGACAAGACCTATCCCTGGCTGATGCTGTCCGAGCAGCATGCCTTTCCGCAACTCGCCAAGCATCGCGGCAAGATGGAGAAAGGCGCGAGCTACTGGGGACCGTTCGCCTCGGCATGGGCCGTGAATCAGACCATCATCATCCTGCAGCGTGTGTTCCAGTTGCGGACCTGCTCGGACTCCATGTTCGCGTCCCGCACGCGACCCTGTCTGCTGTTCCAGATCAAACGATGCTGCGCACCCTGTGTCGATCGGATCAGTGAGCCGGACTACGAGCATCTGGTCAGGCAGGCGAAGGAGTTCCTCGCCGGGGAAGGCGCTCCCCTGAAGGCGGAATTTGCCGCCGAGATGGAGAAGGCCGCCGAGGGGCTCGATTATGAGCGGGCTGCCGTGCTGCGCGATCGCATCAGGGCACTGTCCAGCATGCAGGACTCCACTGTGGTCAATCCCGCGAGCATCCGGGATGCGGATGTCATCGCGGTCTGGCAAACGGCGGGGCAGGCCTGCATTCAGGTGTTTTTCATTCGCGGCGGCCGCAACAACGGCAACCGGGCCTTCTATCCGGCTCACACGAAAGACGAGACGGATTCCGACATTCTGGCGGCCTTCCTCGCCCAATTTTACGACGATAAGCCGCCGCCCGGGCTGCTGCTGGTAAACCGGGATCTTACGGAGGCATCTCTGCTGGCTGAGGCGCTGGGCATCAAGCGCGGTCACAAGGTGGAAATCCTGCGTCCGCAGCGGGGCGAGCGGCGTGAGGTCATCGAGCACGCCGAAACCAATGCCCGCGAGGCGCTGGAGCGGAAGCTGGCCGAGACGGCCGGGCAGGCAAAGCTGCTGGAAGGGGTGGCGACGGTGTTGAAGCTGGATACGCCCCCGAACCGCATCGAGGTCTACGACAACAGCCATATCATGGGGACGAATCCCTATGGTGTGATGATCGTCGGGGGGCCGGAGGGTTTCGACCGGCGCTCCTATCGGAAATACAGCATCAAGAGCGGCATCACGCCGGGCGATGATTTCGGCATGATGCGGGAGGTGCTGGAGCGCCGGTTCGGACGCGCCCTCAAGGAAGCCGCGGAGCAGGGGCGGGAGAAGTCAGTCGACTGGCCGGACGTGCTGCTGATCGACGGCGGTGCGGGGCAATATTCCGCCGTGCGTGGCGTGCTGGATTCGCTTGGTGTGACGGACGTGAAGCTGGTCTCGATCGCCAAGGGCCCGGACCGGAATGCCGGTCGGGAATGGTTCCATACTGGGGACGCACCGCCATTTCAGCTCGAACCGCGCGATCCGGTGCTCTACTACCTTCAGCGCCTGCGTGACGAAGCGCACCGGTTCGCCATCACCACGCACCGGGCTGGCCGCTCCAAGTCGCTGATCAAGTCTGAACTGGACGAGATTCCCGGTGTCGGGCCAGCGCGAAAACGGGCGCTCCTCAACCATTTCGGCTCTGCGCGCAGTGTCGGTCAGGCGGGTCTTGCTGAACTGGAGGGGGTATCGGGAGTGAACCGGGAGACGGCCCGTACGGTCTACGGGCATTTCCATCCGGACTGGACGCCTGCCGCCTAGCGCAGGGGTGACTGGAAAAATGGTCATGAAAGCGCCATCTCCATGAAGGCAAATACTGCGGTGCATGCGGCGCAACGCCGTTCCTGTCCGCGTCAAAGTGGAGTATCGTGGTCCTCATGATAACCGATCTGCCGAATCTCCTGACTTTGTCGCGGATCGTCGCCATTCCCGTTCTGGTTGTGCTTGTGGCTCTCAACCGACCGGAGGCGGCAGCGTCTGCCTGTCTGCTGTTCATCGCGGCGGCGGTGACGGATTATTTTGACGGCCATCTGGCGCGGTCCCGCCAGTTGCAGTCCGATCTGGGACGTATGCTCGATCCCATCGCGGACAAGCTGCTCGTAGGGGCATCTCTGATGGTGCTCGCAGGGCTCGGCAAGATGCCCTACGGGGCGTTGTGGCCTGCGGTTGTCATACTTTGTCGTGAAATTCTTGTCAGCGGCCTGCGTGAATATCTCGCCGGAACCCGCATCAGCCTGCCGGTCACGCGGCTGGCCAAGTGGAAAACAGGTTTCCAGATGACCGCCATCGGGTTCCTTCTCGCGGGCGACAGCACGGGCGTGCTTCTGGGCATGCCCTGGCTGCCGGTCGGGCTTATCGGGGCGATCATGCTGTGGGTTGCGGCCGTTCTGACGCTCATCACGGGATGGGACTATCTGGTCGCCGGGCTTCGCCATGTGGAGCGGGCAAGTAATGTCGGCAAAAAATCCCCTGACCCGGCAGGTTGATCCGTGACCTGTTCGCCACGCCGCGTCCTTCTCGTGCCATAAGGGTGCGAAAGAAGGCGGGTTTTAGGTAAGCTGTAATTTACCTGAGGCTGTCAGGCTTGTATCAAGCAGGCCGAAACGAGCCATCTGGACGGGGAAGACTAATGCGGAAAGCCGCTCTTGTGGCGTCATTACTGGTGTTGAGCGGTTGTTCGGGCTTTGATAAATGGCTTACTGACACGGCGACATTGCCCGGTGCGAATCCCAATCTGCCGGGTGGAGAGTCGGAAACGCTGCGCCGCGTGAAAGGCTATGCCGCTTCGGAAACGCCGATTCTGCCGGAAAGCGGTAATATCTGGCCCGGTGCGCCCCGCCCTCTGCCATCCCTGTCAGATGTGGCTTCCGATCACGACACGATACTGGGAAGCAGCAAAAGCGACCTCCCGGATGGTGGCAAGCTCGCGATCGGCGAAGACGTGGATGATTCCTTCTCCGGCGCGGGTGCAAAGGCTGCTCTCCCCAGCGTAGAGCCGGATGTCGCCGAGAAATACGGCGCGGGCAAGATGAACACGTCCACCATCGAGATTCCGAACGGAGATGGCACGACGACGCTCATTCATCCGGACGGATCGATCAGCACTGTGCGGTCTTCGACGCTGCACCATGCGACCGCTCCGGCAAAGAACGCGAAGGCTGTGGGTGCGAAGTCGTTACCTTCTGCGGACGCCCATGACAGCAAGGCAGTGATCGTGCCCGTCACGCCGCTTCTTGCGCAGCCGGCCGGTCAGTAAGGGACCACAGGTGGCCCATCTGCCGCCAATAATCCGGAACGTGCGGATCAGCAGCGCATATTGCTGACGATTTTCCGTTCCCGGTGACCGCTTGGAGCGGTATGCGTGTCTCAGGCACGGGACGCCTGCCTGCGTGACCCCTTCTACAATGCAAGGATGACCCACAATGAGCGGGACAGCGACGATCCTTTACTTTGCCGCTTTGCGGGAGCGGATCGGTCGCGGCAGCGAAACTGTGCCGCTGACAGCTGATGTCAGCACGGTCGGAGACCTGCTTGCTGAGCGTCGTCGTCAGGATGAGACGCTGGAAGACGTGTTTGCCCAGCCGGGCCGCGTGCGGGTCGCCGTCAACAGGGTGCTGGGCGATTTGTCGACACCCGTTCATGCAGGCGACGAGGTGGCTTTCTTCCCGCCCATGACAGGGGGATAAAGCCATGACAGGAGCCGCGCACACGGCAGGACGGATTCAGGTGCGGGTGCAGTCTGATCCGTTCGATGTCGGTCATGAAACCGCGCGATTGCTCGGTCTGGAAGACGGCACTGGCGGCATCTCTTCCTTCATGGGGATCGTGCGCGGAGGCAATGGTCTCGTCGCACTCGAACTCGAACATTATCCGGGCATGTGCGAGGACGCGCTTACGGTTCTTGCCGAAGAAGCGTTCAGCCGTTTCGCCCTCATCGGCTGCACGGTCATCCATCGGGTGGGACGATTGCTGGTGGGCGAGCCGATTGTCCTCGTGCTGGCGGCCGCGGCTCACCGCGCGGCGGCTCTGGACGCCACGCATTTCCTGATTGATCGTCTCAAGACAGGCGCCCCGTTCTGGAAGGCGGAGGAATTCACCGATGGTCAGCGCCTGTGGGTTGAAAGCCGCAGCGAGGATGAGGCAGCGGCAGCGGGCTGGTAAGCCGCGTACGCAGCGCATCCTCTTGCCATGAGCAGAGTTATCCTTTGATTACCCGGTAAATGGCTCTCGTAAGCGTCTGAAGCTCCTCCGGTTGAATGGTAAAGGCCGGTGTCAGATAAACGATATTGCGGAATGGCCTGATCCAAACATTTTCCGCAATGAAGCGTGTCCGCAGAGCCGCCGGGTCGGCGATCCTGTCCATTTCCACCACGCCGATCGCGCCCATGACGCGCACATCCTTCACGCCGGGCAAGGCGCGGCAGGGCTCCAGTTGCTCGTGCAGGGCGCTTTCAATGGCGGCGACCTGCTCCAGCCGCGGCTCTTGCTCGAACAGGTCCAGCGAGGCGTTGGCGCAGGCACAGGCCAGAGGGTTCGCCATGAAGGTCGGTCCGTGCATCAGCGCATGTTCCGGATTGTCCGACAGGAACGCCTCATAGACGTGACGCCGCGCCACGGTGGCGGCCAGCGCCAGGGTGCCGCCGGTCAGGGCCTTTGACAGCGTGATGATGTCCGGCACGATCCCGGCCTGTTCGCAGGCGAACATCGTTCCCGTCCGCCCAAAGCCGGTGAAGATCTCGTCCAGAATCAGCAGCACTCCACGCCGGTCGGCGGCGTCGCGCAGGCGACGCAGAACTTCCGGCCTGTGGAACAGCATGCCCCCCGCGCCCTGAACAAGCGGTTCGACGACGATGGCGGTGATTTCATGGGCATGGGCGTCGAGGAACGTCTCGAACGCGGCAATTGTCGCAGTGTCCTGCGGCAGATCGATCACATATTGCGTCGGCATCACGCCCGCAAAGAGGTGATGCATGCCCTCTTCCGGGTCGCAGATCGCCATCGTGGCCAGCGTGTCGCCATGATAGCCGCCCCGGAACGCCAGCAGTTTTGTCCGTTCCGACTCTCCGCGGTTGAGGCGATACTGGATCGCCATCTTCATCGCCACCTCGACGGCGACGGAGCCGGAATCCGTGTAAAACACGTGGTCCAGATCGCCCGGAAGCATGGCCGCAAGGCGGCTGGACAGGCGCAGGGCCGGTTCATGCACCATGCCGCCGAACATGACGTGGGGCATGTGCGCCAGCTGATCTTCCGCGCAGGACCGGATGTGGGGATGATTGTAGCCGTGACAGGCCGTCCACCATGCCGCCACCCCATCCACAAGGGATCGGCCATCCTGCAGCGTGATGCGGCTGCCTGCCGTCGAACGGGCCAGAAGCGGCTTCGGCGCTGTCTTCATCTGGGAATAGGGAAGCCAGATATGGGACAGGCCGGTTTGATACCAGTCTGGATTAAGCGGGTCGGATTCGGGCACGCGATGATCCTTGAAACGGGCGGATGTCTTTCCCGGAAGTATCGCCTGATCGGGCGGGGACCGGAAGCGGCATGTGAATGATTGACCCCATGCCCGCCGTCCGGCACCACACTCGTCCCATGACGCGCTTCGACACTCTTTTCCGGCAGGCCCTCGCCACTCTTCAGACAGAGGATCGCAGGCGTGTACTGCGCCCTCTTATTTCCGTGGGTCCAGCGCGTTTCCAGCGCCCTGACGGTTCCGTCGTCATCGATTTTTCCTCAAACGATTATCTCGGCCTGTCCGGGCATCCGCTGTTGCGGAGCCGCGCCGCCGAATGGGCCGAACGCTTCGGCGCGGGCAGCGGGGCCTCTCGCCTCGTCACCGGCACACGTCCGTTGCATGAACAGGTCGAGGCGAAGGTGGCGCGACTGAAAGGGACGGAAGCGGCCCTGCTCTTCGCTTCCGGCTGGCAGGCCAATGCCTCGCTGGTTCCGGCGCTGGCGCGGCTGTCGGTGGAGCAGTCCGGCGCCCCGCCGCTCGTGTTCACGGACCGGCTGAACCATGCCAGCCTGCATCAGGGTTGTCTGGCGGCTGGCGTGCGGCAGATCCGTTTCCGTCATAACGATCTGACGCATCTGGAAAGTCTGTTGCTGGCGCGGGCAAATGAGCCGGGCCTGAAGCTGATCCTGACCGAAAGTGTGTTCAGCATGGATGGCGACCGTGCGGACGTGCCCGGCCTTGCGGCTCTGGCCGACCGGTTCGGAGCGTTTCTCTGTCTCGACGAGGCACACGCCACCGGTGTGCTCGGTCCCCACGGCGCGGGACTGGCCAGCGAAGCCGAGGGGCATGTACCTCTCATCATGGGTACGTTCAGTAAGGCGCTCGGCGGCATGGGAGCCTATATCGCGGGTTCGCGCGCCCTGTGCGACTGGCTGATCAACACGGCCTCCGGCTTCATTTATTCCACGGCTCTTCCGCCTGCCGTTCTGGGGGCAGCAGATGCTGCGCTGGACCTGCTGCCGACGCTGGATGATGAGCGTGTCCGGGTCGCACAGCATGGCGAGGCTCTCCGCGCCCGTCTGAAAGCCGCTGGCCTCGACCCCGGTGCTTCAGCCACTCAGATCGTGCCGGTCATGATGGGAGAAGCGGCTGTGGCGCTGGAGGCCGCCGCCCGGATGGAAGCGGAAGGGATGCTCGCCGTCGCCATTCGCCCCCCCACCGTTCCGAAAGGGGAAAGCCGGCTGCGCGTGACTCTGTCCGCCGCGCATACGGCCGCGGAGGTGGAGCATCTGGCCGAGGCGATCCTGCGCGTGACCGGAGCGGAGTGATGCGGATCGTTCTTGTGCATGGATGGGCTTTCTCGCCTGCGATGTGGGATGCCGTCCGGGACGAACTGCCTCATGAGACACTGGCACTCGATCTTGGTTTTTTCGGGCCTCCGGCAATCACGCTCCCGGAGGACGAGCCGTTGCTGGCTGTCGGTCATTCGCTGGGCCTGCTGTGGCTGCTCATGCAGAAACCTCTCCCCATGGGAAGCCGGATTCTGGGTATCAACGGTTTCACACGCTTCAGTCGGGCCACTGATTTCCCCGCAGGCGTTGCGCCGCGTGTCCTTGACCGGATGCTCGCCGGACTGGAGCGTAATGCGGAAGATGTTCTCCGGCAGTTCAGGGCGAATTGCGGTGTGCCCGTTGAAGATCCGTTACCGGAAGACGATCTCTCTGTGGAACGGCTGGCTCAGGGATTGCAGCTCCTGCGGGATGGCGATGGTCGCGTCGAAAAGGGCCGTATCCACGCGTTTCTGGCGAGCCGCGATGACGCCATCGTCACACCTGACATGACGGCGGCTTCCATGCCATCCGGTCGGATACGCTGGTCGGAGAAGGGCGGTCATCTGTTGCCGTTAAGCAATCCCGCGCTGTGTGCGCGTTTTATCAGTGAGATGGCGGATGTCTGATCCAGGTTTCCGCAGCAGGCACGAACAGACTGCCCGTGAGAGGGCGGTTATCGCGGCCCGTTTCAATGCGGCGCAGGATTACGACAGCGCCGCGACTGTTCAGAGGCTTGTGGGCCGAAGGCTGATCGAACGCATCTCGGCCGCTCTGGAAGGGCACGTTCCGGCCCGCATTCTGGAGTTCGGCTGTGGAACCGGGGCTTTCACGGAACTGCTGCATGCCCGCTGGCCGGAGGCCGAAATCATTGCCACGGATCTCGCGCCGGACATGCTGGGACGGGCACATGCCCGTTGTGGTGATAGCGTGCGGTTCGTCCGGATGGACGCCGCCGCGCCGCAGGACTGTCCAGAACTGAATGGGAAGGCGTTTGATCTCATCTGCGGCAATCTCGCTCTCCAGTGGATCGATCCGCCTGATCGCGCACTCTCTGCTCTTGCAGCCTTGCTGGCTCGCGGCGGCCTGCTGGCGGCATCGACACTGGCCGAGGACAGTTTCCGCGAGTGGCGGGAGGCGCATGAGGCGCACGGTGTCACCGCCAATATCCGCACTTATCCCAATCGGTCTGCTCTTCTGAAAGGGTGGCCGCGGGGAGACCGTGTTCAGCTTTTCCATGAACCCTCGGCGCACTGGGCATTCGAGACCATGCTGGAGCAGACCGAGGGCGGTCTGACTTTTCTGCGCGGGCTGCGCCGGATCGGGGCGACCACGCCAGCAGAGGGTGGGCGTCCGCTGAGCGTTCCAATGTTACGGCGTGTCATCGGTCATTTCGATGAGGGCGGGGGGGCATTGACATGGGATATCGCCTTCGGCCTGTTCCGTGCTCCCCCACGGGCGGGCGTTTTCGTGACCGGAACGGATACCAGTGTCGGCAAGACTTTCACTTCCGCCTGCCTGACACGCGCATGGGAAGCGTTGTACTGGAAGCCGCTTCAGACCGGGCTGGCGGAAGAAGAGGGTGACACGCCAGCAGTCACTCATCTTGCAGGCGCTGCCCCCGATCAAATCCTGCCGCCTGCCGACACGTTTCTGGCCCCCCTGTCGCCACAGGCCGCCGCCGCCGCTGAGGGGCGGGAGGTTGATGTGTCCCGACTGCTCCTGCCGATGGAACAGCCGGATCGGCCGCTCGTTGTCGAAGGGGCTGGTGGACTGGATGTGCCGGTGACCGCCGATCTGCTGATGATTGATCTGATCGCACGGTTCGGGTTGCCCGTGGTGCTGGTTGCCCGCAGCGGGCTGGGGACCGTCAATCACACACTGCTCAGTCTCGCCGCACTGCGTGAGCGGGGCATCGGCGTGGCCGGTGTGATTCTGAACGGGCCGCCAAACCCCGGCAATCGGGCTGCGATCGAAGAGCATGGGCAGGTCAGGATTATGGCGGAAATCCCGTTCTTCGAAACAGTCAGTGCGGACAGCGTGGCCACCGCTAGCCGTCTGATCCCCTCATGGGATCGCGGCGCTGCCGACTGATGAGCTGTTTTAACGGCGGCGACGGTCCGCTGGATTTTTCGCCGTCTTATTCTCTGTAACGTCCGGAACTGGCAGCACCGCAAGCTTGAGGCCCAGCGCGGTTTCGATTTTCCGCATCGTCTTGCGTTCATCGGCAGCGCACAGCGTCGCAGCCCAGCCCATGCGCCCGGCCCGGCCCGTGCGCCCGATCCGGTGGAGATAGGTGTCCGGCTGCTCGGGCGGGGAGATGTTGATCACTTGCCCAACCTGTTCGATGTCGAGGCCACGGGCAGCGATATCGGTCGCCACGAGGGCGGTCGCGGTTCCCTTCGTGAAGGCTTCGATCGAGGCGTTTCTGGCGGGCTGGGTCAGGCCACCATGCAGCCCCACCACCTTAAGGCCGCGCTTGCGGAGATGGCGCGTCAGGAGGTCCACTTCATCGCGGGTGGTTGCGAAGACAATGGTGCTGCGGTCGTTATGACGGCGGAGAAGCGCCTCGGCGGCGGCGGGCTTGTCCTGCCGGTCGACGAACAGGATCGCCTGCCGGATGGAAGGCCGGATGTTGCGTTCCGGTTCGATCCGTACCGGTTTGTAGAGGAAGTCCTGGGCGGCCGTCATGGTTTCCGCTGACCCGGTGGCGGATACGAGGACGGTCTGGCGGTCTCTCGGCAGCAGGGCCAGAATATCCTGCATTTCCTCGCGGAACTCCCCCGCCATGAGGCGGTCGCCTTCATCAAGGACTACGAAGCGGCACAACGTCGGCTCCAGCCATTCAGAGCGGAACAGATCCAGAAGGCGCCCCGGCGTGGCCACGATCACTCGGACATCGGGGGGCGGGATGTCGTCTTCCGCGCTGTCATCCTTTGCTCCGCCGTAGACGGCGAAAGGATAGAAAGATGGTGAGGGGGCGAGTGTCTGACCCATTGCAGTGACCTGCCGCGCCAGTTCCCGCGTCGGCACGATGATGAGTCCGACCAGCTTTTTTCTTTTCTGAAGGTGGGCGAGCAGCGGCAGCAGGTAGCAGGCGGTTTTCCCTGTGCCGGTGGGAGCCAGAATTTCAGCGTCACTCCCGGCCAGCAGCGGAGGAATGGCCGCGTTCTGGATGGGGGTCGGATCTTTCATGCCTGCGTTTTTGACGACGGTAAGCAGGGCAGGCGAAAGCCCTAGCATCTTGAAGGTACTGTTTTTCGTGTCTTCCTGTTCGGAAGAAAGAGGCGGCGTGGAAGAAGGCATGACACAGTTCCGCAACGGAGTTCGGTCGACATAGACCCGTTAGGGAGCTGCTGCCGGACGGAGGCCCGCCGAACCTGTGGTCGGGCATGTTCCGAGACATATGCCAAAACATGGGCACGGATGCCACGGTAGTGTGGCATCCGTTTTCTCGATATTGCGGAATAGTGAAATATTTCAGGTGTTCACCCGTACGGGTCTGTTCAGGATCTGGCCTGACAGTCTGATCTATCGGATGAGTTTGGCTGTCCAGACTTCAGGCGGCATCGGCAAATTCAAGGATGTCCGTGTTGGAGGAATACATGCGTGACGGGCGTCGGATCTGGATGGCTTTCCAGCTGATCGGGTGACCAGCAGCCAGCGGTTCAAAGCCAGCTTCTTCACGCATGGTGCTGCAGGTGCGGAAATGCACGTCTCTTTGCATTTTCTGTGATCGTCTGTGAATGAAACTTCTGCTTACACCCAATAGTTTTGCAGCGCTTCTTAGTGTCATCTTCTTTTTATTAAGGAGAAACGAAAGTTTTTCATCTTGCTCTGAAGACCATGTCAGTGCGCGAGGCATTAAATACTCTCTTTCTTTTGATGCCGGGTGAACGTCTCCATTATTGCGATACCAACTGAAAAACGAAGGCGAGATTTGACGTTGTATTAACGATAAGGTGTGTGTTGCGATAATAAGTGCTCTATTTTTATATTTTGTATTTATATTTAAAATCGTTTGTTTCAGATTTTATTGTTCTATTAGAGATTTGTTGTGTCGAATAATATGTTTTTATTTATGATAAAATAAATCAAAAATGATACACAGCCATCAAAAACGGGAGCATCGTCTACTGGGATGACTAGTTCTGAAAAGCGCGATGCTACTGTAATGGACTGAAATATAAGACTTATTCGGTCCGATTACCTAATGGGCTCACTGCGGTGTAACGATTGCAATAAAAATCAATAAAAATAAGAGGCTTCGGGGTTTCCGTTGGAATACGTTGTGAACCGTTACAGGGCGAGGGACCGGCATGTTTTTTCTTCCCGACCCTTGCATTATCGCATTTCAAAAAATGAGACCGGCCAGACAGGCCACTGCGACTCCGATTCCAATGTCTCTGTTGGCACGAAACTGGGCGAGACAAAGACGGGGGTCCTGAGGGTTCACCATGGCGGCCTGCCGCAGCAGCCAGACAATGCAGGCAGCAGCCACGACATAGAAACCAATGCCCGTGTGAGCAAAAACGCCAGCCGTGAGGAGGAGTGCAGCCGCCATTGCGTAACAGGCTCCGATGAAGGCGCGGGCTTGCCCCTGCCAGAGACGGGATGTGGATTTCACGCCGATCCGGGCGTCGTCATCCATGTCCTGAAAGCCGTAAATGGTGTCGAAGCCGAGTTGCCAGACAATGGTCGCGGCATAGAGAAAGATCTGCGTGCCGTCGCAGCGGTCGGTCACAGCCGCATATCCCATGGGCGCGCCAAACCCGAAGGTGAAACCCATCACCAGTTGCGGCCACCACGTGAATCGTTTGGCGAGCGGATAAAGCGCCACCAGAATGAGTGAGGACGCGCCAAGCAGGCGGGTGAGCGGATTGAGCTGAAGAAGAATGACCAGCCCGATCATCAACAGAAGAAACAGGAATGCTACAGCATGTCGCATGCGCAGCGTGCCGGCCGCGAGCGGGCGATCCGCCGTCCGGGCGACCTGGCGGTCGATGTCGCGATCCCACATATCGTTCACGACGCAGCCCGCCGAACGCATCACCAGACTGCCGATGGCGAACAGCACCAGCAGACGGACACGCTCCATCGGTGGGATATGGCCATCGGCACCGGGCAGCAAGATGCCCCATGCGCCGGGCAGGAACAGCAGCCATGTGCCGATCGGCCGGTCGAGGCGCGCCAGCAATGCATAAGGACGCAGGGAAGAAGGAAGGCGGGAAATCCAGCCGGTGCTGCGAATGTCCGTATGCGGAGTGACGGTGCCTGACACTGCAATCTCTCTTGCTAGACTTGACCAGCGGGCTGATCCCGCCGAAACCGCGCCGATTGATGCGGTGCGGACCGGTTCGGGTCAATGCCCGGCGCTCGCCCGTTCCGGATCATTCCGCTGTTCTGAAAGCCCCGGCCATGCCAGCCCCTCACACCCTGCCGCGCCTTTATCTCCAGCCCGATCAGCCGCTGGCAGGCAGCATGACCCTGCCGATGGCCCCCGATCAGGCTCGCTATCTGGGGACGGTGCTGCGGCGCGGCGAAGGAGACGAGGTGCGTCTGTTCAACGGGCGCGACGGAGAGTGGCTGGCCCGCATAGCTTCCATAAAAAAGGACAAGGGGAGTTTCAGCTGCCTCGAACAGTTGCGGACACCCGCTCCGGAGCCGGGCTGCGTGCTGGCATTCGCTCTCCTCAAGCGCGATGCGACCGATCTAGTCGTCAGGATGGGAACGGAGCTTGGCGTTACCCGCTTTGTGCCATTGCTCACCGAACGGACCGTGGGGCAGCGCGTCAACGAGGCAAGGCTCGAATCGATTGCCACTGAGGCGGCGGAACAGTGCGAGCGTCTGATCGTTCCCGAAATCGCGACGCCCATTCGGTTTGCTGACTTTCTCGGTGCATGGCCTGCGGAAAAACGTCTTTTTGTTGCTGTGGAGCGACTCGCGGAGCGCGCCGAAAGCCACGGGGCGAGCGAGTCCTTCCCGCTTTCGCCCTTTGCCGGAGCACAGGCCGGAGACGGCCTTATGATCGGACCTGAAGGTGGTTTCAGCGACGGAGAGCTTGACGTCACCCGTGCTCGTCCGTTTGTTACCTCCATAACTCTGGGAAACAGGGTTCTGCGCGCCGAGACAGCCGTCGCCGCCGGGCTTACCCTGTTCGATTCCCAGCTTCGAAACGTTTGAGGCAGACAGATATGGTGCGCGGGCTGCTTCGTCTGCCCGCGTCCCGTCGCTGCGCGGCCTCCCTGAGTGGAAACCTGAAGCCCGATGTCCAATCCAGCCGAGCAGGACGCCCGCCCCATTACGTCCACCAGCGAGCTTGTGGAGGTGCTGGCGTCTGGCTGCAAACCGCGTGATAGCTGGCGCATAGGCACCGAGCACGAAAAGTTCGGCTTTGTCCGCCCGGAAGCCGCGAATGCTGATCGTCCCGCCTTCTCATCGCCTGACTATGAGCATGAGGGCATCGCTGCGCTGTTGAAAGGCATGGAAGAGCAGGGAAGCTGGCAGCCGATCATGGATGGTCCGGCGGTCATCGGCCTGAAGGGAACGGATCTCGACAAGGGCGCAGCGATCTCTCTCGAACCCGCTGGCCAGTTCGAGCTTTCCGGCACGCCGCTGGCCAGCCTGCACGAGACGAAGGATGAGCTGGACCGCCATTTCGTGGCGACCCGAAAAGCCGCCCGCCCGCTCGGGCTGGGGTTCTCGCCCCTCGGTTTCCACCCGTTCGCCACCCGGGCTTCCCAGCCATGGATGCCGAAGAGCCGCTACGCCATCATGCGGGCCTACATGCCGAAAGTCGGCACGCTGGGTCTCGACATGATGCAGCGGACCTGCACCGTGCAGGTCAATCTCGACTTCGCCTCGGAAGTCGACATGGTCCGCAAGATGCGCGTCTCCCTCGCGCTTCAGCCGGTGGCCACGGCGCTGTTCGCCAATTCGCCCTTCTATGAAGGCAAGCCCAACGGCTGGCTCTCCAACCGTGCCCGCATCTGGACCGACACCGACAATGCCCGTTCCGGCATGCCGCCCGTCTGTTTCGATGAGGATTTCGGGTTCGAAAAATACGTCGAATGGGCGCTCGATGTGCCGATGTATTTCGTCGTCCGTGACGGCAGGCTGATCGACGTGGCTGGCCGCTCCTTCCGGGGGTGGCTCGCGGGCGACCGGCAGGACGGGCTGGAGGGACTGACCCCCACCATCGGCGATTTCGAAGACCATCTCACCACGCTGTTTCCCGATGTGCGTCTCAAGACGTTCCTTGAAATGCGTGGTGCGGATGCCGGTTCGGCGGACATGATGCTGGCCCAGTCGGCTCTCTGGGTGGGGCTGCTGTACGATGATGCCGCCCTTGCCGCTGCGGACAGTCTCATCCGCGACTATAGCTGGGACGAATATCGCACGCTGCGTGGCGACGTTCCGGCCCGCGCCCTGAACACGCCGTTCGGAGCCGGCACGGTGCGCGATGTCGCGGCCCGCATGGTGGAGATCGCTACGCAGGGGTTGCGGGCTCGTGGCTTTCGCAATGATGCCGGTGTGGATGAATCCGCCCTGCTTGCGCCGTTGCAGGCTCTGGCGGGTGGCGCGCCGACGCAGGCTGAACGCTGGCTGGAACGTTATAACGGCCCCTGGGCTGGGGATGTGACCCGCATCATGCTGGAGGCCGAGGTCTGATTCCCCCGAAAAGCAGCCGGGAGGTGTGCCTGCATCGCCTGAAGGGCACCCGTTAAGGGCGCATTGATGGAACGGCCCGAAACAGACAGCGAGCAGAAGACGAGGGAGGCAGGCGCGTGCGTGTCTCTCCGTCTGCTGGAGACGTCCGACCTGCATATGTTCCTGCGCGGGTGGGATTATTATCGTGCGCAGGAAGATCCATCCCTTGGCCTGAGCCGGGTTGCATCGCTGATTCGTCGTGCCCGTGCGGAAGTTCCCAACTGCCTGCTGTTCGATAACGGCGACGCCTGTCAGGGGTCGCCCATGGGCGATTTCATGGCAGCCCGGCAGGAGGCCGTCACATCCGATGGCGCGGCACACCCCATGATCCGCGCCATGAATTTGCTCCGCTATGACGCGACCACTCTTGGAAACCATGAATTCAATTACGGGCTGTCTTTTCTCGGCGACATCCTGAAAGACGCCGATTTTCCCGTGTTGTGCAGCAACCTGAAGCTGAAGGACGGTTCTTCACTGCTGCCCGAGTCAGTTGTGATGGAGCGGGAGATGCTTGATGACCGGGGACATCCGCATACGCTGCGGATCGGCGTCGTCGGCTTCCTGCCACCGCAGGTCATGGTGTGGGATGCGGTGCATGTTGCCGACCGGCTGGTCGTCACCGACATGGTGGATGCCGCCCGCGAAATTCTGCCCACTCTTCGCAAGCGCTGCGATGTGCTGATCGCCCTGTGTCACTGCGGCATCTCGGCGGTGCCACGTCAGGGGGGCGATGAGAATGCCGCCCTCTATCTCGCGGAACTCCCGGAAATCGACGCACTGCTGCTTGGGCACACCCATCATGTCTTTCCCGGACCGGGGCATGCGGACCTGCCCGGCGTCGATTGCAAGGCGGGTACGCTGCACGGCAAGCCCGCTGTCATGCCCGGCTTCTGGGGCAGTCATCTTGGCGTCATCGACCTGACGCTCCGTCAGGGGGCCGAGGGATGGTCATGTGAGCGTTTTCACACGGAGGTCCGACCTGTCTGCCGACGCGAGGGGGGAAAGGTTGAACCGCTTGTGTCCGATGACGAGGCCGTGGCGGCAGCCGTTCAGCCCGAGCATGAAGCGACGATCGCGTGGATGAACGAGCCTGTCGGCGAAACGACAGCCTCGCTCAGCAACTGGTTCACCTTCCTCGGCCCGGACCCCTGCCTGTCTCTCGTCAATGCGGCGCAACTGGCCTACGCCCACAAGCTGCTGGCCCACACCGAATGGGCACACCTGCCGCTTCTGTCCGCCGCATCGCCGTTTCACGTGGGTTGCGCGGCGTCGGATATGTTCGTCAACATTCCGGCAGGGCCGCTGACCATGCGGGATCTGGCGAGCATCTATCCCTTCGCCAATATTCTCAGCATCGTGCGCTGTAGCGGAGCGGAACTGCGTGAATGGCTGGAACGCGCCGTCACGATTTTCAATCGCATCGTGCCGGAGTGTGCCGAGCCACAAAAGCTGCTTGATCCGGCCTCTCCCGTCTACACATTCGACGTCGTGATGGGGGATACCGTTTCCGGATTGCTGACCTATGACGTCGATATCACCCGGCCACGGCGATATGCGGACTGCGGCACTCTCATCGACTCGTCCGCTCATCGGATCAGCAATCTTCATCTGGATGGCCAGCCTGTCGATGACGAACAGGTTTTTGCCGTGGTGACCAACAATTACCGCGCTTCAGGTGGCGGCCATTTTCCGGGAACCGGGGCAGGGCATGTCCTGCTGACCGCCCCGAAACGCAATCGCGATATCCTCGTCGACTACGTGCGGGGGCAGGGCGGCATCACGCCCGATGCTGCGCCCGGCTGGAGGTTCGCTCCTTGCATGGGAACGGCAACGGTCTGCATCGACCTGCCTGAGACCGCCGTGGAAATGGCGGCTCACCGGCCGGAACTGACACGGCTCGGCCCTGCTGATGGGGGTGGTTTCCGTTATGCCGTGGGTCTGGGGCAGACCTCTCATTGAGAGCTTGCCCGGGCCACTGAACGGCCCCGGCAGCAGGACTCCCTTCTTCCCGCTGGCTGAACCGGCTTGACGTGCGCCGCGCCTCCGCCCATTCCTGCGCCATCATGCGTGTCGCAGCCATTCTCCTCGCGGCCGGGTCCGGCAGCCGTTATGCCGCCGCCACCGGCTCCACCACCGCCAAGCAGTTCATCACGCTGGCCGGTCGTCCCGTCATTCGCCACGCCGCTGAGGCGCTGGCGCCTCATGTCGCGCTCATTCAGCCGGTTGGTGACACTGCGTCGCTGACCGAAGCGCTGGAGGGGCTCCCGACCCTGCAGCCTGTGGCCGGAGGCAAGGAACGTCAGGACAGCGTTCTCGCCGGGCTGGAGGCGCTTGCCGCCCTGCCTGAAGCGGATCGTCCCGATGTCGTGCTGGTGCATGATGGTGCCCGGCCCTATGTGTCTGCCGCCCTGATTGAAGGCGTTCTCACGGCGCTAAAGGATCATCCGGGTGCGATTCCCGCAGTGCCTGTCGCCGATACGCTCAAGAGGGGCGAGGGCGGTGTCATCACGGAGACTGTACCACGCAAGGACCTGTTCCGTGCCCAGACTCCGCAGGGTTTCCGGTTCAGCATTCTGCTCGATCTTCACCGGGCCGCGCGGACATCCGGCGATTCCACGGCCACCGATGACGCCCTCCTGCTCGAATCCGCCGGTTTCAGTGTCGCCCTGACAACTGGTTCCGAAGATAACATCAAGCTGACCTACGAGGAGGATCTGGTGCGCCTCGAACGCCTGATTGGCCCCACCCTGCTTCCCCGCACCGGCTTCGGCTACGATGTCCATGCCTTCGCGGAAGGCCGTCCCCTCATCATGTGCGGCATCACGGTTCCGCACGAGCGGGGCCTCGCCGGTCACTCCGATGCCGATGTCGGCATCCATGCGTTGTGCGACGCCATCTATGGGGCTCTCGCAGAGGGTGACATCGGCCGGCACTTCCCGCCCAGCCAGAACGAATGGAAGGACGCGGACAGCGCCCGCTTCCTCATTCATGCGGGCGAACTGATCCGGAAAAAGGGCGGGATGCTGGTCAACGCCGATCTCACCCTGATCTGTGAGCGCCCGAAGATCGGTCCGCATGCACAGGCCATGCGCGAGCGTCTCGCTTCCCTGCTTCAGGTCGATGTCAACCGCATCTCGGTCAAGGCCACGACCTCCGAACGCCTCGGTTTCACGGGTCGTGAGGAAGGCATCGCGTGCACGGCGACGGCCACCGTTCTGGTCCCCTAAGAGACGATGGACCTGAAGAAGCCGTGAGGCGTTTCGCTCTCAGGCCCGCCGTGTTGTGGTGCGTGGTGGCCTGTGTCTTCTGCGCGCTATGCGAGCACGTGAACTGGTACTGGCCGCACACGTCCGATCAGGTCGGTTATTTTCTCGCGGGCAACGCCTTCATCCACGGCAACTGGCGCCTGCATGGATGGGCTCTGACCGCGCCCAACGTCTGGACCTCCGAAATTCCACTTGCTGGCATATTGTCTGCGGCCTGGAGTGCATTCGGACACTCCCCCATCAGCCCCCGCCTGCTGATGCTTCAGCCCGCCATCATCTGGACGACTCTGGTGGCGTCCCTGCTGGCACTCGTAAGAATGAGGTTCATCTCAGCGGGGCAGCGCTGGGGCGCCACGCTGCTCATTCTTGTCCTGTTCGCCATTCCTCTTCTCCCCACCCCGACAGCCTCTTTCGTCACGCTGTCCGCCATTCATCTCGCCACCGTCATCTATGGCGTATGGGCACTGCATCATGCCGCCCGGTATCTGCAGACGGGGCGGCGAGGATATCTTGCGGCAGGCGGCCTTCTGCTGGGGCTCGGTATCCTGGGAGATCCTCTCCTGCAGGTGACGGGCACCCTGCCGATCCTACTTTTCTGCGGTTACCGGCTGGGACAAGGGCAGGGCGAATGGCAACGCGCCTCGATTCTGGCCACCGTTACGCTGTGCGTCGCGGCTCTGGCTCCGGTGCTGCTGTCGCTCAATCAGGCGACGGGTGGGTTTCTTGTCGAACCGATCAGTATGCAGTTCGTGGCATGGCAGGATCTTGGCGGGACGATTTCGACCGTCCTGCATGACATTCTCCTCACCTGCGGAGGGGACCCGTTCGGGCACTCCATGAGAGACGGGCTCCTCTCTTGCCTGCGTCTTGGCCTCTTCGGGCTCTGCCTGAGGGGATTGTGCAAAGGACCACAGGGAGGAAAACCCAGCACTGTGGCGCATGGAAAGGACCCGTTCGTCGAATTGCTGCTGCTTGCTGCATTCTGTGACGTTGCAAGTCTACTTCTGAGCGACCGTGTCTCCAGCGAAGGGTTTTCCATCGCCACGGTGCGTTATCTCTTTCCGGGCTGGGCTGCCTTGAGCATGGTGCTGGCCCTGACATGTGCCGGACGCAAATTGGTTCTTGCGTTGGCAGCCGTGACGCTGGTGCTGACGGTGAGAGCTGATGCCCAGATGATTGCCCGGCCTGTACCGGGGTTTCTGCATGCAGATGACGGACCGCTTCTTGAGGATCTCCTG
This sequence comes from Acetobacter conturbans, assembly GCF_011516755.1. Classification (GTDB taxonomy): domain Bacteria; phylum Pseudomonadota; class Alphaproteobacteria; order Acetobacterales; family Acetobacteraceae; genus Acetobacter; species Acetobacter conturbans. Next base: position 390,613 of record NZ_WOSY01000001.1, on the reverse strand, counting down.
AGGGAAGAGCCATCGCTGGGGATCGGATCGTGGTGGGCTTCCCTCATTTATGAAATGGGATCAGGCGGCAGGATTACGGTGCTCCCTGCCATTACGGATGGCAGCGGCCACATAGGCCCGTTCCAGCATATTCATGAGCACATGACGTTCGACATCCTGAAGGGGCGACCCTTCTTCGTTCTGGTTCCAACGCCCACCGAGACCTATGACGAGGCTGCCGTCCTGCGCACTTTCGGGCCACCCTCCGTGCGTCGACAGGTGGGACGGTTCGTGGTCCTTCGCTACAGCGGGTTGTGAGGGGCTGCTTTCAGCTCTTTATGCGGCCCATTTCAGACAGGACATGCGTGGTTTCGACGGTTCGATACGAACGGTGAGGCCGTCCGGTTTTGCGGGACCGTGTCATAGCGACCTGAACAAAGATTGCACCGTCAGACAGAAAGCCCAGTCTCTGCCCGGCCCCGGAAGTGACCTCCGGCCTTTTTGCCCCCGTCTCTTGCGCAATAAGTCAACTTCCAAAGGTGTGCGACCCTTTGCGGGGATAAGGATGGAACCTTGGCTCTACTCTTCTCGTGTGTCAGCCCCAACGCAGGTGAAGCCCTCCCGATCAGAATGCCGAGCAGGCGCGGGTCAGACTCACTCCGACGGATTGCTGGTGAAACCGTGTCCGATACGCCCGGCGAATGGCCCCAATACGCACCGGAAGATCCGGTGTGTCGGCGGTAACGATCCATACCAGACGGGAGGGTTCACTCTCAGTCGGAGAAGCCTCATCCGGTCGCCATTTCCCTTCTCCTGACAACACCGTCAGGCCCATCGGGAAGCGCGAACTGACGTCCCGTTGCAGGAAATCCTGCCAGTCCTGCTCCCTGATCGCCTGATGTTCCGGCGTGGTCAGACCAAACATCAGCGTGATCTGCACGGAGGCCTTTGCAGCGAGCGCTGCGCATGATGCAGGCAGGGCAGGAGACGGCGGGACGGTCTGACATCCGGATAAAACCAGTTCCAGCAGACCCGCCACAGCAAAGGCCGCTCCTCGTTTCACGCTGAAGTGACTGCACTGTCACCCTGAAGTCCCTGTCGCAGAGCCTCACCAGCCTCGGACCGTTCATCAATCAAACCCTCCCGCAGGAAGAGATCGATCAACACCAGATTGACGTTGAACTTGAATTCATCCGTGTCCCGAACCAGCCGAAAAATCTCGGCGATGGGGAGAAGCAGGAATTCCTCCACTTCGCCGTCGGCCGGAACAGGCTGGAAACTGTCCGGCAGCAGCAGGTCGTAACAAATCAGCCGATCCCGGCGCAGCCCTTCAGCGCGTTCCAGCGCATAGTGAAGCACCCCGACCTTTTTCGCGCCCCGACGCACCACGTCCGCCGGAAGGCTCGCTTCTTCTTCCGCTTCCTTGAGAATGGCGACATCGGGCGTAAGACCGGCGGGAACACCCCCCGCCACGAGATGATCCAGCTTGCCGGGGTCGAGCCGTTTGTCGCGCGCCCGTCGACCGATCCAGAGATGCAGTCCGTCTTCCCTGCGCACAAGCCCGTTGAGATGGACGCCAACACCAATGAAGCCGAACAGCGGCAGGGCGCCCCGATCGATGCGTCCCAGCGGTGGCTCACCGTCTGCGCCCCATACGTCGAAAAGCTCGTTGTGCGTGCGATAAAGCCCCTGCCTCGCCAGTTCCTCGCCGATGGCTTCCAGTCGCTCGGGCGCGTTCAGTGAGAAACCATCGGCATCCGCGAGGCCCATCGCCTCAAGAGAGGGAGCGATTCGCGGATCGACATAGCCGACCACCTCACCCTCGATGCGGAATACGCGTCGGTCTCCGGGCAGGATCGCCGTGTTGCAGGCTTCGATATGGCGCATGAAGCCGTTCATGGCGGACTCTCCCGGAGCAGTCCGCGGAAACGGTTGTGGGGAACTTGGGTGCATGGCGCTCATCCGAAAGGTGCCGAAAGGCTGGAGCCGGGAAAATGGTCCGGTCCTTTCCCTCCTACGGGGCGCGGCGAGGGCTGACAATGTCCTGCGCCAAACCGCATTCATGCGCTCGCAGGGTTGCAAAACGGCGATAACGTGCCACATCCGATACGATGAGTCCGCCTTCCCAAACCAATTCGCGCCCGGCCAAACCCGCCGGAGTGACCCTCTCCCGTCTGCTGCCCTATCTCTGGCCCCGCAACGATCCGAAACTGCGTCTGCGTGTCACGGGTGTGGCATTGCTGCTCGTGGCCGCAAAGCTGGCCACGGTAGCGGTGCCGTGGGTCTACAGCCGCGTCATTGACGATCTTTCGCATCCGCTTGGCATCGCGGCCATGCCGGTCATGCTCATCATCGGCTATGGCCTTGTGCGGCTTGTCGCTGCCGCGTTCAACGAACTGCGTGATGCTGTGTTCGCCCCCGTGCGCTACCGCGTCGCCCGTGACGCGGCCCTGACCAGCTTCGAGCATATGCACGACCTCTCGCTGCGCTTTCACCTCGACCGGCGCTCCGGTGGCGTCACGCGTGCGATCGAGCGCGGCACCGAGGGCGTGGAAACCCTGCTGCGCATGGGGCTGGTCATCCTGCCGACACTGCTGGAAGCCGTTCTCGTCATCGGCCTGATCTGGCGAGTGTTCGACTGGCGTTATGCCGCCCTGATCTTCGGCGCGGTCGTCGGATATGTCCTGTTCACGTTCGCGTTCACCTCATGGCGAATCGGTATTCGCCGCACGATGAACGACATCAACAGCGAAGCTTCGGGCAAGGCACTCGACAGCCTGCTGAACTACGAGACGGTCAAGTATTTCGGCAATGAGGCCCACGAGGCAACGCGCTATGGCGATGCCCAGACACGCTACGCCCGCGCTGCCATCCACACGCAATATTCCCTGAGTGCGCTGAATTTCGGGCAGGCCGCCATCATCGGTCTGGCTCTCACGCTGGTCATGCTGCTCGCGGGACACGACGTGGCGGCGGGGCATCTGACCGTCGGGCAGTTCGTGCTGATCAACACCTACCTGCTCCAGCTTTACGCGCCGCTGAACTTCCTCGGCTCGATCTATTCGTCGATCCGCAATTCGCTGGTCGATCTGGAGCATATGCTCGGGCTGCTGGATGAAAACGTGGAGGTCGCCGACCCCGCGAATCCACTGCCCATCGCCGCACACCTGAAAGACGCTCCTCCGGTGAGTGTGGAGTTTCGCGACGTTCATTTCGGCTACCGCAAGGACCGAGAGATTTTGCACGGTGTCAGTTTCTCGGTGTCGCCGGGGGGAATGGTCGCCATTGTCGGACCGACCGGGGCAGGGAAATCCACCATCAGCCGCCTGCTGTTTCGTTTTTACGATACGTCTTCCGGTCAGGTGATGATCGACGGGCATGATGTCCGGGATTACCGTCAGTCTGACCTGCGCGCCGCCATAGGCGTGGTGCCGCAGGACACGGTGCTGTTCAACGACACGATCGGCTACAACATCGCCTACGGGCGTCTGGGGGCGTCTCCGGCGGACATCGAGCAGGCCGCAAGGCTCGCCCGCATCCATGACTTCATCCTGTCGCTGCCGGAGGGTTACAACACCCGCGTCGGCGAACGGGGGCTGAAGCTTTCAGGTGGCGAGAAACAGCGTGTGGCCATCGCCCGGACGATCCTGAAAGATCCGCGCCTGCTGATTCTCGATGAGGCGACCAGCGCCCTCGATACGCATACGGAGCGCGAAATCCAGTCCGCCCTGCGGGCCGTGTCGGCTGAACGTACCACAGTCGTGATCGCCCACCGTCTTTCAACCATTGTCGAGGCAGACGAAATACTGGTGCTGGGCAATGGTCTGGTTCAGGAGCGCGGATGCCACGCTGATCTGATCGCCCGTAACGGCCTGTATGCCGCGATGTGGGCAGCGCAGGATTCCGCGCCGTCCGAACCGGTTCTGGAGGCCGAGTCCGTTTCCAGGGCGCATGGCTCTTTGCAGGATGTCTGAGATATCCGGCGCCGTATGACAGAGGTAATCCGCTCGCGGCGCTGCCCGGGCGAATAAAGGAGAACGAAAATGAGCGACAACACACAGTCCCCCGCGGATGGTCCCCAGATGGAGCAGGTTTCCGAGGAGCTGACGAAGTGCGCCATGGTCATCGAACACGCCATCGACCATTTGCTTGATGAAAATCATGCGCCTCTGGCCGTGGCCTCAGCCCTGCTTGGCGGCTCGCTGGGGCTGCTGTCACGGACGATGGACCGTGAGACGATCCTGCGTATTCTCGAGAGCGCCGTGCAGAGCGTCCGGTCGGGGGAGCTGGATGATGCTGAAAAGTCCCGCCGGTCTGGGAGCGCCTGAGACCTTCCGAACGGTATGAAATGCGGCGGCGTCTTTCCTGAATCCATGCAAAATATGCAGGGAACACCGCTTTTCGCCACTGTTTGCTTGACGGGCGGGCGTGCCTCCGTCATAAGCCGCGCCTGATTGCACAAGGATGAGAGCCGGGCTTTTGCCTCGGCCCGTGTTCCTGTTTTTTGACCGAGGATAAACCGATGTCCCGCCGTTGCGAGATCACTGGCAAGGGTGTGCTGACGGGCAACAATGTCAGCCACGCCAATAATAAGTCCCGCCGCCGTTTCCTGCCGAACCTGCAGGAAGCGTCGGTTCTTTCCGACATTCTCGGTGCGCCGATTTCCATGCGTGTCACGACGCGTGGCCTGCGCACGATCGAGCACAATGGCGGTCTCGATGCCTATCTGCTCGGCACGCCGAATCGCAGCCTGACACCAGAGTCTCTGGTGCTCAAGCGTCGTATTCTGCGCGCACAGGGCAAGAAACAGGCTGCTGCTGCCTGATTCGCTGCTGGTCATGCCAGAATGACCAGCGCCTGATCGCCCCCGCGCATGCGGGGACAGCGTGATTGCACAACCCGCCGGAACGCAGGCCGCGTTCGACAGGGTCAGAAGGCGCGGGCAGGATTCTTCTGCCGCGCCTCGTGTGTTTTGCGCTCCTGTCTGAAATCCTGGCCCAGCCGTTTCCCGGAGAAGCCCCGTGTCAGCCCAGTCCGAACTCTCGAAAATCCGTAATATCGGGATTACCGCGCACATTGACGCGGGCAAGACCACGACGACCGAGCGCATCCTGTATTACACAGGCGTGTCCCATAAGATCGGCGAGGTCCACGAGGGCAACACCACGACCGATTACATGGCGCAGGAGCGTGAGCGCGGCATCACGATTACCTCCGCTGCTGTGACCTGCGTGTGGGATGACCACCGCATCAACATCATCGACACTCCGGGCCACATCGACTTCAACATCGAAGTGAACCGCTCGCTCCGTGTGCTCGATGGCGCCATCTTCATCATCGAAGGTGTGGCCGGCGTGCAGCCGCAGTCCGAGACCAACTGGCGTCTCGCTGACCGCTACAACGTTCCGCGCGTCATCTTCATCAACAAGCTCGATCGTACCGGCGCCGACTTCTACTATGCCTTCAGCACCCTGAAGGAGAAGCTCGATATCATCGCGATTCCCCTGCAGTTGCCGATCGGCACAGAGGAAAACTTCATCGGTGTTGTCGACCTGGTCGAGATGAAGGCGATTGTGTGGGAAGGCGGCGAGCTTGGCGCAAAATTCCACGATGAAGAAATTCCGGCTGATCTGAAGGAAAAGGCGGCTGAAGCGCGCCAGAACCTCCTCGACACGGCTCTGGCTGTCGATAACGATGCCATGGAAGAGTATTTCGAGAAGGGTGACGTTTCTGTCGAGACCCTGAAGCGTTGCATCAAGAAGGGCACGATCTCCGGTGAGTTCCGTCCGGTCCTCTGTGGTACGGCCTTCAAGAACAAGGGCGTTCAGCCGCTTCTCGATGCCGTGATCGACTACCTGCCTGCTCCTAACGACGTTGAGGGCATCCGTTGCGCTCCGCCGGAAGGTGAGGAAGAGTCTGACGACAAGAAGCTGCCGATCATCCCGGTTGATCCGGATGGCAAGTTCGCTGGTCTTGCGTTCAAGATCATCAACGACAAATACGGCACACTGACCTTCGTCCGCGTTTATCGTGGCGTGCTGAAGACGGGTGACACCATCCTCAACACGACTAAGGGCCACAAGGAACGTATCGGTCGTATCTACCAGATGCATGCCGACAAGCGCGAAGAACTGTCCGAAGTTCACGCTGGTGACATTGCCGCGTTCGTGGGTCTGAAAGACACGCAGACGGGTGATACGCTGGCTGATGGCGCAGATCCGGTCATTCTGGAGCGTATGAGCTTCCCGGTCCCGGTTATCGACATCTCTGTCGAGCCGAAGACGAAGGACGCCGTCGAGAAGATGACGCTGGCTCTGCAGAAGCTGGCCGGTGAAGATCCTTCCCTGCGTCTGAAGACCGATCAGGAAACGGGTCAGACCATTCTGTCCGGTATGGGCGAGTTGCATCTCGACATCATCATCGACCGTCTGCGTCGTGAGTATAGTGTGGAAGCGAATGTTGGCGCTCCCCAGGTGGCTTATCGTGAGACGATCACGAAGACGCACATTGAGACCTACACACATAAGAAGCAGTCTGGTGGTTCGGGTCAGTTCGCTGAAGTGAAGATCCAGTTTGCGCCGCAGGAACGTAACGAAGGCATCGTGTTCGAGAACAAGGTTGTCGGTGGTACGGTTCCACGGGAATATATCCCGGCCGTCGAAAAGGGCATTCGCGTTCAGTCTTCCAGTGGTGTGCTTGCGGGCTTCCCGACGGTGGACTTCAAGTTCACGCTGCTCGATGGTAAGTACCATGACGTTGATTCGTCCGCTCTGGCGTTCGAAATCGCGGCAAAGGCCTGCTTCCGTGAAGGCATGAAAAGCGCCGGTCCGGTGATCCTTGAGCCGATCATGGACGTGGAAGTGACGACCCCGAACGATCACGTTGGTGACGTTGTGGGCGATCTTAATCGTCGTCGTGGCATGATCCAGAGTCAGGAAACGGCTGGTTCGACCGTGATGGTTCGCGCTCAGGTGCCGCTGAAGGAAATGTTCGGCTATATCTCGCACCTGCGTTCGATGACGAAGGGACGCGCATCCTTCACGATGCAGTTCCACCATTACGATCCCGTGCCGCGCAACGTGGCCGAGGAGATCATGGCGAAATCCGCCTGATCTGCCCTTTGATCGTTTCAAAGAAAAACCGGCCTTTATGGCCGGTTTTTTTATGGAAATTATGTTTCGCAAACAGGGGAGAGGCAGGGGTCTGGACGGAGCAACCTGCTCCTTCGTCTATTCTGACGGAAAACTACCTTGAACAGGTTTCGCCACTTCAGGCGGAAGAAGGAAAGTCCTGAAAAACCTATTTTGCGTGTGATGTAAGGCATATAAATTTATTTTTTGGCGTGGAATTCTGCTGTTTTGTCAGAGGGCTTGCTGGCGGATGAGGTGTGCCTCCTCGAAACACTTTGAATGGTTTTGAGGCGCGAAGCTTGTTGCGGAAATAGTGTTTTCTCGGTTGCTGTGCCCCGATGCCCCGATGCCCCGATGCCCCGATGCCCCGATGCCCCGATGCCCCGATGCCCCGATGCCCCGATGCCCCGATGCCCCGATGCCCCGATGCCCCGATGCCCCGATTGTTTTATGAAAACCCGTAGGGCCATAGAAACGAGCCATTATCCGGGTGCCTGTGACTAGAAGATTCGAAGTCGTCGGCTGACTGATAAGCATTCAAGCTTTTTTTGGAAATGCAAAGCTTCACTCAGGAATAGGCCGCTACCGGAGGAACCTGCGTCAATGGATGTTTGAGATCCACCATTCTGAAAACCGACATATTCTGAAGTGGAGAGACTTCAGAGACTGAGATCAGTTTCCAGAAGCTCTTTCTTATCGGACGCCCTTCGTGGGGTATGTCGATATTTACGAGCGTTTTTTGATGCCGCTCGCAAATATCATTTCAGGCCGTAAGCATCGAAGCGGGGTAAACGAGCATTGGCTCGCCAGCATAGAGCTTTTGAAACAGCCGCTAAACGATACAAGCTTCCATCATTTTTCCGAAATTCCCTTTTCTAGCCAGGCAGCTAGCCATCAGAATGGTGCGATGGCATCGAAAAGTTGCTGACCATATCGCGGGGTCTGCAGGATCGAGAGCTGTCCTCGTCCGCCGTAAGAGATGCGGGCCTCTGCCATGCGGTCATGGGTAACAGTATTGTCTGCGGTGATATCCTGTGGCCTTACAACACCAGTCACCTGAAGTTCACGCAATTCACTGTTCACGCGCACTTCCTGTCGGCCAACAACCACGAAATTGCCGTTAGGGAGAACCTGCGTGATCGTTCCGGCAACGCGGACGGTCACAGTTTCATTGCGGCTGATTCGGCCTGCCGCCGTGTTGCTGTTGTTGCTGGACGTTGAAAAGGCGCTGCTGCTGGTCAGGTGTGACAGTGCTTTGCCATGAAAGCCGAAAATGCTGGGCATCCCCATGGACTCGCTTCCGGTTCCACTCGCGCTGGTATTGTCAACCATGGTGGCATTGTCGGTGATATCCACGATGATCGTCACCAGATCACCCACCTGAGCCGCGCGCTGGTCTTTGAAGAAAGCACGGCTTCCCGGCCTCCAGAGGCTGGCCTCCTCTGCAGGAGGCGGCTGGAGTGGTGGCATCGGCATGGTCACGGGACGATAGGCAGTGTCACGGGTAGGGTCCTGTGTCCGGGTCATCGCAGGCGGATGACCAATTTCGCTGAGGCTCCCGATCCCGCCGTTACAGCCAGTCAGGGCAAGCAAAGCAATGAGAGGCAATGAATGTCTCATGAAAAAACATTGATCCAATCAACAAGTTTCTAGATATTCTTTTGTGATCTGACCCCGGCGGCCCGGAGTTCCCGTGCATCTGCGGCCATGGGGGAACTGCCAGGAGAAACGGCAACACGGCTTCTGTCGATAATCTCACCCACGACCACCATTTTGGAGAGCGGGTTCAGGACGTGAATCCGCTCTCCCAATGCGCCAGCATCAAGAGCAACACCGGATGCGGTGAGATGAAGGCCGGTGGAGGACAGGTCGAGGACCACCGGTGCTCCTTTGTCCACCACAGTTACCCGTGCCGTCATTTCGGGTGTCAGAGGTGTATGGGCGCTGATCGCCCGGCGGACGGCGTGGCCTGTGATATCGGCCGGGTCCAGAATGGCTTTTACGGGCACTGAGCGTGAGTCGAGAGACGTGAGTTCGAGGTCAGCCGCTTCGATAGTCTGGCCGGCAGTCAGATCGTGACTGGCCGTTACGACTTCCACATGGGAACTGACCGTTCCATCGGCTCTGAATGATTGCGTGGTATCGGCGGAAGCGACTGAAAAGAATGCCGAAAATCGCCCATGGGACGCATCATAAACGATATTGGTCAGTTGCGGCCGGGTCGTCAGGTCAGCCGCTACCGTCGGACCGGAAAATGTCGAAAGTTCAATCGTTGCACTGTCTGTAATGCCCCTGTCCCGCAGTCCTGCGATGATCAGAGGCATGATCTCGTCCTGCGAAATGGTATGGCTGGCGCGGGTAACGGTTGCCTGTGCCATGTCGGAAATATCGGCCCAGTCAACGCCGTATTGCTGGGCGATGGCCTGTAATTGAGCCGCCCCGATGACAATGTTCTGCCCGGGGGCCGGGGCGGGACCGATATCGCAATCCTGATCGGGCGCCAGACCGTTGAAAAGATCCGAAAGACGCACCTGAGGATGATGCAGGACACTCGCGTGGCGAAGGGTGGCTGCATTGAGGGGAAGCGAAACGATGCTCCCCCCAATAAGGCACGAGGCCAGAAAAAGACGGAGTCTCAGTCGGTTCATTTCAACGCGGACAATGTCTGCAGCATGTCATCCGACGCGGTGATGACCTTGCTGTTCATTTCGTAAGCACGCTGGGCCGTGATCAGATCGGTGATTTCCGTCACCACGTTGACGTTCGATTCTTCCACGTACCCCTGCCGAACACTGCCGAAACCCACGCTCTGGCCGGTGCCGGTGATGGCGTTGCCCGACGACTGCGTTTCGGTGAACAGGTTCTGACCCATTGCGGCGAGACCGTTCTCGTTCTGAAAGGTCGCCATCTGGAGCTGACCCACAACGGTGGATTGCGTCTGGCCGGAGACCGTCACCTGCACCTGACCCGTCTGGTCGACGGTGATGCTTTCCGCATTGTTGGGAATGGTGATGCCGGGGCTCACCGGATAACCATCGGCGGTGACCATCATACCCGTGTCGGAGAGAGAGAACGTGCCGTCACGGGTATAGGCATACTCACCGGATGGCAGCGTGACCTGAAAATAGCCGCTGCCTTCGATCGCGAGATCAAGACTGTTGCTCGTCTGCTCCAACGTTCCCTGATCGTTGATGCGGTAGATGCCCGCCGTGCGTACGCCGAGTCCCACCTGAGCGCCTGCCGGAACGAGCGTGCCGCTATCGGAGCTCATCGTTCCGACTCGACGCAGATCCTGATAGATCAGGTCCTGAAATTCGGGTCGGCGACGTTTGAAGCCCGTCGTGGTCATGTTGGCGATGTTGTTGGCGATGACCTCCACATTCGTCTGCTGGGCCTGCATGCCGGTGCCGGCGATGTCGAGAGAACGCATCATGTCGGTAAGCTTTCGTCTGTGTCAGATCAGGATTGGGTCTGCGTAATCTTGTCGACGGCGTTCTGGCGACGGGTCGCCTCGCTTTCGATAAGATTGGCAGTAATCTGGAAATCCCGTTGCAACTGAACGAGATTTGTCATTTCCGTCATGGAATTGACGTTGCTGCCTTCCAGCATGCCTTGCCGGAGTTCCTTCGTGTCCATCTGCGTGGTCGGCGTGGTGGCACGAAAGAGTTCGTTGCCTTCAGCGTGCAGATCGTAATTGTTCTGCACACGGACAAGGCCGATTTCGGCAGCGACGCCGTTTTCAGTGGAGAGTGTGCCGTCGGAGGCGAGGCTGATCGTCCGGTCTTCGGGACGCAACGTGACGGGCTGCCCGGTACGGTCGAGAAGTGCATTGCCAGCAGCGTCCGTCACTTGTCCGTCCGAAAGACGCTGGAAGCGCCCATTGCGTGTCAGGCGAACGCCGTCACGAGTCATGACGGAGAAGAAGCCTTCACCCGTGATGGCGATGTCGAGCGCATTCCCCGTCTGCTGGAGCGCGCCCTGCGTGAAATCACTGTATGTTGCGCGGTCCTGCACATAGGCTTCCGTGTCGGTGCCGGAAGCGCCACTTTCACCTTTCACCTGCGCGAGATAATCAGCGAACTGCAGATGACCGGCCTTGAAGCCGACGGTGGAAGTATTGGCGAGATTGTTCGCCAGCACGCTCATGGCGCGTTGCTGGGCATCCATGCGTGACAGCGCGATATAGGTCGGGTTGTCCATCCGGCAGCACTCTCCTTTGAAGAGACACACTGCCGGGCAAAAATTGATAAACCGTTTCTCCCGGAAGAGTCGGGTGGTCCGTTTGCTGTTTCTCCGCTTTTAGCGGCGGCCGCCATCCATCACGGGAGGGCGATCCATCAGCATAGCGGTGACTGCGGCCTTGAAAGGCGGCAGGGCATCCGCGACACGCAGGCCAACACGCCTCAGCAGCCGGAAGGGCCCGGCGTCCCGTGTGTAGAGTGTTGCGATGCCATTCGTGGCGGCGAATAAAGGCATGGTCGCCGCTCTGTGCCGTCGCTCGAACCGACGCAGAACGTCCCCCGAACCGATATCCTGTCCCCGCTCGAAGGCAGCGTTCACCTCGCTCGCGAGCGTCTCCGCACCACGCAGGCCAAGATTGAAGCCGTGTGCCGTGATCGGATGCATGCCCACGGCGGCGTCGCCCAGAAGCGCCAGGCGTCTTGCTGCGAACCGGTGGGCATAAACGCATTTCAGCGGATAGGCGTGACGCGAACTGACCAGCCGCATCGCCCCGAGCCGGTTGCCGACACGCTGCATGATCTCGGTATTGAACGCGCCCTGCTCAGCGTGCATCAACCGCTGAATTTCTTCAGCGGGCAGCGTGAGGACCAGAGAGGAAGCGTGGCCGTTGACAGGCAGCAACGCGACCGTCTGCCCTTCACCGAACCACTGGAGGGCAACATTGTGATGGGGCAGGTCATGCGCCATGCGGCAGACCATCATTACACGTTCGAAATCGTGAATGACGGCGCCAATACCAGCCCGGCGGCGCGTGGGTGAGAATCGTCCGTCTGCACCGATCACCAGTCGGGTCCGTGCCCGCTCGCCACCATTATAGTGAACGACCGCAGTGTCCCCATCCTGCCGGACAGTGTCGACAACAGCCTCGGGGATCAGCCTGATGCCGGTCTTTTCCGAAGCCTCGGCATAGAGCCCGCGACGAATCATGTTGTTGGATACCAGCCAGCCAAGCGGCGCATTTTCTGCGCCGGCAGGACGATCCGCTTCGAAGATCAGGGGATGATTGTGCTGGCCTGTCTCGATCCGCGCTTCCCTAAGAGGACAGATCACGCTTTCGGGGATGTGTTTCCACGCGCCCAGCCGTTCAAGCAGCATCCGGGCATGATAGGTGAGCGCGATTTCCCGACCGTCGAAAGGCGGTTCGGACCAGACGGACGCCGGTGCGCGTTCCAGAACGGCGACCGAAAGGCCCGCCTCCTGCAGCGCCAGAGCCGCAGCCAGCCCGACGGGGCCGCCACCTGCAATCGTTACATCATGATCGGGAACGGTGCTCATGGCGCCAGTCCTTAGTCCTTGTCGGCTTCGAAAGAAACAGGGCCGCCGGTCCAGTCAACGACATAGGGCATGACCGAACGGCGCTTCGGTTCACGATCCTCCTTTTCGGGCGTGCCCACGAAAAAGAAACCGGCGAGCGCATGGGGAGCCAGGAAGCCGAGTTCGGCTGCCAGCACGGGATCGTAGGTCACCTCCCCCGACACCCAGACCGCGCCATAGCCTGCGGCATGCAGCGCGTTCAGCAGGTTCATGCCCGCCGCGCCAACGGCAAGTTCCTGCTCGATCAGGGGAATCTTCTTGTCATCGGGACGCAGATGCATGCCAAGCACGATGGTCATCGGCATGGTGGAAAAGCGTTTGTAACGCTTGTCCATCTTCTTCTGATCGGGTTCCGGATCGAGCCGCTTCATGCTGGCGACGATCTTTTCGGCCAGCTTCACGCGGGCGTCACCTTGCACGACCAGCAGACGCCAGGGGCGGAGTTTACCGTGATCGGGGGCCCGCATCACGGCGGACAGGATCGTTTCCAGTTCGTCGCCCTTGGGAGCCGGCTCGGCCAGCGCATCGGTGGAGGCGCGGGACAGTAGCGATTCAAGGGCGATGTGGGCGTGTTTCTTCACGAGGCGGCTCCTGCAAACGAGGAAAGTGGCCCGCACCATGACGCAATCGCACGGTCAAGCCAATGCCGAACGCGTCTAGCTCTCTCCGGACAGCCTTGTGTCACCGGAAGGGAGGGTCAGCGCCGTGATCAGGGTGCAGCAGGCGCATGCGGAAACATACCATGCGAACCATCCCTCGTGGCCCGCCTGCTTGCACCACAGGGCGATGTATTCCGCCGTGCCGCCGAACAGCGATACCGTCACCGCATAGGGAAAAGCGACACCCAGCGCCCGGATACGTGTCGGGAAAAGCTCAGCCTTCACAATGGCGTTGATGGACGTGTAGCCGGAGGCGATCAGGAGTGCGAGCGAGATGAGCGCAAAAGCGACGAAGCCCGAACGGGCGCTGGCCAGCAGACTCATGAGAGGCACCGTTCCCAGCGTGCCGAGGACGCCGAAGGTCACCAGCAGCGGCTTGCGCCCCACACGGTCGGAGAGCGCCCCGAAAAGCGGTTGCACGAGGGCGAAAACCACAAGGGAGGCGGAGGAAATCAGCGTCGCCTGTTCCTTGCCAAACCCCAGTGAGTTGGCGAGGAATTTCTGCATGTAGATCGTATAGGTATAGAAAACGACCGTGCCGCCCAGCGTGAGTCCTACTACCGTCAGGACCGCTCGCCTGTAGCGCAACAAAACCCGCAGGCCGCCGGTTTCGCGCTTCTTGTCGACAGTTTGGAAGGCGGTGCTCTCATGCATGTTGCGCCGGAGCCAGAAGATCAGCAGGGCACCGGCCGCGCCGAGGAAGAACGGGATACGCCATCCCCAGTCGTTGATCTGTTCCGGCGTGAGAAAGACATATTGCATGAGCAGCAGCACGGCCATTGCGCCGAGTTGCCCCATGATGAGCGTCACATAGAGAAAGCCCGACCAGAACCCGCGTGTTTCCGGGCGTGATACTTCAGCGATATAGGTCGCGGAGGCGCCGTATTCCCCACCAAGGCTGAGGCCCTGCACCAGACGCGCCAGCACCAGAATGACGGGAGCGGCAAGACCGATCCGGGCATATGTGGGGCACAGCGCGATGGCGAGGGAGCCTGCGCACATGGCGGCGACGGAAAGCGTCAGTCCCCGCTTGCGTCCGTAGCGATCGGCGACCACGCCCATCAGCCAGCCGCCGACCGGGCGCATGAGGAAACCCACGGCGAAGACAGCGGCGGTGTTCAGAAGCTCCGCCGTATGGTTCTGGCCGGGAAAGAAGGCGTGCGCGAAATAGAGGGCGAAGGCGGAATAGACATACCAGTCGAAATATTCGAGCAGGTTGCCAGCTGATCCGGAAAAGATGCCGACCAGTCTTTGAAGGTTTGTCATCTGGTCGGCACGTGATGTCGTCATGAAGAATGATACCGTTCCGAAACTGAGAGGCCGGTGGAAAACGCGAGGTTATCGACCTCGCGTTTCGAAAACACGTTCAGAAAGTAAGATCAAGGTTGCTCTGCACATAAGCACCGGAAGATGCGCCTGCGCTGATCAGTGCTTTGCCTGCGAAGATATATTCTCCGTCGATACTCAGGGTGATGTGGCGGGTGGCGCGCCAGGCGAAGCTGGCCTGGGGAAGCGTTGCTGTATAGCCACCGTGGGGGCGCAGCCCGTAGGGAGCTGTCGGGTTGGAATAAATCGCATCGTTCGTGCTGTTGCGCCACACGACCGGCACTTTCATCAGCAGGGTCGTATTGGATGTGGGAGCCATCGTCAGGATCGGGCCGACATCGATCAGGTTCTGGTTACCCAGATAGGTGCTCATGTCGAGATAGTAGGCCGAGGGCACGAAGGGGGACATGTAGCTGCCCCATGAACTTGTCTGGCTCTTGTTGTAGTTGCCGCCTGAAACGTCGTCGGCCTGAATGCCGATGGCGGGACGCCCCCACCATTTCGCGAAACGCCAGGATAGCTGTGCATTGAACGAATAGGCGCTAACCGGTCGCGACGGACCATGATCGGCCGCGTTGAAATATCCTCCCTGCCATGAACCGCCTGCCGAGAATTCGATGGGTCCGGCATTGCCCCACACGCGCATGCCGGGTGTGTCACGGTGCGTGGAGCCACTGATCGAGCCGGTTTGCTTCGCGATCTGCGCCGAGGCAAGAAGAAAGCCAAGATAGTAAGTATCGACGAAGATCTGGCTTTTCTTTCCCAGGAACGTGAAGGATGGCACAGCATAGGACGTGTAGGCACCGAAGAGCCGCGTCTTGTAGCCCACCTGATCGTGGAACGGTACGTTTTCCAGCGGCCAGTTGGTCAGCGTCAGGTCAAATACATCCACCCGGAAATTTTTCCAGAAAGAGTAAGCCCGCACACCGTTCCAGGAATAGGGAATGGTCGGATATACGGAGCCTGCCGTGAAATACGGAGGCGCATCAAGGAAGGCCATACGACCGATCATGACGCCCATCTTGGCGTTGAGAAGATGGCCTTTTATTTCGACAAACGCCTGCTGTGCATCGAGGTTGCTGCGCCAGCGACCGTTGTTATACCCGTAATAGTTGATTCCCCCCGCCTGACCGCTCATCAGTTCACCATAAAGGCGGACATGTTCGCCCAGATGAAGATCGGCACCCAGATTCCAGCGCATGTTCTGGCGGTAGGCAGGGTCTTTCTTCGTCTGCCCGAAACCAGCGCGCTGGTCGTAGAAATTATGCTGCCGGAAGTTGCCACTGAACGTCAGGTAAATGGAACCACTGTCGTTCAGGGGGATGTATTTGAGGGGATCCATGATGTCGATGCGGTTTTTCTTGTCACGCAGATTGGACCAGTCTTCCGCCCAGCGTTCCACCGCATAATACCCCACGGTGCCCCAGCCCGACGCGGCTCCCGCGTTCGAATTGAAGATGCCCCATGGGCCCTGATGCACCAGTGCGGCGGGCTCGTTGAGTGGCAGATTGAGCGTTTGCGGCTGGGCGTAGTTTTCAGGGCGTGACTGGAGTGAGGGCAACAGCCGGGCCTTGTCCCAGAAGCCCGCTGGTTTGACTGGGGCGGGTGTGGAAGCCGCTGACGGGCGATACTCCTGAGGAATTTGCGAATGCTGGTTTATGCTCGCGTTCGGAGCGGTCTCCGCGCGGGCGAGTGCCATGAAAGTACAGGGCGCGACAGCGGCCACCGACGACAGGGCCATCAGGCTCACAAGCGGTCGTGTTCTCTTTCCCGAAAGATAAGCGGCGTTTGTGGCGAAGTTTTTGTTTTTCATTTTTTTATTGCCTAACGTCACCGGAATCATGCGCTACACGCATGTCAGACAATATATACGCTGCACGCATATTTATGTTTCGTCACATCGAGAAAACGTGTGGATATCTGGAAGTAGAACGATGTGACGGATTTGCCACGGGCAATGCAGACAGAGCCGCAAACGCGAAACGGGCCGGAGGGAAAGAAATTCGCCAGTTTCTATAGAATATCAGTAGAAAACCCGCCGCCTTGGAGGGCAGTTTATATTTAACTGGTTAGTTACTTATTCGGCGACTCAGTAACATGCGGGTATTTTTTTCTGGTCAAACTCTTGAGAGAGAAAAATCCGCAAGAGTTTGACAAAAGCCGTCAGTGAAAGCCATGTCCGAATTCGTCCGGGATCGCCTCATTTTCGGGCAGTTCCATGGGAGTGGTCTGGAGCTCCAGTGGCGGCAGACGCCCTGCCAGCGCGTCATCCAGCTTGCTCTTGTCCAGAGCCCCTTCCCAGCGGGCCACCACGATCGTCGCCACCGCATTGCCGATGATGTTCGTGAGCGACCGGCATTCTGACATGAACTTGTCGACGCCCAGTATCAGCGCCATGCCCGCCACTGGAATTGACGGCACGACGGATAATGTCGCCGCCAGTGTCACGAACCCCGCACCCGTCACGCCAGCAGCGCCTTTCGAACTCACCATCGCTACCAGCAGCAGCGCCAGTTGCTCACCGAAGCCCAGATGCACGTCCGTCGCCTGCGCCACAAACAATGCGGCGATCGTCATGTAGATGTTGGTACCATCAAGGTTGAAGGAATAGCCCATCGGAACGACAAGACCGACAATCGGTCGGTCGCATCCGGCGGCTTCCAGCTTGGCCATGAGGGTAGGCAGCGCGGACTCAGACGAACTGGTGCCCAGAACGATGAGCAGTTCCTCGCGCAGATAACGAAGCAGACGAATAATCGAGAATCCGCACACCCGCGCGACAAGGCCGAGCACCAGAAGGATGAACAGGGCAGACGTGAAGTAGAAAGTCGCCACGAGCCAGATCAGGCTGATGACCGAGCCGATCCCGAACCTGCCGATGGTGAACGCCATTGCGCCAAACGCGCCGATGGGAGCAGCCAGCATCACGATACGCACAACGCCGAACACCAGTTCGGTCAGTTGCCGGAACAGTTTCAGCACCGGTTCGCCCCGCGGCCCCATCTGGGAAAGGCTGATCCCGAACACGATCGCTACGAACAGAACCTGCAGGATCTCGCCGGAGGTGAAGGCGCTCGCCGTCGTGGTCGGGATGATCTGAAGCAGGAAGTCGGAAAAGGAGTGCTCCTTCGCCTTTTCCACGTAGCCCACCACGCTGGCGGCATCGAGCGAATGCACATCCACATGCATTCCGGCGCCCGGCTGCACGACATTGGCAATGACCATGCCCACCGCGAGCGCGAGAGTGGAGAAGAACAGGAAATAGCCCATCGCCTTCGCGCCGATACGGCCCGCTTTTCCGAGATTGCCCATTCCAGCAATGCCGGTTGAAACCGTCAGGAAAATGACGGGGGCGATGA
The DNA here is from genome assembly GCF_011516755.1 of Acetobacter conturbans. GTDB lineage: Bacteria > Pseudomonadota > Alphaproteobacteria > Acetobacterales > Acetobacteraceae > Acetobacter > Acetobacter conturbans. The sequence continues at coordinate 372,604 of NZ_WOSY01000001.1, read as the reverse complement.
CCATCTTCACCAGCTTGATGAAACCGTCGCCCAGCGGGCGCATGGCGGCGCCCAGTCCGGGATCGAAATAACCGAGGAGGACGCCGCCCGTCACCGCGACAAGCACCTGAACATACAGGCTTTTCCAGAGCGGACGGCGAGGCGATGAGGAAGACGTATCGGTCATTATCGTATGCCTTGAACGATGCGGGGAGAATATTGTTGTTGTTTACTGTCCGCCCATAGACGGACGCCCGTCAGAAGAAAGCGATAACAGGCGGAACGTTTCTCGCCAAATCCGTTAAACTTTCCTGTTTTGTTCTTATTTGATAGAGCAAGGCAGACAGAGTCTTCTGAAAGTGCCCCATGTCTCCAGTATCGTCCGGTCCCTCCGAATACGGCCTGCTGACCGGAATTTTGTTGCTGGCCTGCATGATTGTCGTTTTGCTGCTCTTTCTTCTGCTGCGTCGGCGTGGTCCGGCACGGGCCGGAGGGGACTCGGATCTGCTTGCGCAGCTTTATGTGCTGGTGGAACGGGAAGGGGAGCAGCAGCGCAGCCGTCTGGCTGACACTGAGCGCGCCCTCCTCGGACGTGTCGAGCACATGCGAGCCGAACTGATGGAACGTGTTGCTCATCTTTCCGGTTCCCTCGGTCGCGAGCAGGCGGAAGCCCGTGCCGCCCAGTCCGAAGCTCTGCGTGAAATGGCGGAGACCAGCGCCCGGCAGTTGGCCACGATCCGCAGTGCGGTGACGGAGCAGCTTCATGCAGCCGTGGAACAGCAGATGCAGACATCTTTCCAGCGTGTGCTGGAACAATTCTCCGCGATGCAGAAGGCCATGGGCGAAGTTTCAGCCATGACGGCGCAGATCGGTGATCTCAAGCGGCTGTTCGGCAACGTCAAGACACGCGGCGGGTGGGGGGAGGCGCAGCTCCGGGCCATTCTCGAGGACGTTCTGCCTCCCGGCACGTTCGAGGCCAACCGCCGTCTGGGGCAGGGCAGGGAGGTGGTTGAATTTGTTGTGAAGATGCCTGTGCGTGGACCGAATCCGCCGGTTCTTTCCATCGACAGCAAGTTTCCGACCGAGGCTTATGAGCGGCTGCTCGACGCTTGCGCTCGCGATGACAAGGACGGGGAGCGTGTCGCCCGCCGTTCCCTTGAGGCTACACTCAAGATGGAGGCGAAGAAGATTGCCTCCAAATATATCGTGCCACCGGAAACGGTGGAATTCGCCGTGCTGTATCTCCCCACCGACGGGCTCTATGCGGAAATCGCCCGCGCGCCCGGCCTGATTGACGAAATCGGTCGCACCTGTCGCGTGCTGGTCATGGGGCCGTCCCTGATGCCGGCCCTGCTGCGGACCATCCATCTTGGTTACGTCACGCTCTCCCTCGAAGAGCGCACGGACACCATCGCGCGTCTGCTCGGGGCGACCCGTCAGGAAATGCTGAAGATGGATGGTGTTCTGGAAAAACTCTCGCGTAATGCCCAGACGATGAGCTCCACTATTGAGGATGCCCGCCGCCGTACCCGGGTGGTGACGCGGCAGTTGCGGAGTCTGGATACGGCGGATGAAGGTGACGAGGAAGTGCTGCTGTAAGGGAAGGGAAACGCCTTCCCCATGTCTCTGGATGCTTCGATGATGAGAGGGGACAAGTAGTGATAATCTGAAGGAAGATTACCAGTTATAGGTAACCTTCCCGATGACGTTCCGGTTGGCACCGATATAGCAGCCCGTATCCGCGGATGCGCATCCGGGATAGTAACGCTTGTTCAGAAGATTTTGAGCGGTCACCTGAAAAAGCAGTCCCTTCAGACTTGGAACCATCGTGTCGAATGCGTACTGGGCCTGAGCATCCACAAGTGTGTAGCTCGGCGTGACATATTCAAGCGTATTATCGACAAGCGTGTTCCCGTTATAACGCACGCCGACGCCAAAGCCTAAGCCTCGCACCGGACCATTGTGGAAATCATAATGTCCCCAGATGGAAAAAGTCTGCTTCGGGACAGAGGTGGGGCGCTCTCCCGCGAGACCTGCGCCACTACTTTTGGTATAGGCTACGTCCTGATAGGTATAGGCGGCGACAATGTTCAGATTGCGCGTGAGATCGACATGGGCTTCCACCTCGATGCCGCGAGACCGTATGCCGCCAGCCTGAGTGTAGAAGTCGAGATGCTCCGGATCAGTAACCAGAACATTGCTCTGCTTGAGATCATACAGCGCTACGGTGAAGAAGCCGTTGAAGTGGCGCGGCTGATATTTCAGGCCGACTTCGAACTGCTTGCCGCGCGTTGGTTTGAAAGGCGTTCCGCTGAACGAGAGGGAGTTCGTCGGCTGGAAGGATTCCGCATAATGGAAGTAGGGTGAAAGACCCACATCAAATGCGTAGAGGATGCCGGCGCGCCATGTCGTCGCCTGATCGGACTGATTGAAACTGCCGTCGTCGATCGCATCGCGGGTATCGATGCGTGACCAGTCGTGACGCACGCCGCCCTGCACGTGCAGTTTGCCCCAAGTCATCTGGTCCTCGCCGTAAACACCCTCCTGATTTGTGGTGATGCTCTGTATTGTCACGAGGGAAAGGTTCGGTACGGCCTGCCCATATGTGGGGGAGAACACATCCAGCGATGAGGCATCGCCTTCGTAAAGGTTCGCTGAATCACGGAGATTCTGCCAGTTCCCTCCCACAATGACCTGATGTTTGACTGGCCCCGTCATGAAATGACCCAGAATCTGCTCTTCGACCGTCACCGTATCGTAATGTTCTTTGGATGCATAAGCTTCGCGTTCAAGCGTGCGATCGTCGGCGTCGAGCATGCCTCCTGACGAAATCTGCTTGAAATTAGCGTAAACGTTCGCATAGCGGGCTAACGACTTGAAGGTCCAGTTAGAGGAAATCTTGTAATCCATATGATAATTAACGGATTTCTGCGTTCGGCTATAAGTCTCGAAATCCGGGTCTCCCGGATAGAAATGACGGGATATCTTGCCGTTCGGATTGGGAAGAATAGTGCCCTGCAATGGGGCTGTATCGAAATTGCCTCCACGCGGATCGCGCTGCCAGAAGCCCGACAGGGTCATGGTCAGCCGATCATTAGGGGCCCATGTCAGGGACGGAAGGATACCCACACGCTCGTTACGGGTATGCAGATCCTGCGTTCCGGATGTCGTTCCGGTCGCGGCGATCCGATAGAGCCATTTTCCATCCTTATCGATCCGGCCGGCAAAGTCCGCTGTGCCACGCACATACCCATAGGTCCCCCCCTCGATTGAAACGGAATGAATGGGTGTGGCGGTTGGCTGCTTCGTCGTCAGGACGATGGCCCCTCCCGGATTGGACTGGCCATACAATACGGAAGGCGGCCCTTTCAGGATATCAATGCGCTCCAGCAGATAGGGGTCGATCTGCTGCGTTGCATAATAGGCGCCGTTGAACAGGCGCAGATTGTCGACAAACTCGTCGGCTCCCGCCGCTCCCTGAAATCCTCGGATTTCGACCATATCGAACCGGGTCGTATAGCCTGACGCAACATCGCCGGAGACACCCGCGCTGTAACGCAGCGCCTCGGCGATCGTGCGTGCATTCTGCTGATCGAGTTGCGCGCGTGTGATGACGGACACCGATTCCGGCGTTTCGATCAGCGGGGTGTCGGTCTTTGTGGCGGCGCTCGAGTTTTTGGGCACGAGCCCGGCACGGTGCGTCAGTCCCAGAACGGCAATCTCTTCCGCCCGTCCGGCTTCCATCTGATCTTTTTGCGAATGAACCAGCGTTCCATTCACGCGTACGGGAGCAAGGGTGATGGCAGAAAGTTTGTGGAGCGAAACCGAGTGGCTTCCGATTTTCTGATAGCCGATGTTCGTTCCCGCAAGAAGGCCGGAGAGGGCCTGCTCACTGGTCATCTGACCGTTCACAGCACCGGATTTCGCCCCGGCAACCGTCGCGCTGTCAAAAGCGATCTGCGTGCCTGTCTGCACGCCGAAAGTCGCGAGGGCCCGCGCCAGAGGTTGGGAAGGAATATTAAAGTGCTGGGTCTGCAAGGCGGTGGCCGGTGCACTGTCAGCGTCTGCTGCTACGGCGGGATGCACCGCAAGCGGCCATGCTGCGAACATAAGGAGAGAGGAGCGGCAAAGAAGAGCGCTCCTGAAATGCCGAACGATCTGGCAATGGCGTGGCGAGAAAACACAGAGCATGGTTTGGTCCCACGGACGAACGGTTATCAGACGATGCAAACGAATTGCATTCGCGCATTGCTATGTCGTCCGGGACGTCTGTTTTTTAACGGGCCAACGGAATTTTTCGTGTGTCTGGGTGTCGGGGAAGGATCGGTTTGCCGGGCAGCGGCAAAATTTTGCCCTGCCGAGGTCGCGTCAGGAGTGGCTTTGACCTGCGACAGCAAGCACGAAGCCTGCCGGGAGGGATATGAGCCGTCCCCCATGCAGAGCGCAGATGGCTGCCAGTGCTTCCTTCGGATGGTGAAGGTCATACACGCCGCCCATAGGGGTTTTGTCCCCTTCAAGACCGTGCGTCAGGACGATCCCGGGGTAATATCGCCCCAGTTCCTCGACGGCTTCCGAGAGAGTCAGCCCGCTCAGTTCCAGATGACCTGAGCTCCATGAACCAACCGTTTCCGCATCGATGTCCGTACGCTCCGTTTGTCCGTTCTGCTGATTGAGGGTCCACTGCTGGCCCGCTGTAAGATGAAGGCCGACACTGCTGTTGTCTCTTCGTGACACGCTCACAACGCCTTCCCTGACAGCCACGGCCACATGAGGGCCAGCCATCCGGATATCGAAAGCGGTGCCGATGTCACTGGTGGTTACACTGGCTGCCTGGACAGAAAATCCCCTCTTCTCGTCATGAAGGACGGTAAAGAAAGCTTCGCCTGCCAGCAGCGTGATGCCGCGTTCTTTGCCTGAATAATGCAGCGCAATGGCGGAGCGTGCCGCAAGAATGACGGATGATCCGTCGGGCAGGGCGACCGTGCGGGTCTCGCCCGTTTTCGTGTAGTAATCGGCCTGCAAGCGGATCAGGAGATCCGGCGCAGCGAATGCGATTGCACAGGCCAGAGCCGGAACCATGGCGCATGCCGCGAGCCGGAAGGGGTTTCTCCAGAAGGTCTGGCGTGGAGGGGCGGGGGGCCGCAATGACAGGACAGGCGGGGAGGCTGGGAGTGTTGCGGTGGCGGACAGTTCTCCTGTCACGTTCCAAGCTCTCTCTATCCTGTGCCAGGCTCGGTCATGCCGCGTGTCGAGGGCTCTCCACTCCTCGAATCGCGTCTTTAAAACGTCGTTGTGGGGATCTTCATGCAGCCGGATTTTCCATGCGGCTGCCTCCCGCATGACGTTTCCGCCTTCCTGTGTCCGTGATGTTTTCATCGGATCTCACTCCCTGACGTCCCGCGACAAAGGCGTTGCACGCGTGCCGCAGAACAGGGACGAGGCAGAGACCTATTTTTCAACGTTAAAGCAAAAATCTTTACGGCTCCATATCTGGGAGAGCCGCCGCGCAGGCCACCAGCGCGATCTGAATCATCTTGTGGACCCGTGTGGTGGAAACCCCGAGAACGGTTGCTATTTCCTGAAGCTTGTAGCCCCCGATCCGATACATCTCGAATGCGCGTCGGGTGCGTGGGGGCAGGGCGGCGAGGATATCTGCAACCGCGTCCAGTTCCTCTCTATGGCCAGCCTGCGCTTCCGGTGAAAATGACTCCGCCCCCGTGTCGGCCAGCAGGAAGTGATCGATCTCCGTGGGAATTTGTCGACGCGAGGACCGCATATGGTCGAGGGCGAGGCGACGAATGATCGTAGTCAGATAGGCAATCGGACTGAAAACGATGACGCCCTGCTTTTTTGCGGAAATAATCTGGATAAACGCGTCCTGAACGATGTCCTCCGCATGGGCCGCGCATCCGACCATGGAGGTCACGAGAGAAACAAAACGCGATCGGTTCGCGAGGTAGGCTTCCAGAAGGTGATCGTTGGACACCACAGCGTGAAGTTTCCCTGATGCTTACTCCGGCAGCCCCGCGAGATTGCGGCGATATCTGCTCTTCCTGCTATTTTTAAGAATGATTATCAATAAAGGAGCGGAGAAACAACATCCGGATATCAGCGAAAGGCCAGAACGAGGGCCGTAACGGTCAAAATCAGCGGAATGCTCCCCTGCTCATCAGAACGATGGCATTCCCGCATGCAGGTATGGAATATGCAAATGAGTATTATTAACCCCTGTTGCCCGGTTTTGATAGATATGGCAAGCCACGCGTAATGGCTGTCCCGATCCTGAAAACCGTTCGTCCGAGGCTGGTGCTCATGCACCGCTACAGCGGCCTGATTCTGTCCCTTGTCCTGTTCATCGCCGGTTTGACGGGTAGCATCTGCGCTTTTCAGGATGAAATCGACGCCGCTCTCAATCCGGATCTCTTTCAGGCCGCGCATCCCGATCATCTTCTTCCCCTCTCGGCCCTTCTTGCGCGTCTGAAGGAGCAGAGACCCTCCGAACCGATTGCCGTCCTGATGTACCGCCCCCAACCGGGACGATCCATCGAGGCTTTTTCCTCCAGTGACCCTTCCGACGAGGAAAGCCCTCTTCAGAACGAAATCTTTCTCGATCCCTCCAGCGGATTTATTCAGGGTCTTCGGCCAGCCGAAGGATGCTGTTTCAATCGCCGTGCCCTGATGCCCTTCCTGTATCGGGTTCATTATTCTCTTGATCTCGGAAAGACCGGTTCATGGATACTCGGACTTTCCGCGATCCTGTGGACAGTCGATTGCCTCGTCGGCCTGATCCTCACCTTTCCATTGCATCCTGCCGCATGGAAAAAGGATTTCTGGGAACGATGGGGGAAAGCCTGGACGATTGCGTTCGGGCGCTCATTCATCAGGCTCACATTCGATCTTCATCGGGCCATTTCGCTCTGGCTTTGGGTCATTCTGCTGGGGATAGCGATCAGCGGCGTGGCGCTCGCGCTTGGCGATGAGGTCTTCGAACCCGTCGTTAGGGCTGTCCTGCCAACAGATTCGTCCGAGCCACCAGAGCAGCCGCAGACACCGCTCCATGCAGTCATAATCGATGAGGCTGAAAGCATCGCCGCCGCTTTTGTGCAGTCGCAGGGAGTTCATGCGCGACCGGCCGCCGTGCTGCTGGCGCCGGATGGATCGACCGCGACGTTCTATCTTTTCAGTAACAGCGGTGCAGTGCCTACGGGACTGGGAAGCCCGCTGATCACGGTCGATATGAAGACAGGCCGTATCATCAGTGGAGAAATTCCCGGCAAGGGCGCTTTGGGAAATCTGGTTCTGCAGTTGCAGTTTCCCTGGCACAGTGGCGAGATTGCCGGACTCGCCGGTCGTATCGTCATTTGCATCTCCGGGCTTGCAGTCTGCGTGCTCACAGTGACCGGGGTGATGATCTGGTGGCGCAAGCGCCGCTTGCCTCCCGGACGGCAGAAGGGCCTGTAAATTATTTTCTGAAAACGTGCCCCGAAGTCTCTGACACGGGCGGGAACGTGGCTTATGGACATGAGCATCATCACAAGGGCAGGCTTGTTACGTCAGGCGACGGACTCTTGGGGTATCCCGATCAGTCACGGTTGCTCACTCCCTGAACAAGAGGTCAAAATTGCGTAATCTCGATTTCAGCTCGTGGCGCAGTCTTCTGATCACCATGCTCGGGCTGTCGCTGATCACCCTGACCGGCGTGGGCATCAGGCTGCTGATGATGGTGACCATCCAGCAGCGACGTGAACGGATGAATCGCCAGATCAACGAGCGGCTGCGCACTCTGATTGCAGCCTACCGGACTCTTGGCGGCTCTTTCACGGGCGATCTGGCTGTCGATCCGCGGCATCGTCGGGAACTCCGGGGGCAGCCAGAGGGCCTTCCTGCGGAAGACCTCCTCACCAACATGGATGTCGATATGCCGGCCGGGTCTGAACGGATGCGCCGTATCCGTGATGCGGTGGAAGCTGCCCTCTCGGATATCATTCTTCTTGGCACGGAGGAGCATGTCCGGCTGGCCGAACATGCGGCACAGGAGCTTGTGTCAGGACAACTCGTGCATACTCACGATCTGGTCGTCTCACTGCGCAATTTCATACGCAAGGCTCTGGATCTGGAGCCAATTCCCGAGGATGTTCTTATTCCGATGCAAGGGCCTGCGCGCGTGCAGGCTTCGGGTGGTCGTGGAAAAGAAGAGGGCAAAAAGGAAGGTCCGGAAAAAACAGGTGGCGGTGGGGGCGGCATGCAGGGCGGTGCGGATATGGGTATCGGTGGTGGAGCGGGCATGGACGACCACGACATGCCGCCTTCTTCCCGCAATTAACCCCGGAAGGAGCCCTGTGAGCCGGGCGCACTTCCGGAAATGATGTGCTTCGTCTCGGCTCAGGCTGCCGGGTTCCGTTCTCCAGCAGACCAGCCTGTTACTTCCCGGCTCTCACGCTCCGGAATAGACATAAGGCCCTCCTTTTTGAAGCGCTCTGCGCCAGGCCGCGCGTTCATGGATACGGTGCAGAAAGGCCGTTACATGCGGAAGATGCAACACGGTATCCGTTCTCGTGCCTGTGATTTCCAGCGGAAAACTCATCTGGATGTCCGCCGCGGTGAAGTCCGGTCCCGCGAACCATCCCGTTGCAGCGAGGGAATGTTCCCAGAACTCCCTGTGACGCTGAATTTCTGGATCCAGTAGCTTCTCCTGCACCCCTTTCGAGATGAGAGCTGCAAAAGGGCGAAGCAGGAAGGGGACACGTCGAGGCAGCATGCCGAAAATCAGCTTCATGACCAGCGGCGGCATGGCCGATCCTTCGGCATAATGCAGCCAGTAAATAAAGCTTCGATAGTCTGGAGTTCCTGCGAGAGGACGCAGACGTCCTTCTCCATAGTGATCGAGCAGATATTCGATGATGGCACCGCTTTCGGCGAGTGTGACACCTCCGTCCGTGAGGATGGGCGACTTGCCGAGCGGGTGGATCTTACGCAACTCCGGAGGGGCCAGCATGGTCTCCGGGTCACGTTTGTAAAACTTGATTTCGTAAGGCACGCCGAGTTCTTCAAGCAGCCAGAGTATCCGCTGCGAGCGTGAGTTTTCGAGATGGTGCACGACAATCATGAAAAGCAGTCCTTTCGCGTCGTCTGCATGGACGCGCTGGAGCATTGATTCTCATGAGAACGCAGTCAGGCCGGTTCTGTTCTGGAAAATATTTGTGACGGGTCGCGCGTCCGCACTGTTCCCGAGGAAAAAGAGGATCAGATACCTGCTCGCCTGGCATAAAAAAGCAGCCGTTCTGCCTGCCTCCCCCACTTCGCGAATAAATGCTATGTGCATCGGAAAGAAAACCAGAACCGACAGGATCCCCCCATGCGTCTGGACGACGAACGCGAGAGCAACAACATCGAGGATATCCGTGGGCAGAGCGGTGGCGGCGGTCGCATGCCGCTGCGCATCGGCGGGATCGGGGGCGTGATTCTGGTGCTTGGCGCGCTCTATTTCGGGGTTGATCCACAGGTCGTTCTGAACCTGCTGCAAGGTGGCGGAACGACGGACAGCGGCAGCAGTCAGACGGTGGCGCAGGCGCCCTCACCACAGGACGACGCGCAGAAGCAGTTCATTTCCCGCATTCTCGCCTCAACAGAGGACGTGTGGAGCAGTTATTTCCAGCAGATGGGCCGCACGTATCACGATCCGCATCTGGTGCTCTTCTCTGGCGGCGCAAATTCCGCCTGCGGTTATGCGCAGACCTCGGTTGGACCGTTTTATTGTCCGGCGGACCAGAAGGTTTATCTGGATCTCGGTTTTTTCAAGGAATTGCAGGATCGTCTCGGCGCGGGTGGCGATTTTGCTCGCGCCTACGTCGTGGCGCACGAAGTCGGACATCACGTCCAGAACGAACTTGGCATCATGCAGCAGGTGAATCGCGAGGGCGGGACCGGCCAGAGTGGCGCCAGCAGCCTGTCGGTCCGGGTGGAACTTCAGGCGGACTGTTTCGCAGGCGTGTGGGCGAAGCGTGCCAATGACGCGAAAAGCATCCTCCAGACCGGCGATGTCGAGCAGGGTTTGAACGCCGCCGCTGCCGTGGGCGACGACCGGCTGGAGAAACAGGCGCAGGGGTATGTGGTGCCGGACAGCTTCACGCATGGCACATCCGCACAGCGTGTCACATGGTTCCGGCGCGGTCTGACCTATGGGGATATCGGCCATTGCGACACGTTCAACGCGCCCACGCTCTGAGGCGAGTGTGTCTGACGCATGGTGGGGAGGCGTATTTCACACGCTGGCGCGGGGCATGCGCCAGCACGTCAATCCGCTCACAGTGTGTGTCGTGTGTGCTGAAAAGCAGTGCGAGCGGACCGTTATTCAGGCTGAAAGCAACTCATTGACGGGCGTGCCGTTATGGTCGAGTTCCGGGTAGTAACGATCCCGTAACCCGTTCCATTTCCCGGGATCGTGTCCCGACCAGAGAGGCAGGCCAGTGGAAGGGATGGTATCCTTGACGATGCCGTGAGGGCCGCTTTTTTTCTTACTCATCCCGTGGCGGCCTCAGCCGCTTTATAAGAATCCGTGCTCCGTCGTCAGGGGAGGGTGGACCATAAACCCGCTTCACATGAAGAGACGATATCATGTGCATGGGGCCTTCCGCAGCGTACGGATGCGTCTCCATGAAAGGGATTTTAATGGTCGTGTCCAGGACGCCGGGGCATCGATGGAGGCATGACTGATATGGCCGGTACCGCAACAGGTTTGGACGAAATCCGTGTTCTTCTCGTCGAGGACGACAGGGACATTGCCGTCGAGATCGTCGGAGAACTGGAAAGCCGCAACTTCGCGGTGACGCTTGCGGAAACAGGTGACACGGGACTGGAGCAGGCCTGTTCCGGCACCCATAATGTGATGGTTGTTGACCGCATGCTGCCGGGGATGGACGGTCTCTCGCTGATCGAAACCATGCGCGGGCAGGGTGTCCGTACGCCGGTTCTGGTTCTGTCGGCTCTCGGGGCGGTCGATGATCGGGTCAGTGGCCTGAAAGCAGGTGGCGACGATTATCTGACCAAGCCTTTCGCCATGGAGGAACTGGTTGCCCGCATCGAGGCGCTTCTGCGTCGTCCTGATGACAGTCGCCAGACTGTGTTGCGGGTTGGGCCGCTGAGCATGGATCTCATCGACCGTACCGTCATGCGTGGCGAGCGTGAGATCGAGCTGTTGCCGCGTGAGTTTCGTCTGCTGGAATATCTCATGCGCCGTCCGGGGCAGGTGCTCACCCGTGCGATGTTGCTTGAAGAGGTCTGGAACTATCGTTTCACGCCGCAGACAAATCTGGTCGATGTGCATATCGGCAAGTTGCGCCGCAAGGTCGATGTTGCCGGGGAAGCGGTGCTGATCCACAGTATCCGCGGAGCCGGATTCACGCTTCAGGCGCCAGAGTGAATCCGTCCTGATGCCGGTCAGCGATCGTTTTGCACTGTTCAGGACGGCCCGCTTCAAACTCGGTCTGGCGTTCGCGCTGGCGATGCTGGGGGCGATCGCGGTTCAGTTCTGTCTGATGTACAGCCAGATGACGACACTGGAGTTTCGGCGTTCCGGTCAGGTGCTGGACCGGGAGATGCAGCTTCTTCTGGCCATGTCGCCTGAGCATCTGGATTACGTCATCCGCGAGCGTTCGACCGATGATTTGCGACTGGTCGTGAATGAGGCAGGGATTTTTACCGCTTCGCACCAGCCCGTGACGGGAGAACTGCATGTCTGGCCGGAAGGGCTGGTTGCTGACGGGCAACTGCACAATGTCGTCATGGAGCCGGAAGAAGGGGCCCCTTACACTTTGCGGTTTCTTGCCGCCCGGATGCCTGACAGCCGCGTTCTCGTGCTTGGTCGGAGCCTGCATTTTCTGAACGAGCAGAAACTGATGCTCAGGCGCGCCTCGCTGACTACGCTCGTGCCGATCGTGCTCTTCGCCCTGTTCGCGGGGACGTGGCTCAGCCATCGCGCTCTTGCTCGTGTGAAGGACATGCACGAAGCCATAGACCGGATCATGCGGGGCGATATTCACGAGCGTCTGCCCACCGGGACGCAACAGGACGAATTGCAGCGTCTGGCCGCCAGCGTGAACCGGATGCTTGACCGGCTTGAGCAACTCATGCGCGACATGGGAAATGTCGGCAACGATATCGCGCACGATCTGCGTACGCCGCTCGCCCGTGTCAGGGCCGGACTGGAGCGCGCCGTGTCGGGACCGCAGGGCGCCTCGGCTGAAACACTTCAAATCGCCATCGGACGGGCACTCGACAATCTCGATCAGTGCTTTGCCATCATCACGGCGCTGTTGCGGCTGGCGGAGATCGACAACAGCAAGGGGCGGGATGCCTTCACGTCGATCGATCTTGCAGCCCTGACGCGCGACATCATCGATCTCTACGAACCGATTGCGGAAAGCGAAGGTGTGGAACTGCTCTTTCCGGAATCAGATGTGTCGGTGAACACACGCGGTGACCGTGACCTTCTGATCGAGATGCTGGCCAATCTTGTCGATAATGCGATCAAGTTTACGCCTGAAGGGGGGCGGGTTCGGGTCTCTGTCGGCGTGAGCGATGCCCACCCCTTCGTGGCGGTCATGGACACCGGCATCGGGATTCATCCGGATGAGCGCGACGCCGTTCTGACGCGGTTTTACCGGTCGGATAAAAGTCGGCACATTCGCGGCAGCGGTCTCGGTCTTAGTCTGGTAGCCTCAATTCTGCGTCTTCATAACGCTGAACTCAGGATTCTGGATGCTGATCCCGGCCATCCGGACCGGGGTGCCTGTTTTCTGGTGCTGTTTCCCGCGAACGAGATTGCAAAGCCTGCGGTGTAAGCGTCACGCTGCGGGGCTTCGTATTGCCATCCAGCTTTTATTGAGACCAAAAAAACGTTCCCCCAGGATGCGGGCATCCGGGAAGAGGGAGCGCATCTGATGGTGGCTCAGGCAATCAGCATCCTCGACATAGCCGAGAGCTTCTGCACGGGTCTTGGCGCGTGGATAATACCCACAGGCAAAGTTCATGACCAGTTGCATGCGTATTGCTTTGGGCAACCAGTGAAACCCGATACATTTTGAATGAAATTCGTAAGGAAACCAGAAATTCGGTGTCTGTACATAATAAACAGGCGCGAGTCTTCTGACTTCACGGGCCATGTCCTTCATGGCCTTCCATGAACCGACATGCTCAATCACGCTGTTCGAATGAACCAGATCGAAGCTGTTGTCGGCATAAGACGCCATGTTTGTGGCGTCTCCGACTGCAAATTGTATCCGGGGATCCGTGTTGGGATAAAAGTCCCGATTGACGATCGAGATGGAAACGGCTGACAGATTCTGGAATTCGGCGAAGTTGAGCCAGTAATCCGGTGTCCCGCCTAAATCGACGATTCTACAGAATCCCTTTCGTTCAATGATGTCGCGGATGAGGTTGAGTACGATCACGAAGCGTCTTTCACGAAAGACACTTTTGGGGACGGCGTTGTGCTTCATGATCAGGTTACTGCCGCCTCTCGCGATACAAGTGGCGATTATTATGATGTAAGAGCAAAAAAGTTCCTAATTATTTTTTTTGAATCAATGATATTAAATTTTGACAGGAATGTGATCGAGTTTGAGGGCGACAAGAATAACTTGTCCCTGCACCAGAATGAAATTGGGAATTATTGACAGCGGCAAATAATCAGGAACAATATAAATGTATATTGTTTTATTTTACTGCCATAAATATTCTGCCTGAGTACCGTGTTGGAATAACAGGCAGATTAACCCAAGTATTTATAAGCTAAGGGGTTTTGTATTTTATTTGGGGTGTTTAAGTGGTGCCCAAGACCGGGATCGAACCAGTGACACTGCGATTTTCAGTCGCATGCTCTACCAACTGAGCTACTTGGGCACCGGTCCAGCAGTCATTGCTGTCTGGTGTGGGGAGCATTTAACGCGGCTTGAAAAGAAGATCAAGCAGGGAGGTCATCTTCTTCCACAGAATTTTCTGTCGACTCGTCGGAAGGCTCGGAGGGAACCCGATAATCCTCGGAAAACCAGCGCCCCAGATCGATGCTGGCGCACCGCCGGGAGCAGAAGGGTCGGAAAGCCGTGACTGTCGGTTTTCCACAGATCGGGCAAGTGGGGACGTCAGCCACTGACAACGCTCCATGATAGCGAAGGAAGAGCCGGATTACTCCGCAGGCTCAGCGGATAGCCGCACCATACGCTCACATCTGCGACAGCAAGCGAATCCACCGAAAAAGCATCGACCAGCCCCGGCCCCACATCAAGCGCCGGGCGAACCGAAGGCTGCCCCGCACAGCAGGCCACAACGTCACGCAGGGCTGCCATGGCACGCCCATGCGGGCTCCCCATGATTTCGTGCAGTGGCGGACGTATCCGCGAGCGCACAATCTCCACCAGCCCAAGCTCAGTGATGCCGAGGCAGCGGGCTCTCAGCGGGTCAGCTTTCAGCGCCAGGTCCACGGACTCGCGTAACGCCTGCCTCTTGCGTGTGGAGAGCCCCGCCGGATCAATCAGGATGGCTCCTGACAGGTTTCGCAGACAGATCTGTCGCACGAGTGCGGGTAAGGCTGTACGGTTGAGAGCGAACTGGGTTGTCTGCTTCAGGCCCTGTGCCGAGGATGCGGCCGCCGTATCCATGTCGATGGCGACCAGCGCCGGGGTGGGGGTGATGGTCGCGGTCATTCCGCCGGGCAGCGCAATTTCCGGTGCTTGCAGCATATCGACCGCATCATGAATTTCATCGTCCCACGCGTTCGACACGAGACGAACCCGTTCACGCAGAGCGCTGGGGATGCGGGCCGTGAACGCGGGCGCATCGACCAGAATCTCTCCGTCCCATCGCTTCGCCATATCTTCAAGAGGAGAGGGGCCAGCAGTCAGGAGTCCTATATCGCCAGCGGGAGCCGGAATATCATGCTCCCGTTTCAGGCGCGGACCTTTGCCGCTCATACCGCAGCGGATCAGCCTGACCACCACAGCCTCACCTTCGTGAAGCGGCGGTTCATTTTCGCGCACTGGCAGAAAACCGGCCTCATTCAGACCGATATTGACGAAAGCGCCACCAAGAGCTGGGACCAGGGCCGTGACGCGCCCGACGGATACGTCGCCCAGATGATCGGAAAAACCCGGCGTCCAGATGCCGAAATCCAGCAACTCGCCCTGTTCGAAGATCGCAATCCGAGCCTCGCCGGGAGAGCAGGCGACCCGCAGCGTGCCTTTCACGGCAGCCACGGGCCTTTCTGGCCGCGCAGGAGTTGCGCCGTCTCGAAGAGGGGAAGGCCGATCACGGCGGAAGGACTGCCGGACACGAAGCGGATGCAGGACGCGGCCTGCCCCTGAAGCGCGTAGCCGCCAGCCTTGCCTTCCCAGTCGCCGCCGTCGAGCAGCCCCAGAATCTGTGCATCCGTCAGACGGGAGAAGGCGACGGCTGTCTCCACCACACGGAGTGCCGTGGTGCCAGCCGTCCAGACAGCGCTCGGCTGGATGACAACGGCGGTGATGACGGTGTGGCGTCGTCCGGAAAGCAGCCGGAGGCACGACTCGGCGGTCTTGCGGTCCTCGGCTTTCGGCAGGATGCGGCGTCCTAATGAAACGACCGTGTCGGCAGCGAGAATCAGTGCCGGTTCCTGCGTGCGTGCTGCCACGACGGCGGCCTTCTCCCGCGCCAGTCGTTCGGCATAAGGGCGCGGCAGTTCGCCCTTTGCAGGCGTTTCATCGATGTCTGGGGTCTCGATGCGATCCGGCTTCAGCCCGATCTGCTCCAGAAGAGCAAGCCGTCGGGGAGAAGCGGAAGCAAGGATCAGGCGAGGAGGCAGGATCCCGCTCTCCGGTCCGCTGTCCGGGCTGTCAGAAAGTCCCGGCACGCGGTCTTACTTGAAGCGGAAGGTGATGCGACCCTTGCTCAGGTCATACGGCGTCATCTCCACGCTCACACGGTCGCCAGCCAGCACGCGGATACGATTCTTGCGCATCTTTCCGCTCGTGTGGGCGAGGATCATGTGCTCGTTGTCGAGCTTGACGCGGAACATGGCGTTAGGCAGCAGCTCCGTAACAGTTCCGCTGAACTCGATCATGTCCTCTTTAGACATCGTGGCTTCCACTTATCATATGGTGTCGTCTTTCTTGTAATGAACCCGCAGGCCAAGGGCGGTCTTATGGCCGCGCCCATGCCTCCCGGTCAAGTTCTGGCTGAGTGTTGCTGTGTCAGGAATTGTTGAGGCGCGCCGAAATGCTGAGTGCGTGCGCTTCCAGACCTTCCGCGTTGGCCAGTGTAACCCCCGCAGGACCGATTTTTTCCAGAGCTTCCCGGTCAGCGGCGATGTAGGTCGTCCGCTTGAGAAAGTCATAGACCGACAGGCCGGAGGCGAACCGGGCCGTCCGCGATGTCGGCAGCACATGGTTCGGACCGCCGACATAATCGCCCACGGCTTCGGGGCAGAAACGGCCGAGAAAAGCCGCTCCGGCGTGCCTTACCTTCGCGAACACTGACCTGGGATCGTCCAGCATCAGTTCAAGATGCTCCGGTGCAATCCGGTCCACCAGCTTCGTGGCTTCCGTCCAGTCGGCGACGACGATGATCGCGCCGAAATCGCGCCAGCTCGCGGAGGCGATGGCTGAACGGGTCAGCGTCTTCAGTTCGGTGTCGATGGCGGATGCGACGGCATCCCCAAACGTACAATCGTCGGTGATGAGAATCGACTGTGCCAGCTCGTCATGCTCGGCCTGCGCCATCAGGTCGAGCGCCACCAGACGTGGATTGTTCCGGTTGTCCGCCACCACCACAACCTCGGAGGGCCCGGCGATGCTGTCGATGCCAACGCGCCCGAACACCTGTCGCTTGGCCTCCGCGACATAGGCGTTGCCGGGGCCGACGATGCGGTCCACCGCGCGGATGGTCGCTGTGCCGAAAGCCATCGCCCCGACAGCCTGCGCGCCACCGATACGGTAAATCTCGGTCACGCCCGCGCGTCTGGCCGCTGCCAGCACCAGTGGATTCAGTATGCCATCGGGCGTCGGCACGCACATGGCGAGACGTTCCACGCCCGCGACGCGGGCGGGAATGGCGTTCATCAGCACGGAGGAGGGGTAGGCTGCCTTGCCGCCCGGAACATACAGGCCCACCGCGTCGAGTGCGTTCCAGCGCTGGCCGAGCGTCACGCCGTCGGCGTCGGTGAACTCCATGTCCTTCGGCAACTGAGCGCGATGGAAGGCTTCTATGCGGGTCGCCGCGACGTCCAGCGCCGCCATCTGATCCTGTGGAACGCGGGCTGTCTCAGCTTCAATTTCGTCCGCCGTGATGGACATCCGCTCAGGCGTCAGGTCCAGACGATCGAATTTGGCGGTCAGTTCGCAGACGGCGGCATCGCCACGGGTGCGCACATCTTCAAGGATGGCGGCGACAGGCTTGTCCACCCGCCCGCTTTCCGTCTCACGGTCGGCAAGGAGGGCGACGAAACCGGGTTCAAAGTCGGCGGAGCGTGTGTCGAGGCGTTTCATGATGCTCTCTGTGTCTCAGCTCTTGTATCTGGGCTCTTGTCTCTGGCCGTGAATCAGGCAGCGGTGACGGCATCGCGGAAACGGGCGATAAGCCCGGCGATTTCCTGCGGGCGAGTCTTCAGCACGGTACGGTTCACTACAAGGCGACTCGTGATGTGGGCGATGGTTTCCACCTCGCGCAGCCCATTGGCGCGCAGCGTCGAACCGGTGTCCACCAGATCGACGATCACGCGTGACAGGCCGAGCATCGGGGCCAGTTCCATCGCGCCATGCAGATGCACGATGTCGGCATTGACGCCGCGTGCCGCGAAATGACGACGTGTGAGGGACGGATATTTCGTGGCGACGCGCACTTCCGAATAGCGCGTCCAGTCCTCGTCCGGGTCATCGGCAGCGGGGCTTGCGACGGAAACCCGGCAGCCGCCGATCCCGAGATCGAGTGGCGCGTAGAGTTCCGGATAGTCGAACTCCATCATCACGTCCGCGCCACAGATCCCCAGATGCGCGCCGCCCTGTGCTACGAAGGTTGCAACGTCGAAGGAGCGCACGCGCACAACATCCAGTTTCGGATCGTTGGTCGAGAATCGCAGGCGACGACTGCTCTCATCGAGACAGTCCGGCGAAGGGATGATCCCTGCCTTCTTCAGCAACGGTCCGGCGCTCTTGAGAATGCGGCCTTTGGGCAGGGCGAGCACCAGCATGTCATCCGGATGATGACCCGCATGCGTCGGCGCGCCAGTGGTGACAGGGGCGTTCGCAGGAAGATCCGTGGTCCGGTCGGCTTTCATCTGATACTCCGGGTCGTCCGGCGTAACGCCGGGCCAGGGCCGCGAAGGGCGGCCTTCAGGGGTGGTCGCTGCGGCATTTACCATAGAGTAGGGATGCCGCCAAAACCGGAACCCGAACGGGTGCGGAAGAGAGTCTTAACCGGTGCAGGTCAGGGTGCCGGTGTTGGCTGGAGTGGGCGTTGCGACGCGGATGATCGGGATGGTGCGCGGATGGCGCGGGTGAAATGCGTGATGATGCAGCGGGACGAAACGCTGCTGCTGGAGCCATGGCTGCGTCATTACGGCTATCTCTTCGGTTTCGAGAATCTTGTCGTGCTGGATAACGGCTCCATTGAACCGTCCGTGCTGGCAACGCTGGAGCAATATGAACAGGCTGGCGTCCGCATCTTTCGCGGGCTGGGCAGGCCGACCGACCTCGAACAGCGCCGGGCTTCGGACTTCGAAGCGAAAGGGGAATATGCCCGTCAGATCATCACCTTCTGGGATGCGACGAGCGATTACGACTTCGCCATTCCGGTCGATTGCGATGAATTTCTCGCTGTTTACACCGATAACGGCTTCAGTTGTTCCAGAGCCGATATTCATGCCGCTCTCAACGAACTGAGGGACGAGCAACGCCCCATGCAACTGCGTTTCAATCCGGGAAACGTGCCGGGTGTGCCGGGCTGCTTCATGCCGATGGATTTTCCCAAGCGGTTCGTCGCAAAGGGAACGGTGGGCGACGTGGACCTCGGTTATCACGCCATCACCTCACGCATGGCGGAGGGTGTGATCGAAACCCGGCTGGCCTATCTGCACATGCACCACAAACCTTTTCCAATGCTGCTCAAGCATGCGGAACGAAAGCTTGGCGACCGGGTGAACGTGGCCGACAGGGCGGCACTCCGGAATTACGACGGCCCCGGTCATCACCTCGTCGATTATTTTTTCATGACGGAAGCTGATTATCACGCCCGGTTCGCGGCGGATGGCGTGTATTTCCGTTTTCCCGGCGTTCTGAACCATTTCCGCGCTCTGGGCGTACGTAATAATTTTTTCGGCACGGAAACGGTGGCGCAGCCGGATGAGCCGCACGATCTGGTGGAACTGGTGCAGGTGAAGAATGGCCGCGTTGAACAGTCGCGACCGTTCGAGGCTGCGGCTTACCTTGCCCTTTATCCTGACGTCACGGCCTCAGGCATGAAGGCGTTCTATCATTACCTCGCCTTCGGCATGGGGGAGGGGCGCAGGCTGGATTAGGCCGTTGCCTGCTGGGTGAGTTCTTCTTCCCGCATCGCGAAAACAACGCGGGCATGATCCATCATGGCCAGAGCGACGGGATCGGATGGATCGTCCGCCAGCAGCGTGAAGGCATGATGGATGGTGTCCGCGAGCGCCTCGATCCAGTTCCGGTCATGCGTGACGGTTACTGTCTGATGTCGCAGGCCGCGCTCAAGAAAACCGTCCACTTCGGCGGCGGCGGCTCCGTGCAGAGGGAAAGGAATATCCAGTTCACGTCCGGCCCTGCCGATGACGGCGCGCCAGTCGTCAAGCAGTGCATCATAGCTGACAAAGGCGCGGGGGGCGTCGCGCGTGTCCTGCTCCGACTCAATATGGTTGCGGATGTAATAGAGTAGCCCCTGTTCGATCGTCGAACCGTCACGGGCGGCAAGCGAAGCCGCCACTTCGGCCGGTGCGCGGTCGATGAAGCAGTAGAGCGGCATGACATTGGCCGTCCGGAACACGGTCTCCCACAGCGGCAGCAGGCGACATATCCGGGGTTCCTTGAGAATACAGACGCCCTCAGCGTTCTGGTAATCATTGAGGAACATCACCGTCAGCTTCGTGGCGTAGTGCTCTGCGGCAGCGGACTGGAACCAGTCCTTCGGAAACACGCGCCAGTCCGACCATGAACTGCCGACCGAGGCGAGAATTTCGTCATGCAGGGCGGCAATGTCCTGCGGTTCGAAATATCCTTTCGGATTGGCCCAGTTCGCCAGCATGAGGTTCTGTGGTAATCCTGCGCCCAGCAGGGACAATGCCCCGCTCAGGGCAGACGTGCCGCTGCGTGCGCCGAGTACGACAATCACCTGCTTTCTGGGTGAGAATACCTGCATGGGGTGTCAGCCTTCTTTCCACGCGACAGATAACACTCTGGGAAAGGCGTGTTAATTGCTCACGTTGTTACTGTTTGTGAGCGTGTGGTGTCTTCGGAGTGCGACATTTTGACGGTAGGTCACAAAGGAGCAATGTGCGGGACATGACTGATTCACAATCTGGCGTGGCAAGCGCCGGAACCGGGCACGGAGAGATCGCCAGCGCACTGGCAGCCGTGCGTGAGCAGATCGCGCAGGCAGCCCGCGACGCAGGCAGAAAGCCGGAAACCGTCACGCTGGTGGCCGTCTCGAAATTCCACCCGCTCGAAGCGGTTGAGGCGGCGCTCGCGGCCGGGCAGCGCGTGTTCGGTGAGAACCGCGTGCAGGAAGCGATGTCCAAGTTTCCGCAACTCCGGGAGCGCTACCCCGATCTCAGGTTGCATCTCATCGGTGGTTTGCAGACCAACAAGGCGCGTGACGCCGTACGCATCGCGGACATGATCGAGAGCCTCGACCGTGCTCCCCTCTCGGATGCTTTGCTCAGGGCCGCGGATCAGGAAGGGCGGCTGCCCGATCTGCTGATCGAGGTGAACACGGGTGACGAGCCGCAGAAATTCGGTGTTCCCCGTGAGGAAGCCGATGCTTTCATCCGGGCAAGCGTCGCCCGCTTCGGGAGCAAGCTGAGGGGGCTGATGTGCATCCCGCCCGCTGGCGAGGACCCCTGTCCGCATTTCCGTTTCCTCACGGCTCTTGCTGACGAGCATGGTCTTTCCGTGCGATCAATGGGCATGTCGGCGGACTTCCCACAGGCCATTGCCGAGGGTGCAACGCTCGTACGTGTGGGGACAGCCATCTTCGGTCACCGTCCCGCAGGACTTGCGGGCACCTGATCCGAACCGGTAAGTCTCTGGCAGAATTTTCCGATGGCGCGGGCGGCTCATGGCGAGACCAAGGTGCCGCGCGAAGGAGTGTAACGCGAAGCATGACTGGAAATGAGACATCGTCGACCGATCACGGTGCGGCGTCTTCTCCCGATGCGCCCGGAGGCCCGCATGGTCCGGCGGCATCCAGGCAGTCCAAAATCACCGAATTCGGCGCGGACCAGCCACAGCATGAGGCGCCACCCGTCGGTTTCGCTGCTCTGCTGGGTGTGCTCGGTGTCGTTTATGGCGATATCGGAACGAGCCCGCTTTACGCTCTGCGCTCCACCATCGAAGTCGTCTCAGGTCACCATCCGATCCAGAACTCCGAGATCCTCGGGATCGAGAGCCTGATCTTCTGGACGCTGGTCATCGTCGTCACCGTCAAATACGTGCTGCTGGTCATGCGGGCCGACCATAATGGTGAGGGCGGTATTCTGGCGCTCACCTCCCTGGCCCAGCGTGTGACGACCGACACGCGGATGCGGATTATCATTGGTCTGGTCGGTATCGTCGGCGCCTGTCTGTTTTTTGGTGACGGCATCATCACGCCGGCCATCTCGGTTCTCTCCGCCATCGAAGGTGTGGAGGTCAGCCTCCCCGGCGCGCATGATTTCGTCATCCCGATGGCGATTGCCGTCATCATCGGGCTGTTCAGCGTGCAATGGCTCGGAACCGGCAAGGTGGGCGCGATCTTCGGGCCGGTCATGCTGCTCTGGTTCGGCTCGCTGGGCCTGATGGGATTTCTCGAGGTGATGCATCACCCCGGCGTCCTGCTGGCCATTTCACCGCTCTACGCGATCCTTTTCGTCTTTCATCATGGCACGGTGTCCTTCATGGCGCTGGGGTCGGTCGTGTTGTGCGTGACCGGTGCCGAGGCGCTTTACGCCGACATGGGCCATTTCGGGCGGCAGCCGATCCGCTATGCGTGGCTGTTCTTCGTGCTGCCGATGCTGGTGCTGAACTATTTCGGTCAGGGCGCGCTGGTGATGAGCGATCCGACCGCACTGGCCAATCCGTTCTTCATGCTCGCGCCGCAGGCGATGCAGGTTCCGCTGGTGATCCTCGCCACCTTCGCGACCGTCATCGCCAGTCAGGCCGGAATTTCCGGAGGCTTTCAGGTCTGTCGCCAGCTCATTCAGCTTGGCTACCTGCCGCGTATGCGGATCGTGCATACGAACGCTGAAGAAGAGGGGCAGATCTATCTCCCTGACTTCAACCGCTTCCTGATGGTCGGTGCGCTCTTGCTGGTGGTGGCGTTCCGCAGTTCAGACGCACTGGCCGCCGCTTACGGTATCGCGGTCACCGGCACATTCATCTGCACGACAGGCCTGTGCTTCATCGTTTTTCGCAAGCATTTTCACTGGTCGGCGCAGGCGGTCTACGCCACGTTCATTCCGCTCATGCTCATCGACGCGATATTTTTCTCGGCCAATGCCCTCAAGATCCCGGATGGTGGCTGGGTGCCGCTGATGCTCGGTTGCGTCCTCACGCTGATGATGACGACATGGAAGCGCGGTCGCAGTCTCATCATCGCCCGTCAGGGACAGGACAGCCTGCCGATGGGGTCCTTCATTGCCCGTCTGCCGCAGTCTCGCACCATCCGTGTGCCCGGCATGGCCGTCTTTCTGACCGCGACACCGGATTTCGTACCACCCTGCCTGCTGCACAACCTCAAGCACAACAAGGTGCTGCACGACCATGTTCTGTTCGTGACCATCCAGAATCTGGATCAGCCGGAGGCCGATCGCGGCCACCGTGTGCTGGTGGAAGAACTGGCGCACGACATCTATCGCGTGGTCCTGAGCTACGGCTTCATGGAAACGCCTAACATCCCGCGCGCACTGGAAGACCTGAAGGCGAACGGCGTCGATTTCGACCCGACGCAGGCATCCTTCTTCATCTCCCGGGAGCTGATTGCACGCTCTTCGGTGCCGAAGATGGCGCGCTGGCGCATGGCGCTCTTCATGTTCATGGCCCGCAATGCGACGCCTGCCACGGAATTCTTCCGCATCCCGATGGACCGCGTCGTAGAACTTGGCGTGAAGGTCGCCATCTGAGGAGCCGTGGATAAAACCCTTTCCTTCGCCGACCAGAAAGCCTCTCCGTCCTGCGGAGAGGCTTTGGCGCTTTATATCCACTGGCCGTTCTGTCTGGCGAAATGCCCGTACTGCGATTTCAACAGCCATGTGAGGGAACGGATTCCGTCCGAACGCTTCATTGCAGCGCTCCGGATGGAACTGGCGCACGAAGCGGTGCGTCTCGGGCGTCGGCGGCTGACCTCCATCTTTTTCGGGGGAGGCACACCATCCCTGATGCCGCCTGACGGCGTGGCGGCTCTGATCGCCGATGCCCGCGCTCTGTTCGAGGCCGCCCCCGATATCGAGATTACGCTGGAAGCCAACCCCACAAGCGTTGAGATCGGTCGGCTACGGGGTTTTCGCGAGGCGGGAGTGAACCGTGTCTCGCTGGGTGTGCAGTCACTGCGCGACGATGCGCTGGCCATGCTGGGGCGGGAGCATTCGTCCGGGCAGGCCATACACGCCCTCGAACTGGCGCGCGGCCTGTTTCCCCGTGTCACCTTCGATCTGATCTATGCGCGGCCGGGTCAGTCACGGGAAGAGTGGAAGGCGGAACTGGGTCAGGCGCTTGATCTCGTGGCGGACCACATCTCGCTCTATCAGCTGACCATCGAACAGGGGACGAAGTTCGAAGGGCTTTTCCGGCAGGGCAAACTGGTGTTGCCCGACGAGGATCTGTCGGCTGAACTGTATGCGGATACGGCGGACGTGGCCGCCCGTCACGGGCTGTCGGGGTACGAGGTCTCCAACTATGCCGTTCCGGGCGCGGAAAGCCGCCATAATCTCACTTACTGGCGTTACGGCGATTATCTCGGGATCGGTCCCGGTGCGCATGGCCGCCTGACGATCGACAGGCAGTTGCTGGCGACGCGCAGGCATCGCGCACCCGAAATCTGGGCTGAAAAGGTTGAGCGTAGCGGCTCAGGCGAAACCAGCGCGGAAGCGCTCAGCCTGCTGGACCGGTCCCGTGAAATGCTGCTGATGGGTCTTCGCCTGACGGAAGGTGTCGATGCCACGCTGTTTGAGCAAAGAACCGGCTGCCGCCTGATGGATGCGATTGATGCGGACACGCTGAGGCTCTGTCTTGAGGAAGGCTACCTTGAGCATCTTCCGCAGGGCGGTCTGAGGGCGACGGCTTCCGGGCGTCTGAGGCTGGAGGCGATCCTGCCGCGACTGGTCGTCTGAGGACCATGACGCGCAGTCATCATGTTTCTTGCCGTAATGAGGCTGAGACTCATCATGCTGACCACCCTCACTCAACCGGTATGAAGTGGGGCTGAATCGCCTTTTTGTTAGACAAAGACTACTGTCTGATGGGTTTGGGTAGCTGAAAATACCGGTCTGGGTGTTCCTGTTAGGGTAGACGGACAGGAGCCCATGCTCGAAAAGAAGAATCGTTTACCAAATTATGAACAAACGGACGCGGTAGCCTGTTCCCGGTGAGTGGTCCGCAAAGGAGCAGCGCCCTGTCGAGCATGGATATGCCTGAGAGCCCCGAAGAAAGACCGCTGCTGGTCGCAGGGGGGGAGGCTGAAAGCCTGTCCGCCGGTCTGGATGGAGCGCCGATGCCTGCCGTCAAGGTCAAGGTGGAAGCGTGGCTGGTGGAAGCCTCAGGACGGGAGAAATGGATCACCACGGATGATCCGGCCCGTTATGGCGGTCTGGGTTACAGCATCACGCCGCTCGTGCCGCAAAACGAGGTGCCGCGCGCGGTCTCTGCTGCCGTCACTCAGGTTCGCGAAGAGATGCTGGCGCGCCATGCCGCCGATCTGCGGCTTCTGGCGACAATCGTGAAGCGTCTCCGAACGGTCCTGTCTGAAGGCTATGAGTACGATGACAAAAAGATCCGAACGGATCTTGTTCAGTGGGGACTGATCGAACCGGCCAGCCCGGCCAGAGGGCAGATGATCGATACCCCGGAAGGCCGACGTCTGGCGAGTGTGCTTGAGCTGGAGTGGTTTCTCACAAAAATCAAATGGGCAACAAGCTGACGGAGCTTTCCCTTTAGAGGCTGTTTCAAAAGCTCTCGGCTGAGTGCGACTGTCCCTGAGGGTGGGCGCGACCGGCGTGGGTTTGTGAGCACTGAAGTGAAGCGGCTGTGCGGGCCGTAAGCATTGGAGCGCGGAAAGCGCCCGTCGGATTGCCAAAAGAGCGCTTTTGAAACAGCCCTTTATTCAGGGTGTGTCTGTCTCCATGTCTGGAGAGCCGCAAGCGCCTTCTCCACATGCTTGTCCGACTTGCGGTCCTCGTAACTCATGATGATCCGGTCGTCGGGAGTGATCACATAGGATATGCGCGCCGCGTATGTGGCGTCAGGCGTCCGTGCATCATACTGCGTGGCAACCGCGCCGTTCGTATCGGCCGCGACCGCGAAACGGCTCCTGCACTCGCTGGTCGAGAATTTCTTCAGGGTCGCAATCTTGTCCATTGAAACACCGATGACGGTCGCGCCGAGTGCATGAAACTGGTCCATGGCTTCGGCAAAATCATGCGCCTCGATCGTGCAGCCGGGCGTAAACGCCGCCGGATAGAAGTAAAGAACCACCGGTCCCTTTTTCAGGGCGTCCGTCAGTGAGAAGCTGAACGTGTTGCCGCCGAGGCTGGCCGGAAGAGTGAAAGAGGGAGCCTGACTGTGGACCGGCAGTGCCGCATGGGCCTGATCCGCCATGACTGTTCCCGTCAAAAGACCGATCGCCAGAAAGCGGAAGAATGTCATCTCGTAAGCGCCTCTCACGTGGCGGCAGGGAAGCTGCCACCGCTTGAGAAACAGGATGTCAGATGCCTTCCGGCGATACAACGACACAGTTGGAGACGCCGCCATCCAGTCTCTGGCATGCAGCGACCGCTTCGGAGCGGGAAAGCCCAGTCAGGCGGGCGCGATAAAGCTGGCCCCGCTGCACCCGCACGCTGGCAATCTGCGTTCGGGCTGTCGAAAGGTCGCTGCTGGCCCGTGACCGGGCGCGGCTCGTGGCCGCCTGCGCAAGAGACGGCGAGCTGAACGCACCGACCTGAATGCCCCAGTTACGTGTTCCCGCCATGGCCGCCGCAGAGGCCGAATTGTCCCGCGAATGCACGATGCTTCGTGAAGGGGTGGCGGCCGCAGCCTGAGATGTCAGCGAGAAACCGCTGTTCCGAACGCGTGACGGACGGGAAGGAATGGCGCTGTCGTTGATCACGACCGGTTGCGAAGGAGCCGCCGTGCTCACTGGGACCGCTTCTTCGGAGGCTGTCGAACCGGAGGTGTCGCCCTCCGATTTGAGGCGGGCTTCCCACACGGCATTGACCGACTGCGGCGATTCGGCGGAGTGGGAAACCGGAGCATACTGCCGTGTGTAAGCGGGCGCTACACTGACGGGCGTCGTGTCGTCTTCCGCTGTGCCGGGAGCTTCGGCCACTTCAACCGGTTGCGCTGTTGTGCCCGAGCCCTTCTGTGCCCAGGCATTGCGCACGTTCGTCGAGGTGCCTGACGGCATCGCCGCCGCCGCGTAGGCCGCGTTCTGGCCTGATGTATGGCTGGCTACGAGAAGATCGGCCTGAGAGCGGTTGTTCGGGTAGATACCCGCGATCTCGCGTCCAATGGCGGCAACATAGTTGCGTGTCTCGCGCGGCAGCGTGCGGCTACGCGAGATGAAATCCTCCAGACGACCCGGCCCCGCATTGTAGGCGGCAAGGAATCCCGGTGAGCCATAGATGTCGTACATCTGGCGAATATAGGCGGTGCCGGCGAGGACGTTGTCGTGCGGATCGTAAGGATCGCCACCGAGATTGTTCTGGTCTCGCATCGCGTCATAGGTCGGCGGCATGAGCTGCATCAGCCCCATCGCGCCGGGCGCGGACGTTACAAGATCGCCGTTATGATACAGCCTGCCGCCGGACTCACGCTGGATGACGCTGCGAATCCAGATTTCCGGCACATCGAATCGCTGCGAGGCTTCGGCAATGTAAGGCCCCCACGGATCATCGGACGATCCCGGCGGCGCATAATAGGATTTCGCATGGGCGCGATAGCGCGCCTCTTCCTGCGCGATGGGAATCTGCATGTCGGACTGCGGACCCTCTCCGGCACAGGCCGAGAGAAGCGCCAGCAAGCCAAGAATGGCGGGTAACCGCGCGGGACGGCTCGCCTGCCAGACTGTTTTCAGAGCCGTCGGGGAGGGAAAGGGCGGCCGGTGTTTCAGCGGGGAAGGCTCAGGCGCCTGGTGCATTGATGTATCCATCCCCGTCCGCAAGGCATGTCTCCCTGTTGTCCTCTTCATCCCGGAAGAGAGGAATATCCTCCAACGTCACAGGATGCACGCGATTTTCGGCGTTCTGGCGTCGTCGCATCACCAACTGACCCGCTGTGGCGCCAAATTGTGACGCCATCGTGGCGTTGATGGAGTCGTGGAAACATCGGGACGGCGGCATGCGGGAAGAGTTGCCGCTGGCAGGGAGGATGGGCTACCCGATCAGATCATGAACGCCACGACCGGCCATACCCTTCCAGTGTCACCCGTCAGCGGGGATCTCATCGTCGCATCGCCGCCGACGGATGGGGAGGGGAGTGTCGTCACTACAGGGACGGCGGATAAAAGAGACATCGGCTCCAACCTGCCGGAGCCTCCCCTCATGCCGCTGGTGCATCGCTCACGGATGCTACTGGCGCTGGATGACATCGCGGAAGGGCTCCGACTCTGGCGTCTCGCCCTGTCGCTGGGCTGGCTCGATATACGCCTCCAGTTCCGTGGTTCGCGGGTGGGGCCGCTATGGCTCACGCTTGGAACGGCGGTGATGATCGGCTCGATGGGCATGATCTACAGTAGGCTCTTCCACATCGTCCTGAAAGATTACCTGCCGTATCTGTCGATCTCGATGATCCTCTGGCAGATCGGCATCGCCGGTGTCACGCAGGATGCCTGCAACTGCTTCATCAGCGCGGCAAGTTCCATCCGCGCCACACGCCTGCCGTTTTCCGTGCAGGCACTGCGTGTGCTGGTGCGGAACTGCGTCGTATTCGGCTACAATATCGTCGTGCCCATCGGCGTGTATGCGATCTTCGGCCTCCTGCCGGGGCCTGTCGCGCTGCTGGCACTGCCGGGGCTGGCGGTCTGGGCGCTGAACGCCTTCGCATTCTGTCTCCTGCTGGGCTCCGTGGCCGCGCGGTTCCGCGATATTCCGCCCATCGTCGCCAGCATCGTGCAGGTCGCGTTCTACATCACGCCGATCATCTGGAGCGGAAAGCAGCTTGGCGCAAAAGGATGGTGGCTGATTTTCAATCCATTCTATTCCCTGCTTGAGATTGTGCGGCAGCCGCTGACCGGAGAGATGCCGTCCCTGCCTGTCTGGTGCACGGCAATCGGGCTGAGTGTCCTGCTCTGGTTCTCCAGCCTGCTCGTCTTCTCGCGCTCGCGGGCTCAGCTCGCCTTCTGGATCTGACCGCGTGACCAGTGCTTCTTCCGTTCCGATGCGGCCTTCCTCCGCTGTATCTAGCGCCGAACCGGCTTTCATCCGGCTGAACCATCTCACGCTCAGCTTTCCGATCTTTCACGGAGGCGCGCGCTCCCTCAAGAAAAGCCTGTTCGGCAAGGTCAAACGACCTCTTGCGACCCGGAAAGCCGGTCTTACCGGCGGTGACGTGCGAATGAGCGAGGACACGCCCGGTGTGGTCGAGGTGAGGGCGCTCCACGATGTCTCGCTGACCATCCGGGCTGGCGAACGGGTCGGGCTGGTCGGTCACAACGGCGCGGGCAAGTCCACGCTGCTCCGGGTGCTGGGCGGTATCTATCTCGCGAAACCGGGAATGGTGATGGTGCGGGGATCGGTCGAGACGCTGATCGACACCAATTCGGGGATGAATCCCGCTCTTACCGGGCGCGAGAACATCTATCTTCAGGCCCAGCACAAGGCGCTGCGGTCAGCGCAACTGAAGGCGCTGGAGCACGACGTGGAGACGTTCGCCGAACTGGGCGACTTCATGGACCTGCCCGTGAAGCTTTATTCGTCCGGCATGGCCATCCGTCTGGGCTTCGGTCTCGCGACGGCCATCGCGCCGCAGATCCTGCTGATGGATGAATGGTTCATGGCCGGTGACGCGCGGTTTCAGGACAAGGCGCTGACCCGGCTTGCCGGCGTGGTGAACGGCGCGGATATTCTTGTCATAACATCGCACTCGCTCTCGATCCTCGAAGAATGGTGCACCCGGATCATCTGGCTTGAGGCGGGGAGCGTGCGGATGGATGGTCCCACGCAGGATGTGCTCAAGGCTTATTCCGAAACGATGAACACCCATGTCTGACCAGAACCTTCCTGTCAGGGTTGTCGCCCTTTACCGCTTTACGCCTTTCGAGGATTGCGAGGCGATCCGTATGCCACTGGCGAAGCTGTGCTGCTCGCTTGGCGTGCGGGGCATCCTTCTGATGGCTGGAGAAGGGATCAACGGCACCATCGCAGGCAGCGATGAGGCCATCGGCAAGGTGCTGGATCATATTCGCGCTTTGCCGGGATGCGCCGGGATCGAGGTGAAGGAGTCTCGTGCGACGGAACTGCCTTTCATGCGGATGAAGGTGCGCGTGAAAAAAGAGATCGTCACCATGGGCGTGCCGGGGGTCGATCCTCTCGCCATTGTCGGCTCTTATGTCGAGGCCGCCGATTGGAATGCCCTGATCGCTGATCCGGACACGATCGTCATCGACACACGCAATGATTATGAAGTCGCGGTCGGGACGTTCCGCGGTGCCCTCGACCCTGAGATTGCGACGTTTCGCGAGTTTCCGGACTGGTTTCGCGCCAAGCGTGACGAACTGGTCGTGCAGGGCCGCAGTCCGAAAGTGGCGATGTTCTGCACCGGCGGAATACGCTGCGAAAAATCCACCGCCTTCGCAAAAGCCGAAGGCGTGGAAGAAGTCTATCATCTCAAGGGTGGTATTCTGAAATACCTTGAGACGATCCCCGAAAGTGAGAGCCTGTGGGACGGTGAGTGCTTTGTCTTCGACCAGCGCGTCACCGTGAAGCACGGTCTGGAACAGGGCCGGTACGGTGTCTGCCATGCCTGTCGTCGCCCGGTCAGCGAGAACGACAAAGCCTCCCCTCTCTACGAGGAAGGTGTGAGTTGTCCGGCCTGTCATGATGAACGGACGGAAGAGCAGCGTCGCCGTTATGCAGACCGCGAACGGCAGACCCAACTGGCTGCGGAACGGGGGATGCGGCATCTGGGGCCGGAGGAGTAAGTTCTCTCGCCCAGTATCAGGGGTCTCGTGAAACGAGGCTGATGTGCATTCATGGTATGCCGATTGCACTGACGTGTTTTTGAAAAGATGTTCTTAACCAGATGTGAGCATTAAGAGTGCCAAACTTATCAGCAATGTAATTCATTCTGATCGGGAGTCTGATGAAGGGCGTCGTTTTCAATCTGCTCGAAGATGCCATCTCCGGATGTTATGGTGCCGAGACATGGGATATCCTTCTGGATGAGACCGGTCTGGACGGTGTCTATTCCTCTCTGGGAGATTATCCCGACGGTGACATTCAGGCGATCGTGACAGCCGCGGCAGCCCGGCTTGGCGTGCCGGAACAGGATGTGCTTCGCTGGTTCGGGGAAACGGCCATGCCACTTCTGAAATCTTTTTATCCCGAACTGTTCGCGCCGTTCCATTCGTCAAAAGCTTTTGTCCTGTCGGTCAACACCATCATCCATCCGGAAGTGATGAAGCTGTATTCAGGGGCGTGCTGCCCTTATTTCCGCTTTCAGGACGAGTCCGATGAAGCCGTCCGGATGACGTATCGTTCCTCCAGAAAGCTTCTGGACCTTGCGCACGGTTTCGTGATCGGTGCGGCGGGGGAATGGAATGAAAAAGTGTCCGTCGAACGTTTTCCAGCCGGATCGCCGCAGGAAAACGATATGATTATTCGATGGCTGGACACCTGATGGCCAGCGACGCCGGACATTCATCAGACGATTATCGCAAGCTGTATGAAGTGGCAGTCCGGCGTCTCGAACGTGAGCGAAAAATCCGCCGGGAAGCGGAGGCGATCGCGGAGCGTGGCCTCCGCGAACTCTATCGGCGCAATGCCCAGCAGCAACTGCTGGAAACCATAGTCAGTTGTGCGAACACCACGTCTTCCGCAAACCGTGTCATCGAAGTTACGCTGCTCGAAACGTGCAGAGGTCTCGGCATGAGTTGTGGAATCGCCTTCCTGCAGGATGAGGGCGATATCAGTGTTGCCAGCCCGCATCTGTGCTGTCCGGAGACGCCGGAAACCTGTGCAAACGCTCTCATGGCCTGCCGCGTTTCCGGACTGTTCGATGCGGGTGGCATTGCTGCGGAGATCACGAGCGAACAAAAAATCCTCAGCTGGCGATGCACCCAAAGCGATGACGTGCCGGCGACGCTGGCCCATGCGCTCGGCTTTCCTGTCATTGCCAACGGGTCAGTGCGTGCGCTGCTGGTGTTCTTCTCCTGCGCGGAAGTAAAGGCCGAGGAGCCGGTGGTCGGCCTGTGCATGAATGTCGGAGGCCATATCGCGCGCGTCATGGAACGCGAGCAGGCGCAGAAACAGCTCCTGCATGATGCCTCCCACGATCCGCTTACGGGGCTTCCCAACCGGACCAGTTTTCACAAGACCCTGAAGGAAACGGTTCAGGCCTGGACCGTGCCGACCGTCCCGCCAGCAGTCTGTCTCATCGACCTTGATGATTTCAAGCAGATCAATGACCGTTTCGGACATTCGGCAGGCGATATGCTTCTGACAGAGGCGGCACACCGCTTTTCCAGATGCGTGGAATCCCATCCGGGCTGCGTGATCGCGCGGCTGGGAGGGGATGAGTTCACTGCCTGTCTTACCGGCCTGCACCACCGCAACGAAGCTCTTCGGCTGGCGGAATCATTCTGCCATGCTCTTGAGCCGCCGCTTCTGTTCGAGGGATATGAATTGCGGTCCTCGGCAAGCGTGGGCATTGCGTTCTGTGAACAGGGAGCCACAGATACATCCAAACTTCTGAAAATTGCCGATCTTGCCATGTATGAAAGCAAGAAGCGGGGCGGAAATACCGTCACGGTTGGGGTGGGCCCCTAGTCCTGCGCCGGGCAATAATTCCCTGCAAAAGACCTTGGACAACCAAAGAACAGCACTTTTCCCTGAACGTCTTGCTGCCTTCAGTTCTGGAACGGATAATACCGGAACGTCACGAACACAGTATTGCCATTCGCTGTGGGGCACGTCACAGCGCCAGCATTGTCCAAGCCCCGAAAAGCGAATTTCCGCACGTAAGTATATTGTAGCCCCGCCATGACGCTGCCGTAGCGGCCATCCAGAAGATGCCACCATCCACCCATGGTGAAAGAGGCCAGTGCCCGTGTCTCCGCATTGCAGGTGCCGAGCATGATGGCACAGCCCGCGAGGTTGGTGGTCGGCGAGCCATAACCGTAATAGTTGCCGTCAGCGCCGTCATAGACCGAACGATGCGCTGCTTCCACGCCACCATACGTGTAGAGCAGGAGGTTTTTGGTCGGATGACCGATCAGACCGACCGAGCCGATGATTTCCTTCAGAGGGGCAGGTGCCCCGGAACTGCTCAACGTCATGTCCGGAAGCTGACTCGGGCCGTAGCGACCGATGCCCTTGCCCGCGAGAACATCTCCCACGAACTGGATTTTCCCCGAAGAAAGCAGCGGGACGACCATCGACCCGCCAACGCCTCCTCCGAGCGCGACCCGTGAGTGCGCTTTTCCGCTGGCGCCGCTGCCGTCGATGACCACCGTGCGGAACCAGCGCGCCAGTCCATAGAGTTCATAATGTCCCATGGATGTATCGACCGCACCCTTGAGTACGATGTCGGGCGCGACATCCATGCTGTAATGCGCTTCCGGGTCAAGCATGCCGGAGCCGGTGCTGTTATAGACCACGTGAGGCCCGGCGCTCTGTCCGGCAGCAGCGGGGATAGCATCGCCCGAGACAAGGGTGGAATCGTCGAATCCGAGTGTGGCCTGCGGTGTCTCGACGGAGAGACCGAGCCACCATTTGCGGTTGAAGTCCTTGATGAGACGGATCTGCGGCACGCGCGTGAACGTCACGCCGGGAATGAGGTTGCTGTCCACCACAGGCGGCAACTGCTCGTGACGACGCAGGAGCGTGTTGGTGTAGCCAGTCGCCAGACTCCACGCCTGTCCTGCGAGAAAGTGCAGCCCGAACTCGCGGTCGTCGGCAGCCAGATAGGCCTGCCGCATCCTGGGTACATAACTGTTGGTCTGCACCGCGTTGGAGTTGCTGCCCGAGCCGCCGAAATCGCTTTCCACATAGGCTTCGACCGTGACGCCTTTCGCCGGTTTCCCTTCGATCAGAAGGCTGAAGCGGCTGAGCTGGGCGGTCGGACGATATTCCGAGGCATGGGCGTTGGGGTTGCCCGAATAGGGAAAGGAACCCCACGGCGTGGCGGGTCCGGCGGTCAGGTTCTTGTCGCGGTAGATGTTGGACATATCCACGAAACCGCCCAGTCGCACGGAAACACCGCCGATCTTGAAGATGGGCGGCAGGCTGTCCACTTCGGTCTGGGTCAGGGCTGTCGGGCTGGACGATGAGAGATTTATGCTGCGGACCGTTTCCGGTTCCAGTGCGACGCTATCCGGAACGGCATCCGCCGAAAGGGCAGGCACCGGTTTGCCATCGATAAGCATCGCTCCCGTCAGATCCTGTCCCGTTCGTGCGGGACCTGCGGTGGTAACCGGCAGGATAGGCGTCACGTCGGGCGAAGTGGCGGCTACGCGAGCAGGCGGCCGCTTCAGGCTGCGGCCCTGTGCCGCCCGCATGGATCGAGACGGTTCTTCCCGTGTCGGTTTCCGGTTTTTCTGGAGTTCCCGCACCTGCGCCTGAAGCTGGAACACTATCGTGCGCAGCTGAGCGATCTCGGCGGTGCTATCCGCGTGCGCAAGATGGGGAAAGCCAACCAGAGGAAGGCCCGCCACGGACAGCGAAAGACACAATCGGGCGCTTGTCTTCGCCCACCGTTGGTAATGCTGTCTGTCCACCCCACCCGTTCCTCGTCAGCGGGTCGGCCAGCTTCATTTGCGGTCGCCTGCGATAACGAAAGAGTGAATTAATGGGAAAGAGCTGAGTGGAGATATGCCAATTCTACGACCCATCCATCCAGCCGGAAAGAAGAAAGACGGTTGCCGCCAGCATGAAACCCGTCTGAAGGGCGCTCTCCTCTCTTGCAGGGCGCCGCATAACGCGGCTTATCTGCCTGTCGCGATATCGCCGGAACAGGAGCCACCAGCATGAGACAACGTGAACTCGGTCGCACGGGGATCATG
Organism: Acetobacter conturbans; assembly: GCF_011516755.1. Classification (GTDB taxonomy): domain Bacteria; phylum Pseudomonadota; class Alphaproteobacteria; order Acetobacterales; family Acetobacteraceae; genus Acetobacter; species Acetobacter conturbans. The sequence continues at coordinate 337,963 of NZ_WOSY01000001.1, read as the reverse complement.
GTCAGCGAGATCTGTCTCGGGACGATGACGTTCGGGCAGCAGAATACCGAAGCCGAGGGACATGCGCAGCTCGATCTTGCTCTGGATCGTGGCATCAACTTCATCGATACGGCAGAACTGTATTCCATTCCGCCACGGGCCGAGACCTATGGCGCGACGGAACGGATCGTCGGAAGCTGGCTGGCCAACACCGGAAAACGCGACCGGATCATCCTTGCCACAAAGGTCGTGGGCCGGGGCACAAATCCCTGGTACCGTCCCGGCGGTGAGGAAACACGCCTGAGTCCGCGTCAGATCCGCTATGCGCTGGAAGGGTCCCTGCGCCGTCTCGGCACGGATTACGTCGATCTGTACCAGCTCCACTGGCCGGACAGGCGCGTGAACCTCTTCGGTGGTGGCGGCACGACCTATGTCCAGCCGGGCGAAGATAACGAGGTGCCGCTGGAAGAGACGCTCGGGGTGCTGGGCGACCTCGTGGCGGAAGGCAAGATCCGCCATGTCGGCCTGTCCAACGAGACGCCGTGGGGTGTGGCGAAATGCCTCGAAGTATCCCGCACCGGCGCACCGCGTGTGGTGTCGATCCAGAACGCCTACAACCTGATCAACAGGACATTTGAACTGGGTCTGGCCGAGATGGCCATCCGGGAGAAGGTCGGACTGCTGGCCTATTCGCCGCTGGCACAGGGGTACCTCACCGGAAAATATCTCGACGGCGCGCGTCCTCCGGGTGCGCGGACAACCCTGTTCAATCGCGGGCAGCGTTATGAGAAACCCGGCGTGGACGAGGCCATCCGGGCTTATCTGGCGCTGGCTCAGGATATCGGTGTTGATCCGGTGCAACTGGCCGTGGCGTTCGTCACGTCCCGCTGCTTCGTGACGTCAAACATCATCGGTGCGACAAGTATCGCGCAGCTGGAGACCATTCTCGGGTCTGTCGATGTCGCCTTCACGCCGGAACTTGAGGCCCGGATCAATACGATCCATCAGGTGCACTGCAATCCGGCGCCTTGAAAAACGCCATGCCATGCGACGACCGCCTGAATATGCGTTTCTTCCGTTGCGTGCCTATATAGGGGCTATGCTGAAACCACGCTGCATGAGGCGTCGTTCCGGCAGGGATATGCTTTCGTCCTGAACGGGCGACGACTGCTTGAGGAGTGAAAAATGGAAAATCCACTGGAAGACTCACCGAAGCGTACAGCCAGTATTCTGGCCAAGGCGAAGGAAATGTGGATTGCCGACGGCAAGCCCACCTGTGGCCCCGAAGGCTACATGGAAGCCGCTACCGACCTGATCGGGATGGAAATCAACCCGGATGCCGGGGAAATCCCGGTTGAGTCTCCTGTGCCCCTCGGCCCGAACGGTGAGCCTGTCGAAGACGCGAAGATTCAGGAAAATCTTGGCAATCTCGGTGGCAGCATGGACGAGCAGGATGACAGGCAGGAAGTGCCATTCGGCACCCGCGCCGAAGAAGAGCAGGCACTGAAGAATTCCTGAACGCTTCCGTATAGTCAGGGTCGGCGAATAGGCCCCGCGCATAGGGTTGTGTCCGTTGCACCATCCTGTGCAAGAATGGCCTTCCGGTAGCCACTGGAAGGCCATTTGCATGTCCAAGACTCTTCTCCCGCCTGTTGCCCACAAGGACCCTCGCCGCATCGAGCAGCTTGGCCGCACCCGCGTGGACGATTACGCGTGGATGAAGGACGACAACTGGCAGGCGGTCCTGCGTGACCCGGCCCTTCTGCGTCAGGATATCGCCGACCATCTTCGTGCGGAAAACGCCTATTCCGACGCCATTCTGGCTTCCACGACCGATTTGCAGGCCACCCTCGTCGCGGAAATGAAGGGGCGGCTGAAGGAAGACGACTCGTTTCCGCCGCTGCCCCACGGTTCCTGGCGCTACGGCATGCGGTACGAATCCGGTGCGCAGCAGCCGCGCTATGTGCGCCATAAGGAAGGTCATCCGGAAAGCGAGGAGGTGCTGCTTGACGCCGACCTGAGCGCGAAGGACCTGTCCTATTATGCCGCCCGCGGCGCCACCCACAGCCCTGACCATCGCCTGTTCGCGTGGGCCGAGGACACGCAGGGTTCGGAAATTTACACGATCCTTGTCCGGGATACGACGACTGGCGACATGCTGCCGGTCGAGATCAGCAACTGCTCAGGCGATTTTACCTTTTCCCCGGACTCGCAGCATATCTTCTGGACGTATCGTGACGAACACGGTCGTCCGGTGAAGATCTTCCGCCGCACTCTCTCCGGTGGTCCCGACGTGCTGGTTTATGAGGAAGCCGACGCCGGTTTCTTCGTCGGCGTCAGCGCCGCGCGGTCGGGCAAGTGGATCGTCATCAGCACCAACGACCATGACACGTCTGAAAACTGGGTCATTCCCGCAGCTACCCCCGAGACATCGCCGGTCTGTGTCGCGCCCCGCGAAAAAGGGGTGATGTACGAACTGTCCCACTGGGGTGACCGCTTTATCGTCCGGACAAATGCCGACGGGGCCACCGACTTCAAGCTGATGGTGGTGCGTGACGATGCTCTGGGCGACCGTGCCGCGTGGGGTGAACACGTCCCGCACCAGCCGGGCCACTACCTCACCGCCGCGATCTGCTTCGCCGATCATCTCGTATGGACCGAGCGCGTCAACGCCAACATCGTCATTGAAATCGAGAACAGGGCAGGGGAACGGCATCAGCTTGCCACCGACGAGGAGGCTTACACGCTTTCCCTTGATGGCGCTTATGAGTTCGCCACGACAGAACTCCGCTATTCCTACCAGTCGCCAACCACTCCCCGACAGTGGTTCGCCTATGACATGGCGACGCGCGAACGACATCTGCTGAAAATGCAGGACGTGCCATCCGGCCACGATCCCGAGCATTACCGCACCAGACGGCTGATGGCGAAAGCGCCCGATGGCGAACTGGTGCCAATTACGCTGCTCTGGCACCGCGACACGCCCGAAAACCAGTCAGCGCCGCTGCTGCTCTATGGCTACGGCTCTTACGGACATTCGATTGATCCAACCTTTTCGACGCGCACGCTCAGTCTGGTGGATCGGGGGTGGGTCTATGCCATCGCGCATATTCGCGGAGGCTCGGAAAAAGGCTGGAACTGGTTCCTTGGCGGTCGGGGCGAGCACAAGACCAACACCTTCACGGATTTCATCGCCTGTGCAGACCACCTGATTGCCGAAGGCTGGACGGATGCCGGCCGTATCGTCGCGGACGGTCGTTCGGCGGGCGGCATGCTGATGGGGGCGATCACCAACATGCGCCCCGATCTGTTCGCGGGCATCGTTGCGGTTGTGCCGTTTGTCGATGTGCTGAACACGATGTCAGACGAAAGCCTGCCGCTCACGCCTCCGGAATGGCCGGAATGGGGCAACCCACTGACCGACGAAAAAGCCTATGACCGCATCGCCGGTTATTCTCCCTATGACCGGATCACGGCCACTCCCTATCCCGCAGTGTTCGCCATTGGCGGCCTGACCGATCCTCGCGTCACCTACTGGGAGCCTGCGAAGTGGATTGCCCGGCTCAGGGAGTATTCTACGTCCGACAATCCCCTGCTTCTGCGGATCAACATGGAAGCGGGACACGGCGGTGCGTCCGGCCGGTTCAAGGCGCTGGACGAGGCGGCGCTGATCCACGCCTTCGCCATCTGGGCCGAGGCGCGCACCCGAAACGCGGCATGATGCGTGCGCCGTCGTCCTTCTGGTCTATAGAGTCCGGGATGCGCCCGATTGAAGGTTCTGCTTGAGAGAATACCCGATGCCCCAGCCCGGTCAGACGCAGCCTGACGAAGATCCTCTCCGTCCGGCGTGTTCGGCTCCCCTGACGTCCTATCCCACGGACAATGCCTCCCCTGACCAGTGGCAGGCCGCATGGCGGGCGCAGTGGAAAGCGAGGGAGTTCCTCGCCCTCGCCATCGTCGCGGTCTCCGTCTACACGGTGCATGGTTTTCTGGGAGCGCTGGCGTGGGGTGTCGTGTTCGCCGTGGCGACATGGCCGCTCTATCGCAAGATACAACTCCGCTGCCCGGCTTTGGCGAAAGGACCGCTTCTGCCGCTTTTGTGCACGGCGGCCATGGCGCTCATGTTTCTTATCCCCATGCTGTTCGTGGGGATCGAGGCCGCTAACGAGGCACAGAACGTGCTCGAACTGATGAAGCACGCGCGTAACTCCGGTGTGCCGGTTCCGGCATGGGTGGAGCGTCTGCCTTTCGCCAGTGGCGCGGTCAGCAAATGGTGGGGCAACCATCTTTCAGACCCCAGCGCCGCTGCCGAGTTTTTCAGCTCCTTCGACGCCCGTGGACTGGCGATGACCAGAACGGTCGGTTCGCAGGTGGTGCATCGCGGCACCCTGTTCTTCTTTTCCATCCTCACGCTGTTCTTCCTCTACAAGGATGGCGACAAGATTATGCGTGAATGCACTGTGGCATCCCGCCGTGCCTTCGGTCGTCGTGGGGAGATCATCGGCCACCAGATCATCGCCTCGATCCACGGCACGGTGGCGGGCCTGGTTCTCGTCGGGGTGGGTGAAGGCATCATCATGGGGCTGGTCTATTTCTTCACCGGCGTGCCGCACCCGACGCTGCTGGGAGGCGCCACCGCCATCGCCGCGATGATCCCGTTCTGCGCGATGATTCCAGTCGCTCTCGCCTCGACCTTCCTGCTGGTCGATGGCGGCACGATGGCGGCAGTCACCGTGTTTGCCATTGGCGCGATCGTGATTTTCACGGCGGATCATTTCGTGCGGCCAAGCCTGATCGGCGGCAGCACGAAGCTTCCCTTCCTGTGGGTGCTTCTGGGCATTGTCGGAGGGGCCGAAACGTGGGGGCTTCTGGGACTGTTTCTGGGGCCTGCGGCGATGGCCACGCTGCATCTGCTGTGGAGAAACTGGTCGCGCGAGCGTGGAACGCCCTTGAGCAGGATGCGATGATCAGACGGGAGTGTCCGTCGGCAGCCTGTATGTGAAACACACACCTGCAATCACAAATGCAGGATGCGAAGACTCCAAATTCGCGATTTGATCAGGGAACGGCATTCGCGCCGCCTTTCAGTCATGCCATACTCAGTCGGAACGGGAGGATTTGCCGGTTTTCTGTCCGGCAAACGGGATCTGAATGAGCGGAAGACGACCGCCGCGACACAAAAAAGCGTGCTTCGTGTCGGGCAGCATCATGAAGCATGTCCTCGTCATGTCCGGAACAGGCGCCATCGGACTGATGGCGGTGTTCGCCGTGGACATGCTGAACATGATCTACGTCGCGCATCTTGGAGATGCCGCGCTGACGGCGGCTATCGGTTTCGCCGGAGCGGTTGGTGGAATCCAGATCGCCGTCTCCATCGGTCTGACGATCGGGCTGGGCGCATCCATCGGGCGTGAGATCGGGAGCGGCCAGTTTTATCGTGGCCGTCGTATCGCTTCGTCATTCCTCTTTACGAGCTTCGTCCTGACCATGCTCGTGGGTCTGCTGACGGCATTCCTTGCCCGGCCCATTCTCGAACTGCTCGGCGCATCCGGAGAAGCCCTGAATCAGGCAGCGCTCTATCTCTACATCACATCTCCCTTCCTGCCGCTGGTTTCCCTCGGCATGTCCGCATCGGCGCTCATGCGGGCAGTGGGCGATGCAAAACGCTCCATGAACGTCACGCTGGGAGGCGCCATCCTGACGGCTCTTCTCGATCCGGTCCTGATCCTTGGCATGCATGAGGGACTGATGGGAGCCGCGATCAGTGCCGTTCTGTCACGGTTCGCCATGCTGTTGCTCGGTGTGCACGGGGCCAGTGCACACGGTATGCTGAGCTGGCCGAAGCTCGGCGCTATTGCCAGTGACAGTCGCGGTGTGTGGCGCATTGCGCTGCCAGCCATACTGACCAATCTGGCGACACCCGTGGGGGGAGCTTATGTCACCGCGCACATGGCGCGGTTCGGTCTGGAAGCAGTCAGTGGCCAGACGGCGGTTGAGCGCATCGTCGTCGTCGCCTTTTCCTTCGTGTTCGCCCTTACCGGAGCCGTAGGGCCGATCATCTCGCAGAATCTCGGCGCGGGCCAGATGGACCGGGTGAGGGAAGTCCTGATCGCGTCCCTGAAGGTTTCCTCAGTCTGTGTCGTCTGCACATGGGCCTTGCTCGCGGCCAGCCAGACGCTGCTGGTGGAGGGATTCAATCTTCAGGGAGACGGAGCGGCACTGGTTCACCTGTTCTGCACATGGACGGTAGCCGGTTATCTCTTTATCGGCATGCTGTTCGTGGCGAACACGGCGTTCAATAATCTGGGTCACCCGCTCTATTCGACCCTCTTCAACTGGGGCCGGGCAACGCTGGGCACAATGCCGTTCGTCTCCTACGGAGCGTCATTTGGTGCTCTTGGCGTTCAGGTCGGTCAGGCGCTTGGCAGCGTCCTGTTCGGCAGCGTGGCCATTGTCACGGCCTTCCGGGTGGTGGCTGATCTGGCGGCTTCGAAACCCGCTGTCATGGCAGCGCAGGCCAGTGAAATCGGAGCGTCCGATATCCCCACCCAGAGCGCCGGTGCGGCCATGGCCGATCTGGCTGAAATTGGGGAAGCGGAATTTTCCGCCGAGAATGAAAGATCGTGATGCGGCAAAGACCATACGCTATTGTTGGAAAACATTAGTCTTTGCTGCTGATCTGGATTTCAGAACCAGTCGTCCCATATTCATGATCTGAAAGCGTCATTGCCCGTCAGGGAGGGTAAGAAGACGCAGGGAGGAAGACCGCCATGTCGAGACTGACTACTGCCGAACGTGAGGCATTGCCTGACAGTGCGTTTGCTCTACCGGGGCGCCGCTATCCCATTCCTGACGATGCCCATGCCCGCGACGCTCTCGCCCGTGCCAGCGAATTTCACCATCGCGGAGAGTTGACGGACGATGAATATGCGACTGTCGTCCGCCGGGCGAAAGCGGTGCTCGGAGAGGACTGACCCGACCTGAATGTGTTGGCCGTAAACTCGCTTTTGTCGGAGCGTGACGGGTTGAGAGAGTGTGGACTTTCCGTGTCCCTTGCATGACAGGGACAAGGAAAATCCGGTGGAGGAGACGAGGATCAGCTCGTCGTGGATGTGGACGCGCTGCTTGTGCTTGTCGCACTTGATGTAGTCGAACTGCTGCTCGTCGTGGATGACGCGTCCGTAAAGGATGTGACATCCGCCATATCGATAAGAGAGCTGCCCATCTTGACGTAGATGGTGCCGCTGTTGTTGCTGATGCCCGTGACGGTGCCGGTAACGGTAAAGGGAACAGTGGAGGTGTTGCCACTGCCGTCCTCTGTTTCCACGGCGACATTGTAGGAACCATCCGCCAGTTGCGTGCCGCTGGTGTTCGTGCCGTCCCACGTCCAGGTATTGGCCCCCGCACTCGACGTGAGCTCGGCCGTTTTGACGACATTGCCGGAACTGTCCGTAACCGCGATGGCGATCGATTCCGCGCTGGTCGTGTTGAACGAGATCGAACTGCTTCCGTTCTGAAGAGGAAGCTGCGTCGTGCTGGCCGTCGCCGTTTTGCCCACGAGCGACATGTCACTCGACTGCTGACCGTCTTCGGTGAGGGAGATGAGAGTGGTCAGGTTAGTGTTGGTGGCCACCTGCTGTTCCACACCTGCGAACTGAGCCAGTTCGGAGGTAAAGGTGTCGCTGCTCATCGGGCTGCTGGGATCCTGATTCTGCAGCTGGGTGGTGAGCAGCGTCAGGAACGTACTGAAATTGCTAGACAGTGACGACAGGGCGCTGGTGCTGGTTGTCGTCGTTGTCGTGGAGGCCGAACTGATCGACGCGGCGTTGGTCGTGGCGGACGACTTCGCTGCTGTCTCAGCGGTCGAAAGAAGTGAGGTGGTTGTCGTCATGGTCTGCTCTTTCAGGCTGTGATGTTTACGGAGCCCGTCCGCCCGACGGGACCGGCATAGGTCGTGTCACTTGTCTCATCCATCGTCCGGGTGATGGTGGACGCCGTCATTGTCCGGGAGCGTAAGCCTCCGTCACCCTGCGTGCCGTTTCCATCACTGTTACCCGACAGTGTACCGCCAAAAGCATTTGCAAAGTCTGAAGAACCGCCACTGGAGGCTGTCCCGTCATTCTGGAAGGCGTGATCCTGGCCCCCCTGCTGCGAGGAGGAGAAGCCGGAGGAGTTGTCGGTGAGACCGAATGAGATCTGTGAATCTGCCGTTGAGATGCCGGCATTTTCGAGCGCATTGAGCAGTTCGTGCTGATGGGTGTTCAGATCGTTCAGCGTCGTCTGCTCATCGGTGCCGATATGGATGCTGAGGCCGGAAGAATCGCCGGAACGGTCGATGGTGACCTGTACAGGATTCTGGTCATCCTGCAGCGAGACCGTGAGATTCAGGGCCGTAGAGCTGGTATCGGTCGTGCTCGACGCTGCGGAGGATGTTGCCGTTGTAGTCGGGTGGTTTGCTGCGGTTGTGGTGGATGTCTGAACTGTTGTGGCCTCAGGCGTTGCTGTCTTCTGTTCGGAGAGCAACGCCTGTTGTGCAAATGAGGAAGAACCGACCGTAGCGCCGGTGCTGTCTGTCTGCTTCTCCGCTGCCTGATCCTTCAGCCCCGGCTCGTCAGAAGTGTCCTGGTCGGATGTTTTAGATGATCCGGCATTGGTCGAAGCGATGGCTGTGGTGGCCTGCTGAGGCTGTGCGGAACCAGGTGAGAGGGTTGTGTCGCTGGTAGCCTTCTGGCCGTCGCTTGCGGAGATCCGGTTGCCATCCGTCCGGCCATTCGTTGTCTGTCCGGCCTGTTGCGCGGAAAAAGCGTTCTGGGCTGTCAAAGGCTGCTGAAATGCCGAAGCCGCGGCGAGGAGGGTCGAAGCCGTTGTCTCTGTGGAAGCCGTTGAGTCGGAAGACGGGGTGGCGTTGAGGGGCGTTGCGACGGTGGATGCGACGGAGTTGCTGGCCGTGGTGGTGGTGACAGGCTGCGAGGCAGTGGACGAGAGTTGGGAAAGCTGCTGCGCCTGCATGGATGCGTCACCGTTGGTCGCCGGAAAGCAAGCAGCCGTGATGGACGGCATGCCGGTCTGGCTGGTGTCACTCCCCGAGGAGGCGGCAGAAGAGAGGCTGCCTTCAGTCACTTGCGTTCCAGCAATGCTGGAAAGAGGTGTGGAGTCATTCGCGCCGCTGATCTGTGGGAACGGAGCCGTGCCTCCAAGAGAGGTCATGGCAATCTGTGCGGCCAGAGCGGTGTTGGTCGGTGCGGAGGTGGCCACGGGCGTTGAAGTGGTGGACGCCGCGTCGGCGGTATTCGAACTGGCATTCGTCGGGATGGCTGCCGTCGCATCTCCCGTCGCCTGAGGGGTGCCCATTGTCACGATGGGAGTGGAAGACACGCCCGGCGCAACGCCTGATGAAGCGGCTTGGGCTGCCGTGCTGAAAGCGCCGGAAATCGAAGTCGCATCGGGAACAGCCATCATCACATTCAGAAGGGACTGGTCATTTGCGGACGTTGTGGCGGTCGCACTCTGTGTGGTGGCGGCAGTGTTTGTGGAAGAGGCTGCTGTGGGTTCGGTGGCGCTCTCAGAAGAAGTATTCTGGTCTGTCGCGGTACTACTGTCAGCACTGGTATTCGCGGCAAGGGCAGCGAAGGTGCTGGCGGCCCCTGTCGCACCGGCGGCGGACACCGAGGCTATGGCGATGCCGTCACTGGGCGTTGAGGAGGGTGTAACCGAAGACGAGGGGGTGGCAACGGACGACTGGGCAAACAGTGCCGCAAACTCAAGGGTCAGCGGAGAAGCGACCGCCAGAGTGGTTTCGTCATCATCCGATGAATCGTCATCGGAATTCGAAAGATCTGTCATGCCCTTGTTATGTGCGCCTGCTGTCTGTCGCGTGAGCGTCATGCTTCCGTCTTCTACTGTCGCTGCCAGTTGAACCGGATCAGTCGTCGTATTTTGCGTGGTCGTCACATCGGTGGCGTCGGTTGTGGCGGTTGGGTCCGACGTGACGTTCGTTTGGCTGCTCGTGTTTGCGGCCGTGACCTGGGAGGCCGTGGTTGCGGATGTTTTGTCGGTGGCCGTCGCGCTGGCCTGCTTTTTAGGATCGGTTTTCTGACTTGCCGCGATCCGCTGCGTCAGGACCGTACTGAATGAGCTTCTGCCTGAGGTTGTCTGTGCCGTGCTGCCAGTGGATGACTGTGGGTCACGGTTTTTCGTGCTGGCTGAAGACTGGGCAGCGACGTTTGTCCCTCCCGATTGATTTTCAGTAAGACGCGATGTCAGCAAATTTGCCATGACTAAACCCAACCGAATGATATGCCCGTAGAGCATGCAAGTTTCGGGCCAACATTCAGCGAAATGCCTGTGACAAGGCGCTTATGGTGTCCGACGGTCAGGGCATCATGCCGGACGATTATGAGGATGTTGTAAATAATCATAGGTTTTTAAACGTGTTATAAGGAATTGGCTGAGTGGTCTTCCGGGCCGGAAAGACGTGCATTTGCCTCGCTCAGGGTATCAAATTTCTTCTTTCCCCATTGAGCGGAATGACACCGTCCGTCGTTGAAAAGGGTGCCGGATGCCGGTCAAATGTGCCGTGCAGGCATTATATGCCGGGTCTGTTTTTACCATCCTTGTTTCAGGTGGCTGTCCTTGCGGGGATGCTGAGAAAGCAAGAAAGAAAAAAGCCCATGATTTTCCGAAGCTTTTCCGGCATTCGAAAAAAAATCGTTATACGGCACGGTCTGGCACGCTTCGTGCATGTCTATGGGGTGTTGAGGTCGTCGGCATCCGTGCTGCCGGGGCCCCCTTTAGGAGTGATCCATGTCGATTTTCAATGCCCTGACGACCGCCGATGCGGGTATGAATGCCCAGTCAACGGCTTTTACCAATCTCAGTAATAATATCGCGAACAGCCAGACGGTCGGTTACAAGGCTTCAGACACCTCTTTTCAGGATTATGTTTCTAACAACCTTTCTTCCTATTCCAGTGGGCAGGCCGTCTCTGACGGCGTCGGCGCCGTGACGACCACGCAGACGCAGGCGCAGGGCACCATTTCAACCAGCACGAACTCTCTTGCGCTGGCCATTTCCGGCAATGGCTTCTTTGACGTGTCGGAAGCATCCGGGCAAGCCACTTCCGGCACGGAAAGCTTCTCCGATCAGCAGTATTACACGCGAAACGGTGATTTCTCCGAAGATAAGAACGGTTACCTCGTCAATACTTCCGGCTATTATCTCGACGGATATATGGCTGATTCCACCACGGGCACCCTGAGCGATCAGCTGACGCAGCTCAATGTCTCCAACGTCACGTTCCGTCCCACGGAAACGACGACGCTGACGCAGACTGGCGGACTTTCTTCTTCCGCCGCGACCGACATGACACAGACGGTGTATGATTCCACCTCGCAGGCGCATTCGCTCAGCGTGGACTGGTCAGCCCTGACATCGTCAACCGCCACAGACGGAACCACCACCTATAGTTCCACTGTCACGGTCGCCAATGCGGCATCCTCGACGGATTCAACCATGGCGGTCGCCAGCGATAGTTCTTCCTATACGGTCGACTTCGATTCCAGCGGCAATATTCTGGATGTGAAGGATTCCAGCGGTAATGTGCTCAACAGCACCACAGGATCGACGGCCACTCTTCCGATCACCCTTTCCTACACCAATGGCGCAGCGGGCCAGACGGTAGATCTGAATATCGGCACGATCGGCAGCTCTTCCGGCACCACGACCGCCACCGAGAACTCCACGACGCCCACCCTCACAAGCGACAGCGCAACCTCCGCGACTTATGAAGGGATTTCCATGGAGAGTGATGGCTCCGTCATGGCGACCTTCAGCAATGGCGACACGCAGCTTGTTGGTAAGATTGCTCTGTCATCCTTCAAAAATGCTGATGGCCTGATGGCTGTCGACGGGCAGTCGTACGTCGCGACGGCGGCTTCCGGGTCCGCGACGACGGGTGTCGTCGGTGCAAACGGCACGGGCACGCTTGAAACCTCCTCGACGGAATCCTCCACCACGGATCTGACGTCGGACCTGTCGAGCCTGATCGTTGCGCAGGAAGCTTACACGGCGAATACAAAGGTCATCACGACCGCGAACAGTCTGCTTCAGTCAACGATCGCAATGATCCAGTAATAGGTTCTTAACCTGTTTTTCATCTGAGCGTGGCAGTCTGAAAAAAGATCGGAAGCCACGTCCGGTTCAATAAAAGGCGCCACTCCGGCAAAACTGCCGGGCGTGGTGCGCCCTGACCATATTCATGGAAGTGGCGGGGTTTTTCTGGAGTTCTGGGTCATGGATCTGAACAACGCCCTGTCAATTGCCACCAGCGGGCTGGAGGGTACCCAGTACGCCCTTGGCGTCGTTTCGCAGAATGTCTCCAACGCAAGCACAACTGGCTATGTGTCGGAAAATGCGAACCTGAACGCCAAGGATACCGCAGGAACGGGTTCGGGTGTTTCCATTGGCCTCACCACGCGAAATGTGAATGCTGCCCTTCAGGCCAGTCTTTACACACAGAACGCCGAGGTGTCCGGTCTGACGGTGGAAGACAACTCGCTCTCCGCTATTACGGCCTTGCAGGGGACGACGAGTTCGGATTCAGGCTCAACGGGCTCATTGACAGACGAAGTCGGCAATATTTCGGATGCGATTACATCCCTGATTTCCTCGCCGACCGATTCAACGGCACGAAGCACTGTCGTCTCGGATGCATCGACGCTCGCCTCCACGATCAATACGCTTTCTTCCGCTTACCAGACGCAGAGACAGTCGGCTGAGGATTCCATTGTTACCGAAGTATCGTCGGTCAATACGGACCTGACGACGATCGGCGTGCTGTCCAAAAAGATCATGACATTGCAGGCTCAGGGAGTCAGTACTGCCGATCTGGAAAATCAGCGTTCTGCTGCCATGTCCGACCTGTCGTCCTATATCTCCGTGTCTTATACCGAGACATCAAAAGGGGACATGCTGGTCAAGACGGCCAATGGCACACAGCTGCCGACCTATCCCACGGACAGCGAAAATAACGCCACCTCGACCTATCCGTCCGACTCTTCGAGCACGCTGGAAGCGTCATCGACATGGCCCCTCACGACAGAAGACATCACTCTTGCGGCTACGTCCTCCGAGACGTCTTCATCCTCTTCCAGTGATATTCCGGCGATTACGCTGGTGGGAAGCACGACGGACCTGACTTCGGACCTCACGGGCGGAAGTCTCGGTGCCAACATCCAGTTGCGGGACACCACTTATCCGACAATGCAGGCGCAGCTCGATTCTTTCGCTTATACTCTGGCCGACAGATTCAGTTCTGCAGGTATCGACCTTTTCACCGACAGTTCCGGGGTAATCCCCAGTTCCAGCACGACTGAGGGCACGCCAGACGGGATTGTGGGTTTCGCCAGCACAATTCAGGTCAGTTCTTCACTTTCATCCGATCCGTCCTCTCTTTCAGAAGATGGTTCGACGACATTGGCTGAATCGCTCCTGACCACAGCGCTGGGAAGTGGCACACCGGCCGCGCCGAGTTCCGGTCTGGGGGTGAACGGGACCATCTCGACCGGTTATAGCGGTAGTCAGACCCTGGCCAATCTGGCGACGGCGCTGACGTCCTCGCAGGCTTCCGTGGCTTCGACGGCATCGTCTAATCTGACAACCGCGACCTCTGTTCAGACCACACTGACAACAAGCGTATCCAACGTGTCGGGTGTGGATGTGGACAACGAGATGTCAAAAGTTATCGCCTTGCAAAACGCCTATACAGCCAATGCAAAAATCATAACCGCCGTGCAATCCATGTTCACGGCCCTTCTGGATGCGGTGTAACAGTCATGAGCACATCAGTCGGTCTGTACGGTTCAAGTGGCACAGCCTATATTTTGCAGCAGGCAGTCCAGAACCTGACGCAGCAGCAAACAGCTCTCGCAGATGAGACATCCAGTGGCATGAAGTCCAGCACCTATGTCGGGCTGGGCGATGACCGTGCCCAGGCATTAAGTCTGGATCCGCAAATAACGGCGGTCTCAAGCTGGCAGTCATCTATTTCCAGCGCTCAGACGTCTCTGGATACGACCCAGACGGCGCTGACCCAGATCTCCTCCATTGCGACAACGCTTTCCACCAATCTCGTTTCTCTTTCAGGAACCCTTGGGCAAAGTGAACTGAGCACCATTGTCGCAAGCGCCCAGTCAGCGCTTTCGGAACTGGGCACGTATCTCAATACCAGCAGTGGCACTGGATATGTTTTCGCGGGACAGGATTCCCAGACTGCTCCGGTGACCGATGCGAGTGGACTGGCGACGAGTGAACTTGCCACGGCAACGTCGAGCGCCGTCAGCCAGTTGGATACGCTTGGCGCGTCGGCGGTTTTCGCGGACGCGACTCAGTATGCTTCAAGCGGCGCGACTTATACGGACAGTTCCGGCACGACATCCGATCTTTCCGTATTTTCTTCGGCTCTTTCCACCGATCCTGTTTCAGCACAATCGCTGGCAAGCAAAGCCGTTATCGGGCAGTCGACGACCATCAGTGTTGGGGTGGTGGCAACGGAGGGCTCCAGCACGGGGGACTCCACCACGACCACAGGCTCGACGATCCGGGATCTGATGCGAAACCTGATGATCGTGGCCTCCCTTGGGAGCGCCGACACCTCAAGTTCGAATTTTTCGGATCTGGTGTCGCAGCTCCAGTCATCGACATCCACGATTTCCACCCAGTTGACCGACGAGGAAGGCTCGCTGGGAATCACCCAGAACTCGCTGACGAATCAGTCAAGCTCACTTTCGACAATGAGCGTGATGCTGACTTCCCAGCTCTCGAACGTGAAAGAACTGAGCAGTAGCGATCTCGCTGCCATCTCGGTTCAGACCACAACGGTTCAGGAGCAGCTGGAGGCGTCCTACACGCTTATAGCGGACATGAAAGGGATGACTCTCGCCAGTTATATGTGATTGAGACGCCTATTCCCGCAGCCAAAGCCACGCGGGAGATCGGCTCATCTGGCAGGGAGGCCTCATTGAAGAGACACAACAGTTTTCACTGTTGCGTCTTTTTCTTTTTCAGAAACCGATCATGGCATCACCGCCAAAAGTGAACATGCCACTGTTGCGTTCATCGTTGAACGGTGTGGTCCCATTCAGAGAACGATCAAACCTGATTTCCGGACGAATGGCGAAATACCCAAGGTCTTTTGCAAGCGATGTCCTGTAGGTTACGCCCAGTGTCATCGCGCCATATGTGGTTGGCGGAGCACTCTCGGTCGGAGTTGACCGTCCAGCGATACCGTTCATGTAGCCTTCGTTAGTGAGAAAATTGACCACCATCTGACCGGTATTGTCGCGATAGATTTCCCCGCGATAGTTGAAGGTGAAGTTCTTGGCAAAGTTCCAAGACAGATAAGAGACAAAACTTTCCGTGTCAGCACGGAGGCCATCATCATGGAGGTAATTGAACTCGCCCGTGACGGTTATGGTGGGCGTTACCTTATAAACGGCCAGAATATCATTCCAGAACCGCATAGCACTATTGGCTTCGCGCCCAAGAACGAGACGGGAATCTTCCGGCCCGAAACGGCTGAGTTCCGTAATGGTCAGCTTGCCATCGGCAAGATTGTTCAGTGCGATGCCCGCATAACCGGCAGGTTTGTTGTTGTTGTCGCTGTTGCCAAATGTTGTCTGGTTACCAGTATCGATGCCCGTCAGCACGTCGATCATCGGCGTCACATGGATCGTGGTCATCATGCCGATATGCTGGAAAGGCACCGAATACTGACCGGTATAGCTGAACGTGTAGAAGGGACGGGCATTCGGATCGAACGCTTCGGGTCCCATGGGTGCCTGCAGAATGCCGGCGTGCATGTCGATACCCAGTTTCGTCAGCCAGGGCAGATGTGCATCCACTTGGGCGTGCGAGGGAATGATCTGATACCGCGCATTGAAGGCACGGTCGGAAATGCCCAGCAGATGGTAGTACCGTGAATCCGAGCCATAACTGGCTTCGAGGGTGAATCCGAAACTGTAATCGTTGCTTGTAGTGTCAATCGCCCGTGCGAGGGTCAGGGCAAACTGGTTGAGCTGGACCTGATTGGCGTGGTCGCCAATGAAATCGCCAAAATTGATACCATTATCGGGACGCGCCGGATTAGCCATGATGCCGCCATCAATCCGACCGGCCAGCGTGATGCTCCGCCACCATTGTTCAAATTCGGACGCCCCGGGTTGAGCCGCAAACAGGTTGATGGCGGCGTGAGCATTGCCGACCGAACTGATTATGCAAGTAACGGCAAGAAAAATAAGGGAGAGTTTACGCTTCTGCACTTTCAGTTCCCTTCCTGTTCCAGAAACGGGGCGTGCTGGAAAATGACCAGAGATTTCGTGGGGAATCCGTTAATCGGAGACGCTTATATAATGCTGTCTGTCGATTTTATGCCAGACAACAGGATTCGCAGGCAAACGCAGGGAGCGTGTCTGTTTGTCTCGGTCTGTGTCGATTATGCAACGTTTTCGTCTCTGAATCCTCAGAAACCAGCGGTTGAGGAGAAGAAAGCACCTATGGTTGAAGGCTGCTCTCTTCCTCGGAAACCTCTTCGGTCGTGGTTGAAATATCCGCTCGCCCCACAAGCCCCCGCGCGAATTCCTGCGCTGAGAAAGGCCGCAGATCTTCTGCTTTCTCTCCCACCCCAACAGCATGGATCGGCAGCTTGAACTGGTTCGCCAGCGCCACCACGATGCCGCCGCGGGCGGACCCGTCCAGCTTGGTCACGATCAGGCCCGTCACGTTCACCAGTTCACGGAAGACGCGCACCTGTTCGACGGCGTTCTGCCCAGTCGTGGCATCCAGAACGAGAATGACGGAATGCGGCGCGGTCTCGTCGAATTTTTTCATCACGCGGATGATCTTCGCGAGCTCCTCCATCAGAGCGCCCTTGTTGTGGAGGCGGCCGGCCGTGTCGATCAGTAGCAGGTCGGCATCTTCCGCCTTACCGCGCTTGAGGGCCTCAAAGGCGAGACCGGCAGCGTCAGCACCGGGCTTGCCCGAGATCACGGGCACATTGGTGCGTTCACCCCAGATCTGAAGCTGCTCCACAGCGGCGGCGCGGAACGTATCTCCCGCTACCATGATGACTTTCTTGCCCTGCTCGCTGAAATAACGACCCATCTTGCCAATGGTCGTCGTCTTGCCGCTGCCGTTCACACCCACCATCAGCACGACATGCGGCTTGAGCGCCGGGTCCGGCTCGAAAGGAATGGCGACAGGTTCCAGAACGCGGGCAATCTCGTCGGCCAGCGTGGTGCGGATTTCATCGTCCGTCACTTCCGCCCCGAAACGGGTCTTGCGGAAGGACTCGATTACACGTTCTGCGACTTCGGGGCCGAGATCGGCCGCGATGAGGTGCTCTTCCAGATCTTCAAGCGCTGCTTCATCGAGCTTTCGCTTGGTGAAGACGCCGCTGAGTTTCTGGGTGGAGCGCGAGAGCCCCTGCTTGAGACGGGAGAAGAATCCGAGTGCCATGTCACACGATCTCCGCCACCAGACCGCCTGCGTCAACCGCTACCGCACGCAGGACCTCGATGCGCCCCATCTCCGACTGGCCCTGCGCCAGCCTGACGGGGGCAAATTCCTCGCTGTGGCCGCTGTTCGCCGTTTCCATCAGCACGCGCAATTCGCGCCCGAGCAGACTGTTGAAATAGGTCCGGGCCGACTGCTCTCCGACCGCCCGGACCCGGGCGGCGCGGGCCTTACGCTCGACGACAGGCACGGCTGGCATCTTCGCCGCGGGCGTTCCCGGACGGGCGCTGTAGGGAAAGACATGCAGATAGGGGAGAGCGGCCTGCTCAAGGAAGGACAGGGTTTCCTCGAACAGCGCGTCATCCTCGGTCGGGAACCCGGCGATCAGGTCGGCACCGAGGCCGATCTCCGGCCGGATCGACCGTGCACGTTCAATGACGGATGCAGCGTCCGCCACCAGATGCCGCCGCTTCATGCGCTTGAGGATCATGTCCGAACCTGCCTGCAATGACAGGTGCAGATACGGCATAAAACGGGGTTCGTTTTCCAGAAGCCGCCAGATGTCGTCGTCGATCTCCACGGGATCGACGGAGGACAGCCGCAACCGCTCCAGTTCCGGCACGAGCGCCAGCAGGCGTCGGCAGAGCTGTCCGAGTTGTGGCGTGCCGGGCAGATCATCGCCCCACGAGGTGATGTCCACGCCGGTCAGGACGACCTCGCGATACCCTGCGGCAACAAGAGCGCGCACCTGCTCCACCACAACGCCCACCGGCACGGAGCGTGAGGGGCCGCGTCCGTAAGGGATGATGCAGAAAGTGCAGCGATGGTCGCACCCCTGCTGCACCTGCACGAAGGCACGGGTGCGTCCGGCGAATTCCGTGACCAGATGCGCCGCCGTTTCCTTCGCCGCCATGATGTCGGAGACGGCATTGCCGGCGCTCAGGGCGGGCAGGCTCCAGCTTTCCGCCTTCAGCTTGTCTTCGTTGCCCAGCACCCGTGTCACGCCGGGGATCGCAGCCCAACGATCCGGATTGATCTGCGCCGCACAGCCGGTCACGACAATGCGTGCGCCCGGACGTTCACGATGGGCGCGGCGAATGGCCTGCCGCGCCTGCCGCTCGGCTTCATTGGTGACGGCGCAGGTATTGACGATGATGACATCTTCCAGCGTCGCCGCGTGGCCGCGCATCACCTCGCTCTCATAGGTGTTGAGACGGCAGCCGAAGGTCAGAATGTCCACGCCTTGCGTGGGGGCGACCGGCAGTTCCGGAGGGGTGTCGGTCATTTTGGATAGGCCTCGAGGTCGACGGACCCCTTAAAGGCAAGCTGGGCGGGTCCGGTCATCAGCACATGATCGTTTGCCTCCCATGCGATACCCATCTCCCCGCCGTCAACCTCAACCGTCATCCGGCGTGCGCCCAGCCCGCGTCGCGCGGCATTCACCACGGCTGCACAGGCGCCGGAACCACAGGCCAGCGTGAAGCCCGCGCCGCGTTCCCAGACACGCAGCCGCATCCGGTCGGGTGCATCGATCCGGGCAAATCCGATATTGGCGCGGTCGGGGAACAGCGGATCGACTTCCAGGGCTGGACCGCGTTCGGCTTCGGCCAGATCCTCGACAAAGAAGGTCGCGTGCGGATTGCCCATGGAGAGTGCTGCGGGTTCGCCCTGCAGGGGAAGACGCAGGGTATCGGTCTCCCGTGCAAGCGGCACAGCCTGCCAGTCGGTTGCGGGACGGCCCATATCCACTGTGACGACAGCGCCGCCGGTTTCCGTCCGGGACAGCACACTGGCTTTCAGCAGGCCGCCGCGTGTCTCGAAGGTCAGGGTATCGACCGCTGTTTCCTGCCCGATCAGGCTGGCGATGCAGCGGGAGGCATTGCCGCAGGCTCCTGCCTCGCTGCCATCGGGATTGAAAAAACGCACAGATACAGACGCTTCCGGTTTGGTCGGGGCGGAGAGGGTGACAAACTGGTCGCAGCCGATGCCACGTCTGCGGTCGGCGAGGGCGGCGATTCGTGCTGGTGTCAGGGGAAGGGCGGCGGTCCGCTCGTCCATGATGACGAAATCATTCCCCAATCCATGCATCTTCTGAAAAAATGTCATCATGTGTGATATGTATGCCAAAACCCGGTGAAACACACGGTTTTCTTGAAAAACAGAGACATCTGAGGCTGTTTTGCTACCTTTTTTAAAAAAAAATTGAATGACAATTTCTCGTCAAATTATTATTAGATCTCTTGAAACAGCAATGTTTTGTCTTAAAGTTTCTTTCATAAACGGACGCTTCCCGCCCCATGCCACAACGCCCGACGTTTCTCCGCCGGACCAGATGCTCGTATGTGCTCGCTCTGTGTGCGGGAACAGCTCTTTTTCCGTTCGCGGCTTTTGCTGACGACCAGAGCGAATCGCTTGAGCTCATGGAAAAGCAGATCGCGCGCATTCAGGAGCAGCAGGCGCAGCTGACGAAGGCTCTCGTCGGTTTGCAGAAGCAGCTTGTCGTTAAAAAAACGACACTCGGGGCGTCCTCCTCTCATGCAAGCCTGAGCAAGACGACACGCCAGAAAATCGCCGTGGCGAACGGTGAGAAATGGCAGCATGTCGAGCCGCAGGAAGAAGAGGAGATCAACCTCGGAAGCCCGACGGCGCATGCCCATAACCCGGAAGTGCGTCCAAATTTCGTGACCGACGATCAGCCGACGTTCAAAACCGTGACGGCTCACCGGGCCGAGGACATCATCGTGCACACGGCGGAAAACGGTGTCGGGCCGCACCCGCGTGAAACGGCGGGTGCCCAGTCGGCAGGCGCCGTCGGCGATCACGGCGTCTTCCACATGGGACCCGTCACGATCGCGCTGGGCGGTTTCGTCGATGCGGCAACCGTCCTGCAGAATCGTCAGATGTCATCGGGAACCTTTACCCTGTGGTCGGGCCTGCCATACCGCAACAGCCCGAACTATCATACGAACAGCTTCGAAGGCGCCGCGCGTTACAGTCGTCTGTCCCTGATGATGAAGGGTAACATCGATCAGTACGAAACGATTTCCGGCTTTTTCGAGACCGATTTCGGTGCAGGTGCCGCCACGACCAACGCCTACGAAAGCAACAGCTATTCGCCGCGTCTCCGGCAGGCCTATCTCGTCTATGACAACAGCAAGGAAAACTTTCATTTCCTCGCCGGTCAGGCGTGGAGCATGCTGACCCCCGGTCGTATCGGCATTGTGCCCCGTCAGGAGAGCCTGCCGGAAACCATCGACGCCGCCATGCTGGCAGGACAGACCTGGGCGCGTCAGTGGCAGGTCCGCATCACCAAGGATTTCTTCCAGCATAAACTCTGGGTCGGTCTTTCGCTCGAAAACCCGCAGACGCTGTATGACACGACGGGCTTTACCACCGATGGTGACGAGCGTGTCGTGCTGCCGAATGGTCATGTGGCGACAATCAACAAGGACGGCACCGGCCTGACGAACAGTGCTCCGTTCTCGAACGAAATTGCCCCGGATGTGATCGCCAAGATCGCGTATGACCCGAAATGGGGCCATTACGAAATCGAAGGGATCGCCCATTTTGCGCATGACCGGGTCTCATGGACCGGTGGCGGCCGCAACTATACCACGCCGAGCGGGGGTGGCGGGGGCTCCATGATTCTGCCTGTCATCCCACACAAGGTCGAGGTCCGTATCGCCGGTCTGGCGGGTTATGGCATCGGCCGTTATGGCTCGGTACTGCTGCCGGATGCGACCGTCAGCGCACAGGGCAAGCCGGAGCCGCTGTTTTCCGCGCAGGGGACTGCGGGCGTCATCGCACACCCTAACAACCGCTTTGATATCTATGGTTATTTCGGAACCCAGTGGGCAGGACGCAGCTATTCCGATGTGGGTGGCTCGGCTCTGGGCTACGGTAATCCGCTGTCGTCCAACGCAGGTTGTAACATCGAGCTGTCATCCCTCCCGTGCACGGGTAACATCCACAATGTGATGGAAGGGACGATCGGGGCCTGGTGGCGCTTCCTCAAGGGGCGTTACGGCACCGTGGAAGCGGGCGCGCAAATTGCCTATAGCCGTGTGCAGGCGTGGCAGGGCGTAGGTGGGCGGCCACATACTTCCGAAAGCCAGCTATTTTTCGATTTCCGGTATCTTCCCTTCCAGTAATCCGGTTCATCGCGGGGTGAAATGGCGTTCCTCACCGGGGAGCGCCATTTTTTATAAAGGCTGATCTAGCCTTTTCCCGCGTTTCTCTCTATGTCCGGCTTCCGACCTCCCGTTCCAGGACCAATCTCGACCATGCCTTTTCCGGACACCGTTCCCACACTTGCGCACGCCCTCGCCGAACGCGGCTATCAGGAGCCGACGCCTGTGCAGGAGGCAGTCCTGGCCGACAATGCGCGAGGACGGGACCTGCTGGTGTCGGCTCGCACCGGTTCGGGCAAGACAGTTGCCTTCGGCCTCGCCATGGCGAGCGAGCTTCTCGATGCAGAGGGCAAGGCCCTTCCCGCTCCGACCCCGCTGGCGCTGGTCATTGCACCGACACGCGAACTGGCGTTGCAGGTGAAGAATGAGCTTGTATGGCTCTACGCTGGCACGGGGGCACGCATCGTGTCCTGCGTTGGCGGTATGGAGCCACGCCAGGAAGCGCGCGCTCTGGCAATGGGCTGCCACATCGTTGTCGGCACGCCGGGGCGTCTGTGCGATCACCTGTCGCGCAAAAACCTGAACCTGTCCGGCCTTAAGGTTGCGGTGCTGGACGAGGCCGACGAGATGCTCGACCTCGGCTTCCGCGAAGAGCTGGAGACGATGCTCGACGCCACGCCGCCGACCCGTCGCAGTTTTCTCTTTTCTGCGACGATTGCCCGCGAGATCGCGCGTCTTGCCCAGCGTTATCAGCGCGATGCCCTGCGCATCGACACGGTCGGCGACAACGCGCCGCACACCGATATCGAATACCGCGCCATTCTTGCCGATCAGAGTGACACGATCGGCGCGATCATCAACGTGCTGCGTCTGATCGAAAGCCCCTGCGCGATGGTGTTCTGCCATACCCGTGAGGGTGTGCGTCAGTTACAGGCCGCCCTCGTGGGGCATGGCTTCTCCTCTGTCGCCATTTCCGGTGAACTGGGTCAGAACGAGCGTAGCCGCGCCATCGAGAGCCTGCGCAACGGTCTGGCCCGCGTCTGCGTCGCCACCGATGTCGCTGCACGTGGCATTGATGTGCCGTCGCTCGGACTGGTGATCCATGCCAGCCTGCCGGGTAGCCCTGCTACGCTGCTGCATCGCTCGGGTCGTACGGGTCGAGCCGGACGCAAGGGCGTATGCGTGCTCGTCACCGTGCCTTCCAAGAAGCGCCAGGCCGACCGCCTGATGCAGGCCGCCGGCGTGGATGTCGCATGGAATACTGTCCCGACGCAGGACGCCATTCGTGAGGCCGACACCGAGCGTCTGCTGACCAGCGAAGCGCTGACCCGCGAGTCCGTCACGGGAGAGAAGCCTCTCGTCGAGCGTCTGGTGGCTGAAAAGACACCGGAACAGCTGGCCGCCGCGCTGGTGTTCCTCTGGAACAAATCGCTTCCGCAGCCTGTAGGCGTGCGCGCGATTACGCCGGGAAGCAGCAGCCGTGACGCGGGTCCGTCGCGCGAGCGGACGCGGGAGCCAAGAGAGCCGAGGGAACCACGCGAGCGCAGCCGCGAGATGGAAGGCGGAAGCTGGTTCAAGCTTTCCGTCGGGCGCGCCGACAAGGCCGATCCGAAGTGGCTGGTTCCGGTCATCTGCCGTCTGGGCGGCATCACGAAAAAGGATATCGGCGCGATCCGTATCGCTCCGACCTACACCCTCGTCGAGATCGCGGGGGATAAAGCCACGCGTTTCGCTGAGTGCGCCTCCGCAGCCGATGCGGACGAGATCACGATCGAACCTGCCAAGGCACCTTCGGGAAGTGAAGCACCTTCACCCCGTGGTCGTACGCCGGGTTCCCGTCCGTCCAAGCCGCGTCGTCCCGTGGATCCGACCAAAAGCTCTTCGCGCAAGCGCAGCTAAGAGCACTACGAAACTCCCCCGGTTTTTCCGCGCATAAGAGTTATTGCGATGAAAAGCCGCAGGATGCATTGAAAACTCCCTGATCGTACCAACATCTTCAGAAAGCCTGCCGCATGAAAGCGGCAGGCCTGTTGATGGGAGTTTCCATGTCACACGATCCCTTGCCGCATGAAACATCGGCGTTGCAGCACCTCGCGGAAAAAGCGGAGCGTCAGCCCAAACTGCTCACAAAGCAGGAAGTGGAGAAGCTGGCGGATTTCGTTCTGAAGGGTGCCGAGGGCGCGACGGAAGAACAGAAAATCATTGCCAAGAAGGCTCTTCACAATCCGGAAGGCATTGAGGCAAAGGAAATCTCGGTGCTCGCGCGCCAGATCCTGACTCGGGAGAAATAAACCGATGACCGAGCATTCTCATGAAGTGCCGTCGCAGCAGACGCTGGAGCATCGCCTGAAGGAAATTCAGCGCGAACTGGCCGAAGCACATAAAAACGATCCGGGTAAAGTCCATGCACTGACGGAAAAGCTGAAAAAGCTCAACGCGGAAATGGAAGACTGATTTACCCATGAAAAATGCGGCCTCAGTGCCGCGTTTTTCATATGTATCGTGGAAATGCTTCGGCAGAGTGCGTTGGCGGTGCGCGTTAGCTGCGAAGTTTTCGTGCCAGCACTGCCAGCGCTCCCATCTGCCGTGTCAGGAACTCACGGGTTCCGGCATCGGTCAGTTCCAGCGTGTCGGGATTTATCTTCTGTGCGCACTGGCCGATCATCACTTCGGGCCTGTTCAGAACAAAAGCATCCAGAAACACCAGACTCTGGCGCAGATGATACTGGGCGCGTGCACCGCCGATCATGCCGGGCGATGCCGTCTGAATCGCTACCGGCTTCCCGGCGAGCGGTTGCGGGGACAGGCGCGAAAGCCAGTCGATGGCGTTCTTCAGCGTCCCCGGAACGGAGTAATTATATTCCGGTGTCACGATGATGAGCCCGTCGGCTGCGGCAATCTGCTCGGCCATTTGTAGGACGGGAGCGGGAAACCCCTTGTCCTGTTCATCGGCATCGTAGTGTGGAAAATCCCTGATGGAGCCCAGTGGTGAAACCATCACGCCTTCGGGGGCCAGATCGGGCAGCGCACGGGCCACCGCTGCGTTGAAAGACGCTTTCCTCAGACTGCCGAGGAGTGTGACGAAATGAAGCGAGGTCGTGGCGGACATGACGCTGTTCTCCGGCTGATGGGGGAAACAAACTGTCTCCGGTCCATCATGTTTTTGTCGGGATCGCCTGAGTAAGAAGAGGTCCCCCGACGAAGCAACGTCAGTCTGGCAGAAAAGACGTCCCCGCCAGTCTTTCAATTCATGGCTGGCGGGAAAGAATTAGGTCAGGCCATCCGATCCAGTCCTGCGGCCTTGAGAGCCTCCTGTTGGCGGGCGGCGAGCGTATCTTCGTCGAAATCCTTGATCAGGTCCTGAAACAGCCGGTACCAGTTCAGCTTCGCGCCCAGACGCATGAACACGGAGCCCAGCCCGATCGCCGAGCGGTCCACCAGCACGAATTCGCGGGGAGGCTTGACGCCCCCGGTGCGCTGGAGACCGGTATGGACGCGGCCCGCGATGTCGCGTCCGAAGACCGTCTCGACATCCTCGTTGATCGTGCGCACCCGGTCTTCCATCAGCGGGCCGTAAAGGAAACGCGCCCACTCGTTCAGAACCTTGACCGTCTCGTGCGAAATGTTGGTGAAACCCCACATCTTGTAAGCGTCGGCGGCCCGGTCATCATCATTCTGCCGGAGCGCCTCGCACAACTCGATCACCCCGCGCACCAGACGCGGCCGGAAGACGCGGATCGTGCCGAAATCAAGCAGGTTGAGCCCCAGATCGTCCCGCACCGTGTAGTTGCCCATGTGGGGATCGCCGTGGATCACGCCATAGCGGTAGAAGGGCACATACCACGCCTCGAACAGCGCGCGCGCCATGTCGTTCCGCTCTTCCTGCGTCGGGTTGGTATCGAGAATTTTCTGAAGTCCGCGGCCGTTCACCCACTCCATGGTCAGCAGTCGCCGCGTGCAGAGGGCATCCACCGTTTTGGGCACGGTGACGAGGGCGGAATCCTTCAGCATGAGGCCATAGAGCTTGATGTTGGCGGCTTCGCGCTTGTAGTCCAGCTCCTCGCGCAGCCGGTCCGTCAGTTCCTCGATCACCTCATCCTGTTTGATGGCGTTATCGAGCTTGTGATAGACGCTCATCGCCATGCGGAACTGCTTGAGGTCCGCTTCCACGGTGGTGGTCATATCGGGATATTGCAGTTTGCAGGCCACAACCTCGCCATTCTGCAGGACACCCTTGTGGACCTGCCCGAGGCTGGCCGCCGCTGCCGCTTCGCGTCCGAATTCGCGGAAATTCTTCTGCCAGTCCGGCCCCAGTTCCGCAGCCATGCGTCGGCGCACGAAGCTCCAGCCCATCGGCGGGGCATTCGACTGAAGTTCCGCCAGTTCCGTGGCGTATTCGTCCGGAAGGGCTCCCGGAATCGTCGCGAGCAGCTGGGCGGCCTTCATCAGCGGTCCTTTCAGGCCACCCAGAACCCCTTTCAGGTCCTCCGCATGCGCCGCGCCGTCGCCCTTGAGGCCCAGTCTATGTCCGGCAAGGCGGGCCGCGATGCCACCCACTGTGCCGGTCGTGCGGACCATGCGGCGAAATTCGCCAAATAGGCCGGTGGTGTCGAGATCCTTTTCCGCCATGGGTCAGGCCACCTCAAGCTGATCGATAAATCCTGAAATCACGTCCAGTCCCTTGCGCCAGAACCCCGGATCGCTGGCATCCAGCCCGAAGGGCGCCAGCAGTTCACGATGGCGTTTCGTGCCGCCCGCTTCTAGCATCGCGTGATAATTCTCGCGGAAGCCGGGAGCCCCCTGCTGATAGACACCATAGAGGGCGTTCACGAGGCAGTCTCCAAACGCATAGGCATAGACATAGAACGGCGTGTGCACGAAGTGGGGCACATAAGACCAGTAAGCATCGTATTCCGGTGTGAAGTTGAACACCGGACCAAGGCTTTCCACCTGCACGTCGCGCCAGATCGCCCCGATCTGCTCCGGCAGCAACTCGCCGTCACGGCGCGCATGATGCACGCGGCTCTCGAAACGGTAGAACGCGATCTGGCGCACGACCGTGTTCAGCATGTCCTCTACCTTGGAGGCGAGCAGGAGGCGCTTCTGCGTGGGGTCTTTCTCGGCATCGAGCAGATACTGGAAGGTCAGCATCTCCCCGAACACACTGGCCGTCTCGGCAAGCGTGAGGGGCGTCGAGGACATGAAGTAGCCCTGCTTCGCCGCCAGCTTCTGGTGGATGCCGTGACCGAGTTCGTGCGCCAGCGTCATGACGTCGCGGGTGCGGCCACGATAGTTCATCAGGATGTAGGGATGCACCGACGGCACGACCGGGTGTGCGAAAGCGCCGGATGACTTGCCGGGCACGGGAGCCGCGTCGATCCATGGTTTGTCGAGGAATTCGCCGACAATCGCGCCCAGAGAGGGATCGAAGCCTTCATAGGCATGCCGCACGATGGATTTCGCGTCGGACCACGGAATTTCTTTCTCGCGCATGCCGGGCAGCGGTGCGTTGCGGTCCCAGTGCTCCAGCTTCTCAAGCCCGAGCCACTTTGCTTTCAGCCCGTAATAACGGTGCGAGAGACGCGGAAAATCCTCCACGACCGCTGACACCAGAGCGTCCACCACGTCGTCTTCAACCATGTTCGCGACGTTGCGATAGGATTCAGGACGCGGGTAATGCCGCATCTTGTCCGAGACGGCTTTATCTTTCGCCAGTGTGTTGGTGATCAGCGAAAACAGCTTGATGTTGGTTTGCAGAACGGCCCCGACGGCCTTGCCGGCAGTCTCCCTGCGCGCCCGGTTCGGGTCCGACATCAGGTTAAGCGCCTCGCCCAGCGTCATCTCACGGCCTTCAAGCGGTACGCGGAGCGCACTCATCTGCTCGTCGAATAGGCGGCACCATGCCGAGGCACCCGTGACGGACTTCTCAAGCAGCACCTGCTCGATCTCGTCGGACAGTTGGTGCGGGCGGAACATGCGGTGATCGTGGAGGAATGGCTGCCAGCGCGCGAGGGCGGAGGATTCGGCGATTTTCGCCGCAAGCGCATCCTCTTCGATCAGATTCAGTTCCAGCGTGAAGAACAGCAGGTTCGTGGAGATGTCGGAGAGCGTCTCGCGCACGAACTGGCTGAATTTGCCCGTATTGGGGTCGGTCATGTCCGCCGAGAAGGAAAGCGAGGCGTAGGACCCGAGCCGACCCAGAATTTCGTTGATGGACTGGCAGGTCTCGATGGCGGCTGCCAGTTCGTCGCCGGACAGTGCGGGAACGCGGCCCTTGTAGCGGTCGGAAAACGCCTTTGCTTCCTCGGCGGCACGTTCCAGATCCGCCTTCACCGCTGGCGAGTCGGCATTCGTATAGAGATCCGACAGATCCCAGCGCGGCGGGATGTCTTTTCCGTTCTGTTCCATCGTGACACTGCTCTCGGGCAGCTGCGCGGCTGGAGCGAAGGAGCGGGCATGCGGGAAGGGAAGGGGAGCCTGATCAACCATGCCCCGACTGTAGCGCGGCACGGAGCAGGAGGCGAGACCGTCCGCACTCCACGCAGGCAGCAGTTTTTCACGTGTTTCCCGTGCTGACTTTTACAGCTTTATCCCCTATGGAGCGGGCATGACCGATACGCCTCTTTCTCTGATCCGCAACTTCTCGATCATCGCCCACATCGACCACGGCAAATCGACCCTTGCCGATCGGATGATACAGGCATGCGGTGCGTTGACCGCCCGCGAGATGACCAATCAGGTCCTCGACAGCATGGAGCTGGAGCGCGAGCGCGGCATCACCATCAAGGCGCAGACCGTGCGCCTGACCTATCCGGCCAAAGACGGCAAGACCTATATCCTGAACCTGATGGACACGCCGGGTCACGTTGACTTTGCCTACGAAGTCAGCCGCTCGCTTGCCGCCTGCGAAGGTTCTCTGCTGGTCGTGGATGCATCGCAGGGCGTGGAAGCGCAGACGCTGGCCAATGTCTATCAAGCCATCGATGCCAATCACGAAATCGTGCCGGTTCTCAACAAGATCGACCTTCCCGCTGCCGAGCCGGAGCGGGTCAAGGCACAGATCGAGGAAGTCATCGGCATTGACGCCGAGAATGCCGTGGAAATCTCGGCCAAGACCGGGATTAACATCGAAGGTGTGCTGGAAGCCGTCGTCACACGTCTGCCACCGCCGACGGGTGACGCTGACCTGCCGCTCAAGGCGATGCTGGTGGACAGTTGGTACGACGCCTATCTCGGCGTCATCATCCTCGTCCGCATCAAGGAAGGCCGCCTGAAGAGAGGCATGCGCATCCGCATGATGTCCTCGGGTGTGACTCATCTGGTCGATCAGGTCGGGGTGTTCGCGCCGCGCATGGTCCCGGTGGATGATCTCGGGCCGGGTGAGATGGGTTACATCAACGCTGCCATCAAGACCGTCGCCGACTGTAACGTGGGTGACACCATCACCGACGACCGCAAGCCCGCAGCCGCGCCGCTTGCGGGCTTCAAACCGTCCATTCCGGTGGTGTGGTGTGGTCTCTTTCCGGTCAATTCCGACGATTTCGACAAGTTGCGTGACAGCCTCGGCAAGCTGCGTCTGAACGATGCTTCGTTCCATTATGAGGCCGAGACGTCCGCCGCCCTCGGCTTCGGGTTCCGCTGCGGTTTCCTCGGGCTGCTGCATCTTGAGATCATTCAGGAGCGCCTGTCCCGCGAGTTCGATCTCGACCTGATCGCGACCGCCCCGTCCGTTGTCTATCACCTGAAGATGAATGACGGCACGGAAGAGGATCTGCACAACCCGGCCGACATGCCGGACCCTCTGAAGATCGAATATATCGAAGAGCCCTGGATCAAGGCCACGATCATGGTGCCCGACGAATATCTCGGGGCGGTGCTGACGCTCTGCACCGAACGACGTGGTGTGCAGGTTGATCTCACCTATGTCGGCAACCGTGCGATGGCGATCTACCGCCTGCCGCTCAATGAAGTGGTGTTCGATTTCTATGATCGCCTGAAGTCCCTGACGCGCGGCTACGCCAGTTTCGACTATCAGATGGATGGCTACGAGGAGAGCGACCTCGTGCGGATCTCCATTCTCGTCAATCAGGAGCCGGTGGACGCGCTGTCCTTCATCGCTCACCGTGCCGCCGCCGAGAGCCGGGGGCGCGCCATCTGCGCCCGTCTCAAGGACCTGATTCCCCGTCAGCTCTTCAAGATCGCCATTCAGGCCGCTATCGGCGCCCGCGTGATCGCTCGTGAGACCATCGGCGCGCTGTCCAAGGACGTGACGGCGAAGTGCTACGGCGGCGATATCTCCCGTAAGCGCAAGCTGCTGGAGAAGCAGAAAGAGGGCAAGAAGCGGATGCGGCAGTTCGGCAAGGTCGAAATTCCGCAGAGCGCGTTCCTCGCCGCTCTGAAAATGGATCGCTGAGGCCCGTTTTCAGAGCGAGGACACGTCAGGTGGGGAAAAGGGCTTCCGTGACAGCCTGAAACGTGGTGACTTGCGCTGCGTGGTAAAGGGGGCGGGAGCTGATGACGTCTAAAAAGGCTGGATGTATTCCGATGGGGGATCGTTCCGCATCATGACGTCAAACACCTCAGCACCCTCCGGAGTCGGGAAAGCCGCGACCAGCGGCTTCCTCTGGCTCGTCGTTCAGAGCCTTGCCTCACGCGGAGTCGGTTTTATCTCGCAGCTCGTTCTGGCGAGACTGCTGCTGCCGGAAGATTTCGGAGCGATCGGCCTCGCGCTGACCGTTACCACGATCGCCAATTCGCTCATCGGCTTCGGAATCGATGATGTCCTTCTCCAGCGTCAGAAAACCATGACGCGGTGGGAGCCGCTCGCTTTCTGGATGTGCCTCGGCGTCAGCGTGATCGGCATGTTCGCCATGTTCGTTCTCGCGCCTTTTGCCGCCCACTGGTACCACTCCCCCAGTCTCGTCGGCCTTATCGTCGCCATTGCGCTGTCCACACCTTTGCGTGCGCTCGGAACCGTGTCGGCGGTGAAAATCCGGGCGCAAATGGATTTCCGGTTTCTCGCCGCCTGCAACACGTTCGAAATCGTGGCGTTGCAGGTGCTGACCATCATCCTCGCGGCAATGGGGACCGGGGCCTACGCCTTTGCCATCCCTTATTCCGTGGTCGCCGTCCTGCGCACCGCCTGGTTGTGGAAACGGGCCGCTCCCTTCACCAAAGGGCGGTATCGCAAAGTGCAGGCCCGGTACCTGCTGGGGAACAGCACGCTCATCCTGCTGAGCCGCACCTGCATCGAGTTCATCAATCAGGGCGATTACATCGTCCTCGGCCTGATCGCTTCGAAGATGACGGTCGGCTACTACTTCTTCGCTTTCCGTTTCGCCGCCCAGCCCGTCCGTATGCTGGCAGGAAATGTCAGCAACGTCGTGTTCCCGGCACTCACGCACTTTCGTAACGAGCCGGCCCGTCAGATCGACGCCGTCGTGCGCGCCTGCCGCCTGCTTGGATATCTCGTCATGCCGTTCTGCTTTCTGCAGGCCGGACTGGCGAAACCGGGGCTGCATCTGCTGTTCGGCGAGCGCTGGATGCCTGCGGTCCCTTACGTGGTCATCCTCAGCATCGGCCTGCCGTTCGACGCCATCAGCTGGATCACCGGATCGCTTCTGAGTGCGCGACGGGAGTTCACCCGTTCCTGCCGCTACCAGTTCATCGCGCTGCCTCTTTTTTACATCATGGTGGGCATCGGCGCTTATCTGGATGATGTCATGGGCGTCGCGCTGGCCGTTGCCGTGTATTATTTCATCTGGCCGCCGGCGATGTCATACATGGTGATGATCGGCGCGGGCGTGCCGTTTGCAACGGTGGCGGAGTTCTATTTCCTGCCGCTGCTCTTCGCCTGCATCTCTGTCGGGGCGGGCATGTTCCTCGCCCAGACAAGCCTGTTCCATGGCAACGATTTCATGGAATGCATGGTGATCGGCGTCGTTACATGTGTGCTTTACCCGGCGCTGCTGGCCGTCTTCCGGCCGGAGATGTTCCGGGAGATCGTGAACCGGTTCGGTGGAAAGCTCAGGAAGCGGTGACAGGCGACGGCGTCACCGTCTGACCCACTCCCGGCACGCTGCCTGTCGTTGCTCCCATCCCAGCCGCTCCAGTTCCGGCGTGTCACTGCGTTCGACGGGATAGCCGACGCACAGATACGCCACGAAACGCCATGAGGTCGGGACGTCGAGCGTCAGCCGGACAGCCTCCGCCTCAAGGATGGAAACCCATCCCACCCCAATCCCGCGAGCGGCGGCGGCCAGCCAGAAATTATGGACCGCCATGACGGTGGACCACACGGTCGTGTCGGGCATGGTCCCCCGGCCAAGGCCGCGCCCCTGCTCGGGATTTTCGACCGAAAAAACTGCAATCTGGTGGGGCGCATCATCCAGCCCCGCCAGTTTCAGTCGGGCATAGAGCGCTGCGTCCTGACCTGCGCGTTCGGTCAGTGCAGCCGCCTGACAACTGGCGAAAATGGCCCGCACCGCATCCCGCCGACCAGGCTCATCCACGGACAGAAAGCGCCAGGGTTCACTCAGCCCAACGGAAGGCGCCATGCTCGCGGATCGGAGAAGATCGTCGAGCGTCGCTTCATCCACGGGTTCGGGACGGAAATGCCGCACGTCCCGTCTCCAGCGGAATATCTCCTCCAGCGTGGCGCTGGCTTGCGTGGCGGTCGGTATCATCAACCCCGATAGACCTCGCCCGGTGGCAACAGCTTGCGGGGATTGAGGATGTCATGGGGGTCCATCGTCTGTTTGAGCGCCCGCATGACACTGAGCGCGCCCGCACCATGCTCGGCTTCCAGAAATTCCTGCTTGCCGATGCCCACCCCATGTTCGCCGCTGCATGAGCCACCGAGCGCCAGAGCCCGCCCGACGATCTGACGGTCCAGATCGAGCAGCCGTCTCCGGCCCTCGGGTGTGGGGTCGGTGAGGATGAGCGTGTGAAAATTGCCGTCGCCGACATGCCCGACCATTGCCGCACGGAGGCCGGAGACGGCGACGTCCTGACGCACGCCGTCGATCAGTTCCGCAAGCCGCGAGATCGGCACGATACAGTCAGTGGAAATGACCAGCGCCGTGTGGTCGATGGCCCGAGCGGCCCAGTAGGCATTGTGGCGCGCCTTCCACAAGCGGCTCCGCTCTTCCGGTGTGTCGGCCCATGTAAAGCCGAGCCCCCGGTTCTCGCGGGCGATGCCCTCCGTGGCCTCGACCTGCTCGCGGACGGCTGCAGGACCGCCGGAAAACTCGAAAAACAGGGTGGGCAACGGCCGCAGTTCATCCAGATGGGAATAAGCGATGCAGGCCGCCATCTGCACCTCGTCGGCCAGTTCGACACGGGCGACGGGAATCCCATACTGGATCAATTCGACGGCGGTACGGACGGCATCGTCCACCGTTTCGAACTGGCAGACAGCGGCGGCAATGGCTTCCGGCAATCCGTAAAGACGCAACTGGATCTCGGTGATGATCCCGAGCGTGCCTTCCGATCCCACGAACAGCGATGTCAGGTCGTAGCCTGTGGAAGACTTGCGGACGCGCCCACCTGTGCGGATGACCTCCCCGGTCGCCAGCACGACGGTCAGGCCCAGCACGTTTTCCTTCATCGTCCCGTATTTCACGGCGGCGGTGCCGGAGGCGCGGGTGGCGCACATGCCGCCCAGCGTGGCCTCACCACCGGGATCGACGGGGAAAAACAGGCCGGAATCCCGGATGCGGAGGTTCAGTTCCTGTCGCGTCAGCCCGGCCTGCACCCGGCAGTCCAGATCCTCGGCATTGAACTGCACGATCTCCTTCATGCGGGAGAGATCAAGGCTGATCCCGTGTTCCGGCGGTGTGACATGGCCTTCGACAGACGTGCCCGCCCCGAACGCGACAACCGGCACGCGATGTTCGTGGCAGAGCCGCAGAACCGTGGAAACATCCGCTGTGCTTTCCGCGAACACCACAGCAACGGGCAGGCAAGCGGCATCCAGCGCCTCGCCGTGGCTGTGTTCCACGCGCACGGATTCAACCGTGCTGACCTGTGCGGACATTGTCTCGCGCAGGTGGGACAGCACAGTCTTGGCGCGGAAAGCGGGGGAAAGCGGGGTTTCGGACATGGCGGACAGCCTGAAGCAGGGAAGGGAAGCAAAAAAGAACTGATGCTTTTAGCGTCGAATCTGGCCCACTGCCATGCCTGCTTTCGACAGTTCTGCGTTCAGTCGAAAGCAGGCGGCCGTGTCCATGCTTCACGGGGCGGACGCCTCTCCAGACTTGACAGAACAGCCTGCGGGCGGCTTCCTCCGCCCCTGATTCTCCACCACGCGTCCGGTGGCCGGGCAGTCCCGACCCGCTTCCGTTTCGCTTTCAGCCGGGCAGGACACCATCATGCATCCGTATCGCACTCATAGCTGCGCCGCCCTCCGGGCCGAAGACGCCGGGAAGACTGTGCGCCTGTCCGGCTGGGTTCACAGCAAGCGCGATCACGGTGGCCTGCTGTTCATCGATCTGCGCGATCAGGACGGCCTGACGCAGATCGTCATCCCCGCTGAATCCCCTGTCATGCCCGTGGCCGAGGAAACCCGCGTCGAGAGCGTCATTACCGTGACGGGCGAGGTCGTGCTGCGTGAGGACGCAACCCGCAACCCGAACCTGCCGACCGGCGACATCGAACTGCGGGCGAAAGAGTTCACGGTGCAGTCCGCTGCCGCCGTGCTGCCGCTTCAGGTGGCAGGCAACGAGCATTACGGCGAAGAGCTACGTCTCAAATACCGCTATCTCGATCTGCGCCGGGATAAGATCCACCGCAACATTCTGCTGCGTTCCAAAATCATCGCCAGCCTGCGCCGCCGCATGATCGAGCAGGGCTTCACCGAGTTCCAGACACCGATCCTCACGGCCTCTTCGCCGGAAGGCGCGCGTGACTTCCTCGTGCCGTCCCGTCTGCATCCTGGCAAGTTCTATGCGCTCCCGCAGGCTCCGCAGCAGTTCAAGCAACTTGCCATGGTTGCGGGTTTCGACCGGTATTTCCAGATCGCCCCCTGCTTCCGTGACGAGGCTGCCCGTGCCGACCGCAGCCCTGGCGAGTTCTACCAGCTCGATTTCGAGATGGCCTTCGCCACGCAGGAAGAAGTATTCGCCACGCTTGAGCCAGTCATGGAAGGCGTGTTCCGCGAGTTCAGCAATGGCCGCGCCGTCACGCCCGCGCCGTTCCCGCGTATTCCTTACGCTGAAGCGATGGCGGTCTATGGCTCCGACAAGCCCGACCTGCGTAACCCGCTGAAGATCGCCAACGTCACCGAACAGTTTGCGGGTTCGTCCTTTGGCCTGTTTGCCAAGATCGCGGCTTCCGGTGGTGAAATCCGCGCCATTCCGGCTCCCGGTGCAGGCCCGAAACCGCGTGGCTTCTTCGACAAGCTGAACAACTGGGCGCGCGAGAGCGGCGCTGGTGGCCTCGGCTATATCCAGTTCGACGAGGAAGGCGGCAAGGGGCCGATCGCCAAGAATCTCGAAGCCGATCGGGTGATCGCCATCCGTGAGAAGCTGGGTCTCAAAGCTGGTGACGCCGTGTTCTTTGCCGCAGGCAAGGGCGACGAGGTTGCGAAGTTCTCGGGGCTCGTGCGCACACGTGTCGCCACGGAACTGGAGTTGATCGAAGAAGGCGAGTTCCGCTTCTGCTGGATCGTCGATTTCCCGATGTATGAGATGAACGAGGAAAGCGGGCAGATCGACTTCTCCCACAACCCGTTCTCCATGCCGCAGGGTGGTCTTGAGGGGCTCAACACGAAGAACCCGCTCGAGATCAATGCCTTCCAGTACGACATCGTCTGCAACGGCATCGAGCTGTCATCCGGCGCGATCCGTAACCACCTGCCGGACCTGATGATCCGCGCCTTTGAGATCGCCGGTTATCCGGAGAGCGTGGTCGAGGAGCAGTTCGGCGGCATGCTCAACGCTTTCCGCTTCGGCGCACCGCCGCATGGTGGCGCAGCACCCGGCGTGGATCGCATGGTCATGCTGCTGGCCGACGAGCCGAACATCCGCGAGGTCATTCTCTTCCCGCTGAACCAGCAGGGCGAGGATCTGATGATGGGGGCTCCGTCTACCGTCGAGCCTGCGCGTCTGAAAGAACTGTCCCTCGCGCTCAACCTGCCCAAGCCGAAGGTCGTCGTGAAAACCGATGCGGCGACGGAGGAGTGAGGCTGTAGTGTTTTTGTAGAGGGGTAAGTTAGGAAGCCGGGAACAGATTTGTTCCCGGCTTTTTTTGTGGTTGTGGTATTTGAGAGGTGTTTTTTTTGAAAGCCGGACATTGGCAGATTGGTTAGAGAAATTGTAAAACCACAAGAAGCGCAGAAAGTATAGTTTGCGCTCAAGTTCTATATATCTATATTTTTGTGTTAAATAAGATTGTTATAATTCCAAATATTTTCTTACTCAGAACTCTTATTTGCGGCCAGAACTCTGCGGGCATCCCAAAGATTGGGGGTGGCGGGGTCAATTTCACCTTCATGATAAAATTTTACTGTCGTTTCTTCTATTGGT
Organism: Acetobacter conturbans; assembly: GCF_011516755.1. GTDB lineage: Bacteria > Pseudomonadota > Alphaproteobacteria > Acetobacterales > Acetobacteraceae > Acetobacter > Acetobacter conturbans. Next base: position 301,821 of record NZ_WOSY01000001.1, on the reverse strand, counting down.
TTATGAAATTCTGTTGTGGAGGCAGGAGTAGTGACACTTGATCCGTTATAATATGCTGTATTGCCGTAAGCACTTACGCTTCCTGATGAAACGGTTTGGGCAGGCTGAGTCCAATATGAACGACTGATGCCGCGATGATCTTCAATTATCATAAAATATTGATAGCCGTGTTTTTCAGCTAGCTTGGCTGCTTTTAGATATATCTCGTGTCTAACTCCTGCTGAATCATCGAAAGCGGTTCCTCTCCCGGAAATTATAGCTGTTCTGTCGTCAAGGAAGTCAGCATGAGATTGTACGCAGGCACTAAGAAAAAAACATAGACTCACTGAGAGAATAATTTTTTTTACCACTGTGTCACCCTTTATTTGCTCTCAAGATCCCGTATTGGGCTTGAGTGTTTTGATCTTCATTCGTTTTGTATAAAAATAAAAATAAATGATTAATTCGCTCAACAAAATAACAGTGAAGTTATTAAATCTATATATATGTAGTGGATGGAGTGTAAAATACCTTTGCAACTATTTAAAAGTCCGGCAGGGGTGAAATAAAATTTTAGAGAATAAGAGATAAATTTTTATTTTTCGACAACTCTCTAACAGACAGATGAAATCTGTTCATGGAATAGACAAATTAATCGATCAGGCTGTTTCGCATGTGGGCGGGGCTTTGCCTTCTTTAATATTCTCACTCATCGAAAGCTTCTCTGTAGGAATTGGATCGACCGTTTCTTTCTTCCCCTTGTCTTCTTTCAGCTGGCACTGTTGAGTGAGCGCGCCTGAAGGAACTGTACATCGTGCTCAATGTGCCCAGGCCGAAATTTGCTGTGCCGCCCGCTACGCCGCAGGAGTGAACCTCCTCTTTGACGGGAACAGACTCAGGAAAAAGCCGGGTGCCTATGAGAAGGCCGCCTTTTTGCGTTTCAGCCTTCGGAGGCGCCGCTCATGTTTCCGGTGTGGAAACAGAAGGAGTGACGGCCTGTTCCGCAGCTTCCTTCACCGGTGCTGGCGCGGCACTTGGGTCAGTCTGAGCGGCCTTCCCGATCCTGCCGGTCGGATCAGCCGTAATCAGCGAGGCGTCAGACGGCGCGTCCGGCAGACGCGGCAGATCACCGGCTTCCATCTGCAGTTCCTGCTCCTGAAAATCGAGTTGCCGCCCGATCGCCCGCTCGGTCACATCGTTGATGTTCTGGTCCTGCAGCAAATTACGAAGCACGTTCCGCTGAAGCCGCAGGATACGGAGCCGCAGGGCCAGTTCCTCGCGTTTGCGCTGTACGCTGCCCGAGCGCTTGCCCTCCGGATCGTCTCCCCTCGTATCCAGACGTCCCAGCCGGTCACTGAACTCGCTCATGAGCAGGGTAACGGCGTCATTGCCACGAGCCGCCGTGGGCGGACGCCGCGCCTGCTCGGCCTGAAGCGCTGCGATGGCCGAGCGGGTAAGGGCAATCCGCGTTTCCGTCAGTTCACGCTGCGCCGGTGTCTCCCCTTCATGACGGGGCAGAAGTTTCAGCGCCCATGGCAATCCGAACGTCGCCAGCAGGAGAGAGATGATGATGACGCCGGTCGCCAGCACGACGAGTACGGTCCGACCGGGCATCTCGCTCTCGGAAGGCAGGGAGATGATGGCCGCTAGCGTGATCGCGCCGCGCGTGCCAGCCAGCGTCAGCACCAGAACGCCGCGCCATGTGGGCATCGCCTGCGGATGATGCGTCAGCTTTCCGAGCAGGTAGAACAGCGAGCCGTTTGTCGCGATCCAGACGGCCCGTAGCAGACTCATCGCCACCTGTAGGCCCACCATGGCAAGCGGCAGCACCCACGGGGACAGGCCTTCCGACCGGATAATGTTGGCTGCCTGACTGACCTGACCGGGAAGCTGCTGGCCGAGGATGATGAACACCAGCCCGTTGAAGGTCGTGGTGATCTGGTCCCACAGCATGGTCGCACGCAGGCGGGTCTCGATCTGCGTCTCGGCCATTACACCGCTCAGCCTGATGGCGATGCCGCCCGCGACGGCGGCAAGAATGCCGGAACAGTGCACGGAATCGGCGGTGAGGTAGATGACGTAAGGCATCATTGTCGACATCAGGATATGGCTCGACGGATCATCGTATCCGCGCCGGATGAGCAGCATTTCCATCCGGGCGAACAGCCAGCCCACGCAGACCCCGATCAGCACGCCGCCCAGCGAGACGTAGACGAAGTTGCTGGATGCCGCCTTGAGCGAGAACAGGCCCGTAGTCGCGGCGGCGACCGCGAATTTGAAGCAGACGAGCCCGGAGGCGTCATTCAGGAGCGCCTCGCCGCCAAGGATCTGCACGATTCTCGCCGGTGCCTGTGCCGTGGCGAGGAAGCTGCCAACAGAAACCGCGTCTGTCGGGGACAGGGCGGCGGCGAGCGCCATGCCCGCCGCCGGAAGAATGGCAGGCATGATCCAGTGGATGGCGTAGCCGCCCCCGACCGTGCTGAAAATCACCAGACCGATCGCCAGCGACAGGATGACGGTCCGCAATTCCCCGAACTCGCGCATGGAAATGCGATAGGCATCCATGAACAGCAGCGGGGGCATCAGCAGCAGAAGGAACAGATCCGAAGAGAGCGGAACATCGAAGCCTATCAGGCTCACAAGCGTTCCCGCGGCGATCTGCAGGAGCGGGAGGGGAACGCGGACGGGCAGAATCCGCCCGACGATGCCGGTCAGCGCCGTCATGGCAAGCAGGGCGAGGACGGTAAGAGCGGGCTGCATCAGGCTCCTTGCGGGAGGCTAGGGCTTGGGGAGAAGTGTCCGGCTTGTCGGAAAGCCCCTCAATGGAAAAAAAATGACCGAAAGACCAGCCCTCTGAATGACTTGTCCGTTCCTGCCATTGACCCGGCGGGGACGCGTTCCCATTATTTTCATAAAGGGCGTGCAGATTGTGAGGCATGTTGTCCGATGGGAGACATGCACGGTCTGCGCGCAGATGATCGGTGCGGGTGCGTCATGCGGCGGCCCGGAACCGGTCTTTGTAAAATTTTACGGTGTGGCCATCCGCCGCTCCGGCACTATGGAGCAGAAAAATGGCGACCGAAGGCCCTGCGGCGATGTTCCTGAAACCCCGTCTCAACGCACTGGTTGCGGAGGGGGAAAAGAACGGTATCGCTGCGGACGTCACGGTTGCCGTGCTGCTCGATCTGCTGGAGACGGAAAGTTTCGGTGTGACCACGCCAGAAGGAGAAGGTGAGTGAGCGCAGGCGATCCATATCAGATACTGGGTGTCGCGCGAACGGCGAGTCAGGATGATATCCGCAAGGCCTATCGTAATCAGGCCAAGAAATATCATCCGGATCTCAATCCCGACGATAAGGCGGCGGAAGAGAAATTCAAGGCCATCAGTATGGCGAATGATCTCCTGTCCGACGAGACCCAGCGCGGGCGCTACGATCGCGGCGAAATCGACGAGACCGGGCAGGAGCGTGCTCCTCCGGGCTATGGCGCTCATGGCGGATACCGTGATTTCGGCGCGGGCGCGGGTGGCTTCCAGCGGGGCGGAGGTGGTGCGGGCGGCTTTTCCCCCGACGATCTCAGCGACATGTTTGGCGGCATGTTCGGCAATCGCGGCGCCCGTCGTCCGAGCGGCCCGCAGCCGGGGCCGGACCGTGCCTGTAATCTGACGGTGTCCTTCGCCGATTCAGTGCTCGGAACCAAGTCCCGCGTATCGCTCCCCGGTGGTTCGATGCTGGACGTGACCATTCCGCCGGGCATCGAAAGCGAGCAGGTGCTGCGGCTTCGTGGCAAGGGCGGTGAAGGCGTGCAGGGCGGGCCGCCTGGCGACGCGCTGATTACGGTGACCGTCACGCCCGATCCGCATTACACGCGAGAGGGTCGCGATCTGCGTCAGACCCTGCCGGTCGACCTGAAAACCGTCATACTCGGCGGTTCGATCCCGGTTCCCACGCCGTCCGGTACGGTGCGGATGAATGTTCCGCCGGATTCGGACACGGGTTCAGTCCTGCGTCTGAAGGGGCGCGGCGTAAAGGCTACCGCCAAGCAGGAGGCGGGCAATATGTATGTCCGTCTGGAAGTTCATGTTGGAAAGGCCGACGAAGCACTCAAGGACTTCCTGCGGGCGCAGGAGGCGGCCAGTTCGGAGCAGAAAGCGCCCGCAGACAGCAAGTAAGGCTGCGTTCTGGGCTACGGAGTGTGTCGGGTAGCACTCCGTAGCAGCTTCTTATTCGGTCGGACGGGAAGGCCAGCGCAGAACCGGTTCCGTACGGTCAGGGCGGCCAGCCTTGTCGTCAGGCACCCGGCCGCGTGGTTCCTCTTCGTCGGACTCGCGGCTGTTATCCGGTGCTTTCGGAGCATTGTGCCAGGGCATGCGTCCGCCTGCTCCTGACCCTGTATCACTCGCCGGAGGGGCGTCGGGACGTGTGGCGCGCAGTTCAGGCGGTCGCACCGGTCCCGGTTCGTAGGCATCCGATACTCTCGGAACAGGGACGGGACCACCGCTGGTATCCATCCGCTTAGCCGGAAAAACACGAGGTGCTGTTTCCGGTGTTTGCGGGATATCCGGTTTCTGGTCGGGTTCGGCCGCTTTCGGTGGTTCCACACTGGAAGGCATTTCCAGTATGTCCGGCGGCAGAAGGGGAGAAGGAGCCAGACCCGTCGCACGCGGTCGTGGCGGCTGCGCCCGGAACTCCGGCTCGGCGGCCTGCTCGGGCGCGGGAGGGGGCGTCCATTCCGTTTTCGGCGCTGAAACCACTTTGCGAGGCTTCTCGGCTGCTTCGGACGTCAGAGCACCCAGCCGCATGGTGATGACGCGCAGGTCTGCACGAACGTCTTCAAGCTGAAGTTCGATCTCGCTGAGGCGGCCTTTCACACCGTAAACGGCGAAAGGCATCAGCAGGAACGCCACCAGAATGACGAGCCCGATTCCCAGAATGAGAAACTGGGCCCAAAGAGGCAGCCAGTCAGGAATTGCGAGAGACATATCCGACAAACGCTCCGAAAGAACGCCCTGACGCCGCGTGCGACCCGGGAAGGTCGAGGCGGGCGCCAGATCGCCTCATCATCACCCATCTCGCCCTGCACCGCCAGAAGGGGGGCGGCCGGGAAGATTTTTACCTGTTCGGCCCCGGTTACATGCCAAGAGCGCGACGATAGATATCGAGCAGCGTCTCCTGCTCTTCAACCTCAGCGGGCTCCTGCTTGCGAAGGCGAATGATCTGGCGGATCACTTTTACATCGAAACCGGCGGATTTCGCCTCGGTGAAAATGTCCTTGATATCGCCAGCGAGAGCCTTGCGCTCCTCTTCCAGACGCTCGACGCGCTCGATGATGCTGCGAAGGCGGTCAGCCGCAATGCCACCAACGGCCGGATCGTCATCCTGAGACGTCACATCGTTCTCCATATCACGCAATATCTTTTGCCCTGCGGCCTGAGCGCCGGAGGGTCGAGGGGCGGGATTATCCCGGCGACCGCTTTCGGGTCAATCGAGGAATCGTTTCCCGCCTCCCGGCGAACCATCCGGACCGTGTGATGTTTTTGCGTGAAGAGGCATGCGAGACTATGAAGCATTCCCGATGCGCAATGGAGATCGCAATGGCTGAAAACCGGGAGAATATTCGTTTGTCAGCCGAAGAAATATCGGGAGGAGATCAGGAATCCTCCCCCTTCGGATTCGATTTCGTGATCGTCGGCGCCACAGGCGACCTGACGATGCGCAAGCTTCTTCCGGCGTTTTATGAGCGATTCCGGGGCGACCAGATCGACGGCACGACGAAAATCATCGGCACGGCGCGTTCTCCGTTGTCCTCCGAGGAGTACCGCACGAAAGCGGCGGAGGCGCTGAAAGCCTTTGTTGCGGCAGAGACCTATGACGCCTCAAAGGCGGAGGCTTTCCTCAGGCTGCTGCATTATGTGCCGCTCGACATGACGGAGCAAAACGCGGACTGGAGCGCCCTGAGCAGCCTGCTCAAGACGGAAAAAGGTCGCCCCCGCGTGTTCTACCTCGCCACCGCGCCGAAGCTCTATGTGCCGACTGCCGATGCCATCGCGCATAACAGCCTCATCACGGACACCACGCGGATCGTCCTCGAAAAACCGATCGGCACCGATCTTGCCTCCGCCACGGCAATCAATGACGGCGTGGGGCAGCATTTTCGGGAAAACCAGATCTTCCGCATCGACCATTATCTCGGCAAGCAGACCGTCCAGAACATCCTTGCCCTCCGCTTTGCCAACCCGATCATCGAGCGGATCTGGAATGCCGATTCCATCGCGCATGTGCAGATCACCGCGTCCGAGACTGTCGGCGTGGGCCAGCGCGGGTCTTATTACGATACGGCGGGCGCGCTGCGGGACATGGTGCAGAATCACCTGTTGCAGGTGCTGAGCTTCGTGGCGATGGAGCCGCCGACCGCGATTGCTCCCACCGTTCTTCGCGACGAAAAATTGAAGATTCTGCGCGCGCTCCGGCCGATGACGGACGACATGATCCGCACCGATACCGTGCGCGCGCAATATGCCGCAGGAGAAGTCGACGGCACGACGGTCGGGAGCTATCTGGACGATCTTGAGGACGGGGAAAGCACTACCGAGACCTATCTCGCCATCCGGGCCGAAATCCGGACGGCCCGCTGGGCTGGCGTGCCGTTTTACATCCGCACCGGCAAACGCCTGGCGCAAAAGGAAACCACGGTCATCGTGCAGTTTCGTCCGCAGCCCTGGGCCATCTTCCCGGACAAACCGGAACCCGGGAGGCTTGTGATTCGAATCCAGCCGAATGAAGGTATTTCCCTGTCCCTGTCCAGCAAGGACCCGTCCACGGAGCAGTTCTGCCTGAGGGAAGCCTCACTGGACGTGAGCTATGAAAAAGCCTTCAACACCCGCTACCCTGATTCCTATGAGGATCTGCTGATGGCCGCCGTGCGCGGCGATCAGGTCTCATTCATCCGCCGTGACGAAGTGGAGGCGTCGTGGCACTGGGTGGAACCGATCCTCAACGGCTGGGCGGCTAATATCCGTCCACTGGAAACCTATCCCGCAGGAAGCCGGGGGCCGAAATCGGCCGACGACCTGCTCGCACGCAACGATTTCGTCTGGAAAGAACTGACTGATGCCTGCTGACGCTCCTCCCGGTTCGCCGAACGGCCCGCGCCGTTTTTCCAGCGGCCCGTTCAAGGGACGCACCCTGAGACAGCACATCATGCGTCGGCTGATTCTGGTCCTTCCGCTCAGCATGCTCATGATCGTGCTCGCGAAATCAGGCATGATGGACCGCCTGCTGGACCGTTATACGTTCAAGCAGACAAGTTGGTTCGATGACACGTCGCTCGTCCAGCACCTGCGCCTCACCGTCACCCATAACGGCATGACCGGCGATCGCCCCGACTGCCTGCTGTTCGTCGTGAATGGCGATTCACCGCCCACGGGCACCCTGATCGACGTGATGCAGAAACATTCCGGATCGTGCCCCAACCCGGACGGCTCGCTGCCGAAGCTGTTTACCCTCCGGGTGGACCGGACCGGTCAGCGTGTAGACACCGATCAGGGGACACCCGGCCTGTTTCATCCCATCCCGCAATAACGCACGCACGTCAGTGATCGGGAGGGCGGTGGACGGACGGTTGCCAGTGAGGCACATCTGCCCCTCACAAGACCTCCCGTGACGACGGCATGGGCGGCCTGTTATTGTCACAAGAAACAGGAACCCTCCCCAATGAATGCTCGTCTTTTCCCCGCTCTCGCCGTGGCGGCCTGCGGCATCTCTCTGCTGGTTCAGTCTCCCGTGCAGGCGGCTGATCACACCAAAACCGCCCAGAGCACCGCCAAGACCCCGATCCGCCCCGCATCGTTCCTTTCCGGAAGCTGGAGTTCCATGGGTATGGCGCCGGTCACGATCGTGGCAAACCGCGCTGCCGGTCCCGCCAGCCGTATCATCCTCCACCTTCCGCATGAACTGCAGAAATCGGGTCAGGAAACATTCTCGCTCGCGCATACGACGGGCAATGTATGGTCCGGCACGGAGAAGGAGACGACAGTCACTTTCCGACTGGAGTCCGATAATTTCGGCGTTCTCACGATGAACGACTCGAAGCCGGGGCACCATCTCGAAATGCCGCTCTCGCGTTTCTGATCGTCGTTCCGGCCAGTCGTGCGCGTCGTCTGCCTCGCCCGTCACCCGGCTGTCGCGGTGGCGTCCGGGCTCTGTTACGGCCTGAGTGATGTTCCGCTGGCGGTCGGATGGGAAGCCTTTGCTGCCCGGCTGGCCACACGGATGCGGGACCACGAGATCCGTCTGATCGTCACGTCCCCTCTCATGCGGTGTCGCGTGCCCGCCGAAAGAGCGATTGCGCTTGCCGGTGGCAGCCTGCGTCTGGACGACCGTTTGCGCGAGATCAGTTTCGGAGCCTGGGAAGGCTGCAAATGGTCCGATATCTCTCACGCGGCGCTTGATGAATGGGCTGCCGACCTGACCGGATTCGTGCCGCCGGGAGGAGAAAGCGGCGAGAAACTGATCGAGCGTGTGCAGGCATTCTGGATGGAGTGTCCGACCGACGAGCCGTTCGTCATTCTCTCACATGGCGGACCGCTGCGGGTGCTGTCGGCTCTGGCCAAAGGAGAGGCGGTCGATCTTTCCGTAAAACCTATCAGGCAGGGGGAAGTGGACGTTATCGACCTCGCCTGAAGGCGCACCGCATCAGCGCGCGAAAGACACCATCACCAGCAGGGCCGCGAGTTCCGACAGCACGGCGGCGGCTCCCAGAATATCGCCCGTAAATCCACCAATACTTCGCATCGCAGTGCGGCGGAGCAGAAGTGTCGCCAGCAGGGCCGCCATCAGTACCACCGCGCCCTCCTGCGAAGGCAGGACCAGAAGAGTGACCAACGCCACGGCGAAGAGTGTCATGCCTGTCAGCCGGACGGGCAGGGGAAAGAGCGCCGCCGCCATCCCGTCGCGCCGTGCCGGAGGCGTCCAGCGCATCACGACGAGCAGGGAGGTCCGCGCCAGACCGCCCGATAGGGCGAGGCAGCAGATGAGCGCCGCGGGGGGGAGTGTCGCAATGCACGCGACCCTCAACGCGACGCAGGTGCCCAGAGCCAGCGCACCGTAAGACCCGATCCGGCTATCGCGCATGATCTCCAGCCGTCGTTCCGCTGTGCGACCTCCACCGAGGCCGTCGGCGCTGTCAGCGAGACCATCCTCATGCAGGCCGCCCGTCATGAGAAGCTGTGTCATCACCGCGCAGATCGCAGCGACAAGGGGAGGCAGATTCCACGCCAGCCCAAGTGTTGCCACAACAGCCGTCACAAGCCCGACAGCAATGCCGACCAGAGGCCATACCCAGATTGAACGACGGAGGTCGACAGGGGCTGCTATCCGTTCCAGCCATTCCAGCGGCAGGCGCGTGAACAGGCCGAGCGCGGCCAGAAGATCGGCTGCTACACGGGTAAGCGCGGACGGCCGGGATCTGTCAGCCACCAATTCCGGCCTCGGCGAAGGTGTGCATGCCCAGATGGCAAGCCAGCGCCGCGCGGAGCAGCGGAACAGCCAGCGCCGCGCCCGATCCTTCTCCAAGCCGCAAGCCAAAATCAAGCAGTGGCTTCTGCCCCAGCCTCTGGCTCAGGCGCGCATGGCCCGGTTCGGCCGAACAGTGTGCGACCCGACAATGCTTCAGCCCGTCGTTGTGCAGCGCGTGCAGGGCGGCGGCGGCGGCGGTGCAGACGAACCCGTCCAGCAGCACGGGGATATGGTGCATCCGCGCGGCGAGTGTTGCTCCCATCATGGCGGCCAGCTCGTGCCCACCGAGACATTGCGCCGCTTTCAGCGGATCGCAGAGGAGAGCGCTGTGACGTTCAAGCCCCCGGTCGATCACCTCGACTTTTCTGGCCATCCCGGCATCGTCGCTGCCCGCGCCCGGTCCTGCCCAGTCCTGTCCCGTGCCTCCGAACAGTGCTGCTGCAAGCGCGGCTGCGGGCGTGGTGTTGCCAATGCCCATTTCGCCAAGGCATAGCAGGTCCGCAGCCGGATCGACCGCCGCGAAACCGGTTTGTACGACACGCAGGAATGTCTCCTCCGTCATGGCGGGCTGCAGGGTGAAATCTTGGGTCGGACGCAGTTCTTCCAGCGGGAGGACCACCAGTGTCGCATCGGCGACGCGCGCAAGCTGGTTGATGGCCGCGCCACCGGTCTGGAAATTGCGCACCATCAGCGCCGTCACTTCAGCGGGCCATGCCGAAACGCCCTGCGCCACGACACCATGGTTGCCCGCGAAGACAATGCATTGCACATGGTCGAGGCGCGGTTCGGAACGGTGCTGCCATTCTCCGAGCCAGCGGGTCAGCTCTTCGAGCCTTCCGAGGCTGCCGGGTGGTTTGGTCAGCAGCGCCTCGCGGTCGGCGATATGGCGCATAGCTGCCGCATCACACGGCAGAGGCGAAAGACACAGGGCACGAAGACCGTCGAGGTCGGTAAAAGTGGGCTGGGGCATGGGGTGTCACATGCCGCGTCCGGGAGGGAAGAGCAATGATCGAGCTTGTTCTGGGTGGAGCCCGATCCGGCAAGAGCCGCTATGCTGAAGGCGTGGTGAAGGCGTGTTCCGCCCCGTCGTGGGTCTATATTGCCACCGGGCGCGCATGGGATGACGAGATGCGGGAGCGCATCGCCCTGCATCAGGTGGATCGCGGGGAAGGATGGCAGACGATCGAGGAGCCGCTCGACCTGTCCGCTGCGCTGGAAACTGCTGGTGACAGACCCGTCCTGATCGATTGCCTGACACTGTGGCTGACGAACCTTCTGCTGGAGGAGTACGACATTCAGCCCCAAACCGCTACGCTTCAAATGGTCCTGTCGCGTCGAAAAGCCCTCACGGTTCTGGTCGGCAATGAAGTTGGGCTCGGAATCGTGCCTGAAAATGCTCTGGCGCGCCGTTTCAGGGACGAAGCCGGACGGCTGCATCAGGCAATCGCGGCTCAGGCGGACCGTGTGACGCTGTGTGTCGCCGGGATTCCGCTGACCATAAAAGACGTCACACGGTGAATTTCTTTATTCCACTGGACTCATGCTGGTCGTGAAGAGTGCGATTTCTGATGCGTTTGTTGTAGGTTGTTCTGTATTTTGTTGAATTGATTTTATAAATTCAGTTTGAGTTTTTCTTTTTCAATGTATTTATTGTCGATGTCGATTTAATGTATTGAACATTTCGTTTTCGTGAAAAGTATAAAAGTCATTTCGTGGCGTCCGGGACACAGTGAGAACGCTTCTTTTTCGGGCACTATACATAGAAAACCCTACGTATTATGACATTTCCTTAGAGCGCGAGCACCGAACCTCATTCTTTTGAGGAACGTTGAGGGCTGTGATGTGTTTGACGTGTCGGAACAGCGCGCGCTCTCAATAATTAAGGAAAAACAATGCTCCGCCCTATCGCTTCGTTGATTGCCGGGCTTACTGCCTGTTTCAGCAAAAAAATTGTTCTGCGTAGCGTAGGTGTCGTGCTTGCGTGGTTTGCGTTCGCTGGCGCAATTCAGAACGCGGTGGCGCAAAAGCAGTCAGCCACTCAAAGCAAGTCGGGAATCTTTGACGATTCGTCGCCCGACGTCTCCGATCCGGCAATGCTGGGTGAAAATCAGGAGATCGTCCCGCTCTATCACGCCATTCCGGGCTTTATTCAGGCCCCGTACGGCCCCCCGTCATTCGGCCCCCCTTATGGCACCAATCACGTTTTCGGCACATGGGGTGGCATCCAGCCCTGGCTGCAGAAGCGCGGCGTCTATGTCGCTGCGAATGTCTATGAAAGTCTTTCCGGCAACCCTGTCGGCGGCAAGGCCCATGCTGTGACGGATGCGGGGCAGGTTGGTGTCACGCTTGATATCGACTGGAAAAAAATTCTCGGCGCAGGCGATTGGTCGAACAATCTCTGGCTGCATATGCTGGCGGTGAACGGACACGGCCGCAATCTGAGTGCCCTGTATGGCGATAACGCCAATCAGGCCCAGCAGATCTACGGCGCCCGTGGCAACGTGGTCGCACATCTTGTCTGGACCTATTTTGAAAAGTCCATGTTCCACAACAAGGTGGATCTTTCGGTGGGCTGGATTCCGCCGGGCACGTTCTTCGACAACTCGCCCTGGACCTGCTCGTTCATGAACGTCTGGATGTGCGGAAACATCACCCCGACGAAATATCTCAATGGCGGTCGCGACTGGCCGTCCGGCAATATAGGCACGGTCCTGCGCCTGATGCCGACACGCCATTTCTACGTCATGGGAGGCCTCTTCGCCGTCTCTCCTCATTCGTATAACGGCGGTATTTCCGGATGGGCATGGGGACAGGAAGGTCTCGGGAAACTTTCCACACATGCAGAAATCGGCTGGATCCCCGAGTTCGGGCGTGACCACCTGATCGGCCACTACAAGCTCGGCGGCCTGTATGACAATTCGAGCTATAAGGATCTCTATTCCGATATCCACGGCAACGCCTGGATCAGTTCCGGTCAGCCGGCCCGCATGCAGAGCGGACAGACCTCGGCGTGGGTGATGCTTGATCAGATGCTGATCCGTCATGGCGAGGGGCCGATGAACGGTGTGGTTCTCGGTGCACAGTACAGCTACGCCTCTGGACAAACCTCTGCCATGAAGCAGCGCGCGGTCGCAGCCATCATGGATACGGGGCACTATTGGGGCCGACCCAAGGATATGGTCGGGTTTTCCTTCCAGTGGGCCGAGTTCAGCCGATCGGCCATCCGCGCCGAAAAAGCCGCCGTCGCCGCGGGCGTGCCCTTCGTCGCCGCGAATTTCGGAACGCCTTACGGTGTCCAGTCCCACGAGAATATTTACGAGTTTTTCTACACCACGCAGGTCATTCCGGGTTTCTCGGTGCAACCGGATTTCCAGTATATCCAGCGTCCCGGCGGCACGACGGTGTTCAAGAATGTCGCCGTGTTCAGTATGGCGTTCAGCCTCACGCTCTGAGGCATTTTCGGGTCGGCGCGGCCTGTTCCCGCGTCTGACCTTTCTTGGAGGCTGCTTCAAAAGCTCTCTGCCGAGCGAGAGTCCCCGGCGTGTGTTGTTGAGGATTGAAGCGAAGCGGCCCTACGGGTGGTAAGCATCCGAGTGCGGAAAACGCATGCTGGATCGCCAGCCGAGAGCTTTTAAAACAGCCTCTCATACCACCACTCTCATGGGAGGCGGCTCAGTTCCTGAGCCCTGTCCGCCACCCCTCCAATCGCGGCACCAATGTCAGGCAACCTCTCTTTTTCGTGATCAATAAAAACGGATCGGCATGCAACGAATGTGTGTCCCCATTCATTGAGCTAGTGAAAAAGGGAGAAAAACAATGGCAGACACCTTTCAGTCTCAGGTCATCGGAATCCTGCCCAAGCTGCGTGTGCAGGCTCTGGCGTTGACCCGTAACCGCGCGCAGGCAGAAGATCTGGTGCAGGATGCCGTGTGCAACGCCCTTGGCGCGCAGAACAGTTTTATCCCCGGAACCAATTTCGCGGCATGGATGCACCGTATCCTCCGCAACCGTTTCATCTCCGACCTGCGTCGCCGTAAGGTCACGATGGATATCGACGATCTCCCAGGCGATATGCTGGCGACGAAGGCTTCTCATGAAGACCGTCTGGCGGTGAAGGATCTGGCATTCGCACTCGCCCGTCTGCCGTCCGACCAGCGCGAGGCGCTGGTTCTCGTCGTTCTGCAGGGCATGAGCTATCAGGAACTCGCAGAAGCGACAGGGTGCGCCGTGGGTACGGCGAAAAGCCGCGTGTTCCGTGCGCGTCGCCAACTGGAAGCGTGGATGACCGGTGATCTGCCCGCTGATGATCGTCTCCGTCAGCAGGCGACTGCTCTGCGTCAGCAGGTGAGTGATCGCCGCAAGCAGGGTGGTGCGGCTGGTGTCGCGGCAAACGCTGGGCGGGTCTGAAATTTTCGGGCACGCCTCCCATAGGAAGAACTGGTAAGCTGGGATAGGTATGGTCAATCATTGCTTCCCGGCATCGCGCCCGGAAATGAGTGAATATCCACCGGGGTTGTTGTCGATGTCAGCCAGAGAGCGAAAGCCTAGCTCTGCACGGAAGGGCTGCAAGCAGGAGGAGGACGCGTTCGATATCTGGCTGAAGCGTGGACTTCATCAGCTTTTCGACGATGTCGCCAAAGAGCCTATTCCCGAAGAACTGTTGCGGCTTCTCGAAGAAAACGACGACGAGGACTGAAGTTCCGCCTTTGTTTCCTTCGGGTGAACTTCGTCGCGCGCCGGACAGCATTGTGCAGGATGGAAGTGGAATGGTCAGGCGGAGTGACGTCGCTGTATCCGGTCTATCAATGTAATCAAGCCTCCTGACAGAGCACGATATGGCTGCGGATAAAGACGGTGCAGGCATGGAAACAGGCCGTTTTTTATCGCCATGGGTGGGTCGTATCGGGGACCATTTCGATTCTGTAAGGAGTCGGATGGCAACCGTCATCCTCGGGTCCGTCCTGCCCATCGCCGCTTTGGGGGCTATTCTCATCTGGCAGGATTATGTGCGGCTGGAAGAATCCAGCACGCGCCGCAGCGAAGCGGTCCTGTCGCAGCTTGTCGTGCAACTCAGACAGGACAGCCAGCGCGCCGCCGCCATGCTGGATACGATCGGGCAGGCTTCCGATATCGACTCGATGCGGCGTCTCCTGCTTCTCGCCCAGTCGGCCAGCGATACGCGGTACTGCCTTCTGGCCGTCATCAACGAGCAGGGCGGCATTGATGAAGCCGTCTCCGCACCCTCCAAATTTCCTCATGTGAAATGCGGTCATCCCCGAAATGTCGTCGATCCCGGCATGGAACCGGTTCTTCTGCAGATTGAAAATGGCCTGGCATATCTGCGGGTCATCAGAACAATCGCAAAAGAAAACCGCGTCGGATCGCCGCGTGCACTGGTGGCCATCCAGCCCTTCCGATGGAAAAGCGACGGGCTGGATGACTCCTTCCCCTCTCCCAACGGGGGCGGTGGCCTGCCATCCGATGCCCTGACCATATGGTTTATCGCACCGGACGGGACCATGGCCCCGGTCTGTCCGGATTGTGGCGGCCAGACACCGCCTCCCGCCTTGCTTGATCGGCTCAATCAGGACAAGCGAAGCGCCTCGCAAACGGTCGTATCCCTCCGCATGGGCAGTCAGGCCTATACCTATGACCGCATTCCCGGACAGGGCGCCGTGCTGGTGGAGGCAAAGCTGCTGCCGGAGGAACGACGCGCCCTCTGGATGCTGTGTGGCTGGATCGTCATGGTGGTCATCCTGCTCGCCGCAGGGCTGGCCGGTGTGGTCGTGGCGGGACGGCGGCTTGTCATCCAGCCCCTTCGACATCTGACGGATGCCGTGGAGGGATGGGTGAATACGGGTTCTTTCGACAGGAGCATCGAAGGACCCATGCCGCTTGAGTTCAGGCAACTCGCCACGGCATTCGATACTGCGACCGGACGGCTGGCCCGGCGAGAGCGGGAACTGGATGTAGCAATCGACCACCAGCGACAACTGATGGCCGAAATCCACCACCGGGTGAAGAACAACCTCCAGATCATCGGCTCCCTGCTGAGCCTTCAGGCCAACCGGACCCCGGCCGACGTGACACGTGCTGCTCTGCTGCTCGCCCGCGACCGCGTGCAGACCCTCTCCATGCTTCATCATTACCTTTACGAGGGTGCTGAACTGGAAGGGCTCGACATGGAGCAGTTCCTGCCCGTGTTATGCGAGCAACTGAGTCGTGGTGTCCCCGATGATGTCCGTTGCCGCGTGGAAATGGAGAGGGACGCGGGCGGTGTTGTCATTGAGCCAAATGCCGCGACACCTGTGGTGATGATCATCGCCGAAGCTGTTTCGAACGCCCTGAACTATGCCTTCCCTGGGGATCGCCGTGGCAGGGTGCGCGTTTCGCTGTCGCGGACCGGTGGCAGGATTCGCCTGATCATTGAAGATAATGGGATAGGCATTTCCGCCACACGCCCCGCCGGGTCCGGAGATGGGCTCGGGCTTCAGCTCATACGGGGTTTCGTCAGGCAGATAGGGGGGGAGTTCCATATTGAAGAAGAGCAGGGAACCCGATGCATCATCCAGTGGCCCAGAGAGCCGGCGACGTCCGGGAGCAGTGCAAGCCATGCGAAACCATCCGTTGTCGCCATGTCTCCAATTCCTGCCGCGCGAGGCTGAGTCGTCAGAAGCCCCCTGTTTCATCGCGATGCGCTCCGGTATAGGGGCGGCATGAGCGAGAGCAAGGCAGCCATCAAGGCCTGGACCCGAGCGCAGGCCCGCCTTGGCCTGCGCGCCGCGCGTCCATCCATTATCCTAGGCATCGTCTCCTGTCTGACAGGAGCGGCGCAGTTCTGGTGCATGGCCAATATTCTGGGTCCGACGCTGACGGACTTCGTGACTCCTGACGGTCACGGAGCCGGCGTGCCGATCCCTTTGTGGCCACTCGCAGGGTTCGCGGTCGCCGCGATCCTGCGCACAGCCATCAATTTCACCAGCGAGAATGCCTCGGCCACCGCCGGACGCAAGGCGCGGAGCCGCCTGCGAAACGAGGTGCTCGGCTCGATCGTCGGCACAGGGCCCGCCGTCCTGCGTCACGCCCATAGCGGTGCACTCGCAGCGCTCGCCGTCGACCGGATCGAGGCGCTTGACGGCTATTTCGCCCGATGGGCTCCGGCCTCCGTCCTTTGGATCGCAGCCCCCGCCGTGCTGGTCGTGCTGACCGCTCTCGTGCAGCCCCGCGCGGCCCTCATCCTTGCCCTCTGTGGCGCTACCGTGCCGTTTGCTCAGGCGCTGTTCGGCATCGGAGCCGCTGTCGCTTCCCGCAAGCAGTTCCTTGCGATGACGCGCCTGCAATCGCGGTTCCTCGACCGGATGCGCGGCATTGCGACCATCGTGCTCGCCGGACGTGCCGACGAGGAAGCCGCCCGTCTGGCGCAGGCTGCCGATGATCTGCGCCGGAGGACCATGAAGGTCCTGCGCGTGGCCTTCCTGTCATCCGCCTCCATCGACTTTGCGATGATCCTCGCCCTGATCCTCATTGCCCTCAGCGATGGACGGCATGCGCAGCAAGCCATCCATACAACGGACGCCGCCTCCTTCCGTGCACTGGTGACGGACAGCCTTTTCGCACTGCTCATCGTGCCGGAATTCTTCGCGCCCTTCCGGGGGCTTGCGCTGGCCTATCAGGACCGCGCACTGGTGCAGGGCGCCGCCGAGGACATTCTCGCGCTACCCGAAGTTCCGGAAACAGGCGTGACGGAGCATGTCCGCACCCTCCGTGGAGAGGCGATCACCATCGCCTTCGAAGATGTCTCCTTCACATGGGACGAGGCCCGGGGCACGGCGCTCGAACACGTCTCATTCACCGCCCGCGCAGGCGAAACCCTCGTGCTTGTCGGCCCCTCCGGGTCGGGTAAGTCCACGATCATGGAACTGCTGCTCGGCTTCATCCAGCCGACCGACGGACGCATCACCTTCAACGGCGTCGATATGCAGTCCATTGCGCCAGAGGCGCGTTCGTCCCTGATTTCGTGGATTGGCCAGCGTCCGGTTCTGTTCGCCGGTTCACTGCGCGAAAACATCCTGTTCGCCAAACCGGATGCCAGTCAGGAAGACCTTGCCGCCGCCCTGCGCGCCGCTGCCGTTGATAACTTCCTGACGGCATTGCCGGATGGCCTTGAAACAATGATCGGCGAAGGCGGTTTCGGCCTGTCCGGCGGTCAGGCCCAGCGCGTCGCCATCGCCCGCGCCTATCTGAAAAATACGCCCGTCCTCCTGCTGGATGAACCGACGGCCTATCTCGATCCGGTGACGGAGGCCGATGTGTTCGAAAGCCTCCAGCAACTGGCGCGCAACCGCACGGTGATCCTCGCTAGCCATTCGACCGCCGTCCACATGTTCCGGGGTCAGCGCGTCGATCTGCTGCAGGGGCGCGTCGCCGCCCGACAGGGAGCGGCATGATGCGTCCTGTTTCAATGTGCCGGGTTCCAGTGAAAGGAGAGAGGGCATGACCGCCTCCGCTCCCCGCGATCTTACGGCCCGCAATCCGGCCCCCCGGGATACGGCTCCGCGTGATTCCGCCGCCCGTGAGCGTGCCGACCGCGATGCCCTGATCAGGATCGTCGAAGTCTGGCGGCCCCATGCCGCACGGCTGATCGTCGGACTTCTTCTGTCGCTCCTCGCCGTCCTCGCAGGTCTGGCGCTGATGAGCAGCGCCGGTCTGCGCTTCGCAGGGGCCGCGCTGGGCATGGTGCTTGTCACCACCACGGCGCTGCGTGTGCTGGGTCTCAGCCGCATCGGTCTGCGCTATGCCGAACGGCTCTACGCCCACGACGCGATGTTCCGCGCTCTCGCCACCCTACGCGTGTGGTTCTTCAGGTCACTGGCAAAAGGCGCCGCTGCCGGGCTCGGTTTCCGTCGCGCAGGCGACCTGCTGTCCCGGCTGGTTTCCGACGTCGAAACACTGGACGGTCTCTACCTCCGGCTACTCCTGCCGCTCGCGGGCGCTTGCCTCACCTTCCCGGTGCTCATGATCGTCGTCATGAACGTCAACGGTCTGCTCGGCGTGCTGATCGGTATCCTGTTCGCCGCTTCCGCCCTGATCCTCCCCCTTGCCGCCGCCCGCCTCAGCCGCAAGGAAGGAGGTGGCTTGAATCACGCGCAGGCGTCCCTCCGTGTGGACGTTCTCGATCTTGTCAGCGGAATGCGTGAGATCCGTGCCTTCGGCGCAGGCTCCCGAGTGCTGGATCACGTGAACGCGGCCAACGGACGGCTGCTGGCACGACAGGCACAGCTGTCCCGTCGTATGGCCTTTGTCGGCGCGCTGTCGCAGCTTTGCACCCAGACGGCGCTCCTGCTTATGCTCGCCGCCATCGCCGGTGTCGGATTCGACCGCATTCCCGCCGTGCAGGGCGTGGGCCTGATGTTCCTGACACTTGCCGCTTTTGAGGGCGTCTCCGGCCTTACACGGGCTGGTATGCTGGCGGGAAACATGGGAGCCGCCGCGCGCCGAATCGTGGCGATCGCGGACGAACATCCGCAGCCGTCGCTGCCCGTGCCGTCACCCGCGAACGTCATGCCGACCGTGTTCGATATCCACTTCGAGCATGTGGGCTTCCGCTGGCGTCCGGATCGTCCCGCCGTGTTCGAGGATTTCTCTCTCGACATCGCGGCAGGCAGCCGCATTGCCCTGCTCGGACCGTCCGGGGCGGGCAAATCAACGCTTGCCGCCCTGCTGCTGAAAGCAACCTTCCCGCAATCGGGTCGCGTGCTGCTGGGAGGGCAGGATATCGCCTCTCTTCCCGATACATGGCTGAGACGGCACATCGCATGGCTCTCGCAGGCGACGCATCTGTTCGACGACACGATCCGCAACAACCTGCTGCTCGGTGCGCCTGAAGCCAGTGAAGAGGCACTCTGGAAGGCACTGGATGAGGCCGCGATCGGCGACTTCATCCGCAAGCTGCCGGAAGGGCTGGATACGTGGCTTGGCGAGGCGGGCGTGAAGGTTTCAGGCGGCCAGGGACGACGCATCGCGCTGGCCCGGACATTGCTGTCCGATGCCCCCATCCTCGTGCTGGACGAACCGGCAACCGGTCTCGACGCCCAGACCGAGCAGGACTTCTTTCTCACCCTCAACCGCGTGGCTCAGGGGCGCACAGTGATCCTGATCGCCCATCGCCTGACCGGCGTGGAACAGCTCGACCACGCGTGGCGCCTGTCAGGCGGTCATGCTGTGCCATTTTCAGCACAGGGCTGAACCGGTCCGGTCACGGCTGTCCGCTTCGCAGAGCTGCGCCGTGCCCGGTTATTGACCTGCCCTCCCAACGGAGGCACCACGAAACCGGGCGCGTCAGCCGGAACAGGCTAGGACGAAGCCATTGTCTCTCAAGGAGTCTGTCATGCGTCGTCTGCTTTCTGTTCTCGGTCTCTGCACGCTGGCCGCCTGCGCTGGCAATGGGAGTAGCGGACGCCAGTATGTCGTCTTCTTCGGGCAGGGCGCATCCGATCTGAATGAGTCGGCGCAGGCCGTGGTGGCCAGAGTGGCCGAGCGTGCGACCAAGCATCCTGACCGGATCGTGGCGGTCGAAGGCTATGCTCACCAGAACAGCGATCTCTCCGCCGATGCCCTGCTGGCGACGCAGCGGGCCAAAACCGTCACCCAGCAGCTCGTCGCAGACGGCGTTTCGGAAACCCGCATCCGGCAGACAACCCGTCCGCCCTCCAACGCCGAAGGTGTCGTGGGCGCGCGTCGCGTCGAGATCGAACTGCTGACGCCGTAACGCCCCATTATGCTGGAACGGCATCCTCCTCCGGGACCCGACGAAGAGTGTCCGCCTCCCGGCGAGACATCCGGTGGACGTGACCGCTTTGTCGGCCTGACGCCGCGCGAGGTGCTGCACCGCGTTTTTGGCTTCCCCGCCTTTCGCGGCTTGCAGGAACAGGCCGTTGAACGCGTCATGGCCGGTGAGGATACGCTCGTGCTCATGCCCACGGGCGGCGGCAAGAGCGTGTGTTATCAGGTGCCCGCGCTCTGCCGTCCCGGCATGGGGCTTGTGGTCTCCCCCCTGATCGCGCTGATGGACGATCAGGTCGCCGCCCTGCGTCAGCTCGGCGTCAACGCTGCCGCCCTGCACTCGGAACTGGAGAGCGACGAAGCATCCCGCATCCGTAGCGACCTGTTCAACGGTCGCATCGACCTGCTCTATGTTTCGCCCGAACGGCTGCTGTCGCCTGGTACGCTCGACCGCCTTTCCCGTCAGCAGATCTCCGTCATCGCCATCGACGAAGCCCACTGCATTTCCGCATGGGGCCATGAGTTTCGTCCGGAATATCGTGCGCTCCAGACACTGCCCGAGCATTTCCCCGGCGTGCCGCGTATTGCCCTGACCGCGACCGCCGATCAGCGCACACGCAATGACATCCTCACGGCACTCGGTATGCCGGAGGCGGAGGTTCTGTCCGCCAGCTTCCATCGTGCCAACCTGATGATCGCGGCACGCCCCAAGGGCGGCGAGATGAAGCAACTCGTGGAGGCGCTGGAACCTCATCGCAACGATGCCTGCATCGTCTATTGCGGTTCCCGTGCCCGTACCGAACGCATGGCCGCTTCTCTTCGCGAGCGCGGTTTTCCCGCCTGCGCCTACCACGCAGGCCTGTCTCCGGCTGAAAAACGTGGGTCCCTGCACAGGTTCCGCTCCGGCGAACCCATCGTCATGGTCGCCACCATCGCCTTCGGCATGGGCATTGACCGCCCCGACGTGCGGACCGTGATCCATCTCGACATGCCGTCCTCGCCGGAAGCCTATTACCAGCAGATCGGTCGCGCCGGACGTGACGGCCTGCCATCGGACGTGTTGCTGCTCTATGGCGGCGAGGACATGAGCCGCGCCCGCTACTGGCTCGACCAGTCCACGGCGCCCGACAGCGAAAAACGCATCATGCGTGCGCGTCTGGAAGCGATGATCTCCTTCACGGAAAGCACGTCCTGCCGCACCCGTGCGCTGCTTGCCTGCTTCGGCGAGACCCTGCTGGAGCCCTGCGGTCACTGCGATAACTGCCTGCATCCGGTCCCGACCTTCGACGGCACGCAGGCTGCGCGCATGCTGCTGTCGGCCATCTATCGCACCGGTCAGCGTTATGGCGCGCTGCATGTCATCGCCGTGCTGCGGGGCAAGACCTCCGATAACATCTCCCGCACCGGACATGACCGCCTCTCCGTATGGGGAATAGGCAAGGACAAAACAGAGAATTTCTGGCGCAGCGTCGTGCGGCAGCTCATCGCGAAGGGCGCCCTGATCACCGGTGACGAACATGGTGGCCTGCGGCTTAACGAGGAGGTCGCCCGACCGATCCTGCGTGGTGAGGATGAGGTGCGTCTGCGCGAGGATGCTATCGTGGCGGCAGGCAAGGGCAGCCGGTCGGCGGGGCAGGGCGAGTCCATCGCCGACCAGCTCACCGAGGATGCCCGCGAACGCTTCAACGCCCTCAAACGCTGGCGTCTTGCCGAGGCGCGCGAGCAGGAAATCCCGCCCTACGTCATCTTCCACGATGCAACCCTGCGTGACATTGCTCTGGAATGTCCCGGCACGCTGGATGAACTCGGTGACGTGAAAGGTGTCGGCGGCTCGAAGCTGGGTCGCTACGGCGAAGCGGTTCTGGAAGTGCTCGAAACCCTTGTGCCGGGGCGGTAAGGGCAATGCCCGCCACGCAGACGCAGATCCGCCAGCAGGCGATCATCGCTGCCGTGCGCAGGCAGGGCTATGTCGCCAATGAAGATCTCGCCCGGCTCTTCGACGTGGCCGTGCAGACCATCCGCCGCGATATCCGCACTCTGGATGCCGCCGGTGAGGTGATCCGCCATCATGGGGGAGCCAGCGCGCCGTCTTCGGTGGAGAACATCGCCTATTCCCAGCGGCAGATCCGCAATCGCCGCGAGAAGGACGCCATCGGCGAACTGGCCGCCGCCGCTATTCCCGATGGTGCGTCCTTATTTGTGAATATCGGCACGACCACGGAAGCCTTCGCCCGCGCGCTCGCCGCCCACAAGGGGTTGCAGGTCATCACCAACAATCTGCACGTCGCCTCTCTGCTCGCCGGGAGCGAGGACTGCCGCGTTGTCGTCACCGGCGGGACCGTCAGGATGCGCGATGGCGGGATTCTCGGTCCCGATTCCCTGTCGATGCTGGAGCGATACCGTGCCGATTACGGCGTGATCGGCATCAGCGGCATTGATGAAGACGGCACGCTGCTGGATTACGATCAGGAGGAAATTCGCGCCTCCGAACTCATTCGCGCCAATTCCCGCAAGGTGTTCCTGCTGGCCGATCACACGAAGTTTGGGCGTCGTCCGCTGGTGAGGGCTGGAAACATTGCCGGGGTTTCGGCGTTTTTCACGGACAGAACACCTCCGCAGAGCATTTGCGACATGCTTGAGGAAAACGGTGTCGAGCTGGTGATTGCGAACGCAGATGTTCGGAAACGAACATCCTGTTTAGAGTGAAATCGACGTCAATGCCTTCATCCTGCCGAAATTGCGACACAGAAGGGCATTGTCAAAGAGATGAATGTTCGGATACGAAAGTCCGCAATTCATTGTACGAACAACAGACGGACCGATAGAGATGGCAGTTTCCGGCGACACCACCACCGTATATGACCTGCTGATCGTGGGCGGCGGCGTGAACGGCACCGGTATCGCGCGTGATGCGGCAGGACGGGGCGCATCCGTGCTGCTCGTCGAGCAGGATGACCTCGCCAGCTACACATCATCCTCCAGCACCAAGCTGATCCACGGCGGCCTCCGCTACCTCGAATATTACGAGTTCCGTCTCGTGCGTGAGGCGCTGATCGAGCGTGACCGCCTCCTCGGGATCGCTCCACACATCATGTGGCCGCTGCGTTTCGTCCTGCCCCACACGCCGGAACAGCGTCCGGCGTGGATGGTCAAGCTCGGTCTGTTTCTCTACGACCACCTCGCTCCCAACATGAAGCTTCCGAAGTCGCGCGGCATCAACCTGCGCGAGCATTCGGCGGGCAAGCCGCTTCAGGATCGCTACAAGAAGGGCTTCGTCTATTCCGACGGCTGGGTGCAGGACAGCCGTCTTGTCGTGCTGAACGCCATGGACGCCGCCAACCGTGGCGCCGACATCCGCACCCGCACCCGCATGACGGGAGCGCGCCGCGTGGACGGTCTCTGGGAAGCGGAGATCGAGGACATGGCGAAAGGTGGCACGACGACCGTTCGTGCGCGGGGACTCGTCAATGCCGCCGGTCCGTGGGTCGCGCGCCTGCTGGCGAATCAGCTCGAACTGCCGAACTCCAAGTCCGTGCGGCTGGTGAAGGGCAGTCACATTGTCGTGCCTCAGATCTTCGACGGCCCTCAGTGTTACATTTTCCAGAACCCCGATAATCGCATCGTGTTCGCCATTCCCTATGAGCAGCGTTTCACACTGATCGGCACCACCGATGTGACGTGGAAGGACGAGCCGGGACTGGTCGAGATCTCTCAGGACGAGATCAGCTATCTCTGCGAAAGCGTGAGCCGCTACTTCAAGGAGAACGTGAAGCCGTCCGACGTGGTGTGGAGCTATGCCGGTCTGCGTCCGCTCTATGACGATGCCGCAGCCAATGCCTCAGCCGTCACCCGCGACTACGTGCTTGATCTCGACACCACGGACGGAGCGCCCCTGCTTTCGATCTTTGGTGGCAAAATCACGACATTCCGTAAACTGGCCGAGCACGCGCTGGAAAAGCTCGCCCCGGTCCTGCCTGCCGTGGGTGGGTATTCCTGGACCGCCGATGCCGCCCTGCCCGGTGGCGACCTCGGGACCGGCGGTTTCGAGGCCGCACTGAATCGCTTCCGTGATGCCGCGCCGTTCCTGTCCCTGCCGTTCGCGTGGCGCCTGATGCGCCTCTACGGGATGCGGGCTTACGATGTTGTCGGAACCGCGAAATCCTTCGCCGACATGGGTGAGGATTTCGGTCACGGCATGACCGCGAGCGAGGTGGACTACCTCATCGCGAACGAATGGGCGCGCACCGGAGACGATGTGCTCTGGCGCCGTACCAAAACTGGTCTTCACATGACCGAAGAACAGCGCCAACGTGTGGCTGCATACATAAAAACAAAAGTCGGTTAACGACTGATGGAGCACCATGACAACCCAACAGAGATTACTCGGCGAACTGATCGCCGAATGTGTGGCCGTTTTCATCATCATCCTGCTGGGTGATTCCGTTGCGGCCATGTACACCCTCTATGATCCCAGCCCTTACAAGACGGCCTACTGGGGCGTCTGCATCGTGTGGGGACTGGGTGTCACGATCGCCATCTACGTGACGGGGGCGGTCTCCGGCACACACGCCAATCCGGCGGTGACGCTGGCGCTCGCCACGTTCCGCGGGTTCTCGTGGGCGAAGGTGGTTCCCTACTGGGTGGCGCAGGTTACGGGCGGGTTCCTCGGAGCCGCCGTGGTCTATGCGCTGTTCTCGCCGGTGATCGATCACTATGCGCTGGCGCATGGGATGGATCGGCTGCATGACGGTGCGGCGGCGGGCGTGTTCTTCACGCATCCGGGTGAATTCGTCACGCCGATGCATGCCTTTCTCGTGGAGATCATCCTCACCGGGTTGCTGGTGTTCGGCATTTTCGCCATCACCTGCGAACACAACACGATGGCGCCCCAGGCCAATTCAGGGGCGCTCATCATCGGCCTGCTCGTCGCCGCCATCGGTGCGTCAGCAGGCTATCTCGACGCGTGGGCGATCAACCCGGCCCGTGATTTCGGGCCGCGCCTGTTCTGTTATCTCGCCGGGTGGGGACCGCAGGCGCTGCCTTCGCCCGGCAACTACTGGTGGGTTCCCATTATGGGGCCGATCTGTGGTGGTCTCCTCGGAGCAGGTCTCTATCGGAGCCTGATCCAGCCTTTCATGCCGAGAGCCGTTCTGACGGATTCCTCGACTAAAACACCCGTCTGACTGCCAGGGAGCAAGCAGCCGTCATGACCAAACAGGATCGTATCCTGGCTATCGACCAGGGCACCACCTCCACCCGCAGCATAGTTTTTGATATGCACGGTCAGGAAATCTCAGTCGCGAGACAGGAGTTTCCGCAATATTATCCGGATCAGGGCTGGGTGGAACACGACCCTGAAGACATCTGGCGGGACGCGAAAACCACGGCACAACTGGCCGTGGAACGCTCCGGCGGCGTGGAACGGATCGCGGCCATCGGCATCACCAACCAGCGCGAGACCATCGTCGTGTGGGAACGCGCGACCGGCAAGGCGATCAATAACGCCATCGTCTGGCAGGATCGCCGTACTGCCAAGCTGTGCGCCGAACTGAAGAAGCAGGGCAAGGAAGAGCTGGTCTCCAGCCGTACCGGCCTGCTGCTCGATCCCTATTTTTCCGCCACCAAGCTGGCGTGGATTCTCGATAACGTGGAAGGCGCCCGCGCCCGCGCGGAAAAGGGCGAGCTGGCCTTCGGGACCATCGACTGCTTCCTGCTCTGGCGCCTGACCGGCGGCAAGGTCCATGCGACCGACGTCACCAACGCCTCCCGCACCCTGCTCTTCGACATCCATCGTCAGCAGTGGGATCCAGAACTGCTTGAGCTGTTCAACATTCCCGAATCCCTGCTGCCGGAAGTGAAGGACAGCAGCGGAATCTTCGGCGAAAGCTCTCCGGATCTGTTCGGGCGCGCCGTTCCCATCGCGGGGATCGCGGGGGATCAGCAGGCCGCCATCGTCGGCCAGACCTGCTTCAAGCCGGGCATGGCGAAGGCCACATACGGCACAGGCTGCTTCGTGCTGCTCAATACGGGCGAGAAGCCGGTCATCTCCCAGAACCGTATGCTCACCACCATCGCCTACCGCGTAAAAGGCAAGACCGCCTATGCGCTGGAAGGTTCAATCTTCGTGGCGGGCGCTGCGATCAAGTGGCTGCGTGATGGTCTGCACCTCATCACCCATGCCTCCCAGACCGATGACATGGCGACACGAATCCCGCACAGCCATGGCGTCTACATGGTGCCCGGTTTCGTCGGTCTCGGCGCACCGCACTGGGATCCGACCGCACGCGGTCTGATCTGCGGCCTGACACTCGATGCGACCGAGGCGCACATCGCCCGTGCTGCGCTGGAGTCCGTTGCCTTCCAGACGCTCGACCTCGTCGCGGCGATGACGCAGGACGGCGGCGGCACCGCCGACACGCTCCGCATCGACGGTGGCATGGCGGCCAATGACTGGTTCTGCCAGTTCCTCTCCGACATGCTGCAGGCCAAGGTCGAGCGCCCGAAGCAGATCGAGACGACAGCCCTTGGCGCGGCCTTCCTCGCAGGGATCGGTGTCGGTCTATGGAACGATCTGGAAGAGGTCGCGTCCGAGTGGCAGCGTGGTTCCGTGTTCGAGCCACAGATGGAAAACGGCATTCGCAAGACCATGATCGACGGCTGGCATGTCGCCGTCCGCCGCACGCTCCTTCACTGAAGACAGTCCGCCCGTTCGCAACGGGAATGGAATGTGAGACAGCAAGCAGGCTCTTCCGAAAGGAAGGGCCTGTTTTCGTTTGCCTTTCTCCGCTCAGGAAGGAGGCAGGTCTGGAATGATCCACCGGTGAAGCACCCCGATATCGTGCATGATATCCTTGACCGGCTTGCGGGACGCCGTGTGGCAGGCATCGAAGAACTCATCGATGATGCGGTAGTGGTCGTACTGGATGTGATAGGGCGGTATCCCGCCCGCGGCCATCGCCCCGTTCCACCAGCGTTTGTTTGCCTGCGCGGTATCCGGCGTGCTCGGTTCGTCCGGTTTGAGGGCATGCGACACATCTTCGCATGGTCCGTCATAGGGGAGGTGACGCGCCTCCAGATTGACGGCCTGAGCCATGCCTGCCGTGGGCCAGAGGCTGAGCACAGCCACCATGAGAGAAAGTTTTAGAGGCTGTTGCAAAAGCTCTCTGCTGAACGCGACCGCCCTTGAGGGTATGCGTGACCGTGTGGGTTTTTGAGCACTGAACCGAAACAGCCGTGTGGGTCGGGAGCATCGAAGCGCCAGCAGAGAACTTTTGAAACAGCCTCTTCTTGTTTGGGCTTTTCTGCCTGTGCGGGGTGACCAAAATGCTCTGAAACAGATCACCGGCTCTCGCAGATGATCAGGGTGGCCGACATTCTTGGGCGACCTCATGGGGAATAGACCCGTTTCAGAAGCGATCAAGCTGGGAACGGAGGTGAGGGGAAGAGACCCCTCGGTAATGAGAGCCTTCATGACCGGTTGAGCAAGAAGTGCTCCCTTCATCCTGATTGTGGCCGCTTCAGACTTGTGCTCCTTCACATTCAGCACTGGATGAAACAGCGGCTCCTCGTTCGACCTGGAGTGACCAGTTGCAAAGAGGGTGTTTTCTGGCTGCCGCTCCTGTTGAACATGAAACCATCGCCTGTTTTCAGGGGAGCCGTTGATCCATCCCATTTCCTCTGCCTTTCCATACAAGGCATGACCGAACCGGAGCGCGAGAGTCATCCGGGCAGGAATAGAGTGGAGTTGTGACCATTTTACAAAAAAACGCGGAGACCTGAGCCTCCGCGTTTTATAAGTCGTCAACTCAGGCGGTTGTTCTTACTCCGCGTCGATGGCCCGCTTCGGCAGCAGGGCAGGGACGAACACGAGGGTCGCCAGCAGCGTGCAACCAAGAGAAAGCAGCAGCAGTCGGCCCATGCTCGCCGTGCCGGGATGATGCGAAAGAGCCAGCGATCCGAAGGCCGTTCCCGTCGTCAGGGCGGAGAACAGGACTGCCCGCGCCGTCGGCGATGCCAGCGGGAATTTTACTCCGTCGCGCCAGTTCATCACGAAATAGATGTTGAATGACACGCCCACACCCAGCAGCAGCGGCAGGGCGATGATGTTGGCGAAATTCAGCGTCTCCGGTACGGCATCGATCAGGATGACAGTCATCAGCGCCGATAGCAGCAGGGGGGCGAGAACCAGTCCCACGTCGAGAATTTTGCGCAGGGCGATGAACAGGATGATGGCAATCATCACGATCGCCGAAATCGCTGCCGTGCGGAATGCCCCCACGATGGTCTTCGCACTTTCCACGATATCCACCGCCGATCCCGCGACCTCGGGGGAGAGCGGCTGAACCGTTTTAACGAAGCGATGCAGCGCGTTGGTGCTGGACATCAGACCGCTGGGGTGAATCTCCACCAGAGCCCGTCCGTCAGGCAGAAGATAATCCCGGCGAATGACATCCGGTACGTCCTTGATGGTCACCGGCTGCGCAGACAGCACATCTTTCAATGTGTCAAGCTGCGCTGGAAGGAAGCGGACAAGCGTATCATTCGTCTGCATGGCCAGTGCATCGGGCGCATTCGCCAGTCTGGCCAGCGCCGCCTGAATCCGGCGCAGCGGATCGTTTGCGGCCAGCCCGTCCAGAATGCCACCGAGAGCGGCGGCGGCGGTCCCTGCGGAGGCTTTCACCGCAGCCGCATCGGGTGCCGGCCGCCTCGTCTGCACGACGAGACCCGGCAGCAGGATCTGCGCTGCATCCTGAATCAACGCCAGTTTTGTGTCCTGATCCTCAGGCACATAGGAACCAAGCCACATCGCATCATGCACGCCAGGCAGTTTTGCAGCCCGGTCAGCCATCGCCTTCGCCGCATCAAGGTTCGGGGCCAGATACTCCGCGCTGTAAGGCGAGGAGACCGGATTGGCCATCAGAAGATGCAGCGTCTTCATGCCTTCGGACTTTGGGTCTTTCGTGTGGAGCGGATCCCCGTCGAACTTCAGGCCCGGAATTAGCGCCGCACCGGTGACCGCAAGGATCGCAAACACGGCGAGCAGCGGCTTACGCCAGTGACGGATCATGCGGTCTACCGGCTCCATGAACACATAGCCCGCATGGGGATGATCGACCCGCGGACGAAAGACACGGAGCAGTGCGGGGAGCAGCACGAGCGTGCAGACGAACGCCACGAGCATGCCCACGCCAGCGATCAGGCCAAGTTCCGCCACCCCCAAAAAGGCCGTGGGTGTGAAGGCGAGGAAACCCGCCGCCGTCGCTAGCGCCGCCACCAGAATCTGATGGCCCGTTTCTTCACCGGTCTTGAACAGCGCTTCTTCCAGACCCGCTTCTCCGGTCTGCGTCGGATGCTGTCCCCGCAGACGCACGGAAAACTGGATGGCGAAATCCACGGCGATGCCCACGAACAGGATCGCGAAAGCCACCGAGATCAGGTTCAGCGTGCCCACAGCCACTGCGGCAAAGCCGGTTGTCAGCAGCAGGCCCGTGATCAGTGTGATCACGATGGGAACGATCACGCGCCATGTGTGAACAGCGAGTGTCAGCCACAATGTGACCAGCGCCAGAGAGCCGAGGAGTCCGATGACCATGCCGTCCGCGACCGTGGCGAATTCCTCGTCATCAATCTGAACTTCGCCCGTCATATAGATATGTACATTCCCCGAACGGACATATTCGAGATCCTTCATTGCCGCGCGCATCGACGCCGAAGCGCCGCCACCCGGCTGGAAGGAACCGTAATCCAGCTTGGGCTGGGTGACGACAAACTGGTAACGCCCGGCAAGATCCGTCAGGTTGCCCGCCAGCAGTCGCTGCCATGAGAGCGGTGTGGGGTGGCCGTCCGCGGCCGCCTGCAGATTGTCGGCAAAGCCATTCAGCGCCGTCTGGAATCCCCCAAGATTGGCCTGTCCGCGCTTTACGCCCTCGGCGATCAGTCCGAGCGAGTCAAACAGGCCGCGTGCCGAAGGGTCGGCCGCGAGAGCCCCGAGAAATGGCTGTGCCGCGATCGTGTCATCCAGCACCTTCGACAGCGATTTCGCATCGAGGAACATCAGGCCATTACGGTTGAGGTAGGGGGTGTCGTCCGGAAGGCGCACGTAATTGAAATGCTCGTGGTCGTCGGCGAGCTTAGCCGCCAGCGCCCGCGCCGTAGCGCGACCTTCTTCCGGCAGATCAGCCTCGATCACCGCGACCAGGAGATTGTCCTTCTGCGGAAACAGGGCCCCCAGCATGTCGGAACGTTTTTTCCACGCCAGCTTGCCGGACAGCATCTTGTCCGTGTCCGTGGTCACGCCCAAATGGGTGACACTGACCCAGACCGACACTCCAGCGAGCAACATGAACAGGGCGATGACGAGATAGGCGCGCTTGGCGCAGAGGACGATAAGTCGGCCGATGAGAAGGGAGATCATGTGTAAGGTCTTCAGGCCCTTGCCGTTAACAGCGCAAGATAGGCCAGCCTCGGAAATCCCCATGACCGACCATTAGAGCTAAAGGCTTGGTTTGACGTAAGCCAGACACACACGCAAGGGCGAAACGGCGGTGTGGGGCGGGCGAGGACAGCGAAATCGACACCTATGAGAGACCACCGCCAGTAGAGAGGTGGCCTCACGAAAACGTGACGACCCTCCTCAAGAGCATACCTCATTCATTGGGGACGCTCACGCGAGGAACAGTAAGCCGTCTGCCCAAAATGTGAGTTCTAAAAAGAAGGCGCGTCATCCGGAAGAGGCAACAGGGCGGCTGAGCCTGACGCAGATGTTCAGTTCTTCACCACCGCATGTTTCTGCCAGAACTCGGAGAGCCTCTCCACCGTTCCCTCGGTCTTGTTTTCGCTCATGTAGGTTTGCAGGACCGCCCGGGCCTCGTCATTTTTTCCGCAGGCGATGAGCAGAAGTGCATAGTTTTCCCGTGTTCGCTGAGAGGCATCCGAGGCGATGGCATACGGTCTGATCAGCGCCAGTCCCTGAGCGACATGACCCGTCAGACCGAGCGACAGGCCAAGATTGATTTCCGGCCCCACCATGCTCGGATCCAGACTGATCGCTCTCCTGTATGCATTCTGGGCATCGGCATAACGGCCATTCAGGTCCAGGGCCACGCCATAATCATCCACGACTTCGGGATCGGCAGGATAAAGCTTTACCAGATTTTCCAGAATGGAGAGTGACGTTTCCGGTTTCTGCTGGAGATATATCTTTGACAGGCCCATCCATGCAGCGCGAAAATTCGGATCGATTTTCAGGGCTTTCTTGTAAAATTCCACGGCTGCCAGATTCTTTCCGGTCATCCGGTGCACTTCCGCGAGCCGCAGGATGACATCCTGATTGTTCGGATAGTCCCTGTTGAGTTCCTTGAGCTTCTGGATGGCGGTATCCACTTCGCCATTCTGCATTTCAATATCAACGATCGAAAGATTCCGATCCAGCATCTCATTCTGGTGCTGCGCGCAGCCAGCCAGGGCAAAAAGCGCCATGAAGGCAAATACGCTTTTCATATTGAACACAGAAAATCCTTTTTGAATGTCATTTTTTGGATAAAAATCAGCAATGTTTTTTTGCGTATTGGCCCTCACGCTGCGTCGCACAGTGAAAGCAAAATGTTTATATTTCATTTATAAGTTATTGGATTCCATGGGATGTTATTTTTCGTTGATACAAATGGAAAATTCAAAAACTATGGGGCAACGGGCAACTGGGTCTGCATGACCCCGCAACCCTGAGGCGCATCCCTTCAATCAACCTTATCTCTGGTCGGGCTTCGCACGCAGACAGGGCGGAACGCATGCTGGCGTCGTTCTGCTGCGATCTGAGTGTCATCGGTAGTCGTCCATCAGGCTGTCGTGGGTTTTTGAACACTGAAGCCGAACGGGGCCGTGAGCACCGGAGCGCAGGAAGCGTGCGTCAGCTCGCTGGCAGAAAGCTTCTGAAACAGCCAATTAAAGGTCCGGATAAACTGGGACACGTCCCTCTTTCGGGTCTGTAAAACAGGCGCCGGTTTCTCTGATCTTTGCTGCGTTAAAGCGTCAGGAAAACAGAAGCAGAGCCCCAGAAAGTCCATGTTACGGTATCAGAACAACAATGTTACCGTATTCTCACAGTCGGAACTCCTTCCCGGACTGAAGACGTTTTTCCTGCAGAGAGACATCGAAGCCATGACCTTTTCCATCGTTGCGCGTTGTTCTCGCAGTGGCCAGTTCGCCGTCGCTGTCTCCTCCTCCTCTCCTGCCGTTGCAGCTCGTTGCGCCTTTGCACGGGCAGGCGTGGGCGCCGTCACCACACAGAACGTCACCGACCCGCGTCTTGGCCCATGGGCCCTCGACCTCATGGAAGCCGGTGCATCGGCGGCGGAAGCGCGTGACATCATTGTCCGCAACTGCACCTTTCCGTCCTATCGCCAGATGAGCCTGATCGACAGGGAAGGCCGGACAGCCCTGTGGTCCGGTGAAAAATCCCTCGGGACCAACGCGGATTTTCAGGGCATCAATGCAGCCTCCGCCGGAAATCTTCTCGCCTCTGCGGATGTGCCGGAAGCAATCGTGCGCAGCTTCGAGCAGTCCGACCCGGACATGGAACTTGGCCTGCGGGTCGTGAAGGCCATGCAGGCAGGCGTTCAGGCGGGTGGAGAAGCCGGCCCCATACGGTCCGCTGGCCTGCTGGTGGTCGATCGGGAAGCTTGGCCGCTGGCGGATCTCCGGGTGGACGAGGAAGCTGATCCCGTTACGCGCCTGCATGGGCTCTGGTCCGTTTGGGAGCCGCAGATGCACGACTACGTCACCCGCTGCCTCAATCCGACAGATGCACCGTCTTATGGTGTCCCTGGCGACGAATAGCGCCTTACCCGCCTGACCGGTGCTTCGGCCGAAGCGGCGGCGTCCATATTTTTTGTCTCGATATCAGATCATTTCGCCACATTTGATTGTGGCCATGAAAAAAGGAGACGGCCATGCCCGTCGAGAAAACCGAAGTCCTCGTGGTGGGGGCCGGGCAGGCCGGTATCGCCATGAGCGAGCACCTGCATGCCTATGGTATTCCGCATCTGGTGCTGGAGCGTAGCCGGGTGGCTGAACGGTGGCGCAGCTGTCGCTGGGATTCTCTGGTCGCAAATGGTCCTGCATGGCATGATCGCTTCCCCGGACTGGCTTTTTCCGGAGATGGCCCGGATGATTTCGTGCCCAAGGAAAGAGTTGCGGATTATCTCGCGGCCTACGCGCAGAAGATCGATGCACCGGTCCGCTGTGGTGTGGAAGTCAGGGATGTGCGCCGCAAAGAGGGGCAGACCGGCTTTCGCGTCGAAACCTCCGAGGGGGTGATCGAGACCGAATGTGTCGTCGCCGCCACCGGTCCCTTCCAGATTCCGGTCATTCCCCCCGTCGTGCCGGACAGTGCGGGTTTTACGCAGATTCACTCTGCTGCTTACCGAAACCCTGCTCAGCTTCCCGAAGGCGCGGTCCTTGTCGTCGGCGCAGGGTCGTCCGGCGCGCAGATTGCCGAGGAACTGATGCGCAATGGCCGGAAAGTCTATATTTCCGTTGGACCGCATGACCGTCCGCCCCGCAGCTATCGCGGCCGTGATTTCGTGTGGTGGCTTGGTGTTCTCAACAAATGGGATGCAGAGGCAACACCGGGTGTGGAACACACAACGATTGCTGTCAGTGGCGCAAACGGTGGGCACACCGTCGATTTCCGCAGTCTTGCCGCAGAAGGCATGACGCTGCTCGGACGCACCGAGACGTTCCGCGACGGCGTGTTGAGTTTCGCTCCCGATCTGGCCGAAAACATCGCGAAGGGAGATGCGAACTACCTCTCTCTTCTTGGTGAAGCAGATTCGTATGTCACCAGAAATGGTCTTGACCTTCCCGAAGAACCTGCTGCACGTGCCTTCCTCCCGGATCCGGACTGCGTGAAGCATCCCACGCTCGAACTGGACCTGAAAAAAGCCGGTATCAGTACCATCATCTGGGCTACCGGGTTCGGTGTGGATTATGGCTGGCTGAAGGTCGAGGCGCTGGATGAAAATGGGCATCCACATCATCAGCGTGGCGTGTCCTCCGAGCCGGGCGTGTATTTCCTTGGCCTGCCCTGGCAGACACGTCGTGGCTCGTCGTTCATCTGGGGCGTTTGGCATGACGCGAAATACGTCGCGGACCATATCGCCAAGCAGCGCAGCTACATGGCCTACCGCCCATCGCACGCGGGGAAGCAATGAAAAGCCTCTCCCATTACACGCAGCGTGCTGCCAGCCTGACTTTTCGCAATCAATGCTGGATTGACGGGCGTTTTAGTCCGTCGGCATCGGGGCGGTGCTTTGAAAGCATTAATCCGGCCACTGCGGACACTCTGACCGCAGTGGCGCGTGGGGACGCGGCGGACATCGACCGTGCCGTGAAGGCGGCTCGCGCGGCGTTCGAAGATGGGCGCTGGTCGCGCCTCACCCCGACGGACCGTAAGGAAACACTGCTCCGCCTTGCTGCGCTCATTCGGGAGAATCTTGAGGAATTCGCGCTGCTCGACACGCTCGATATGGGCAAGCCGATTTTCGAGACGGTAAACGTGGACGTCCCCGGCTCGGCCCACTTCCTTCAGTGGCACGCGGAAGCTATCGACAAACTCTATGACGAGGTCGCTCCCACAGGCGGCCGCGATGTGGCGATGATCCGTCGCATTCCACTGGGTGTCGTCGGCGCCGTGGTGCCGTGGAACTTCCCGCTCGACATGGCGATCTGGAAGCTTGCACCCGCACTCGCCGCCGGAAACTCGGTGGTGCTGAAACCTGCCGAACAATCGCCACTCTCAGCGCTCCGTCTGGCCGAACTCGCTGCGGAAGCCGGACTTCCCGATGGCGTCCTGAACGTGGTGCCGGGATTTGGGGAAGAAGCCGGACAGGCGCTCGGGCGCCATGAGGATGTGGACTGCCTCGTCTTCACCGGTTCGACCGACGTGGGCAAGCTGTTCATGCGCTATGCTGGCGAGAGCAACATGAAGCAGGTCTGGCTCGAAACCGGGGGCAAAAGCCCGAACCTGATCTTCCCCGATGCCGATCTGGATACTGCGGCTGACAAGGCCGCATTCGGCATTTTCTTCAATCAGGGCGAGGTCTGCTCCGCCAATTCGCGGATGCTGGTGCATGAAGCTGTCGCCGAGGAGATGATCGAGCGAATGCGGATGCGTGCCGAGGCCATCATCCCCGGCAATCCCCTTGATCCGGCCACCCGGATGGGCGCGATGGTCGATGCGCGCCACACTACGCGGGTCGCGGAGTTTCTCGCTTCGGGGCGTGAGAACAGTCGCCTTGTCGCTGGTGGCAACCGCGTGACGATCGGAGCTTCGGACGCCTTCATTCAGCCCACCGTCTTCGCGGACGTGCCCTCGGATGCGCGTATCGTGCAGGAAGAGATTTTCGGTCCGGTGCTGGCGATCCAGACCTTCCGTGACGAGGAGGAGGCCATCAGGCTGGCGCATGACACGCCTTACGGACTGGCCGCATCCGTCTGGACGCGCGACATCGGCCGGGCGCTCGATCTGTCTGATCGACTGCATGTGGGCACCGTCTCGGTCAACACGGTGGATGCGCTCTCGCCCATGACGCCCTTCGGCGGCATGAAGCAGTCCGGCTTCGGGCGGGATCTCTCGCTGCACAGCTTCGACAAATACACAGCACTGAAAACCATCTGGGTTCACTACTGACATCAGCTTTTCAGAGGCAGAACGTCAGAAATAATTTCTTTTTCTGAAAGCTCTGCTCGTTTCATAATCGCAACAGGATCATTCGGGAAGAATGCTGGAAATGTTCGAACATTTCCAAAGCTGGCAGACCCGTCCCCGTTCGCGCAGGACCACTCGCTCCGGTGCGTGAAACGTCACCGGGCCGCATCACAGCCTACACAGGGAGACACAGATCATGGCCCACATCCGCCTTCGCCCCTTCAACACGAAGGACACCTATCCGGAGCAGGAGCTCGACAACGATCTCTGCCAAGCCGTCATCACCCGCAACACGATCTATCTGCGCGGTCAGGTGCCACAGGATCTCGACACGCGTGAAAACGTGGGCGTGGGCGATCCGGCGGCGCAGGCCGAGAAGGTCATGGACAACATCGAGATGCTGCTGACCGAGGCAGGGGGGAAACTCACCGATATCTGCAAGGTCACGGTCTATCTCACCGACATCCGCCACCGTGAGGTCATCTACCGGGTGCTGGGGCGCCGCATGAAGGGTGTGTTCCCGGTCTTCACCGGGCTTGTGATCGTGGCTCTCGCCCGTCCGGAATGGCTGGTCGAGGTCGATGTCATCGCTGAACGCGAATAACGCTAACGCACAGACCCCGCCCGTCGATGGTACAGGCGGGGTTTTCGCGACCTGTAATGTTACGATTTCAACACGAACTACCTGTCAACAGATACGCTCCCGCTGGCTGACGCCACAGGAAGGAACCGCCCAATGACCGATGCCGCCACGGCACGCGGGCCAGAGGCCCACACCATCTATCAGATCCCGCTCGACCAGCGGCACGGACGCCCGCGCGATCTGTTCACCGTGTGGTTCGGCTCCAACATCATGATGCTGACCATCATCACCGGCGCACTTGCCACGACCGTGTTCGGCCTGCCGTTCTGGCCTGCCATGCTCTCGGCCGTGCTGGGCAACATGATCGGCGGCCTGTTCATGGCGCTGCACGCA
Organism: Acetobacter conturbans; assembly: GCF_011516755.1. Taxonomy (GTDB): domain Bacteria; phylum Pseudomonadota; class Alphaproteobacteria; order Acetobacterales; family Acetobacteraceae; genus Acetobacter; species Acetobacter conturbans. The sequence goes on along the minus strand of NZ_WOSY01000001.1, from coordinate 264,863 downwards.
GCTCAGGGGCCACAGCTCGGCGTGCCGCAGATGGTGCAGACGCGTGGCCAGTTCGGCTCCATGGGGGCCATGGCGGTCATCTGCCTCGTGGTGGTGATGTATGTGGGGTTCTTCGCTTCCAATCTCGTGCTGGGCGGTCAGTCGCTGCACACGGTGGCGACCTTCCTGCCCGAGAAGGCGTGCGTCGTGCTGCTCGGTCTCGTCAGCCTGATCGCCACCATCTACGGCCATGACCTGATCCATGCCTATACGCGACTGATGACCGTCGTCTCCGGCCTTGCTCTCGCCCTGTGCTTTGTATGGATCCTGCTGGTCAACGGCGTGTCTTCCGCGACTCTTTCCCACGGCACGTTCACCATGTCGGGATTTCTTGGCGGCCTGTCCACTGCGGCGCTCTGGCAGATCGCCTACGCGCCTTATGTGTCGGACTACTCGCGCTATCTCCCGCCCGGCACCGGCAGCCGTCCGGCCTTCATGGCGAGTTACTGGGGCTGCGTTCTCGGCTCTTTGTTTCCCATGATTCTCGGTGCCCTCCTCGGTGTGATCGCCGGAGGCGGCGATGTGGTGGCGACACTGACAACGCAGGTCGGACCGCTGGCGTTCTTCATCGTGCCCGTTCTGTCGCTGGGCATCGCCTCCACCAACGCGATGAACCTTTATTGCGGCGCATTGTCGGCCATCACCGTCGTGCAGACCATCGTGCCGTCATGGAAGGCGACCCACGTGGGACGTGCGGGGACGGCCATCGTACTGGCCAGCCTCTCGCTCATCATAGCGCTGGGCGCGGAAGCGAACTTCATGGAGGAATACACGAACTTCATCCTCCTGCTGCTTTATGTGATGGTGCCGTGGACCGCGATCAACCTCGCGGATTTCTATCTGATCCGACACGGCGAATATGACGTCGCATCTTTTTTCCGTGCCGATGGCGGCATCTATGGCCGCTACTGCTGGCCCGCGCTGATCGCCTATGTCTTCGGCATTCTCGTCCAGATTCCCTTCGTCTCGAACGGCCTCTACACCGGCCCGGTGGCCACCATGCTGGGGGGTGCCGACATTTCGTGGATCGTGGGGCTGGTCTTCGTGACCGTCTTCTATGTCTGGATGATGCGTAACGAACGTCACACAACCCCTGTCATGAAGAGTGCCGGCTGATGAGCGAACAGGACGATTTTCCCACCGAGTTCGATTTCATTGTCGTGGGCGCGGGAGCGGCGGGCTGCGTGCTCGCCAACCGCCTGAGCGCACGCAGTAATCTGCGTGTGGCACTGCTGGAAGCCGGTGGCCCCGACAACACCCCGCGCATCCATGTGCCCGCTGGCACCATCTCGCTCTACAAGAGCAGGAAATACACCTACCAGTATTACTCCACGCCCCAGACGCATCTCGATAACCGGTGCCTGCACGTGCCGCGTGGCCGGATGCTGGGCGGCTCTTCGTCCATGAACAGCATGATCTACATTCGTGGCGCGCGCTCGGATTATGATGGCTGGGAAGCGATGGGATGCGCTGGCTGGGGCTATGACTCCGTGCTGAAATACTTCATGCGCGAGGAAGACAATCGCCTGCATCAGGACCCGCATTTTCACGGCACGGGCGGCGAGCTGATGGTGAATCAGCCGCGCGATCCTCTCGGGGTGTCGCGCCTGTTCATCAAGGCTGCCGAGGAAGTGGGGCTGAAGGAGAACAGCGACTTCAACGGGGCCAGGCTGGACGGCGTGGGCGTCTATGACGTGACGCAGAAGGATGGCAAACGCCTGAGCGCCTACCGCGCCTTTGTCGCGCCTGTGCGTTCGCGCCCGAACCTGCATGTCCTGACAGGCTGCCGCGTGGTTTCGCTCGTGAGCGATGGCAGTCAGGTGCAGGGCGTCACGGTGGAGCGGAACGGGCAGTTCCATGTCCTCCGCGCCCACAGGGAGACGATTCTTGCAGCAGGGGCCATCGGTTCGCCCCATCTCCTCATGGCGTCGGGCATTGGCAATGGCGGCGAACTGCTGGAAGCAGGTGTGCCGGTAGTGGCTGACGTGCCGGAAGTCGGCCGCAATCTTCAGGATCACATCGACGGGCTGGTGACTGTCCGTTCGGACTCGGCCACGACGCTTGGGTTCTCGCGCTCCGCACTCGGCTCCATCCTGCCTTCTCCCCTGCAATTCCTGCTTCGGGGCAAAGGTTGGCTGACCACCAATTACGTGGAAGCCGGTGGCTTCGCCTCCACCCGGTATGCCGAAGGCGTGCCGGACGTTCAGTTTCACTTTGTGCCGGGCTACCGCAGCCATCGCGGGCGTCTGTTCGAATGGGGGCATGGTTTCGCACTGCACACCTGCGTGCTGCGTCCCCACAGTCGGGGCAGCATCCGCCTGATGCGCGACGGTAGCCGCAACCCGGAGATCGACTTCAACTTCCTCTCGGACGACCGCGATGCGCTCGTGCTTCTGGAGGGCGTGAAACTCGCGCGCCGTATCCTGCGGGCCCCCGCGTTCGACGCCATAAGGGGCAAGGAAATGGCCCCCACGGCGGATCTCCAGACGGATGCTCAACTGATGGACTATCTCCGCGCCTCCGCCAGCACTGTGTTCCATCCTTCAGGCACCTGCCGCATGGGATCTGATGATGCCAGCGTGGTCACGCCGGAACTGAAAGTGCGTGGCCTGAAAGGGCTGCGTGTGGCCGATACGTCCATCATGCCCACCCTCATCAGCGGCAATACCAACGCACCGACGATGATGATCGGGGACAAGGCCTCCGACATGATCCTCTCGGAGGTCGCGTGACCGAAGCGCACGACCTGTCCGCCCGGGATATTCTCGCGCGGCTGGTCGCGTTCCCGACGGTCTGCCGCACAGAGAACGCCGAACTTATCGACTGGGTCGAAATGTTCCTGCTGTCTCTCGGTGCACGATGCCGTCGGGTTCCGGGAGAGCAGGCCGGACGTTTCAATCTTTTTGCTAGTATTGGCCCGGACAGCCCGGACGGCATTGTGCTGTCCGCCCACAGCGACGTGGTGCCGGTGGAAGGACAGCCCTGGACGACCGATCCCTTTGTTCTGACTCCGCGCGACGGGAAGCTGTACGGTCGCGGCAGCAGTGACATGAAGGGATTTCTCGCCTGCATGTTGATGGCGGCGCGGTATGCTGCTGGCCAGACGAACCTTCGGGCCCCTCTGCATCTGGCGATCTCCCATGACGAGGAGATTGGATGTGTCGGCGTGCACACGCTGTTGCGCGATCTGGCCGCCAATGGCTTTCGGGCAAAAGGCTGTGTGATTGGAGAGCCGACAGGCCTGCGGGTGGTCTCGGGGCACAAGGGTAAACTTGCTGCGCAAATCACCTGCCATGGCCTTGCCGCTCATTCGGCCAATCCTTCCCGTGGCTGCAATGCGATCCTGCTCGCAGCCGACATGGTGAAAGTCATTGAAAGCCTTCAGGAAGAACTGAAGAATACCGGCGCGCAGGACGAGAGCTACGAGGTGCCTTTCAGCACCATGCAGATCGGGCTGATCCGGGGTGGGGTGGCGCTCAACATCGTGCCCGATCTGTGCGAGGTCCAGTTCGAGATGCGTCTGTTACCGGGCGTAGTTGCGGGGCCCTGGCTCGACCGGCTGCGGCAGGAAGCCGACCATCTCGGCGCAGAACGCCCCCATGCCCGCATTGAGATCGAGACACTCAATACCTATCCTGGGCTGCATACGCCTGACGATGCTCCCTTCCTGCACGCGATCATGCAGCTCACGGGTGACAATACGCCCTTACGCATAGGATTCGGGACAGAGGGGGGGCTGTTCAGTGAATATCTGGACATGCCGGTTGTGGTCTGTGGACCCGGCTCCATCGACCGCGCCCACAAGGCGGACGAGTTCATCCTGCCGGAAGAGTTGGAGGCTGGCGTGCAGTTTGTGGAGCGGATTGTGGACACGCTGGTCTGAGCGCAAATCGGGGTTTGAAAGGGAGCCATTTCACCTTGAAGCCTGATACGGCACTATCCTCAGGAAAGCGGACAGGCTCCGCCATCCACGAGGAGTTGCCCAAAGTGAAGTTCTCCCTGCGACAGATCGAGTATTTCGTCGCCACGGCCGAGACGGGTTCCATCGTACAGGCGTCCCGTCAGATCCCGATCTCACAACCGGCCATCTCGGCCGCGATCGCGCATCTGGAAAGCATATTCGGCGTCTCTCTGTTTATCCGCCATCACGCGCAGGGGCTGTCCCTCACCCCGGAGGGCCGGATGGTGCTGGAGGAAGCCCGCACACTCCTCTTCCACGCGCAGGAACTTGGCGGTTCGCTCAATGGCATGCTGGGTCGTGTGCAGGGTGAGGTTGCTGTCGGCTGCATGACCACACTCTTTCCCCTGCTGGCGCCCGATCTCATCCAGAGCTTTTCCGCAGCCTATCCTGAGGCCCGTCTGCGTGTCATCGCCGGCCATCACGAAGAGTTGACGGAGAAACTGTGCGATGGCGAGGTTTCGGTCATGATCGGCTACAACATGACGATGCCCCCGGCGATCAGTTTTCAGCCACTGTCGGCTCTCCCTCCCTACGTCTTCACTTCGATCGACCATCCTCTGGCTGCCACGGGTCAGATCAGGTTGCAGGATCTTGCCGACGAACCTTTTCTTCTTCTTGACCTGCCATTCTCGCGTGATTACTTCCTCCAACTCTTTTCGTCTGCGGGCATTACACCACGCATCACCGGGCATTATCCAAGTATGGACGTGATCCGTAGTCTGGCCGCCCGAGGGGAAGGATTTGGACTGGGGAATGCCAGGCCGCGAAACCAGCACGCCCTTGATGGTAAACCACTGGCTTACCTGGGACTTGAAGATGAATGTGCGCCGCTGATCTATGGGCTTTTCACCATAACCGGCCAGCGTCTTCCGTTGCGGGTTTCGGCATTTCTGGACATGTGTATCCACAATCTTTCCAATCAGATTTTGCCGGGCACGATCTGATAATGCGTGGGAAAGAAAGCAGACTTTCTCATTGGTCTATCAGGAATTTAAGGAGGCAAGTTGCTGTTTGCGGATGATCTTCATAGGTTTTCTGTCGTTCAGTAAAATGGGTTTCCAATGGCTGTTTGCCGTAGCGCGTTGTGAGGCCTCTGAACTACCTCAGCCTTCAGGAAAGCCATCCGATTTCGTTTGTCTTTTTATAAAGTGATAAGTTTTTTTCAGTTGATTCGGTAGTTTTTCTCTTAGAGGCTGTTTCAAAAGCCCTCTGCGGGCAATTCGGCGCGCCTTTTCCACGCTCCGATGCTCACGACCCGCATGGCCGCTTCGCTTCAGTGCTCAAAAACCCACGCCAGTCACGCACATCCTCTGGGGCGGTCGCGCTCACCAGAGAGCTTTTGAAACAGCCTCTTAGGGGATAAGCAGGACGATATCACGTTCACGCCACGGCGCAGCCGTTTATGAACGTTCTTCCTGTCGCCGCAGCTGGACGAGAAGGTCAAGCTGCGGGATGGAAACTCGGCTCTAATGGAGAACGGTTTTTACAAATAGTCAGTTATCTGCCGACATGGTCCTCACGAGCGGCAGGGAAGTCCTTTATCAACTTTCCTGACCGCCGATCAAACCGTCTGTCGTATCCTTCTGTCTCTCCGCATATCCGAGACCAGATATCGCATAGTGTCAGATAACATAAGCCAGAAAGCAGAACAGAACGACTGAACTGACGCCCTATTGAGAAGCTTTCTTCTGGCCGGCATCTGGTGCGCTCTCAGCGTGAGGACCCTGCGAGCGTTTGATAAGAAAGTTCCGGATATCCTCGATTTCGGTTTCCTTGAGACTGGAAGAAAAACTTACCATTCCATAGTTGCTCAGAGCACCACGTCCGACAATGTTGTAGAAACCTGTAGGGTCTTCCAGCGCACCCGAATAGCGGAGATCCGGCAGAACACCTCCAGCCACAGCATTGTCGCCATGACAGGCAAGGCAATAGTGCTGATACAGATCATAACCCTTAGTGGCCCGCTCTGCATCGAATGGCTGCGTGGCTCGGAATGGCATCTGTGTATTATGTGTCTCGACGGGCAGATCGACATGGCCATCAAGAGCGAAGACAAGCAGGCGGGAATGATTGATCGTCGTATTCCGATGCCGTGCCAGTGCGCCGCCCATAAGGGGGAAAGCGCCCCCCCATCCGACTTCCACGGCCACATATTGATGACCATTCACCTCATATGAGACGGGGGGCGCCACGATGCCGCTGTGAGCATCGAAATGGTAGAGTTTTGAACCGGTCCGCGCGTCATATGCTTCGAACGCCCCTGTCGCGAGGCCCTGAAATACGAGATCGCCTGCGGTAGCGAGAACGCCACCATTCCAAGGCGTCTCATGCGGAACGGTAAAAGCAACCTTTCCGGTCGCAGGGTCCCAGGCTTCCAGCCAGCCCTTCAGGCTGCTGCCTACCGCCTCCACCACGTGCGGATCATCGGGAAGTCCGGCCATATCGATGCCGAGATTGACTCCCATGGAGCGCAGCTTGAAATTCTTTTCGGCTTTGAACGGTTCTGGTAATTCCTGAGCGGGAATATAGACATATCCGGTCTTCGGGCTATAGGCCATGGGTGCCCAGTTGTGGCCACCCAGAGAACCCGGAATACCCATCCATGTCTGACCAGTGAGAGACCACATTGCTTCAGGCACGATCTTCGGACGACCTGTCTTTGGATCGACTCCACTTGCCCAGTTCAGATTGGTGTAGGGAATGGCGGAAACAAATTCTCCCGTGCGGGCATCAAGAAGATAGAAGAAACCATTCTTGGGTGCCTGAGCGAGGAGGTGGCGCTTTTTGCCATTGATGACGAGGTCGAGAAGCATCATCGGCTGGGAGGCAGTAAAATCCCACTGATCGTTCGGCGTTTCCTGAAAATGCCAGACATATTCGCCTGTTTCAGGTCGAATAGCTACGATGCTGCCAAGAAACAGGTTGTTACCCACTCCGTTCGAGCGCACCTGATAGTTCCAGGGAGATCCATTTCCGACGCCAAGGAATACAAGATCGGTTTCAGGATCATAGACGATCGAATCCCATACCGTTCCGCCACCGCCGGAATGGGTCCATGCACCGGTCGGGCTCCATGTATGATAGGCAAGTTTGCTCAGCGGTTCATCGGATACCGCACCATCGGGACGGTTGCCCGGTGCAGGCACCGTATAAAAGCGCCATTTGAGAGAACCTGTTTCTGCATCAAAGCCCGAAACGAAACCACGCACACCGAATTCAGCCCCGCCATTGCCGATGATGACCGTACCCTTCGCTATGCGCGGTGCTCCATCGATCGTGTAGGATCGGATATTTCCCAGGTTTGCATCCTGCGGAATGGTATTGACGCTCCAGGCGAGCTTTCCGGTCTTTGCATCCAGCGCAATCAGTCGACCGTCGAATGTGCCGACAAAGACTTTGCCTTTCCAGTAGGCCGCTCCACGATTGACGGTATCACAGCACCCACGCACCGCCACATCACCCGGCACACGCGGATCATAACGCCACAGGACTTCGCCTGTGGCCGCCCTGACCGCTTCCACCTTGCTCCAGTTGGTTGTGAGATACATCACGCCATCAATGACAAGCGGAGTCCCTTCCTGACCACGGAATGTGTCGAAATCCTGATACCAGGCAAGGCCAAGTCGTTTGACATTGGACGTGTTGATCTGCGTCAGAGGGCTGTAGCGCAGTTCCGCGGCTGTTCGGCCATGCTGAGGCCAGTCACTGTCCGGCACGCTGTCGGCCTTCGCAGCACTCCCTGCCAGAAGGGACAGGGCCGCACTCGCCGCAAGAAGAAACCGTCGGGTCAGTGTGATCTGGTCAAACCGCATCATCTTGTTTCCCATTCCCATCAGTGCCGGATGCAGATCGCCTTGGTTTCGGTGAATGCGTCGAGCCATTCAGTGCCGAAATCCTTGCCAATCCCAGATTCCTTCATGCCTCCAAAGGGAAGATTTGGATCGATCATGACGTGTGAGTTTACCCATACGGTACCTGCTTCGAGGTGGGGCGGCAGGTCCATCGCGTGTGAAAGACTGGAGGTCCAGACGCTGGCGGCCAGACCGAAACGGCAGTCATTGGCTCGGCTCAACGCCTCTTCCACATTTTCGACGCGTGTCAGGGTCATGACCGGCCCAAAGATTTCCTCCCGGACCAGCGGCAGGGAGTCATCGGGGTTCAGTACGACAGCCGGTCTGACATAGTAGCCGTTACCTTCAGGAATTTCCTGTCCCCAGAGGATTTCGGCTCCGTTGTCGATGGCGGTCTGCAGGTAGCCTTTCACCTTGCGCTGATGAGCAGCGGAGGCCAGCGGATTTATCTGCGCCGTTTCGTCAAAGCCCGGACCGATCCGCATTGAGGACAGTGCAGCCTGAAGGCCAGCCGCCACTTTGTCGAACAGGGGCGCTTCGACATAAACGCGTGAACAGGCCGCGCAGACCTGCCCCTGATTGAGGAAGCCTGCGAGGGCGAGACCCGAGACCACCTGCTCGACATCCGCATCGGCCAGGACAATAGCCGGATTTTTGCCGCCGAGTTCCAGGGACACTCGTGCCAGTCGGGACGCACAGATTTCTGCGATGCGCTTTCCAACCGGGGTCGATCCGGTGAAGCTGACTTTCGCGATATCGGGATGGCGGACGAGTGCATCTCCCGCAACGCCACCCGAACCCGTGATGACGTTGAACACACCGTCCGGCACACCAGCTTCGGTTGCAAGGCGGGCGAGGTAAAGCAGAGTCAGTGGCGTGGTTTCGGCTGGCTTGGCGACCACACAGCACCCTGCGGCCAGAGCCGGAAGCACTTTCCAGACGGCAATCACGAGCGGAAAATTCCAGGGCACGATTCCGGCGACCACACCCACGGGCGTCTTGCGTGTAAAGCTTGTGTAGCGCGCTCCCGGAGGCAACGGGATCGACACATCGAGACTCTGTCCAGTGATCTTCGTGGACAGACCCGCGACATAACGGATCCAGTTCTGGGCGCCTCCGGATTCGAGAATCCGTGACAGGACGAGAGATTTTCCCTGTTCAAGGGTTTCCAGCTGGGCAAGGATCTCAGCATCCCGCTCGACAAGATCAGCCAGCCGAAGAAGGACGCGCTCACGTGCGCAGGGAGAGAGTGCGCTCCATGCACCGGACTTGAAAGCACGATGCGCGGACGTTACCGCGCGATCGACATCTTCTGGCGACGCATCCGGCACGGAACCGATGCACTCGCCTGTGGCCGGGTTGAAGACGTTGAGGCGACTCTGCCCGGCGGGCTCCACCCATTGACCATCAATGTAGAGCTGGTGCTGGCGACTGACAAATTCCTGCACTTGCGGCAGTACGGACGTCTCTGTCACGGCATTACCTTTCTTCGTATCGGGATGTATGCCGGAGACCAGCCCTGCCACATTCCATCCGGAGACGATCATCATATCGGATACGAAATGACGCTATCGTCTGATTGTGTCCTATTCAAGCGAAATATCGTTTAAATATTACGAAATCGAATCATAGGAGCCTTGATGGTGATGCCGCGCCCGTGAGCGGTAGGGAGGGCGGCCTGTTTCGCGGCTGCCTTTTCGGTGCCGATGTTTCTCCATAATCTTTCGCGGAAATACGGAAAAATGGCTTTCTTCGGCCTCGAATCAGGGGGGCGGTAGACTCGGAGGGGACTGGGGCCGGGTCGATTCCAGAGTCGGCTATCGATGGGATAACGGGCACTGGTAAGGACGGGCCTGCTCCCATTCCCGCCCACAATCGTCCAGCCTGTCCGGCCGTCAGGGGATGATCGGTCATTCTGACGTCTCACCCCGTATTTTCCTTCAGAAATAAGCGGAATTCACGGATATCGTTTCGAAGGAAGAAAGATAGAAAAATTACTTGAAAAGGATATGAATCGCCGATAGACGAAAAGGGGTGGATGCCCCCCGATCACAGAGGCGTCCCTGATGAAACCGAGGAGCAGACGCTCTGCTCCCGCAACAGATCAGGCACGAACACATGCTGAATGACACCCCGCGGGTCGCAGAGGCGTTTCTGGCTGGCGGCGTTCTTGAAGAGACGCTGGCCACGATCCGGAAAGACGCCCTCGAATATCGGGCCCTCAGACGGGTGCCCCAGACCATCATCGAGAAATTCCAGAAGATCGGCGTGTATCGCGCTCTTGTGGCGCAGCGTTTCGGGGGCCTCGAAGCAACGCCGATGGAATTTCTGGAACTGGTCGAAGCCATCGCGCAGGCTGATGCCTCGGCTGGCTGGGTCGCAAGTTTCGGCGTTTCGGCCACCTATCTCGCAGCGCTTCCCATTAGCACGCTCGAAACTCTTTATGCCAAAGACCCGGATGTGGTTTTTGCGGGTGCGATCTTTCCGCCCCAGAAGGCAAAAGTCGTCGATGGCGGTTTTATCGTCAACGGCCGGTGGCCCTATGCCAGTGGTTGCCCCGGCGCATCCCTTATCGGTGTCGGCATTGCCGTTGAAGGCGAGGAGGGCGGATTGCCCCGGACAGCCGTGATGCCCGCTTCCGCCGTGCGCATCGATGAGACGTGGAACACCATCGGTCTGGCCGCCACCGGCAGTCACGATGTGGTTGTGGAGGACGTATTCGTGCCAGCGGAATGGACCTTCATTCGTGGCGGCACGCCCAACCTCGACATGCCGATCTATTCTTATCCATCGCTCGGGCTTGCCGCTCAGGTGCTGACTGTCGTGGGCCTTGGATGTGCGCGGCGCGCCCTTGAGGAAGTCAAGCAGATGGCGGCAGGCCGTCGTTCCATCACTGGCGCACCGACCATGGCCGATCGGGCGCATGTGCAGCAGGTCGCCGGTGAGGCTGAGGCACAGCTTTCTGCCGCACGTTCTTTCTTCTATGAAACGACGCGGGACGTGTGGGGCAATCTCTGTGCAGGTCAGGTGATTTCCGAAGCGGAAGCCAATCGTGTGCGCCTTGCCGCAACAAACGGAGCGCAGACCGCTTTCGACGTCGCGCGGATGTGTTTCACGCTTGGTGGCATAGCGGCTGTCCAGACCGACCACATTCTTGGGCGCTGTTTCCAGGATTGTGCGGTGGTGGCGCAGCACGCCTTCATGGCGCGCGGAAATTACGAAGCAGCCGGCAAAGTCATGTTCGGCCGCGGTGGCCGCCCCGGTTATCCCTGATCAGCTGACGCTGTCACGACACCAGATCACGAAGAGCAAGGATCAGACAGATGGACATTCTTCCGGACCCGACCACTCTCGTAAACGAGGATAGCGCGGATGGTTCGATTTATAGCAACCCCGATCTGTTCGACATGGAAATGGATCGCATTTTCATGCACAACTGGATCTGGGTCGCTCACCGCAGCGATCTTCCCGAATCCGGCAACTACATCACGACGTTCATAGGGCAACACCCGGTCATCGTTTCACGTGACCGCAAGGGTGAAGTCCACGTCATGCTCAACCGGTGCCGTCATCGTGGCGCGACGGTGTGTGAGCACAAGAAAGGTAAGGCGGCCAGCTTCGTCTGCCCTTATCACGGCTGGGCCTATGGTCTCGACGGCGCTCTGCGTGGCGTTCCTTTTCAGGAAGGCTATACGGGTCAGCTCGACAAGAGCAATTATCCGCTCATCTCGCTGCGCGTCGAAGAATATAATGGCCTGATCTTTGCAAGCTTCGATCATGACATCATGTCGCTGGATGCGTGGCTCGGTCGCACAAAGCCATGGATCGACCTGTTCATGAAGCAGGGCGCAGGCTGGCCGATCAAAACCATGGGCGAACACAAGTTCACGTTCCCAGGTAACTGGAAAATTCAGCTCGAAAACACGACGGATGCTTATCACTTCCCGATCGTGCACAAATCCTTTTTGGATTCCGTGGACAGCGAGACGCAGAACACCTTCGATTTCGTGGAAGGCAATGGCTACGTCGAGGATCTCGGGCATGGTCACTCCGTCATGGTGATGATCCCCGATCTGGTCGATCTGGACGAGAACCTTGAAGCACCTATTCCCGAGCGTTTTCAGGAACTCGCTGACGAACTGGCGAAGGATTATCCGGACGAGCAGGTGCGTCGCATCGTGCGTGCCGTGGGTGGATCAGGCTTCAACCTGAACCTCTTCCCCAATCTGGCCTGTTCAATGGCCTTCTTCCGGGTGCTGCGCCCGCTAGCGGTCATGGAAACGGAAATCCGTCATGTCGCGATCGGCATGGATGGTGGTCCAGAGCTCGCAAACGAAATGCGCCTGCGTCTGCATGAGCATTTTCAGGGACCAATGGGCTTCGGGACACCGGATGATTCCGAGGCATGGGATCGTGTGCAGCGCGGCTCGCTGGCCGGGCGCGACATCTCGATCCTGCTCAATCGTGGTCTTGGCCATGAAGCGCAGCGTGAGGATGGAAACCTGTTCAGTGACGTAAGCGCGGAAACGGGTATGCGCGCAGCTTACAGGCAGTGGCTGGTCGATATGACAGGCAAAACCGTCAGAGCGGAGAACGGGGAATGAGCATTACCCTCAACGAAGCCATCGAGATGATCACACTTGAGGCCGACATGCTGGATCATGGCGACTTCAAGGAGTGGTTGTCGCTCTACACGCCCAACGGCATCTATGTGGTTCCGATCGATCCGGACACGGAAGAGTTCGAAAAGACTCTGAACTATGCCTATGACAATGCAGAAATGCGTGAAAAACGGGTCGAGCGTCTGCTGAGTGGTCGTGCCATTTCGGCAGCCCCACCAGCCAAAACGGTTCGCCTGCAGGCCCGCTATCGTATGCTGGAAAGCAATGCTGAGAGCTGCACGCTGCGATGTGCGCAGATGCTGACGGAGCTGCGTCAGGGACGTGAGCGTTACTACTCGGCCAATGTCACCTTCCGGCTGGTCCGCACCGATGGGGTGCTGAAGATCGATCGCAAGATCGTCCGTCTTCTGACCTCCACTGAAGCGCTTACGGCCGTGAGTTACATCCTTTGAAGCCCGTCGCCCTCGTCACAGGCGGAGCCAGAGGGCTGGGTGCCAGCATCGCGCGGCATCTGGCCTCCGAAGGCTATCGCGTCGCCATCGCCGACCTCGATGAGACGGCGGCATGTGCCATCGCGGCCGAGCTGGGTCCGGACTCCATGGGTGTGGCTCTGGATGTTTCATCGGAACAGGCCATGGAGACGGCGCTGGATGCGGTCGAGGCACGCCTCGGCCTCCCCTGGCTTCTGGTGAATAACGCCGCCGTCATGAAGGCGGAGAAGGTGCTGGACATCGACATCGCAACCTTCGATGCCATCATGGCTGTGAACCTGCGAGGCACCTTCCTCGGATGCCAGCGTTTCGCACGGCGTCTGCGGGCGCGGGACATCGGCGGACGCATCGTCAACATCGGCTCTCTGGCCGGTGAAAACGGTGGCACGGCAACGGGCGCGCATTATGCGGCTTCCAAGGGAGGCGTGCACACGCTGACCAAGGTATTTGCCCGCGATCTGGCGCCGCACGGCATCACAGTGAACGCCATTGCACCGGGTCCGCTCGACCTTCCTTCCGTGGCGGAAACCATCGGCGAGGAAAACGCCCGTCGTGCCATGGCCAGCCTGCCGACCGGACAGCCGGGTAGCCCCGTGACCGTTGCCCGGATGGTAGCGGAGCTTGCCCGTCCGGACGCCGGCTCCATCACGGGTTCCATCATCGACATCAACTGTGGGCTCTATATGCGATGAATGCCAGCACACCCTCGGGACAGACTCTGTCCGTCAAGGTAGGCACCGCCGAACATCTCGGTGATGTCCTCTCCTTTTCGCTGATCTCCGAAGACGGTTCTCCTCTTCCCGCATGGGAAGCCGGGGCGCATGTCGATCTGTTCCTGGGTGACGGTCTGGTAAGACAGTACTCCCTGTGCGGCGATCCAGCCGACCGGTCCTGTTACCGTCTTGCCGTGCTGCGTGAGGCTGCTTCGCGCGGCGGTTCGCAGGCGGTGCATGATCAGGTAAGCCCCGGTCAGGCGATGACCATCGGCCTGCCGCGCAACCTCTTCCCGCTGGCCCCGGAAGGTGAGCACACCATTCTGGTCGGCGGCGGAATTGGTGTCACACCGCTCATCGCGATGGCTTACGAACTGTACGACCGCAAGCGCGCCTTCACGCTTCATTACGTGGCGCGCAATCCGGTCTTCGCCACCCTTCTGGCCGAAATGCCGTTCGCAGATTCAGTGATCGTTCACGACCGCAGCAGCAAGGATACCGCCCGCTTCGATCTGGAGGCGGCTCTGAAGCCGACAGCGGCCAATGCAGTGGCGCATGTCTATACCTGCGGGCCGATCGGGCTGATGGATGCCGTGTTCGAAGCCGGACACAAGCTCGGCTATCCGGACAGCCTCCTTCACCGTGAAGCCTTTTCAGCCCAGCCTGTCACAGGCGGAGAGGGGTTCACCGTGCTGGCCGCCAAATCCGGCGTGCGCGTGGAGGTGGGCGCGGATGAGTCCATCGCCACCGCCCTTGGCAAGGCGGGCGTGAAGGTTACTCTGAGCTGCGAGCAGGGCATCTGCGGCACCTGCGTCGTCAGTGTGCTGGAAGGTGAAGCCGAACACCGCGACGAATACCTCACGGAAGATGAACGGACCGATCAGATCGCACTCTGCTGCTCGCGCTCCAAAACTCCCCTTCTGGTTGTCGATATCTGACATCGCCAACCCACCGTGCAATGCAGCCGTCATCGTGCCGATGGCGGCGTAAAGATGACGCGGGCAAGCGCCTGCATGGCTTGGAGAGACTAATGACCACCGTCACCCCTGATATTTTCCGTCGCGCCATGTCCCATTTTGCGACCGGTGTTGCCGTCGTGACGGCGCGTGGTACGGACGGTGACCGCGGCGCCACGATCAGCGCCCTGAGTTCGGTGTCCCTCGATCCTCTCACCCTTCTGGTGTGCCTGCACAACAAAAGCGCAACCTGTAGCGCCATTGAGGCAACCGGTCGTTTTGGCCTGAGCATTCTCAATAGCACGCAGCAGGACCTCGCTTTTCATTTCGCGGGCAAAGCTGATGGAAAATCCTTCGAGGAAAAATGCGAATGGCATGAGGATGGTCTGTTCTTTGTGCGTGATGCGCTTGTCCAGATCGGGGTCGAAGTCGTGGAAACCCTGCGTGGCGGCACGCACGAGATCTTTCTCGCCCGCCCCGTGAGCGTCACCATGCACACGGAAGAGTCCACGCTCCCGCTGCTGTATTTCAAGGGCGCCTTCGATCTCGCCGCCTGACCATCTTCCGATACTCATGAGGTGACACGTGACCAACTCCCCGATGGATACCGCGACTGCTCTCCTGAAGCGCATTGAGACCTGTGAAAGCACGGTCCGGGCCTTTACGACCTATGACCCGGTGCGTATCCGGACGGAGGCCGAGCAGGCACCCGAGGGGCCGCTGAACGGACTGAGTGTCGGGGTGAAGGACATCATCGATACGGTGGGATACACCACGGAGCATGGCTCCCCGATCTATGCGGGAAACCACAGTCGGGGCGATGCTGCCTGTGTGACCCAGCTCCGCAATGCCGGTGCGGTCTGCGTAGGTAAGACGGTCACGACCGAATTCGCCTTCTTCCGGGCTGGTCCAACCGTCAACCCGCATGATGTCACCCGCACACCGGGCGGCTCTTCCAGCGGGTCGGCGGCGGCAGTCGCGGCAGGCATGATCGATATCGGTCTCGCTTCCCAGACGGCGGCTTCCCTGACACGCCCCGCATCCTATTGCGGCACGGTCGGCTTCAAGCCGAGCTACGGACGTTACGCAGCGGCCGGCATCAAGAGTCTGGCGCCCTCGTTCGATACGCTGGGCACCATCACCCGCGATGTCGCCACTGCGGCCCGGGCTGACGCCGTCCTTAAGGGGCCAGTCGCCACAACGAGCCACCTCACACCCACGGTGCCGACACGCATCGCGCTGTGCCGCACGCCGCACTGGAACGAGGCCGGGGAAGGCACGCGCCATGCCGTGGAAGAGGCCGCTCGCCTGTTCGGGGCGCATGTAGAAGTCGTGGAGCTTGATCTGTCCGTTTTTTCGGATGCCGCCAGCCTGCATATCACGATCATGAGCTATGAAGCCTCGCAGGCTCTCGCGTGGGAATTCACGCAGCGGCGTGCGCAACTGAGCGAGCAGATCACCGGACTTCTGGAAGCAGGGCAGCGTATCGATTACGCCACCTATCGGAATGCGTTGGCACGTGCGGAAGAACTGCGGTCCCGCTTTGCTGCCCTTGTGCCGTCCGGGACGGCTGTTCTGGCCCCCGCCGCTCCCGATGTGGCTCCTCTCCTGTCCGAAGGCACGGGAAGCCCGCTCTTCAGCCGCCTGTGGACATTGTTGCGGCTCCCGACTGTCACCCTACCGGGCCTGACCGGTCTGCATGGCCTGCCGGTGGGTGTGCAGCTCCTCGCACCGCTTGGAGAGGATGAGACTCTGCTTGATCAGGCCGCCTGGGCCGAAACGGTGCTGCCCTCACGCCCTGTCCCTTCAGTGCATGTCTGACGCCCCGGATACGACAACGGAGATCGAAATGGTGGATAACGCATCGCTGGCAGGTCTGGTCGCCTCTCTTGAACGGCGTATCGCGGATCTGGAAGGAGAAGCGGCCGTGCGCCGTCTTCAGGCCCGCTACATGTTCCTGTGCGACACACCATGCCCGGAAATCGGGAATGTTGATGATGCTCAGCGGGTCGATCGGATCATGGATCTCTATACGGAAGACGCGATCTGGGAGGGTGTGGGAGAATACTACACCGGTCAGTTCGGACAATGCGTTGGCAAGGCCGCCATCCGTCGTCATTTCGAGAGCTTCTGGGGAGAGAAACGGGACCCGGCACTTTTGCTCAACGTGCATTACCTCACCTCCGAGCAGATCCACGTCCATGGAGACACGGCTGATGGACAATGGGTGCATTGTCAGCCGTGGATTTTCAGCGATGGCCGCTCCCTGCTGCGATCCAGTCGTCTCAACAATCTTTTCCGCAAGGAAGACGGTGTCTGGAAGATTGCACGGACACGCACGGAAAACGTCTTTATCGCACCACTGACCTCCGGCTGGGCCGAAAGCGTTCCGACGCGTTCGGTCCTGATGAACCCCTGATCGCCCGCCTGAACAAAGGAACATTCTCATGACCGATCCGAAATCTGCCGCTTCGGCCGAAATCGTTGAACTGCACGTGCTTCTTCAAAACTGGTTCTGTGGCGAAGGAACCAACGATCCGCAGGCACTTCTTGAGCATTTCACCCCTGATTTCCGCATGGTGGGGGCCGCAGGTCGTCCCATCGGGCGCGATGCCTTCGCGGGCGTACTTCCGTCACTGCACGGCTCACGCCCCGGTCTCGTGATGAAGATTCACGACGTGAACATTCAGGCCAGCCTTGGAAACAGTCTGCTTGTCACCTACCGCGAGGAGCAGACACAGGGCGATACCCGCACGGAACGCTGGTCCGGCGCTCTGTTCGTCCCCGACAGTACGGGTGAGAAACTGCTCTGGAACTACCTGCAGGAAACCTTCCTGCCCTGATAAACGCCTCTCCCTGTTCCGATGCGTAAGGCCGTGATCGGGGCAGGGAGAGACCAAAAAGCAGTGGGGCCAGAGACAGGTTGCCGACCCGAACATGCCACGCGATGGAGATACGGAATTCATGACGATTTTGAAATCATCAGTGCGAGGCATGGCCCTTCTCAATGACGGGGAGGTCAATCACGGGACCGGCTTCACGCAGGAGGAACGCCGCGACCTTGGTCTGGAAGGACTTCTGCCGTCGCAGGTTGAGACGCTGGATCGTCAGGTCGAGCGGTCACTGCGTCATGTGGAGGTCAAACCTGATGATCTCGAACGCTATATCTACCTGAACTCGCTGGTCGATCAGAACGAGACGCTGTTCTACAAGGTCCTGCGCTCAGATCCGGCCCGCTTCGTGCCGATTATCTACGCGCCCACTCTGGCGCGGGCCTGCAAACTGTTCAGCCATATCTATCGCCGTCCGCGCGGTATGTACATCACCCTCGAAATGCGCGGTCGCATCGCCGAAGTCCTGCGCAACTGGCCGGTGTCCGACGTGCGCACGATCTGCGTCACCACCGGAGGCCGTATCCTCGGGCTTGGCGATATCGGGGTGAACGGCATGGGCATCCCCATCGGCAAGTTGCAGCTCTACACGGTCTGCGGTTCGGTTCCGCCACGCTCGCTGCTTCCGATCCAGCTCGATATAGGCACCACCAACGCCGCCCTGCGCGCCGATCCGCTCTATCTGGGCCTCCGTCGCGAGCCGCCCCCGCAGGAAGAACTCGACGCCTTCGTGGAAGAGTTCGTCTCGGCCGTGCAGGAGGTTTTCCCCGCCTGCTGCCTGCATTTCGAGGACTGGAAGGGTACGGACGCGCTGCGCTACCTCGCGAAATATCGTGACCGCGTGCTGAGTTACAATGACGACATTCAGGGCACTGGCGCGGTGACACTGGCGGGGCTCTTCACAGCCATGAAGATCAGGGAGGAGACGCTCTCCGACCAGCGCTATCTGTTCCTCGGTGCCGGGTCTTCGGGGCTGGGAACGGCGGACATCCTGATCTCGGCGATGAAGCTTGAAGGACTGAGCGAGGAGGAGGCCTGTGCACGCATCACGCTGATGGACGTGGACGGCCTGCTGGAGTCCTCACGCACCGATCTGCTGCCGGAGCAGCGGCGTTTTGCGCGCGAAGCCGCTCCCACGAAGGATCTGCTGGCCACCATCCGCCGCGTGAAGCCCACGGTGCTGGTGGGTGTCTCGACCGTCGGGGGTGCCTTCAATGAGGCGGTCATCCGTGAGATGGCGACCCTGAACGAGCGTCCGATCATTTTCTCGCTGTCATTGCCGCAGACCAATGCCGAATGCACGGCCGAGCAGGCGTATCGGTGGTCAGACGGTCGGGCGCTGTTCGCTGGCGGCATCCAGTTCCCCAACGTGGAGCTGGACGGCAGGATTTTCTATCCGGGTCAGGCGAACAACTTCTACATCTTCCCTGGCCTCGCTCTTGCGGTCTATGCCACCCGCCCGAAGCTGATTACGGACGATCTGATCATCGAGACGGCACGCGCGCTGGCCGATCAGGTGAACGAGGTGACACGCGAGCGAGGTCGCCTTTTCCCGCCGCAGACCGACATCATCGACGTTTCCATGACCTCTGCCGTCAGGCTGGCCGATTTCATCTTCAGGAACGGCATGGCTCAGGTCGAACGGCCCGCGGACATCCGCACATGGATCGAAGCCCTTGCTTACAACCCTGATCTCCAGATGGATATCGCACCTTCTTCCTGACCGTAAAAAGCAGATCATCCGGCAGATGTCTGTCACATGGACAGCAGCCGATCACCACCGACATGGTGGCAAATGAAAAGGCGGATGCCCTCTTCAGCAGGAAAATAGCTGGAAAACAGGACGTTCCCGCTCTGCCTGGCTGGAGGACGTCGCGTCTGCTCCGGTCGTGCGGCCCCGGATACGCTTCACATAAAGATGCTTCACAGCCCCCTGCAAACAAGCTAGGGGGTTGAGCGATCCAGAAGAGGGCAGCCCGTGGTCAGAAGACGAAGCAGCAAGGTATGGCGCAGCGCAGACCCACGCGATCCCCTCTTTTCGGCGGAAGCCTCCCCCTTCTTTCATCTTGCCCGGCTGGTTGGTCTGTACCAGATGCGTATGGACGGGCACCTCAAGCGCGTCGGGATGGATGTCTCGCGCTGGCGTGTCCTGGCGATTCTGCATGAGCACGATCGTGCCCCGATAAGCCACATCGCGGATCTCGCCGTCATTCGTATCTCCACGATGACCAAACTGATCTACCGCATGGAGAGTGAAGACCTGATCAGCACGGCCGTTTCCGAGAGTGATGGTCGCGTGACCGAGGTTCAGTTGACCGATAAAGGGCGCCAGATCTTCGCAGATGTAAGGTCTATTGCCTCCCTCATCTTCGAGCGGGCATTCCATGACTTCGAAGATACTGAAATACAGAGTCTTCTGGTAGCGTCACGCAAGATCTATCATAATCTTTACTGATCGCGGTAAACGGTTCTGATCGCCTTTTTCTGATAATTCTGGGTTACATGCCCTCCACAGCGAGACGGCAGAAGGTCCTGAGAGATGAACGTCCCCGGATATGTTTTACTGATGCGCCGTATCCCCGTTTGGTGAGCCAGCGGTGGCGGGGCAGGGGAAGGACTGACATGACCGGCCCATGAGCCGACGTCATTTGACCACCATCACGCGAGAAAATGTGTAAAGCAGTCCGACCTGAGCGGTCTGCTCTGCTGACATAAAATAAGCTGAGACTGCATCCGCGGTCTCAGCCCTATGATCGGGTAGGGTATGTCCGTTTGGTGAGGGACGCGTTTTCTCACAGATGCGCCCCTCTTCCCGCACGAGAACCGTCGGCTGGTCAGACGGCGGGGTAGCCGGTTATACGCAGCCCTCATCACCTTTCCACAAGGGACCGCGTTCCTTGCGCAGCTTCCTGACCGCTGCATCAAACATCTTCTGGGCCGCACTGGAATGGGTCATCACGGATTGTGCATCTTCCGAGCAGCGCTGCCGGATCGTGTCAGGCAACACGATGTCAGCCCCCGGAATCATTCCTGTCTGGCACTGGATCTCGGCAGCACGCTGCACCACCCAGAGCAGAAAGAAGGTGCGTGCCACATCGCTTTCCCCAACGGCAATACCGTGGTTGCGGAGGACGAGGACATGTTTCTGTCCAAGACTGTCGAGCATGCGTGGCCGCTCGTCATCATAGAGCGTGATGCCTTCGAAATCATGATAGCCGACCCGGCCGAAAAGCTGCGCCCCATAGAAATTGTCGTAGCTGAAACCATCCTTTTTCATCGCGACAGCACAGACGGCATTCGTGTGGGTGTGAATGATACAGTGGATGTCATCCCGCGCGCTGTGAATGGAACCATGCAGAGCAAAGCCGGCCGGATTGGGCTTATCCTCGGCGTTGCTCAGTAACTGACCGTCCGCATCCACAACCAGCAGGTTGTCCGGTGTCACTTCATCGTAATTCAGTCCAAATGCGTTCACCAGATAACGCCGAGGCTCGCCGGGCAGTCGTACGGAAATATGATTGAAGATCATTTCCGTCCAGCCGTAATAATCGATCAGATGATAACACTCTGCGAGCTGGATACGCAGGCGTTTCTCTGCATTCTGCTGCTCAATGGACATGGAGTGTTCCTTTCGTATGTGTCGTGTTGCGTCTGGTCGAGGCATACCGCGTCAAACCCAGAAGGGTTTCGATCGTCGGCAGGGACACCCCTTTGTGTCGGCCCAGCGCGGTGATGACATCACCAAGCGCTGCCAGTTCCAGAGGGCGTCCTGCACGAAAGTCCTGCAGCATGGAGGTGGCGTGAGTCCCGCCCGCGCCGATGATCTCCATGCTTCTCGTGACCGGGAAAAGTCCTTCGATGGAACAGGCTTGTCCCAGCATCAGAATTTCCGACAGGCACTGAGTCACCAGTGGTCTGATCGCTGCATCTGTCACCAGCTCCTGAAGGGTGGTTTCGCAGAGAACCGACAGGAAGTTGGTCGCGACATTGAGCGACAGCTTGTTCCAGACCTCTGTTTTCATGTCAGAAGAAATCTGGAACAGCGCGTCCTTTTCGCCCAGCCAGCCCATGACGGTTCTGGCATGAGTGTTGGTTCCCCCAACAGCATCCCCGATCACGAAGCGCGAAGGGCCTTCGACAGACACTTCGCCGGGCTTTTCCACTCTTGCAAAAGCATAGGCCACACATCCCACGATGCTGGTCAGAGGCAGAGCGGACAGTCTGTTTTCGGGATCAAGGATACTGTTGACACTCGCGACGGCTTTAGATCCGATCCCGAGTTGGGGCAGCAACCACCACGGTGCGCCGTTGACCACGGGGATCACACATGTTTGGGGCCCCACAGCATGTTGGATCATCTGGACAAGATCCGGTAGATGATGAGCCTTCCCGGCAAGAAGAATGACGTCCTGAATCTCGTCCGGTGCACGGACATCCGCCGAAACACGGAACGTCGCCACCTGGCCGCCTTTTCGGCACGTCAGTCCGTTCTGCTGAAGCGTGCGGAGTGTCTCTCCGCGCGCAACCAGAGACAGATTTGCCGACCGTGAGGACAGGGAGGCTGCAAGCAGGCTCCCGATTGCCCCCATCCCCGCGATACAGATGCGCGGTTCACGCTTCATCTGGCCATCATCCATTCCGACAATGCCAGCGGAGATCTCAATAGTCCGATGCCAGTCATTCCACCTTTCCTCATGGGAATGCCAGCATCTTGTCGAGATAGACGAACAACGTGGCGCCCACCTCAAGGGCATTATGAGGATGCTCTCGGGTCATGGGGGCGTAATATGTGTTCGGGTTGATCACATATTGGAGGCTGGGTTCGAGCGCTACATTGGGAAAGAGAAAGGTGTGGGCGTGAACGTCAACCACGAGATGAGCAGCGTTGGGACGCTTGCCGTCTCCTCCGCTCAGCTTGTTTGCTTCCGCCAGAAACTGTTCCTCACGGGAGCCGAGTTTGGTCCAATGCAGCTGGATGCCGTAGCTGTCCAGCGGATGTGAGGCGAATGGAGCCTGCACGAAAGCTCCCAGATAGGCTTCGGCTTGTACTGGCGCATAGGTCTGGAAGCCGGAACCCGCGCCACCATACACGGCAAGAGCCATCCCATGCGGATTGCGTGAAGTGCCGTGGTCCTTGCGCCAGACATATTGCTGACCACTGAAGAAGATGCCCGACATTCCCGTATGCGTCTGGGCGGGTGAGCTTTTGTCATAGAGCTGCGACGTACCAGCCACCGTTTTGATCGGATCTGTGACGGTTGACGAATTGTAGAACCCGAGGAATTCGAACATCGACGGATAAGCCGTTTTGTCGAAGCCCCGATTGTAGCCCACTTCACCCACACCGGTAGCCCCGCTGGCACCCTGCGTGTCCCATTCCCATCCGTTCGTGAAATAGACGGTCTTATTCACTTCTGTTGCGGCAGCCTGAAAATACCACGACGGGGTGAAATGGTACACTATGTGTCCGGACCATGTAGCATAGACAAACGTACTGATACCGGCATCCTGGGACCACACATCCTTGAAGCAGGTCAGGATCTGGTTGCAGTTCGGGACAAGAAAATAACGTGATATGTTGGCGCGACCGCCCTCTATTTCGAGCTTGTTATTTAAAAGCTTCTGATCGAGTGTCAGTTCACTCAGATAGTTGCCCCGGAACAGATGAGGGGGCTGATACCCGACGATGCTGTCTCCCACCTGCTGCGACCAGTTGTTGTCGTTGTTGCGCAGGAAGAAGATATCCTCCCCGAAATTGATCTGTGCGCCCTTCCAGCCGAGAAGCTTTTCGAGATTGATCTGGGTCTGAATGACGCCCAGTGCATTCTGGAGGCGTGTGCCGGGCTTTACGCCACCGACAACATTGCTGACAAAATTGTCCAGAATCAGTGCATGGAACGTGATTCCGTGCTCTTTCAGGGGCGTGAGAACATCATGGAAAAACCCTTTCTTGGGCTTGTTCTCCTCCACGGCCACCGGAACCGCAGGCATGATCTTTGTGCTGATGTTGTTGGGGGCAGACATGGAATCACTGTCATCCATGATGCGTGCCTTGCCGTGCACGGTCAGATCCTGATGACGCAATTGTTCATTGGTGGCTGGTGAGGGCAGGGGGGGCTGCACCGGAGGGATCGAAGCCGACGTGCCGGTAATAGCCTTCAGTCGGGTTGACGAGACCGGCTCCTGCGCCACGGCTGCATGACTTTCAAGAACGAACATGAGACTGCAGACGGCAATGACGAAACTGGAAGCTCCGTGAGCTGTGAAGCGATGCTGCATGTAGGGAAAAGCTCCACGCGATGTTGTTATGACGGACGGGGACAGGGGTTTGGTTTCGATTTGGCAACGAGATAATCCAGAAATATCCGGAGAAACGCAGCTTTCAGGTATCTGGATTGAGATGAGCCGCTGTACGTGAAGGAAAAGCAGGCCGGTTCGTCATCGTCTTCCTCCAATTCGTCTCAGGCACAACTTCATTCTCATCTCGCAATGAGAGGCACGGCAGAGGGGTGTGCCTCGATGGTTCATTATAGGATCGTAATTAGAGGAAATTTCAACAGAAAAATCATCTATGTAGGAATTATATTATTTTCGTTTCGAGAATGCACAAAAAACGTGCGGGTATGTGCTTTTGGGTCGGTTTTTTGCTTCTTTCCCGTGCATTTCCCGTCGATCTATCGGGATGGAAATGATCGAATCATCGGTTGGAAAAAACTGAATAAACCGAATTAAATTAAAATAGT
Source organism: Acetobacter conturbans (assembly GCF_011516755.1). Taxonomy (GTDB): domain Bacteria; phylum Pseudomonadota; class Alphaproteobacteria; order Acetobacterales; family Acetobacteraceae; genus Acetobacter; species Acetobacter conturbans. The sequence goes on along the minus strand of NZ_WOSY01000001.1, from coordinate 240,596 downwards.
TGTTTTATAAAAAGAAGATATCTGAATATTTTACTGATTCCTTTAGCGGCTTTCCATGAAATCGGTTGACAGGGCGCTTTCGAATCTGGCCCATTGCGATGTAGCAATCATATCGTCGCAGAAACACTTCTGCATCCGTTACAAAACGCCATGTAGGCTCAATATCACATGAAATAGATCATTAAATTTATGGTGATAGATCGGGGCGATCGCATGGGGCGTACTATTGCGCCCGTTGGGTAGATCACATCGGGAGTGAGGCCATGCTCTGGGTATTGTGGTCTCTCAGGATTGGACCGTGTGCAAGAGGGCGCTGATGGGATCATCGGGTCGCCAGACAAGCTTTCCTTGCCTCATCACTTTCAACGCCATCCCATGCCCCCTTGAGGAATGCCCGTTGCAGGGGTGTGCATGCAGTTGAATCTTTTTTCCTTATTCTTCCTGACACACCATCAGGAAGTCCTGAATGCAATGACATGCGATCCGAAAGGCGCATGTCCCAGCAGTTGCGGAGCAACGAAATGACGCGCGTGAGGCAAATGAATACCATGTGCCTTTTCATGGTTGCCTATCTCCTGTCGTACATCGATCGACAGATTCTTGCATTGCTGATCGGTCCCATACAATCAGACCTTTTCCTGAGTGATACGCAGTTTGCCTGCCTCAATGGTCTGGCATTTTCGCTGCTGTACGCCATTCTTGGGTTCCCTCTCGCCAGCATGAGTGACCGGTATCCACGTCCACCCATCATCGTAGGGGGCGTGATCCTGTGGAGCCTTGCAACTATGGCCTGCGGTCTCTGCAACAGCTTCTGGTCACTTTTTCTATGCCGGGTAATCGTAGGCTTGGGAGAGGCAGCCCTCGCCCCCGCGGTCTACTCCTACATTGCGGATGTCGTGCCCCGTGAACGACTGGCTGGCACATTGGCGTTCTTCTTTCTGGGGTCTTTCCTCGGATCCGGATGTGCCTTCCTGTTTGGAGGCTGGTTGCTGGCATTCGTGCAGCACCACCATTTCGTCACCCTGCACGCCTGGCAGGTCTGTTTCATGGTGGTTGGGTTGCCCGGAATCTTGCTTGGCATCATCATAGCCCTGACGGTGCATGAGCCTTCATCCCGCAAAGTGCCCTTGAGACCTGTGCCAGTTTCAGTGGCGATTTCATTCTTCAGAAGCCACAGCACCTTCTTCAGTCTGCATATGCTTGGGTATACGCTCTTGGCTGTAACCCTCTTCTCCCTCTTCAGCTGGATGCCCGCACAGATGATGCGCGTCCATCATATGTCGCATACCGACCTGGGTTTGACCTTGGGGCTGATTGTTATCGTTGCAGGCTGCGGTGGGGCTTTCACAAGTGGACGTCTTATTGACATCCTGACGAAGCGCGGCATCTGGTATGCACCACAACTTGTGGCGAGTGGTGCTGCTTTTGCCGCCAGCATACCGCTTGTCATTAGCGTGACCACGATGGACACTCATCTGGCCATAGTCACTTTTTCCGTAGCCTTCTTCTTTGCATCTTTCCCCATGCCCCCATCAGCGACAGTTCTGCAAATTGCGGTGCCGGCCACCATGCGGGCGCGCTTTTCCGCTGCCATGCTGTTTTGCAACGCCATAGGCGGATTGTCGGGAGGGTCTCTTCTGATCGGCGCCCTGAATGACAAGGTGTTTCATTCGGCCGCGAGCATCGGCACATCTATTGCACTGGTTGCCGGTACAGCCAGTGTGCTGGGAGGAGTTCTGTTGCTGTTCTGTATCCCGTCTTACCGGATACTCTGCAATGGACCGGTCAAAATGGAACGGATCGTAGGTCTGCCAGCTGCGCAGGAAGGAGCTTGATAGACGGTTTCAGTATTTCGCCTGTTGGAAGAAGGCACCTCGCAAGAGGTGTTTTCGGTTGGTGCAGCACAGAAAACTTAGAGCTCCTTTCAAAACCCCTTGTAATCAGGTCCTGAACGAGGGGGGCTGCTGCATGGCCTCCTCTCTTGTTTCCGCTGAATTATGGGTGGTTATTGAACCGCTCCTGCCTGTTATCCCGCGCTCGAAAGGCGGATGACCAAGTATTTCCACCCGTTCTGCGTTGACGGGGGGGCGTGGTCGTTCTTCTGACCGGCATTCCATGAGAGATGCTCCCCCGCGAGATGAGATGCCGCTCCGGGATTACATGCTGGCGTCGCCTGCGAGACGGGCCTCAGGCGGGCGTATAGGACGATTTGCATCGTGCGATGTTGACCCGCCTCCATCAGGCCGACCGACTGGAGCCGGGCCTGCATGGATAGTGCATCCGTCGCGGCAAAAAGGGGGGTGAAACGACTGGTCCGAACCCCACATATCGCGGAAGACCGGGCACGAAGCGGCACATCGTCACGGATCGACTGGGTGTTCCGCTGACTGTCCTTCTATCCGGTGCCAATGGCCACGTCAGCCGGATGCTTGAGCCCCTTCTGGATGCGCGGCCTTCCATCCGGGGGAAGAAAGGACGACCGCGCCGCCGTCCCAGAAAGCTCCACGCCGATAAGGGCTATGACGATCGACGCTGCTGGCTGACATGCTCCAGTCGCGGGATCAGGAGCAGGATCGCCCGCAAAGGCATCGAAAGCAGCACCCATCTCGGAAAGCATCGCTGGGTCGTCGAATGCACCTGCGCATGGATACCCCGTTTCCGACGCCTCACCGTCCCCTACGAACGTAGAGCCGACATCCACCTCGCCTTCACAACCGATCGCAGGCTCGCTTATCTGCTTCAGAACCCTCACAACATGGTTTCGAAAGGTGCTCTTAGGGTACACCGGCGTACCACTAGTTCAGAACAACCGGCTTCCGTTCGGCACCGCCTTGTCGGGCTTCACCAGCACAACGCGCCCCTCAGCATCGGGGAAACCAAGCGTCAGAACTTCCGACATGAACGGACCAATCCGGCGGGACCCGAGATTAACAACGCACGCAACCTGGCACCCCGTCAGATCATCTGGTGCATACAGATCGGTTATCTGAGCGCTGGATTTTTTAACACCGATCTCAGGTCCGAGATCGATTTCCAACTTCCACGCGGGCTTGCGAGCCTCAGGAAAAGCCTCAACACTGAGGATTGTGCCAACACGCACATCCACGGCAAGAAAAGCATCAAAAGAGATCTGTTCCGACATAAATTTCTCCTGGTTCACCTTTACTCAGAAGGAGGATGAAACTCCGTTATCCCCCAAAAAGAGCCGCCATATAAAACCGTTCGCTCTCTTCGTCCGACGAAACAGAATGCACTCTTACACAGTTTCGTAATAGCCATAGACACGAGGCTGAAGATCCCGAACAGCCCGGCATCCTTCATCAATCGCGGTCTGCGCAATGCCAATTCCCGAAGAATCCGAATTCGCAATCGCGATGCGTCCGAATTTCTGCTTCGCAATAATCGTTGGTGACAGATCGTCTGGCCCAGTGTGGTCGAACAGTACATTCCGCCCCGTCGCAAAACCATGCGGCCAGCGATTGACCGTTATCGCCAGAATGTCACGCGCCGGATCAAAACCACCTCCCGCAAGGGCTCCAGCCGCCTGTTTCCTGACAGCCCGTTCAAACTGCGAGAAAGGGGCCTGAAGTAAACCGGCCCGGATCGCCCGGAACTGATCGTCCATCGCTGTGCCAGGAGGAGGCACAGCTCCATGCAACAACTCACTCATCATCGTCGGATTGGCCGCAATCCCGGAATTCGCAGCCGTCGCAAATGATACGATCACAGGCTGCGACGGATCGTGCACACCCTGAACGGACCCGACAGTGGAGTGTAACTCAGGAAGTATGCTGCCATAGAAAGCATTCGGACAGATAATGCCGCCGGTCTTCAGCTTCGCAAAAGCCTCCCAGTTACGAAAAAGTACATTCGTTGCCTGGTTGCAGGCCCGCACCGCCGTATGCAGCGCCGTCGCCTGAGAGCCCGGTATGTCAGGGCAGATATAAGGGATCATGTTGTTCATCCCCGCCATCACGACATTCTGCGCTTTGACTGACCAGCATTTCCCTCCCTGCATATAGGAAACCGCCACCTCCCGCCCGTCCGGCTCGAACTGATGAGGCTTCGGCCCCAGATGCCGCGCATTCACAACAATACTGCTGAGCCGGATGCGCGTCGGAGAACCTGTCCTGTCCAGTGTCCCGTAATCGACCCGCGCGCCCTCCACGCTCTCCCAGGATCCTGCCACCAGTGCATCGGGGATCAGCGAGCGGACAATCAGTCGCGCAATGTCTGAGTTGCCGGCGGGAAGAATGAAATCTTCAGCCTCTTCTTTGGGATTTTCAGGAGAGCCTTGCGGGATGGAGAGACCAAGACCTGCAAACCCGGGCTTGCCACGGAAAAGAGCAAGCCAGGCACTGGCCATATCATTGCCAAGGCACCAGACTCCCTGCGTGAAGGACAGAATCTCCGGAGAAAATTTCGCAACATCCAGCAGATAGGTCCGGTAGCTGATGGATCTGAGACGCTCAATTTTCTGATCGACTGTCAGACCGGGCAGATAATCAGTCGTTCCATGAGTCAGCCGAAAAATCTCTGATTGCAGGGCAGGTGGCAGAGGCGTTCGCGCGAGAAACTCATGCGTCGGCTTCATCAGATTGCCGTCTTGGACCAGAATATCCCGACCATAGACCGCCTCGTTGAAGAACACGCCGGGATGAAGACCAGCCGCTTTCGCGGCTCCGCTGTGCCGCTGTTTTCCGGCGCGCCAGTCTATGCCAAGAGCATCAATCAGACCGATTGCATCGCGCGTCCAGCTTCGGGGAGCCACCATATAGGCAGAGCCACCTGTCGCCACCAGCTTGCGACCGTTGAAGACAAACTCATTGCGTTTTGCATGGCCACCGAAATCATCGTGATTGTCGAGGACCAGAATCCGCGCCGATGGTCCAGCTGCCTGCCGATAATACCACGCCGCCGAAAGTCCGCTCAGACCTGCTCCGACCACCACCAGATCATAAGTCTCGCCTGTGCTGACCGGCACCGGCTGTGGTGCTCCGTCACGCAGGGCATGAGCTGCCTCAAACGCCCCCGGATGCATTCCGCGCATTCCAGTCCGCAAGGGGGGATAGTTATTGGAAACATCACTTTCCAGATGGGATGTTTCCTGAGCCATGGCACCAGACGTCATGGCAAGAGTCGCTCCCGCCGCTGCCACGCCCTGAATGAAATCGCGCCGGTTTATCGGCCGCGCCATGCCAAGGTCCCGGTCCTCTCCGCTCAGCACTGAGTGCCTGCGGTCTGAGGGGGGGGCGCTCAATGGATCAGATCCCACGGGTGATAGACCGCAACACTGGTCTTTCCTCCGGCCTGATAAGTAAAAGTCAGCGTCTTTCCATCGGGTGCGATCACGAGGCGTCCCGTCTCAAACACCACTCCGTTCTTCATTGCAACGAGATCCAGCGCGTGATCGGCTGTTTTCACAAGCCGCACCATCGCAAACGGTGTGGCGCCGTAAGGCCGCATATATTCAGGCCGGAAACTGCCATCGAAGGCGGACGTCCAGTTGCCGGACGTCAACGTGCCATTCGTTGTCATCGTCAGATAATCGACGAGCAGCATGCCCTGCTCCGTATAGTCGAAAATTCGATACTGCATGCGGGGTGCTTTCCCTTCCGGAAAGCGTGACTCCTCTGATGAGAGCTTCCAGGCTCCGATCAGCGAGGGAGGAATTTGCTCCCGCGCATCTCGACGGATCGCCGACGCATCAGGCACTGCGGCCTGAGCAGTAACAGCGAAAGAACAGGCAAGAATGAACACCATAATACTGAAAGATCGCACAGGCTAAACTCCCGGATAACGGATGCAACACCTGAAAATGGACCCCGCAGAAACGGACCTGCGGACAGACAAATCTGGAACTCTGCCCAGGTTCCGAAAGGTCAGAGACCTTTATAAACCAGAAGGTTTTGTGGAAGACCGGCGCATGAATATTCCTGCTTCCTGCCGGGGCCGGGCATAGCCCGAACCCGGCGGTCAGTCTCTTCGTGGTCTGGTATCACTGACAACAGATCAGAGGCCTTCAGCACATTCCCGCTTATGCGCCTCGGCAAGCTCCGCCATCGATGTGAACTGAAAATCAATACGGGGCATTGATCCGGGGTCCATCGTCGCGCCGAAACCCTGCTGGTCGTGACGGCGATAAATCCAGCAGGATGCGAGGCCGAACCCGTTTGCAGGCGAGTGATCGTGGAAAAGACTCTCGGCGGTATGAAGAATATCATCCTTCCCCAGCCCGAGATCCGCCAGATACTCCAGCATATACTCAAAATTACGCGGTGAAGGCTTATAAGAACCAACATCCTCTGCAGTATAAACGCCGTCGAATTCCACCTGTAGTCGTGTATTGCTGCCGGAAAAAGACCGGAAATCAACATTCGAGAGAATAACGAGTTTGAAATGCTGTTTCAGGTAGGCGAGTGCCTCGGCTGAATCTGGAAACGCTGGCCATGACGGCACGGATGCGCCATAATTCTCTGCCTCCGAAACCCCGCAGGCCACCCCCCATTCTTCCGCCAGACGTCGATAAACACTCGCAAGAATGGCAGGGTAGGGGCGCCCCGGCGTCCATTTTTGCTGACGGGATTCATAGCGCGCATGGGCCTGAAGAATCTCGTTCCGCGACAGGGGGCGGCTCACGCGATCCGTCAGGGGACGAAGTGCGTTAATGATACCGCTTTCCCAGTCGATCAGGGTGCCGTAGCAATCGAATGTCAGAACTTTAAACTGTGATAATTTCACGTGAACCTGCCGATTGTTCTGATGTCGGAACATAACGTTATGAGCAGTCGGGCGGTGTATTCTACTTTTTTTTCGATCATAGACGCTAAATTATGCCGTTGTGGGACACTTCGGCAGATGAATGAAACGTAGGGTGAGCATGAATGGATGAGGTTGTAAGCACAACTGGGACAGAAAATTTTTTGAGCAGAATTTCAGGGCGAACTATGCAAGCCTGCAGGCACCTCGGTCGCTAAAACACTCGATTATACCCTCGGTCCAGGATGAATATGCTTTTTGTCTGACATCGCTTCATCCTCACCGGATCACATGCGTGTAGCCGCATTTCTGACCGATCGGGGGTACCCAAATTGTCCACACAGGCGGCTGTCAAAGATAAAAGCCTCTCAATAAAACCAAGTGCTACTTTTCTGAGACCTATAGAGCAGATGGCCTCAGACGACGCGATAAGGGAGTTGCATGCGGTGGCGAGTAGCCAGTTGGGCAATAGGAACTGCCGGATATTCTCGTTCAATTCAGTTCAGTGCCGTGGGGCGAGACCGCAAGAAGACCGGCCTGAGATGGTGGGGTGGCTCCAGTATAGCTGTCGTATCCACCCGCGCGATCGCGCTGCAGGACAGCGTGGGGTCCCGCGTATACGCAGGGTGAGATAGATTCTCTCGATATGGAGTTGAATGCTCGCATGCCGTGAAATGGCAGCGCCAGAGCGGTGACACTCCGTTTTGAGGAGAGATCGTCCCCAACAGTATGTATTTTCGTTTTTGTCTGGGACGGTGGAGTAACTGTTGTTGCTATCTGCTTATGATTCAGAGGGATTTTCTACTGCAGGGCTGCATGATGCCTTGGAGGATTACAGAAGACACTGATGTAGCTGGGTGACGGGTGCATCCGACGTTACGGTGCGTTATCCAGAACTGTCACGATGGTAATTCGGCTTTCAGGGTTTGAAGAAATTCTCCATGATTTTTTGCGCAGACACACAGGATGTCTGCATCAGGCCTGAAGTCCGCGGTCACTCCCTCCAAACAGATGGCAGGGAGGCTGATACCGGGATATAAACACAAACCTCACGATGCTGGGCGTGCGAAGAACGCAAATACCCAACGGCTGAGTGATAGGCCTTACGCAACCGACCGCAACCCAGGCCCAGACGAACCGCTTCACGTTTGAACGCCGCCTTGGCAGCCTGTCCCACTTCCCAACTCCCTTCGGCGTGGAAAGTCAGGAATAAAACCGCGACACGGTCAGCCGGGAGGACACGGAAACGATCCCTGTTCGTGTCTCACTGCTCACGCACAGTCCAGACATGATCGCTCTACAGGGATTCAAACAGGCGCACGCCCGCCCGTTCACCGGCCTGAAGTGGCGGCAGGAGCGGCTGCAAGGCGACGGAGACGCGTTCGTTGCGGCCGCGCACGGTGCTGGGTGAATGTCCAAACATTGTCTTGAATTGTCGAGAGAAATGCGCGCAGTCGGAAAAACCCGTCTCGATGGCCACCTGCGTGATCGACAGTTCGCCCTGTGATAGCAGCGCCTGAGCATAACGCAGCCGGATCATCCGGTAAAACACGGCAGGACGAATGCCGAGCACCGACTGGAATAGGCGTTCGAGCTGACGGGAGGAAATTCCAAGCCGCTTGGAAACATCACTGATGGGCAGTGGATCAATCATGTTCTGCTCCATTTCCATCATCGCCCGACGCACACGCGGATCGACAACCCGGCCGATTTCCCCGCTGAGCGGCGGATGCGGCTGGAGAGAAGGCGTATCACCCCGGCGAGGCCGGTCGAGGAGCAGAATGTGGCTTGCTTTGCGGGCCAGAGGGCGGCTGAGATGTTTCTCGATCAGATGCAGCGCCAATTCCGCCGTCCCGCCACCGCCGGAACAGGTGATGCGGTCGCCATCCACCAGATACATTTCCTCGCTACAGACTTTCTGGTCGGGAAACTCTTCCATGAAATCCTGCCGGTGATACCAGCTCACACAGCAGGTGCGCCCCTCCATGACACCGGCGCGACAGAGGATGAACGCTCCCGTGCAGATCCCGATGAGCGGCACGCCAAGCCCATCAGCCTTCTGGAGATAGCGAAGAGTCACTTCATCAACCTGCCGTCGCCCGTGCAGGAGGCCACCGACAACGGCGATGTAATCGAAATCGGTGGGGGTGGTCAGGTCGGAGGTGCGGCTCACCGAAATACCGCAACTGGCGCGGATTGATTCCGGTCGGCTGTTCATGATCTGCCAGCTGCACAGGATCGGACGGCTCTTGTCTTCCTTGTCAGCCGCAAGCCGGAGATGGTCGATGAGCAGGGAAAACGCTGAAAGAGTGAAGTTTTCCGCAAGAATGATCCCAACGCGAAGACTGGGAGTCTCCGGCGGGCTCGACTGTCGTCGTTGCATCATGGCGCACCTCCAGTCGTTCTGAAACATGCGGAGGCGGTTTCCCGGTCGCGTGTCATTGTGTTTCTATAACGAAACGAAGGTGAGGCAAAACAGATTTTGAGGCGTGGTTGGAAACACCCAGAGACTATTTCAGAAACGACATACTTTAGGCTAAAAGCGACACCCGCTTCGTGGCAAGGCGTCGCCGTCTGGTCAGGTCGTAACCTGCCGCTCCCACTCAGGAAGATTATAGTAGTTTGAGATGCGCGCCACCTTGCCGTCGCTCACAGTAAAGAACGCACCGGCAGGCAGGAGATAGGTCTGACCGTTCGCTTCCGGCAGCCCGTCATCAGTCGAAAGATACTGACCGTGCACCATGAACTCGGCGGCGGCGCGCGTGCCGTCCTCGTTCACCATCACCACGATGTCGGCAATCGTCTCTTTGTAACAACGATCCATCCGCTCAAGAAACGTACGGAACGATGCCTTGCCCGTCTCCCTGCCGCCCTGATTGATGTCATGAGCAACATCCTCCGTAAGTAGCGCAAGGAAATCGTCTCGGTTTCCCGCATTGAATGTCGCGTAATAGGACTCGATCAGAGTCCGGGTCGCGGCCTGTGTCATGAATGCTCCTGAAACTCTTTTGCGTCCTCAGAAAACGGGAATCACTGATTATAGATAGGGAACTGCGTGCAGAGCGCCTTGACGCGCTCGTGGACAGCGTTCTCGACAGCCGCATCGCCCTCGCCGCCAGAGGCCGCCAGCGCGGTCAGCACTTCGTCGATCATCTCGCCGACCGCACGGAACTCCGCCTCGCGAAAACCACGCGCCGTCGCCGCCGGGCTGCCGAGACGAATGCCGGACGTGATCGCAGGCTTCTCCGGATCGAACGGCACGGCGTTCTTGTTCGCCGTGATACCCGCACGCTCCAGCGCCTTTTCCGCGATCTTGCCCGTCACCTTCTTCGGACGCAGATCGACCAGCAGCAGATGGCTGTCCGTGCCACCCGTCACGAGGTCGAAACCGCGCTCGACGAGCACTTCGCCCAGCACCTTCGCGTTCGCCGCGACAGCTTTCTGATACTCGGCGAACTCCGGCTGCAACGCCTCGCCGAACGCGACGGCCTTGGCAGCGATCACGTGCATCAGCGGTCCACCCTGTAGACCGGGGAACACGGCGGAGTTGATCTTTTTCGCCAGCACTTCGCTGTTGGTCAGGATCAGGCCGCCACGCGGACCGCGGAGAGTCTTGTGCGTCGTCGTGGTGACGATGTCGGCATGCGGGATCGGGCTCGGATAAAGACCAGCCGCTACCAGACCGGCGAAGTGCGCCATGTCCACCATCAGGAAAGCGCCGACCTCGTCAGCGATCTTGCGGAAACGAGCAAAATCGATGATCCGCGGATAGGCCGAGCTGCCGGCGACGATCAGCTTCGGCTTGTGCTCACGGGCGAGGGCTTCCATCTCGTCATAATCGAGATAGCCGTCCTGCTTGCGCACGCCATACTGCACGGCGTTGAACCACTTGCCGGAATAGTTCGGAGCCGCACCGTGCGTCAGGTGACCACCGGCGGCGAGGCTCATGCCCAGCACCGTGTCGCCCGGCGTCACGACGGCCATGAACGCCGCCTGGTTGGCGTTGGCGCCCGAATGCGGCTGCACGTTGGCAAAGCCCACGCTGAACATCTGTTTCGCGCGCTCGATGGCGAGAACTTCGACCTTGTCGACCTCGGAGCAGCCGCCATAGTAGCGACGGCCCGGATAGCCCTCGGCGTATTTGTTGGTCAGAACGCTGCCCTGAGCCTGCAGAACAGCCTCCGACACCATGTTCTCCGAGGCAATCAGCTCAATCCCGTCGCGCTGACGCTCAAACTCGCTCTCAATCGCAGAGAATACCTCCGGATCAATAACACTCAGCGGGGACTGGAAAAAACTCTTCAATGTATCTGCGCTCATGATTCTTACCGTGCCTCAGACCAGAGTTGGGAAGCCGGAAAGACAGGGCTTCATTCCCGTGCTCCCGGCATTTCATGAAATCATAAGGGAAAGACGCCGTGCGATACTTTCATATTTGCGACGTCTCCTTGCCCGGAAACGCGGGAATCGTCAGGCTCCCGAAAAAGCGTTCTTTTCGGCAGGCGGCACAGTGACCGGCCAGTCACGACAGTTACGGACTGCGCCGTTCTTACGCACCTCATGGAGAGAAGCCTGATCGAGTGTAGCGAAGATCCAGCCGCCAGTATCAAGCTTTCCTTCTGCGATCACGCCGTCAGCCGGAAATCCTCGATCCACCGGCCCGTAAATCCCCGCACAACCATGATTCTCATCCAGCGTGGCCAGCCAGGGGGCCTCCCCTACAGTGGGGGAAACCGCTACGAAACACTGGTTTTCCAGCGCTCGCGCCTGCGCCGAAATCTTCACACGATTGAAACCATGCATGGAATCCGTGCAGGTCGGGACAAGTATGAGCCATGCCCCCACTTCGACCTGAGCCCGTGCCAGCATCGGAAATTCCGAATCATAGCAGACGGACGTTCCGATCAGACCCCAGGGCGTCTCGAACACGCCCGGCGGATTGCCTGCCTTCACACCCCATGACTCGTTCTCGAACCGTGTCATGACGTGCTTGTCCTGAAACGCCACGGACCCATCCGGCGCGATCAACGGCGCGCGATTGCGCACTCCCGCCGCCTCCGGGCGCGGTAACGTCCCCGGCATCATCCAGACGGCATGCTTCTTCGCAGCATCCCGCATGATCGTGAGAAGCGCATCACTGTGCAGACAGATCGCATCCAGCTCGGCAGAGGGATCGGGTTCCTTCGTGATGGCGGCAGCGGCTTCCATGCAGGAATATTCCGGCATCAGCAGCAGGTCTGCCTGCGCCGCCCCTTCGGCCACCAGCCGATCAAGATGTGCCGCATACTCTTCGAGAGAGTCGATTTTCGCAACTTCCCATGCCAGCACGCCAAGACGAAGAGAAGTGCTCATCCGGCCTGTTCCTTTGGTAGCAGCGCCTCCGGGATCGGGGCGCCATTGAGTGACTTGATGTGGAAATCGAGCATGTGATCCCGCTCGCCAACAATACCCGGTTCTTTCCAGTCGAGATGACAGAAGACGTCGGGCAGGGGAGAGAAGCCACGTTTCGCCCAGAAATCCACCAGCGATTTCGCGTTCTCTGGGCGCCGCGGATCGGTTTTCCAGCGTCGCACAGCGCAGAATACGGCAAACGGTGCAGCGCTCGCGGAGCGTGCATGACGCTCGCGCTCCTCAAAGAAACGCACACCGATACCCTGTCCACGATACGCCTCCTGCAGGACGGATTCCCCAAAGTAAAAGAAATCGTCCATCGAGAGCCCGCGTTCTTCGAAGGGCGCGCGGATGCAGTCCATCTCGTCTTTCAGGGGCAGGCATGTCGAGGCACCGACAACCCTGTCGCCATCTCGTGCGACGATAACCGCCGTGCCCGGACTCTGCATGTAGGCACGCAGATAATCTTCCTCATAGGTGAGGTTGCCGTCATAGAGATATGGCCACTCACGGAAGACCGTGATCCGCAACCGTGCGAGATCAGGGACAACCCCAAGAAGACGTTCATCGCTGATTGTCTCAATCGTCACAGACATGACATCGGATTTCCCATTCTCATGAGGACCGGCCTCCTCAGCGTTGCCGGGTCTCCCAGTGTGGAGCGACGTAATACGGTGCATGCGATGGCGTCAGCATAGGCCGACCGAGGATGTGATCGGCAGCCTTTTCCGCAATCATCGTCGTCGGCGCATTCAGATTACCATTGGTGACACGCGGCATGATGGAAGAATCCACCACACGCAGACCTTCCACACCGATCACCCGCGTTTGCGGATCAACCACGGCCATCGGATCGTCCACGGCACCCATTTTGCAGGTGCATGACGGGTGTAGAGCGCTTTCCACCTTCTGGCGGATGAAGGTGTCGATCTGCTCGTCCGACGTGCAGTCTTCGCCGGGCTGCAATTCATTGCCGTGGAAAGGCTGGAACGCTTCCTGATTGAAAAGTTCGCGCGTCAGCCGCACGCAGGCGCGCATTTCCTCCCAGTCATCAGGATGGCTCAGATAGTTGAAGAGAATGGCCGGCTTGTCCGCAGGATTTGTCGATTTCAGCCGAACATGCCCGCGGCTCTTGGAGCGCATCGGACCGACATGTGCCTGATAACCGTGACCCGATGCCAGTCCCTTGCCGTCATACGTCACGGCCAGCGGCAGGAAATGGAACTGAATGTCCGGGTAGGGAACGCTTGCCTTGCTCCGGATGAACCCACAGCTCTCGAAATGGTTCGTGGCCCCAAGACCATCTTTCCGTAGAATCCAGCGCAGCCCGATTTTCAGCTTCGCCAGCGGACTCATGGCTGAATAGAGCGTGATCGGTTTCTTGCAGGCGATCTGAAAGTAAAATTCCAGATGATCCTGCAAATTCTCGCCCACGCCGGGCCGGTCCGCAATCACGGGAATGCCGAGCGCCCGAAGCTGATCGGCAGGACCGATTCCAGAAAGCAGCAGGAGCTGCGGCGAATTGATTGAACCACCGCAGAGAATGACTTCCTTGCGCGCGCGGGCCACACACTCTTTGCTCCCACGCGCGTAGGAAACCCCAACCGCCCGCTTGCCCTCGAACAGGATCTTCGTCGCGCGCGCCTGCTGATGCACGTCCAGATTCTTCCGGTGCATCACAGGCCGCAGATAAGCATTGGCTGTATTCCAGCGCCGACCGTCCTTGACGGTCATGCTCATCTTGTCGAAGCCTTCCTGCTGATAGCCGTTATAGTCGTGCGTGACCGGATATCCGGCCTGATAGCCCGCCTTCAGCCATGCCGCATGAAGCGGATTGTCCACCGTGCCATACTGGGTGTGCAGCGGGCCGGTGCGGCCACGATAGACGTCATCGCCTTCCGTGCAGGACTCGGCTTTTTTGAAGTAGGGCAGAACATCGGCGTAGGACCAGCCAGCCGCTCCCTCTTTCACCCAGTCTTCAAAGTCGAGCGCATTGCCGCGCACATACACCATGCCGTTGATGGAGGAGGAACCGCCCAGCCCCTTGCCGCGCGGCGTGAACATGCGTCGACCGTCAAGATGCGGCTCGGGCTCGCTTTCGTAAAACCAGTTGAAACGTTTGGAATGCATCGGCATCGCCAGCGCCGTCGGCATTTGAACGATGATCGACTTGTCGCTGCCACCAAACTCCAGCAGCAGCACGGTGTTTTTACCATCTTCCGTCAGGCGATTGGCCAGAACGCACCCGGCAGACCCGGCCCCGACGACGATATAATCAAATTCCTGTTCCATGGCCTGCCTCCTCAGTAAGGCGATTCAACATTGCCGAGCGCCACGTAAACGCTCTTGAGTTGCGTGTAATGTTCAAGCGCCGCCTGACTGTTTTCACGACCCAGCCCGGACTGTTTGTAGCCACCGAACGGCATTTCGATCGGCGTGATGTTGTACTGATTGATCCAGCATGTCCCGGCTTCCAGTGCCGCCACGACACGGTGCCCACGTGCAAGGTTGTTCGTGAACACGCCAGCCGCCAGCCCGAACTCGGTGGCATTGGCGCGGGCAATGACCTCTTCCTCATCCCGGAAATCGAGAACCGTCATGACAGGACCGAAGATTTCCTCACGCGCGATCTTCATGTCGTCATTGCAACCGACAAAGATTGTCGGCTGCATGAACGCGCCCTTGCCGAATGCACCTTCGGTCACGCGCTGACCACCTGTCAGGAGCTGGGCCCCTTCGGCAATTCCACTTTCAACATATGACATGACTTTTTCCAGATGCGGCGCGCTGATGAGCGCTCCCACATCTGTATCCATCGCCAGCGGATCACCAATTTTCATCGCCTCGACGCGCCGCTTCAGTTCGGCAAGGAACCGGTCACGGATGCCGGACTGCACGAAAACCCGTGTGCCATTCGAGCAGATTTCACCACCTGAATAGAAGTTTGCAAGCAGGGCAGCGGACACAGCGTTGTCCACGTCAGCATCGTCAAAGATAATGAGGGGAGATTTCCCTCCCAGTTCCAGCGTGACATATTTCAGCGTATTGGCGGCTTCGCGCATCACCGCCTTGCCGGTGGAGACCGAACCCGTAAGGCTGACTTTGCGAATATCCGGATCGGCGCAGAGACGACGGCCGACCTCTCCTGCGCCGTGCAGCACATTGAACACACCGTCCGGCACACCCGCCTCGCGATATATCTCGGCCAGACGCACGGATGTCAGCGGTGTCATCTCCGAACTCTTGAAGATCATTGCATTGCCGCAGGCCAGCGCCGGAGCGGACTTCCAGCAGGCGATCTGGATCGGATAGTTCCACGCGCCGATGCCTGCCGTCACACCGAGAGGTTCACGGCGTGTATAGGCAAAGGCCTGCTCGCCCAGATCAATCGCCTCGCCATTGATCGTGCAGGCAACGGAGCCGAAATATTCGAGCGCATCCGCACCGGAGAGAATATCCACCGTCGTCGTCTCGGCAATCGGCTTGCCGGTGTCCAGCGTTTCAATGCGTGCAAGAATATCGTTGTCACGCCGCAAAAGATCCGCAGCCTTGCGCAGAATACGTCCACGCTCGGTGCCGGTCATCCGTGCCCAGATCTTCTGCCCGCGCTTCGCGCTCTCAACGGCAGCGGTATGTTCCGTCTCACCGGCGATCTCAACTTCAGCCAGAACCTCACCGGTCGCTGGATTGCGTGTCTCGAACCGGGGGCCGCCCGACGGGGCAGCGCGACCATTGATCCAGTTGGAGCAGATTTCCTGCGCACCCTTCTGAATGGACGGAGCAGGCAGGCTGGCCTGATACAACGCGATCTGGCTGTCCAGAAAGGCCGTGACCTGCGCCCGTGCGCCCGCGCTGTCCGCTTCTTCCCATTCCGACAGTGCCGCCCGCAGCCATGTGCCGTCGATCAGCGCCGCGATGGAGGTGGCGAGGGAATAAACATTCCGACCGGGCAGGAGCGCCTTCAGGTCATGGGAAAGATTGGACAGCATCCGCTTCTGGTAGATCCGCTGGATGCGCTTCAGCGTCGGCACGTAAGGAACCTGCCCCCAGAAGGAAAGCCAGGTTGCACCTTCCTCCTGCTGGAACTGGTCGCGGGCAAGCAGGGAATCGATCACCGCCTGCAAACGCTCGCGCGGCGTGTGAGCGGTTGAAAAGCGATTCAGGATTTCACCGCGTAACGATTCGGAGAGGAACCAGAACGCGGTGGCGAGCAGCGTATCCTTATCGCCGAAATAATGAACCAGCAGGCTCGGAGACACATCTGCGCGTTCCGCGATCCGCGCCAGCGTCGCGCCCACATATCCGTGATCGGCCAGTACCGACAATGTTGCGGACACGAAACTGCGACGTCGGTCATCATCCAGTCGGGTCATGGCGGAAGGGGTGGGAGGCTGCATCATTTGCTCCGGACAAGGCATTGAATGACCATTTAACGGGGCGCTTATGTCGAAACGGAAAAGAAATGTCCACAGAAATGCAACTGCCGTCAAGCGGAAGAGTTTCTGGCGGATAAGCGTGTTTTTATAAGAAAAAATATAGTCCTCAGATCAAGTGAGTGGAAATTGACCGCTCATTCAATGTCCTGAGTGCTCATTCTGTTCGAAAAGGCGTCTCTATCCAATCCGATGTCGGAATAAATCAATTCTTGTCTGTTCCAGACCCGCAATGATGAAGGCGGTCTGGGGTCATGGCCGAAATGAACTCTCGCATCATCCATATCTGCTGATTTCCGACAGGCGAATGAGGCGGCTATTTCGAAACAGATGCTGGACATGTTGCGATATCGAACTGAAAGTGGAGGGGAGACCCGGATGTCAGCATCGCTTGCCTGTTCCGGAAGTCGCGGCGGTCACAAAGATTCACACGGCTCTATCGCTCGCCCTGGCCAGGCCCGAAATTTCCAGATCGTGAAGTGAAAGCAATGAACGGCGTCGAAGAATGGATTACCTCACATAAAATTCCTGTGGGCGCGGCCGCGTCCTCCGCTGTCGACTGGATCAGAGATCACTGCCAGGGGTTCTTCAACGCTCTCAGCGACGTGATCGGCTCATGCGCCGACGGGTTCACTAATCTGCTGATTTCCATTCCATCCGTCCTGTTCGTAGCACTTCTCACCGTCGGCGTCTGGTTCTGGAAACGGGCCATCGCGCCATGCGCCCTCGTCGCCTTCGGACTGCTGTTCATCATCAATCAGGGTTACTGGGAAGATACGATGGCGACCCTGTCGCTTATCTTCTTCTCCACCGTCACCTGCATGCTCATCGGCGTGCCCATCGGCATCGCCTCCGCGCACCGCCCCTGGCTTGCCCGGGGTCTGCATCCCGTGCTCGACCTGATGCAGACCCTGCCCACCTTCGTTTATCTCATTCCGACCCTGATCCTGTTCGGCCTCGGCACCGTTCCCGGCACCATTTCGACCGTCGTGTTCGCCATTCCAGCCCCGATCCGCATGACCCAGCTCGGCATTTCCTCCGTGCCGCGCGCCCTGCTCGAAGCGGGGGACGCGTTCGGGGCCACACCCCGCCAGCGCCTGTGGAAAGTGGAGGTGCCCGCCGCCCTGCCGATGATCCGCGAGGGCCTCAGCCAGTGCATCATGCTCAGCCTGTCGATGGTGGTCATCGCCGCCCTCGTCGGTGCCGGTGGACTAGGTGTTCCTGTCGTCCGCGCCCTGAACACGGTTCAGATCGACACCGGGTTTGAATCCGGCCTCGCCATCGTGCTGGTCGCCATCATTCTCGACCGGCTCTGCCGTAAGAAAACCCATTGAGCGAGGACGTCACGATGGAAACCCCCACGACGGCCCCCCGTACCGGAAGTGCTGCCCTCGCGTTCCGCAATGTCGATATCCTCTTTCATCGCCATAATTCACAGACCGCTCTGGCACAGGCCGTCAAACGTCTCGACGAAGGAGGGACCCGCGAGCAGATCGCCTCCGAGCTCGGTGTGACCGTCGGTGTGGCGAACGCCAGTCTCGAGATTCACCGTGGTGAAATCAGCGTTCTGATGGGTCTGTCGGGTTCGGGAAAGTCCACCCTCCTGCGCGCCGCTAATCGCCTCAACCGTGTGACACGCGGCAGTGTGGAGATCGGCAACGGCACGGCCTTCGTCGATGTCGCCTCCTGCGACGATGAGACGCTGCGTGACATGCGCCGCACGCGCGTCACCATGGTGTTCCAGCAGTTCGGGCTGCTTCCCTGGCGCACGGTTCGCGAAAATGTCGCCTTCGGTCTGGAACTTCGCGGCTTTACACCGAATGCCCGCCGCAAGATCGCCGATGAGAAGCTCGAACTCGTCGGCCTCAACCGCTGGGCGAACTCGTATGTCTCGGAACTGTCCGGCGGTATGCAGCAGCGTGTCGGGCTGGCCCGCGCCTTTGCCACCGACGCCGACATCCTCCTCATGGATGAGCCGTTTTCCGCCCTCGACCCGCTGATCCGTCGCAAGCTGCAGGACGAACTGCTCGACCTCCAGAAGCGCCTTCGGAAAACCATCCTGTTTGTCAGCCACGATATCGACGAAGCCCTGCGCATCGGCAGTCATATCGCCATCATGCGCGAGGGGAGGATTATTCAGGCCGGTTCCCCACAGGAAATCATCTCCTCGCCGGTGAATGATTATGTCCGCGACTTCGTGCGGCACATGAATCCGCTGCCGCTGATCAACGCCGCCAGCGTCATGCGTCCGCTCGACGCCTGTCCGCGCTGGGACAGCGACAACATCCAGCTGGATGTCCGGGGGCATTATTTCTTCAATCCGCTGACAGCCACGATCCGTAATGCGGACGGGCTGGAAATCGCCCTCGAAAATCCGGAAATTGGGGAGGTAGACCTGCTCTCCGTGGTGCCCGGGCATGTTTATTGCGTGCCGTCCTCCGCTACCCTGAACACGGTCGCGGTGCTGCGTCAGAAAAGCGGCATGCCGGTCCTGATCACGGACGCCGGGCAGATCGTCGGATTGTGCGACGATGAAGACATGATCGCCGCAATTACAGGAGTTGTTCGCGCGGCATGAGACGCGCGTGAACGGTTTCCCGCCGCCTGTCCGGGCAGGAGTAGGCGGCCTGATATGAGGTTGTTGTTATTGCGTAATGGGCGGAGCTGGTTTCATACTTGCTTACGACAGGGCGCCAATCGAAAAAGGATGTATAAAGGTATGAAGAAGAAACTTCTCGCCTCGATGGTTTTCCTTGGTCTCGGCCTGCGGGTTCTGCCCGCTCAGGCTGCGGACCCTGCATCCTGTCAGATGGTACGCTTCGGCGATGTCGGCTGGTCCGACGCCGCCGTGACCAATGGCGTCGCCATGAACGTTCTCGCCGGTATGGGTTACAAGACGAAGCTGACGATGGTCACGCTCTCGGTCGCTTATCTGTCCCTCGAAAATCATCAATTGGACGTGTTCCTCAGCGACTGGGAACCCTCTGGCGCTTCCTACATCGATCCCTATCTCAAGCGCGGCAAGGTGGAGCGGCTGAGTGAAAGTCTGTCCGGCGCGCGCTACACGCTCGCTGTGCCTGATTACGTCTCGAAAGCAGGTCTGACTGACTTCAAGGACATCGCAGGCTGGGGTTCCAAGCTCAACAATACGATCTATGGCATCGAGTCCGGAAACGACGGCAACAAGATCGTTCTCGGCATGATCAAGAGCAATGATTTCAGCCTCGGGAAATTCCACCTGAACGAGAGCAGCGAGCAGGGGATGCTGTCCCAGGTTTCCCGCGCCATCTCCGCACAGAAACCGATTGTGTTCCTCGCATGGGAGCCGCATCCCATGAACATGCGTTTCCATCTGACTTATCTGAGTGGCGGCGACAAACAGTTCGGTGCGTCCGCCACCGTCAACACGATTGCCGCCAGTGGCTATGCAGCGAAATGTCCGAATGTCGCTCATTTTCTCAAGCAGCTGAATTTCAGCATCGCTCAGGAAAACGAGATGATGACGACAATCGCCGATACGCACACCCAGCCTGCCAAAGCGACAAAGGACTGGCTTAAAACCCACCCGGAAGTTCTGGACAAATGGCTCGACGGGGTCACGACTCTTGACGGCGCAACGGCTTTGCCAGCGGTCAAGGCCTCTCTCGGACTGTAAGGACAGCGCAGGGGAGCGTTATGTGTTCCCCTGCGCATCGTTTTTCAGAAAAACGGAGGCGAAAAGCCTCCTAATTCTGTAAAGTATTGGTAACCGCAACTCTTTACTCGCCGTGCCTTCCCGCAAAACAGGCAACAATCTGGAGAGCCCAGCCTGCCTCAGGCGGCAGCCGCGGCGCACCGGCTGCAGAGACCTTCCACCTCGACAGTCGAGTGGTGAATTCTGAATCCCGCGTCTTTTGAGGCAGCTTTGATCGCCGACAGAATGGCCGGATCTTCCAGTTCCGTCACACTGGAGCAGGTGCGACAGATCAGGAACTGGCTGGCGTGAATGCAGTCCGCATCATGATCGTGGCAGGGGGACCGTCCCAGCGTATGCGTGCAGGGGACAAATGCCGAAAGCCGTTCGATCTTGTGGATCAGCCCGAACTCCATCAGGAATTCCAGCGTGCGGTAAACGGTCGGCGGCGCGGCATTCCCCTGAACGGCCTGCAACCGTTGTAAAAGATCATACGCTCCGAGCGGCGCCTTTGCTTCAAGCATCAGGCCCAGAATCTGCCGTCGCAGCGCTGTCAGCTTTACGTGCCGCTTTACGCACAGCGCCTCCGCACGCGTAAGAAGCGCCTCGATATCAGCCGGAAACGAGAGCGGGGAAGTGGTAAGATCATCAGGCATTTGTGTTCAATGTTATTCCATAACCTTCCGGCTGCCCACCCTCACCAGACTTTCCTTGCCGCCTCCGCCAGCATTTCCGGAATCAGCTCGGTCTCCGGCAGATTTTTCCAGTATTTCGGCGACATTTCGGACCGCATGGCCTTCACTTTTACGCGCGCAGGATTGAAAATCGAGCGGTAATAGGTCTTCCACAAAGCTTCCGTCTCATCCTCCACGATCTCCCGTGAGCAGATCTCCCGCGTGACCACGCACGTCTCGCCATCCCAGCCGATGGAACCTCGGGGTGTGAGGATGATCCAGTTCATGTCCGTGAACCGCCGTGCGAAAAAGGACGCAACACGCTCTAGCACATGGTGTTCCGGCTCGAACCACGCCACGAAATGCCGCGTATTGCTGCCCTCCGGCGTTCTTTCCCGGAACCGCACAAAGGCTTTCATCTTGTGAACGTCATGCCGGATCTGATGGCACATCCGTCGGGCCAGAATCATGTCCGGATCGGTGACTGTGCGCAGCAGCGCCCGTTCCGTCCTGCTGCGCCAGAGGATGCGATAAGCCAGATCGAACCGCTCCACACTTTCATGGCACAGGACCGTCTCCAGCAGATGCAGGCAGTCGCGCGTCACGCGGCCTCCGCTGGCGCGAACCGGCAATAACGGTGTTTCAGACATGGAAAACAGATCATCTTGTCCGGATGGGCATTCCCAGATCACCAGAGACGGCGGAACGCCAGCCCCCAGAAATGCCCGCGCATGATCCCGCCAGAGCGCGAAGGACGCATCGGCCGGGAGTGAAACGCGATACTCCTTCACAGCAGGGAAAGCTGCTTTGGTGGCGGTGCGAACAGGGCCTTCAGATCCAGACGATCCAGAAGTTTCACCGGTTTCCAGTCCGGGGTGGTGATGAACGGCCTTACTTTCCGTAAACTCACGCGCAGCCGCTCCAGATCATCCAGCCGGATGAGCTTGTGCCGACGGGCCGAAAGCAATGCCGTCACCGAGCGGGGGCCAAGACCGGGAACACGAAGCAGCAGTTCACGCGGTGCCCGGTTCACTTCCACCGGAAAGACATGCCGGTTGTCCAGCGCCCATGACAGCTTGGGATCAACATCCAGATCCAGCATTCCGTCTGGACGCGATTCCGTGATTTCCTGAAACTGAAACCCATAGAAACGGAAAAGCCAGTCCGCCTGATACAGCCGATGCTCGCGGAGGAGAGGAGGGCGCTGCGCCGGAAGTGCCTCGGACGCATGTGGGATGGGGCTGAACGCCGAGTAATAGACCCGCCTCAGCCGATAATCCGAATAAAGTGCGGAACTGCTCGACAGAATATCCTGATCCGTCGCCGCATCGGCGCCCACGATCATCTGGGTGCTTTGTCCACCCGGCGCGAACCGTGCTGGCCGCTTTCCTGAAGGTGCTTTTTCCTTCGCGGCATCCATGCGCTGGCGCATATGCCCCATGGCCGACCGGATGCCGGCAGCATCTTTTTCCGGCGCATACTGGTTCAGTCCGCGCTCAGTCGGCATCTCGACATTGATGGAAAGGCGGTCCGCATAAAGCCCGGCTTCGGCCAGAAGCTCTGGAGAGGCGTCCGGGATCGCCTTGAGGTGGATATATCCGCGAAATCCCTTGTCCAGTCGGAGAACCTTCGCGATCCGAACCATCTCTTCCATCGTATAATCGGAAGACCGGATGATGCCGGAGGACAGGAAGAGTCCCTCGATATAGTTGCGTCTGTAAAACTCCAGCGTCAGCCAGACAATTTCCTCAACCGAGAAGCGCGCCCGTTCCACTCCGGAGGATACGCGATTGATGCAGTAGGCGCAGTCATAGATGCAGAAATTCGTCATCAGGATCTTGAGCAGCGAGACACAGCGCCCGTCTGGCGTCCATGTGTGGCAGATGCCACTCCGCTCGGTTGATCCCAGCCCCTTTTCCTTTCCTTTGGCAGCCCCGCGCCGATCCGAGCCGCTCGAGGCGCAGGACGCATCGTATTTGGCGGCGTCAGACAGAATCGCCAGTCTTTCGGAGAAGGTGCGTTTCATGATGTGTTCATGTTATGTTCCGTTTGAGTGATCGTCAAATGTTTCCTTCCCTCTGACGGAAGAATGAGGAATGAAACAGCTTCTTCTGGTGCTTCCATGAGCCAGAGAAATGCAGGGTGTCTTGAAAGCAGCCCAAAACGCGCTGCCCCCGGTTGCTGCAATCGAGAAGCTCACTACGATGCGAGGCCTCTGGCTGCCGACCATCACGGCGGCTCATCACAAGGCTGCCTTTCGAAAGTGCCGGAACACCCCACGACGTTGGTGGGGAGGCGCAACAAGCATGTCTTGAGGGAGGCGCTCGATGATATGGCAACCGGACATGGAGTTGCGGGAAGGTATAGCGCACAGGACGAGGCGAACGGCTCACGTCTGACAAGGGTGTTCCGCCTCTGGCCTGATAAGTAAAAGTCAGCGTCTTTCCATCTCTGATGTGCGGATAGCGCAGGAAGCAGGAAAACGTTCCCACATCGCCCGCTTCGTGGAATGCGCTCGTCACATCACGGGCATCAAAATCTACCAACCGTTCGCTGCCACTGCCCGGTTGCGAGAAGAGAAGTCCTCGAAACGGGCTCCCTATTTTGCATGGACAACATTTCGTTTCCGAACCATTATGGATAACGGACATCCTTACGGAGAAGGCGGATCAAGGACGGAATGAGCATTACATCTCCCGCAGGTAACGTCACCGACGAAGGATATCACAAGGGTCTTGGTCGCAGGCAGATGCAGATGATCGCCATCGGCGGCTGCATCGGGACCGGTCTCTTCCTCGGCGCTGGCAGCCGCCTTCAGGTTGGGGGGCCGTCGCTCGCCATCGTCTATGCCGTCTGCGGGGTCTTCGCCTTCCTTATCCTGCGCGCACTCGGCGAACTCGCCATGCATCGCCCGAGCAGCGGCAGCTTCGTGTCCTACGCCCGCGAGTTTCTTGGCGACAAGGCCGCTTACGTCGCCGGTTGGACCTCCTTCCTCAACTGGGCCATGACCGGCATCGCCGATATCACGGCCGTAGCACTCTACATGCATTTCTGGAGCGCCTT
Source organism: Acetobacter conturbans (assembly GCF_011516755.1). Lineage (GTDB taxonomy): Bacteria > Pseudomonadota > Alphaproteobacteria > Acetobacterales > Acetobacteraceae > Acetobacter > Acetobacter conturbans. The sequence continues at coordinate 216,603 of NZ_WOSY01000001.1, read as the reverse complement.
CGCGCCCGTGCCCCAGTGGGTGCTCGCCCTCGCGGCGCTGTGCGTCGTCACAGGCATGAACCTCATCGGCGTGAAATATTTCGGCGAGATGGAGTTCTGGTTCTCGCTCATCAAGGTGCTGGCCCTGATCGTGTTCCTCATCGCAGGAACCGTCATCCTCGGCAGCGGCATGCCGGTCGGTGGCCACGAGACAGGATTTCATCTCATCACCGACAATGGCGGCTTCTTTCCACATGGTGTGTTCGCCGCACTCGCCATCACACAGGGGGTCGTCTTCGCCTATTCGGGGATCGAACTCATCGGCACAGCGGCCGGGGAGTGCGAAAATCCCCGCGAGATCCTGCCCCGCGCCATCAACAGCGTCATCTGGCGCATCGCCATCTTCTATATCGGGTCCGTGGTGCTGCTCGTCTGCCTGCTGCCCTGGACCGCCTATCATGCCGGCGAGAGTCCGTTCGTGACCTTCTTCAACGCGCTCGGCGTGCCCTACGCCGACAGCGTGATGAACCTCATCGTGCTCACTGCCGCGCTTTCCAGCCTGAATTCCGGCGTCTATTCCACCAGCCGCGTGCTCCGTGCCCTCGCACTCGGCGGCTCGGCCCCACGCTTTCTGGCGGCGATGAACAGCCACTCCGTGCCTTATGCCGGAATCCTGCTGACGGTGGCGTTCTATCTCGTCGGCGTCGCCCTGAATTACGTCGTGCCGCAGGAAATCTTCGAAATCGTCCTCAGCTTCGCCGCCATCGGCATCATCGCTACATGGGCCATCATCCTGATGAGCCAGATCGCCTACCGCCGGGCCGTGGCACGAGGCGAATTTCCAGCCCCCACCTACAAAATGCCCGGTGCGCCGTTCACATCCTATATCACGCTGGTCTTTCTCGGCGGCGTCCTCGTGCTGATAGGGTGCGATTATCCGGCCGGAACCATCACGATCGCGGCGAGCCCCGTCTTTGTCATACTGCTGGTGGTGGGCTGGCGGCTCATCCCGAAAAAACCACCCATGCTGATGCCGGAGACCCAGCCCTCCGCCGCCCTGACCGACCTCATGCTGCCATCGAAGTGACGGGAAATGCCGCAATGCTGGCGTTTCCAATTTTTTTCACATGCTCTTCTCAAAGCGGAGGTGGCGGATCCGGTCGCAGCGTGTAAATGTCGCGCAGTCTGGATTTGGGCCACACGGATTTCCGTTCTCCGGAGACTCCGCCACACACGGGGCTGATGAACCGGGCAGGGCGGAAACGGCATTCCCGTCATTGCGGCGCAGGGCGGGGGCGAGTTCGAGGTCGGCTGCATGTGCGTTCCCAGGCGCGCACCATAGGTTGAAGCAATAAAGGGTAGAAAAATGTCCATCGACCGTATGAAAAGCCAGATATCGGAAAAGGCTGGCTTCATCGCGGCGCTCGACCAGAGCGGCGGCTCGACCCCCGGCGCCCTCAAGGCTTACGGCGTCCCCGAGACCGCCTATTCGTCGGACGAGGATATGTTCCGTCTCATCCACGAGATGCGCGTCCGGATCATCACCGCTCCCAGCTTCTCCGGCGACAAGGTCATCGGCGCGATCCTTTTCGAGCGCACGATGGACGGCGAGGCCAAAGGCAAGTCGGTTCCGGCCTATCTGTGGGAAGATCGCGGCGTGGTGCCGTTCCTCAAGATCGACAAAGGTCTTGAGGACGAAGTGAACGGCGTCCGTCTGATGAAGCCGAATCCGGGTCTCGACACGCTCCTCGCCCGCGCCGCGAAACTCGGCATCTATGGCACGAAAGAGCGCTCGGTCATCAACCTGCCGAACCCCGAAGCCATCGCCGCCATCGTGAAGCAGCAGTTCGAGATCGGCCATCAGGTCGCCTCCCACGGTCTGGTGCCGATCCTCGAGCCGGAAGTACTGGTGAAGAGCCCGGACAAGAAGGGTGCCGAAGCCATTCTCCGTGACGAAGTCCTGAAGGCGCTCGACACCATGCCGGGCGACTACAAGGTCATGCTGAAAGTCACGATTCCCGAAGTGGCCGACCTGTATGCCGATATCGTCAAGCACCCGCGCATGGAGCGCCTCGTCGCCCTCTCGGGCGGTTACCCGCTCGATGAGGCCTGCACGCGCCTTAAGCAGAACCACGGCATGATCGCCAGCTTCTCCCGCGCCCTGCTCGCCGGTCTTCAGGCCGGTAGCTCGGATGCGGAGTTCGACGCCACACTCAGCAAGATGATCAACAAGATCTATGACGCTTCCGTGAACAAGGTCTGAGCGTTCCAGATTATCCTGCAAAAACACCGTGACCCATATCTCAGAGATATGGATTGCGGTGTTTCCATATAGTGGTCACTGGAAAAGCAAGAGATCACAGTAAGCCCAACCAGGCAGCCGGACCGATCCCGGCATTTCCTGAAAAGGGGCGTTTCCATGACCAAGCCATATACCGTCGGCCATTACCTTTCCGAGCGTCTGGGCCAGATCGGCCTGAAAGACCATTTCGCCGTCGCCGGAGACTTCAACCTCGTCCTGCTCGACCAGCTTCTTGAAGAAGGGTCCACGAAACAGCTCTATAGCTGCAACGAGCTGAACTGCGGCTACACGGCTGAGGGTTACGCCCGCGCCAACGGTGCTGCGGCCATGGTCGTCACCTTCAATGTCGGCGCGCTGTCAGCCATTAACGCCATCGGCTCCGCCTATGCCGAGAGCCTGCCGGTGATTTTCGTCTCCGGTGGCCCGAACACCAACGATCAGGGCTCCGGCCACATCCTGCATCATACGATCGGTAACTCGAACTACGGCTATCAGGCCGAAATCTTCCGTCAGGTCACCTGTGCGACGGAAGTGATCCTGTCTGCCGAGAACGCACCATCACAGATCGACCACGCCATCCGCACGGCGCTGCGCACGCGCAAGCCCTGCTACATTGAAATCCCGTGCAATCTGGCCTCCGCCGAGTGCGTTCGTCCGGCATCAGTCGGCAGCCTGCTGGCCGAAACGGCACCCGACAAGGCCAGCCTCACCGCCGCCGTGAAGGCCGCCTGCACGTTCATCGAAACACGCAAGAACGTCGTCATCCTCGTGGGCAGCCGTGTCCGCACGCTAGGCTCACTGGAACCGATCGTGGCGCTCGCCGATCGTATCGGGTGTGCCGTTACAGTGATGAGCGCAGCCAAGAGCTTCTTCCCCGAAGGACACAAGGCGTTCCGTGGCGTTTACTGGGGTGAAGTCAGTTCCCCCGGCGCTCAGGAACTCGTCGAGAAGGCCGATGGCGTGATCTGCCTCGCCCCGATCTTCAATGATTATGCAACGGTGGGCTGGCAGTCGAAGCCACCCGCATCGCAGGCCCTGATCGCCGATATCGCCGAAGTCACGGTTGACGGCCAGAGCTTCACCGGCTTCCACCTTGGGGCATTCATTGCCGCCCTGTCCGAGAAGGCCCCGAGCCGTCCGGCTACGGTCGAGAATACGACCTACACGCCGGTCGGGATTCCGGAAACTGCTCCGACGGTGCCGCTGACCAACGACGAAATGACGCGCCAGATCAACGCCATGGTCGATGGCAACACCACCATCACCGCCGAGACCGGCGATAGCTGGTTCAATGCCGTCCGCATGAACCTTCCCAGCGGCGCACGTGTCGAGACGGAAATGCAGTGGGGCTCCATCGGCTGGTCGGTTCCGGCGGCTCTCGGCAATGCGATCGGTTCACCCGACCGTCAGCATATCCTGATGGTTGGTGACGGTTCCTTCCAGCTTACGGCGCAGGAAGTCGCGCAGATGATCCGGTATGAAGTGCCGGTCATCGTGTTCCTCGTGAACAACCGTGGCTACGTCATCGAGATCAAGATCCATGACGGCCCGTACAACTACATCAAGAACTGGGACTATGCCGGTCTCATCAAGGCGTTTAACGCCGAGGACGGTCACGGTCTCGGTCTGCATGCCCATACCGGCGCGGAACTGGCGGACGCCATCGAGAAAGCCAAGGCCAACAAGAAAGGCCCGACCTTCATCGAGTGTCACATTGCCACCGAGGACTGCACCGACATGCTGGTCCAGTGGGGCAAGAAGGTCGCCAAGGCCAACAGCCGTCCTGCCCAGAAAAACTGAGCCATACCCGCTCAGTGAACGGCTCGCCCCGGCCTCAGGTCGGGGCGAAGTCGTCTGGATGGAAACTCACGGAACAGTCGGCCTGTTTTAGTGATTTGACAGCAAAAGCGGGTCAGCCACACCCTGCTTCCCTTCCGGTTTCCGGGCCGCTGGAAGGTCGGCCCGCAAAGACAGGTTCTGGCCTCGACAGTCCTGTGAGATCAGGGCATTCCGGGCACCATGAAATGACGGAGGGAGATCGGCCAGACCGGTCCCCGCCACTACGAGGAAGCGTTCATGCGAGTTGGGTTGTTTGTTCCGTGTTACGTCGATGCGTTTCACCCCGAGGTCGGGCAGGCGACTCTGGAACTGCTGGAGCGCTTCGGGTGCGAGGTCGATTATCCGTTCGACCAGACCTGCTGCGGCCAGCCGATGACCAATACCGGCTGCCACAAGGAATCGAAGGCGACGGAGGAACTCTTCGTTCGCAACTTCAAGGATTACGACTACATCGTCGGACCATCCGGCAGTTGCGTGAACCACGTCCGCAACAATTTCGACGCCGTCGAGCAGACCGATGACGTGAAGCATGTCCGCACACAGACCTACGAACTTGTCGAATTTCTCCACGACGTGCTGAAGGTGGACGGGTTCCCGTGGGCCGAGTTCCCGCACAAGGTTGCGCTGCACAATAACTGCAACGCCCTGCGCGGCCTGAACATCGCCAGCATGACCGAACTCCGTGAGAAGACATTCTCCAAGCCGCGTGACCTGCTCGGCATGGTGAAGGGGCTGGAACTGGTCGATATCACCCGCCCGGATGAATGCTGCGGCTTCGGCGGCACGTTCTCAGTGTTCGAGGAAGCCATCTCCGCCCGCATGGGGCAGGACAAGGCCCGCGATCAGGCGCGCGCCGGTGCGGAATACGTCACGTCGTCCGACAGTTCCTGCATGATGCATCAGGAAGGCTGTGCGAAACGCCTCAATCTGCCGACGAAATACATCCACATCGCGCAGATCCTGAACGGAGAGCCGGTATGAGTCTCGAGCATCAGGACGCGCCGACCACGCCTGCAGGCCGCACGAACGATGGTGCCCCCGCCAGCCTGACGCACGGCGCGGGCGCCTCCGTCACCATGCCGCCGCGTGGGCCGGAACCGCAGCCACGAGGCGCGGTCGTCCGGGGCAACCGTCCGATCGATCAGGAAGAAGCCGCGAAGCGCTTCATGGCCGCGCCCGAGCATCTGGCCATGCACGACCAGCGCCTGTGGGATCTGCGACAGAAGCGCGATCGCCAGAAGGATACGATCGAAGAGTGGGAAGAGCTTCGCCAACTCGCCTCCGACATCAAGACGCACACGCTGACGCATCTCGATACCTATCTTGAGCAGTTCGAGAAGAACGCCACGGCCAATGGCGTCAAGGTCCGCTGGGCGAAAGATGCCGCCGAGCACAACAGCATCGTGGCCGGAATCCTGCGCTCGAAGAACGCCAAACGCCTCATCAAGAGCAAGTCCATGCTCACCGAGGAGTGCGGCTTCCGCGAAGCGATGGCCGAAGCGGGTGTGGACGTCGTCGAAACCGATCTCGGCGAGCGTATCCAGCAGCTCGACAACGAGAATCCAAGCCACGTCGTCGTGCCCGCCGTCCACAAACTGCGGACAGACGTGGCCGAGGTGTTCTCGAAAACCATCGGTTCTGATCCGAATAATTCGGATGTCAGCTATCTGACCGAGCAGCAGCGCGAGCATACGCGACCGCTGATCCTGAACGCCGATGCAGGCATGACCGGGTGTAACTTCGCCGTGGCCGAAACAGGCTCGGTCGTCGTGTGCACCAATGAAGGCAACGCCGATCTGTCGGCCAACACTACCGGCCTGCATATCGTCTCCGTAGGCATCGAGAAGATCATCCCGAACCTGAACACGCTCGCCGTGTTCGTGCGGATGCTGTCCCGCAGCGCTCTCGGTTCGCCGATAACCCAGTACACCTCGCATTTTCGCGGTCCGCGTCGTGGCGCCGAGATGCACATCGTCATTGTCGATAATGGCCGGACCGAACGTCTCGGCATGGAAAAGTTCTGGACCTCGCTGAAATGCATCCGTTGCGGCGCGTGCATGAACACCTGTCCGGTGTTCCGCCGTTCCGGTGGTCTCAGCTACGGCGCGACTTACGCTGGTCCCATCGGCCTCATTATCGACCCGACCTTCAACCGCCACAAATATTCGACATTGCCGTTCTCTTCGACCATGAACGGAAGCTGCACGAATGTCTGCCCGGTGAAGATCAATATTCACGAGCAGATCGCAAGCTGGCGTCAGGTTCTCGCCGAGACTCACGAAATCCCCGCCTTCAAGAAGACCATGATGAAAGCCGCCGGGATGCTTCTGGCGTCGCCAAAGCTGTATCGCGCCAGCCTGCCGATGGCCGACAGCGCCCTGCGGTATCTGCCGCGCTTCGTCATCTACAACAAGATGAACACGTGGACTCGTGGTCGTGAAATGCCTCACATACCAAAGGAAACATTCCATCAGTGGTATAAGCGCACTCGCGGCGTGAACGGGAAGAAGAAGTGATGAGCAGCACAGACAGCCGCGCGGCCATCTTCGCCGCCATCCGCGCCAACCGTCCGAACATTCAGCCGCCGCTGCCGGAGGTGCCGCTTTTCGATGAAAAAGCGCCCTCCGATCTGGTGCCCGCTTTTTCTGAGATGCTCGTCAAGATGGGGGGGGCGGTTCTCGACCCGCAGGGCCTCGACTCCCTCTCGGCATTGCGTTCTGCCGTGGCAGGGAAGGGCATCATCGCCACCTGTGTCCCGGAACTGCATGGCGATCCGTCGCTTCAGATCCGGCAGATCCTTCCGGACATGGACCCGCGTTCACTGTCTGACGTGGAAATCGGCGTGGTTCGGGCGGCTTTTGGTGTAGCCGAAACAGGCTCCCTCTGCCTCACGGATGACGAGCTGATCGTCAACACGGCTGGTTATCTGCCGCAGCATCTGATTGTGCTGCTTGATCCTGCGCAGATCGTGGCCAACCTGCACAATGCCTACCGTCGTCCGGAATTTCGTGAGCATAATTACGCTGTTTTTCAGACGGGGCCATCAGCGACGGCGGATATCGAAGGCGTGCTGATTCACGGCGCGCAGGGTGTCCGGTCCCTGCGCGTGCTGTTCTGCCCGAAGCAGAACTGACAGAACTTTCCCGCTTACGGCAGGAGGAAGACCCTCCTGCCGCTTTTCTCCGATAGTTCTTGAAGGTTGTCGGAAAACGGAGCAGGGAAGGGGAAAGACTTTTCAAGCGGAGACAGCGCATGTGTGGGCGCTTCGCCAATGCCATGCCCGTGGACCTGATGCGGGAACTGTTCGGCACAACCGGACCGCTCCCCAACTGGGAGCCATCTTGGAACATCGCTCCCTCGCAAAAAGCCCCGATCGTGCGGCTGAGGCACGAAACCGGACAGTGTCATCTTGATCTTTTGCAATGGGGACTTATCCCGCACTGGTCGAAGGAAGTCGGACGACAGCCGATCAATGCCCGCGCGGAAACGGTTGCTTCATCCCCAATGTTTCGTTCAGCTTTCGCTGCTCGTCGCGCTCTTGTCCCAGCCTCAGCCTATTATGAGTGGCAGCGCGGCTCTTCTCCCAAACAACCCTGGGCGTTCCGTCACAAGGGTGGCGGGGCGATTGCACTCGCAGGTCTATGGGAAAGCTGGGAGCACGAGGGCGAACTGATTCGGACGTTTCTCATCATCACCACGCAGGCCGATGCGCTCATGCGGCCCATCCACGACCGGATGCCTGTCGCCGTGAGGCAAGCAGACTGGCCTCTCTGGCTGGGGGGCGAAACTCGTGACGCTCAAGCTCTCCTGCGTCCTGAAACAAGCGACACGCTGGAATGCTACCCGGTAAGCGCCGTCGTCAATTCAGTCCGGAACGATGGTCCCCAGCTTCTGGAGCGCGACGAAAGTGCACGGTCTCTTCGGTGAGTTTTTTATTCGTGCGTGATGATCGTCATAGTGGAAATCAAGAAGTTCCGTTTCGGACTCATCTAATGCAGATCGGGAGACGCTGCGCTGCTGACGGGAGTCAGCGTGTTGCCCCGTGAGGATCATTGAAAGGGACGGGAGGAAATCTCGCTACACAGGTTCAGCCTTCCGGCCTGTAGGGGATGTAACTCCCGTTGGTGGTCCTGACCGATAGCCAGCGACAAAACGCAGACTGACCGGGCTGCCACTGGCGAGGGAGAGGGGTAGGCAGATCAAACCACGACAGGCGCAAGAAATGATATTCAGAGCCTGCATGGAAATATTATTAAATAGAACAGCTTGCCACCGGGATTAAATATCCGTTCAAGGTGAGTCTGGCCCCAGCAGGACTGTTGATAGAGCTGTCCGACTGCCTGTATGCAGCGTGGACGGGATAGGCAATGAGAGATATTCCATTGACCGTGGAAGAAAGAAGCGAAGGGCAGATTGGTTTTCTCTTAATGTATTTTTTGTATTTGAGACAAGGCGATTAATACACAATGATATTACTGCATAATATGGGAATGAAGCATCGTATGAATGACCGGCGGAGAGCAAAGCGTTTATTCAGTCGCTTGTCTCTGTGCGCCCTGCTGAGTTTGGGGGGGTGCTATCACCTCGGTCCCCAGAATTTGCGGCAGGATGGAAATGATTATTCCCGAGCCGTCAGTGACTCTGGCAAACAGCAGACTTTGCTGAATGTCGTTCGCCTGCGCTATGCGGATACGCCGAGTTTTCTGGATACGACACAGTTGATTGCGGGCTACCAGCTCCAGAGAGGCTTCAATATAGGCGTTACGTCCGGAGCCATTCCCGTAAGGCCGACGGGTGGAACATCCATGCAGTTGCAGGAAAGCCCCACCTTCACGTTTCAGCCCGTTTCCGGGGATGCCTATGCCCAGAGCTTTCTCCGCCCCCTGCCGCCGGGAAGCCTGTTACCACTTGCCATGGGCGGGCTGCCCATTGATGTCCTGTTTCGTCTGGCTGTTCAGTCTGTCAATGCCATCAATAATGCTGGCGCTATCGGGGGCGATGTAGGGAAAGGATCGCCTGAATTCTTCCAGCTGATCCATGATCTCCGACTGCTGCAGATCGCAGGACTTCTCGGTATTCAGCTTGAACACAGCCCGGAAGTAACAGGAAAGCGGCCACCCATAGACCGGGTATTTCTAACCATCTCCTCGACAAAAGACCCTTATCTTTCAGATATCGTTTATGAAACCCGTCATTTTTTTGATATGCCTCAAAATGACAATCGCGTGGAAGTCATCTACGGTGCCGGAGAGGCCGCTCCAGGACAAATCCATCTTCTTACACGAACAATATTGGGTGTTCTTGGACAGATCGCCTACCAGATCAATATTCCCCAGGATGATATAGCCTCTGGCGAGACATTGCCTTCCATAATACTGGTCGGGAGAGAAACAAAACCTATTGTCACGATTCTGGTGGGGAACCAAAAACCGGATAACACCTTTGTTGATACTTTCTATGACGACAAATATTTCTGGATTCAGAAAAACGATTATGACAGCAAGCTAGCCTTTACGATGCTTCAGATACTCCTTGAGTTATCAAAGACGTCCAGTAATCCGGGAGCGGTTGTGACAATACCTGTAAATGGATAGTATTGGATATAAATATTATCCATTCACAGTTGGGGTTTTGTGTCTTCACATCAGGTGACTCTAGGCAGGAATATTTCTGCCTCGCATGTCCATTTTTTGTTCTGTCCCTGAAAGGTCCGCCTGCCTTCCCGGTCGATGACCTGACAGACCCGCAACCCCATAATCCCCTTTAAATCCACCGCTCCCCACCACCCCAGCCTGTGTGCTATCGTCCCGCCCATGCCGCACGCCGATTTCGTCCATCTCCGCGTCCACTCCGCCTATTCCCTCAGTCAGGGCGCCATCCGAATCCCGGAACTGGTCGCCCTCGCCCGAGGCATGGACATGCCCGCCGTCGCCATAACCGACACCGGCAACCTCTTCGGCGGCCTCGAATTCTCGCAATACTGCTCCGGGAAGGGCGTGCAGCCGATCATGGGATGCCAGATCGGCCTGCCGCCGCGTGACGACCGGCCTTCCGCCACATCCGAGCCCATCGTCCTGCTGGCCCGCGATGCCGAAGGTCTCGCCAACCTCCAGTTCCTCTCCTCGGCAGGATTCCTCGAAGGCGATGCCGCCGATCCCTCCGTCAATCTCGACCTGCTCTGCGAACGCAGCAAAGGCCTGTTCCTGCTCACCGGCGGCATACGCGGCCCGCTCTACCAGATGCTGGCGGAAGGGCAGCAGGAGCAGGCGGAAACATGGCTCGCACGCCTGCACGAAGCGTTCGGGGACAACCTCGTCGTGGAACTCAACCGGTTCGGCCTGTCCATCGAAGAAGCCGTCGAACCCGGCGTGCTGGCGCTGGCCGACAGGATGCGCCTGCCCATCGTCGCCACCAACGAGTGCTTCTTTCCCACCCGCGCCATGCACGAAGCGCACGACGCGCTGATCTGCATCGCGCAGAGCCGGACAATGGCGGAAAAGGACCGGTGGCGCGTCTCGCCTGAGTGCTGGTTCAAGCCACCCTCCGCCATGCGGCAACTGTTCGCCGACCTGCCGGACGCCTGCGACAACACGCTCGCTATAGCGAAAAGCTGCGCCATCAAGGTCGAAACCCGTAAGCCGCTGCTGCCGGTTTGTCCAAAGGTCCATGAAGGCTCGAACGAGGACGAAACCGTCCGCGCCATGGCCCGTGAAGGGTTGCAGCACCGGCTCGCCGCCATCAGCGCCGACGAGAAAACCCGCGCCACCTACTCAGAGCGTCTGGAATTCGAACTCGACATCATCTCCCGCATGGGATTTCCGGGTTACTTCCTGATCGTTGCGGACTTCATCCAGTGGGCCAAGTCGCATGACATCCCCGTGGGGCCGGGGCGTGGTTCTGGCGCAGGCTCGCTCGTCGCGTACGCGCTGACCATCACCGACATCGATCCGCTCCCCTTCAACCTGCTGTTCGAACGCTTCCTCAACCCGGAACGCGTCTCGATGCCTGACTTCGATATCGATTTCTGTCAGGACCGCCGCGACGAGGTGATTTCCTATGTTCGCCGTGAATATGGTGGCGATCGGGTGGCGCAGATCATCACCTTCGGAAAGTTGCAGGCACGAGCTGCCGTCCGTGACGTCGGCCGTGTGCTTGGTCTGCCATATGGCATGGTCAACCGGGTTGCGGAACTGATCCCCAATAACCCGGCAAAACCGACAACCCTGAAGGAAGCCATAGACGGCGAGCCGAAACTTCAGGAAATGCGTGACACGGACGAGGCGTTGCGCCGTCTGATGGAGATCGGGCAGCAGCTTGAGGGACTGTATCGCCACGCTTCTACCCATGCCGCGGGCGTCGTGATCGGCGATCGGAAACTTGTCGATCTTGTGCCGCTTTATCGTGATCCGAAGAGCGACATGCTCGTCACGCAGTTCAATATGAAATATGTCGAGCAGGCCGGGCTGGTGAAGTTCGACTTCCTCGGCCTGACCACGCTGACCATCCTTCAGCGCGGCGTGCGTTTCCTGAAGGGCCTCGGCATCGAGGTCGATCTGGCGAAAATTCCGCTCGACGACAAGCGGACTTACGAAATGCTGGCGCGTGGCGACACGGCGGGCGTGTTCCAGTTCGAAGGCGCGGGCATGAGGGACGTCCTCAAGCAGATGCGCCCGACCCGGCTGGAAGACCTCATCGCCGCCGTGGCGCTCTACCGTCCGGGCCCAATGGCTAACATCCCCGATTACTGCCGCCGTAAGCACGGAGAGGCCTGGGAGCCGCCGCACGAGGAAATCCGCGAGATCCTGGAAGAGACCTATGGCATCATGGTCTATCAGGAACAGGTCATGCAGATCGCCCAGAAGATGGGAGGGTACAGCCTAGGCTCAGCCGACCTCCTTCGTCGCGCGATGGGCAAGAAGATCCGCTCCGAGATGGACACGCAGCGGGAAATCTTCACGGAGGGCGCGACAGGACGCGGCATCCCCAAAGACAAGGCCGTCGAAGTCTTCGACCTTATGGCGAAGTTTGCCGATTACGGCTTCAATAAATCTCATGCGGCAGCCTACGCGCTGGTGTCGTATCAAACCGCATGGATGAAGGCGAACTACCCGGTTTCCTTCCTCGCGGCCTGCATGTCTCTTGCGCGGGAACGGACCGACAAGCTCGCCGCCCTGCGTCAGGAAGCCGAGCGTCTTGGCATCCGCGTCCTGCCGCCCGACATCAATAAATCGGATGCGGATTTCAAGGTCGAAAAGCAGGAGGACGACACGCTCGCCATCCGCTACGCGCTGGCTGCCGTGAAAAAGGTCGGCTTCGCCGCCATGCAGGGACTGATGCAGGCGCGTGGTGACAAGGCGTTTCGTGATCTGGCGGATTTCTGCGCCCGCGTGGACCCGAAAAACCTCAACAAGATGCAGCTTGAAAATCTCGCCCGCGCTGGCGCCTTCGATGCGATGGAACCGAACCGGGCCCGCGTGTTCAGCGCCATCGAGACGATCCTCAAGCGCGCCCATGCCCGGGTGCAGGAAGTGAGTAGTGGGCAAGGCGGCCTGTTCGGTGGGGGCGCCGAGCCTGAACCGCTTCTGTTGTCCAGAGAGTCCGACTGGCCCGAGTTCGAAAAACTGTCGTACGAAGCAGATGCGATCGGCTTCCACATGACCGGTCATCCGCTCGATTCCTATCGCCCGCTGATGCGTCGCCTCGGCGTCGTGCCGATGTCCAACCTCATGACGGCGGCAGAAGGCGGCGTGACGCGCGTGAAGATCGCGGGCTGCGTGGTGGATCGCAAGGAACGCCCGACCCGCAGCGGCAGCAAGATGGCATGGTTGCGCCTGTCCGACGCCAGCGGCAGTTGCGAGGTCACACTGTTCTCTGAAGTGCTCGGCCGCGTGCGGGAAATCCTCGTCGCGGGTCGAGCTGTGCTAGTCACCGCCGACTTGAAACTTGAAGGCGAGGCCCTCCGCATCACCGCCAGCGATGTGGCGGAACTGGAGGAAATGGCCAATCAGTCGGGTGGCGAGATGCGGGTCTGGGTGGAAAGCGTCGAGGCCATCAGCGGCCTTCAGGCCATCCTCTCCCGACAGCAGGGGGGGCGCGGGAAAGTCATCCTGCTGCCTCGTATTTCCGACACGCAGGAGATCGAGATGCGTCTGCGTCACGGCTACCGCATCAGCCCGGTGGTGGGGCAGGCCCTCAAGACCGTTTCAGGCGTGGCGGGTATCGAGATATCGTGATGCAACTTTTGGTTGCATTTTTGTCTAAAAAATGAAACAGAAGAGGTCTTATCCTAGAGTGTCCGCGGAGATGTGTGATGGATATCTCGACTATTGTTTCAGGCAATACCCCCTCCGTTACGGGCCTCACCGCCAGCACAAACGCCGCACAGGCAAGCGCCAGCCAGACGCTCACCTCTACAAAGGCATCGGCGACAGCCACAGGGCTGAACGCCCCGCCCGTCGTCAATCCGGCGTCTCACATCAATCCCGCGCTGGGCATCGTGGTGGTGGAAACCTACAACAGCAGTGGAACGGTCATTGACCAGTACCCTACCGCTCACATGCTGCAGCAATACACAATCTACGGCCTTTCGTCGGACCCGGAGTAAGGGCCGCCAGCCTCCACGCACCGGCTTGAGGCAGATCAAGGCATCGAGCCAGCGTGGCCGGACTGCCATGCACGCCTGTGGCTTGCCTTTGTCTCATCATGATTCGATTCTTTTCCTTATGTAAGTGTGTGCTGTCAGGGGAAACCGGGTAACTGGTCATCTCCGACGGATACGGCAACCGCATGGCGTTTGCCGTGTTTTGAGTGCGACGGGAGAGAACGCGATATGTTGACGCAGCAGGAGAGCCAGGACGAGCAGAAGGTGGAAGTCCCCCGAAAGGACGGGCGAGACATTCCCGCCGTCACGAGCGATCTCTACAAGCCCACCGGGCCCGATCTGCGCCGCGTCAAACTGAACCGCGACTTCTGGTATCCCGTCGCCTGGTCCGAAAAAGTGAAAACGGGCAAAGCGTTCGGCACCCGGTTCGCAGGCGACCCCATCGTCATCGTGCGGCCCGATAACGGAGCGCCGATCTATGCGCTGGAAGATCGCTGCGCCCACCGGCAGGTGCCGCTCAGCAAGGGACGCGTCGATGGTGACGTCGTGCGCTGCTGCTATCACGGCTGGTCGTTCGACCGGAAAGGCTCCTGCGTCACGGTGCCTTACCTGAACCGACCCGGCGTTGGGCGGGGCGTGAAGACCTATCCCTGCCGGGAAAGAGGGGGGCTGGTGTTCATTTTCCCCGGTGATCCGGAACTGGCGGAAAAAATCCCCGTGCCGGTGCCCTGCCAGTCCGAAAATCCCGCCTTCAAGACTCGCCATTTCGATCCGCTGGTCAATTGTCACTATTCGTTCATGCATGAGAACCTGATGGACATGAACCATCAGTTCCTGCACCGGAAGCAGATGGGCCAGATCACCGCCCGTTTCCTCGGACAGGACAAGGGCGAGAATTTTGTCGAGGCCCGCTATAGCTTCGCCCGCAAGGGCGGTGACCAGCCTCTGGCCGAGCGGCTGATCTTCGGTAAGCACGACAAGAGTATCGACGTGAAGGATCAGCCGATCGAGGAGATCGTCACGATCCGCACGACCTATCCGTACCAGACGCTCGAAATCCGCGACAAGGACGGCGATCTCGTCATGGATCTGTGGGTGGCCTATGTCCCGCTCGGCAAGGACGAGATGATTACCCAGAGCTACGGCCTGCTCTCGGTCATGCGCCCGAAATGGAAATTCCTGCTCGATATCGCGTGGCCGGTTCTGGGCATCTTCACCAACCGCATTTTCCTTGAGGACAAGGAAATCGTGGAAATGGAGCAGAAAGCCTGGGAAGAACTCGGCGGCGACCACAATGTCGAGGTGTTCCCTGTCGTGCGTAACCTGCGCGAACTGCTCGTGCGCTGCGGTCTTACGGAAACATCCGAAGCCTGACCGCCTGCTCTGGTCACCCCGCCCGAAAGCAGGCCGGGGTTGATTTTCTCCCGGAAAATAGCCATACCCCGCCTTGCCTGAGTCACGTGACACAGGACTTCACACGCAGCGTCCGCACTGGTGTCCGTTTTCACGGATTTGGCGCGCTGCGGAGGAACAACCGGAACGCAAGGATTTTGCATCATGGCGATGCCCGATTTCACACTGCGTCAGCTCCTTGAGGCTGGCGTCCACTTTGGTCACCACACCCGCCGCTGGAACCCGCGGATGGCGCCGTATCTGTTCGGCATCCGCAATCAGGTCCACATCATCGATCTGCAGCAGACCGTCGTCCTGCTGGATCGCGCCCTGAAGGTTGTCCGTGACACCGTCGCCGGTGGTGGTCGTGTGCTGTTCGTCGGCACGAAGCGCGCCGCGTCCGATATGGTTGCCGAAGCCGCTCAGCGTTGCGGCCAGTATTACGTCAACCATCGCTGGCTCGGCGGCATGCTGACGAACTGGAAGACCATTACGGGCTCCATCAAGCGCCTTCGCCAGATCGAAGAGATGCTGAACGGTGAGACGCAGGGTCTGACGAAGAAAGAAATCCTCGAGCTGACCCGCACGAAGGATAAGCTTGATCGTTCACTCGGCGGCATCAAGGACATGGGCGGCCTGCCCGACATCCTGTTCGTCATCGACACGACGAAAGAGAAGCTCGCGATTGAGGAAGCCACGAAGCTCGGCATCCCCGTCGTCGCCATCCTCGACAGCAACTCGAACCCCGAGGGCGTGACCTACCCAATTCCGGGTAACGATGACGCCATTCGTGCGATCGAGCTGTATTGCAACCTCATCTCCGGCGCTGTGCTGGATGGCATCTCCGCCGAGATGAGCGCATCGGGTCGTGACATCGGCGCTGCCGAAGAGCTTCCGGTCACCGAAGTCGTGGCAACGGAAACGGCTGCTGAAGCAGCTCCAGCCCCGGCTCCGGCGGCGGAACCCGCTCCGGCTCCTGCCGAGGCTGGCTGATCAAGGGATAAGGAGACCTGCTGGCGTAAGCTGGCAGACCTCCCCTGAAAAAAGACAGCAAGCACGTCCCGCAGGGTGACGTGCTTGCTGCTATTGTGGAGAGAGAATCATGGCGGAAATCACAGCTGCGCTCGTAAAAGAGCTTCGCGAGAAGACCGGTGCAGGCATGATGGACTGCAAGAAGGCGCTGAACGAGACCGCCGGCGATATCGAAACCGCCATTGACTGGCTGCGCAAGAAGGGTCTCGCCGCCGCTGCGAAGAAGTCCGGGCGTGTGACGGCCGAAGGTCTCGTCGGTGTCGTTTCCGAAGGTAAGCGCGCCGCGATGGTCGAGGTTAACGCCGAGACCGACTTCGTTGCCCGTAATGAAGCCTTCCAGGGTTTCGTCGAGGACATCGCCAAGGCAGCCCTCAAGGTCGGTGACGATCTCGAGAAGATCAAGGCTGCTGTGGTTGCCTCTGGCCGCACGGTTGCCGACGAACTGACGCATCTGATCGCCACGATCGGCGAGAACATGTCGATCCGTCGTGCCCGCGTTCTGGAAGTGCCGTCCGGCGTTGTCGCCACCTACATCCACGGCGCCCTGAAGCCGGGCCTCGGGAAGATCGGCGTTCTCGCCGCTATCGAAGCACCGTCCGAGAGCGACGCCATCGAAGCGCTGGGCCGTCAGGTTGGCATGCACATCGCAGCCACCCGTCCGGCCTCCCTCGATGTGAGCAGCATTGATCCGGAAGCCGTTGCGCGTGAGCGCACCGTGCTCAAGGAGCAGGCTCTGGCCTCGGGTAAGCCGGAAGCCATCGTCGAGAAGATGATCGACGGCCGTATCCGCAAGTTCTACGAGGAAGTCGTTCTTCTGGAGCAGGTCTGGGTGCATGACGGCGAGAGCCGCGTGAAGGCCGTTCTTGACAAGGCTGGCGTCAAGCTGATCGGTTTCGACCGCTTCCAGCTCGGCGAAGGCATCGAGAAGGAAGAAAACGATTTCGCCAGTGAAGTCGCCAAGGCCGCAGGCGGCTAAGGTCCGGATCGTTCGGAAATGAAGGAGGGCGGGGCATCCCTTGAATGGGAAGCACCCGCCCTTGTTCTGTCTGCCGTCCTGTTCGGAGAGGCGGACGCGCTCGTGCATCTCTTCTCACCCGCTCAGGGTGTCACGCACGGGCTGGTGAAGGGCGGCTTCGGTCGCCGTAACGCCGCAACATGGCAGCCCGGAAACCTCGTGCAGGCCCACTGGCGTGCCCGCGTTCCCGGTCAGTTGGGCACCGTCGCAGGCGAACTGGCGGCCCCGAACGCCGCCCGCGCCCTGTCCTCGCGGGAAAGTCTCGCGTGCCTGACCTCTCTTTGCGCCGTGGCCGACAGCGCCCTCGCGGAGAGCGAGCCGTATCCCGGCCTGTGTCAGGACAGCGCACAGGTGCTGGCTATGCTCGGCACCACAGACGTCGCCAGTGAAATATCCATCGTCATCCGCTGGGAAACGATCCTGCTCCGTGATCTCGGCTTCGCGCTGGATGTGTCCTGCTGTGCCGTCACCGGTCAGACCGAAGACCTGATCTATGTCTCTCCCCGAACAGGACGCGCCGTCTCGGGGGCGGGGGCAGGCGCATGGGCCGACCGGCTGCTGCCCCTACCGCCTTTCCTGCTGACTGCCGAAGCAACAGGCACACCTGATGAATGGCGCGACGGTCTCCGCCTGACAGGCCATTTTCTTACGCGAGATGTGTTCGGCCCGATTCACCGGTCGCTGCCCGCAGCCCGGATCAGGCTGGCCGATATGGTGCAGTCACTTCAGGCTGAGTGAACCTCTCACGCCAGAAACACTGACACTTCACCCAGCGTGTAGAACCGCACGTTCACATGTGTCCGGTGCGGCACGAAAAATGCCCCCGACAGCGATCCGGTCGTCACCACAGTGCCCGCCTCAATCGGCATGCCGCGGGCGGCTGCATGTCCCGCCAGCCATACAAGCAGACGTGAGAGATCTCCGGCTGCGTTGCCGCCCACCTGTTCCGAAACACGGCGGTGATCCACCCGCATCACAAAATGCTCATGGGAGGGATCAAACGCCGTCCAGTCGGTAAAAGCTGGCCCCAGAATCAATGCGCCATGACTCTGCTGGTCCGCCATATGCGCCAGCGGTGCCTGCGAGGCAGGCTGGGCGAAACGCGTATCCACAATCTCTATGGCCGGATGCACGCTGCCCACCGCTGCAAGCACGGTCTCGCGGGTGATGTCCGCGCCAACTGCGCGATCAAACCGGTAGGCAAACTCGACCTCTACGCCCCGATGGCGGAAGAAGTCAGCCGCGATCACCGCGCCATCGCTGAACAGCGTCTCTCCATGCAGAGGGGCTGCCGAGGGTTCTGCGAGCGCGTCACTTGCTCCCACCTTCCAACCTTTCACGGGACCCATGGAAGATGCGACAAAGTTTTGCACAGCATAGGCTGCCTCTTTCGTCTCAGGTACGAGAGAAGCGGCAAGAGACGAAATGGGGGCACTTTCAGCCTTGCGTACGGCCTGTAATTTCTGTGCGAATGGCTGCAGTGAACCGGGCAGATTATGGTTCAGCGTCATGGAAAGAAGCCTTTGTGTCGGTTCAACGGATATCAAAGTCTCCTGTTTTTGCATGGTAAATTCCAGAGATGAAGGAAAATATCATGAAAATTATATCTTATTCTTTCCGAAATGGGTTGTCTGATCTTGGTGGTTCGCACTCATGCGATAGACCGTTTGACACGCTGAATGTCTCTCGTGCGTCACCTGATTGCGATGTTTTATCTTGGTGTGAATGAATATCGCGTACTCATGACAAAATGTTCTTTTTCTCTGTCGGTAATGCGGAGTGTCTGCTGCCGAAAAAGCATAATGCCAGAAAGTACTTGTATATTTCAGCTATAAAATGATTTGGTTCGGACAGGGGTAGGCGGGAGTGCCTCTTGTCCCGAGGAGGTAAGCGCAGCGCAGACTGTTAGCGCATGACGCTGATCCACCTCGGTGCGCATGGGCATGTTTTTTTCAGCAGAAAATGCAGCAAAAACAACAAGATTTTATATTTGGTGGGGCCTGAAGTTTCAAATAAGGGGTGTGCACGCGATTTTATTATTGCGAATCCGTAATGGGATTGGTAGCTATGGGTTGCAGTCAGCCGGATGGACCCATATCCAAAGCGCATAGCTTCTGGTAAAACCTCCTTTGCCTGTAAGTCACTATTATCTAACGCTTTCTGGTGTGCATTTATCCTCTTCCGGAGTGGAAAATGAAACGAGTTTCCTTGCTGGCCAGTGTTACGTTTCTGAGCGGCACATCCGTAGCAGCCGCGCAGTCCGTACATGCCCATAAACCAAAAGTAACTGATTCTTCGATGGCGCAGGTACAGGCTGTCCCCAGTAAATCGACGAAAGCGAAAGCAGCCCGCACGCATGTCATGGCGGGTGCTGTCGAGGGGATGTCGGTGAGGGCGGCCAGGCATGTGACGAGGGGATCTACGACTGTTATCTCATCAAAAGAATTTAAATCAGCCGTTGCAGGAACATCGGTTTTGAAAATTCTTGAAAGACAGCCGGGTATCCTTTTTCAATCGGATGATCCGCAGGGCGTGGATACCGGTGGCGTAAAACTTTATATGCATGGGTTTTCACAGAACCAGATCGGTTTCGCTCTTGATGGTATTCCGCTGGGTGAATCAGTCTACCGTAACTACAACGGACTGAATACGGTCGAGGCGATCTCCTCGGAAAATGTTGGAAGCATGGATGTTTCCCAGGGCGCCGGTGCGCTTGATATGCCGAGTACAAATAGTCTCGGGGGCGCTATCCGGATTTACTCATCCGATCCGAAAGACAAGCTGGGTGGAACACTTGCCCAGACAGGAGGAAGCAATGGATCGGTGCACACGTTTATACGTTTTGACAGTGGTAAACTGAATAGCTCTGGTACGAAGTTTTACGCCTCATACATGCGTAACGACACGCAGCTTTGGAAGGGGCAGGGAGATCAGTTCCTGCAGCAGGTGAACTTCAAACTCGTGCAGCCGATACGCGAAGAAAGTCGGGTGTCTCTGTTCTTTGACTACTCTGATCTGTCGCAATACAATTACCAGGCTGAATCACTCGAGATGGTTCGTGTTCTCGGCTATAACGTTTCGAATACATACCCGGACTACCGTCGTGCTTATCAGATCGCGCAGGGTATTTATAAACACGGCGAAAACCTGACCAGCGACCCAAAAGACGTTGCGTATTATGCTGGTACGACAACCACAACGGATTATCTCGGCGGCCTGAATTTTCATTTCAAAATGGCTCCCAAACTTTATTGGGATAGTGTCGTGTATGGCCACGGACAGGAAGCTGCGACGCAGTGGAGCAGCCCCTGGCTGGCATCGGCCAATGGCGCGCCACTTTCAGAAATTGTTAAACAGCCGGCAATTCACAGGTATGGCCTGACTTCGGCAGTTACATATGATGTGGCCCGACACCATATCCGCGCAGGCCTGTGGTATGAAAACAATAAATATATTTCGAACATGTATGCCTATAACGATCCTGTCCTCGCCGACGGAGAAACAATCACCCCTAACCCGTTCCGTAAATGGCGGGATGCTTTTGCGCATCTCTGGGGGCAGACTTACAATACGAATACGTTTCAGACATTCATTGAGGATACTTACAGGCCGATCGACAATCTGTCGTTGCATGCTGGTTTCAAATCCATGCTGAGCACAACACATGTTTCTGAAACCGGAAACTACGAGCCCTACACCGGAACGGATGCTCTGGCAGGTGGTGTCGGACTTACAACTTTCGGGGCTTTTCTGCCGCATTTCAGTGCTAACTGGCGGTTTTTATCCCATCACGAACTGTATTTCGATGTGTCGCGCAACATGCGTGCTTATCCTGAGAGCGGTTACCACCTCTCTGCCTCACCCTTTGCTGTTTCGCAGGCTGCGTTCGATCTGGCTCGCAAAACTCTCAAGCCTGAATCCAACTGGGCTTATTCGGTCGGATACCGCTTTAATAGTCATTATGTGGACGCAGGCGTGAGTGGTTATCACGTCGATTTCTCGAACCGTCTGGGCGCGATGGTTGCTGGAAGTCAGCAGAATCCCCAAACCACGGTCACCAATCTGGGCGGCGTGACAATGAACGGTGTCGACTCATCAGTGACGATCCGTCCTCTAAAGAATTTGAGTATTTTCAACTCCGTCAGCTATAATCACTCCACATATGATAATAATGTGACGGAGGAGGGGGTGACCTATGCCGTTCAGGGAAAGCATGTCGTAAACTATCCTGTGTTTATGTATAAATCATCTGCTGATTATCAGTGGGGAAAAGCCGATTTTCACATAGATGCCTCTTACATCGGCACACGTTACTTCAGCTATACCAACGACACGAAACTGCCAACGTATTGGCTAGTCAATTTTGGAGCGCGGTATGATTTCGGGCGTATCGGGCCAGCAGCCAATCTTCAACTGACGTTCAATATCACCAATCTGACAGGTCAGAAATATCTGATCATGGCGGGAGACGATGGCGGTAATCCATTGTCCGGCGACTACCAGTCTCTTGTGGTCGGTGCGCCAAGGCAGTTCTTTGGTGGTGTCAGGGCGGATTTCTGATTTATCTTTTCCACTGCCAGAACAAGGTAAACTGATGCATGGTTGTGGAGAGAGTGGCTCATGGTCCTGGCGCCCATAAAGGCTTCGTGTGAGTGCGTCTGGGCCAGAAGATGGCGGGATATTGAGCAGGGTGAACTGGGATGACTGAAGCCGACGGCAAGCGGCCGGGTGGGGGGAAACACAGTCTGCCGCTGAAGGAGCGAATGGCTTTCGGTCTAGGTGATCTCGTCGGCAACGGGATGTTTGGAATCACCGGCTCCTATCTGATTCATTTTTATACCGATGTCGTGGGCATGGCGGCAGGACAACTCGCCATGCTGATGCTCGTGGCGCGGATCGTGCACAGTTTTTCCGATCCGGTGGTGGGGTTGATTATCGACCGGCGCGGGCTGTTCTCCGGGCGCGTCATGCCTTACGTGCACTGGTTTGCCGTGCCGCTGGCCCTCTCTCTTTGCGCCTGTTTCGCTCGTCCATTCTCCGGTGCTACCGGTGAACTCATCTGGGCCTGGGTCAGTTATCTGGCAATGGGTATCATATTTTCGTTCTTCATTGTTCCATATGGACTTCTTCCAAATACAATGAGCGAACGGTCAGATGACCGCCTGTCACTCTCAACCTATCGCATGGTCGGCGCGACCCTCGGAACCTTTCTGGTGGGCAGCCTCGTGCCGCCAGCCATTGCCCATTTCGGATATATGGCCGGTATCGGGCTGGTTGCCGCCGCAGGCGCTGTGGTGGCCATGGTGCCTTCATGGGTCTGTCGTGAGCGCATAGCGCTGGCTCCGGACAGGCTGCCCCTGAAGGTGACACTGCGGTCTCTGCTGCAAAACCGGGCATGGGTCGTGGTTACCCTCGCACTCAGCCTGTTTTATATCGATCTTACATCTTTCTATGGTTTTGCAATTTATTATGCCGAGCATGTTCTGGGGCGTGATGCAGCCTTTGGTGGCCTGCTGATTTCAGTCATGGGCGTGACAAAGGCCACGGGCGTGTTCGTATCGTCATTCGTGGCCCCCCGTCTCGGCTGGAAACCTGCGATCACGCTGGGATATGCCTGCTCCATGACGGGTCTTATCCTGTTCTGGATGGCACCGAACACTGCGTGGCTTTTGATAGGATTATTCGGACTGGTATGCTTTTTCGATGGAATAGCGCTCCCCGTATTTTACACGATGCTGGCCGAAGCGATCGATATCGGAGCCGTGCTGACAGGTGTGCGCGCCGCAGGAATTGCGTATTCGATGAACAGCTTTGCCGGAAAAAGTGCGTGGGCTCTTGGCGGATTCCTGGTCGCGGCGCTTCTTGCATGGGGTGGTTACGACGGCCATGCGGCGATCCAGAGCGAAGCCGCCAGACACGCAATCACGTTCGGTTTTTTGGGCGTTCCATTCTGCGTCGGGTTGCTGTCGATCATTGTGATCCAGCTTTATCCCCCGGTGTCAGCAGCGACAACGATGAGCAACTCGGCAGAAGCCCTAATCATTCCAGAGGATTGAAACAATGACCGGATGGATAGAGCGCACTCTGACGGAAATGACCCTGCTGGAAAAACTGGCTCTCATTTCCGGAGCCGGATTGTTTCATACCCAGGCAATCGAACGGCTTGAAGTTCGCTCTCTTCGCATGGCGGATGGTTCAAACGGTCTTCGGGTGGTGCGTCCTCCTGAAACGTCGGCGCCAACAGAAGATGACACCGACGCTTTTTTCGCGCTGGTGGAGACCGGCCGCAAGACCGAGCAAACGGGAACAGCCCTGCTGGGGGCAAGTTATCCCGCCACCTGTTTCCCTGCCGCGTCGGTTCTGGCGGCAAGCTGGAATCAGGCGTTCATGCATGAGGTCGGGTGCGCACTCGCAAAGGAATGCCGTGCACGCGGCGTGGACGTGTTGCTGGGGCCGGGAGTGAACATCCGGCGCATGCCACTCGCCGGACGAAGCTTCGAGTATTACAGCGAAGATCCGGTCCTGTCCGCTGATATGGCCGCGGGATTCATTCGGGGTCTGCAAAGCTGTGGTGTGGCGGCCTCGCTCAAACATCTGGCCTGCAACAACTCCGAAACCGAGCGGATTACAATGAATTCGGTGGTGGAAGAGCGGGCGTTGCGGGAGGTCTATCTGGCAGTATTCGAGCGCGTCATAAAAAAGTCTGATCCATGGACGGTCATGACAGCCTATAATCGCCTCAATGGCCAGCAGGCTTCGGAATACCCGTGGTTGCTCAATGATGTATTGCGTCATCAATGGGGGTACGACGGGCTGGTGGTATCCGACTGGCATGCCATTCGTGATCGCCCGGCGGCTTTGCTGGCAGGCTGCGATCTTGATATGCCCCTGAGCAAAGCGCGGCAGACCAGATTGGCCAATGCCCTTGCCGCCGGGACAGTGCCGATGGCGTCAGTCGATGAATCATGCCGACGGATGCTGGAACTTATCGTGCGTATCGATGAGGCGCGTAAGACGGAAGAGGCTGCTCCTGTTCCGGATTATCCGTCCCATCATGCGCTGGCAGTGCGGGGGGCGGCAGAAGGCTGCGTGCTGTTGCGGAATGAAGACGGTATTCTGCCTCTGAAAGACGAAGGCGGTGCAGTTCTCGTGGTGGGGACAGATGCACTTCTGCCCCAGATACAGGGGGCGGGCAGTGCTGCCGTGACGGCATGGCGGGTAGACGAACCCCTGGCCTGCCTGCGTGAGCGCTTTCCTGAACGCGAAATCTGGTATGCACCGGGCTGGATGGAAGATGGCACGGCATCGATCGAACGCGAAAAAGAAGCCGTGAAACTGGCCTCTCTGGCGGAAACGGTTGTTGTTTTTGTCAGCGCCCCAAAGGCAGAATCGGGAGAGGATGCGGACCGGAAAAACCTCTCTTTGCTTCCTGCCCATGATGCGTTGATGGCGCGTCTGCGGAAAGGCGATGTGGATGCGATTGCGGTGGTGATCGCACCGGATGCAGTGCTGTTGCCCTGGCGCAACGATGCAGCAGCCATAATGCTCGCGGGTTATGCCGGGCAGGGGTTCGGGCAGGCCATCACGGCGCTTCTGTCTGGTGATCGGTGTCCATCAGGAAAACTGACGACAAGCTGGCCTCAGCACGAGGAAGACTGTCCGGCTGCTCTGGGATGGCCCGGTGAACAGGGGCAGCATCTGTATCGGGAGGGCATCTTTGTCGGCTATCGCTGGTTTGATCGCAGGAAAGTGGAACCAGCCTACCCATTCGGATTTGGCCTGTCCTACACAAAGTTTTCTTATAATGACTTGGCCATGGAGCAGAGTGGAGAGGGCCGCGAACAAACAGTCAAGATAAGCTTTTCCATTGCCAATGAGGGGACAGTCGCCGGGCGGGAAGTATGGCAACTCTACGTGCACCGCCATGATACAGGAAAACGTGAGCAGCGGATGACATACCCTCTGCGGGTTTTGCGTGAATTTGGCAGCATGTCTCTGGAAGCAGGGGAAAGACGCCGGATCGAACTGACTCTTTCCTTCCGTGATTTTGCCTATTTCGATATCCTGCAGCAGGACTGGCAGCTTTCAGACAGCCCTATCATGATTGATGTCGGTGCATCCTCACGCGACATCAGGCTGAGCACGACAGTTATGCCAGATCTTCTGACAATGGATGCGCCATTGGTGACGCCTGAAACACCAATGAGTGCAGTCCTCGAACTCGCCGGAGCTGAAGAGAGTCTCGTAGAGTGGCTGGTGTGTGAAGAGGCCATGAGTCAATCGGATGCAGCCGATCTTCTGGCACGAGGACGTCAGTCGTTTCTTGGAATTTACGATACATTGTCATGGAGCCTGAGCCATGAACCACAAATCGACGGACTTGTGACCGCACTGGCGCGGATCGGCAGAACTGGGTGAGTGGAAAATAACCATGCTGATTAACGGAAACATGCCCATGGCGCGCGCATGGAATACATGGTCCGACCACCCGGCCGCGATGGTGTTCCTGCCGTTGGGTGTGCGCATAACCCCGATCCTCTATTCGACGAAACTGAAAGCCGCCACCACGCTGGCTGGCGGAAAAGACATGACATTCGGTCGTCATGCGATGGATGGAAGCCTTGTCGAGTTTTCGACGAACTTTGCAGGAACTGGTATCGACTTTTCCTGTTCCAAACCGGAACCTCGTGCAGTGGTGGGGGAATGGAAACTCACCAGAAGCGGCGAATGGGGCCTGCGTTACTGGGTGTCGCTCTGCCTGTCTGCCGATGATGGCAGCAAGGTGCGCTGGACCGGCACTGAAGCCCTCGTTTCGATCAAGGGCCGTATCGTCGCGCTCCGTCCGGACACAGCCCCCGTTCAGGTCACTGCCCATGAAACACTGGAAGAGGTTCAGGACGACTTCGAGACAAATGGTTATTTCTACAAGGGAAGTCGGGGTGTGGAAGCTCCGGTTCTGGCACTGCGTTTTAATCTTGAAATGATGCCATCCTGCCGCTTCGCTGCTGTTGTCGCAGATAGTGAAGAACTGGCCGTGACCCTTGCAGAGGCTGCGCTTCGTAAAAGCACAGATCTTGCCATGCTGCCCACACAGGAAGGGCGTCACGCAGGAGCGCTCGATGCAGTGCGTGACGTCATGGCATGGAATACCCTGTATGATGGGCTGAACCACCGTAGTTATACCTGCGTCAGTCGCCTGTGGAATCTGGGAACATTCGCCGTCTGGTGGAACGACCAGACCTATGCGGCCCTGATGACCTCTCTGTTCGATCGGATCGTATCACGCGAAAACATCGATGTTTCGATGGCAAGTGCTACGCCACAAGGGAATTTCGCCTGCATCGTAACGTCGAACGATGCATGGGTCGATCGCACACAGGCGCCGAATGGCGCGTTCATGATGTGGATGATCTATCTGCGCACGGGCGAACTGAGCGTGCTTGACCGGACCTACGAAGATCTCGTCCGTAACCACGACTGGTGGCGCACTATGCGCGATCCCGACGGCACCGGACTGGTCTCATGTGGCACATCGGACGTGGGAGATGGGCTTTATCAGGGCACACGCTTTGGTGCATGCAATGAAACGGGCATGGACAATTCGCCAACTCATGACGAGGCCATCTACGATCCTAAGGCACGTTGCCTGTCCACCGTTGACCTCGGATTGAACTGTTGCCTGACACTTGATGCCGAAATGCTGGCCAACATGGCGCGTGCACTGGGGCGCCCGGATGAAGCCACACGTTTCGATGCACTGGCGGATGCGGGGCGACGCGCCATCTCCGAAGTCCTGTGGGATACGGAACGGGATGTCTTCGCCAACCGACAACGTGGTCTGGGAACGTTTGTAAAAAGCATTGGTCCCACATCACTTTATCCCCTGATCTGTGGCGCGGCGACAGAACAGCAGGCGGAGCAGCTGGTCGCACTCCTGATGGACCCGGATGTATTTGGCGGGCGTTTCATGCTGCCGAATGTCAGCCGCAACGATCCTGCGTTTCATGACAATGTTTACTGGCGGGGGCGGATCTGGCCCAACGTGAATTACTTCGTGTGGCAGGGACTGCGGCGTTACGGTCTGGATCGGGCCGCAACGTCACTTGCTGACAGCAGCATGGATCTGTTCGATCTCTCCTGGAAAGAGAAGAGAATATCAGGAGAAAACTACAACGCCGATACCGGTCTGGCCGACGATCAGGCGGATACAGACCTCTTCCTGTCATGGGGAGCCATGCTGCCGCTGATCGGGGTATCGGATGTCATGGAAATGAGCCCCTGGCATGGGTGGTGCGTGTCGTGGAACGGCACGGCAGGTCGACTGGGGCCGGTTACAAGTCCGGTTGGACCCATCACCCTGCATATGACCGAGGAAGAAGCGCGCATCGAACGCGAGGGGCGCTTGCTTCTGGGATGGACCCGTCAAGGCCGCGTTTCACAGATCCGCATCGAAAACACTTTTATCTCTCTGCAGTTTTCACGGCATGATGCTGAAAAAGAAGGTCGGCTTGTTCTGGGTAATGTTCACCCATCATCCGTCGTTCGGGCGGTTTCGGCTGGCAGCGACCTGACCGTTTCCGACGGCCCGCGCGGGGCAGAGATCGTTCTGGAAAAAGGCGCCTCCGGGATTCAGGTCTGGCTTTCTCCCTCTTCTGAACATCATGGATATACCCGAGGCTCTGACTGAATATGCACGGAGACAACGAGTTCCGCCCGGCCGCCTTCTGGTTCTGGCATTATCTGCCCGATGAGCAGGAATGTCAGGACGTTCTTGAATCGGCGGCGCGCGCTGGTCTCGGCTGTCTTCTGGTGCAGGCCCGGCTGTCGATGCCGCTTGGTGACTATCTTTCATCCGATTATCTGGCCCGGTGCGCGTTCGTAGGCAGGCAGGCGCAGGCTCTTGGCCTCTCCATCGAAATTTATGACGAATATAACTGGATGTCCGGGCATGGCGGCGGAACGACCGTCGCAGGGGCCGATCATCTGCGCGAACGCCATCTCTTCTGGTGCAAGGGAAGAGCCGCACCGAAAGGTGAGGCGCATGTTTTCACGATTTCTTCCATACATTCCAGTTTCCTCGATTTTCTCGGACCGGAAGGAGCCTTGTGGTGTCAGGAAGAAGGGCATGCCAGGTGGGGAGAGTGGCAGGTCGAGGGCTTTGTGCGGAATGGCGAGGTGCTGTCTCCACGCGACCTGATCGTGGAACCGGGTGAAGCGGGTTGCACGGTGACTGCGTGGTTTGGAGAGGAGGCGCAGGATAGGAACCCGAGCGATCCCAAGCGGCATGCCGCAACAGTATCCGGTGAAAGCATCACGCTTCTCGTCTCCGCCCGAAGCCTGCAATCACGGCTGGTGAACTATCTTCTGCCAGAAATGGCGGAACGCTTCGCCGATAAGGTCTATGGCCCACTTCTTGAAACACTGCCTACTGCGGAAGGGTTTTTCTTCGATCACCCCTATGCCGGTTTTCAGGACTGGACCGAGCGATGCGGTTTTGTCGGCAACAGCATTCTCTGGGACGAGAGTTTATTGACGCGCGGGCTGAGCCTGCGCCATCTTGCCGCTCTTGCGGAGGAAGAAGACGAAGACTCCTCGCGTCTGCGTCTTGAGTTTTTCAGACTCTACTCATCGCGCATGCATGAAGCATTTTTCGGAACGCTGTCACGGTGGTGCCGGGAACATGGAGTGGGGCTGAGCGGACACGAACTGCTGCCGCATGTCGGAGCATGGTCACCCCGCAAAGGGCTCGGAGGAATGGACCCGCGCGTGATGCCGGGAACAGATCACTTCGGCGTGGACCGTTACCGTAAGTCAACCACGGTCGATGCCGCAGACTATGTGCCTCAGCTCTCAGTGATCCTCGGCGACTCAGTCGCACGGGCGAACGGACGCTCACGCTGCACGGTCGAACAATACTCTACCGGACGCGAAGCAGGGCGGGCGTCTCTGCTGGGGCAGTGGGATCTCACGCCCGCACGCCTCCGTACACAGTCCCTGCGACATCTCCTGTGCGGCGCGCGGCGTATATTGCTGCACGCGCTCTACCTCCCCGGCGTCGTGAACAGAACACCAGCAGGAATGTTCGACCCCCGTCAGGATTTTCCACCCGGCTTCAATCTACAGCCATGGTGGGAGCATATGGCCCTTCTTTCAAACGAGCTTTTGCAGGTTTCAAAGTTTTTGGAAGATGGCGTCCCGGTCCGTACTGTCGCACTCCTGTATCCGCTGGCCGATCTGTGGGCAGGTCCGGTCGATGCCGCCTCGGCGCGTATATTCGGAGCATGGGCGCAGGCTCTGGATGAAGCAGGCTGTCCTTTTGTCATCATCGACGAAAGCCAGTTGCAGCAAGGTCAGATCGAGGCCGGGATTACGACCGTCATCCTGCCGGGTGCAGGGTGGCTTGAACATGCGGCAAGCTTCACCACTTTGTCGGCCTTCGGTGCCCGGAGGGGGTGCGAAATTCTGACCAGCACCATAAAAGAGCGGCCATTAGTGCCACTTTGCGGACAGGAAACCCCGGACAACATCGAGTTCTCCACCAATAGAACGGCACTGGAAAACATGCTGCGGGGTGTGTCCGAAGAGACCATCGGCGCGGAGGCATGGCGTCTTGCCGCGACGCTTCGAAACGTCGCGTGCCTCTCGCCGCCAGACCAGCCCGAAAACATCGCGGTTCATGCAAAGCAGAAGCCTCCCCTCGGCGGTCGCATCACCTGGCATCGCCTGTCCGACACTGCCGATGGGGGCGCACGCGCCCGGCTGGCTGTTCAGAATGAAACCGGCCGGTGGCGTGACCTTGTGCTTGGAGTCTCTGAAAATCCCCGGCACCTGAAAGCATGGGAACCCGTCCCCGCAGAGGCTGGCAGGGAGGATGGCCCCCTCAACTGGACAGGACGCTCATGGGGAACACTGGCCGCCGGAGAGACCGCCGCCATCCGAATGCGCCCGCATGAAATGCTTTGTCTTGAATGGCAAGAAAGCGCACCGGCCGACAACGATCCCGCAACAGGGAAACTGGACGGCGTGCAGGAATGGATGCCCTTCCCGAATGCGCCCACGGTGAGCCTTTCGGAAGGCTGGCAATTCACGGAAGATCCGCGCAATGGCTGGCAGCCTGTCCAGACCGGGATGTCGCTGGAAGAGCAGGGCATGGGAACCGAAGGGCAGGGGACATACAGACTCGATCTGGGAACAATAGACCGGACCAAAACGACCTGTTCCATCCTCCCGCAACCCGGCGAAACCGGTGCATGCGACAGACCATCGGACCTCCATTATCGCTGGTATCTGGTGATCCCGGACGTCAGAGGAGCTCTGGCCTGTCACCTCAATGATCTTCCATGCGGGATCAGCCTGACCGATCAGACCGCCTTCGCATTACCCGCGGGGGTGACACTCCCCGCAGGCTTGCTGGAATTGGTCTGGCGAGGCACTGCAGCAGGACGATTCTACAAGGATCATCCTGTCGTGGAAGGAGAACGACGCGAGAAAAGCGGTCTCCTGAGCGCGCCACGACTGGAACTCTGGCGATCCGGGCCACGTCTGCGACGGTTAGAGAACTGCTAAACGGTCACCATTCCGCGCCGATCATGTGTTTGGGCTGGTTCGGTCCCGGATCGGCATTGCTCGACCACACGGTCCAGTCCCAGCCGGGATGCTGGTTGATTTCCGCCGTCATCGCGGCCTGACTGGGAACTCCGGTCAGAGTCTTGCTCTTGTAGTCCATGAACGCGGCCTGACCGCCCATGTAGACACACCCGCAACCGATGCGGTCGGCATACAGATAGACCGGCCCCGTGCTGGTCGGGCGATAGGTCATCATGCCGGCGGGCAGAAGATTCATCATCTCGTAGCGGG
Organism: Acetobacter conturbans; assembly: GCF_011516755.1. Taxonomy (GTDB): domain Bacteria; phylum Pseudomonadota; class Alphaproteobacteria; order Acetobacterales; family Acetobacteraceae; genus Acetobacter; species Acetobacter conturbans. The sequence goes on along the minus strand of NZ_WOSY01000001.1, from coordinate 185,586 downwards.
CCGTCGTGTCTGCCGCATGCGCCGTGAAGCCGCTGTAAGCGAGTTGTTCACCGGTCCGGAGGTAGCGATCAGCCGGTGAACAGGCAGCAAGACCGCCGAGCGCGGCCATCAGGGAGGCAAGGCGAAGTGTCGGACTGCGTGAAAAACCGGTCAGGACGTTGGCCAAAGTCTGTGTCTCCGTTATTGGTGCGCACGACGGAGGACACAGGACATGAGTGACACGTTCGAAGGCCATATTGAGGACACCCGGCTCGCCGACGCATTGAGCGAGCGGTATCTGGCTTACGCACTGTCCACCATCATGTCCCGCTCGTTGCCGGATGTGCGGGACGGTCTCAAGCCAGTGCACAGACGCCTCGTCTTTGCCATGCACCAGCTTCGCCTTGATCCCGCATCCGGGTTTAAAAAGTGTGCACGCGTCGTCGGTGACGTGATCGGTAAATACCATCCACACGGCGATGCCTCGGTCTACGAGGCCCTCGTGCGGCTCGCGCAGGACTTCGCCGTCCGATTCCCGCTCGTGGAAGGGCAGGGCAATTTCGGCTCCGTGGACGGCGATAACGCCGCTGCCATGCGATATACCGAAGCCCGGCTCACCAAGGTGGCGCAGGCGCTGCTCGAAGGCATCAACGACGATGCCGTCGATTTCCGTCCCACCTATGACGGTGAGGACGCCGAGCCGATCGTGCTGCCTGCCGCCTTCCCGAATCTGCTGGCCAACGGCGCAGCGGGCATCGCCGTCGGCATGGCCACAAGCATTCCGCCGCACAATGCCGGTGAAATCTGCGCCGCCGCCCTGCTGCTGATCCGCAACCGCGATGCGACCAACGCCGACCTGCTCCAGCATATGCCCGGCCCGGATTTCCCCACCGGCGGCATCATCGTCGAGGATTCGGACGCCATCCTGAAGGCCTACGAGACCGGACGCGGCGGCTTCCGCATCCGGTCCCGCTGGCAGGTCGAGCAGGGACGTTTCGGCACATGGCAGGTGGTGGTCACCGAGATCCCCTATCAGGTGCAGAAATCCCGCCTGATCGAGCAGATCGCCGATCTGCTGGTGCAGAAGAAACTGCCCCTGTTAGCCGATATCCGCGACGAAAGTTCCGCCGACATCCGCCTCGTGCTGGAGCCGAAAAACCGCACCATCGCGCCGGAAGTGCTGATGGAGACGCTGTTCAGGGCCACCCAGCTCGAAAGCCGATTCTCGCTCAACATGAACGTCATCGGCCCGGACCGCGCCCCCGGCGTGCTCGATCTGCGGTCCGTGTTGCAGGCATGGCTCGACCACCGCCTCGTGGTGCTGGAACGCCGGAGCGCCCATCGCCTCGCCGCCGTTGAAAAACGCATCGAAATCCTCGCAGGCTTCCTCGCCGTGTATCTCAATCTCGACGAGGTGATCCGCATCATCCGCGAGGAAGACGACGCCAAAGTCAGCCTGATGCAGACCTTCAGCCTCACGGACATGCAGGCCGAAGCCGTCCTCAACATGCGTCTGCGCAGCCTGCGGAGGCTGGAAGAAATTGAGATCCGCAAGGAACACGACGCGCTCGCCGCCGAACGCGACACGCTCCGCACCCTGCTGGCCGACCAGACGCTCCGCTGGTCCCGCATCGCCGCCGAGGTGAAGGAGATCGGCAAGAACTTCGGTTCCGGACCGCTTGGCGCACGCCGCAGCACGCTCGGTGCGCCTCCTGCGCCCATCGACCTCTCCGCCGCCACGCTCGTCGAGCGCGAACCGCTGACCATGATCCTTTCGGAACAGGGCTGGGTCCGCGCCATAAAAGGGCACGGCATCGACGCCAGCGCCCAGAAGTTCAAGGAAGGCGACAGCCTGCGCCTCGCGCTGCCCTGCCAGAGCACGGATCGCGTCTGCTTCTTCGCCACGGACGGTCGCGCCTTCACCGTCAACGCCGGTGACCTTCCGCGCGGGCGCGGAGACGGCCAGCCCGTGCGCCTGCTGATGGATCTCACCAATGACGAGAGCATTCTCTCCGTGTTCGTCATCGAGGAGGGCACGAAACGTCTTGTCGCCTCCAGCGTCGGGCGCGGCATGATCGTGGCCGATGCCGATTTCGCCGCCGAAAAACGAGGCGGGCGGCAGGTTCTCAACCTCAAGGGCGACGAAAGCGCGCGCCTCTGCATCCCTGCGCAGGGCGATCACGTCGCGGTCTATGGCGGCGAGAAGCGTTTGCTTGTCTTCCCGATCGACCAGCTTCCCGTTCTGGGCAGAGGACTGGGCGTCACGCTCCAGAAATACCCCGATGGCGGTGCGAAGCTCGGTTTGCGTCAGGCCGTCGTGTTCAGCGCCACGCAGGGCCTGCTCTGGCCCGGCGCTGTGAAGGTCCGCAGCTTCACTGAGCTGGAACCGTGGGTTGGTAAGCGCGCCGCCCCCGGCAAGGCCGCGCCGCCCTGGGCGATGAAGAAAGTATGAACCCAGCCAGCCAGGACATTCTCCCATCCTGACGCTTTTCATCCTGTTGCCCGTCCTTCTCGCGGGCGCGCTTTCGGCCACGCCTGAGCGATGGATCGGCCTGCCGCCGGGCCAGCAGCGCCTCGCCTGCCAGAGCGTCTGGCTGGTCGCGGCGGCCTGTGCCTTCGCGGCCCTGCCGTGGAGCGAAAGCCACTCAGCCACGGGCTTCTCCATTCCCGGCTTCAGATTCGATTCCGCTGGTAGCCTCTTCCTGATCGTCTTCGCCACCATCGGCTGTTGCGCCGAGCGCTGGGTGCGCCCCGGCGGTCGCCTGCCGCTCGCATCCGCCGCCGCCTGCCTCGCGGCCCTCGCCGATCATCCCGCCTCCCTGATGGTCACAGGCAGCACCGCCCTCATGCTCGCCTTGCCCGGTCGCCGGAACGCAGCCGCCGGATGCCTGCGCGCCCTCCTGTTCGCCGCCGCCTGCGCGCCCGGCCCGCTGCCCGCATCGTCACCGTGGATGGCCGTGATGGCCGCCCTCCTGTGCGCCACAGGGGAGGGACGCCGCACCCCTGATTGCGCCGTCGCCCCGTTGCTGGAAGCAGGCTGCGGCGTGCTGGTGCTCTGCCGCGCCCTCCTGCGCCCCGAGACCATCGCCACACCCGGTATGACAGCCCTCCTGCTGGGCGGCGGCATGTGCCTCGCCCTGTGCCGGATCGCCATCGCCCTGACCACGCCGCGGGGCAGTCGCGCCATCGCCGGTCTCGCCATGCTGCCAGTCGCCCTCGCCATCATGGCGCTCGGCCTGCTCATGCTCGCCATGACCGAAGGCTCCATCCTGACAGCCCACGCCGCTGCCAGCGTCCTGACCCTCGACCTCATCACTCTCTGGCCCATCGCCGCCGCCTTTCTCTGCGCGGGCGGACTGGTCACGGAAGGCGCTGGGTCCGACCATCTCGGTCGCCTCGGCGGCCTGATCCTCTTCGCACCGCGCCTGTCCGGACTGCTCGCCGTTGCCCTGCTGGCCCTGACGCTCCTGCCTCCGACCGGTGGATTCTCCGTCCTGTGGCTGCTCGTCGAGACAGCGCTCGGCCTGCTGCCGGACGGCTTCACTGCCGCCCTGCCATCCCTGACCTTTCTGCTGGGCCTCGGGGTGATCGTCGCGCTGTCGGGCCTCGCCGTACTCCGGCTGACCGCGCTGCTGCTGCTCGGAAGCGCCCGCAGTCCCCGCATGGCGGCCTGCCCGGACGCCACATGGATCGCCCTGTTCCCGGTTCTCGGAACACTGCTGTTCGCCTGTCTCACCGCCTGCGTGCCGGGCGGTGTGCTCCGCCTCACGACGCCTTTCCTGACGCGGCTGACAGGCGGCGAAACCGATGCGCCCCGACCGCCTCTTTTCACCCTCGTCGGCCCCGATGGTCTTTCATCGTGGATGCCGCTCGGCGTGACGGTCCTGCTGCTGCTCATCCTGCTGGCCATCCGCCTGTTGCAGGAACAGGCCATTCGCGCCCGACGCTCCTCCACGCCCGCCCGACGTGACATCCTCCCCGGCATCACCGCCGGTGAAACCGTGCCCTGGCTCGGCGGTCTGCCGACCCGCGAACCGCACCTTCCGTTCGGTGAACCCCTCATCTGGTCCGGACTGGACATGGCCCCCTCCAGCCTGAAGGCGGTGCTGTTTCCAGTTCGCACCCTCCCATTCTGGCGGAGAGCCGGGCTGCGCCACAGGACGGGCCGTACCCTGCGCCGCCTCCGCACCCTCATCGCCCTTGCCACGCCCCTCGCGGATTACGGCGCAGCCCTCGTCCTCGTTCTCGCAGCGCTCGCCCTCTGTCTGACGGTTCTCCCGTCATGACATTCTCCCAGATAGCTCTCGCCATCCTCCTCACGGGACTGCAACTGCTCGCCGTCATCCTCCTCGCGCCCTTTCTGAGCGGCTTTCGCAGCTTCCTCTCGGCCCGCGCATCCGGTATCGCCGCGCCCCCCGTCCTGCGCCGCTGGTTCGCCATCTCCCGCCTGTGGGGCACGCTCCCTCCCGTTCACCACAGCGACGCACCGCCGCTGATCGGCCAGTTCCTCACACCTGTCGTCGCCCCGTTTTCACTCGCGGCCTCTCTCTGCGCGGCCCTCCTCGTCCCGGCCTTCAGTCTCGGACTCATCACCGCGTCATGGTCCGACCTCACGTTGATCGCTCTGCTTCTGGTGCTTGCCCGCACCGGCTGCCTTCTGCCCGCCCTGACGCAACCCGCCGAAGCCTCTGCCGCTGCCTTTGGTCGCGCCGTCACTATGGCGCTGGTGTTGCCGACGCTCTTTCTCATCACGGCCCTGCTGTTCAGCGCCGGTGCGACAACCACGCTCGCCGCCGTGCTCGCCGACCTCAGTCACAGCAACCCGCTCGTCAATGGCGCGCCTTTCGTGCTTGCCGGTGCCGCGCTCCTCGCTGCTGTCGATCCCGCCCCACGCGCGGACACCGAAGCGGATGGGCAGAGCAGCGACGATGCCCTCCTGATGCTGACCCGCGATATCGTGGCGCTGACATGGCTCACCCTCGCGGGCGATCTGATATGGCCCGGCTCTCTGGCCCGGATCGCGGCCAGCCCGACCGTGCTCAGCGGCACGGGCGCCTTCCTGCTTGGACTGGTCTGCTGGCTCGTCCGCTGCTTTCTGCTCGGAACAATGCTGGCCGCTGGCCGCGCCTTCGTCATCGGCTCCGCCACCAGCACGCGTCTCCGGGGAGCGGCAGCTCTTTTGCTTGCCTTGCTGGCCCTGCAACTGCTGACCGCAGCCCGCCTCATGCCGACAGAAACCGGCCAGCCTGCAGACAGCGCGGAGGCGGACGGTCCTGCGCGGGAGACCGCCAGACCATGACGCTCGCTCTTGCCCTGTTGCCCCTGCTGGCCCTGTTCACCATTCTCGCTGGCCTCGCCGCCACGCCCGCGCTCGGCATCCTCACGGCGCTCTCCATCGTCCTGCTGCGCCACAGCGCCAGCACGCCATTGCCTCCCGTCATCCTGTTCACCGCCATCACCGCGCTGACCGTCTCCGTCGCGCCCGCATGGTGGCTGAGCCGCTATACCGAGGACACCGCAGGCCGCCCCCGCATCGCCAGCGCACTGGCTCTCTCGCTCGTCATGCTCGTCGCCGCCAGCCTCAGTCTGCCGTCAGAGGACCTGCTCCAGCCGCCTGCCATCCTCGCCGTGCCCTTCGTGCCGATGGATGCCGCCGTCGTCACCGTTGCTCTCGCCGTGACCTTCATCGGCCTCGTCACGCTGTCCCTCCGCTCCGGCGTCCGATACCAGTTCGCGGGTCTTCTCACCGCCTGCAACGGACTGCTCCTGACCGCCGCCAACATCCGCACGCCTTACGCCGGGTGGCTGATCGGCGCGTGCGTCCTGCTGCTGGCAGGAGCAGGCACATGGCTGGCAAGCCGCCTCTCTTTGCTGCGCATGAAAGCACCGGTGGAAGCTCCGGTGCCGGGAAGCGCACGTCAGGGCGGAACGAGGCAGGAAAGCCTGGTGCCAGAAGGCACTGCTGAGGGCGTCGTGGAGCCGGAGACCACAGGACCGGGAAGCGCAGAGCAGGGCAGGGAGACGCGCTGATGCTCATCACTGCCGACATCGTCCTGTTCCTCAGCCTCGTCTGGCCGTTTCTCGCCGGTGCGATCATCGCCATCTTCGCGCCTGATGCCCGAACCGGCGAGGAAGACGCACGCACCCGCTTTACCCAGCTTGCGGCCAATTTCTCCGTGGTGTCCTTCACCCTGAGTGCCCTCAACGTGCCGCTGTCGCTCTATCTCAGCGCCACGGCAGCGGAAGGCGTCGAATTCGGCTGGATGGTCGAAATGCCACTGGCCACCATCGGCTGCCTGCTGCTTCATGCCGGACTGGTCTCGCAGTGCTTCGCCCCGCCCCAGCCCGAGGAAGACCGCGCCCTCGTCGCCCGCGACACCGTGCCGTTCTGGACAACCGGCCTCCTGTCCCTCGCCATGCTGCTGGAAGAACCGGTCGCGCGGGCAGGGATGCTGCTCTCGGCCCCTATCCTCGCAGTGATCCTGCTCGATACGGGCGCCGGTCGTGGCCAGAATGGCTGGAACACCCTCCGCCGCACCGCAACCGGCGCGCTGCTGGTGTTCAGCGGCTTCCTCCACCCCAACCTGACCGTAGAGGGCATCCTCGCCGCTCTCGGGTTCTGCCTGCTCGCGGGCCTGTTTCCCGCCGCACTTTCCCGAGGCAACCCGTCCCCATCCCGCCCAGGTAACGCGCCGGAACTGCTGCGCGCCGCGACAGCGACACTGGCCGTCGCGGCCCTTCTCGCAACATTCCCGTTGCCACCTCCCACCATGTTCGCGTTTCGAGGCACGCTCTTTGTCCTGGGGCTGGCAACGCTGGTCGTGGCCACGCTCCGCCTGCGCCTTTCTCGCGCCGGACAGATCGACGCCATCGCGCAGGCCAGCCTCGGTCTCGCCGCCATCGCCGCAGGTGTTATCCATCCGCTGGTCGCCGACCTCGCCCTGCTCGGGCCACTGCTCGCCACCCCATGGCTCGCAGGCACTCCTGCCACGTCCGCGAAAGCCACCGTCATTTCCCGCTGGCTGCTGCTTCTGCCCGGTTTCTGCGCCCTGCTGTGCGCCGTGACGCTGGTGGCGGGCATATCCCTCCCGCTCACCCTGCTGCTGATCGCCGCCGCCCTTCCGGCCCTGCGTCCCGTCTCCCGTCTCATCGCCACCCACCATGCGCCAGCCCGCGTTGCCCCATCCCGCGTGCCGGCGAGCCGCCCGAACACCCAACCGACGCCCATTCATTCAGGCACCCCCGAGCCCCGCTCATGAACATCCCCCCCATCCTCTTCGGCGGCGCGCTGGTGCCACAGGAGCCCGAAGCGCCGTCAGCCAGAAAGACAATCCGTGCCGGTGAGAAAACCGACACGCCCTGGCGCTTCCTGCTCGGCGAAAGCGCGTGGTACGACCTCGTCGAACAGTTGCGGGACGACCAGAGCACAATCTTTCTTGGCCTGTGGTGTGACGGCCCGATGGTCCACGCCCTGTTCAGTGACGGCGTGCCCGGAACGGAGGCCGCCCTTCGGCCTCTCATGGCCTCTCACCTCCTCGACGGCCCGCGCTACCGGGGGTTCTCCGCCGTCCGTCGGGCAGCATCTCCCTTCGAACGCATGATTCGCGACCTCTGGGGCGTGGAGGCGATGGACGCATCCGACGCCCGCCCTCTGGTCGATCGCGGTGCATGGTCCGTGACCGCGCCACTCACCGAACGGCCGCCGCCCGCCACAACCACGACTGGAATGCCGGAATTTCCGCCGCCCGATCCGCTCGTCGCCGCACAGGGCATGCTCGCCACGCGCGGTCCCGCCACCGGCGGACCTGAAAGCCCGATCCATATGCGTCTCGGCGTGGCGGAAGGGCGCGTGCGCACGGTCGATACACTGACCGGCTTTGCCCATCGGGGACTGGCCTCACGCATGGCCGGCGTCACGCTCACCCGCGCCACGGAACTGGCCGGACGGATCAGCGCCCTGTCAGCGGTCGCTCACCAGTGGGCCTTCAGCGCCGCCGTCGAAAAGGCGACAGGCACGGAGATTTCACCCGCAGCGGATCATATCCGTGCCCTGCTCTGCGAAATCGAACGCATCTATACCCATCTCACCTGTCTGGCCCGGACAGCCCGCGCCACCGGGGCCGATCCCGTCGCCACGCGACTCTATCGGGCGCGGGAAACCCTGTCGCGGGTGTGCGGAGCGACACTGGGACGCCGCCTGCTGATGGACTGCATCGCCCCCGGTGGCGTGACCCTCGCCCTGTCAGGGGGCGACCTGCTCGGCGACAGCATGGTGCTGGAAGCGCTCGCCTCCCTCTGCGATGAAATCGCCGCGTTCGGCGCGACCGATTTTCCCCGCATCCGCGATTGCTGGCAGGCCTGCGCACCGCTCTCTTCCGGTCTTGCCGGCAAGGGCGTCGTCTCCCGCGCTCTGGCCGCCGATCTGTCCCTCAGCGGCCCGGTCGGCCGCGCCGCCGGACGCGGTGCGGACGTCAGGCAGGCGATGGACAGCTACAGCGCCCTGCGAATACGCACACCCGTCGCCACGGACGGCGACGCCGCCACCCGCAACCGGATACGCTTCGAGGATATCGCCGAAAGCCTGCGCATGATCGCGGCCCTCGGCGACATGCTTGCCGCCAGAAGCGATGCCCCCGACTTGAATCTGCTCGCCCCCCTCAGCACGCCGATGGATCGCCGCGAAGGCTATGCCGCAGTGGAAGGGCCGCACGGTCTCATCTGCCATGTGGTGATCCTGAAAGACGGACAGGTGGCGCATTCCTTCATTGCAGATCCTGCCGCCGTCTTGCAGGACGTGCAGGAAATCACCCTCTCAGGATGCGCGCTTCCCGAATTTGATGGTGTGCGGTGCTCATTCGGTGTTTCAGCCACGGCCGTCGACCTGTAAGAATGAACAGGCTGTCACCCCGTTTCCGTGACAGGACAACTGGGAGGGAGTCACGATGCCCACCGTTTTGATGCGTGCGTTGTTCACTTCTCTTCTCGCGCCGTCCGGCCCCGCGCTGCCGCCGGTCGTGTCCCGCACACCGCTGGTCTTCTTTCATGTAGACAGCGGCGGCTGCGAGGCCTGCGGGCTCGAGGTGGAAGCCCTCATGACCGGCAATTACGGGCTGGCCGAAGCCGGTGTCACCTTCGCCGATTCGCCGCGCACCGCCGACATGCTGCTGGTGACAGGATGCTGTTCCCGCATGATGGCGCCCGTGGTGAAAGCGGCATGGGAAACCATGCCGCAACCCAAGGGCCTGCTGGCGGTGGGAGCCTGCGCCATCGACGGTGGTCCTTTTTCCAGAAACTACGCGGTGCTGGGCGGGTTGCAGGCACAGGCATCCGTGGATTGCGCCATTCCCGGTTGTCCCCCGTCTCCGGACGCGATTCTCGACGGCATTATCCGGCTTCTGTCGCCCACGTCTCCGCCACCTCCTCGCGTGGACGCCTGACACAAACGGTCCGGGCTCATCCTGCATATCTCTCGTGCTGATTCGTCCGTCTTCGCGACAGGGCAAACTCAGAAAAGCAGCCTAACTCGCCTCGGGGGCCCACCGTGCGCCTCCGCGTTCCGTCGTGCGCCAATGTAACGCCGTCTTTATCCCCGCTCTCTCGCAAGGCGCACAGCCCTCAACAACCGGTGCATGGGGAAATATTTTCCCCAACCGGCGCGCAAAACACCCCTCCTGCCTGCACGTTTCTTCGCCTGTCATCGTAGCTGGTCCACGGGAAAGTTCTCGTCACCACTCGTAAATATCCTTTTCTGAAAACAGGATATCATAACGGACAGAAGGGGTTTGCTCCGCCGGTATGGTCCGAAATGGCCTGAAGAAATCCATCGTGCACCCCAAAACGTTACGATAAAAAAACATATTCACAGATGTCGAATTAGCGTTCTAATATGAACGTTAAGATGACACTTGTGTACAGCGGTAATGCGCGATTCGAACCCGCCGGATCTGGAGTGCGCCATGTCCAATGACCCTCTTCTTCAGCCCTACAAGCTCAAGAACCTGACGTTACGAAACAGAATCATCGTCACGGCGCATGAGCCGGCCTATCCGGAAGAGGGGATGCCGAAGGAGCGTTACCGCGCCTATCATGTGGAGCGCGCCAAAGGCGGCGTCGCCATGACCATGACCGCCGGATCGGCCGCCGTCTCGAAAGACAGTCCACCCGTGTTCAACAATCTCCTTGTCTATAAAGACGAGATTGTTCCGTGGATGAAAGACCTGACAGACGCTGTGCACGAACAGGGCGCGGCCGTGATGATCCAACTCACCCATCTCGGACGACGCACCCGCTGGGATAAGGAATTCTGGCTGCCCGTCGTCGCTCCGTCCCACCACCGCGAAGCAGCCCATCGCGCCTTCCCGAAAAAAACGGAAGACTGGGATATCGAGCGCATCATTAAAGACTACGCCGACGCCGCCGAACGGATGAAAGCCGCAGGCATGGACGGCATCGAACTCCAGGCTTACGGCCACCTGATGGACCAGTTCTGGTCTCCGCTCACCAACGAACTCGATGGCCCCTACGGCGGCTCCCTCGACAACCGCATGAGATTTACCTTCGATGTGTTGAAGGAAATCCGCAAACGTGTCGGCCCCGATTACATCGTCGGTATCCGCTATACCGGCGACGAGATGCTCGAAGGCGGCATCGGCAAGGAAGAAGGGCTGCAGATTTCACGCAAGCTGACGGAAAGCGGCCTCATCGACTTCCTGAACGTGGTGCGCGGACATATCGACACCGATCCGGGCCTGACCGATGTAATCCCGATTCAGGGCATGCCCAACGCGCCCCATCTCGACTTCGCCGGTGAAGTGCGCGCCGCCACCAGCTTCCCGACCTTCCACGCCGCCAAAATCCCGGATGTCGCAACAGCCCGGCACGCGATCGCCGCCGGAAAGGTGGACCTGATCGGCATGACCCGCGCGCACATGACCGACCCACACCTCGTGCGCAAAATCATGGAGAAACGCGAAGAAGATATCCGCCCCTGCGTCGGCGCGAACTACTGCCTTGACCGTATCTATCAGGGGGGCGCCGCCTTCTGTATCCACAACGCGGCCACCGGTCGCGAACTGACCATGCCGCAAACCATCCGGAAAGCGGACAGGCGTCGCAAAGTCGTCATCGTCGGTGCCGGACCAGCCGGTCTGGAAGCCGCCCGCGTCGCCTCCGAGCGCGGTCACGAGGTGGTTGTCTTCGAACTGGCCGATAAGCCGGGCGGCCAGATCCGCCTGACCGCACGCAGCCCCCGCCGACGCGAGATGATCAGCATCATCGACTGGCGCATGAGCCAGTGCGAGAAGCACGGCGTCACCTTCCATTTCAACACATGGGCGGAAGCCGAAACGGTAAAAGCCGAAAACCCCGACGTGGTCATCATCGCGACCGGCGGGATGCCGCACACCGAAATCCTCTCCAGCGGTAACGAACTCGTCGTCTCCTCGTGGGACATCATCGCAGGCGACGTCAAACCCGGTTCAAACGTGCTCATCTTTGACGATGCGGGTGACCATGCCGCCCTTCAGGCCGCGGAAATCATCGCCATCACCGGAGCCAAAGTCGAAATCATGACACCGGACCGCTCGTTCGCGCCGGAAGTCATGGCCATGAACCTCGTCCCCTACATGCGCTCCCTGCAGAAAGAGGATGTGACATTCACCGTCACCTACCGCATCCGCTCCGTCGAGAAGGACGGCAACGCTCTGATCGTCACCGTCGGCAGTGATTATGGCGGCGTGGACAAGAAGCGCAGAGTGGATCAGGTGGTCATCAATCACGGCACACTGCCCCTCGACGAACTGTATTTCGATCTCAAGCTGGAATCCGTCAATCTTGGCGAAATCTCGCACGCTCAGCTGACCGGCGGCGAACCGCAGTCCGTGGTGCGTAATCCTGAAGGATCGTTCCAACTCTTCCGCATCGGAGACGCCGTCGCGGCGCGCAACACCCACGCGGCCATTTATGATGGCCTGCGGATCGCCAAGGATCTCTGAGAACAGATCCCTGTCTCCGGCATCAAGGCGCAGGCTACCGGAGACAGCTACTTCTGTCATCGTGAAAATCGAAAACAGACTATGCTAACAGGATTTTTCAGAATCCAGATTGCCGCGCCACGCAGCTTGATCTCACCGGAACCCAATGCACAAACATCGCCCGACATGGGCCTGAGTCCATAGCAGCACAGGATTTCAGAACCACTGCTGGCTGCCCGTTCTACAGATACGCGCATTGTGGGATATGATACCTCCAGCGCGAGGGTGCGAACCGGATTTGCGCGTGACAAAGCAGAAGGAAAAAGGTGCTGCAGGAATGACGACAAGTGCCGCCGAAGGAGCCAGACGGGGCTCACCCGAACTCTGGATCGATGCTGCCTGCGAAGCCCTGCTGGAAAGCGGCATCGATGCCGTGAAAATCCTGCCACTCGCCAATAAACTGAATCTGTCACGCACCAGCTTCTACTGGTTCTTCAAAGACCGGGAAGAACTTCTCGATGCGCTCATCTCCCGCTGGCGCGAGAAAAACACTGGCAGTATCGTGAAACAGGCTTCCGCCTACGCGGCAACGATCGTCGAAGCCACGCTGAATGTGTTCGATTGCTGGATAGACGGAAACCTGTTCGACTCCCGCTTCGAATTCGCCGTGCGCAGCTGGGCCTTGCAGTCCCCCGAGATCTTTCAGGAAGTGGATGCCGCCGATACCCGGAGGCTCCAGTCGCTTGTCGAAATGTTCCGCCGTTTCGACTTCAGCGAAACCGACGCCGATGTGCGGGCGCATGCGCTCTACCTTGTCCAGATCGGCTATATTTCCCGACAGACAAAGGAAGATGTCGCCAATCGCCTGAAACGTATCCCCAGCTACGTCGAAATCTTTACCGGCCAGCCCCCGCAGCAGCACGATCTGGATCGCTTTTTCTCACGACATGAGGGCCAGAGGGCAGACACACCGTCCTGAGGACATGATCAGCCGGAATGAAAAAGAAAAGCAGCTGTTTCAAAAGCTCTCTGCTGAGCGGGACAGTTGCTGTGGGTGTGCGCGACCAGCATGGTTTTTTGAGTAATGAAGCGAAGCGGCCATGCGGGCCATGAGTATTGGAGCGAGGAAAACGCGCGTCGGATCGCCAGCAGAGAGTTTTTGAAACAGCTTCTAAGGCTCTGTTGTTGTTAAGTGCGGGCGTCTTTCTCAGGGCTTTGCCCTGAAACCCACCAAAGGCCGGAGCCTTTGGAAACCGAGTTGTTTGTCCACAAGTCAGGGGCAATGGTATGCGGTCCATGTGGAGGCCGATAGCCCATTAATTCATTGAAAAATAAAAGATAAATACGAATCGACAGCTGAGACTAAAGGCAAAAATCGGGCTAGACCATAGACAAAAACACTGCTGCCGTTTCCGTAACGCATGAGAAATTCCGGGCTTTTAGAGGTTCTTTCAAAAACTCTCTGCGGCAAGCCTTTTTGGAAATTCCTGTTCGGGATCGGAAGAGCTTCACGGTGGTGAAGGGAGTGAACTACGAAGCGCCCAGAAAAAGTCAAGCCGGTAATTAACATTCTCGCGGAAAGAGCTTGCTCTTTAAAGCGACCAGCAATGCCCAAAAGGGCCCTCAGCGAAAACACCCCGGGGGCTGAGCCTCCCGTGTGTATTCTTCCGGATTGAAACGGACTGGTTATACTGGCCGCAAGCATCAGAACGTACAAAAGGCGCAGCAGATCGCCAGCAGAAAGCTGGTGAAAAAACCCTCTTTCATCCCACGGGCATGGCAGGAACAGGCGGTCGAGCCCGTTGCAACACCAGATAGCCCCCCACGGACAGCATCACGATAAGGCCGCCGACCAGCGCCGGTGTGCCGGGCTTTTCTGAAAAGGCCAGCCACACCCACAAGGGTGCCAGCCCGACATCTCCCAGCGCCATCAGTCCTGCATCGGAAGAGGGGACATGCCGGCTGCCGACCAGAAAAAATATGTAGCTCAGACTTTGCGTGCTCAGACTGAACAGCAACAGAAGCCCCATCTGCCCGAGGTGGGGCGCAGAGAGAGCTGCTGGCTGCGACCACACGACGGCGAAGCACGCAACCGCGCAGATGGTGCTGGCAATCGCCGTGACGAAGATCGTGTCCTGTTCGGGCCACCGCCTGGAAATGACGATCGAGGCGCCAAACCCCAAAGTCATCAGAAAAGCCAGACTATTCCCCGCCAGATCGGAGGCACCCCTTTCCGAGACAGCCATGACCGTCACACCGGCAAAAGCCACTCCCGCCGCAGTCACGGCGCGGCGGGTCGGTTTTTCACGCAACAGCAGAAAAGCCAAAATCATCGCGACGAAAGGAACGGTGGCATAAATCACCATGACATTGGCAACGCTCGTCATGTTGAGAGCCGCGATATAGCTGAACATCGCAGCCACCATGGCCGGGATCGAGGCCAGACCACCCGGACCAATGCTTCGGGAGAACCGCAGTAAAGTGCGTCCACGAAGCAGCACCGCCGTGCCTGTCAGCGACACAGCCGCAAAGAGCGACCGCCAGGCAACCAACGACCATGTGTCCATATCGAGAGCGCGGACGAACAGACCCGCCGTACTCCACATCACCGTCGCGGCAGCAATCAGCAGCACGCCGTACAGATGTCTGTCGAGGCCGGGGAAAGGAACCCGACTCACGCCCGCAGACAATGCGCCCTTTGCAAGCGGTGTCTTCATGTTCCAACCCGGTATCTCGTGGCGGCTTCACACGTGCGGACGATAGCCTGTACCGGACGCTAGGGTAGAAACTGCATCCCGTAAATATAAGATCGGTATCGCAATGAAAAACTCTATCAAGAAACAAGCATGATTAAGAACAGGCGACAGATTTTTATCAGAAACCGTCAGATCCGTCCGAAGCCATCAGGAGATCAGGCGCGTGACTCATGCACTTGCTCAGGCTCATCCTCGTCTTCCTGCAACGCTTCCGCCGCACTACGCAGCCGCTTGAAGCTGAGCCGGCTGACCGGCAGCAACGCGACATACCCTACGCCCATCGCCGCCAGAACAGCCCACGGATCGGCCACAAGCGCCACCACACAGGCACCCATCCCAAGCATCATCGGCAGCACGTATTTTGCCGGGACCTTGAAGTTCTTGAACGACCACACAGGCAGCGTGGAGACCAGCAGGAACGCCGTTCCCGTCAGAGTCAGGATCGGCAGCCAGGGCAGGCGGGTCGCCTCGTAAAGGCCGGAATAGCCCAGTTTTTCAGCCTCAAGACCGAGAAACAGCGGAAACAGCGCCAGTCCTGCGCCAGCAGGTGCGGGGACCCCGGTGAAGAAGTTGCTGGCATATTTCGGCCGCTCCTCGACACCGTCGAGGCTGGCGTTGAAGCGGGCCAGACGCAGCGCCATGCAAACCGTAAACAGGCTGCACGGCAGAAACGAATATCGCCCCACATCCTTGAGCGCCCAGAGATAAAGCACGAAAGACGGCGCAACGCCGAAGCACAGAAAGTCCGAGAGACTGTCGAACTCCGCCCCAAACCGCGTCGAGCCGCGCAGAAGGCGAGCAATCCGTCCGTCCAGACCGTCAATCACAGCCGACACCAGCAGCGCGATGGCGGCATGATGGAAGCGCCCGTCCAGCGCGAAACGCATCCCCATCAGCCCACTGCACAGGCCCAGCATGGTCAGCAGATTCGGTACCAGCCGGTTGAACGACGGACCACGAACCCGCGTGCGCGCAGAACGTCCGCCGCGAAGACGCCGTCTGCGTCTGGTGGTCATTTCAGCCATGAAGAAAACGCTCCGGCGTCACGGGACAGGGACGGAAGCAGGCCGACTCAGGAGGCAAGTTCAGCCACGACAGTTTCGCCCCCGATCATGGTCTGACCGACCGCCACCAGCGGCTCAATACCCGGCGGCAGATACACGTCCGTGCGTGAACCGAAGCGGATCAGACCGAACCGCTCGCCCGCTTCCAGACGGTCGCCTTCCTTTACGGAGCAGACGATGCGGCGCGCTATAAGTCCGGCGATCTGCACCACGGCGACCATGCGGCCATCCGGCAGCGTCACGCTCAGCGCATTGCGCTCATTGTCGGTCGAAGCCTTGTCGAGGCTGGCATTGAGGAACTTGCCCTCGTGATAAACAATGCGTGTCACCGTTCCGGCGACCGGCATGCGGTTCACATGCACATTCAGAACCGACAGGAACGTCGCCACGCGCCAGACCGGAGTCTCGCCCATGCCCAGCTCGACAGGCGGCGCGATCTTCTCGATCGACACAACGCGTCCGTCCGCAGGAGCCAGAACCAGACCCTCACGCGGCGGTGCGACACGCTGCGGATCGCGGAAGAAATACAGGCAGAACCCGAAGAACAGGCCGCTCGCCGTGCTGACGCCCTTGACGACAGGGCAGTTCAGCCGCCGCCCGAGATAATGCGTCGCCACCGCCACAGCGCCTGATGCGCCGAGAAACGGATAGGCCTCGCGATGCGGGCGGGAAAGGACGAATTTGAGAGAGCCGAGGAGTGACATAGTGCCGTTCTTGGCCCGTCGACGCGCCGGAATCAAGTGCCATCATCACCACCCTGCCGATCGGGTTGCGCCTGCCGCCCTTTTCTGGTCTCCATCCGCCGCTGTCCGAACGGCATAACTCCGTCGGAAACGCCCGCCAGATCCACCACCAACCAGTTCATACCCAACAGGTCCATCCGGGAGGCCATGCCCATGAGAGTGATCGGTTCAGCCCTGTTCCGTATCTACATCGTCGTCATCTCCACCCTGATGGGCGTGGCGGCCATCCCCATCCGCCTCTTCCTGCGGCAATACGCCCTGGCCTACGCGAAACTCTGGACACGGTGCTGTCTCGCCGGCGCCCGCACGCTCTGCGGCATCCACACCCGGATCGAAGGGCTGGAAAAACTGCCGATGGACAGGCCATTCATCATCGCCTCCCAGCACCAGTCGGCCTTCGACACGCTGGTCTGGATGAGCCTCGTGCCTCGGCCCACCTACGTCATGAAGGAAGAACTGCTGAAGGTGCCGCTTGTCGGCCCCATGCTGAAACTCACCGGCATGATCCCCGTCGAACGTACTGGCGGCACCAAAGCCATGCGCGCCCTGCTGAAAAGCACGGAAACCGCCGTCGCCGAAGGCCGCCAGATAATCATCTTCCCCGAAGGCACCCGCCTGCCCTTCGGTGAGACCGCGCCGCTCAAGCCGGGAATCGTCGCAATGGCACGCCACGCCGGTCTGCCCGTCTATCCCGTGGTCACCAATTCCGGCCTGTGCTGGCCCGGTCACGGCTTCCTCAAAAGGGCAGGGACCATCTCCATAATCATCTGCGATCCGGTTGAAGCCGCAGGCGACGGCAAAGGACGCGGCGGAGAGATGCTCCGGGCTATCGAAACCTCATGGCGGAACGCGCATCCCCTGCTGCTGACCTGACCCGCACCAACCTTAGTCCCATTCGGGAAAACACCGTCATTCCGCTGTTATCCTCCACCCCTGTGGATAACTCTGTGGGATAAACCGCGCGCTCTTTCGACTCTCAGTCTTTATTCTGAAAAACGTGGCCGTTCCGGGGGTTCTTCCAAGTCAAGGGAATAATTTTACAAAACGGTAATTATTTCTCTTGATCCACGTGTTTCTGCGGTTTTTTCGAACAGCTCCAGCCTTTTTCCGCAGTCGCCGTGTCCGGGCAGGCCGCGATTCAAACTTGTTGAAGAAAAGGTGGACGACTCAGAGATCATGCTGTGGATAAATCTGTGTAACTGAATCTGCTGTCCCCTCGGTCAGCCAGAATTTTCTCCTGTCCTCCCCGTTATTTGCCTCTCAGAACGGAGGCGCTGTACGAGAGCCGAAATCTGGCGCGAAAGAAATTTAGGAGACACAGGATGCGATGGAAGGCAGCCCTCATCGGCATCGCGAGTCTCCTCCTCTCCGGCGGGGGAGTCGCCCTCGGAATTCACAGCGAAAACCTCGCCCTGCTCACGGCGCTGCAAACCGAACAGACCGCACTCGCTCGACAGGGCTGGACCCTCACATGGAGCCGCGCCACCCCCCATGCCGCGCTGCTCGCATCCCGGATGACGCTCTCCGATCTCCGCCTCTCCGGTCCCCTAGGCGCCACGCGCCTGAGCTACGGCTGCAACGTCGTCACCCTGTCCATCTCCCATTTTTCTTCGCGAACCACCGCAACTTTCGGCAGCACCCACGCCCTGCTTCTGGCGCGTGGCCCCGTGCCGGACCTCGCCCTGCGCCTCACCGGCAACGGCATCACACTCGCCGTCCACCCAACCAGCGGGGAAACAGAGGCCGCGCTGACCATCCCAGCCGCCCACGTCGAGATCGACACACTGCCTTCGGTCAACATCCCAACCCCCTTCACGCTGGACGTGCACAGCCTCACCACCGTCGCCCGCTGGCAAGCCGCCCGCACCACCATTCAGCCCCTGCTGACCACCGACACCACGATCGACCGCCTTGGCCTGCCTCAATCCATCCCCGGTCTCGGCAACACGCTCGATACGATCAGGATCGCTCTCTCCACCTCCGGCTTTCCCGAAACGCAGAGGCAGACAGCCACGCCGGTCACAACCCTGCATCTTGGCGAGGCCCATCTCGGCCCGGCCGCGCTGGCGCTTACAGGGAAACTCACATGGCAGAACGATCCTGTCGGAGAGTTTGACCTCACCCTGCGGGGAATGGACCGCGCCGTTCGCAAGATGGCAGCTTCAGGCAGCATCTCACCGGAAATCGGACAGATTGCCATCCTGCTCGGGCGCATCGGCGATGTTGCACGCACCGGAGGTCATACCGCCCTCCCTCCGACTGAAAACGGGGGCAGCAACATCAATGATCTGTCCACACCAGAAACCACCATCAGCCTTCCCCTGCGGTTGCGTGAAGGTGCATGGAGCCTCGGCGCGATGCCACTCGCCCCGCTGACCCAATGGAGTGGCAGCATCACGTCGCGGAAAATTCCCTGAATGCCGCCGGGATAAAATAGATATCCCGTATATCAGTCAGTGGGGAAGCGGAGGCAGTCCCAGAAAAACCAGCGGTTTGAATAGGAAAAAGACCGTGAAAATAAAAGGGAGAATACAAAAAATCAGCATGACGATGTCGCGTCCTGCGAGAGGTGTTTTGCCCCGCAGACACGTTGCTGACCGGCAAATGGCCAGAAAGAGCCAGCCAGCATCAGGTGCCTTGGTCTTGTCGATTGAAAGCGACTTGAACGTGCTCCCCGCAAGCTTGATGCCCGACAGGAACGCAACGGCCAGATAAAACGCCATTTTGAATTCATTGCTGGATGTGCTGCGCTGGATGGATGCCGCATGGTCACGCAAGGTCAGGAGAGTGGGGAAAACACATTCGGTCGCTACCGCAACGGGCCGCAGAAGCCGATCCGGATCGTCCGTGCCACCATACTTGAAAGCATATCCGCAGAACCCTGCCGGAGGAGCCTCACATTTTTCCGAGATTGTGTATTGCTGCATATCGCCGCCAAGAGCAACGACCGGGCACAATCGCGTATTATACTCCCCGATTTCCCTGCGAATGGCAGCCTCCGTATCCGGCGTAGCGTCCCTGCGAAAAGAGCCATAATAACCGGCAAGCGTTTCCGGAGAAAACGTCACGAAATACCGTAAATCACTTTGGCTTTGTTCCAGAAGAACCTCGTGCGTGCGGCTGGCCCAGACACAGGAAGCCTGGTGCATCCTGCCCTCTTTTTCACACCAGTCTGAATAATGAACGAGTTGCTGCATCAGCCAGCCGCTGCTCTGGCGAACAGTGTTCTGGGTTTCCTGATAATCGGCTCTTATGCTTTCGGCACTGACGCTGGCTATAAAAAACAACCCGGCGGACAGCCCCATGGCAATCCAGACATGTTTAAAAAGATCGAAAGATTTCTGAGTAAGTTTCAGAACATCGGCAGCCAGAACGGTCAGAGACCATCCTCCCGCAAACGCCATGACGGCCAGCGTGGCATAGCCGGGGATGTCTATTGCGCCATTGCCCAGAACAATTTCGGCAGGCTGCGGATTTACAGGACCCGCTACGCCTGACAGGGCGAGAAGTCCCGGCATCAGTAGAAAACCTGCACCGAAACAAAGCACCACGGGACGCCGCAATGCCAGAACAGCGAACATGAACAACCACGCTTCGCAAACAGCGCAAAGAGTGAGTAATCCCATAACCAGATACAGATCCGGGGTCACTGCTATCCCAGGCAGATGATCCGGAGGCGTGAGACGAATACCGAGGTTCGTCAGGCTCTGCTGGATGGCGTAAGCGGCGCGACTGAGAAAGCAGCCATAAGGAAGAAAAAATCGGGCAATCATTCAGCTTCTTTAGAATGGCTTGCCCCCCCTCTCAAATAAGAAAAATCATCCCCTCAGCGCGCGTGATCCTTCTCCCGCCGTAACCGCCCAAGCTCCCCGGCATCCGCCGCCAGCATGAACGGATTGCACGCTCGTTCGGAGGCCAGAGTGGAGGGCACGGTCGGCAGCCCCTTCGCCCGTAGCGCCGTAACCTCCTCGGACCGTTTCTTCAGCGCCTCATTCTCCGGATCGACCGCAAGCGCGAAGCGGGCGTTCGATTCCGTATATTCATGGCCGCAATACACCTGCGTCTCCGCCGGCAGAGCATCGAACTCATGCAGGCTGGCATACATCTGCTCCGACGTGCCTTCGAACAGCCGCCCGCATCCAAGGCTGAACAGCGTGTCGCCACAGAAAAGCGACGGCGGTGCATCGAAATAATAAGCGATATGACCCAGCGTATGCCCCGGAGTACTCATCACCACCCCAAGACTGTCCCCAATCGCCACCCGGTCACCCGGCCTGAGCGCCATGTCCAGCGGCGGCAACCGCCCCGCATCGGCAGCCGCCCCCACCAGTTTCGCGCCGTACCGATCCCGCAGGGTCTCCGCGCCCCCCGTATGATCGGCGTGATGATGAGTCAGCAGAATGAGGTCCAGCCGTCCCCCATGCGCCTCAATCGCCGCCCGAACCGGCGCGCATTCGCCGGGATCCACCACCGCGACGCATCCCGTGTCCTCATCCGTCAGCATCCAGACGTAATTGTCGGAGAGGACAGGAATGCAAAGAACGGTAATCGGCATGGAGGAAACTCCGTCAGTGATGCGCGGGCGTATTTCATGATACTGTACGCTTCATGCAGGATGAAGTTCGTTCCGCAGACGTTTTTTACGAGGCCCCCACAGGCGCAGGTACCGTCCGGCTGCTGGCCCGTCGTCTGACCACCTCATGGCCCGACCTCACAGGCCAGACCCTCCTCGGGCTGGGCTACACCACCCCTTTTCTGCCGCTGTGGGAACGGCAGACCGCCTTCGCTGTGGCCGCCCGACTCGACCCGCCTCCAGCACACCCGAACAGTCGCTCTCCCATTCCGGAATGTCTCGTCGATGGTGCTAAGCTGCCATTTCCCGACCTCTGCTTCGACCGTATCCTCATGGTCCACGCGCTGGAAACCACACAGGCCAGCCGCGATCTGCTTCGCGCCGTCTGGAAAGTCCTCCGCGACGACGGCAAGCTCATCCTCATCGTGCCGAACCGGCGCGGCATATGGGCGCACAGCGACACAACCCCCTTCGGGCAGGGCACGCCCTTCTCGCAGCGACAACTCCGTGAGCACCTCCGCCAGTCCATGTTCCATGTCGAAACCTGTGAAACCGCCCTCTATCCACCACCCTTTTCGCCACTCCACCGCGCATCCCGGGTCAGTGACGTCATCGAAAGGGCAGGGCGCGCCGTGCTGCCCGCCTGTGGCGGCGTCGTCGTCGCGGAAGCAGTGAAAGACATGTGGGGCGGTCTGCCCCTGCCCGCCAGCAAGAGTCGTTTCCGGCTCAGACGGAAAGTGATGGAAGCCGTATGATGCCTTCCCTCAGCGAGCGGATTGCCCGCCTCAACACAGCACTTCTCGACACCTCAAGCGCCACCCTCGCCATGGAAACATGGTGCGAAAACCAAGGGCTGGCGAAAGCACCGGTCCGTCTCACCGTGCGCCTCGACCACCCGCCACCACCACCAATCCCGGCAGTCGCCAGCAGCATATTCCCGTCCGACGAACCCCTTCAGCACCGACAGGTCGTCCTCTGCTGCGGCACTCTCGAAGTCGCCCGCGCTGACAACTGGTATGCCCCATCGCGCCTCACCACTGAGATGAACCATCGGCTTGAGACCTCGTCCATCCCGTTCGGGCGCGTCGTCGCAGACCTGAACATCGACCGCGACACTCTCGACAGCACCTTGTTGTGGCAGGAAGGCCAGACTCTGACCTCTACCACGGCAATCATCCGCCATGTGGCGACGGTCTTTCGCGCGGATCGCCTTCCCCTCAGCGTGGTGCAGGAAACTTTCACCGCCGCGCTTCTGGGTTTCTGACAAGACAGAAAACGGCTTTCCCGAATTTCACATTCGCGCCGGACAAACCGCCTCTCTCCGAGGCTGTTTCAGACGCTCTCTGTGGGCGCTCCGCCGCTCGTTTTCCACACTCCGATGCCCACGGTCCCCATGAGTGTTTCGCGTCCGTGTTCTTCAAAAACCCACACCGGTTGCACGCACCCGCGGCGGAGAGCTTTTGAATTAGCCTCTCAGTCCTTTTCCAGTTCAGGAGGATTGAGAAAACAGAGCGCCACAAGGATCGGCACCGGAAACAGGAAAAAGCCGGACGTTGCATGGCGCATCAGAACGGACAGAAAAGCCCCGACAATACAGCTCATCCAGCCCAGACCGGGCAGAGCCGCAGTGAGAGGGAAAGCAAGTTTTCCGTCTTTCATCTTCCACAGAAAATCAACAATGTTGTCAGCAAATTTGATGATGTTGTTGGTCACGACAATCGTCTGGACGGAAATACCGGAGAAGCGGGAAAGCACTTCGCCCTGCATGGCCATGGCGACGGTCAGCAGAAGCGTCTCCACCCGTGAACTGGTGTGAGTACCATGCGACCAGTGCACGAACTGGGCAATGATCAGCAGCGCAGCCATCCATAGCCATTCATGACGGTAAGCGCGCAGGGACCGGCGCAGAAGACTGGCGGCAAGAGCACCGCCGAAAAACAGGCCAAGCACCATGCCGACCGCCCCCACGCGCCCCCAGTTCCCCTCTGCAAGCGCAACGCCGAACGTGGTCGAATTCCCCGTCATGGCGGCACTGAAAATGCCGTGGAGTTCAACATACCCCACGGCATCGACATATCCGGCGATAAGCCCCAGCGCGGTGACACGCAGGGCCGAGTGGACAACAGGCGTCATCAGACGATGAGAGGCTTGTCCTGGCGCAGTTTCGACAGCGTCTCGTCGTCCAGATTGAGATGCTCCTTCACCATCTGACGCGGCGAAAGACCAAGCCACTGATTGGCGGAGAAGTCCGCGAAGTGATCGCTCCTGAAGGCTTCAAGGAACACCATCGGTTCATCGCCGATGTTTTCCAGATAATGCCCCATGCCCAGCGGCACATAGCCGACATCGCCCGCACAGTAATCAAACGTCCGCGCCTTGCCGCCGGATGCGAAAACCGTCATGCGCGCACGGCCACGAACGAAATACTGCCACTCGTCATTGTTCGGATGCCAGTGCAGCTCACGCATCCGCCCCGGCTCCACGACATTGATGGCCGCCGCAATGGTCGAAGCCGCCGGGAAGTTGCGGGAATCAACAACACGGACGGTGCCACCAGCAGCTTTGGCAGGCTCCTGTTGCAGGAAGCGGTGCGTGTAGCGGATCGGAGACGGGCCCTGCGGACACCGGATCGCATCTTCCTTGGCCACGGTGGGTTCCGTGCCGTTGAAAATCCAGCGGGTTTTCTCAACATCCGTCGGGAGATTGGCAAAAGCGGATTCAGGCACGCCAAAATTCTTGGCGAGGATATGGCGCGGCGTATGAGCGAACCAGTCGCTGATGAGAAAGGTCTCGTTCTCGGAAAAGTTCGCATCATCAAAGACAAGAAGGAATTCACAGCCTTCGTCGCCAAGCCCCTGAATGGAATGGGGAATACCAGCAGGAAAGTTCCAGATGTCTCCCGCCTCGACATCGTCCACGAACGGACGCCCTTCCGTATCGATGGCGGTGACGCGCGCCTTGCCTGCAATCATGAAGCCCCACTCGGCTTCCTTGTGATAATGCAGTTCGCGATAACCACCGGCCTTGAGCCGCATGTTCACACCCGCAAGCGTCGTGGCCGCAGGCAGTTCGCGAATGGTGATCTCGCGAGCCCACCCACCGGAACCCAGCCGGTTGCGGGCGTCCGCATAGGAAAACTTCAGATTGGGAATGGTCCCCGCATCCGTATCAGGCGAGGCGAGCAGATCGGGAACCTCGCGTTCACGGGGAAGATTGCGCGGCCCGAGAATGCTCGCGCCACGCCCTCCGCGAATGGGCTCCAGCGCTTCGGGTTTCGAACTGAGCCAGGGAAGGTCGGTCATCGGACTGTTTCCTGATGATGTGAAAATCATGGCAAACTATGTCTTCGCCGCGCAGGAAACCATTGATACCTGTCAATAACTACGGTTTTTCTAACAGCCTCACGTCACCGTGATGATAAGCGAGCACACCGCAGAGCTTGCCGAAGACTGTGTCATGCTCCGTAAGCTCCTGAAAACTGAGGCGCGTCACTTCTCAGTAAACCTCCTCAGCAGCCAGAGAAGCCTGCCTTCACGACGCATCCACAGTGTGCCGGAACACTCGCACCGGAGCGATGCACACCAGCAGGAACTTTCCATATTCACGCCCCAGCAACTGCCAGGTTCCCCGCGTGAACCGACGCTTGAGGGCAGGGGGCTGAACCGGATAGGGGCGCAGGTTAACGCCCGGAATGCTCCGTGAAATTTCTAGTTCCGCTCGCCACATATGATAACCGGCCGTTACAACGATCAGGCTGCGGATGCTGTTCGCCCGTACCCAGCGCTTCGTCTCCGCCGCGTTCCCCGCCGTCGAGGTCGCCTCGCGCCCCAGCGTAACCCGCGATGCCATCTCGGCGGACAATCCCGGCGCAAGATCCTTCAGCGCGACATGCGGATCGACCCCCGACACCAGCAGCAGCCGTCCACGTCCTTCTTCCAGCAGGGAAAGGGACGTCTCGACTCGCCCGTTGCCCCCTGTCAGCGCCACAATGCCATCCGAAACAGGCGGCAGTTCAGGAGCCTGCAAGGCGCTCCGAACAAACAGCCCGAACCCAGTGACCAGCAGCAGACACGCGCTCGCCAGACAAAGCCGGAAAAGACGCCACCATGAAACCATCCGTCGTGCCGGAGTCCCCGTCATGGAAGCCGACGCAACCACACACGCACGATCACCTGCGCCGTCACCCAGCCAATCAGCGTCACTACCAGCGGAATGCAGCCCAACCCGATCAGCAACGCCTGCGGCGCGCTGCCCTGCATCAGGGAAGACAGAGATTCAGTGAAAAATCCCCACCAGCCATGCATGTTTCCCATTTCTGCAGAACCGCCCCCGGCAAGCGGTGCCATCAGCCGCGCCAGCACGGCAATCGGCGGCAGGGAAACCAGCGTGCCCACAAGTCCGCCCACCAGTGACAGCCCCGCTACCCGTCGCCCGAACCGACCCGCGACATAGCCGTCCGAAGCTCCGAGTTCATGCAGGATGGTGACGCTCTCCCGCCGCGCCCCCAGCCCGAGCCGCGTCGCCATGCCGATCACCGCCGCGCCGATCACCCCGACCAGAAGAGTCGCCAGCCCGGCGCACCACAGCAGGCTGTCGGCAATCGCATGAAGCTGCGCGCGCCAGTCATCGTTTTTCTCGATCAGCGTGCCGGGCGCTTCCGTTTTCAGCGTCGAAATCAGCGGGTCCGGTAGCGTCTGCCCGGGCGCAAGATCCACCTCGATCACGGCGGGGAGGGGAAGCGCCGCCGTGCCGACATCCCCGATCCACGGTCGCAGCAGGCGGTCGAGTTCCGCCCCGTCCAGGCGATGCGCCCGCATCACGGCAGGAGCCGCTTCCAGATTGGCGAGCACCGCCTGCACGCGCGTGGCCGCCGAGGCTCCACGCCCGGCAGCGGAGGTCGCCTTGTCCGGATCAGGCACCTGCACGGTGACAAGGTTCGCCGCCCCCTTCGCCCAGCGGTCGGACAGGGACCGCGCGCCCACCGCACCCGTGAAGGTCAGTGATGCCAGCAGGCTCATGGCCGCCACCATCGTCACCAGACTCCGGTCCGGCAACGCACGGGCCAGCGCCAGCCCGTCGCGAATACGCCGCCCCTTATTCATCGACTGTCAGCCGTCCCTGCCGGAGATGCAGCGCAGGCGCCGGAAACCGCCGCACCAGCGTATCGTTGTGCGTCGCCACGATGATCGTCGTTCCAAGATCGGCAAGCTCCCGCATCATGCGGATGACACGCTCGGCCTGGCTGTCCTCCAGCGCATTGGTCGGCTCATCCGCAAGCAGCAGTCCCGGACGCACAACCACCGCTCGTGCGATTGCCGTCCTCTGCTGCTCGCCGCCCGACAGCGTGACCGGCCGCGCGTTCCTCCGACTGCTCAGCCCCAGCCAGTCGAGAATGGCATCGACCTCCTGCGCCACCTCCGCTTCCATCCGTCGCTGCAAACGAAGCGGCAGCGCAACATTGTCGGCCACGGAGAGCGTGGGCATCAGGCGGTAGTCCTGCGGCACCAGTCCGATTCGCTGTCGCAACCGCGCAAGAGCCGAACGCTTCACCCGTGGCCCGATGTCGGTGCCCAAAAGGTCCATCTCGCCCGAGCGCGGCAGCGCTTCCAGATGCAGCAGTCGCAGCAGCGTGGACTTGCCCGCGCCCGAAGGCCCCAGCAGCCAGCGAAAGCCACCCTGCGGCACGGTGAAGCTGATGTTCCTGAGAGTCGCCTGCCCATCCTCCGGCATGGCGCCATGGTGCCATGTGACGTCACGGAGCCGGATCATTCAGCGCACACTCCCGATCGGGCAAAAAGATAAGAGAGGAAATTCATAGCGGAAAACACGGACCAGCATAACGCGGAGAGCCGGAGGCTGTCGATCACGGGCGCATGCTTCTGATGAGAACAAACCACTCTCTTTCACACGGGCGTGATCCTGTTTAGAAATTAGGAACCGATTATCTGGCATACTGCCGGTCAGGAGAGTGCGCGTCGCGGAATGTAGGGACGCCGCGGCGCAAGAGAGGAACCCGGATGCTGATTGTTTGCCCGTCCTGTGGCATCAAATATAACGTGCCTGCGTCTTACTTGTCGAAAGACAGGACGCTCAAATGCGCGAGCTGCGGCGAAAGCTGGCTCGTGCAGGCGATTCGGGAACCCGCCGTCGAGACTGCGGCTCCTCCTGTCGCTCTGAAATCCGAAGAAACATCAGTTCCCCCCGCTGCGCCTGCCGAGCCTGCGGTAACTCCCGAGCCAGCAGCGCCGTCGCCGGACCAGCCCGAGGCCGTCGCCGAAAGCCGCCCCATAGCGCCAGACCCGCAGGCCTCGTTCGCGCCGACGATCCCTGAAACACCTCCGGCAAAGGAAGATCCCGCGCCTGCGGACGTGATTGCCGCCCCGCAGCCGGAGCCAGCATCCGCGCTCCCAGTAGAGGCAGCCGAAACCCGCCCGCCCGCAGCGGTAATCACCGAAGAGCAGCCACAGGCCCAGACTCCCGCCGAACCAGCCGCAGCAGAACCCGCTGTCGCCGAACCAGTTCCGGTCTCCTCGCCGTCCATCGAAAAACCTTCAGAGCCGCTGGCCGCTCACGAGCCGGAACCTGCTGAAGCGTTTCATGAGGACGAACACCCCGAAGAGGCGGTCGTTCCTGCATCACCCACGCACCTCACACAGCCTCCTGAAGACACGGCGCACGAACCGTTCACGTCCTTTCTCGACGAAACCCCAAAGCCGATTGAAGTTCCTTTCCGGATTTCCGACGAGGACAGCGCTTTTCACGAAGCGCCTCGCGAGCCAGAACCAGCACCGACGCCTGAGCCCACCCCCGCAGTCCCTCCCGCTCCGACCCGGCGCTACGAAGCACCCGGACCGGCACAGGACGAGCACGACGAAAAACCTTTCAGCTTTCTTGATCTGCCCGGTACCATCGGTGCCGCCGACACCACCGAGATCACGCCGCAAAAGGGCGCACAGCCTCCTCACCAGCCGGAAAGCCCGGAGAGTGAGGCGCCCTCTTCCTCCTATATATGGGACGAGAAAGACCTCGACAGTCATTTCGGCCAGACCGAATGGCAGGCCGACAACGTCTCCGTGCACGAAGGTCTCGCCGGAGAGACGGAAGAGCTGGATCATCTGGACTTTGAGTCACTGCATGAATCCGAGGAGCATCTTGAAGGTGGCGCTGACGTCCCCTGGGCGCGTTCCCCGCATCATGAAGCGGATCATCAGGAAGGCAATGCCGAACCTCAAGATGTCAACGGCATCCCGGATGACAGATTTGACGAGGTCATCGGACGCATCCGCGCGACGCGCAACCGGAACCCTGAGGTGGATGCTCAGGGCACGCCCCCGCATCGCACCGGTCACGAGGACTCCGCCTTCCCACACGATACGGATCCTGACGAGGCCTCAGGCGGGCCGTGGGTGCCTGCGTGGGATCGGGCCATAGAGTCGGCGGAAACCGAACTCGACGACGGCGAGAGCGATCATGAGCCGATCTGGGCTGTCCACTCCGAAGAAAAAGCCAAGCCCACGGAGGAGGAGGCTCCGGCAACTCAGCAGGACATGCCAGCAGCACCTGTCCCCGC
The DNA here is from genome assembly GCF_011516755.1 of Acetobacter conturbans. Taxonomy (GTDB): domain Bacteria; phylum Pseudomonadota; class Alphaproteobacteria; order Acetobacterales; family Acetobacteraceae; genus Acetobacter; species Acetobacter conturbans. The sequence continues at coordinate 156,929 of NZ_WOSY01000001.1, read as the reverse complement.
TATCGTGGGGGAGGAGGAAGCCGCTCGCCATGTCACCCCCGCCATCGATATTTCCAGCCGACTACGCAGCGATATCCTCAGTCGGTCCCCCTCCCGCGTGCCGGGTAAGACAGGGGCCGTCATCGAAAGCCAGCAGTTCTGGAAAAAAGCCTGGATTGCCAGCGGTGTCTGCGCCGTGATCGGGCTGGGAGCCTGCGTGCACTGGTTCAGCGCGCTCAGCCATATCTGGCCCGCTCTCAGCCTGCTCTGAGACCAAAAGACGCCCTGAAAAACGCAACGGCCATACCCGCTTCCGGCAGGTATGGCCGTTGAAAATCAGTCATAACCGGCAGGAGAAACTGCTTCTGCCTCAACGCCGTGATCCAAACCAGATCTGGTATCTTATATACCCACCTGCATAAAAGATGGTCCGTCACAAAAGCAGTCGAGGCTCTACCCAAACCCGGAAGGGACTACAGGCCTCTTAACTCTCGTCTCTATCGATAAATAGCCCGGCTTCCAAAGGTCCGCGACCTTTGGCGGAGGTGAGAGACGGAAGAGAGCAGCAGGCACCTCTTCCTGTTTGTCAGACCCAACCCGAACGCGGGCTGTTATTACATCGAGCGGGCGGCAACAGCGGAAAGTGTCGCGCCCAGCGCGGCCACCGCCATCAGCAGAATCCCATCGAAAATCAGACCGGACGGCGTCAGCAGATGCGAGCCGAACATGATCTCATGCGGAATGGCATCCGCCACATGCGCCATCACATCGTGCGCCTGCGCATCCACATGCCCGGCGCTGGATGACACGGCATTCACCACATGAGGCAGGGCTTCCCAGCCAATCCCCGCGATGAGCAGAAGCGGCGCCAGAAGCTCGGCCACCTGCTGTGCCATGTAGAACAGGAAATAGAGCACGGACCACACCCCCAGACGGGCAAGGGCCAGCCCGCCAGAGCCTCGGCCACCACCGGCGGACGGGCGGGAAGGGCGGTAGGTGTCGTCGCTGAAGCTCATGCGATGAGGTCTCTCTCTTGTCAGACGACAGGCAGACGTCGTGAACCTGCGAACCTGCCTGCTTCAAAGCTGCCGAACGGGTAACGCCTGTGTGTCCGGAAAGCAAATCCGGCCATGCCACGCGTTACCCCGGACGGCAATCCATTATTTGAGATAGACCTGCCCGTAAGAGGCAGCGCCCAGTCCCGGACAACTGCACGGCGCACCTACTGGCGAGGCAAGCGGAAGCTGGCAGGTATAGATCCCCGCCTTGCAGGTGCCCCCCAGCGGGGTGCCCGGCGGATAGGTCCCCGGAGCGATGGGCGTGCCAGCCTGCCCGGTGCAGGCAGCCAACCCGGCCGCCGCCAGACCCAGCAGAACAACTTTCGCCCGAGAACGCATGAACTGGTGAAAAGCTGATTTCTCCATAAGGATTACCTCGCAATCGGATTAAAGTCCGGAAACACAACGTCCGGTCTCAGACAGGCAGACCGTACTTTATCTTGTCGCCAGAGCAAGGCCAGCCGCATGACCGCTCGCCCAGGCCCAGTGGAAATTATACCCGCCAAGCCAGCCGGTGACATCCACCGCTTCACCAACCGCGTAAAATCCCAGTACGGAAGCCGCCATCATCGTTTGCGACGAAAGCGCGCGCGTGTCGATGCCGCCAACCGTCACCTCCGCCTTGGCATAGCCCTCTGTCCCCGATGGCAGGAAACGCCAGTTTTGGAGAGCCTCCGCCGCCGGACGCAACAGCCGGTCCGGCCAGTCCGCAGCCGCCTTGTCACCCAGCAGGCGTGGTCCGAGAACCTCCGCCAGTCGCCGAGGCAACCACTCCGAGAGGATAGACGTCGCATGAGCCTTCGGACGCGCAGTCCGCATCCCCTTGAGGAGCGCCAGTCCGTCCTGACCTGGCAACAGGTCGATCAGCACCGGCTCGCCCGCTTTCCAGTATGATGAAATCTGCAGGATGGCCGGTCCTGAAAGTCCTCGATGCGTGAAGAGCAGCGCCTCCTCGAACGCGACCTTCCCGCATCGTACCCGCACCGGCAGGGACACACCCGACAGTCCCGTCATCCACTCCAGATCGGCATCCCCCGCCTGAAACGGCACAAGACCGGGGGCAGGGGAGATAACCGGCACGCCGAACTGCCCCGCCAGACGATGCGCCAGACCCGTCGCGCCCAGCTTGGGAATGGAAAGACCGCCACACGCGATGACCAGAGACGGAGCCTCGAACACCTCGCGATCCGTCATGATCTCATAGAGATCCGGCCGCCGCACATCCTGCACTTTCTCATTCAGTCGCACTGTCACGCCCACCGCCGCGCACTCGTCGAGCAGCATGGCGAGGATCTGTCGCGCCGAGCCATCGCAGAACAGCTGACCCAGCGTTTTTTCATGCCAAGCAATCCGGTGCTTCTCAACAAGCACCAGAAAATCCATCGGCGTGTAGCGGGCCAGCGCCGAGCGGACGAAATGCCGGTTGGTCGACAGAAAACGGTCGGGCGCGACATGCCTGTTGGTGAAATTGCACCGCCCACCACCCGAGATCAGGATCTTTTTCCCCGCCTCGTCATTGTGGTCGAGCACAAGAACCCGTGCGCCCCGCTGCCCCGCGGTGAGCGCCGTCATCAGCCCCGCCGCACCCGCACCGATCACGATGGCATCGAATGTTTCCCGTCGCCTGCCGCTCACACCGTTTCCCTCCAGACAAAGAAAAAGCCGCCAGCCCAAAGGCCGACGGCTTCTAAAACCCGCTCCCGCATAAGGCGGAAAACGTTTTCCAGATCAGCGCTTGCTGAACTGGAAGGAACGGCGAGCCTTGGCCCGACCATATTTCTTACGCTCAACCTGACGGGAGTCACGGGTCAGGAACCCGGCTGCCTTCAGAATGCCGCGGAGGCCCGGCTCGTAATGCGTCAGCGCACGGCTGAGGCCGTGACGGACAGCGCCAGCCTGACCGGAAAGGCCACCGCCGACAACCGTGCAAACGACGTCGAACTGGTTGTAGCGATCCGTCACAAGGAACGGCTGCGTCAGCAGCATGCGCAGAACCGGACGGGCAAAGTAGGTGCCGATCGGACGGCCATTGACCGTGATCTCGCCACTGCCCGGCTTGATCCATACACGTGCAACGGATTCCTTACGGCGACCCGTAGCGTAGGAACGACCCTGCGCATCACGCTTTACTTCATATACAGGCGCGTCCGAAGAAGCCGTCTCCAGAGCAACGCCCTGCAGATCGGCGAGAGTGCCTGTGCGTTCAATCGTTTCAGACATAGCGATCAGACCCCACTCTTCGCAACTGCGGTGTTCTTGCGGTTCATCGCCGCGACATCAAGCTTCACCGGCTGCTGACCATCATGCGGGTGCTCGGTACCGGCATAGACGTGCAGATTGCGCATCTGGGCGCGCTGCAGCGGGCCACGCGTGATCATGCGCTCAACGGCTTTTTCGACAACATCGCCAGGATGCTTGCCGGTCAGACGCTGCGTGATCGTGCGCTGCTTGATGCCACCAGCATAACCGGTGTGGTAATGGAAAAGCTTCTGGTCAACCTTGTTGCCAGTGAGCTTGACCTTCTCCGCGTTGACGACGACGACATGGTCGCCGCAATCGACATGCGGAGTGAACTGCGGCTTGTGCTTGCCGCGAAGACGCGTCGCAATCAGTGTGGCGAGACGGCCAAGAACGAGCCCTTCGGCGTCGATCAGGATCCAGTTCTTCGTCACTTCCGCGGGCTTAAGCGAGCGGGTGGTTTTCATTGTTTATATGTCCGTCCAGAAATCTTGAGCGGTTCGGGTGGCGCCTTATGCGCAAACAGGGCCTCCGCGTCAAGCACGATCGCACACTAAAAATAACGAATTACGATTCTCCTTCTGTTTTAAAGAAACTTTCCATAGCGGTAACATAATACCGTGACATTTCAGGCCACGATCGCCCCCATTTGCAGCCCGGAGCTTTTCCTGATGCCCTTGCAGCAACATCCTGATATGGAAGGAGAACAGAAACAGACCGCAGAGTTCAGCACTGGCCATGATCCCTCAGAACACCCGCCGCACCATCGCCGCCCTGTCCACCGTCGCGGTCGTCGGACTCGGAGCCGCGGGCTGGATCTGGGTCCACCGAAAGGCCAATCACGAGCTGATCGAGGCACTTGAAGACGCTAGGGCTCACCTGCCGGCAGGCGTGGAGTTCACATGGGGAAAAGCCATCGCGCTCCCCACAACCCATGGCGCGCGGCTGACCGACGTCGTGCTGAAAGACCCGGACGGAACCGTCTCCGCCGCCATGATCGAACTGATCGGCGCGTCCGTCGGCCCCACCAGCACCACCGACGGCAATCCCCCGGATGCCTCTCTCTCCGTCGAACATAACCCCCTGCATTTCGACCATGTGCTCGCCCACACGCTGCACATCACCGGCCCGGCAGGCGAGATGCACGCAAAGAGACTCTCCCTCGACGGACTGCTCCTGCCACCTCCCGGTCAGGACCAGATTGCCGCGCTGACCATGGATCACGGCGAACTGACCGACGCGACCGTCGTCTCCGCCGACAACAGAACCTCCGCCCGCGCCGCCTCTTTCATCCTCGACCAGTACGGCCTCGGACGCCTCTCTCGCCTGACAGTCGGCAAGCTCGAACTCCAGACGGCAGATCACCCAAGCCGTGACCTGCTGGTCGGCAAGCTGGTGTCAGACGGCTCCGACCTCGCCGCCGCCATGCAGGGAGCGCTGAACGGGCAGGGGATCCTGTTTCACGAAGGCAACCAGTCCATCATGGCGCAGGACGTGAAACTGCAGGGCGAAACGGGTGGCCCCGGCAGCAGTATCGCGCCGCTGTTCGCCATCGAAACCGCCCACGCCCATATCGACACGACAGGCCAGAAGAGCCGCGTCACCGAAAGCCTGAGCCATTTCCGCGTCTGGCCCAACGGACCGCAGGGCATCCTCGTCAAATCCCTCGGCTACACTAAGTTCGCCGGCAACGTGGTTCTCAACGCACTGGTCGATTTCAGTGCCGATGTCGCCCACATCACCCAGCTCGACATCAAGGCCCCCGACTGGGGCCGCCTCGACATCGCCGCCGATCTCGTGAACCTCGCCGCCCCCACCGGACAGATGCCGCAGCCCCAGCTCGCCCATCTCGACCTGACATGGAGCGATGGCGGCCTTGTCTCCCACATCATGAACAGCGCCGCCATCAGTCAGGGCATGGACCCGGACGCCTACGTCATGCTCCTGCGTCGCTCCCTCACGCCTCCGGGCACCGCCCCCGACAGCGCCGGTGCACAACTGTCCGATTACCTCGCCAACCCGGACGCAGGCCCGCTCACCGCCATGCTCGCGCCGCCCCAGCCCCTGCCGTTGCCCGCACTCGCCACCCTTGCGCTCCTGCCCGCACACCCGGAAGTCGCAACAACGCTCGGCCTGACGGTGCAGGCCCCCTCCAAGGATCGCACGGCACCCCCTCCGGCCATGCCTGATCCCAACATGACCACCGACGAACCCGAAGACCCCTCCATCCTCGCCCCGGCCCCGCCGCCAGCACCCCCCGGAGGCAAGCAGTAGGGCTTCGCCATGAGCGAGCCCGTCCACATCATCGGAGCCAGTGGCCGCTCCGGCACCGCCCTCCGTCGTGCCCTCCTCGCACGGGGCCGCCCCGTCATCCCCGTGGTGCGCGACCGGACACGCTACGAAACCAGCCTTGCCACCGATAAAGGGTCGTCATCCGGCCCGCTCCTGCACCCACCCCGCATCGCCGACCTGACTGGCCCTTCCGCCCCGCTTGCCACGGCCCTCGCGGACGCCAAGACCATCGTCTGCACCGCCCACGCCCGTAACATTCCCGCCCTCATCCGGGCCGCACCAGAAACCGCCCGGCTCGTCTGCCTCGGGAGCACACGTAAATTCACCCACTGGCCCGATAGCCACGGCAATGGCGTTCTTCACGGCGAACAGGCCCTGCTCGCCTCGGGACGCAACGGGGTCATCCTGCACCCAACCATGATCTATGGCGCGCAGGGGGAGAACAACGTCCAGCGCCTCGCCGCACTCCTGCGCCGCCTGCCACTGATCCCGCTTCCCGGAGGCGGCACCTCGCTGGTGCAGCCCATCCATCAGAATGATGTCACCGCCAGCATCATCGCCGCCCTCGACCACGACTGGAACGGCCCGCACAGCCTCGTCATCGCCGGAGCCACTCCCGTCACATACCGGGATTTCGTCCTGCTCGTGGCCCGCGCAGCAGGCCTTGCGCCCCGCCCGGTAATTCCCGTTCCTGCACGCGCGCTGATCGCCGCCGCTTCCGTCCTGCGGCACGTCCCCGGTTTCCCCGCCATCGGACCCGATGAAATCCGCCGTCTTCTCGAGGACAAGAACTTCGATATCATTCCCATGATTGAAACGCTCGGCGTCAAGCCGCGTTCGCTGCTGATCGGGCTGGGCCAGCTGTTTTCAGCAGATACGAAAAATGCCTCTCCATCAAAGACATAACAGACCGACCAGCAGGGACTCTTCATGACTTTCTCTTCCGACCCGGCATCCACGGCGTCCTGCCTCCCGCAGACCGAAGCGGACCTCTCCGCGCCGCTACCCACCCGCCGGACCCGCTTCCAGTACTGGGCACAGGGTGCGCTCGCCCTCGCTATCGCAGCCCTTGCCATCTTCACGCTGGGTCGCTTCCGCCTGTCCCTGATCTGGGGCGGCGTGCTCGCCATCGTCTGCTGGCCCATCATGCAGTGGCTCGCCGGCAAATGGTCCCCGAAACACGCAGCCCTGATCCTGCCGGGAACCATCGTCGCCGGGATCGCAATGATCTTCGTCATCCCCTCCGCCTTTCTCATCGGCGCCGCCGCGAGTGAAGCTCAGGACGGTGCGAAATGGCTCCGGGAAGCCGGAGAAACAGGCATCCCCGAACCGGCATGGCTGTCGCGACTGCCGTGGGGAAAAGCGCAGATCGAAAACTGGTGGCAGGCCAACCTTTCCAATCCGAACGGCATGGAAGCCCTCGTCCACAAGCTGCGCCCGGAAGAAGCCCTCACCACCGTCGAGCATGTCGGACACGGCGTGGCCAACACCGTGGTCATCCTCTGCTTTGCCCTGCTGATCCTGTTCTTCCTCCTCCGCAGCGGCAACGAAGTCATCGACCGCCTCAACCTGCTGACCGAGCGCCTGTTCGGACCGCGCGGCCGCATGGCCCAGCATCAGGTCGTCGGCGCAGTGCGCGGCGCCATGGCCGGCCTCGTGCTGGTCGGACTGGGGGAGGGCGCCCTTCTGGGTGTCGCCTACCTGATCGCCGGAGCCCCCCAGCCGCTGCTCCTCACCCTCTTCACCGCACTCGCTTCCATGATCCCGATGGTCGGCGGTTTCGCCGTCGTGCTCTGCGCCCTGCTCATCATGATCAAAGGCAGCCTCGGCGCAGGGATCGCCGTCGCCACCTTCGGCCTCATCATCATGTTCCTGGCCGATCACTTCATCCGGCCCGTCCTCATCGGCGGCTCCATCCGCCTGCCATTCGTCTGGGTGCTGCTCGGCATCCTCGGCGGGCTGGAATCATGGGGCCTGTGCGGCCTGTTCGTCGGCCCCGTGCTGATGGCGCTCGCCCACCAGATCTGGCGTCTGGGCTCAGGCCGCGCCGCTGGCGTGATGGAACTCACCCAGATCAGGAAACCCTGATCATATAAACACCTCTGCCGGACAAGCGGGGCGACCGGCCCCGCTCTTCCTGCCACCCCTCCTGCGCCTTGCCCACAGACCAGACAGGCCAGAACGGCAGCAAGCCCAATCAGCCCGGACATTTCCTCCCAACATCCGCCAGCCTCTCGGCACGTGCGCGCCGAAGCGCAGTCATCAGGTCCGCTTCCCGCCCCGCAGGAGAACGCAACATCGACGTTCCTCGCTGGGCACCGCAAACAATCCGCCCCCAGACATTGAAGGTGCTGATGCGAGGCCGCGATACCTGCCCGAACCTTGCCGCCGCAACCGAGCAGCCCGTGCCGCGTTCTTCACAACAAGACCGTCAACCGCACGCATGGTCGCGCACGCATGGTCGGCACGGCGACTTGCAGAACGGGAGGCTACGCAGCGAGTGACAGACTCAGACGCCGTCGCTCAGTCACGCGACATCGCCACATTCCGCCGTGCTCTGACCCATCTGGCCGCGTCTGAAGGTCCGTCGTCGTCTGTCAGTGACGAAAGCCTCTTCCCTTCCAGCCTCCTCCAGCATCTCACTGAACTGGGCGCACTGACCGCACCACTCCCCGTCGAAGATGGCGGCCTCGGTCTCTGCTCCCACCCCTACGGCCTGATGGAAATGCTGCGCCTCACGGGTTGCCTGAGCCTCTCCATGGGCCGCTGTCTGGAAGGGCATGTGAACGTCCTCCGGCTGGTCGCGCTTTACGGAGCACACCCGCAACGCACCCTGCTTGCCTCAGCTGTGAAACGCGGCACGCTGGCAGGCATCTGGGTGACAGACGGCAACACACCCGTAACGATCACCCCCACCAATACGGGATATCGCCTGACAGGAAAAAAAGGTTTTTCCAGCGCCGTCCATGAAGTCGGACTCGCCCTGATCACCGCCCGCACGGCTCAGGATCAGACGATCATGGCCCTCGTCCCCACGAACGACCCTGTCAGAATCACCGCCGGACCGGGAAAGCTGACAGGCATGACAGCCAGCGGCACCGGGGCGTACGACTTCACCGGTCTTGTCATCCACCCCGAAAACATCGTGGGCCAGTCAGGCGATTACCTCCGGCAACCCGAATTTTCCGCCGGAGCATGGCGCGGTTCCGCCGTGGCGCTCGGCGGAATGGATCGCCTCACAGATCTCATGCTTACCGAACTCCGCAACAGGAAACGCGACGACAACCTCCACCAGCAGGTCCGCATCGGAAACGCCCTCATCCTGCGTGAAACTGCCTCCATGTGGGTCTGTCGGGCCGCCCGAGCTGTCTGCTCAACCCACCTCTCTCCCGGTGATATCGCCGCCATCGTCAATCTCGCCCGCATCGCCGTGGAACAGGCTGCACTGGAACTGATCCCCCTTGTCCAGCGCGGTCTGGGACTTTCGGCCTTCGTGCGCGGGCAGGCGGTTGAACAGGTTATGCGCGACCTCGCCACCTACCTGCGCCAGCCCGCACCCGATGAAACGCTGACAGAAGCAGCGCACTGGTTCACCGACCACCCCTGGCCGGAGGATGAGACATGAAAATCAGCGATGTTCTCGAAGCGTTCAGAAATTTCCCCCTGCGTGACCTGGATGATATCGCCCCCGGCACGACCCTGATCGCAGCCCCCCATCCCGACGATGAAAGCCTCGGCTGCGGGGGCTTCATCGCCGAAGCCGTGCAGCGCGGCCGTCCCCCCGTGGTCGTCATCGTCTCGGACGGCTCAGGCTCGCACCCGCGATCGCGCACATGGCCACCCCAGCGCCTCGCCCGACAGCGCCAGCACGAAGCCCGCGAAGCCATGGCCCGACTGAAACTTCCACCAGAACGCCTCAAATTCCTCGGCCTGCGCGATACTGCCGTGCCAACGACAGGACCGGCCTTCAGTGATGCAGTGGAAAAACTTTCCATCCTCATCAGGGATTATAACTGCACTAATGTTCTGGTCTCATGGCGGCACGATCCCCATTGCGACCATGAAGCCGTCTGGCTGATGGGGCAGGCACTGAAATCCCGGCACCCCAATCTGAAAATCCTCGCCTATCCCGTGTGGGGGCTGACCCTGCCGCCAGACACCGACATCGAGGAACCACCCCCTCAAGGAGCGCGGCTTGATATCACCAGCCACCTCGCCGCGAAACGCGCTGCGGTGAACGCCCATCACAGCCAGAGAGGACTCATGATCCATGACGATCCGACAGGGTTCGTGCTGCCAGAAGATCTTCTGAACAAGATCCTCCTGCCTTATGAAATCTTCATAGCGTCATGAGCGGGAAAACATGGACCCCGGAGGTCTTCGAAACCCTGTTCCAGACGACAGCAGATCCGTGGAACTTCGAAGACAGCCCCTACGAACACCAGAAACGCGCGCGCCTGCTGGCCTGCATGCCGCCTCATCCCATCCGCTTCGCCGTGGAACTGGGATGCGCCATCGGCGTCACGACGCAGGCGCTGTCCCCCCTCTGCACCCGCCTCCTTGCCGTCGATGCGTCCCCCACAGCCCTCACGATGGCCGGACGTCGCTGCGCGGACCTGCCAAACATCACGTTTGTCGAAGCGTTCCTGCCGGAACATTACCCCACATCCACCGCCACTGGCTGCGATCTGATGATCATTTCGGAACTGCTCTATTTTCTGGCGCCTCACGATATCCGCTGCCTCGCTCACAAAGCCATGCAAAGCCTGCCTCCGAACGGGACCATCCTTCTCGTAAACTGGACCGGCCCGACCGACACGCCCTGCACCGGCGAACAGGCGGCGAACCTGTTCAGTCAGAACTGCCGTGAAAATCACTGGAAAGTGGATCATACGGAACAGTCTGCATCCTATCGCATCGATCGCCTGATCCGCGTCCTGCCGTAACAGGCGTTTCACCAACACGCTGTTTCAGAAAATCGAGAACACGCTGCGCCCGCCGGTGGTGCAACGGCAACGATTGTCGCGGGATACGCACCGGCGCATCGGGCAGGGCAGGGAGCACCGGCCTCCCCGTAACACCCTTTCGTTGCCTGCCGGCAGCACGCCGAATGCGCAGAAGGCGCGTGGAGACCGCCTCAAGCACATCGTCCACATACTCATCCTGCCTGAGAATGCGCCGGGCGATCGTCTCAGCCATGCCGCCAGCCGCCCGACCAACCAGCCGCGCCGAAACATACACCTTCACCTCGGGCGCATGACGCACAGGAAGTTCTGCCAGACGCAACGCCGTGTAAAACGCCCGGTCTTCACCGGACGCCACGAACGGAATCCCGCCAACCCGCGCCCACGCCTCATAGGTGACGGCAATGCTGGCCCCTGAATGTTCCGTGTGGCGTGGCCAGGGATCATGCGGATCAGGATCGATCAGGCTCCCGATCTGATCCAGCAAAGCGCCATAGACCTGCTCCGCCGCCTCATCTTCATGCAGATGAGGCGGGATCTTCCCAGCCTCACCGGGCAGGAGAAGCGCCCGGCCGAAAACAGCAGCCACGTCGTAACGGGTAAACGCCTCCAGCGTGCAGCGCATCCAGTCCCGAGCAACCTCGCCATCCGCGTCCGTCGTGAACAGCAACGCATCGTGCGGGGCATGACGGGCCGCATGTGCCATCGCGTCATGCCGGGCACGACCCGCATGAGCAGAGGCCGGAGCATACCTCACCTCCACAATCTCCAGCAGGAAAGGCAATTCTCCCCGGACTGCAGAAGCCCGTTCAACAGTGGAATCGTCAGTATTATTGATCCAAACAACAACTTTGTCTGGTCTGTATTTCCCCTGATCCGCCAGAGCAAGAAGACATGGCACGATATGCTCTTCTTCATTGCAGGCCGGAATGGCAACAATCCGGGGCCGATGGAAAAATGACGATGAAACAAGGTCTTCAACTGCCCGATCGCAGCTCTGTACGCGAGAACTCTTCAAAAACATCCTGTCGGGTCCCTGCGCAGCACATGGTCAGATCATGATAACGCCGCGAAAGGTGAGGAGTTCTTGCATTCTGAAAGAACAAATGACCGTTTTTCGCCAGTCATCTTCACAGAAGACCGGTCACCGTCTTTCCTGTCGGGAAAGGGAAGAGCACCTCGAACCGAGGAACTCCCCCTTCACCAAAAAACCTCAAACCGGACTCATCAGGTATTGTGAGGATCAATACTCTGAAAACCATACGTTTCATAACGTGTTTTCAGAACTCCATCAGCAATATCCACCACCATGAACCCTTCCGGCGTCCCATAGCGCGTGCCGTGCCACCAGTTGCCGCTGACCGCACCACAGGTGATGTAAGGCACCCCATGCCAGTCAATCCGCTCCACGATGTGCGTGTGCCCCTGTAACACGCCAATGATATTGTAACTGTCGAACAGCGGCAGAACGTCATACGCATTGGCAACGCTTATGACATGATGTTTCGGCGGCACGGCCTGCGGGGCGGCATAATCCCCCACCGCCGTCACAAGCGGAATGTGCGTGACAACAAGGATCGGCATGCCCGCCGGTTGCGCCGCGAGATCCTTCGCCAGCCAGCCAATCTGAACCGCGTCGATCCGCCCCTCATACCCACGATCTTCCGTGATCCCGATCGAGTCCAGAACCACGATATGCACGCCCTTGTGGTCGAATGAGTAATAAAGTTGGCCGAAATTGTCCTCGAAATATTTTTTCCCATAAAGAGGGTCCGTCGGCTGCGCCCCACTTTTCGTATAGACGCCGAAACAGTCATGGTTGCCGATCGTATGATGCACCGGCAGAGTCAGATCGTCGGCGGTCCGCTTATACAGGCCCATCAGCATCGAAGCACGCCCGGCATTCACCCCCAGTGCATCGAAAACATGATCGCCCCCCTGAATCGCAAAATCAGCCGGGATCGCACGCGCCTTGACGAACGCCATGTGACAGCCGCTCCGCGCATTCAGTTCAGGCTGGAGATGCGTGTCGGTGATGAACAGGAAAGTGAACGGCTCATGCGCCAGCATCGGAGGCCGGTTCGGCACCCCCGCCCGCGCACCCGTGGCTCCGGTCAGCGCCAGACCCGCTGTCAGAGAAAGAAAAGCGCGCCGGTTGATCTGCAACATGCCGTGTTCCCTGTCCGGTGAAGTTTGCGGACTCACAAGGCAATGTGCGCAAAATCCCGCGCCCGTTCAATGATGTCACAAAGGGTTCATCTTTCCTGAACCCTCACGACCTCCACTGCCTATCCCGTCGCACAGAGCATCACGCCACGGACGACGTCCCGGCCGCTTTTCTGTCCTCGGCAACCCGACCCATGAACGCACGCAGGAAAGGCAGAACCCGCTCCGGCGCGTCTTCCAGCAGCGTATGCGCGCCAAACGGCAGATTGAGCAGACGCCCCCCCCGTCACCTGAGCGGTCAGATCATAGCCCTGCTGACGGGAAACAAGAGTGTCATCGTCGCCATGCACAACCAGAAGCGGGCACCGAATGCCCCGCACGGAAGAGCCGGGATAGGCATCCGGACCATGACCCAGCCACATCGCGGTCGCCGCCCCGAACAGCCGTCCAAAATCAGGAGCCGGATTTTCCACATTGTAAGTGGCGATGTCCGCGCCAAACATGCCCCGCTACTGCGCAAGCGGAAGGCTTCGGTAAAGCTTCCGGGCCCGATCATCCTCGGGGAGCTGCCAGTGCGCCCCGACTGCAACCACAAACTCCGGCTGCACCGCCAGAGAAGCAGCCAGACGCAGGGTGACAATGCCTCCGTCGCTATGCCCGATAATCCCGGTAAGCAGTCCCAGAGACGCAAGAACCGCCGCGCAATCATCCTGAAGCTGACGATATGTCAGGGGAGTCGTCCCGATCGCAGATCGTCCATGCCCCCGCGTATCAAACGCGATCAGTCGGTAATCGGCACCAGATGGCGCGCAAGGGGGATGAAATCGCGCCGATTGCGTAACCCTCCGTGCAGCAGCACAATCGGGGAGCCATCCGGATTGCCCGCCTCGGCAACGAACAGGCCCGTATCGCCCACGGACACCAGCTTTCCGGTCTCAAACAGTTCCTCTTTCCGCACGTGATCTCTCCACCGATAGCAGGTCCATCACACGTCCGGGTCTGCTGCCCAGCGCGGCACAGTTACTCCATCCGGATTACTCTTCCAGAAACAGGATGTCTGTTTTGTATGCTGTTGTTATGCAGCTGATCTGCCTGATGACAGTATTCGTAACGTAATTTCTTTTAATGTAACAGATGTCGCTCCGTTTATTTTCCATAAACCGTGGAAACCTAGTGTCCCTGCAAAGATACGCAGTGCAGGATTAAGAAAATGCTGGCTGATGATCACGCCCCTTTCTGGTGCGGAATGACGCAGGCTAATCAGTTCTACTCATCAGAGGCACAGGCCGGACGGCCTGCGGTCCTTCTCGTCACCGGCAATCTTCCTTCTGCCGCCAGTGCGTCACTGATGGAGGCGTTCTCGGAAGCACAGGAACGCTTTTCCCGTCACGATACCGACATCCTGCTGCTCGTCGGTGCCCACAGCCCCTGCGTCCTGGAGTTTCTCGCTCTCCGAATGCCCGGGATAACCATAGTCTTCTGCCCTGATCTCTCTTCTTTCCCGGCTCAGGACACCACCCCGGCCATCCTTGTCGTTGACCGGCGGCAGACCGTGATCGCCGTCATTGATCCTCATCAGCCGTCTGAAAGCGTGTCCGAAGCCGAAAAAACTGTGGCCGGCCTGCTCCGCGAGCCCGCACGCGACATTCTGCTGCCCGCGCCCCTTCTACCCATCCCTGGGATCTTCACTCACGATTTCTGCCGTTTCCTCATCGAAGAGTTCGAACGCTCCTCCCACCGGACGGGCGGCATGGCCAGCACCGGACCAGACGGCAAACCCATTCACCGGATTGATGAAAGCAAGAAAAAACGCAACGATTTCGTCATCCCCGCTGCAAGCGATCTTGCTGCTGCCGTCACCAGCGCCCTGATCGCCCGCTGCATCCCCGAGATGAAAAAAGCCTTTCAGTTCGAGGCCCGTTACGCGGACAGGCTCCTGATCGCCCGTTACGACGATACGGGCGGATATTTCCGTCGCCACAGGGACAATAATGCAGCCGCCACAGCCTTCCGTCAGTTCGCCCTGTCCATCAATCTCAATACCGAAGAATTCGAAGGCGGATTTCTGGAGTTCCCTGAATATAACGATCATCGTTACAGGCCAGAGACCGGTGCCGGGTTGATTTTTTCCGCATCGCTCCTGCACGAAGCCACCCCCGTGACCCGCGGACGCCGCTACTGCCTCCTGACGTTTTTTCAGGGAGAAACAATGCCCGTGCAGGACAGCAACGCGGCCTGAGAGGAAGACGGGGGCTGCCTACACGCACGCCACCCGATCTCTTTCAGGAAATACCTATTTCAGAACAGAAGGATTACCCTGTGGCGCATTACCCATTTCATAAAACCGGAAAACCGTGGCCGCGCAATCAATGGTACGTCGCCGCATGGTCACACGAAATCGAAACAACCCCGCTCCAGCGAAAACTTCTCGGCCACACCATCATCCTGCGCCGCCTGCGTAACGGACACATCTCCGCCGTCTCCGCGCTGTGCCCGCATCGTCGCATGCCGCTCGCTTCCGCCTGCATCGACGAAAACGACCAGATCGTCTGCCCCTATCATGGCGCGACATTTAGCGGAGCAGGCCACTGTACCAGCCTGCCATTTCAGAAACATGTCCCCGATACAATGCATCTGACAGCTTTCGCCACAGCGGAAACCGCACCCTTCATCTGGATATGGGAAGGCAACGCCTCGGAAGCGGACATGAGCCTGCTTCCCGATATCAAACCGCTGAAACTGAGCGCAGAAAGCACCCTCATCTTCGGCTTCGGTTATCGCCACGTTCGCGCGCGCGCGCAGATCATCCTCGAAAATCTTTTCGATGAATCCCACATCAGCTTTACCCATACCCATTCACTGGGAACCCGCTGCGCGTCCGATCGTAACCCGGCCGATCTCGCGATTACCGATCAGCCGGACTATCTCGCCTTTCGTCACGCATCTCCCTGCCGCCAGACGGAAGACGGCATGCTCAGCCTGTTTCCTTCTCTGGGACAATTCATGCAGGTCGAATATCGCTCGGAACTCTATGGCGTTTCCCTGATCAACACCGTCGGGACCGAAACATTTTCCTGTAGGGAAGACGGTACGCACGTAGCCCTGAGCGGCTGCATGAATTTCCTGCACGGCATCACGCCGGAAACAGAAACGACAACGCATTACTTCATTGCCGCAACAAGGGATTTCGCGACCGATAGCAAGGAATACACAGATATCCTCGCCGAGCGGAACTTCCTCGTAATTGATGAGGATATCCGCGTTCTCGAAGCCATAGAGCCACATCTCGAAGAAGCCGAAACACAGCCCGAACCTAATTTCACAACAGACGCCGCCGGAATCAGGGTTCGCCGCCGCATCGAAACCTTGCTGGAAGACGCCTGAACCGGACCGGAACGCGGGAGCAGGGCAGGGACTACTACAACCCCGCCCCGCAAGCCCGGATTCAGTTCATTCCCGGACGCACAACCATGTTGTCGATCAGGCGTGTCGCGCCCACGCGCACAGCAAGAGACACCAGCGCCTCGTCCCCGATCCACTCCAGTTCATTCAGTTCCAGCGGATCGGCCACGCTCACATAATCCACGGCAAACGCAGGCTCCCGTGCGAGAACACTCCGCACCACCTCACGCACCACAGACGCATCCCGCTCACCCGCAGCCACGCGCGCCTGCGCCGCCCGCAAACTCTCATGCAGCAAAACCGCGCGTTCCCGCTCTTCCGCGCCGAGATAGGAGTTGCGACTGGACAAAGCCAGCCCGCTCTCGCTTCTGACCGTGTCGCAGACCATCACCTCAAGCGGCATGTTCAGATCCGTGACCAGACGCCGGATCACCGCACACTGCTGGCCGTCCTTCTGGCCAAAATAGGCCCGCGTGGGCTGCACGATATTGAACAGCTTCGTCACCACCGTCGCCACACCGGAAAAATGCCCCGGACGGACTGCGCCCTCCAGAGGTCTGGCGACAGGACCAACATCAATGCTCGTCGCAAAACCCGGCGGATACATCTCGGCCGCCTGTGGCGTGAACACAAAGGCTGCTCCCGCACCGCGCAACAGATCCAGATCCCGCTCAAGCGCGCGCGGATAACGGTCGAGATCCTCACCCGGCGCAAACTGGGTCGGATTGATGAAGATGCTGACAGCAACAGCACCACATTCCGTTTTCGCCCGCCGGACAAGACTCAGATGACCTTCATGCAGAAAGCCCATCGTCGGTACGAAACCAAGTGTCGCGCCAACGGCAGCGCGGGCCTCCCGTACAGCAGCGATCGAAGACAGCACCTGCATCATCCGTTCTCCTGACCGGAAGCCACAGCAGCCAGCGCCGCCTGCAACTCCGCCGCGTCCATCGTCGCGCTCTGTGCCTCCGTCGGAAAGGCGCCCGACTTCACATCGTCCACATAAGAGCGCAACGCCTGCTCCATGATCGCCCCAACCTGCGCATACTGTTTCGCATGACGCGGCGGACGGCCCTCAAACAACCCCAGCAGATCGTGCCAGACCTGCACCTGCCCATCACACCCGACGCCAGCACCAATCCCGATCACCGGAATCCCGACACGCCGGGAAATGGCCTCCGCCAGCGGGGCAGGCACAACCTCCAGCACCAGCGCGAACGCGCCGGCAGCCTCAAGAGCCAGCGCATCCTCCAGCAGCTTGCGGGCTTCAGCCGCACCTCGCGCCTGAACACGTAAGCCGATCTGGTGTTGCGACTGTGGCGTCAGGCCGAGATGCCCCATGACCGGCACCCCCTGTTCAACCAGACGACGCACCTGCGGCACGATCGACTCACCACCCTCAAGCTTCAGGGCCTGAACGCCCGTGTTCTGCATCAGGCGGCGCGCGGAACCGATGGCGTCTTCCACCGTCGCATAACTCAGGAAGGGCAGGTCCGCCACGACCAGCGCCTGCCTGCTCACCCGCATGACAGCACCGGCATGACGCTCCATGTCGTCCACCGTCACCGGCAGCGTCGTGTCATGCCCAAGCATGACCATCCCGAGAGAGTCACCAACCAGCAAAATCGGAACGCCTGCGCGTTCCGCGATGAGCGTCGAGGCGCAGTCATAGACGGTGACCATGGCAATCCGCTCGCCAGCCCGTTTCATCTTCTGCACATCGGCAACCGTCGTCCGCACATCCGTCTCCTTTACAGGGTGCGCCCAGCGCACGTGACGCCGTTGTGCCTCACTCCCGCCGGAAGACCAAGAGACCTCCGCTTCATGTGACGGTGATATATAAGAGAGAGGACGCCTCCGACCTGCGGCTGTCAGTCCAGCGCGGTACCGAGAATGCAGCGGTTCCGCCCCTCTCTTTTGGCCCGATAGAGAGCCGCATCCGCCCGCCGCACCAGATGCTCATAATCCGGATGGCCATCGAACGCCGCCACACCAATCGACACCGTCACCTGTCCCTGTTGCAGAAGGGGTTCTGCGCAGACAGCCTGACGGATGCGCTCCGCTGTCGCCAAGCCACTTTCCCCATCCATCTCGACAAGAGCGACAAGAAATTCCTCACCCCCATAGCGGAATACGAAATCGCTCGGGCGACATACCCCGGACATGATCTCGGACACATTCCGCAGAACCGTATCCCCATGCGAATGGCCATACTTGTCGTTGACCAGCTTGAAATGATCGACGTCCAGAAGCAGGACGCAGAACGACATATGCCTGCGAAGCGCGTGGGTGACCTCGCGTGCCAGGATCGTCGGCAGAAACCGACGGCTGAGCGTGGAGGTGAGGGGATCGCGCCCCCCTTCGATCAGCGCATTTTCCGTGAACATGTCGTCCATCAGGAAGCGGATCTCCTCCAGAGCCTGCTGCAATTCCTGAATCTTCGCCGGCGGCACGGGCATCTGCTCTTCAAGAGAGGGCAGAATCTCGTCATCAATCCGGCGAATGATCCGTCTCACCGCCGTCAGTCCCGGCATGCCCGAAAACAGCAGGCTGGCCTTGTGATTGAGCCACAGACCGAAGCCGGAACGCTCCAGAAGCGGCAGCGGCGGAGGGATGGCACAGCAGATGGCCAGAAGAACCTTGTGTCCCCAGTCCAGCAGGGCCGCCCGCTGCGTCTCCTTCTCGACCGCAATGTCCTGCCCCAGCGTGACCAGACGACACGCTTCGTCCGACTCAATCTCCCGTGTGTAGTCCTGCTCGAACTCCTGCCCCATGACCTCAATGGCGAAGTCGATCATCCCCATCACATAGTTCATGACCGCCAGAAGCTCGTCACGACTCATCGCCACCTTGAAGAGATGCACACGCAGTTCATCCTTCAGCGCCCGCACCCCCTGAAGGATGAGACGCATGGGAATCCTCATGCGCGCATGGACCATCCCAATGCGCTGTTGCAGGGCAATGAGCCGGTCAACATCCGGAAGCGTCCGGGGGAAGAGAAAAACCAGCCAGTTGGTCAGGGCATCATGCAGCCGCTCCCGGATGGTCTCCACCGAAATGAACTGCTCCGCATCGGGATTGGCCAGCAAGACCTCGTAAAACCGTGCGATGCACTGCTCGCCGTGTTGCACAACAACCTGTTCGAGCTGGGCACGCATCGCGGGATCAGCACTCTCGATAATGCTGAGCCACTCCCTCCTGTCACGCTCGGCCGTAGCGCCTTGCGACGCCATCATTCCCCCGTCCATTCAAACCTTCCGATGACCAGATATTTGTGAGAACGCCGGCTTTTCAGTCAGGACGGACGCATATCCAGCCCGGCGTTTCCTCTATTGTGACTGCGTGTGATTAAAGAAGCCTTGAAACGAAAATGAACGTGTTTCTGTTACAATGCTTCCCGGTCGCACCTGATTTTCCCGTTAGCATCGGGTTTGCAAAACTGAGAAAATGTTTTGCCATGATCCGACTCAAACCAGACACCGCGATGTCATTTTAAGTAATTTGCTGAAAAAATGAGACAAAGCAAGCGATCACGATGATTCGGAAATGAGAATAGAATCCGCTTTTTCAATCGGATGGCAAAAACAGCCCTCTCCCGGCGGATAAAATCTCCGTAAACTTGTTCACTTCTTCGTGATAATTGTAACAATTTTCATACGATGAGGCGGGGCATACAAAACGGGATTTTCACCCAAAAGATGAGAAAACCGGCGATCCCCGAGACATTAATCATTCAAAATACGGATAAGCAGATCTAATTAATTTATGTTTCGAATAGGTTAACATATTATTGTCGCAATGTTAGGAAAGACAGAACTGGCTTCGGTTGCTGATGATTTGTTAACCATTTGTCCGTCCTCCGCGGGCAGAGATTGTGTCCGCAGCCGGACGAACAAGGCTTCTGCCAAAATTCCTGGAGTTCTGCCCATATGGCAACGGATACCTTTACGGGAACAACCTCTACCGACTTCTTGGATGCGTCCAACTGGTCCGGCGGAGTGATCCCCACCGATTACCAAGATGTCATGATCGGAGGATTTGCTTCCACCGATGCGTCCGTCTCAGCGGTTCTGAGCAGCCCCTACACCACGGCCGTTCCCAGCCTGACAATCGGTGTAAACGGCACCCTGACCATCACGGCATGCAACGCCACAGGCGTCACCACCCCGGTGTTCACCGCCACGGCAATGCAGATCTATGAGAACGGCTCGCTGGTGGTTGATACCCCCGCGCCCGTCGATCTCGGGATCAACGAAATCAGTGGCACGCTGACGATCGAAAACAGCGAAGCCACGACGATCACCTCCGGCACCCTCTCCGGCAGCGGCACGCTCAACCTCGTCCACGCCACGCTCGGTTCCGACGCCAATCCTGTTGGCATCGATAACGCGATGAACGTGACGATCACGGACGGCAGCACCCTCTACACAAAGGGCACGCTGACAGGCGGCACCGTCACGTTCGATCCGACGACACAGAACATGTTCGTGATGAGCGGCGAAAGCACGACCGTCACCACCGCGTTCGAAGGCGTCTCCGCGAACACCGAGTTTGCCATCAGCGCCGACAGCGGCCTGACAGTCACGTCCGCCAGCTACGTCGCCAATAGTGACGGTTCCTACAGCCTCGTCATCGACGCCGGCTCCAAGACCATCACTCTCGACGACGTCAACACGGTGACGGGCTACACGCCAGGCACGCTCGAAGTCGTCAAGGACGCAGCCGGCGATTACATCATCGCTGACAGCTCCCTGACCACCGCAGGCACAGTCCTTCCGTGGGACAGCGTCAGCGGCAGCGACTGTAACTGTGGCGGCAACACCTCCTCGGGCGGCACGTCTTCCGGCGGAACATCCGGCGGCAACACGTCTTCAGGTGGTACATCCGGTGGCACGTCCTCCGGTGGCGACGGCTCGGGTGGCAGCAACACGTCCTCCGGCGGCAGCAACACCAGCGGTTCGACGTCCGGCGGCAGCTGTGATCATCACGGCAACGGCTGGGATCACCACGGTCACCATAACTCCGGCACGTCCGGCAGCGGCACCTCAGGCAGCACGAGCGGCTCGACCTCCGGTTCCACGTCAGGCTCGACTTCCGGCGGCGGCAGCTGTGACAACAACGGCGACTGGTGGTGGGATCACGGCCACTCCCACACGTCCGGCAGCGGCGCGTCTGGCAGCACAAGCGGCTCCACGTCAGGTTCAACCTCGGGCTCCACGTCCGGCGGAAGCTGCAGTGGTAACGACAGCTGGTGGTGGAACAACGGCTGTGCGCCGCACGGTTCCGGCAGCGGCACGTCTGGCAGCACCTCCGGCAGCACGAGCGGCTCCACGTCGGGTTCGACCTCGGGCTCCACGTCCGGCGGCGGAAGCTGCAACGGTAACGACAACTGGTGGTGGGACAACGGCTGTGCGCCGCATGGTTCCGGCAGCGGTACGTCTGGCAGCACCTCCGGCAGCACGAGCGGCTCCACGTCCGGTTCGACCTCGGGCGCCACGTCCGGCGGAAGCTGTGACAATGGTAGCTGGTGGTGGGACAACGGCTGTGCGCCGCACGGTTCCGGCAGCGGCACGTCTGGCAGCACCTCCGGCAGCACAAGCGGCTCCACGTCGGGTTCGACCTCGGGCGCCACGTCCGGCGGTAGCTGTGACAATGGCAGCTGGTGGTGGGACTGGTGTGAACCGCATGGTTCCGGTGGCAGCACGAGCGGCTCCACGTCCGGCTCGACCTCGGGTTCCACGTCCGGCAACAGCTGTGACAATGGCAACTCTTGGTGGAACAACGGCTGCACGCCGAACGGTTCGTCCAGCACGTCTGGCAGCACCTCCAGCAGCTGCACGCCGACCCACACGTCCGGTTCGACGTCTGGCAGCAATTGTGGAAGCAATATCTGGCAGGATATGAGCAACGACTATTGTGGCGGCGCAAGCAGCTGGGGCAGCACCTCCTGCTTCCCGACGAGCCCGACATGCACGACCGGTTCAACGGCCAGTGTGTGGGGCGGTTCCTGGGGCGCAGGCTGTGGCACCACGACGGTGGCACCTGCCAACGACTGGGCAAACTGCTTCGTCAAAACCTGCTGACGACAACGGATACCGCCGGGTCACTCTCGGCGGTATCCACCTTGTCCGTCTCGGAAAAAGCCGGTCCCAAAGCGGGACCGGCTTTTTCTTTTGCACGCCTTTTTCTCACCACCCGGGCACGCTAGCACCTGCCCACTCCCAACGGCACGCCTCTTCCGATAAGCTCCCCACCACATCATGATGCCGGAGCCCTGTCCCATGTCCGAAGGTCGCCTCGTTCTCGGAACAAAACGCTACTCCTCCTGGTCCCTGCGTGGCTGGCTCTCCGTCCGCCTCGCCGGACTCGACGTCACCGAAGAAGTCATCCCCCTGCGGCAGACAGACAGCGCCACACGCATCGCCGCCCTCTCACCCAGCGGCAAGGTGCCCTATCTCGAACACTGGAACGTGCGCATCTGGGACAGTCTCGCCATCGGGGAATATTGCGCGGAAATCGAACCGGCCCTCTGGCCCACCGATCCCGTGGCACGCGGTTTCGCGCGCTCTGTCACCGCCGAAATGCACGCAGGTTTTCAGGGTGTAAGGGCCGCAATGCCCATGAATCTGGGACGTGAAAACCGACCCCTCGCAGCAGGCACGCCCGAAGCAGCGGAAAAGGACATCGCCCGGATCGACGCCCTGTGGACAGAAGCGCGCGACTGCTTCGGTGATCATGGCGCCTATCTGTTCGGCCCAGTCTTCACCAACGCCGACGTTGCCTTTGCACCCGTCGTGGTCCGTTTCCTGAGTTACGGTGTCGCGCTGTCCCCAAAAGCAACGGCCTACGCAAAAGCCGTGCGTGCCCATCCCCTCATCGAAGAATGGTACAAGGCCGCTGCCGCCGAACCTGCTTCGTGGCATGTCGAGGCTTTTGAAACGATCGCCTGAAAAGGGGGGCAACGCGGAGATGAGATTTCATCGGCATCCGGCGGAGCGGGAGGAGATTCGTCTCTTCCCGGCACGCCTGATAGATGAAATTCACGATTTATTCTAAAAAAACCAGAAAAAATCGTGAAACATAAGAAAGATGTTTTTCAGTATTCTTCACCTATAAAAACAGGAAATCCTGAAAAACATCGGCCAGAAATTACTTTTTCGCGATATTACTCAGAATCTCCGCCAGCGGATCATCCTTGTGAACGGCAATGATGTTAATGCCCGCTTCCATCACGATATAATCAATGCCCGCGAAGTAGCTCGTCAGCGTCTCCTTGCCGACCTTGATATATTCAATGAAGATCACTGGACGCAATGTGCGGAGACTCTCCCGTGCGCCCTCCAGAACCTCGATCTCCATCCCCTCGACATCAATCTTGATCAGATCGAGACGCGGCAGACCAAAGGAATCAATCGTCAGCGAGGCAACATCCGTCAGCGCTTCGGCGCGATAATCGACAGGCTGCCCGATATCTTCGTTGTGATCTGATTCTTTCAGTTCCAGACTGCCGAAACTGGCAGGTGCCCTGTAATCGGGAACCGGAATGCTGATGCTGCCCTCGCTGTCCGACAACGCCGCATTGATCACACGCGCATTGAAGCAGTTATTGAGCGCGACATTGCCGGCAAGCGCATAGAAAATCCGCTCCTGCGCCTCAACACTGATGACATAGCCCCAGCCATTCATGTGGCGGGCCCACTCAAGCGTGTGCACCCCGATATTGGCGCCACCATCAATGGCAATCACACCATCGCCATGCTGTTCGCGCCGGAAATCCAGAATCTGCTTCAGCAGGATCACATCAACCTTGTCGAACGACCCTCTTTCGAGAAGGTTGTAGCCAACCCCGTAATATTGCCCATTGTTTGCATGATAGTCATATCGGTTCACGATCATCGTACCATGATCGGTGTTCGTGAGAATAAAAGCTGATTTCCGGGAAGACATTGAAAGGACCTTGTGTGTAATGATCCCGTTACAGTATGCAAAAGTAATTAACAAGAAATTGCGGCGCCTGTCTTAAAAATGGTTTGAACAGGACTGGGGAAAACCAGCCTCACACCCGCATCTCCCGCTCCAGAACCGCCACCAGCCACTCCACAAATACCCGCAACCGCGCCGAAACATGCCGACGCTCGGGATAAAGCACCGTCAGCGGCAAAGCCTCCGCACGCCACTCCGGCATCACCTCGACAAGCGCGCCCCCCGCCAGATCCCGCCGCACGTCATACGCAGGCACCTGAATCATCCCCAGTCCTGCCAGACAACACGCAATCAGAGCCTCCGCACTGTTCACCGTCACCCGCGCCCCCATCCGGCACCCCCGTACCTCGCCGCGCTGCATCCACTCCCATTCCTCGATCCGGCCCGTCGCTGGCGAGGCATACCGAACCGCCCGGTGATGCGGCAGATCCTCCGGCCCTCGCGGCACGCCCTGCGCCGCCAGATAGGCCGGACTCGCAACATTGATGACCTCCAGATCCATCAGACGCCGCGCGATCAGACTGGAATCCGCCAGCGGCCCAACCCGCAACGCACAGTCGATCCCGTCCTCCACCAGATTCGTCGCCCGGTCCGTCACCCCAAGCACCACCTCAATTCCCGGATAACGCTCCAGAAAACCGGGCAGGGCAGGGGCGACAATCAGCCGTCCGATCCGCCCCGGCATGTCCACCCGCAATACCCCGCGCGGCGCTTCCCGATCCCGGCGGAACAACCCCTCCGTTTCCTCCACATCCGCAACCAGCGGCGACACATGCTCATAAAACGCCCTGCCATCCACCGTCGGCGTCACACTGCGCGTCGTGCGCGCCAGCAACCGTGCCCCCACCCGCGCCTCAAGCTGCCGCACCGCCGTCGATACAGTGGAGCGCGGCAGGTTCAGCGACGCCGCCGCCCGCGAGAAACTCTCCGTCTCCACCACACGCATGAACACACGAAACAGATCGATCCGGTCCATGCCGCCCTCCAATTGTTCGTCATTCTTGATCAGTGTTGTCTAAAATCAAGTGATTTTTCGCCGGAACACGAACGTTAGAGTGGCAACAGATCAAAAGGAGTCACGCCCATGACCGACCATTCCCTCAAAGGCAAAACCGTCCTCATCGCTGGGGGCGCCAAGAACCTCGGCGGCCTCATCGCCCGTGACCTCGCCGCCCACGGCGTCACCGCCATCGCCATCCACTATAACAGCGAGGCCTCCCGGCAGGACGCCGAAACCCTCATCGCCGAACTCAGGGACAAGGGCGTTAAGGCCGCAGCCTTTCAGGCCGACCTGACCACTGCCGCCGCCAACACAAAGCTGTTCACGGACGCCACCGCCGCCGTCGGACGCCCCGATATCGCCATCAACACCGTCGGCAAAGTGCTGAAAAAACCCATCCTCGAAACGTCCGAGGACGAGTTCGACAGCATGTTCGCCATCAACAGCAAGGCCGCCTTCTTCTTCATCAAGGAAGCCGGAAAACACCTGAACGACAACGGCAAGCTGGTCACCATCGTCACGTCGCTGCTCGGAGCCTATACGCCGTTCTATTCCACCTACGCAGGCTCCAAGGCCGCCGTGGAACACATCACCCGCGCCGCATCCAAGGAATTCGGCGCACGTGGAATCTCCGTCAACGCCATCGGTCCCGGCCCGATGGACACACCGTTCTTCTACGGGCAGGAAGCCCCGGAAGCCGTCGCCTATCACAAGACAGCCGCCGCCCTTTCACCCTTCAGCAAGACCGGCCTGACCGGGATCGAGGACATCGCCCCCTATATCCGCTTCATGGTTTCCGAAGGCTGGTGGATGACAGGACAGACGATTCTGGTGAATGGTGGCTATACAACGAAGTAATCAGAACCGGGCCGGAGGTATCATGCTTCCGGTCCAGCATACGGACGGCCCATGACAGCAGACAGACCAGACCCGCACCCGCTGCTCCGCCCGCGCGACGGACATCACGCCCGTGTCACCAACGAAGAACTGTTCTTCGATCTGGTCTATGTCTTCGCCATCACCCAGCTCAGCCACGGCCTGCTGCACCACCTCACGCCTTTCGGAGCCTTCCAGACCGGCGTCCTGTGGCTCGCCGTCTGGCTCGGCTGGCAATATACCGGCTGGTTCACCAACTGGTTCAACCCCGCGCTCCCCGCCGTACGCGGCGTGCTGTTCGCCACCATGCTCCTCGCGCTCCTCATCGGCGCGGCCATCCCGGACTCCTTCGCCGAACACGGCCTGTCCTTCGCGCTCTGCTTCGTCGCCATGCAGGTCGGACGAAGCGCCTTCGTGGTCGCATGGCTGCCACCTGATGACCCGCTGGCTCCCAACTATCGCCGCATACTCGCATGGATGCTCGTCTCCGCCGTGTTCTGGATCAGTGGCGGGCTCGTTGAAGACCCGCACAAACGCGCCGCCCTGTGGTGCATCGCAGCCCTCTGCGAATACGTTTCCCCCATGTTCGGCTATGCCTTTCCCGGCCTCGGCCAATCGGATTCCCGCTCCGACTGGACCATCGAGGGCGCGCATCTCGTCGAGCGCTGCCAGCTCTTCGTCATCGTCGCCCTCGGTGAAACCATCATGGCCACCGGCCTCTCCATGGCTGAAGCCCACGACTGGACACCCAGCCGTCTCTTCGTGCTGTTCACCTGCTTCCTCACCACACTCGCCATGTGGTGGCTCTATTTCGGCACCTCGGGAGAAGACGCCACCCGCACCATCACCCGCTCCGAAGACCCCGGACGCATCGGCGCATTCATTCACTACCTCCACGCCATACTCATCGCAGGTATCATCGTCACCGCCGTCGGCGCGGACATGCTGATGGAAGAGCCAGGCGAGGAAGGCAGCATGGCCTTCATCCTCACCGCAACCTGCGGCCCGGCGCTCTACCTGCTGGGCAGCATCCTCTACAAACGCATCGCCTCCGGCTTCACCCCCCTGTCACACCTGATCGGAACCGCCGCTCTCCTCGCCCTCATCCCCGTAGGCTTCCACCTCACCCGCGCTACGGAAGCCCTCTGCGTCACCGTCATCATGCTCGTCGTCGCATGGGGCGAACGCTGCGACAGGCAGCGCAACGGACGAGAACGCGGCTGGGTTTAGAGCGCTTTCACAACCGATCGCAGGCTCGCTTATCTGAGTCAGAGCCCTCAAAACATGGTTTTGAAAGGCCCTCTAAAACCAGCCCCCCAGAAGGGGAATCTTTTCCACAAAACCCTGTCCCTCACGGCCCAGCCTCACTTCATGAAAAAGCCCATGCAGGAACAGGAACCATGATGATCTACCCCACACAGAGAGGACCATCTTCATGTCGTTGACTCTGACCTGCTTTACTCTCGCTGTCGGGGCCGCCGCGAAGAAAGGCGTCATGACCTCGTGCGTGGAAATGCCCGATTCAGTTGAGTGGAACATCCCCTCCGGCACGGTCATATTGTGTGCGGACACCCTCGCTCATGAACTCCCGAAGCAATATCCGGCACTGGTCCGTGGTGTCGCCGCATTGAGAGGGCAGGATTTCGGACTCTGGGAAGGGCGCTCCCTCAAATCCCTCTCTCCCGAAGAACTTCTGTCCCTGACACGGGATATCGCCTTTGTTCCCCCCGGAGGAGAGAGCCGGATCCAGTTTTTTGAGCGCGTAAAGACATGGTTTTACGGCCTGCCCGAACATCAGCCCAGCGCAGTCATCATGGCCGGACCAGCGGTGATGCGGGCTTTGGTCCTATCGGTGCTCGGCTGCCCTCCGGAAACGGCCACCCGCCTCGATATCGAAAGCGGTTCGCACTTCATGCTCACCCGTCACGGCCACTGGCGGCTGCGCCTGACCTGAAGGCCGCCACGCCCGCCTTATGCTGCGCGCACCTCATGCCCGCACGCCCTTAACAGGAACCCCCTAACCAGTCGCCGGAAACTGTTCGTTTCTGTTGACAACACTCCGTCGCTTCCTGTCTAGAGACCCCAGCCATGGTTCTTTTCGTGTGTTCATCACGCGGAAAGCTAAGAGGGAAGCCGGTGCAAGGCCGGTGCTGCCCCCGCAACTGTATGCCGCGAGGCTGTCGGAACAGACGCCACTGTCCTCTCCAAGAGGATGGGAAGGCTTCCGGCACGCTGACGACCGGCAAGCCAGGAGACCTGCCATAGCGTGAAAGTCACGGACGGAGCTGCCGAACGGGGTGTGTCGGAAGCGAAGCGATGCTCCATCGTTTCCACCGCGGTGACGCCCTGTCGGAGCAATCGCCGTGCGTCGCATCCCCCGCACCCTTGGCCTGCTGGTCATCAGTTTCAGTTGCGTCTCTTCCGTCTGTGCCGCTGCGATCCAGACCGGAAAGGCAAAATCGCAGCCCCGGAAAGCACCACCCGAGAAGAAAATATCCACCGTCTGGAAACACGCGCCCGAAGAGGTGACCTCTTACGGCAAGACCCCGGCACTCAGGGCGACACCGGCCATCGGCGGCAAGCTCGGCCTGTCCATCCAGCATTCCCCCGCCACCATCAACGTCATCTCCCACGACCTGATGATGCAGCGCGGCTATGCTCAGGCCGAGGACGCAGCGGACAGCGCCCCCGGCGTGACATCCGGCGGCTCCCCCGGCAGTCCCGCGCAACTGCTGATGCGTGGCTTCAGCGGCAACCAGATCCTCGTCTTGCGTGACGGCATCTATTTCGGCCCCACCACAATGGTGAACCGCCCGCAGAACAGCTTCAATCTGGAAAGTGTGCAGATCCTCAAAGGCCCGTCCTCCGTCCTGTACGGACAGGGGGCCGTCGGAGGCACCGAGGACATGCGCACCCGTGATCCCGCCTTCGATGCCCCGCACGCCAATGCCCTGATGTCCTATGGCAGCTTCAACACATGGAACGCCGGGGTCGGCGGCTCGGTGCCCATCACCCGAACACTCGCGCTGCGCACGGATTTCAGCCGCACATCGTCGGACGGTTACGTCAAGGGAGCCGATCCACACTCGAACGATTTCACCACAACCCTCCTGTGGAAGCCCACGGACAGATTCACAGCCCGGCTGAGCATGGATTATCTGACCGATCGCCTGTCCACCTATTACGGCACCCCGCTGGTCAATTTGTCGCAGACCGCAGGCCGTGTCGGCGGACTGCTCAGTTCCACGCAGGGACTGGGCATCACCAAAGCCTCGATGTGGCGTTATTATAATGTGAGACAGGCACAGGCGAGTTCAGTCAACGCCACGCCAACACTGCACCTTGAATGGCTGGCCACGCCAAACATCCTCATCCACAACAGCAGCTACTTCATCTATTCGAAGCGCTTGTGGAATAACGCCGAAAGCCTCAGCTATATCGGCGGCTCCGGCAATGTCGACGCCAGCGGCAACGCCATCGCCCCCGGACGGATCGCGCGTGACCGGTTCTACGTTTTCCAGAACCAGCATCAGGTCGGTGACAGCCTCTACGCCCGGTTCGATTCCACGCTCCTCGGCATGAAAAACCGCTTCATCCTCGGTGGCGACGCCTACTATCTCCGCTTTATCCGCAATCGCGGCTTCCCATCCGCGGACTATGCCGACAGCGTCTCGCTGGCCAGTCCCGGAAAGACGGATCTGGGTGATTTCGCCGGGGAATATCCCTTCATGAAATCCCCCACGACCATGGTGCAGGCCGGCCTGTTTATGGAAGATGTGCTGACCATCCGCGACAACCTGCGCCTCGTCGGCGGTTTCCGATATGACTGGCTGTCGCTGAACCGGCAGAATTTCAACCAGAATGGCAGTTTCAACGCGGCAACCAGCTTCAAGGGGCACTATAACCCCGACAACTTCCGCATCGGCCCCGTCTTCGACATCACAAAGAACGTCAGCGTGTATGGCGTCTACACGACAGGCGAGGACCCGCCGGGCTCCAATCTGTTCCTTGCCAATCGCGGCCAATTCACCCGCCTCAGCCACTCAAGACAGGGTGAAATCGGCATCAAGGCCAGCACATGGGAAGGCCGCTTCACCACGACACTGGCATTCTACGATATCCGGCGCACCCGCATGCTCGTCGCAACCGGACCGGATAGCGTCGCCACGGCAGGTGCACAGAAATCGCGCGGACTGGAATGGCAGGGCGACCTCATCCTCAACCGCCACTGGAGCCTCTCCGGCAACGTGGCTTACACCTATTCGCGCTATGGCTCCTTCCACCCCAGCGCGTCCGTCGATGCTTCAGGCAATCAGGTCCCGGATGTCCCCGCCGTCACCGCCAACCTGTGGGCGATCTGGTCCCGTGTGCAGGGCCTCCCCCTCGATCTCGGCGCGGGCATGAGATACGTTTCGTCCCGAAAGGGCGATTACGCCAACACGCTGACCCTCAAGGATTATGCTCTCGTGAATGTCTTCGCCGCATGGCATGCCTATAAAGGCGTGACGATGTATGGTCGCATCGACAATATAGGCAACAAGCATTTCATCCAGTGGGCGGATACAAGCTACCCCGATCAGGTTCTGCTCGGAGCACCCCGTTCTTTTTCCATCAGCGTTCAGGCCGGTTTCTGATAGCCTGCCGCCCGAAAGGAGTTCTCTTCATGACCACAACCACTCTCCATCCCATTTCCGCAGCCGCTCCCATTCCGCTGAAGGCCCTCGTGCCCTGGGCCATTCTCGGCACGCTCCTGTTCGCCATGCTGCTCTATTTCGTGGGCGCCGAGCAGGGCGCGACATCCCTCGTCTCCGGTCACATGGTGCATGAATTCGTCCATGACGGACGGCATCTCCTCGGCTTCCCGTGCCACTAAAGGGAGCCTGAGACCATGATGGGTCGCCTGTTATCCCGGGGCATGTTCGCCGGGATCTTCGCCGCACTCCTCGCTTTCCTGTTCGCGCGCGCGTTCGGCGAATCGCAGGTGAACCTGTCCATTGCCTACGAAGCTCACCAGGCCGCTCTGGCGCACGAAGCGCCGGAACCGGAAATGGTGAGCCGGGCCGTGCAGGCCACCTGGGGCCTGCTCACGGCCATGGTGATGTACGGCGCAGCCTATGGCGGATTGTTCGCCGTGCTGTTCGGTGTCGTCTACGGTCGTGTGTCCCGACTGCCAGCCCGTTCGCTGGCCCTCTGGCTGGCAGCAGCCTGTTTCGTCGTGACCGTGCTGGTGCCGGATCTTAAATATCCGCCCAACCCGCCCGCCATCGGCCTGCCGGAGACCATCAGCCTGCGCACCGCCTCCTATTTCACCATGCTGGGCCTGTCCTTCTGCTCCGCAGTGATCGGTCTTCTGGTGGCGCGCCAGACCAGCGGACGCCTCGGCGCATGGAATGCCGGTCTTGCGGGTGTCGCGATCTTTATCGTGCTGACAGCCGGCCTGTCGTCCTTCCTGCCGAATATCAACGAAGTCCCCTCCAACTTCCCGGCCTCCGTGCTGTGGCGGTTCCGCGAGGCCTCCATCGGCATGCAACTCGTGCTCTGGGCGTCTCTCGGCCTTGTCTACGGCCCCATGGCCGAACGGGTGCTTGAAGTGTCTCCCCGCCGTCCGTGACGCCACCGGCACGCAGCGGCCTTCGCAAACGGCTGCTGCGCACGCTTTATGTCACCCATCGCTGGCTGGGCATCGGCATCGGACTACTCATGACTTCATGGTGCCTGTCCGGCATGGTGATGCTGTGGCGGCCCTGGCCCATTCCCGACCCGGCAGCAGGGCAGGGAGTGCACGGCCCCCTGCATCTGCCCGCACAGTTACCCCCGATCGCCGCCCTCACCGAGCCTGAAGAACGCTTCCAGTCTTTCCGCCTCGGCATGACAGGCGAGGCGCCGGTCCTTACCCTCGTGCCTGTTGCGGGCGCACCCTTCGCAGTCGATCTGCGGACAGGACAACGCGGCGGAATAGCGCCAGAAGATGCAGGCGCCAGCGCACAGGCCTACGCTGCAGCCGTCGGCGTGCAGGAGCGTCGTGCCTTCGAAGGCACGACAACGGATGACCAGTGGGTTCTGGACACACCCGGAAGAATGGGCGGCTTCGAACGGTTTCGCTTTCCCGGCCCCCGACACCTCGTCGTTTACGTCTCCCCCCTGACTGGCGACGTGACACAGGCGACCGACACGACCAGCCGCGCATGGGCATGGGTCGGCGCAATCCCGCACTGGCTTTATCCCGCCGCGCTGCGCCGCCACCCTCCTGCGTGGAAATGGACCGTCATCATCCTGTCCGGCACGGGCATGTTCCTCACGGTGACAGGACTGGTCGTCGGCCTCCTGCGCCTACGAAAACGCTGGCCATTCTCCCACTATCACCGCTGGCATCTCGTGCATCATCTTGGCGGTCTGGTCTTCGGCCTGCTCGCCCTGTCATGGATCGCGACAGGTTTTCTGACGATGAATCCCGGGGGCGCATTCGAAAGCCGGAAAGAGACCCTCGCACCCCTGCATGTGACGGGAAGCATGACGGGCAGGGAGGTGTTCGCCGTCCTCGACCGTGTCCTGCGGGCCAGCCCTGCCGACTGGACGGACGTGCGTAGCGTGCTTCTGAACGGACGAATTTTTCTGGCCGTCACCGCACGGGACCGGCACCGGCAACGTCTGGACGCCAGCCTGTCCCCGGCTCCTCTCGCAAAGGAAGCACTGGGCCAATCCGCCCTGCTTCTGACAGAACCGGACCAGTATTATTTCGATCGCCCACTCCGCAAACGCCCCTTTCCCGTATTCCGCCTTTCAACAACAGATGGAACCTTGTTCTATCTGGATGCCTGTTCCGGTGAAGTGCTCGCAGCGTTCGATCGCCCGGCCAGACAGTCCCGCTGGATGGTGTACGGCCTGCATGACATGGATGTCCTGTCGTGGTTACGAACCCCGACAGCACGCCTGATGATCGTGTTCCCCTGCTTGTGCGGGGTGTGCCTCATCTTCCTGAGCGGCATCGTGATCGGGGTGAAATACCTCCGTGCTGAGCCGCCCCGGAACCGATCCGGACGGATGTAAACCACGGCATGACATGCCCGCGATTGTCTCCTGCCAATCAGGCAGAAAGGGAAAAAATCACAGCCTTTTCCCTTTTCAAACCTTGTCCACTTCTGCTCTGTTGCCGACCATCAGCCGACCATCAGCCGACCATCAGCCGACCATCAGCCGACCATCAGCCGACCATCAGCCGACCATCAGCCGACCATCAGCCGACCATCAGCCGACCATCAGCTCCACTTTCGGCGTCAGTCCGTGAATTGAGGCAAGCTTTACCATTCCTGTTAGAGGCAGTTTCAAAAGCTCTCTGCTGACGAGCTTAAGCGTGGTGTGCCCACTCGGGTGCTCACAGCCACATGGCCGCTTCCCTTCATTACTCAACAGGCCGGTCGCGCACGCCTTCACGGGCGCTCTCATTCAGTAGATAGCTTTTGAAACAGCCCCTTAGAGCCCTTTTGGAAATTGCTGGGGCCTTCAAACGCAAGCTTTCCGCAAGGTCGTTAAGCGCCAGATTGGCTGTTTCCTGCCGGTTTCATATTTCATCTCTGCGCCACACGGAGACTTCCGGTCCCGAACAGGAATTTCCAAAAGGGCGCTTAGGCCGGGAGCCACGGGACAGACCTCTCCGCAATGAACCGTTCCGACCATAGGGATTGGATTCAACAAGTAAACATGAAGAATAATTCAGGGAAGATAAGGAATTGATCCACGATCCGGGGGTGGACGGGAAGAGTCATTGGAACCATCATTCCAGTGACGATGACGGTAATCGACTTCCCCGTGCCGATGATGCTCACAGGCCGCCAGAGCCAGAAGAGCAGTAATAAAGATGACAGTTTTCAGCGATGAGGTCATTGTTCTCTCCTCATGAGAGACGCTGGCGCAAGCCATGATGAAATAATCAGTATCTGTCGCAGCAAACGACCCTAAAAACTGAAAGTTCATATTACCGTTAAGTAACAGCCATTCCGTCAGCCGCCACCTCCCTCCGCACTGCCTCGCCCGTTCTCGGAGTGGTCGCAGGCAGCGCGTGATGAGAGACTGTTTCAAAAGCGCTCTGCTAGGCGATCCGACACGCATTTCCCGCATTCGAATGCTCACAGCCCGCATGGCCGCTTCGCTTCAATGCTGAAAAACACATGCTGATCGAGAATGCTTTCACTCAGCAGACAACTTTTGAAACAGCCTCTGAATTTATCTACAAGTTCCCATGCCGCCCGTCAGCATCCGTTCGGTCCCATGTCTGCACGCATTTCCCCTGTCACCGACACAGGCTGTGCTAGTCAGGGAATGTCCGCGAAAAGCCAATCAAAGCCACGCTCTGATCTTCACAATCAGGAAGAAAATGTCTGACCACTGATCGTCGCATAATCCCTAACGCCGTAAGGCCGCCGCCTGAAAAATCCCAACGCACCCAACTGACGACACGCAAGGGACGCCCCGTGACAGGCGAGGCGTCCGGCACCTTCATCCGTAACGGCAGATGGCAAGATCTTCATGTGGTATGTCAGGCATCTTTCCCGAGATAATATCAGCAAGAACACGGGCTGAACCGCAAGCCATGGTCCAGCCCAGTGTCCCGTGACCTGTATTGAGATAAAGATTGCCGATGGAAGTCCGGCCGATGACAGGCGTGCCATCAGGCGTCATCGGCCTCAGTCCGGTCCAGAAAGTGCCCGTCTCCATGTCACCGCCACCAGGAAACAGATCCGTCGCGGAATGTTCCAGCGTCGCCCGCCGGGGTGCCCGCAGACGCGTGCTGAAGCCTGCGAGTTCGGCCGTTCCACCAATCCGGATGCGGTCGCCCAGCCGGGTAATGCCAATCTTGAAAGTCTCATCCATCACCGTGGACACAGGCGCACGGGCCTCATCCATAATCTTTGCCGTCAGAGAATATCCCTTCACAGGATAGACCGGTAGATTCAGACCAAGTGGACGGAGCAGGGGAGGGGAGTAGCTGCCAAGAGCCAGCACGAAGGCATCCGCCGTATGCAGCCCCCTGTTTGTCTGCACACCCGTGATACGTCCGTTCTCCATCTGCAGGGAACGGATGGTCGTGTCATACATGAACGTCACGTTCTGTGCCGTCGCCAGTTCCGCAAGCCGCTGCGTGAACAGGAAAGCATCGCCGGTTTCATCGCCCGGTAAACGCAGGCCGCCGACAATTTTGTGAGCAGCCGCCGCCATGCCGGGTTCTGCCTTCAGACAACCCTGCGCATCAAGAATTTCATAAGGCACGTTATATTGTCTTAAAACATCAATATCCCCCCCCGCCGCATCAAGCTGTTTTTGCTTGCGAAACACCTGAAGTGTTCCCTGCTGGCGATCATCATAGGAGATGCCGGTCTCCGCTCGCAGGTCGCGCATGACATCCCGACTGTATTCAGCAAGGCGAACCATACGGCCCTTGTTGCGGTCATAGGCAGCCGAGTTGCAGTTTTCCAGCATCTGCAAAAGCCATTTCCAGAGATGCGGATCAGGTAAGGGCCAGAATACGAAAGGCCGATACTTCATCATCAGCCACTTCATGGATTTCAGCGGCACACCCGGACCGGCCCAGGGTGAGGAATAGCCGGGAGACACCTGCCCGGCATTTGCAAAACTGGTTTCCAGACCAGCCTCTGGCTGACGGTCAATGACAGTCACATCATGACCGGCACGGGCAAGATACCAGGCGGACGTCGTGCCGACGACACCGGCTCCGAGAACAATAATTTTCATGAAGTTTTTCTCAGCAAAGGTTTCAGGACGCGATGTAGTCCCGATGAAAACGACGCCCGAGGGACGTCAGAACTTCGTAGCCAATGGTTCCAGCCGCCTGCGCCGCATCATCCACGCCGTAATGGGGACCAATCAGATCGACCAGCATGTCCTGCGTGAGCGCCTGTTCCGGAACATCGGAAATATCGACGATGACGGAGTCCATGGAAACACGCCCCAGAATGGGCAGCCGCGTGCTTCCAAACCAGGCGCACCCTTCTCCAGCCGCATGCCGTGTCAGCCCATCCGCATATCCGATTGCCACCACAGCCGCCCGTCGCGGCACTTGTGCCCGGTCCGTCAGGCCATAGCCCGCGCCCTCTCCGGCTCCGATAGTCCGAATCTGAAGAACACGGGCGCTCAGACGCAGAACAGGCAGGAGAGGATTGACCGCAAGCTCCGCATTCGGGGCAATGCCGTAAAGGGCGGCGCCTGGGCGAACGAGCGAAAAATGATAGTCAGACCCAAGGAAAATACCGGAAGATGCTGCAAGGGAGACAGAGAGTCCGGGCATCAGCGCAGAAGCATCACGCATCCTCTGGCGTTGCATGATGTTCGCTTCGTTCCGAGGAGCGTCCGCACACGCAAGGTGCGACATAAGGAGAGAGACATCAATGCCTGCCAGTAGGGAAGGCTCCTCAGCCAGAGAGCGGAACTGCGCCGGAGAAAGGCCAAAACGGGACATGCCGGTATCAATCTGAATCACGGCGTCGAGCGGGTGCCCCTGATGAACCGCTTCCTGTCGCCACGCTTCAATCTGTTCCGGACTGTTCAGGACCGGGCGCAAACTGTGCCTGACACAATCGCGGGTCGCAGCAGGCCGCGGACCATGCAGGACAGTGATACGGCAGAGGGGGGTGATATAACGCCGCAGTTCAATTCCTTCATCCACATGAGCCACGAAAAACTCTTGCGCGCCAGCCCGCTCCAGCGCCGGGGCGACTTGCGCCGCGCCAAGCCCATAAGCGTCAGCCTTGACCACGGCAGCGCATGCCGTGTCACCGCACATCTTGCGGAGAGTCCGGTAGTTCGAAGCTATGGCATCGAGATTGACCGTCAGGACCGCACCGGCTCTGGTGGCGGCCCATGCCGGGGCAGATGTAAGGACGTTCATGATCAGGCTGATCCGTCTGCTGTTCGTCAGACGATAATTCTATATGATTTCGAAACGAAATATCCTGCCGTTGTTTCGAATTTTATATACATTTGTGCGGTATGTCTGAATGATGATGCTGCATTTCGGAGAAATATTTCAGTATGACCTTCGATCGCGTAACGCAGGCGATTCTGCGCCTGCTACAGCATGACGGACGTATGAGTAATGCTGATCTGGCGCAGCGCGTGGGACTGTCGCCGTCAGCCTGTCTGCGGCGTGTTAAAATTCTCGAGGCGCAGGGAGTCATCAGAGGCTATCGGGCCATTATCGACGAGCGCTCCGCCCACAACATGATGACCGTCATCGTTCAGATCACCCTGGAGCGCCTGACCGAAGAGATGCTCCGCAGATTTGAAACGCATATTCGCAAGTGCCCGGATATTCGCGAATGCTATCTGATGACAGGCAGCGCGGATTACCTGGTCAGAATCGAAGCGAAAGATATCGCTGATTTTGAACGTATCCATAAAGAGGAACTGTCACGTCTGCCCGGCGTGGTCAGGATTCACAGCAACTTTGCTCTGCGGCAGGTCGCGCAGAGATAGCCCTGAGCCTTCATGGTCTCACAGTAGAAAATGCTGAATCCAGACCGGTGTCAGCCGTCAGAATGTGGTTCGAGGATAAAAAAGGCATCATCGCGATGTGATATCTGTATTATTATTCTGATCTCGGAACGTATCAGTAGAGAACCGACCGACCTGTCGCGCTCTGCTGTCGAAGAAAAGGATATTGTGGCTGTGGCAGATATTGGAAGTGTCATCGACCTGAGAGATTTCGCAGAAAAATTTTCCGATCCTGCGGGAGATTTTCTGACATCCCGGCATGCCCTTCCATTTCCTGACGAACGTATCACCGTCGACGTCCTGGCGCCTGCCGGAAGTGGGGTTGTCGAACGCCTGCCAGCCGATACATTTCTCTTTGTTCTCGCTGGATCCCTGTCACTGAACGGGACCGAGACGGGTGTAAATGAAGGGCTGATCATCACAGCAGGAACGACGTTCGACTGGAAAGCACCGGTCGGCACAAAGCTGATCAGAATGCAGGTTCAGAGTCCGGAAACCGCTGCTCCGGCTATTATCAAAATTGACACAGATGTCCCGCTGTCCCCATCCTCTCCACCGCCCGCACAATATCTGACCGGCCCGACACCAGACTGCGAAAACAGCATCGCATGGCGATCTGCTGACGGACAGTTCTACGGCGGAATATGGGCGTCCACACCTTATTATCGGCGTCCTGTTCCCTATGCCCATTATGAATTGATGTTTCTCTGCGAAGGAAGTGTAACCTTTGTCAGTGAAGAAGGGGAACGTCGAACTTTTAATGCGGGTGACGTCTTTATCGTCGGTCGGGGTGCTGTGTGGGCATGGGACAGTGAGTGCGCTGTTAGAAAAATGTTTGTGATTTTCCGTCCGGCCTGAGAAGAAGCCTCTTCCTCCGCGTGTGGTGCGTTCCTATAAGATCGTAAAGATCTAACTATTATCAAACATATATCAAACCCTGACTTGTAGCGCGCCATTCCAGAACGTCCTCTGCGCCACCTGAGGCACATTCCTCCTCCTGTGTGTGAAATTGACCCGAAACGCGATTTCAGACCGCAGTCTGTTTTATTTCGATATAAAAACGATATTAAATTCTGAATCCGTAACGAAATTGGAGTTTTCCTCTGTCCCGTTCCGCTCACAATCATCTCAAGAAAGACGCCGTTTTACACTCTTCAGTCTCTCAGAGACCGTCCCGGAGGAATAGGCATGGCTACCAATCATAATGTTTTCGTAGCGTGGCGCTCCGCATCGGCGCCGTTTCCGTCGGGTATCGCGTCCCGCAGAGTGTCCCGATCCCTGCGTCTGCTGATGTCCGTGTCATCGCTGGCCGGAATGTATGGTTTTTCCAGCAGCGTCTCTGGCAAGGCTGAAGCAGCAACCCGCCATACCGGGGCCGCCAGCAAGCAAACGTCCCCAGCGGTAACCGCCCCGCAGAATGCTGCGACAAAGCAAGCGGTTCCCCCGAAAAAAACACCGCAGAGCTTTATCGCGTCCGGTAACGAAACCGTGAAAGTGCAAGGGCACGTTGCTCTGCCGAGTGGTGTGACAAACACCACCCCCGGCGGCGGCATGATGCCTCCCCAGACCATCGCGAAATCACGAAGCGGACTGAGCCGCGATTACATCGCAAAACAGAGCCCGACGAGCAACGTGGCCGCCCTCGTGGCAAGCCTTCCGGGCGTGGTCTATGCCGGGAATGACCCGCTTGGAACCAACGACGATCAGCAGGGCCTGACGGTCCGCGGAATGAATCAGCAGGAAATTGGCTATCTTTTTGAAGGTATTCCCGCCGCTGCGCCGGTTTATCTCCTTCCTTACACGTCAGCCGCAGCCGATAACGAAAACATTCAGTCCCTGAGCCTGACACAGGGCTCCCCGGATACCAGTTCCCCGCTTTATAATGCTGTTGGCGGAGAACTTTCAGAAACCATGCGAGATCCCGATCACCATTTCGGTGGCATGATCGACGCGACGTACGGTTCATTCAGTCTCCGCCGGCATTTTATCCGGCTTGATACGGGCGAACTGGGACATAGCGGTGTTCGCGGGTTTGTTTCCTTCTCTCATCGTGAAGCGGATGAATGGCGAGGGGTCGGCGGGACAAAACGCTATCATG
This sequence comes from Acetobacter conturbans, assembly GCF_011516755.1. Classification (GTDB taxonomy): domain Bacteria; phylum Pseudomonadota; class Alphaproteobacteria; order Acetobacterales; family Acetobacteraceae; genus Acetobacter; species Acetobacter conturbans. The sequence continues at coordinate 117,368 of NZ_WOSY01000001.1, read as the reverse complement.
TCGACATGAAGCTTCTGAAGGAATGGCAGGGCGGCAACAGAGCCTCTTTCATCATGACCTATAATGATGCGCAGCAGTATTATCTGAGAGCCCCTACAAAATCGCAGTGGGATCAGTACGGCGTCAATTTCAATTACAACGATACCCCGCTCGGCAGCACGCCAGCGAATTACTATAAATATGAAGAAAACCGGATGAAGAAATTCATCTTCGGCGCCCCGGTCAAACTGAAGTTTGACCATGGATTGTCACTGGATATCACGCCTTATTTCACCTATTCTTGGGGCTACGATAACGGTGGCTCAACCCTGAGCCGCGATGGCAGTTATCTCGGTCCGGATCCCGCTGGCCCGCTGCAGGTGGGGGGAACGAGCAGCAGCATCGTGGCCGCGTCCATTGATACTTATAAGCTCGCCTATCCGGCATAAATGCAGTGATGTCATGGACAAAAGGTCATAACACACTGACCGGTGGCGCCTGGTATTCATATTTCGATCAGTCGGAACCCCAGAGCTATCAGGCGGTCAATGCTGAAGGCAACGTGGGAAGCATGTGGGGTAACAATCCCATCCTGACGGCAAACGGCAGCGTTCTGCGCACATACGATATTCATCTCATCCAGCAGACAAACGCACTTTTCATAAACGACACCTACAAGGCCCTGCATGACAAACTGACTGTCACCGCAGGCTTCAAGGAAGTGATGGTCACGCGTTCCGAGACCAACCTTGTGCCAGGCGTAACCTATGCGACCGGCCAGAGTGTCGCAGAACCGCTGCCGCAGTTCATGGCAAGCTACAAAATCACGCCGCATGACCAGATCTACATCAATGGCACGGCCTCTTTCCGTATGCCGGCCTCCATCATGACCTACGCCGATCGTTACAGCGTCTCCACGGGGCAGTTGTCCTCAAAGCACGCCTCAGACATCAGCCCTGAATTCGCTATTGGTGAGGAAATCGGCTTCCGCCACAGCGGCTTCGCCAATGTCAACGTCGCCCTGTTCAATTACAATTTCACACATCGTCAGCTTAGCACAACAACCTATGAGAATGGACTGCCGATTTCAGAGTCGATTGATGCAGGCGGCCAGACCATGCGTGGCGCCCAGATCGAGGTCGGACTGAAGCGCTGGCATCATTTCAGCCCTTATTTCTCCGGGCAATATGAGCACGCCACGATTGACAGCAATCTACCGACAGTGGCTACCGATGGCGCGTCAGTCTATCTGCCGACAAAGGGAAAACAGGCTGTCAATACGCCATCATTCACCGCAGCTATTGGCCTGAATTATGATGACGGATCGATGTTTGGCGGCTTCAACATGAATTATATCGGCAAACAGTATTCTACCTTCATGAACGATGAATCGATCCCGAGTTACGAGACGTTCAACGTCAATGTTGGTTATCGCTTCAAAAGCTTTGGTTACGCCAAGCATCCTCAGGTTCAGCTCAACCTGCTGAATATCGGAAATAATGGTTATCTGTCTGGCACAAGCAGCATCAAAACCAATGCCCGTTCCATGACAGTGAACGGTCACACGGTAGCCGCATCGGCCCCTCAGTATTATGTCGGCGGCGGTTTCGCAGGGGTGCTTTCTTTCTCAACAGGTTTCTGAGATTTTTTAAACTGGAGATTTATAATGCCCAGATTTCCAAAAGCTCTGACGTTCGATGTCGTGGGTACTCTGATCGACTTCGAAACGGGAATGATCCGTGCCTTGCAAACGCTTTGCGGCAAAGACATCGACCGTGAAGCCTTTCTTTCAGCCTACCGTGGAATGCGCGCACGCGGCACGACACTGCCTTTTCCGGAAGATCTAAAGCCGATTTATCAGACTCTGGCCGCACAGTTCGGACTCCCGGAAAGCGAAGCCTACGCGGATGCTTTTGTTCTTGCCGCAAAAGACTGGCCGGCTTTTCCGGACTCAGTCGAAGCTCTGGAGCGTCTGGGTCAGCATTTCTCGCTAGTGGCAATGACCAATACCCAGCGCTGGGCCTTCTCCGGTATGGAGAAGACGCTCGGCATGCCATTCCATGACTCGATCACTGTCGATGATGCGCTTTGCGAAAAACCGGATACCGCGTTCTTCGGCTTCGCACGCGGACGCCTGAGCCGGGACGGCATTCTGAAAGACGATATCCTTCACGTCGCACAAAGCCAGTATCATGACATCGGGGTTGCACGAAAGCTTGGCTATACCGTGTGCTGGATCGAACGCCGCAAAGGCACAGCAGGCTTCGGCGGAACAATAGCCGTCGAAAACCTGACCACGCCCGATTATCATTTCTCGACACTGAAGGAACTGGCCGATCTTGCAGATGAGGACGCGTTGCTGATGCTGCAGTCCTGAGGAGGGAGAAGGATGGAAGTCCGGACCCCTGACGAAATACCCCCTTCCGCCTTCCATCTTCGCCTCGCACTGATCGCAGGAGGCGGCCCATTTTGTGATGGCTATATTCTCGGCCTCATCGGCATTGTGCTGCCTTTGCTGGTAGCCGATTTTCATCTGAGCGCGGATGCAACAGGACTTGTCGGAGCCGCCTCGCTTCTGGGAGTGTTCGTCGGCGGCCTGGCTGGCGGCATTATTTCCGACCGTTTTGGTCGCAAACTCCTCTACACCGTCAACATTATCATGTTCGCGGCTTTTTCCGCAGCTCAGTTTTTCAGCGACAGCTTTACGTCCCTGCTCATCTGGCGATTCCTGATCGGTATTGCCATCGGTGCCGATTATCCGATCGCAACCGCCTATGTGACGGAGTTCATGCCCCGCCGCTGGCGTGGGCCCGCACTGGCCGGACTCATCACCTTCTGGTGGCTCGGCTACGTCGTGAGCTTCGTGATGGGGTACGTACTGATCTCGTGGTATCCGGGAAACTGGCGACTGGTGCTGGGCTCAAGCTTTGTTCCGTCCGTCCTGCTCCTGCTCTGCCGCGCCGGAATGCCGGAATCACCGCTGTGGCTGGCAGGTGTCGGACGGATCGCGGAAGCGCGGCAAATCGTAAAAACATTTCTGCATACCGACGTCTCCTTCGAAGGCGTGAAGACAAATCACACCCGAGCCGGTGCAGGCCACGCCCTGTCCATGCTCCTCTCACCGCGATATCGGGGTACACTGATTTTCATATGCGCTTTCTGGATTCTCCAGAGCGCACCAGCATTTTCCATCCATACTCTTCAGGCGCAGATCCTGGAGCAGATGCATATGAGCAACCCCCTTCTGGCCGCATGCGTGGTTACATGCTTCACGTTTCTGGGTATCCTCCCGGTCTCATTCGGCCTGATTAACGTCATGGGGCGTCGTACCCTGCTGATCGGCTCATTCATACTGGCCTCGGCTGCACTTTTGTTCATTGCCGTATATCCCGGTCAGGCCGGCTGGCTCGTTGTCGTGGCCTTCATTATCTATTCAGCGGTCGAAGCGGCAGGAAGCGGCCTACAGTTCGTCTATCCCAACGAACTGTTCCCGACAGAAATCCGTGGAACAGCCGTGGGTTTCGCATCCTCGGCCAGCCGACTGGGCGCCGCACTTGGCACATTTCTCCTTCCGCTCGGCGTGGCGCATTATGGTGTCAGGACAACGCTTTTCGCAGCGTGTGCAATCCTGGCAGCAGGTGCCGTTATCTCGTGGCGATGGGCGCCTGAGACGTCCGGACTAAGCCTTGCAGAGGCCAGCCACATCACACTCTCCTGACAGGGTTATGGAGTCGTCTTATGAAACTCACGTCCTACTGGCTCGATACCGCTCCACTCTTTACAGGCACGCCACAGGCGGAAGTGCCGGGACAGGTGGACGCGGTCATCGTAGGAGGAGGATTCAGTGGCCTCTCAGCCGCCCTTCGTCTCCGGCAGCTCGGAGCGTCCGTCGCGGTGCTGGAGCGGGACCGCGTCATCGGTGAAGCCTCGGGCCGGAATGGCGGCCATGTCAATAATGGACTGGCAGGCAGTTTTTCAGCCGCCTGCGCGAAGTTGGGCGAGGAAACGGCCACACGGCTGTATAAAGTGTTTAACAGCGCGGTCGATGCCGTTGAGACCATCACGCGTGAAAACGACATCGATTGTGATTTTGCACGATGCGGCAAGCTGAAAGTCGGAAACCGGCAGGCTCATACCACGGCCCTTGCGACAGACTATGCCCGACTGACGACCGTAGCGGATCCGGCCGCCCGCCTTCTGGACGGAGCGCAGGTCCAGCAGGAACTTGGATCAGACCTGTTCAGCAGCGGCCTGCTCTATCCGGACAGCGCCCGGATGCATATGGGGCGTTTCGGAGTGGGGCTGGCAAATGCCGTGCTGCGTGCGGGTGGCCAGATTTTTGAAAACATGCCGATGACCGGCATGAAGCGGAAAGGCAGCGCTTTTGAGGTCACGACCCCACAAGGGAAGATTCTCGCAAAATCGGTGCTGATGGCCACCGGAATCAGCCGAAACAGCCCCTCCTGGTTCCGCCAGCGGATCATGCCGGTCGGAAGTTTCATCGTTGCGACCGAGCCTATGGATGAAGCGGCCATGCGCCAGATCATGCCCGGCGGCCGCAATGTCGTGACAATGCAGAACATCCACAACTATTTCCGGGCCACAGCCGACCACAGGCTTATCTTTGGCGGACGAGCCAGCTTCTCCCGCTCACGCACCACGACAGACATTGCCAGCGGAAACATGCTCCTTGCTGCAATGCGTCGCACATTTCCGAAACTTCCCGACGTAAAAATAGACTATTGCTGGGGAGGGGATGTCGACATGACCGTCGATCGCCTGCCCCACGCAGGACAGTGGAACGGCGTGTTCTACACGATGGGTTACAGCGGCCATGGAACCCAGATGTCAGTCTATATGGGACAACGCATGGCGGAAGCGATGGCAGGGATGAAAGACACCAATCCTCTGGCTGGCAGAGCCTGGCAGAAAATCCCCTGTTATGGCCTGGCGTCTCATTTCCTCCCGCTGGTGGGTGCCTTTTACCGCGCCAAGGATTTTGTGCAGGAAATGAAGGAATAACAGCAGACCCACGCATCTGTCGTGCGCCCACAGATGAAGCGGGCAGGGGGAGCCCTCCTGCCCGAAAACCTCATATTAATTCAGTAGCCTTTTGAGCGATCAACCATAGAGTGGAAATTGCGTTCTCCCGCGAGATAACGGCGCACCGTGTCGAGAAGAACGCGCCCGGCCGTTTCCGTCTGGCTGACGCTGGCCACATGTGGCGTGATCAGAACACGCTGATCATCCCATAACGGACTGTCCGCAGGTAGAGGCTCAGGACTGGTCACATCCAGAATGGCGGCGCTGAGCTGGCCACTGTCGAGCGCGGCAATCAGGTCCGGCACGACAAGATGCGCCCCACGCGCCACATTCACGATCTGTGCCCCCTTGGGCAGACGGGAGAACAGGCTGGCATTGAGAATACCGCGCGTTGCATCCGTCAGTGGCAGCAGACACACCAGAATTTCCGAAGCCGCCAGGAAAGCATCCAGTTCGTCCGGGCCCGCATAGGACGTGACCCCCTCCACCTCATGGCGGGAACGGCTCCACCCGCTACAGAGAAAACCGGCTCCGGCCAGAGCACTGGCAACAGGGGAGCCAAGCGTCCCCATGCCCATGACACCAACCCGCCTCTGAGACGCGATTTTGTTATGAACCGGCTTCCACTCATGCTGCCGCTGCTGCCTGACATAGGCGAGAATGTCGCGATGAAGCGTGAGTACCGCCCAGTTGACGTATTCCACCATGCCATCGGTCAGACCGGACTCAATCATGCGAATGATCGTCACATGGTCAGGAATCCGGGTCATATCGAACTGATCGACACCCGCGCCGACCGAGAAAATCACTTCAAGATTGGGAAACGTCGTCAGCAGATCCGGCGGTGGCTCCCATGTCGCAAGGAATTGCACATCCTCCGGGTTCCCGGTTTCTGGCCAGACATGAAAGGGCAGATCCGGTAGCTCACTCCGGAAAAGAGCCCCCCACACATCCGCGCGTTCTTTCGTCGATTTCAGAAGGAATGACATTCTTTAAGTCCGCATAAGGAGAAAGAGTAAGAGAAGCGTCGTTTTATCCGAAAGCCTGACCGCATAACGCAAAGCAGGCCGCTTCGCCCGGAAGCGGCGGCACAACATCCTCGGGATCGGTGGTCATCGAAACAACAGTGCCGACCCGGAGAAGCCCCCATTCGTCGATAGCCGTGGCGATCATATCATTCTGCGGCATATCCACACGCAGGAACTGACCGGCACAGATCCCCGCCCAGTAAGCGATCATCGCCAGAGCAAAATTTTCGGACGTGGCCATGACCGGACCGGCAACCTGTCCCCACCCAAATTTCCGGCAGAAGGAAAACCCCAGAATTCCACTCTCTGAATCGACAACAATGCCGCGTGCATCAGCAAGAAGAGCCTCTATCAGGTGCTGTCTGTTCATTTTTTTCGCAGCGGCGTCCAGAGCGCAGAGAGCCTCCAGATCAGCTGCCCCGGCGGGGCGTATGCGGCACCCTTCCGGCAACGGGAGCAGAGGCACGGTGGCGACATTGCCCTGATGCTGTTCGACAACATCAGTGTAACGGAAACCTGATTTTTCGTAGAGCGGCACACCGGCCGACGTGGCGTTGAGATAAAGCGTATAGCCGGGCAACGCCTGACGCGCGAGCGCCATGAGATGTTTTCCGATGCCATGCCCCTGCCACGCGGGACTGACGATAATCATCCCCAGACTGGCAACCTTTCCACCCCATTCCCACCAGAGGATCGTCCCGATGACGGCACCGTCCTGCGTCGTGGCGACCGTGCCCTGACCCAGACTAAGCATCTGCGACCAGTCTTCCTGCCGATGAGGCCACGCCAGATCCTGTGATAACCGGACCGCCTGATGAAGGTCGTCCGGATGCATGGGCCTGAACCCGATCTGCGTATCCTGCTGATCTTTGTAGGTAAAGGTCTGGGTCAAGTCCCATTCTCCGAAAGGATATCCTCGATCAGAAGAGACGGTTTCACAATCGGGGATTTGATAACGATATAACTGAAGTATTTCTCAATGCCGATATTCAGATCGAGAAGGTTTTCCATGATGGTCTGATAATGCTCAACATCGCGGGTGATGAATTTCATCAGATAATCGTAGCCACCGCTGATGAGATGACATTCGACAACCGTATCCAGCTTGCGAACCTGCGCCTCGAACCGTGAGAAATCGTCCCGCCGGTGATCGGAGAGCGTGATCTCAGTGAAAACCGTCAGAACCGAGGTGATTTTCCTGACGTCGATCTGCGCGCCATATCCGGTGATATATTTGGCCGCCTCCAGTCGCTTGACGCGGATCAGGCACGGACTGGCCGAAAGACCAACACGGTTGGCCAGCTCGACATTGGTCAGACGCCCGTTGCGTTGCAACTGAGTGAGTATTTTCAGATCTATCCGGTCCAGCTTGGGGGCGGGCTGCATGAGGAAATCTGTCTCCGGAACGAAGGGCGAGGGCGCTCAGCCTCCCCGCGAGGCTGAGCCAGGAACAATCGAAACGTTCTGATCAGGAAACGTCAAGGCCGCCCAGATGCAGACTTTTGATTTCCAGAAATTCTTCCATGCCCGCATGGCCTCCTTCCCGACCCAGACCAGACTCCTTCACACCCCCGAAAGGAACGCTTTCCATCGAAATCGAGCCCGTGTTGTGGCCAATCATGCCGAATTCCAGCGCTTCCCCCACACGCCAGATTCGGCGGATGTCATCAGTGAAGAAATAACTGGCCAGACCAAACGGCGTGTCATTGGCAATCCTGACCGCCTCTTCTTCCGTTTTGAAACGAAAGAGCGGCAGAACCGGGCCGAACGTCTCCTCGTGAGCCACCCGCATGTCGGTTGTAACCCCCGCCAGCACAACCGGCCACACAAAGCGCCCCTCAATGCGCAGCGGAGCACCGACATAACGGGCGCCTTTCGCCAGCGCGTCCTCAACATGCCCCCGCACTTTCTGCACAGCCGCATCATTGATCAGAGGACCGACCGTGCTGTCCGGATCCATCCCATGCCCGACACGCAGAGTCTCAACACGGGAAGCCAGCTCCGGCAGAAGCCGGTCCCAGATGCCGTCCTGAATCAGAACACGGTTGGCACACACACAGGTCTGCCCGGCATTGCGAAATTTGCTTTGCATGATGCCGTCAGCAGCCAGACCCACACGCGCATCGTCAAACACCAGAACAGGCGCATTGCCCCCCAGTTCCAGACTGAGTTTCTTGACCGTATCGGCACTCTGGCGAATCAGGATCTTTCCAACGCCCGTGGAACCGGTGAACGTCAGTTTGCGCACAACCGGGCTGTCCGTCAGAACCTTGCCCACATCCGCAGGCCAGCCCGTCACAACGCTGAGCAACCCGGCCGGAATACCGGCACGTTCGCCAAGAGCAGCCAGCGCCAGAGCGGAAAAGGGCGTCAGCTCCGACGGCTTGATCACCATGCTGCAACCCGCCGCAATGGCAGGCCCGCATTTGCGCGTGATCATGGCGAGCGGGAAATTCCACGGCGTAATCGCAGCCGTCACACCAACAGGCTGTTTCAGGACCAGCACACGCCGGTGCGGATCGGCCGTTGTCATAACCTGGCCTTCCGCGCGCGTGGCCTCCTCCGCATACCATTTGAAGAAGGACGCGGCATACCGAACTTCACCCCGCGCTTCGGCCAGAACCTTGCCCTGCTCCGCCGTCATGATCAGCGCAAGATCCTCGACATTTTCCAGAATAAGCCGGTGCCATTCCATCAGCACCGTCCCGCGCTGGGATCCCGTCGTGCGCTGCCACGCCACCTGAGCGATGCGCGCCGCCTCAATCGCATCCTGCGTGTCCTGAGCCGAACAGGCCGGAACCTGGCCGACCAGACTGCCATCCGCCGGATTGTCGACGTCGATGCGCTGGTCGCCAGTCGCATCCCGCCACTGACCGGCAATGAAAGCCGCCTGACGGAAAAGAGAGGAATCGTTCAGTGTAAGGGTCATGATTATTCTCCGGATGTGATGGGTCAGGACAGGTCCTGCGAGGTGAGGTGGCAACTGATCAGAGCGCCTGCGGGACTGCGCCAGACAGGCGGCGTCGCAACCTCGCAGATAGCAATTCTGACCGGACAGCGGGCGGCGTAGCAGCACCCGGCGCCACGGGAAGAGGAGAGGGCCGGCACGGGCTCAGAGCCCTGATCGCGCAGGCTGATGACGTCAGTCAGCCAGTCAGCGCGCATCTCCGGAACGGAATTCTCCAGTCGACGCGTATAAGGATGATGCGGCGCCTCTTCGAGCGCGGAAATCGGCGTGAACTCCACCCGATGGCCCGCATAAAGCACGGCGACCCGATCGCAGACCGAACGAAGCGCATGCAGATCATGCGTCACAAACAGCCAGGCAATGCCGAGTTCACGCTTCAGTTCCATCATCAGGTCGAGGATCGCCGCCGCAACAACCGTGTCGAGCGCGGCCGTGATCTCGTCGCACAGCACCAGCCGCGGACGCGCCGCAAGCGCACGCGCCAGATTGACACGCTGCTTCTGCCCCCCCGAAAGCTCCGGCGGAAAACGATCGGCAAGCGCGGACGGCAGCCGCACCATGTCCAGAAGACGCCCGATCTCCGCACCGTTCGCAGCATCGCCATTGAACGTGAGAACACGGCGAAGCGTGTCGCCGACAGACATCGCAGGATTGAGAACAAGGTCTGCGTTCTGGGCAACAAGCTGAAGATGACGCCGCTGGGCAGCGCTTCGCGCTTCGATCCGTGGCGCCAGTGCTTCCCCTTCAAACGTGATCCCGCCGCTCGTCCAAGGCTGAATGCCCGCAATCGCGCGGATGAGCGTGCTTTTGCCGCAGCCGGACTCCCCAATGATACCCATGGTTTCGCCCGGCATGACAGGCAGGCTCACATCGCTGAGAATGGTATGACGAGGCCGCCCGTCAGGACCCGTCCCCCCATAGCCCACCACGAGATCGCGAACATCCAGAACCGGAACAACGGTCCCGGAATCCGTAGCCTGCGTCGGGGCATTTCTGACCTGCGGCGTATTGGCCGCCAGAAGAGCCTGCGTGTAGGCATGACGGGGAGCACTCAGGATCTGCTCCGTCGTCCCTTCTTCCTGCACAACACCGTTTTTCAGCACTACCGCCCGGTCAGCCATCTGCGCCACCACCGCAAGATCGTGCGTGACATAGACCCCGGTGAACCCCTCTTCGCGCCTGACCGTGCGAAAGGCTTCCAGAACCTCGATCTGGGTCGTCACATCCAGCGCCGTGGTGGGTTCATCGAAAATGACCACCTCCGGCCCCGTGATCAGCGCCATCGCCGCCATAAGACGCTGAAGCTGCCCTCCCGAAAGCTCATGCGAATAGCGCGCACCGATGGTGCCGGGAGAGGGAAGCGCCATCAGTTCAAACAGGAAGATCGCCCGTTCGATCGCAACCTGACGCGGCATGACGTGATGAAGCAGCGCCGGTTCGATCACCTGATCCATCAGCGGCAACGCCGGATTGAAGGCAGCCCCCGCGTTCTGCGCGATATAGGCAATTGTTTTGCCACGGAAACTCCGTAGTTCAGCAGGCGGCATCTCCGTCACGTCGTAGCCTGCAACACGGATTTTTCCACCCGCGATGCGACAGCCCCGGCGGGCATAGCCCATCAGGGCCAGCGCAACGCTGGTCTTGCCCGAGCCGGACTCCCCAATCAGCGCAAGCATCTCCTTTTCCGCCACGTCAAAGCTCACGCCATCGACAATCGGCGTCTCGAGACCACGGCCGCGCCGTCCCGTAAGCTGGAGATTCTGTACGGAAATCAGGGGAGGGGGCTGCATGATGCCGTGTCGCGCCATCATCAGCCTGCTTTCCCTTTGTAGCTGTCGAGCGCCAGATTCAGCCCGACCGTCAGCACCGCGATCGTCAGGGCAGGGGCAATAACGGCAGGCGCGCCATAAACGAGGCCCAGCAGATTTTCGCGTGTCAGCGAACCCAGATCCGTCAGCGGCGGCTGAAGCCCGACACCCAGAAAGCTCAGATTGCTCAGCAGACGCACGGCATAGATGAATCTCAGCCCGACATCTGCCATGACCGGACCCGTCATGTTGGGCAGAACCTCACGCAGAACAATATAGCCCGATTTTTCCCCACGCATCTGGGCCGCGAGAACGAAGTCGCGACGGACAATGGAAAGAGCCAGCATCCGGCAGGTGCGATAGGAACCCGGCATGTAAATGAGCGACATCGCCAGTACCAGAACCGGAACGGACGAGCCGAACGCCGCCACGGCAACAAGAGCGCTCAGCAGCGACGGAATGGAAATCACCCCGTCCATGAAACGCGACAGAAGCGTGTCGGTCAGCCCCTGCTTCAGGGCTGCAATGATGCCCAGAAAAACACCCCCCGTACAGGCCAGAACCGTCGTCGCGGCACAGAGCAGAACCGTGCTGCCGGTCCCACAGAGAAGTCGGCTCAGCACGTCACGCCCCAGATAATCCGTGCCCAGAAGATGATGCGCCGAGATCGGGGCGAAAACCGTTCGGCTCACCACCTCTCCCGGTGCGAAAGGCGCGAGTACGGGACCAAGAAGCGCGAGCAGAAGCCAGAACAGGATCAGCGAACCCGGAATGCGCGGGATCACCGAAACCCACCGTCGGGCGAAAGGAGCGACAGTCATGCGGCGTGCCTCCGCTGTGAGGACAGAAGGGCGACGATGTCAGCCAGTGTGGTGAGGAAGAGATAAGCCGCACAGAAAATCAGCGCACAGATCTGAACCAGCGGGATGTCGCGGGCAGCGACCGAGTCCACCATCAGACTGGCAATGCCCGGATAGTGGAACACCGATTCAACAATAACCACACCGCCCAGCAGATAGGACAGGCTGAGCGCAATGACGTTGAACAGCGGAGCAATAACGTTCGGGATCACATGGCGCAGGATGATATGCGCGGGCGACGCTCCCTTCAGAACCGCCATTTCCACCCAGGATGACCCAAGCGCATCAATCATGACAGCGCGGGTCATGCGCGACATCTGGCCCACGATCACACAGGCAAGCGTTGTCACCGGCATGGAAAACGAGGCCAGAAAGCTGCCGATGGAGTGAATGTCGCTGATGCTCGCCAGAGCGGGAAGCAGATGAAGCTGAACGGAAAAAATGAAAACAGCGAGGGTCGCAACCAGAAATTCGGGAACGGAAACAATGCAGAGCGTGAGCAGGGACACAGCACGGTCGAACAGGGTGTTGCGGAAGATCGCTGCCGTCGTGCCAAGCAGCAGCGCTACCGGAACGGCAAAAAGTGCTGTCACACCAGCAAGCAGGAGAGAATGGATCAGCCGCTCGCTCGCCATCGCCAGAACCGGCCGGTGGCTGACAAGGGAGACGCCGAAATCGCCATGCAGAAGGCCAGTCACCCAGATGACGAACCGGACCAGAACAGGCTTGTCGAGATTGAGGGAATGACGCAGGGCCGAGACCGCATCCGGCGTGGCCGCCTGCCCGAGAAGCGCGTCCGCAACATCTCCCGGCAGCACGGCTGTAATGAAAAACACCGCAACGGTCACGAAAACAAGCGACACCAGCGAGGCACCGACAAGACGAAGGAGCGCGCGGATGAGGGCTGCGTTCATGGTCATGCCGGCGCGCTTTCCGTCTCACGCGCACCCGCGTTTTCATCGACCCAGATAAAGCGCGAAAAATTATTGCCCATCAGATGGCCGCCCAGATGCGGTCGCAGGCCCCTTATCCGCTGATGATAACCATCCAGACTGGTAATGAAATTCGGAATGCAAAGCCCCGATCCGTCATGAATCAGCGTCTGCATCTCGTAATAGATCGCCTTGCGCTTTGCTTCATCGGCTTCACGACGGCTGAGAGCCAGCAGTTCATCGAAGCGCGAACTGCGCCAGTGGGACTCATTCCACGGAGCCGCGGACGCAAAAGCCAGTGAGAACGTCATGTCAGCAGACCCGCGTGCATTGACGTTGCCGAATCCCAGCGGAAAATGCATCCAGGACTGGCTCCAGTAGCCATCCGCAGGCATCCGCCGGACATCGAGCTTCATGCCGATCCGGGAGGCCTCGTTCTGTAGCAGGACGGCAATATCGACTGACGCGTTCGCCGCAGGCGAGCAGATCAGGGGCGGCAGTTCCTGATTCAGAAAACCGTTTTTGTTCAGAAGCCATTTTGCACGATCAGGATCGAACACCGTCTGCGGCAGATCATGATTGTAGTAACGGTCTTCGGGTGGAAGCGGCTGATCGTTCCCCAGCCGACAGAAACCGAGCCAGACGGAATCCGCGACCTGATCACGATTGAAAAGATGCTTTATTGCCTGAACGAACTCCGGATTCTTGCCGGGACCGATATCCTGCCGGATGGCCAGATCCGTGTAAGTGCCGGTCGGACTTTCCATCACTCCCATGCCCCGCTGCCGCAGCAATGCGACCAGACGGGGATTGACCTCCGCGATGATGTCCACGTCACCCGAGAGAAGCGCATTGTGACGCGCCATGTCATCGCTGATGGAAATCAGTTCCAGACTGTCGATCCAGACCCCGTCGGTCTTCCAGAAATCAGGATTGCGGACGGCGAGAGACCGAATGCCCGGCTGGAACGCCGCGCAACGGAACGGTCCAGTCCCGTTCGCCGTTTCAAAATTCTTTGTGCCATCGCGGATGATCGCGAAATTATTCAGACCAAGAACCGACGGAAACGAAATGTTGGGTGCATCGAGTTCAATGACGACACCGAGCGGTCCATCCGCCCGGACGGACCGCATCGCCCTGGCCTGAAACCGCACCTGAGAAGCTACCAGCGGATCAAGATGCCGACGTAGCGAATACACGACATCCGCCGATGTCAGCGTGGCCCCGTCATGAAACTGCACACCGGGCCGGAGATGAAACGTCCAGGTGCGGAAATCATCACTTTCAATCCGCTCGGCAAGAGCCGGTTGCGGCACAAGGGTCGCGTCAAGCGTGACGAGACCATCGTAAAACATGGCGCCCCGCATATAATCCGTCGCCATCGACTCACGGGCCGGATCAAGCGTGTCGCTGAGCGATCCTGTCGTGGAGGCGACCCGGACATGGCCGCCGCGCAGCGGCTGCGCCGCCCGTGCGGGACATGAGCGGAGGGCACCCCCACCGGCTGCCACAAGCAGCGCTCCCTGTTTCATCATGTCTCGGCGGCTCAGCATGCGCGGACTCCGATCATTGGAAACGACAGGACCAGAAAAGGCAGGGCTCAGCGAGGCGAACCCTGCCGGGGCAGTCGCGGATCAGAGTCCGATAACGCCCGGAAGACCGCCAATATCCTTGATCTCGGTGTAGCCGTAATAAGGCGTCGAAGGCTCATGCCCGCGTGCCACGAACACCTTGTTGCGGATGCCCAGATCGTGCGCCGTCATCAGGTCGTAGCGCAGCGAGGATGACACATGCAGAATGTCCTCCGGACCGCAGCCCAGATTGTCCAGCATGTATTCAAAAGCGCGCATGTGCGGCTTGTAGGCCTGCGCGTCCTCAGCCGTGAAAACAGCATGAACCGGAGCGCCGAGCTTCGCCACGTTGGAATGGATCTGGCTGTTGGACGCGTTGGAAAGGATGACCAGCGGCACCTCTTTCGCAACTTTGGAAAGACCAGCCGGAACATCGTCCCACGGACCCCAGGTGGGAACCGCCTCATAGAACCTGTTCGCAAGAGCCGGATCGAACGCAATGTTCCATTTCTTGCAGGTCCGCTCCATGGCGTTGAGCAGGACATAACGATAGGGCTGCCACGGGCCAAGCACCTCGTCCAGACGATAGCCCGCGAAATCCTTGCAGAACTGGTCCATGCCTTCCGCAGGCACAACATCGGCATAAAGCTCCCGCGCCATGTCCGTCATGCGGAAGCGGGTGAGGGTGCCGTAGCAGTCAAACGTTACGTATTTCGGCCTGAACGTCGTCATGATCTGTCCTGTCCGTGCTGGTTAATGTTACGATATGACAACATATTAAGGGAAGCGGATACCACTTCTTTTTTCGCTTTTACAGCAGAGAGTTTTGAATGACCTGAAAGCGGCAGCAGAAAATTTTGTCCGAAAAACCGCAGACAAAAACAGAAGAGTTAGATGAAATCCACGCCGTCGCCGTGCTCAGGCCACCGCAGCAGGAGTAAAACGGGCAATGTTAAACGGAGCCAGCGGTATTTCCGTCTGTCCCGTGGCCAGCAGATCAGCCATCGTCGCGCCAACGCCCGGCCCTAGCTGGAATCCAGCACCACAAAAGCCAAATGCATAAAAAAGACCCGGCACCAGACGGCTCGCGCCCATCACAGGAATATCGTCATCCGTGTAGCTCTCAATGCCCGCCCATGTACGAATAATGCGCAGACGGGCGAAATCAGGCAGAAGACGCTCCATATGAGGCATCTGCCGCAACGTGTTGAGCGGATCGAGCCGCGCGCGCTTGGCCACCAGATCAACCGTGCTGCGGCGTCCCCCGCCAAACACAATGTTGCCACGCTCGACCTGCCGGAGATAGACGCCCTCTTCCTCCACCCATGAAGCATAGCCGATCACCGGATAAATCCGATAAGGCACCGGCTCCGTGACCGCCATTTGCGGCGCTCTGGCCACCAGAGGCAGATCCTCGCCAAAAGATGCGGCAACCTTGCGGGCCCACGCGCCGACCGAAATCTGGAGCTGAGGAGCCACGAAACGCTGCCCCCCCGTGGTTTCGACAACAAAATCCTCGGAATTCTTGCTGATGTTCAGCACTTCCGTGCGTTCCAGAACCGTCGCCCCGGCCCGGCGCGCCGCACGGGCAAAAGCAGGCGCGGCAAGACGCGGATTGGCATGCCCGTCGAGAGGCGAGAACGACGCCAGATTCACGTCCGGCGACAACATCGGAAAGCGCTCAGATGCTCGGCGACCGCTGTAAAGCTCCAGATCCAGCCCATAAGGCTTGCAATCCTCAGCATATTTTTCCAGCCGCTGACTGTCCTCTTCCTTAAAGGAGACGCGGACATGACCACCAGCGACAAACTCGACATCTTCCCCGAGCAGCTGAGGCAGACGCCCCCAGAGTTCGCGGGAGCGATTGGCAAGCGGAAGCTGCGGCAGAAACCGTCCCTGACGCCGCACATTCCCGAAATTGGTCCCGCTGGCATACTGGCCCACGAGATCACGCTCCAGCAGAATCACCGACAGACCAAGCTGCCGCGCAAAGAACGCCGTAGCCGAACCCATCACGCCGCCCCCGGCAATAATGACGTCCGCACGCCCTGCAATCTCTGTGGAAAGACTCATGTCACGACACCCCGGATTTTCGCAGGCAGCGGTTTGATCGGTGCAGCCCCACGGATGCGCCCCGCCTCTTCAATCGCAATCCCTCTCGCCGCAGCAAGGATTTCCGCCCCGGCAAGCCCGCACATGCGACCCTGACACCGGCCCATGCCCACGCGGACAAACGCCTTGGCACGATTGATTTCCGGACTGTCCAGCGGCCCCGCGGCACGGCGAATATCCCCGGCCGTCACGTTTTCACAGCGACAGACAACCGTCTCGTCCGGCAGAGCCGCCGCATGCCGCCAGGGCCACGGAAAGCCGGTCTCAAGCCCATGCCGGAACGCATTCATCGGCTCCAGTGCCGCCCGAAGACGGGTCATCTCACTCTCCAGCACCGGACGACCCATGTCCTGCAAACAACGCAATGCCGCCAGAGCCCCGGCACTTTCAGCCGCATCCGCACCCCGGATGCCCGCGCCATCGCCCGCAAGATAAACGCCCGCCCGCGATGTCGCGCCATCCCTGTCCGTCACCGGCAGCCACTGGCGCGATAACGCATCAAACGCAAAGTCGCATTTCAGCAGATCGGCAAGCTGCGTCTCGGACCGAAGCCCATAGCCCATGCCAACCGCATCGCAGTCCGTCCGATGCGTGCGTCCACGCCCATCCTGCCAGACCACCGCCCCGGCACAGGGCGTCTCCCCGTCCTGCCGTGCTTCAATCCGCACCGGCCGGATGCCGGACCGAAGCCTCACACCCGCGCGTGCCAGATCGGCCATGTAGCGCAAGCCCTGCACCAGAACGGCAGGTCGCCGCCGCAGCCCCCCGAGACCACGCAGCCGCGTCGTCAGCGAAGACGTGTCGAGCACCGCACGCGGCTTCACACCGGCCTGCAAATACTGCCAGGCCACCAGATAAAGCAGCGGCCCCGTGCCCATGAACACCGGTGCCTGCCCAATCGTGCAGGCCTGTGCCTTGAGGGCGATCTGAGAGCCACCGAGAGAGAAAACACCCGGCAATGTCCAGCCGGGGCAGGGCATGATCCGGTCCGTCGCGCCGGACGCAATGATGAGACCATCAAAGCGGAGAGCATCCGCATGGCCCCTGCATTCGGTCAGCAGCAGATCGTCCGAAACGCCCCATGCCTGCGTTTCCGGACGATAGTCTATCGACGGACGCAAAGCCTCGAAATCGTTATGCAGCGCCGTCGCGGAGGCGGCCGAAGCGCCATACAGCTTAGTGGCGGGCCGCGTGAAATTTTCAGGCTGACGACGATAAATCTGGCCGCCCTGCCGCTGATTTTCATCAAGAACAATGGGACGCAGACCAGCACAGGCCACAGTCTGCGCAGCACGGGTGCCAGCCGGACCCGCACCGATAATGACGATTACGGGCGCGTCCATGGAACTTCCTTTGTGACGATGCGCAGGCCCGGTGTCACGGACGTCGAACAGGCGCGGAGTTCATGCCCGTCCTCCGTCCACACACGGCAGTCCTGACACGCTCCCATCAGACAGAAGCCTGCCCGCGGCATTTTATCGAATTCGTTGAAACGCAGCCGGTCCCCGGCAACCAGAAGAGCTGTGAGAATCGTGTCTCCCTCCAGCGCCGTCACCGCATGCCCATCCACCGTAATGGCAATTTCCGGTCGCCCGGTTTCAGCAACACGTCTGAAAAGTCCTGTCATAGACGCCGGAATCTCCTCGCTTGCGTTGGAGCGCGGCCATGTGCCTCAGGCCGCGCCCGGTTGTCTCCGGTTCAGACGATGGCGGCAACAATCTCGTTGTCGTTCATCAGTGTGTTCAGAACACCCTCAATACGATCGCACAGAAGATCCGTTTCTTCTACGGAACATGTCAGGGGAGGCGCCAGTCCGATAATGTCATCGCCAAAGGCACGGAACAGAACGCCCTGCTCATAGCCGGCTTTGGCCATCTTCTTCGAAATGCCAAGGGAAGCCGCAGGCTTTGTTTTGTTCTTCTTGTCCGTGACCAGTTCGATCCCCGCCAGCATCCCCGCCGAGCGAACATCGCCAACCAGCGGATGATCCTTCATCGCCGCCAGACGCGTCGCCAGATGCGCACCGGCTTTCACCCCGTTTTCCAGAACACCGTTCTGATACAGATCCAGCACAGCCAGCGCGATCGCGGCACTGACCGGATGCGCGCTGTAAGTCTGCCCATGACCAATCGCAACACCCGGAGGTGAGCCATCGCGGATCGTGCTGTAAATGGTCTCACTCATGAACACCGCGCCCATCGGCGCATAGCCGGACGTCAGACCCTTCGCGACCGTCATCATGTCCGGAACCACGCCTTCATGCTCACAGGCGAACAGCGGACCCGTGCGCCCGAAGCCGGTGATGACCTCGTCCGTGACAAATAGAATGTCCATCTCGCGGCAGGCTTCGCGCATGGCCGTCAGCCAGCCACGGGGAGGAACAACAATGCCGCCGGAACCCTGAACCGGCTCGCAGAAGAACGCAGCCACATGCTCCGGGCCACCAAGCTCCGCAACCTTCGCCCGCAGAGACGCAACAGACGCAGCGATAATGGCAGAGCCATCCTCTCCCGCCGGATGACGATACGGGTCAGGACTCGGAATGTGGTGCTGCCACGCCAGCGGCACGTCGGCATCCCGATGGAACACGGAAAGCGCCGTCAGGCCAGCGCCCGCATACGTGCAGCCGTGATAGCCACGCGCCAGACCGATAACATGGCGTTTGCCCGCCATGCCCCGCGCATGCTGGTAGAACCGGATGAAGCGGAGCGCACTGTCCACCGCGTCCGAACCGCCCTGCGAAAAGAAAACCCGGTTCAGATCGCCAGGCGTCACCTCGGCCAGACGGGCCGCAAGCGTAATGGCCGGCTCACTCGCAAAGCCGAAATAGCCGGTCGCATACGGCAGCTTTGTCATCTGCTCGGTGGCGGCTTTGACAACGCTGTCCTGACCATATCCGACATTGACGCACCACAGACCGGCAAACCCGTCGAGCAGTGTATGGCCGTGCATGTCCGTCAGCCATACGCCCTGACCGGAACTGAGAAGACGTGGTCCGTGTTCTTCCTGATCACGCCATGAAGAAACCGGGTGAATGAGATGGGCGCGATCAAGTCGGGCAAGAGTCTCGGGTGTCATGGCGCTCTGCAGTCCGCTGTGGTTCTGGTCACTGAGCTATGAGCGGAAGTAGGGAGAATATGTCACCGGAATGATCAGACGTAAAAGCAGATTGTGCCGTTCTGCCCGGCAACAACCAAAGGGTCCGTCAAATCGCTTTTTACCTCATTTTACATTTGCGCTGACCGGGACAATGGGAAAAAGATACGATCCCGTAAGAAAATAGACTGGCCTCCGACCAGCCGCAGGAGAATGTGTTGTGACGGATATCAGCTTCAGCCCGACAGAGATTAAGCTCCCATCCGGACATTTTCTGGGCGGCAGACTGGTCACAGGCGCAGAAGATATCGCCGTCATCAGCCCCGGAAGCGGCCAGCTCATCGCCACTCTCCCAGAAGCCGGAGCCGGACTGGTCGACGAGGCCGTTCGACTGGCGGCAAAAGTGCAGCAGGAAAGCGGCTGGAGCACCTGCGCACCGCGTGAACGGGCGCGCGTGCTGCGGCGCTGGGCCGACCTCGTCGACCAGCATAAAGTGGAACTGGCCCGTCTGGAGACTGTCTCCTCAACCCGCCCGATCGCGGAAACACTCGCCTGGGATATCCCTTTCCTCGCTGAAGGAATCAGGTTCTTCGCCGAGTGTTGCGATAAAACCGGCGGAGAAGTCGCTGCAACATCCTCAGACCTGCTGGGAATGACGATCCACGAACCCTACGGTGTGACCGGCGCAATCGCGCCCTGGAATTTTCCACTGGTCATGGCAAGCTGGAAAGTCGTGCCAGCCCTCGCCGCAGGCAACGGATCGGTCCTGAAGCCCTCCGAAATAACGCCCTTCTCAGTCGTCCGACTGGCAGAACTCGCCTGTGAGGCGGGCCTTCCGGCAGGCCTGTTCAATGTCGTTCAGGGAACAGGCCTGCTCACGGGAGACCCCCTCTGCCGCCACCCGCAAATCGGCAAGCTGAGCTTCACAGGATCAACCCGCACCGGCATCGCAGTCATGAAAGCGGCCGCAGAAAGCGGACCAAAACCAGTCACACTGGAACTGGGCGGCAAAAGCCCGCAGCTCGTCTTCGGTGACATCCCCTCCGTAGAGGACGTCGCCGACCGCATCTTCCGCGCCTTCACGGGTAACGCCGGGCAGGTCTGCGTCACCGGCTCCCGCCTGATCGTGCACCGTTCCGTCGCCGACCAGTTGACCGACGCGCTGATCGAACGATGCACCCGTCCGCGTGCGCTCGCCCCGTGGAACGGCGAGGCCGCATGGTCCCCCATCATCTCCGCGACCCAGGCCGATCGCATCCTGAAAATCGTTTCCGACAGCCAGGCCGCCGGGGCGGAAAGCCTCGCCACCTGCGCACGGATGGACAGCGGAAACGGGGGTGCCTTCCTGTCTCCCGGCATCCTCTCGGTCTCCGATACGGAGTGCCCCGCCTGGCAGGAAGAAATCTTCGGACCGGTCCTGTCCGTCCGCGTGTTCGATGAGGAAGATGAAGCCTTCGCTCTGGCGCAGCACCCCGTCTACGGACTGGCCGCAGGTGTCCACACCGCAAGCATGAGCCGCGTGATGCGCGCGATCCGAACCCTGAAAGCCGGAACGGTCTGGATCAACCGCTACGGACGCTCATCCGATTTCGTCATTCCCACCGGCGGCTACGGCGGATCGGGGATCGGAAAAGATCTCGGGCGTCAGGCTTTTGAAGCAAATCTGCGCCTCAAAAGCGTGCTGATGGCCGCAGGCTGAGCGCCCGATGACACTTTCGGTTCAGAGCGATATCCCGTTTCTCACAGAACTGAGACACGATCTTCACGCCCACCCGGAACTGCGTTTCGAGGAAAACCGCACCGCCGCCCTCGTCGCATCCCGCCTCAGAACCCTCGGCTACGCCCCCCATACCGGCATCGCAGGAACCGGCGTGGTCGCCACTCTCGACACCGGCCTTTCGGGGCCAGCCATCATGCTCCGTGCGGATATGGACGCCCTCCCTGTGCGGGAAACGGGAACCGCCTCATGGATCTCCCGCAACGAAGGGGTCATGCACGCCTGCGGGCACGACGGTCACACCGTCATGCTTCTCGGCGCAGCGGAAAGCCTCGCCGCCCAGCCGCCGGAGCGCGGCATCGTGCATTTCGTCTTCCAGCCCGCTGAAGAAGGGGGCGCCGGTGCGAAAGTGATGATTGAGGACGGTCTCTTCGAGCGCTTTCCAACACAGTTCTGCTTCGGGCTGCATAACTGGCCCGGTCTCGAAGCAGGCCGTCTCGGTGTCCGCACAGGACCGATCATGGCCGGAGGGTGGCGCTTCCGGATCGTCATCACCGGAAAAGGGTCACACGCCGCCCAGCCGCATCTCGGAACAGATCCCCTGACAATAGGCGCGGCTCTGGTGCAGGAAGCGCAACTTCTTGTCGCACGCCGGACAGACCCGATGGTGGCAGCCGTCGTGTCCTTCTGCATTTTCGAGGCTGGCACAACAGATAACATCCTGCCCCAGACCGCCACGCTGGCAGGCACGCTGCGCGCACTCGATCCGCAGGTGCTCAATGACCTGAAAGCCGGACTGGCGCGCCTCTGCTCCGGTCTCGCGGAAGCCCACGGCGCAGCCATTTCAGTGGATTTTCACCAGCCCTATCCCGTGACCGTCAATGCACCGGACGCCACCGATCTCGCCCGCGCCGCCATGCTCAGGCTCATGGAAGAAGAGGGCGGCCCCGTGCCGGAACTGGATATCGTGCCAAGTCTGGCCTCGGAAGATTTCGGCTTCATGCTCGAACGCAAAGTAGGCGCCTACGCCATGATCGGGAATGGTGACTCCGCCCGGCTCCACGCCCCCGACTACGATTTTGACGACGCCATCATCCCCCGTGGCGTTCGCTACTGGCACACGCTTGCCCGGAATTGCGCCACGGCCCTGTAACGTCGCCGGATAAATAAAGCTGTTTCATGCCTGAAATGGAGAGACCTCGCCTATGAAATCCTATGATATCGCCGTCATCCCCGGAGACGGTATCGGCACGGAAGTGATGCCGGAGGCCCTCAGCGTTCTTGAGAGAACCGCAGACGTGTGCGGTTTCGGCATGAAGTTTCGTAACTATGACTGGAGTTGCGAAACCTGGCTCAAAACAGGGAAAATGATGCCCGATGACGGCATGAGCCAGCTCTCGCAGCATGACTCCATCCTGCTCGGCGCCGTCGGATTTCCTTCCGTTCCCGATCATATCTCATTGTGGGGCCTGCTGATTCCCATCCGCCGGGAGTTTCATCAGTACGTGAATCTCCGCCCGGTTCGCCTGCTGCCCGGCATCCCCTGTCCACTCGCCAACAAGAAGCCCGGCGATATTGATTTCTGGATCGTGCGTGAGAACTGCGAAGGGGAATATTCCCAGATCGGCGGCGTTTTCGGAGAAGGAACCCCCTCCGAAGGGGCAATGCAGACAGCCGTATTCACACGCTACGGCACCGACAGAATTCTGCGTTACGCATTCGAATATGCCCGGAAACTCGGCCGACCGCATGTGACATCCGCCACAAAATCAAATGGTCTGTTCCATTCCATGCCCTACTGGGACAGCCGTTTTGAAGATATCAGCAAAGACTACCCTGAAGTCCGGACAGATCAGTATCACATCGACATTCTCGCCGCGCGTTTCGTCATGTCCCCCGAACGCTTCGATGTCGTGGTCGGCAGCAATCTCTTCGGCGATATTCTGTCAGACCTCGGACCGGGCGTGACAGGAACAATCGCCGTCGCACCCTCAGCCAACATCAACCCGGAACGGAAATATCCTTCCATGTTCGAGCCTGTTCATGGCTCAGCCCCAGATATCGCCGGTCAGTTCATCGCCAATCCAATCGGCCAGATCTGGGCCGCCTCCATGATGATGGAGCATCTGGGTGAACCGGAAGCCGCAAAACTCATCATGAAAGCCATTGAAACAGTCCTCGACCGCCCCGATACCCCACGAACACCGGATATCGGAGGAACCGCAGGCACAAGAGAACTTGGAGCCGCCATCAGAGATCAGATCGGTAAAGACTAAACAGTCAATCCTGATACCTGATTCTCTCACCTCTCCCAATATAAGCACCGGGATGACGCAGCCAGACTTGCCCGCCATCCGGGAGCACGTATCAGCGACAGCATAACCGCGCCCGCTATCTGTCCCATCATAAACCGGACAGATAGCGCCCGATTATCTCATACTATAGGGGCTACCCATCGAAGAAGCGGACACCCGTTTCCTAGCCAACAGTCAGTCTCTCAGCTTTCGCAGAATATTCGAAATAAAGCCCAAAGCATCCATGCGAACTTCCTCAGAAATCGTCAGATCACATTAATAGACCCATCCGGATCTGACCGGATGACCTGAAAGACTGACGCCACAGTACTTTCATGGGCCAGAATTGAACTGCTATCGGTCAGTTTCACGGCACCACAAAGCGTTATTTCGATAAAACAGCAACAAATTCATTCCGACCGCGAGGCGTATTATAGATCCTCTCCGCCCGAAGCTGCGTGAGATTGAGAGAACTGATTGCATCCATAATCAAACGGAAACCGGACGGCGTGAACTGCCACGCGTGAACGTCCACGTATGAGCTTTCAGAATTTGCAATCTCTGCCACGGCGCTTCTAATCCGGTCCGCCATCCCTTCAACAAACCCCGGATCGGCATGATCACCCTTCCAGTGCCGTTCAGTGTCGTTATGGGTGGTCAGAGAGCGATGTATAATTACATTCGCATCCGTATGTGTCCTGTTCTGCGTATTATACGCGCTCAGAACATCGTCGATCTTTGACTCAGGCACATAATGATCGAAGCAAAAACGCTTGTCGGGAATCATCAGGTAATAGCGACCACCCTTGGCCAGTATTTTTTCAATCTTCTTGAAATGCGTGACCAGATCAATCTGATGTTCAATATTATGCGAGCTGACCACGCAACTGAATACTTCATCCACGACATCCAGATCGCCGGTCGGCGAAACAAAGTCGATATGCGGGACATTCACCAGCGGAAAACCAATCTGCTCCGCTCGTCTGACCAGATCAGGCGTGCTCAGAACATCAAAATATTTGACATTCTCTCCCTTGATCATCGGGTTCGTAAAAGGCCCGATCTCCAGAATGCTTTTCTCTTTTTCGATATACGGAAGAATATTTCCCCGCAGGCAGCCCGGTGAGCCCGCTCTCCCTTCCTTCTCGCCTGACGCGATGAAATGCTGGATCAGTTCCCGCTCGTTGAAATTCAACTGAGCAAGGTCGATATTCGTCCCCTTGTAAAACTCACAGTCAAAATCAGGAGGAAGATCGTTCTTTTCCGCAGGCATTATGATCCCCACATCGTCAGAGGGGAGAGGAGGGGATGTTTTCGTTTTTCGGGAAAGAGCAGGTTTACGGGTCATTGTCGTATACTGTTTCCGTGAATACAGATGATTTTATCGGGTGAATGTCAGCTTCGGCCATGTCTTGCAGACAGGATCCGGATCTGGCGCATCATCATGATCTGAACCCCTGATACAATTTCCGGCCGACCGCGAAAGGCCGACGTTCTGATACTCGACAATGCCGTGAACGCAGCGCGCGACGACCAGACAACCTTCATGGCTTTACCTAAAAACAGGCGAGTCTCATGAGCCGACAATAGAAGCGTATGGTTAACGGAAGGCTGACATCTGCCATCGCAGTCCGTCAGTTTAAGGTGTGGCGTCCGTTAAGGCGGACCATGAGGGACAGAACCTGATCCCACCCCTTTTCCCCGCTACCATTCACTTCCCCGGTGGCAGCAAACACGCCGTCATGGCAAGGTGCGAGAATGTCACCTTCTCCCCTTTCGCTCCTGCAACGCTGCCTCAACGCCCTGACCATCTCCCCATCCTCCCTGCGCTGGCTTTTCGCTCCTCGCCTCGCCGCACTGGGGTTTTCACTCCGAACCACCTGCGCCTCCCTGCTCGCGCTCGCCATCGCGTTCGGGATGGAACTCGGGCAGCCCCAATGGGCCGCAATGACCGCATGGATCGTCGCACAGGGCACCCGTGGCGAAAGTATCTCCAAGGGACGGTGGCGCGTCGTCGGGACGCTCGCCGGAGTGGTCTCGGCCATGACCCTCGTGGCCATGACCCCGCAACAGCCATGGTTGTTCTTCCCCCTGCTCGCCGGATGGGTCGGGCTCTGCACCGCCCTCGGCACTCTGGTCCACAACTTCCGCAGCTACGCCTTCGTGCTGACAGCCTATACCTGCGCCATCGTCGCCATTTCCTCCGTCGATGCGCAGGATCAGGTGTTCAGCATCGCCGTATCGCGCGGCACATACATCCTGCTCGGCGTCGTGTGCGAAATGGCCGTGGGAGCCCTCTTCGTGCCAGACGCCGCCACAGGCGCAAAACGCGCCATCCAGGCGCAGTTGCAGCAGATCATCACACAGGCCGCACACGTCGTGCGCGACATCCTGCTGCGAAAATCACCCCCCGAAAGCAGCCTGCATGAAATCTTCTCGCTGACCCTCGCCCTCAGCGACCGGATGGAGTTCAGCGCCATCGAAACCGGCCCGAATGAACCCGTCGTCCGTTTCGCCAGCGCGACACTGGGGCAGGTGACACGCTTCGCCTCTCGCGGTGTGGGAATGCGAAGCCGACTGGCCGCCGCAGGCACCATACCAGACGGATTTTCCACGCCGGTCCTGCGCGATACAGCCGACCTGCTCGAACGCCTGCCCGCTGGCCTCACGGAAACGGACGCCCTGGAAAAGCTGAGACAGGAGGTGAGGGAACTGCTCTCCCGCTGCCAGAACGGCGTGGACACAACCATCGGTCCCGACGAGAACAGGGACACCGGCACAGCCCTGAGAGACAGGGTCATCCTGCAGGGAACCGCCCTCCTGCTGGAAGAACTTCACCGCCTCCTCGGCTGCTATGCAGGCGACCCCGCCGAAGCCGGAGCCTCCGCGCGCTTCGGACTGGTAAGACCACCCGACTGGCGCGCAACCATCGCCAACGGAATCCGCTCCGCCACCGCCGTGCTGATCGGAGCCCTCATCTGGGAAGTCACGGCATGGTCATACGGCGCGCTGTTCGTCACGTTCGTCGCCGTCATCTGCGCCCGCTTCGCATCCTTCAGCAATACAGTGCTCGCCAGCAAAAACTTCCTCTACGGCGCCGTCTGGGCCGTGCTTTTGTCCATCATTCCCGTTTTTCTGGTCCTGCCACTGACCGCCGATTATCCCGTGCTGTGCCTCGCCGTCGGAATCCCGATGGTCATCGGTGGCCTCGCAACACGCAATCCCGCCACCGCAGCACTCGCCGCCTCCTTCGTGAACTTCTTCCCCTACATGATCGGACCGGAAAACCATTTCCGAACAGACGAAATCCAGTGGTTCAACACTAGCTTCGCCCTGCTGGCCGGACTGTGGTTCGGCGTGCTGATCTTCCGCCACATCCTCCCCTTCAGCCTGCCATCCTTCCTCGTCATGTTCCGCTCACGCGTGATCACCGCCCTCCATCGCATCGCCCGCGCGGATAGCCATGTCGATGAACCGATATGGGTCGGATTCATCGTCCAGAACATGGAACTGCTGATCGCCAACGGCAGTCGCCTCGCATCCTCCGTCATGGATAGCCTGCTGAAAGGTGCATTCTCAGCCATGACAATGGGAAGAAACCTCATGCAGGCCCGCCTCCTCATCAAAGACGAGGGACTACCCGCGTCCGCTCGGGATGTCATGGAAACCATGTTCCGGACCCTCGGCCCGTCCGCAGCCTCCGCCACGCGCCTGCAAGCCATCGTCGATAAGGCGCTTGATGAACTGACACGTATCGAACACGCCTCGACCGGCCTCGAACGAGACCGCGTCACCATGGCCATCGGATGCCTGATGATCGTCTCGACGGAACTGGGCCGCACAAATCTCCTGCTCGACCCACGCTTCGGACAGGCTCAGGCGGCACTCGTCTGAATCAGAACAGACACCTCCGGAACCCCATGCCCTGACCTGAAGGCTGTTCCAAAAGCGCTCGGCTGAGTGAGAGCGCCCCCGACCAGCATGTGTTTTGGAGCACTGAAGCAAAGCAGCCATTGCGGGCCATGAGCATCCGGGCGTGGAAACCACACTTCGGATCACCAGCAGAGCGCTTTCGAAACAGCCTCTTACAGACTCATCTGATATCGGACGAAATCATCAGCACCGATAAACTTGTCATAAAGCCCGCGTGCCGGATTATCACGAGCCGTATGCCAGTATAGCCGAGCCCACCCGCGCTCCCGTCCAAGCGTCACCAGATCCCCGATCAGCGCACGCCCAACGCCGTTGCCGCGCCTCTCGGAATCGACAAACAGATCTTCCAGATAACAGATTTTCCCAATCACCCACGTCCCGTCATGCAGAACACTGTTGCTGAACCCGATGACCCGGCCATCAAGTTCCGCAACACGACAGAACAGCGCCGTAGCCGGATCGAGAAGCCGCTCCCATGTGCGCACCGTCACCTCCGGCGGCACCGAAGCCTTATAAAAACGATTGTAACCCGCCCATAAGTCCCGCCATGCGCTTTCGTCAGACGCGCAAAGATCTCTGACCACGACCTGATTGCTCATATGTACAGCTCTCTTTTGCGCGAAGCATGGAAAGAGGGCGCCCGGAAAACAAGACCGGTCCGGCAGAAACAGAACGATATCGCACCAAAATGGAAGAATAAACGCCCCTTCCACCCTGTCGGCTCACTCCACCGACCTCAAAAATCAGCCCGTTCTCTCAGGAAACATCCCGGACAACCCCACCAAAGACGAACGCCCCGAAAACAGGGCCGCCTCCACCTTCCGCCACAAAACCCGACCGCCGCCCCGGACACACGCTCAGCCCCGCCAGTCCCTCACGACACAAGCAACTCTCGCGCCAGCCGGTTATGAACCTCCGCAAGCCCGCGCTCGTCAGAGCCAAGAAGCCGACCATCCCGAACCAACTGCCTGCCATTAACCATCGTCAGCGCCGCACGGGACGGCGTGCAGAAGACAAGCGCCGCCACCGGATCGGACTGCGCCCCCGCATGATCCACGCCACGCAGGTCGAACGCCGCCAGATCGGCCGCAAAACCGGGCGCGATAACCCCGATATCGTCCCGACCCAGCGTCTTCGCACCACCCCGCGTGGCCAGCGCCAGCGCCTCCCGCGCCGTCATGAAATGACGCTTCTCCACATCCGGCTCACTGGCCGTTCCGACACGGGACAGAAGCATCGCCTGCCGGGCCTCCGCCAGCATGTGACTGCTGTCGTTCGAAGCCGAGCCATCCACACCCAGACCCACACGAATACCCGCCGCACGCATCCGCGTGACCGGCGCAATCCCCGAACCCAGCCGCATGTTGGAGCAGGGACAGTGGGCCACCCCCGTGCGGGTCCGCCCGAAACGCGCAATCCCCGCCTCGTCCAGCTTCACGCAATGAGCATGCCACACATCCGGACCCGTCCAGCCAAGATCCTCGGCATACTCCGCCGGCGTGCACCCGAAGACCGAGCGACTGTAAGCAACGTCGCTGTCATTTTCAGCAAGATGCGTATGCAGCGTGGTCCCCGTCGCCCGCGCGAGAAGAGCCGACTCACGCATCAGATCCGTGCTGACCGAGAAAGGCGAGCAGGGCGCCACGACAACCCGACGCATGGAAAAACGCGACGCATCATGCCAGCGTTCAATTTTCGCCTGTGTATCGCGAAGGATTTCCGCTTCATCCTCGACAAGAGAGTCCGGCGGCAACCCGCCCTTGCTCTCCCCTACGCTCATCGCCCCGCGCGCAGCATGAAAGCGCAGCCCCATGTCCGCCGCCGCCTCGAACTGATCGTCCAGAGAAGACCCATTCGGAAAAAGATAGAGATGATCACTGCTTGTCGTGCAGCCGGAAAGTAGAAGCTCCGCCATCGCCGTGCGCGTCGACACCCGGATCATCTCCGGTGTCAGTCGCGCCCAGATGGGATAAAGCGCCTTCAGCCAGCCAAACAGGGAAGCATCCTGCGCACCGGAAATCACGCGCGTGAGCGTCTGATACATATGATGATGCGTGTTGACGAGACCCGGCAGCAACACATGCCCCGCCAGATCAATGCTCTCATCAACAGGACCGGGATCATCAGAAGCCGCGCCCACAGCCTCGATCACAGCCCCGCGCACACGAACCCAGCCGCCGGCAAGTTCCGTGCCGGCATCATCCATGGTCAAAACATGGGCATTCCGAAGCAGGGTGGTGGAAGGCATGGGCCAGACATCTCCGCAGAACCGGTGCGAAGGAGACAGCCCCTCACACCACAGAAAACCATGACCCCACTTAACCGGGTGATGCCGCCTGTCCGCAAGCCCCTACTGCAAAAGCAAAGTTTCGACGTCCCTCATCCAACGCCATCCCCGACAGTCACCCCATCCGGCAGACCGCCCTCACAGCCCCAGTTCGGAAAGCCCCGGATGCCCATCCGGACGGCGTCCCATATCCCAGTGAAACAGCCGCTCACGCCCGTCGATGGCCAGATCGTTGATCGACGCATGCCGCACGCTCATCAGCCCTGCTTCGTCAAACTCCCAGTTCTCATTGCCATAGGACCGAAACCACTGACCGCCCGCATCACGCCACTCATAGGCAAACCGCACGGCAATCCGGTTGCCCCGAAACGCCCAGACCTCCTTGATAAGCCGATAGTCCTGCTCACGCGCCCATTTATGCTCAAGAAACGTAACAATCTCCGCGCGTCCCCGAATGAACGCAGACCGATTGCGCCACACACTGTCAGGGGTATAGGCCAGTGCCACCTTCTCCGGCGCCTGACTGTTCCAGCCATCCTCGGCCATACGGGTCTTGAGAGCAGCCGTTTCAGCGTCAAACGGTGGAACAGGCGGACGCGACATGGCGAAACTTTCCTTCAGGCGGTGACAGACAGATAAGCCACAGCTTAGCGAACCAGCATGTCACACGCCATCTCCCACATACGACCGTGCCCGATATCAGGATGATTGCGACACGCTCCCGATCCTCTCATCCGGTCTTACCTCCGGAAACGGACATAATGCGCCCAGATACCGTGACACTTTCGCGGACGGGCTTTCCCGGGCGCGTTCGCAATCGACGACCATACGGACCGCCGCTTTACCTGCCGCACCTGCAATTTTACACATTGCGTCTGACTAAAACCGGGATACTTTGGGCAGCTCTGAGCTGAAACCGTAAGGTTACTCAAAGCGTAAACTCTCTGTATCGTTTCGAATTATCAGGAAAATATGAGGGAGAATCATTCGTGATGACAGCAGGCTTACAGCAGATTTCTGATCTGTTTATCGCCTTTTCACTGTCAGCCTTAATCGGGATTGAGAGAGAATATCGGCAGAAAAGTGCAGGCTTGCGCACATATTCTTTAGTCGGATTGTCCGCAGCACTTTTCATGCTTGTATCGAAACACGGTTTTAATGATGTCATCGCCGCCGACAAGGTCGTTCTTGACCCTTCACGTGTGGCTGCACAGGTCGTTTCCGGCATCGGGTTCATCGGTGCAGGACTGATCTTCATGCGCCGAAACGTCGTGCGTGGACTCACTACCGCAGCGTCCGTCTGGTTGACCGCAGCCCTTGGTATGGCAGCCGGAGCAGGGCTCACCATGCTCGCCATAGCGACAACCGTGGCTTACTTCATCATCATGTTTGGGTTCCCGTTCATCACACGCGCCATTCCTCAGGGTGGTCGGAGTGCCGTCCGGATGGAGATTTCCTATCGTGACGGCCAGGGAGTGCTCCGTCTCATTCTGGTGACCTGCACACGCTTACGTTTCATCATTGATCAGGTGCAGATTAATCAGAATGGCCATTATGACGACCATCAGGAGGCCACAGAGGACGCTGCCGATCAGGAAAGGACTGCATGGCCAGAGGATCGGGGGAACGAAAGGCACGATCGTCTGGTGACCCTGTCGATGCAGGTCAAAGGAAAACGCCCGGTATCCCATCTGATCGCCGCTCTCAGCACCGTCCCTGGCGTGCAGAATATAGGAACAATCGACGATACGGCCATGGATTAACTCCACTTCACAGACCGTGTATTTTTCGCTCCTTTTGAGGGCCGCAAGACAAACTGACTCCTGAAGCAATGGCTGCTTTCCGTCCTGTTTTAACTGTGCCGCCGTCCATCTGCTTTCTCGGCCTGACCTGCCTGTCAGTAGATGCCCTCTTTCGGGACATTGCGAGCATGAAGCTCCGATCAGAAAAGCGGGTATGAGCCCTCGGCACTGGACGTGTCACGGTTCTGGTCCGACCCTGCCCAGAACGATCTGGGCCCGACCGGATTCCGGTTCCCTCTTTGATGTAGCACGCGACTTACGAACCCTAGGCGCCGCAGCACAAGACTGGTGAGGGCACTCTCCGGGTCCGAAAAGCGGACACCCGGGATACATTTTCTGCAGCCAACGATATCTGTGTGGCGCTCAGAAATTTCAATGGCCAATACATCCCCGATACCCGGACCAAGCCCGGTTCCAATACGACAGAACTGAAATCCAGCTTTGTGCACAGGCTTGTTTTCCGACCTCAGTTACGAGAGGGCTACCCTTAAAACAATATCGATCGGAAAGAGTTCTATGGCCAGTGTGATGGTGGTTCATGAGGGTGGCCTGCGGTGCAGAGCGGAGCATGAGCCAACCGGTACAGTGGTGATTGCAAATGCACCTCAGGAATTGGGTGGTGCAGGCGAGACATTTTCACCAACCGATCTGTTGTCGGCCTCACTGGGTGGATGCATTCTGTCCATCATGGAACTGTCAGCGAGATCCATGGATACCGCCATACCGGGCGCGCGCGTTATAGTGGACAAGGAAATGGGCGGCACCCCGGGACGCATTATCCGGATCGACGTGACCGTACAGGTGCCAGGTGTTTTTGATGAACGGCAGAAACGCAAACCGACGGCAGCGGCTGATGCATGCCCAGTGCACAAGGCGTTAGCTGTAGACGCACCGATTACAATTGAGTGGCTGGGAAATGAAGCTGGGCCAGTCCCGGCCTGAACACCCGTTCCTTCATCCCGAACCTCGCAGATGACAAGCGGAAGATACCGGGTGCGACGACACCCCTGACCGGCAGAAAAACGCATCATGCCTGATGAAACCACTCGTTTCCTTCAGGACGCTGGCGGGACACCCCGTCCGTCTCCTCCCTCCGGCCGGCGGCGGCCAGCATGCCACAGGGAAGGAATGCGACCGTGATGGCCGAAGTTCACCAGCCGCGCTTCCTCAAGATCAATACGACCCAGCAGGTTGGAACGGAGCACCAACACGGCCAGCGATGCACCGATAAAAGGACCCGCCGCATAAATCCAGAACCCGCCCCATTGGCCGCTGAAAAGCGCGGGACCGAAACTGCGGGCAAGATTGGAACTGTTGCCGGACAGCCAGGCTGAAATCGGATTGCAAATCAGGAAATACAGGCCGCCAGCCCACGGCGTAAGCCATTTCAGGCCAGGGTGAGCCGCGAGACGACACACCATCAGAACGAGAAACAATGTCAGCAGCGTTTCCGTCACCAGCGGCCACAGAATGGCAACACCATCGAACGGCACCGTCGCAGCATAAGAAGAGACGTGCGCCATCCTTCCCCAGAACGGCCAGAACCTGCCCAGTTCCGCAAGGAAGAATGTCGCAAGGCAGGCACCCGTCATCTGAGCCGCCATATAACCGCAGAAATCGATGGCGCTGAGACGTCCTGCCAGACTGAAAGCCAGAGAAATGGATGGGCTCAGATGCGCGCCGCTGACACGGCCAAAAGGCGTGAAGGCCGCAACCGTCCCCGAAAGACCGAAGAAAAGGCCGCATAACCCAGTCTGCAGCAGAGGATGCGACGCAAGGGCTCGCCCGACAGGCGTAAGCGGCGTCGTAAGAAGAGCGACCGAGACAATGCCGCAGACCATCAGGACCACCGTGGCCACCATCTCGCAGGCATAAAGCTTCCAGTGGAACGGACGGTCCGGATGCGGATGACCAGCAAGAGGACGATCCTCCACGTCATGCGGATCAGTCTGCCGGGTTTCAGTCATCTCTCGAGCCTCTTTGCCGTTGCATGCCAGCGAGAGCTCATTTGCCTGCGAAATATGCCCCTTCGCCGCTCACCTCTTCCGGACCAGAACCCGACGCCGCAGGTGGTCTCGCTTTCTTCATGCTACCCCTGCAACATCATGTTGCAATTGCTGGTTCCGCAGAGGAGCATCCCCTACAATTTCCGATCACTTCTCATCTGCCGGGGACAGATGCTTCAGTCCAGAACACCATCATTGCGCCAATAGTTTCTGTTCGACCGCGACCATCAGACAGACTGCAAAGGCCGTGATGCCGGTCATTCGAAGCGCATGCAGTCCTGTTCCAAATCCATACAAGGAACAGCGTCAGCTTGCCCCCAGTCACGACCAGCATGCGAACGTCCGACGCTTGTGCACTCCGACAAAGGCGACCCAAACCACCTAATCGTTTCTTTATCATTCCCCCGTAACCATCCCCCCGATGAAACGGCCAAACACCAGCAGGAACAGCCGCAGGGCAGGGCGCGGATGACAGGCTCCGGCGCCTCTCCCAGCCTGCCCTCCGGCACCGGGATCATCGTCTCATCCCCCGCCACGATTCCGGGCCGCATCCTCCAGGGCACCCGCATCGAAACGGAGCGAGGCGCCATTCCCGTAGAAAAGCTGAGCCCCGGCGACAGCCTCCGCACCCTCTCCGGCGCCCTCCGCCCCATCCTCTGGATCGGCCACCAGACCAGCCCCATCGCCACAACCTCACCCGCCGTCATCTTCGAACCCGATGCACTCGCCAGCGGGTGTCCGAGCGGCAAGGTCGCCTTCACCCCCCGACAGACCGTGCTCGTCGACACACTGCTCGTCCCCGTCGAACTGCTCATCAACGGCGCGACGATCAGACCCGACGCAACAGGCGCCATCGCCGAATATTTCCGCATCGAACTCGAAACACCGGACATCATCTTCGCGGAAAACCTGCCCGTCGAAGTGTCCTGCGGCGGTAACCGGCAGATCTTCGACAATCTCACCGATTTCCGTGCGCTCTGCCCCGATCGACCTCCCATCGCGCCACTGGAACATTTCCAGCCCGTCACCGAGGGCCTGATGCTCGCAGCCCTGCAACTGCGCACCGCCCGCCGCGCCGGTGACTTTCTCCGCAAAACGCAAAACCGCAAATCAGAGAGCGCCATCCTCACGGAACCACCCCCGAAAGAGTCGTCCGCCCCCTCGGACAACCCGGCGCTTCCCCCCGCAAAAAGTGCCGCCGATCACATCGCCGAACTCCGCATCTTTCTCGACAGACTCAACCAGAAAGATGCCCCGGCCATCGACCCGCCACCACAGCGGCAAGCCCTCATCCTCACCCTTCCGAACAGCGAGACGCAGGAAAAAACCACGAACCTTCCTGCGCACCTCACCGCCCTGCAAGACCTCGGCTTCTCCCTGTCCGTCTTCCCACCCGCGATCACGCAGCCGGAAAACGATGCCCCGCTCTCCGTCGAAGACAAACTTCGCTCAGAACAGAACAGCTTCGATGTGATCTATCTCGATGGCGAACAGGTCGCAGGTTTCTACATCGCTCTCGCACGCCATTATCAGCCACAGGCCCACATCATGATGGCCGCCGACAGGCTGCTGTTTCCCGTGCTGGACAAACGCGCCACACAGGAAAAACGCCCCGAACTCCATCAGCAGGCCCTCGTCATGCGCCTGCGCGAATGCGCCATCGCCAGCCAGACCGACAGCATCCTGCTCACCGAAGCCAGCGACGGCGCAACACTCAAGCAACTCGTCCCGACCGCGCGCGTCTTCAGCCTCCCGCAGCCGTTCCGCACGACAACGCCCGGCCGCGATACCGGAACCCGCACCGGAATCATCCTGCCGGGGGCAGGGGGCACCGGCATCTCAGCCGAACAGGCCCGATGGTTCGTGAACAGAATCATGCGGCGCGTGTGGGCCGTCTTTCCCGATATCCCCTGCCGCATCCTCGCAGCAGGCCCGGTCACCGCCTTCGCCGCCCTGTCCGGCCCGCACGTCGAAATCCTGCCCGGTCAGGACACTCTCGATGAGGCGCTAAACCTGTCCCGGCTCTGCGTCATATCGGATATCGATGCCCGCTCTCTGAATGCCGGTCTTCTGCACGCCCTCGCACTGGGCGTCCCGTGCATCATGAGCCCCGCCGTGGCGGACAGAACCGGCGTGCCGGAGGGAATGCGCGCCCGCCTCGTCGCCGCCGATGACAACGCCTTCGTAGACCGCCTCACTCACCTCTACACCAACGATATCGCACGCGGCGCGGCGTCCTTCTGGGGCCTGAAGCATGTGCGCGACACCTACGGCAGCGGTCGCGTCAAACAGGTCTTCGCCAAGATCCTCGACGGGCCCACCGACACGCCGTAGCCCTCAACACCCCATGAATGTCCCGAGCCGCCAACCCCGGCCCAGCAACCTTAAACCCCGAAAAGACCGGGCCGACATGCACACCACGCCGACCCGTAAACGCCCTCAGTCGCGCTCGTTCGCATACGGGTTCGTCGTCCCGCGCAACTGCAACCGGATCGGCACGCCGTTCAGCTTGAACGTCTCGCGCAGGCCATTCACCAGATAGCGCCGGTAATCCTCCGGCAACTGCTCCGCACGCGTTCCGAAAACCACGAAGGTCGGCGGACGACTCTTCACCTGCGTGATGTAACGCAGCTTCAGACGACGCCCCTGCACCAGCGGCAACGTATGCCGCGCCAGCATCATGTCGAACCACCGGTTCAGCTCGCCCGTCGGAACACGGCTGTTCCACACCTCCGCCGTGCGACGCACCGCAGGCAGAAGCCGGTTCACACCCGCACCCGTCTTGGCCGAGAACGAGACAACCTCAATCCCGCGCATCTGCGCCAGAGACGTCTCCAGCCGGTCATAGATCGCCTGCCGTGTCGCCACGCGATCCTCAACAGCATCCCACTTGTTCAGCGCCAGAACGCAGCCACGACCCTCACGCTCGATCAGACGCGCAATCTGAAGATCCTGCTCATGCAGACCCAGCGTCGCATCGACAACCAGAACCACAATCTCCGCCCGCTTCAGTGCCTCAATGGTCGCAGACGTCGACATCTTCTCCAGATGCTCGTCAATCCGCGCCTTCCTGCGCAGACCGGCCGTATCGACAAGCTGAACCTCGCCCTGCTCGTCCTTCGCCAGAACAGCAATGGAATCCCGCGTCAGCCCCGGCTCCGGACCGGTAATCATCCGCTCCTCGCCAAGAACGCGATTCATCAGCGTGGACTTGCCCGCATTCGGACGGCCAACAAACGCAATCCTCAGAAGCCCCGGTTCAGCCGCCTCATCCTCGATGAAAACCGCGTCCGCAAACTCCTCCGGCACACCCTCTTCGTCGTCCTCTTCACTCACGAGAGACGCAAAGGTGACAGGCTTTTCCTCTTTCTTCCCCCGTCGGCGAGGCGCCTCTTCAATGACAGGCTCGCCCTCTTCCGGCTCCGGTGCAGGCGGCAAAGCCGGAAGTGCCGCGACAATCTCCGTCATCAGATCGGCAATGCCCTCGCCATGCTCCGCGGAAACCCCGATCGGCGTCCCCAGACCAAGCGAGAACGCCTCCATGGCAGCCGCCGCGCCGGACTTGCCCTCGGCCTTATTGGCCACCAGCAAAACCTTGCGGTTCTGACGGCGCAGCCAGACAGCGAAATGCTTGTCCGCAGGCGTGATGCCCGCACGCGCATCCACACAGAACAGAACAACGTCAGCCTGCTCAACCGCCAGAGCCGACGAACTCCCCATGCGCCCGAACAGCGTCTCCGGCGCAGCCTCTTCCAGACCCGCCGTGTCGATCATCCGCACCGTCCGGCCACGCATCAGCGCCTCGCCTTCCTTGCGATCGCGCGTCACGCCCGGCATGTCAGCCACCAGCGCGTTCCGACGCCCCGTCAGACGGTTGAACAGCGTCGATTTGCCGACATTCGGCCGTCCCGCAATCACCACGGTCGGAAGGCCGGAAGCGGGCAGGGGGGACTCCGGACGCAGGGGATGTTTCTGTCCGCGTTTGCCGGATCTGCCAGACCCCCGCGTGGGACGATTACGTTCAGCCATAGGAATTGAGATCACCCCGGTTGTCGATGATCAGCATCTGACCATCGGAAAAAATAGGCTCGACCGTCGTCGGGGCAGGGAGCGCGTCAATCGACAGAATCCTGCCATTGAGCGGGTCCAGCGTGACGATGCCGTTCTCCGGCAGCGTGCTCACGCAGAGCAGCTTGCCACCCGCCAGAACAGGACCCGTCCACGCCACGCCGTCCTTCTTCGCATCCACGCGGAGATACTGACGCAACTGCGTGATCCAGCGCACATCGCCGCTCAGACGGTCAAGACACGAAACCTGCCCGTCCAGCGTGATGAGAAACAGCCAGTCCTCAACCACCAGAAGCGGGTTCGCACCCGCCACAGTGCGCTCCCAAAGACGACGACCCGAACGCATGTCGAAGGCCACCAGCGACGACGCCACACTCATCGCATAAGCCGTGCCGTTCCGGATCACCGGCAGACTGCGCACACACGCAAGATCCGCAGGCGAGGACAGGCCATTGCCCGCCCCAAGCGTGTCGCTCCAGACCACCTCGCCACTCTCCTCGCGAAGCGCCACAAGATCACCCGAACCGAAACCAGCCAGAACCACCCCGTCCACAACAGCCGGAGCCGGTGCGCCAAACATCACCGTCGACGACATGCTGGCGTCATAGGACCAGAGCTGATGCCCGCTCGTCGCATCGATCGCGAAAAGACGATCGTCAAGCGTGCTGAAGAACACACGGTTCTTCTCGATCGTCGGCGCCGAACGGCCCGGCGTGCCGACATTCACCCGCCACTTCACCTTGCCCGTCGCAACCTCGACAGCCACCGTCTGCGCAATGCCGTCCACAATATAAAGCGTGTCGCCATCCACACCCAGACCACCACCCAGATTGCTCGACTGCATCCGGTGCGGCTTGGGGTTGAACGTCCAGCGATGCTCCATGCCAGGCCATGTGAAAGCCCGCACGTCGCCCGCCGCGTCCAGCGTGAAAATGCGCCCGTCATGAATGACCGGTGACGCCTGCAAAACACCCTGCCCATTGGAGCCAAGCGCCGCGAACGCAAGGAGATCAGGCTCGGACGTGCTGTGCCCGATGGAATGACTCCAGCGATGCTTCAGACCGCCCCACGCATAGTTCGCCCCGATATGGCTCGGAATGCGCCCGCTGATCGGCCACTCCGTCGTCGAAAGCGGCGCGGGAATCGTGATCGGCGTCGCAAGGGCGTCCTTGCTCCTCGTCACCACCAGACCACCATGAGACGGCGTCACAGGCACCCGATGCCCCACGAGAAGAGGCTTCTTATCGTCGTCGAACAGATGACAGGCCCCGAGCGGCACGACGGCCGCCCCGGTCAGCAGTTTGCGAAGAAAGCTGCGGCGGCTTTTGAGCGGGGACTGGAACATGCAGGCACTCTCGATGGGCAGGATGGAGCGTGGAATACGTGAAAAGGCTTCGTCTCTGGTCCGGGCCTCAGCCCTGCTGGTCCAGCGTCTGGAGCAGGCCGCCCGCGCGCATCCGCACACCGCTCGGCGCATTGTAGTCCTGCGCCAGACCCGTCAGACGCCCGCGCGCGGACTTCAGATCGCCAGCCCGGATGTCCAGCATCGCCAGCTGTTCGTTCGCCAGCGCCGCGAAAGGCTTGCTCTCACTCGCCAGAAGAGACAGACGCGAACGCACCGTGGCGATGTCACCTGTGTCGAGCTGCCACTCGCACCACAGAAGCGACGCCATGCTGCGCAGCACCGGCGCAACATGCGCATCCTGACGAATGCCCTCCCAGATCGCGAGCGCATCGGTCAGCCTGCCATGAGACGCATCGGAAGACGCCACACGCAGACGCGCCAGTGCCCCCAGATCGGGACGCGCCGACCGACCCGTCTCCATCAGCGCCGCAACAGCCTTCTGCTGTTCCGGATTCAGCGGCGCGCTAAGCCCCGCCACCGACGCATCCGAACCCAGATCATGCAGCGCTTTGATATAGGTCGCCGACTGCGCCGTATCCGCACGCGCGCGCTGGCTCTCGCGATACTCCCAGCCGCCAATGCCCGCGCAGACAAGAATGATGGCCCCAAGGCCAAGACCCGCGAATCGACGGGCAGCCTGGCGCAGGCGCTCCAGCCGCACGGCCTCGTCCACTTCCCTGAAAATCTCGTCGGACACGGGTAACTGTTTCTCCCTGTAGACAGGCCGCACAACACCCCGCGCCAGCAAAAACCGGCAAACGGCGCGCAACCGCGACCCCTGAATATGTCCGGACAATAGCGGGGAGCCACTCCGGCGGCAAACCCGTTATGCACAGGCCACGCCCATCCCCGCGAAGTAAGGCTTTATTCACCCGTGCACGGCAGGATACCCGCCATGCACAGCACGCGCCTCCTTGCCCTTGGCCTCATTCCACTGCTCGCCGGATGCTCGGTGCCGCAGATCGGCTCCTTCGCGACCGGCCGCTCCTGTTCAACCACCGAACTGATGAACGGAACCGGCTGGTGCTCGCCGCCGGAAACGCCTCCTCCGCCACAGCCCTACTGCACGCAGGGATGGAGCGGCGTGGATTGCTGGAGCCGCCCGGACCTGATGCCCAACGTCGCCCGCTCCGTCGCGGAAGGCCCCACCGGCCTGACCGCCGAACAGAACGCCGTGCGCCTGAACAAGCCGTATTCCAATACCCCGCCATCCAGCCAGTACAGCTACTGACAGACCGTTTCAAAAGCTCTCCGTGGGCAATCCCATGCGCGTTTTCTTCATTCCGATGCGCGCCGCCCGCATGGCCGCTCCACCGAAATGCTCAAAAACCCAACCCGTCGCACGCCATCAGGCCGCTCTCGTTCAGCAAATTACCTGTGAAAAAGTGCCAGTAAACAGCCCCTGACACACCCTGCCTGAACCGATTTGGCCTGAACCGATCAGGTCTGAACCCCAATCAGGAAACCCACAGCCGTCAGGCAAGACAACGCTCCACAAGCGCCGGATCAACCTCCGCCACCACCGAAGGCGACCAGCGCGGCGCATTGTCCTTGTCCACCACCCGCGCCCGAACACCCTCCGCGAAATCAGGCCGCGCAACCAGACATCGCACCGCCCGCATTTCCAGCGCGAACGCCTCGTCCAGAGACCGTGACGACAGGCGCTGCTCCTGCTGCACCCGCCATGTGACGCACAGCGAGAACGGACAGACCTGCCGCAAAATCTCCAGATCCGCTTCGGCCCACTCATATCCCGGCCGCCCAGCAACAGCTTCCAGACGCTTCAGCAGTTCCGGAAGACCCTCATGCGGATCAGCAATGGCAATATCGTAAAGCGCCGCCGATCCCGCCGGAAACAACGCCCCCACATCCTCGGAAACCATTTCAGCCAGCCCGCGCAGCACCGCCTCTTCCTCGCCATCCTCACACGCCGCCAGCGCCTCCCGCACCGCTCCCAGCCGCTCCGACGACACCAGATGATCGGCAAATCCCATCGCCATCGCCTGCGCGCCCGACATCCGCTGCCCCGTCAGAGCATGACGCAATCCCTCCGAAGCGGACGGCGCACGCGCCAGCAACCACGAGCCCCCCGCGTCCGGCGTCAGCCCGATGATGGTCTCTGGCATCGCCAGCACCGAACGCTCCGTCACCACCCGATGCCGCGCATGAGCGCCAACCCCAATCCCGCCGCCCATCGCAATGCCGTCCATCAGCGTCACGACAGGTTTCGGATAATGCGCAATAGCCAGCATCGCCTCATAAGGAACCACCATGTTCCGATAGGCCACCTCCGCACCATCCGTGCCGATCAGCCCATACAGCCGCTTGATGTCGCCCCCCGCGCAGAACGCCCGCTCAGACGCCGAATCGATCACAATCCGCCGCACGTCATCGTCGTCGCGCCATGTCTCCAGAAGCGACATGATCGCCCGGGCCATCCCGATATCGATCGCGTTCAGTTGCCGAGGCCGGTCGAGCGTGATCCGGCCGATATGGCCCCGGCGCTCAGAGCGGATGGGAGGCTGGCTTTCCGTCATGCGCACAATCCTTGGTCACGGAGAGGTGGTGTGTTCATCCCCGGTTTATATCCGTTTGGCACACCTCTTTTAATCTCGAACAAGTAGACAGTATGAAGGACGGACAGCACGACCGCGTGAGATGAAGGGACACCAGCTTGAGCGTTGACGGACAAATTTTCAGAGAGGCAATGGCCCGCCTCGGCGCCGCCGTAACAGTGGTGACAACAGGAACTCTCGAAAATCCCACAGGGTTCACCGCGTCCGCCGTCTGCTCGGTCACCGACGATCCCCCGACCATCCTCGTCTGCCTGAAACGCGCGAGTCGCGTCCGCTCAGCCTTCCAGGAAGGCGCACCCATGTGCGTGAACGTGCTCGCCTCCAGCCAGCAACACCTCTCGGACCGCTTCGCAGGCCCGCTCGAAAACCTCGAACGCTTCGCCGCCGGACACTGGACCACACTCGCCACCGGCGCCCCCGTCCTCGAAGAAGCCATCTCCTCCCTCGACTGCCAGATCGACCGCATCGTCGAGGTCGGAACCCACAGCGTCCTCTTCGGACAGGTCCGCGCCGTAAGGCTCGGTGGCGCCGTGCCCGCACTTGTCTACTTCAACCGCGCATACCATCATCTGCCGCACGCCGAGCCGTCATAAGGCGTCAGGAAGGATCACCAATGGCCAGTTGCCGCCCCAAAACCGAAGTGCCCGTCGTCACGACGCGCATCCTCATCGTCTCCCATATCTGCCTCGCCGTGTTCATCGTCGGCATGGCATGGCTCGACTGGTCCCTGCCAAGCTGAAAACCGGGAGACTGAGAGACAGTCTCCAAAGCTCTCCGCTGAGCGCGGCCACGCCTGAGGCGGTGCGCGTTCCGTGTAGATTTTTGAGCACTGAAGCAAAACAGTCGTGCAGACCGTGAGCATCTGAGCACGGAAAACGCGCACAGAGAGCTGTTTAAAACAGCCTCTTACGTCAGGTCAGACCAGAGGCACGCTGACACGGCGTTACCCTTCTCCTTGAGCCTACCTGACACACGGAAAAACTGGCCCCGACGCCCTTGATCCCGGCCCACAAAAACGCCCAGCCAGACTTGCCAGGACGCACCTGACACGGGCGCGCCTGACGCCCGGCAAAACTGATCCCGGTGCCCAAATCTCGGCCACCCAGACACCTAAAAGAGTCGGTTTTAAAAGCTCTCCGCTGAGCGCGACCACCCCGGAGAAGGCGCACGACCAGCGTAGGTTTCTGAGCACTGAAGTAAAACAGCCATGCAGGCCGTGAACATCGGAGCACGGAAAACGCCCGTCAAATCGCCACCCGAGCACTTTCGAAACAGCCTTTCCCCCGGCTTATCAAGCCGATCCTGACACCAGCCAAGCCGATTAAAGCATCCTCTTGACACCTAAACTACTGTGATGCCCGACGCACCCAGCACCCAGCACCCAGCACCCAGCACCCAGCACCCAGCACCCAGCACCCAGCACCCAGCACCCAGCACCCAGCACCCAGCACCCAGCACCCAGCACCCAGCACCCGAGACCGCCCTCCCGCCGTCAGACAGCCGGAAGCACCTCTTCCACACAGGCAGGCGGACGACACAGCCGGACACCAAGCGGCGTCACCACAATCGGCCTGTTCAGCAGCACCGGATTCGCTACCATCGCATCGAGAATGCGGTCCTCCGACACATCCGGCGCAGTCAGCCCCAACTCACCCGCCAGAGCCTCCTTCGCCCGCAGCAGCCCCCGAATCCCAACGCCACTGGCCTCCGCCAGCCCCTGCAATGTCACCCGGTCAGGCGGCGTCTTCAGATACTCAATAATCGTCACATCCAGCCCGCGCTCCCGAAGAAGTGCGAGGATATTCCGCGAAGTGCTGCACCGCGCATTGTGATAAAGAGTGATCTGCATGGAGATGTTCCTCGACAAGAGAGTGCTCCCGTCGCTTTATATTGTCAGGCGGAGCATCCCAAGCCCCGCCCAGAATGACCAGAATCTGAGAAGGACGTCCGCCATGCCGACCGGGACCGTGAAATGGTTCAACACCACCAAAGGCTACGGCTTCATCAAGCCTGACGATGACGACAAGGACGTCTTCGTGCACATCACCGCCGTGCAGGCCGTCGGCTGGCAGGGTCTCGCCGACGGCGAACGCCTCAGCTTCGACGTGGTCGAAGATCGCGGCAAGTCCTCCGCAACCAACCTCCAGAAAATCTGAGATCACCTGCGCACCCGGTCGAATCCCCCGCTTCGTGCGCTCCTTTCCAGAAGCCCTGAAATCCGGGAGATCGATCGGATGCCAGTTCACCGGCCGCCCACGCGCGCCCTGACAAAACACGCTCGCCTGACGGCCAGCCTGCTCGCCCTGTCCGGCCTGCTCCTCGCGGGCACCACCCCCATCCACGCCTCCGACAGCGTCGATCACGGAGCCGCGCCATCCGGCAACATCACCGTCGTCGCCCGCTTCTCCAGCGCCCAGCCCTCCGGCATCGCCCGCCTGCCTGACGGGCGCATCGTCCTCTCGTTCCCCACCAGCGCCCAGACCCACCCCGGTCCGGTGCTCGCCATCTGGCACGGTGGAACGACATTGACCCCCTTTCCGGACGCCCCCAGCCAGAAGCTGATGAAATCCCCCCTCGGCATGACCGTCGATGCCGCCGGACATCTCTGGGTCATCGACGAAGGCG
Organism: Acetobacter conturbans; assembly: GCF_011516755.1. Lineage (GTDB taxonomy): Bacteria > Pseudomonadota > Alphaproteobacteria > Acetobacterales > Acetobacteraceae > Acetobacter > Acetobacter conturbans. The sequence continues at coordinate 73,258 of NZ_WOSY01000001.1, read as the reverse complement.
CGACCGCTGGCCAGACCGAACCGCAGACCCCGGCCATCCTGCTGATCGACCCCGCCAGCAACCGCATCCTGCGCCGCTTCACTTTCGCCGCCCCCGCCGTCAGGCCCGACAGCCACCTCAACGATATCCGCGTCGATCTCACCCACGGCAGGGCAGGGACGGCCTTCATCTCCGATACCTCCCAGACAACGCACCCGGCCCTGATCGCGCTGGATATCGCCAGCGGAGAAGCACGCCGCCTGCTGGCCGACGACCCCACCGTCAGCGCCGCCCCCGGCCATGTCACGGAATTCGACGGCAAACTCTTCCGCTACAACCCAGACCACGCCGCCATGCCGCAGGGCGGCGTCAACGGTATCGGTCTCAGCCGCGATTCCAGCCGCCTCTACTGGTCGCCCTTTTCCTCGCGCCGCCTCTACAGCGCCCCGACCACCACGCTGGCCGATCCCGCAGCCACCGATGCGACCATCCGAAAGGCCATCCATGACGAAGGCGAAGTCGGCGTCGTGGACGGCATCTTCACCGGCCCCGACGACAGCCTCTACATGGCCGACGAAGAGCGCCACGGCATAACCCGCCGCGCGCCCGACGGCACGCTCACCCTCGTCGCGCACGATCCCCGCCTCATCGCCCCCGACAGCATCGCTCCCGCCAGTCCGGCGACCGACAGGCTCGACAGCCTGTTCCTCACCGTCGGCCAGTGGTCACGCCTCCCGGCCTTCCACGACGGAAAAGACATGCAGGAACGTCCCTATATCCTCGTCCGCATCAGCCTCACGGGAAAGTGAAACACATCCCGCCGTCGCCCGTGCCCAGCCGGGTTCCCTCCCACAGCCCATACGGACGGCGGTTCCACCGCACACCGCACACCGCACACCGCACACCGCACACCTGCGCCGCCGGGCCGGACACGACACCCAACCCTCACGGAACCATGCGTCCGCCGCCCAAAAGAGACAGCACGCTCCCCACATGAACACCCAAACCAGCATCCCAGCCCGAAAAAGCCCCCACTCCAGCCAGCCATAACGGTGAAGCAGGGCAGCGCCGCCTGACGTCGGGTGGAGAATTTCAGCCGTTGTGAGACCATCATCACGAGAAGAACGCCATAAGCTCCGGCCACCTCCCGAACCTGTGATGAGGCTCACCCTCACTGCCGGCCTGTTTTAAAAGAAATTCTGATGACGAAAAACGTTAAAATCAAGAAAACGTGTTGTCAGTAAAAGAGATATTCGTTGTGGCGTAAAAGCGCAGCTACTCCTTGACACTCCCCCTGAGCACACCTATCTCCATACGTGGCACTCCCGGGGTGGGAGTGCTAACGCACCGCGGCGTAGAGCGCGTGGCACGCGGCGACGTTGCTTTATAAACGAGGGCGTCGCCCTAGATAGAAATGTGGAGCAATCCATAATGACGAAATTCCGTCCCCTGCACGACCGTGTGGTGGTCCGTCGCCTCACTGGCGAAGAAAAGACCGTTGGTGGCATCATCATTCCTGACACGGCGAAAGAAAAGCCGATGGAAGGCGAGATCGTGTCCGTCGGCGCTGGCGCACGTAACGAACAGGGCCAGATCGTGGCTCTCGACGTGAAGGCCGGTGACCGCGTGCTGTTCGGCAAATGGTCCGGCACCGAAGTTAAGATCGGTGGCGAAGAGCTGCTCATCATGAAGGAAAGCGACATCATGGGCGTGATCGCCGGTTGATCACCGGCTCCTGATCCCCCTTTGAAGTCCGTTTTCATTTTCAAGGAGAATTCAATATGGCTGCCAAGGACGTAAAGTTCGGCGGTGAAGCGCGTCAGCGCATGCTGCGCGGTGTCGATATTCTTGCCGATGCCGTAAAAGTAACCCTCGGCCCGAAAGGCCGTAACGTCGTGCTCGAAAAGAGCTTCGGCGCGCCCCGTATCACCAAAGACGGTGTGTCGGTCGCAAAAGAAATCGAACTTGCCGACAGGTTCGAAAACATGGGCGCCCAGATGGTGCGTGAAGTTGCGTCGAAGACCAACGACACGGCTGGCGACGGCACCACCACGGCAACCGTGCTGGCTCAGTCTATCGTCCGTGAAGGCGCCAAGGCTGTTGCCGCTGGCATGAACCCGATGGACCTGAAGCGCGGCATCGACAAGGCTGTCACCGCCGTCGTCGAAGAGCTGAAGAAGAACACCAAGAAGGTGACTTCTCCGGCCGAGACCGCACAGGTCGGCACGATCTCCGCCAATGGCGAGAAAGAGATCGGCGAGATGATCTCGCTCGCCATGCAGAAGGTCGGCTCCGAGGGCGTGATCACGGTCGAGGAAGCCAAGGGCATCCAGACCGAACTCGACGTCGTCGAGGGCATGCAGTTCGATCGCGGCTACATCTCCCCGTACTTCGTGACCAACGCAGAGAAGATGACGGCTGATCTCGATAGCCCGTACATCCTCATCCACGAGAAGAAGCTGTCCTCCCTGCAGCCGATCCTCCCGCTGCTTGAGTCCGTCGTGCAGTCCGGTCGTCCGCTGGTCATCATCGCAGAAGATGTCGATGGCGAGGCTCTGGCCACGCTCGTCGTCAACAAGCTGCGTGGCGGCCTGAAAATCGCTGCCGTCAAGGCACCGGGCTTCGGTGATCGTCGTAAGGCCATGCTGGAAGACATCGCCATCCTCACCGGTGGTCAGGTCATCAGCGAAGACATCGGCATCAAGCTCGAAAACGTCACGCTGCCAATGCTCGGAACGGCGAAGAAGGTGCACATCTCGAAAGAGAACACCACCATCGTCGAAGGCGCAGGCAACAAGGACGACATCAAGGGCCGTTGCACCCAGATCCGCGCGCAGGTCGAGGAAACAACCTCGGACTACGACCGTGAGAAGCTGCAGGAGCGTCTCGCGAAGCTCGCCGGTGGCGTCGCCGTCATCCGCGTCGGTGGTTCCACCGAGATCGAGGTGAAGGAGCGCAAGGATCGCGTCGATGACGCCCTGCACGCAACCCGCGCCGCTGTCGAAGAAGGCATCGTTCCGGGTGGTGGCACCGCGCTGGCACGTGCATCCGTGGCCCTCGGCCACCTGCACTACCACAACGAAGACCAGAAGGTCGGCGGCGAAATCATTCGCAAGGCCCTTCAGGCTCCGCTGCGTCAGATCGCGCACAATGCAGGTGAAGACGGCGCCGTCATCGCAGGCAAGGTGCTCGAGAACCCGAGCTACACCTTCGGTTTCGACGCACAGGCCGGTGAATACAAGGACCTCGTCGAGGCTGGTATCATCGATCCGATGAAGGTCGTTCGCACGGCTCTGCAGGACGCGGCATCCGTCGCCGGTCTGCTCATCACGACGGAAGTGATGGTCGCCGAGCGTCCGGAAAAGAAGGCCCCCCAGATGCCGGGTGGCGGCGGCATGGGTGGCATGGACGGCATGGATTTCTAATCCATCCATTCCTGCACACTCTGTTGCAAAAGAGGGGAGGGCGGTTTCGCCCTCCTTTTTTTTATGACCATCGCAGATGGCAAACGAACCTGTTCAGCACCCAGAAAGCTGCCCGCCACCAAACGACAACAGGACCGAACCGGCTATTCAGAGGCTGCTTCAAAAGCTCTTTGCTGGTGATCCGACGCGTGTTTCCCGCGATCCGACGCTCACGGCTCACTTCGCTTCTGTGCTCAAAACCCACGTCGGTCGCACACACTCTCAGAGGCAGTTGCGCTCAGCAGAGAGCTTTTGAAACAGCCTCTCACGGCAGGCTAAGGAAAAGACTTGATTGACCTGGAAAGCTGACAGTAAGCGACCGGGTCGAAAAAGGAGCGCCATAGAATGATAAAACGAACAATCGTGGCTGACACACTCGCAGCAAGCGTCGGTCCTCACGGTCACGCTTCCGCAGAAACAGCTTGGCCCTGGCAAGGCGGACGCTGGCTGAACACGCCGCATGCCGCCGAAATCAGGAACGGCATCTTTGAAGTGACAACCGATAAGGGATCGGATTTCTGGCGTGAAACATATTACGGCTTCACGCGAGACAATGGCCATTTTTTCGGAATGCCCGCACCCTCCCGCTTCACCGCACAACTGAAAATTCGCGCCCAGTACGAAGAGCTTTACGATCAGGCCGGAATTATGGTCCGGATTGACGAAAGCCACTGGGTGAAAGCCGGCATCGAACTGTCCGATGGCCGCGCCATGCTGAGCAGCGTGTTGACAGACGGGCAATCCGACTGGGCCACATCACCCTATAGCGATGATCCAAAAGATTTCTGGATGCGCGCCACTGTTGATAATGGCATTCTGCGCCTTCAGGTCTCCGCCGATGGAAAGACATGGCCTCTTGTCCGGCTGGCTCCCTTCCCAAAAGCAGAGTCCTATCTGGTCGGCCCCATGTGCTGCACACCAGAGCGAGAAGGACTGAAAGTTCAGTTCTCCGACTGGCAATTAAGTGCCCCTCTCGGAAAAGCACTGCACGATCTGACATGAAACCAAAAATGGTCAGCAGGAAGACACGGCCGTAATATCCCTCGACAGGCGATACGAGGTGAAATCCCCTCTCATATCGCCCCTATGAGCCGTTTTTCCCAATAAATGCCGCCGCAACAGAACTCGATCCCGCCGGACGTGAAGAAAAAGCCCCCTCCGCATGGAGGAACCCACCCGAAGAACGAGGATCAGGCATTTATATCATCACCGCATCTCCCGCCCGTGGAGATCAAATCAGACGAGCAAAACGACGCAAAAAACTCCAGCAATTTAAGCATGGAAAGCCGCCACCCGAGAAAAGGGGCCAAAACACCCCCGCACTAATGGATCAGAGTGCAGTAACGGGCATGTATTACGCTTTCACTGATGATTAAATTGCGCACAAACACACGCCTCTGAACCAATTCGTAATAAATACCAAAAATCTAGCGTGCACCAAAAAGAAGCCACCCAGTAAGAGCAGTCTGGATTTTCTTGAATGACGGAATATCCGCTTTTTGAGCCCGTCGATCCCCTCACAACGTCCAACAGCAAGCCCCCCATGAGCACAGGGTATAATCCCCCTTCGACAACTACCCTTCGCGACCAATGCCAGCGGCTCCCCACGCACCGAAGCCCACCCGCGCCCGCCACGCAAACCAGCCCCTCACCGACACGCACCCCGGAACGAAACCACTCCCTCAACCGTTGCACCTCCGCAAACCATAGCCCGGAGCGGGGAACACCCATGTCCATGCAAGCCTCTCAAAAGCAGGAATCCTAGCGCCGCCCCCACCAACCTCCGCCGACGCCCATCACCCCCCACCAGACATTCCGAGCCCTGCACCCCCATTCCCCGCCGCAACAAGCCACCCGCCAGGACAGACAGCGATGAATGACGTTTTCCAGAACACCGACGGCAACAGCGTATTCCTGTTCCCCGAAAAATCACTGCTCGACCGGCAGGAAGCCGCACGCGAACTCGGGGTCAGCAACCGCATGATGCTCGCCCTCATCGTCCTGCGCAGCGCACCGCCCTCCCTGAAAATCCGCTCGAAAACCCTCTGGCGTCGTGAAGACATCTCCCTCTTCCGTCAGGTCTGGCTCGCCACCGTCCGCGTCGCCGATAAGGATCGCACAACGCGCCTCGCCGCCATCCCCACAAGCCGCTCCCCAGAAGAACCCGACCCGCTGATGCGCCTCCTCGGCCTCAGAACCATCCGGCACCGCATCGTCCTCGCCATATTCGGAGCCATGGTCATCACCGGTGGCCTGATAAGCCTGATCCTCTACTGACAGCAGGCTCCCCAAAGGAGATATCCCGCATGACCACCCCACACGCCACACCACGCTTTCTCACCCGCATGACCGCCTCCGCCATCGGCGGCACCCTCACATCCACCGCCGCCCTGATGATGCTGTCAGCAAAACGCACCGGCAGCCCATGGCCCGGCCTGAACTGCACCGCCCACTGGCTGAAAGGGGACAAGGCCGCGCTCGTCCCCACACCGGACCTCGTCCACACCGGCACAGGCTTCGCGACCAGCGCGGGCGCTATCGTCTTCTGGGCCGCCCTCTACGAAGCCGCCCTCGGAACAGGAAAACTCTCCTTCGGCCGGTTTCTGGCCGCAACCGCCGCCCTCGGCCCCGTCGCAATCGTCGCGGATTACGGCGCGACCCCAAAACGCTTCACCCCCGGATGGGAACTCCTGTTCAGCAAACGCGACATGACCCTGATCTATACCGCTCTGGTGCTCGGAATGGCCGCAGGCTCTACCGCAATCCGCCCCTTCAGGACATGCGCCTGCGCCCCCGAAAAGATCGCAACACCCTCCACGCCCTGACCGGAACCAAAGACAAGCGATTCCTGATCTTCCAAGAGCAAAACAATACGTTTCGGCTTCATGATGTGATATGCCTGCTGAAGGGCACCCTTATTCCCGGCACGAGAAGTTTCACCAACCCGCATCCCCCACACCGCTGGAGGAAGAGCCGAAGGCGAACGATCTCAGGACCATTTTCCCCGAGACGGAACCCGCCAGTCTCAATGCCAAACCAGCCCCACCACGGCCAAATCGCCCGCGCTACGCCTCACCACTCATAATCCGCTCAATCCCACGCAACGCCACCACCACATCGCCACGCTCCGCCCCGGTTCCCGCCAGATGCCGCAACAGCACCGGAACCAGACGCACCGCCCGCGCCTGATCCCGCATCCACAGCCGGAGAAATACCCGTAACTGACGCGCCAGCAACGGCGACAGATGCGGATCCCGCGCCGCCTCACGCACCTCGATCACACACATCCCAAGAGTCGTGATCGCCATGTGCTCCACAAAACTGTCGAACAGCAGAGCCTGCGGAACATGACGCGATGTCCGCACCGTCCGCACCATGCTGTCCGCATGCATGAGCAACCAGCCCTGCACCGACATCCGGTTCCCGGCCTGCGCCACACCCCGCAGGCTCCGCCGCGCCCAGATAATCGTCCGCCGCAGATGATCGTCAGGCCGGAACGTCAGAACCACCCGGAACATGATGCTGGCAAAGAAAACCGCCCCCAGAAACGCCGAGGTCCCGTTCAGAAAAGACACCTCGTCATAACGTCCCATGTTCGACGGCCCGATCAGCACCGGGAAAAACATGTTGAAGGAAAAGGCATGGTTCAGCAGCCGAGGCGTCCGCGCCGCCAGACCGCCCACCACCATCGGAACCATCAGAGCAAGCGCCAGAACCTCCGGTGACGTCACGGCCGGAACCACCAGCATCACGAAAACAGCCGACACCGCCGCACACCACAACGCCCCGCGCGTGAACCCGCCCGAAGCCAGCGCCGGTGTCTCGCGCGTCGCCAGAAGCCCGTAAACCAGCACGACATAAGACAGAAACGTCACGCCGGACGGCCACGCCGTCACCTCCCAGAGCAGCCATGCCACGACAATGCCAGCCGCCGAACGCAACCCGTTCCTGACACCCTCCGTCCCCTGCCGCACGGAACGGGAGGCAAAGCGGAACCGGTCATGCGCAACCGGCGAGACGATGGCCGCGATATGAGCCCGGCCCGCATCGAGACCGCGCTCCACCGCAGGCCACTCCGTCCCGGCCCTGATCCTCACCACTCCCGCCAGAAGTGCGGCCAGCGCCGCACGGGCGTGATCGGCAGCTCGCCCCGCCGCAGGCCCCATCTCCAGCACGTCGAACTCAATCCGCGTGCCCGCCGCCATGATCGCCGCCAGCAACTCGCTCTCCGCCCGATGCCCCGGCTCCGGCGTCAGCGTGCTCCGCTGCCACGACCCCAGCGTGCTGGCCGTCAGCGCCGAAACATCCCGCAACCGCTGCACCAGCCGCTCACGCGCGCCTTTCTCCAGATTGGGCGCGAACAGCCCCGTCGCCACCGCTTCGCAGATAATGCCGAGAATGATGTAGGTCCCGCGCGCCATGGCAACGGAAAAAGCGCCGTCAGGGTCCGGAATGCCATCCGTCGCCACAATGGCCGTGGTGAACCCCGCCACCAGAAAGCCATAGCTGCGAAATCCGTCAAAAAAGGTCGCAAGACCGCAGCAGGTCCCCGTCCACACCGCCAAAGCAAGGAAGAACAGAGCCGCCTGCTGGGGAAACGCCGCAATCAGCGCAACCCCCACGCAACAGCCAGTAATCGTGCCAACCAGCCGCCAGCGGGATTTGGATATGGACTCGCCACGTGACGTCGTCGCCACGACCCAGACCGTCAGCGGCGCCCATTGCGGACTGCCCAGCTCCATCCACATCGCAACCATAAGCGAGAAAATCGCCGCGCAGGACGTCCTGACCGCAAACCCGACATTCGCCGCGGAAGGCGCGAGAAGCCACGCCCAGTGCTCGAAGCGGCCCCACTCTCCGAAACCACTCCAGTCCCGGAAGCGACCCCAGTCCCGGGCCGCCACCCTCAACGCTCCCGACCTCATCGCGCTCTTCCGCCTCCCTCAGGCGGCGCAAGCTGGCCGGACCCGCAATCAAGGTCCAAGTCTTTCTAATGATTAAGTCATAAGCAGCGCTTATAATCGCGCCACTACAGCGCAAGCGCCGCCGTCAGATCCAGCGCCTTGCCCACAGCCCAGCACCGCGTCATCAGCCCGCTCTCCATCGGGTGCCGCATCCGCACAAGCCCAACCGAGGCGACAGGGGAGGGATCAAGACGCCGCAACTGGAGCGGCAGCCCCTCATTGCGCGCCGGAAGCGCCGCGACAGGAAGAATGGACGCAAGCCGCCCCGTCCGAAGTTCCGCATGCAGAAGCTCCAGCGCGTTGGTCTCATAGAGAACCTCCGGCTGAACCTTCGCCGCCTCGAAACAGGAATCCACGATCTGACGGCTCCGCATCGAACGGTCCAGAAGACACAGCGGAAAAACCGCCGCCGCCGCCCACGAACACCGCTTCCCGCTGGGCAACGCCATCCCCGGCGCCGCCACCAGAACATGCTGCTCCGCATAAAGCTGGTGCGCCTCGAAATCACCCGCCGCAGGCAACTGATCGAGATAGACAATCCCCAGATTGAACTGCTGCTCTGCAAGACCCCGCAACACCTCGGCACTGGTCGCCACCGTCACTTCCAGCCGTAACGCCGGAATCCCCGCACGCAAACTCTCCACCAGAAGCGACGCAATCTGCATCGCCGGAGGCATGACCCCAACCGTCAGACGGCCCCCCGCAATCTCATGCGCAAAGCCCGCATCCTGCTTCAACCCATCAAGCGCCGCCAGACTCTGCCGCGCCCAGGCCACAACACGCTCACCCTCCGGCGTCAGACCCAGCATCCGCTGCCGACGCCGCACAATGGTCACACCAAGCTCATGCTCAAGCTGGCGGATCGCCGTCGAAAGAGCCGGCTGCGACACCCCGCAATGCTCCGCCGCGCGCGAAAAATGACGAAACTGGTCAAGCGCGACGAGGTAATTCAGTTGTCGAAGAAACATGCCGTCACGCCCTCAGAACCCTCATCATCACGGACAGGGAAGCCTGCTCAGCCTTCTTCCTCGTCCGTCTCTTCACCGAAACGCGAATCCCGATGCACCCAGACCGACATCAGCAGGCCGAAGCCCAGCATCACATTGATCATCGCCGAGCCGCCATAGGACACCAGAGGCAACGGCACCCCTCCCACCGGAATGGCCCCCATCACCATCGACAGGTTCACCAGGCAGTAGAGAAAGAAATTCACCGAAATCCCAAGCGCCAGAAGACGGCCAAACCGGTTGCGGCTCCGGATCGACATCAGCATCCCACCCAGAATAAGCGTCAGCAGCAGCCCAAGGACAAGCACGCCTCCCGCATAGCCCCATTCCTCCGCAATCGTCGTGAAGATGAAGTCCGTCTGCTTCTCCGGCAGAAAGTTCAGCTGACCCTGCGTGCCATGCAGATAGCCCTGACCCCACATCCCACCAGATCCCAGCGCAATCTTCGACTGGATGATGTTGTAGCCCGCCCCAAGCGGATCACTCTCCGGATGCAGGAACGTCGTGATACGCGCCCGCTGATAATCATGCAGATGCGCATACGCCACCTTCAGCAGGAGCGGCATCGGCACGACCAGAAGCGCGATCTGCCACAGACGCATCCCCGCCGCGAAAAACATCGCCGCGCCAATCCCGCCGATGATCACCGCCGTGCCGAGATTCGGCTCCTTCAGAACCAGACCCACAGGCACCAGAACCATCGCACATGGAATGATCAAACGCAGCGGATTGCCCATCTTGGAGTAAGGCACACGCGCAAACCACGTCGCCAGCATCAGAACCAGAGCAACCTTGGCATACTCGGAAGGCTGAACCTGCGTGCCCCCCAGCATGATCCACCGCTCAGCCCCCTTGCCGACATGCCCCGCCCGCAACACCAGCACCAGAAGCAGTAGCGACACCCCGTAAAGCGGAACCGACAAACGCACGAGAACCTTCGGCGGCAACATCGCAACCGTCAGCATCAGAACAACGCCAAACCCGAAACGCGCCGCCTGCGGCCCGGCAAACGGATGCGCCGAACCCCCGCCCGCCGAATACAGCGCAATATACCCGACACCCGCCAGCGCGCAGATCAGCAGCACATACAGCCAACTCACCCGCAACAGCTTCGACAGCATGCGGAAATTCGGCTCCGCCCGAAGCAGCCGCTTACGAAAACGCCTCATCGGCATCCGCGAGTCCAAGACGCAGCCTCCTCCGGGTCAGGTTACAACAGGGAAAATAAAGAAAAGACGAGCCGCCGTCAGCCGGCATCCGCCACAGTCTGGCCCGGCGCCGTCCGGTGATTGACCGGGTCGCGGCGTAACGTGTCCGTCATGATGTCCCGCGCCAGAGGCGCCGCCGCATCAGCACCCGTGTTGCCATGCTCAATCACCACCGACACAGCATAACGCGGATCGTCATACGGCGCGAAACAGATGAACAGCGCATGAGGCCGGAACTCCCACGGCAGCGTCGCCGAGTTGAAGTGACCACTCTCACGCATCGCCCGAGACACACGCCGCACCTGCGCCGAACCCGTCTTGCCCGCCATCATCACACCCGGAATGGGAAGCCGCGCCTTCGGAGCCGTCCCGTGAGCCTCGTTCACAACAGCAAACATGCCCGCACGGATCGCCCCGAAATAGCTGTCATTCATCGCAAGCTGAGGCCAGTGCTGCGGATCGACCTGCCCGCCAATCTCACCATTCACGCCCCGCACCAGATGCGGCTCAACCTTCCGACCCGTCGCAATGCGTGACGCATAGGTCGCAAGCTGCAACGGCGTGACCTGAACAAACCCCTGACCAATGCCGCTCACAACCGTGTCGCCACCATTCCAGTGATGCTTGTGCTTCTGCCGCCAGGCCGGTGTCGGAATCAGCCCCACACGCTGATGCGGCAACTCAATCCCAAGCTCCGTGCCCAGCCCGAGATCATGCGAAATCTCCGCAATCTTCTCCATCCCGACACGCCGCGCCACCTCGTAGAAATACACGTCGCAGGAATATTTCAGCGCCAGATGCAGATCGACCGAACCATGACCATGCTTCGCCCAGCAATGGAACCGCGCCCCGCCCAGATCGAAATGACCCGGACAGAAAAACCGGTCCGTCGGCGTGATGGCACCAGCATCCAGAGCCGCCATAGCCACCGCAGGCTTGAACGTCGAACCGGGCGGATAAACACCCGAAACCGTCTTGTCGATCAGCGGCGTCCGCTGGTCGCTGGTCCACTCCGCCCACTGCGCCCGGCTCACACCGCTGTCGAACAGCGACGGATCAAAGGACGGCGTGCTGCACATCGCCAGAACCTCGCCATTGCGACAGTCCATCACCACCGATGACGCCGCCATGTCGCTGATCCGGTTCTGGATCATCTGCTGCAAACCAACATCCAGAGTCAGCGCCAGCTCATCCCCCGGCGTGCCGTCCCGGCGGTCCAGCTCACGAATGACACGCCCGACCGCGTTGACCTCCATCTCCACGGAGCCCGCCTGCCCACGCAGAACATCATCCTCGTTCTGCTCGATGCCCGCACGACCAATGCGCATCCCCGGCAGCGCCAGAAGCCCCGATCGCGCCACGTCCTGCTCATTCGGCGGCGCAACATAGCCAACCGTGTGCGCCAGCAACGGACCGAACGGATAGGAACGCGTCGTGCCGACATCAATCAGAACACCCGGCAGAGACGGCGCGTTCAGCTCGATCCGCGCCATGTCATCCCACGACAGAAACTCTCGCAGCACCACAGGAACGAACTTGCGCTTGTGCCGGATCTCACGCCCCACACGCGACTGGTCCCGCTCATCAAGCGGCACAATCTGCGTGAATCGCGCAATGGTCCCGTCAATGTCCGTCGTCTCTTCCGCCAGAAGCAGAGCACGCCAGTTCGTCTTGTTCGCCGCAACAATCGTGCCGAAACGATCGGCAATCAGACCCCGCGGCGGCGCAAGCAGACGCTTGCTGGTCCGGTTCTTGTCCGCCAGCTTCGCAAAATGATCGCCACTATTGACCTGAAGATCATAAAGCCGACGCCCAAGCTCCCCAAGCGCCGCCGTCTGCACCGCCATCAGCAGCAACGCCCGCCGCGTGAACACGCCCTTGCCCGGATCTTTCTGATCCTGCACCGGCATCAGCCGGTTCAGCCGCTCCTTTTTCCGACGCCGGAACACCATCAGCCCCACACTCCAGCGCCAGAGCAGCCAACAGCAGCAAACAGACCGCCCGAACGCAGCCCGCCAACCCGAAGGCCAGCGCAACAAAGGCTGCCGACACAAGCGCGGTCGACACAAACAGGGCCGGAAACTGAGACAGACGCTGAAACAGAAACCGGAGCAGAAACCACAAACGCCATCACAGATGCTGCTCCGGATTGGAGAGACGCCGATGCGCCCACGTGCCCACAGCCGCGAAAGGCGGATACAGCCCGGCCGCCAGCATACCCTCGAATATGACCGGCGCCGTCGGCATCAGCCGGAAGGAGAGGGCGGACACGAGAAACCACACCAGCCAGCAGGCACCGGCCTCAAGCAACACGAAGACAATCCAGAGCGCCAGAAAGTTGAGCCGCATGAAACCGAACCGTGCGTGCCCCGCAATCCCGTGCAGCAGCAGAAAGACAAACGCTTCCACCCCCAGCGGCGCAAAACCAATCAGGTCCAGCAACAGCCCCAGACAGAACACCATCCCCACCGACATCGACGCCGGACGCCACACCGACCAAAAGAACACCGACGCCATCGTCACGCCCGGAATCAACGCCGATACCCCCGGAATCCCCGAAGGCGCAGCCAGAAGCACAACGCCCACAGCCGTCAGCGCACCCGGCAGAAGCCGCATGGCCAGCCGGTCAAGCCGCTGCGCAAGCGCCGGAGAGGAACGCTGCTCCGGCTGCCAGTGGGAAAACGGCTCAGGTGACATGAAGACGTCCTTCATCCGCGACCCGACAGCCCGTGATCAGAGAAAGACGGTTCATCAATGGACCCCGACTGCTCCGGGTCCTTGGGCGTCCGGGAAGAGCCATCGCCTCCCGCTGGCGAAGACCGCTCCTGCGCACCATGATCCGCCTCTTCACCCTCGTCAGGCTCATCCTGATGCTGTCCCTGTTCGTGGCCCTGCTCATGCCCCGGGGTCTGCCCGGAAGGTTGCCCGAAGGTCTGGCCGCCAGAAGACTGGCCCGGCATCTGGCCCGGAATCTGGCTCTGACTCCGCCCCTGACCATCCGAAGCAGCTCCCGAACGCCCGACACTGCCTTCAATCACACCACCCAACGTCATGCCGTCCAGCGGATTGCCCTTGCGGTCCTCGCCCCCGCGAGCCCGCGCCGCCGTCACAGGCACACGCCCCGGCGCATCCGGCGACTCGATGGCCCCCGTGTCGAAATTGAACACCCGCAGGATCTTCAGATGATCCAGTCGGGCATACGGCACAACAACAGGCGTCCCCGCATGCAGATAGTGAACCACCCCGATGGGCAGACCCGCAGGCAACAGATCAGCCTGCCCGGACGTCACAACACGCTCGCCCTCAACAGGATGATTGTCCTGCGCATAAAACATCAGACGCGGCATCGTGCTGTTGTCGCCCGTCATGATGGCCGTTCCATGGCTCGCTTCAAGTAAAACCGGAATGCGGCTCGCCACATCGTCAATCAGCAGAATCCGCGCCGAATGAACGCCCGTCTCCGTCACGCGACCAACAAAACCATCCGCCGCCAGCGCCACGTCACCAACATGCACACCACTCGACGGTCCCGCATTGAGCAGAACGGCATGGGAATAAAGACCACCCACATCACCAACAACCCGACCCGTCACAAAAGAGGGCAGGGGGTCCGGAATCCAGTGCAGGTTTTCCTTGAGGGACGCATTCTCCTGCGTCAGCGAAACCGCAACATCATACCAGCCGCGCAACGTCTCGTTCTCGGACCGCAGACGCGCATTCTCACGCGCCAGATGCCCAATGCTGCGTAACTCGGAAAAAGTCGCGGAAATCTCGGTGCCGGGAAGCGCCACCAGCGACCACAGCGGCGACAGAACATCCGCCGTCGCCATCCGCGCCGTCGTCGTGAAACGCTGGTTCGCCCAGCCAAGCAGCATCACCGCAATCGACAGAAGCAGCATCGCCGGAAGCAGAAGCCGGTCCAGAGCCTGCCTGAGCTGAATGGAAACAGGAATCATCAGGTCCGCACCGATCGCAGCATCAACGACCCCCGAACCCGCCAGCCCTTATCCGCCAGCAGCCCGCCCCGGGGATGCCGGCCAGATCTCACCCCGTAACCACCCAACAAGAAAACCCCCAATTTCCCGGGGGCCTCGTCCCCAGTCTATTTCGCCAGCCTCATAAGGCCCGCGGCTTCTTCTGGTATATAGGCAAAAAGTTGCAGCTCTTGCAGGGTTATTTTTCGTTAGTACATTGTCGTCAGCACATTGCGCAGACGCTTCATTTCCTCAAGCGCACGCCCCGTGCCAAGCGCCACGCAGGACAGCGGATCTTCCCCGACCGTCACCGGCAGACCCGTCGCAATCCGCAGAACTTCGTCCAGACGATGCAGCAGCGCCCCGCCACCCGTCAGCACAATGCCCTTGTCCACAATGTCCGCCGCCAGCTCCGGAGGCGTGTTCTCCAGAGTCAGCTTCACCGCCTCGATGATCTGCATGATCGGCTCGGCCAGACTGTCCGCAATCTGCGCCTGCGACACAATAACCTCGCGCGGCGCACCCGTGATCAGATCACGACCCTTCACATGCTGAAGAGGCCCGAAATCATTCGGATCGTCCGACGGCATCATCGCAGAGCCGATCGACATCTTGATCCGCTCCGCCGAACTCTCGCCAATCAGAAGGCTGTGCATGCGGCGGATGTAGGAGATGATCGCCTCATCCATCTTGTCACCGCCGACACGCACCGAACGCGCATAGACAATGCCACCCAGCGAAATGACCGCAACCTCGGTCGTGCCACCGCCAATGTCCACGATCATGCTGCCCGAAGGCTCCGTCACCGGAAGACCCGCACCGATCGCCGCCGCCATCGGCTCCTCGATCAGGAACACACGACGCGCCCCGGCGCTCTCGGCACTCTCCTGAATCGCACGCCGCTCAACCGCCGTCGAACCCGAAGGAACACAGACAATCACCTGCGGACTGGCAAAAATGCTGCGGTTGTGAACGCGGCGGATGAAGTGCTTGATCATCTCTTCCGCGACTTCAAAGTCGGCAATCACGCCATCGCGCATCGGGCGAATGGCCATGATGTTGCCAGGCGTGCGCCCGACCATCTGCTTGGCTTCCTCACCAACGGCAAGAACCTGCTTCTTGCCCCGGGATTCCGCAATCGCCACCACGGACGGCTCGTTCAGCACGATGCCCCGTCCCTTGACGTACACAAGTGTATTGGCAGTGCCGAGGTCGATAGCCATGTCGGCCGACATGAGACCCAGCAGGCGAGCGAACATCCAAAACTCCTGGCCAGCAATCATGCCCGCGCAGGCAGCGCGCAGGCATATTTCGCCCGCATACTCCATCGGAAAAACCGGGTTTCCAGACGCGCGGACCGTCGGAAGCAGGCAGCGATCTTATATGTAGGCTGGACCGAGGGCTTAACGAGGCTGCCCGGTCACTGCAAGGGCCAACATGAAGAAACCATCCCCCACACGCAAAGTTCCTCACTCCCGCCCGAAAACCAGCCCCCCCGATCGTCAAAACCCACGCTCATACGACGCAACTTACGTTCCGTAATAAAGACGCCCTGAAATCACCATCAGGAACCTGCCTCTCTCGTCACCGTTGTTACAACTGCCGAGTCTCACCTCAGTCAGGAGAAGCCGCATCAGCCCGCCGCCCGCCCACCAGACCTCAGACGACCAGACCCCACACGACCGGACCGCATACGACCAGACCGCGGACAGCCAGATACCCCTCGAAAGCACCCTCACCGGAAACACCCGCACCGGATGCACAGCGGAGAGAAGATCAATGGTCGCAGGAAACGCTGACACAAAAGCCGGACCACGACGCCGGAACGCAAAAGCCGTTTACGCCCTCGCAGGACTCGCCTCGCTCTGCCTGCTCACGAGCTGCGGCGATCCCTACAACCCCGCCCACCGCGCGGGCAGCGGCGCTCTCATCGGTGCAGGCGGCGGAGCCGCGATCGGCGCGATAGCGGGCGGAGGAGGAGGTGCTGCGATCGGCGCTCTCGCAGGCGGCGCAACCGGAGCCGCTGTGGGAGCCGCCACAACCCCGAACCGGGCCGGCTCATCCGGTCGCTGAACCGTCATGCCCCGCTCTTTTCGGGGACGACAAGGTAGCCCGCCTTATCCTATAACCCGGCTCCGGAAACCTCGGCTGGTTCAGCCCTGAATTCAGTCCGGATCATCAAAAGCGGATGAAAGATACCGTGAATACAAAGAAAACCTGCGGAATAGCAGCACTCGGCATGACGCTTCTCCTCACCGGCTGCGGCGATCCCTACAACCCCGGCCAGCGCGCCGGTAACGGCGCCCTCATCGGCGGCGGCGCAGGCGCTGCCATCGGCGCAGTGGCCGGCGGCGGGCGCGGTGCCATCATCGGTGCCCTCGCCGGTGGACTCCTCGGCGCAGGAACCGGTGCAGTGACAACGCCAAACCGCCCCTCAAGCGGATATACGCAGGGATACCAGCAGCCCCAGGCCGCCGTGCCCCAGCAACAACAGGGATACTACCCCGCCCAGCAGCAGGGATACCCGCGCACCTACACAGCCCCGCCACAGCAGACCGGCTATCCCCGCACCTATAACGGACAGCCCGTCGCCACCCAGCCGACCACGACCCAGCCGGGCTATTACAATCAGCAGGGCTACTCCGGTCAGGGCTACTGACACGCCGGATGCGGAAAGCCGATCACACAGCACGCCATTCTGCCGGATGACAGCCAGTGACACGCAACAACCGCCCGGACCGCAGCGCAGCACCGTCAGATGCGTTGCGTCGCACCGTGTTTTCCGCTAAAGAGCCCGCCTTCGCGTCGGCACCCCTGGAGGCCGGCGTGCGTTCGCATACTCAGGAGTTCATAAAGTGGCGACGAAACTGATTCCGATTGAAGCAACCCTGCGCGCGAAGGCTGGTAAGGGGGCAGCGCGCGCAACTCGTCGTGAGGGCCTCGTTCCGGCCGTCATCTACGGCGCGAAAAAAGAGGCGGTCCTCATCGCCCTCGACCCCCGCATCATCATGCGCGAACTGCATAAGCCCGGCTGGCGCTCGCACGTCTACGAAGTGAAGGCCGGTGACGTCTCCGAGCGCGCCCTCATGCGCGACCTGCAGTTCCACCCGGTCACCGATGCCCCGATCCACGTCGATTACCAGCGCCTCGCGCCGGGCCACAAGGTCCACGTCGAAGTCGCCGTCCACATCGAAGGCGAAGAGGTATCCCCCGGCATCAAGCGCGGTGGCGTGCTGAACGTCGTGCGTCACACGATCGAAATCACGGTCGACCCGGAAAACATCCCCGAGGTCTTCACCGCCGATATCTCCGCGCTGGACATCAACGACAACGTCCGCTGGGATGACCTGAAGGGCACCGAGGGCGTCACCCCGGTCCTCCAGACCCCGAACTTCGTCGTCGCAACCGTCGCGGCTCCGACCGTCGATGCCGAGGACGAAGTGGCCCCGGCCGCTGCCACAGAAGAAAAGAAGTAAGGAGGCCCGGCCGGTCGGAGGTTCATCCTCCGGCCTCGGGATAGACCGCCATGCAACCGGCGATCCAGCTCTGGGCCGGTCTCGGCAACCCCGAGACATCCATGAGCCACAACCGCCACAATATCGGCTTCATGGCGGTCGACTCCATCGCGACCCGCCACGGCTTCTCGCCGTGGCGTAAGCGCTTCCGCGGCGAAATCGCGGAAGGCAGGATCGGCAACAGCAAATTGCTGCTCCTCAAGCCGATGACCTACATGAATGCATCCGGCGACAGCATCCGCGACGCCGCCGCATTCTACAAAATCCCCCCCGATGCCATCACCGTCTTCCATGACGAACTCGACCTCGTCGCAGGCAAGGTCCGCATCAAGAAGGGTGGGGGAGCCGCCGGCCACAACGGCCTGCGCTCAACCGACAGACAGCTCGGAACACAGGATTACTGGCGCGTGCGCCTCGGTATCGGACACCCCGGTTCGAAGGAACGCGTCCACGGATGGGTCCTCGGAGACTTCGCCAAGGCCGACCAGCCCTGGCTCGAAGACCTGCTGGACGCCGTCGCCGACACAGCCCCGCTGCTCGCCGCAGGCCAGCGCGAAGACTGCATGACACGCATCGCGCTGCTCACATCGAACAGCCCCAAACCAACAATTCCCGGCCAGAAGGCAGGGCAGACAGGAGTGACAGACTGATGGGCTTCAACTGCGGCATCGTCGGACTGCCCAACGTCGGCAAATCCACCCTGTTCAACGCCCTGACAGCCACCGCCTCGGCTCAGGCCGCGAACTATCCGTTCTGCACCATCGAGCCGAATGTCGGCCGCGTCGCCGTGCCCGATCCGCGCCTCGCCGAACTCTCCCGCATAGGCAAGTCACAGCGAATCCTGCCCACCAGCCTCGAATTCGTCGATATCGCAGGCCTCGTGCGCGGCGCATCGCGCGGCGAAGGGCTCGGCAACCAGTTCCTCGCCAATATCCGCGAAGTGGACGCCATCATCCACGTCCTCCGCTGCTTCGAGGACGATGACGTCACCCACGTCGAAGGCGGCGTCGATCCCATCCGTGACGCCGAGATCATCGAGACCGAGCTGATGCTCGCCGACCTCGACTCCCTCGAAAAGCGCATCGTTCCGCTCCAGAAAAAAGCCCGCTCCAACGACCGCGACGCACAGGCGCAGGTCGAAGTGATGGAACCGCTGGTCGCAGCCCTCCGTGAAGGCAGACCCGCGCGCACCGCCGTCCCGGAAGGCAAGGAACTCATCGCCGACCGCCTGCAGCTCATGACCACCAAGCCGGTGCTCTATGTCTGCAACGTAGAGGAAGCCTCCGCCGCAACCGGCAACAAGCTCTCCGAAGCCGTGCAGGCCCGTGCCACGGCCGAAGGCGCCGCCTGCGTCATCGTCTCCGCCGCCATCGAAGCCGAAGTCAGCCAGCTCCCGCAGGAAGACCAGAAAGAGTTCCTCGAAGGGCTCGGCCTGTCCGACAGCGGCCTCGACCGCGTCATCGCCGCAGGATACAAGCTGCTCGGCCTGAAGACATACTTCACCGTCGGCCCGAAAGAGACCCGCGCATGGACCATCACGGCTGGCACCAAGGCCCCGCAGGCCGCCGCCGTCATCCATAACGACTTCGAACGTGGCTTCATCGCCTGCGAAACCACCGCCTATGACGATTATGTGAAGTACAACGGTGAAGCAGGCGCCAAGGAAGCAGGCAAGATGCGTGTCGAAGGCCGCGACTATATCGTGCAGGATGGTGACGTGCTGCTATTCCGTTTCAACGTCTGATACACAGACAGCACATACACACAGCACACAGAAGAAGAGGACAGGGGACCAGAAATGAGCGCCAGCATGAAGGCGGAAGCGACAGAATCCAACGCGATCGCGGGCATGGCCCGGGCCGCGCGGATCGCAGCGCGGACGCTGGCCCAGTCCCCAACCGCCATCCGCGACAAGGCCCTCTGGGCCGCCGCCAGCGCCGTGCGCGAACGGCAGGCCGCCATCCTCGAAGCCAACGCGAAAGACCTCGCCGCCTACACCGGCAGCGACGCCTTCCGTGACCGCCTGACCCTCACGCCCGAACGCGTCGAGAACATGGCCAAAGGGCTGGAAGACATGGCGGACCTGTCCGATCCCGTCGGACGCATCCTCAGCGAATGGTCACGCCCCAACGGCCTGAAAATCCGCCGCGTCGCCACCCCCATCGGTGTCCTCGGCGTCATCTATGAAAGCCGACCCAACGTCGGCGCGGACGCTGCAGGACTCTGCATCAAGTCCGGCAACGCCGTCATCCTGCGCGGCGGCTCCGAAAGCTTCCACTCCGCCCAGGCCATCCATGCCGCGATGGCCGCCGGTCTCGAAGCCGCCGGCCTGCCCGTGGACGCCGTGCAGGTCGCACCCAGCGCCGACCGCAAGCACGTCGCCGACATGCTCGCCGCCTCCGGCCTGATCGACCTCATCATCCCCCGTGGCGGCAAGTCCCTCGTCGAGCGCGTCCAGAACGATGCCCGCATCCCCGTCCTCGCCCACGCCGAGGGCCTCTGCCACACCTACATCCACGCCGCCGCAGAGCCCCAGATGGCCCGCCGCGTCCTCGCCAACGCCAAGATGCGCCGCCCCGGCATCTGCGGCGCCACCGAAACCCTGCTGATCGACAGCGCCATCGCGCCGACGCTGCTGCCCGAAATCATCAGCGACCTCCGCGAACTCGGCTGCGACTTCCGCGCCGATGCCCGCGCCCGTCACATCGTTCCCGGCCTCGAACCCGCCGCCGACCAGGACTTCGCCACCGAGTGGCTCGACGCGATCCTCTCCATCGTCGTCGTGGACGGCGTGGAGTCAGCCCTCGCCCACATCGCCCGTTACGGCAGCGGTCACACCGAGGCCATCATCACCTCCGACGAAGCCATCGCCACCCGCTTCCTCAACGGCACCGACAGCGCCGTCGTCATGTGGAACGCCTCCACCCAGTTCTGCGACGGTGGCGAGTTCGGCTTCGGCGCGGAAATAGGCATCGCTACCGGACGCATCCACGCCCGCGGCCCCGTCGGCCTCGAACAGCTCACGACCTTCCGTTACGAGGTCCTCGGCACCGGCCAGACCCGGCCATAAGCCGGGGCGCGCCCAACCCGCATAATGCCGTCTCACCACGACACCATTCCTATCCGGGGAGACCGCCGCACAACACGCATCGGCCTCCTCGGCGGATCGTTCAATCCCGCGCACGAAGGGCATATCCAGATCGCCCTCCGCGCCCTGCACCTGCTCGGACTCGATCAGGTCTGGCTCATGGTCTCCCCCGGAAACCCCCTGAAACCCCAGAAAGGCATGGCCCCGTTCCGCCAGCGCCTCGCCACCGTCGAACAACTCGCCACCGACCGCCGCCTGATCCCAACCGACATCGAGGCTCGCATAGGCACCCGCTACGCCTCCGATACAATGCGCGCCCTCAAACGCCGCTTCCCACGCGCCCGCTTCGTCTGGCTCATGGGCACCGACGTGTTCGCCGAACTGCCCCGCTGGCATCGCTGGAAAACCTTCATCCACGAGGTGCCACTCGCCGTTATGCCCCGCCCCGGAAGCAATGCAGCCGCCCTCCACGGCAAAATCGCGACACGTTTGAGCCACAGTCGCCTGCCCGTGAGCAGAATTAGGCAACTTCCCACGAAAACCCCGCCAGTCTGGGCTTTTCTTCCCGGCCCGCAAAACGGTATATCGGCAACAGCCCTGCGTCGCGCAGGAATCACAGAATCCTTATTCCGTACAGATCGGGCAAGCCACCCGGCAGGAGACACGGTCATAGCCAGAAAGCCCCCCACCGATATGGAGACCGAACGCCGCCCCGCCGCCAAGGCGAAAACCGGCGCGACGAAGGCCGCACCCAAGGCCAAA
The DNA here is from genome assembly GCF_011516755.1 of Acetobacter conturbans. Lineage (GTDB taxonomy): Bacteria > Pseudomonadota > Alphaproteobacteria > Acetobacterales > Acetobacteraceae > Acetobacter > Acetobacter conturbans. The sequence goes on along the minus strand of NZ_WOSY01000001.1, from coordinate 51,297 downwards.
ACTCCAAAGCCGGTAGACCCGAGCCTCGCCGAAGTCGCCAAGGCCCCCGGAACGCCCCGCAAGAAAGCCGCCGCCGCCGGTCCCACCAAGGAGACCAAGAAGCGCCCGCATGCCCCGGCCGATCAACTTGAGAAATACCTCAAGATCATCACCGAGAGCATCGATGACGACAAAGGCGAAGATATCGTCGTCATCAACCTGACGGGACGCGCCTCCTTCGCCGATCGCATGGTCATCGCCACCGGCGTCGCCGATCGCCAGATCGCCGCCATGGCCCAGCATATCGAGCGCAAGCTGAAAGAGGTCGGCCTCAAACGCCTCCTCATCGAAGGCGCCAACGGTTCGGACTGGGTGCTGATCGACGCCGGCGACATCGTCATCCACCTCTTCAAGGCCGAAGCCCGCGCGCTCTACGGCCTTGAAGAGATGTGGGGCGCCGATTTAGACGATACCAACGAGGAAAACATCACCTCTCTCTGAGCCTGTCGTCAGAGAAAAGTGGAAGGGAAGGGGATGATCCAGTCATCCCCTTTTTTTGTGCTCACAATTCGACATTATGAGAAATGAAAAATTAACAGGGAAATATCTGAAAAACGACAGCACCCAAACCCTCAGCCTTGACTCCCAACCCGTTAAGGGATTGTCTAGAGATACTTTGTCACAAACTGGTTGCTTTAATCAGTCTCTGACAGCGAACACGATGTTCGGAATGAGGGTTTGCGATGCCGCCTCCCACGGGACGAGACGATAGACTGGGTTCCTTCCCGGATTTTTCAGCCGCGCGGACTGCTTCCCGCAAACAACGGTCCTGAAAACAGATTTTCCCAACCCAGCCTGCACCACAAAATCGAGCGCAACGCCCCGCTGCGGATCAAACCCGAAAATTTCGCGCAGCAACTCCTGCACCCTCATGAAGCAGGAGCGTTTCCACTTGTGCGGATCGGTTTGTAACTGAACCCGATGTTTTCGCTCTCACACCACATGCTGCATTTTTGCCCGATATTGGGACCTCTATAGCGTGGGGATGACGGCAAACACCGTAATGTAACCACGCATTAACCGTCACTGCGGAGACCGAGTGCCTCACATGGAAAATTTCCTGTTCTTGTCTGTTCATGATTTCCGATCACGCCGTAAGACGTGCGTCCATTTCATGACCGAGGAACTCGCAAAACGGGGCCGCACCCGGTTCTATTCCGTCGGAATGAGCCGCCTCTCGGAACATCGTGGCGATACACGCATGGACCTGGTCGACAGAGCCAATCATGTGGAAATCATCGACGGCGTCGAATGCTATCTCCAGAGAAACCTCTGGCACCCCTTCCGCCTGAAAAACCGTAAACTGCGCTTCGCAGAAGAGGGAATGTTCCAGATCTACACACGCCTGATGACCCCCGTCCTCAGGAAATGGATCAGGGAAGCCGATCAGGTCTTCATCGAATCAGGCATGGCCGCCGTCTATATCGGCGTGGTCAAAAAACTGAACCCAAAGGCCCGCATCGTCTACTGGGCCGCCGATGACCTGACAACAATCGGTGCCGCCGAAACCATCCAGCGGTCATTTATCAGGAACTTCGAGTCCATCGACACCATCCGTCTCCCCTCCCGGCTGCTGCTGGAAGGAATGCCACACGGAAAAACCGCCATCCTCGCACCCCACGGCATCAACAAGGCCGTGATGGACACCCCGCGCCCCTCTCCCATGACAGGGGAAAGAAAAACCTGCGTGTCCGTGGGCTCCATGCTCTTCGATGCCTCGTTCTTCAACATCGCAGCACCGCTTTTCCCCAATCTGGACTTCTATGTCATCGGCGCCGGCCCCGCTGCCAGCGGGGTCACGAAAAGACAGAACATCATCATCCACGACGAAATGCCCTTCGAGGAAACCCTCGGCTGGCTCGCGCATATGACAATCGGTGTCGCCCCCTACCGCGACAATGACACCCCCGCCTATCTGCTCGATACATCCATGAAATTGCGCCAGTTCGCCTATTTCGGAAAACCAGCCGTCTGCCCGCAATTCGCCGTCGGTGGCATGCCCAGCCGATTTGGATACAAGCCCGGCGATCCCACCTCCATCAAGGCCGCCATCACCGCAGCGCTGCTCTACAAGGACCCGGTTTCCGTCGATATCCCCGAATGGAGCGAAATTGCCGAGCGCGTGCTGCATCCCGACCAGTTCCCGGAATGGCGTCTGGAAAAGCAGTCGTAATGAAGGTCAGAGGCCAGACAGAAAAAACCCGTTACCTGACAGAAATTGTCGGATAACGGGTGCTCCAGTAACCAAGAGGGTGACGTAAAACTCAAATAAAGACGCGCGAGACTTCTTACCGCCCCTGATCCGCTTCAATCAGCTCCATGGCCTTCTCGCGCTCGTGCCCCACCGCCGTCACATAATCCGGCACAACCCCGACACCATCCCAGCCCTTGTCCGTATGCGGCGCGACAAGCATCTTCGTCGGGACGAATACCGCTTCCTTGCCACCATCGAAATTGACGAACATCCCGGCAATGCCACCACCCGCCGTCGTCTGCCCGATGATCGTCGCCCGCTTCAGGTTCCTCATGCCGAACGCAAAACCTTCAGCCGCCGAAAACGTATCCTTGTTGACCAGAATATAAAGTTTCGCTTTGTCAGACCGATGGCCCGGAACATACGGAAACGTCCATTCCTGAATACCCTGAGACCTGTCCTTCGGATATCCATACATGAAGAACTGCTCTTCGCCCGGCCTGAAGAAATAAGACGCAAGAATACGCCCGATAACCCCCGTGCCACCAACATTGTCCCGCAGATCAATGATGATGTAACGCGACCGCCCCGCCAGTTGCATGACAGAAAATGCCGCCGTGTAGGTATACTCGTCGTTGTCCCATGACCCGTTCGACTGAATATACGTCGTCTGGTGCACGCTATCGACTTCAACCGACTGAAACCCCGACGAAATCGGACGATCCGTCCTGTTCACATCCGCCCGGCAATGCACCTTCAGATGCTTGTCCGGATGAACCACCTGAAGATCCGCCGTGATCCGCACACCCAGTTCACACGGCGCCCGCCCGTAATACTCGCCATTGTCCAGATGACGCTCGAGCGCCTCCGCATACCGTGCCGAAATGTCAGGGAAGGGATAGTCGTCCGTCAGCGTCCTGCCCAGCGACAGAACGAAATCATGCGCCTCGTCATTCGACAGGACCATGTCCTGCGCCTCGGCCGGGGGAACACCGGCCGCCCAGCACGAAGCCACAAACAGCGCCGCCAGCCCCAGCCGCACAATAGCCTGCACGCCGCGCCGCGCCATCACGCCAGATCCCACCGGGTCAGACCCGCCGCACCACATAATGCTCCCGCAGCGCCTCGGTGATCTGCTCGGCATGCTGCGGATCACGCGCCTCGATCATCACCTCAAGCTCCGCCGCCTGAACAGACGGCGCGGCAAACAACCGCTGATGCGACACCTCGATGATGTTGCCCCCAGCCTCGCCAATCGTCTTCGAAATGTCCGCCAGAACCCCCGGACGATCCGGAATCTCCATGATCAGACGCAGAAGCCGCCCGTCACGCAGCATCGCCCGCAACAACGTGTTGGCCAGAATGCGCGTGTCGATGTTGCCACCACTCACCGGTAACGCCACGCGCTTGCCCGCGAACAGGGAAGGGTGACTCATCACCGCCGCCAGACCCGTCGCACCAGCACCCTCAGTCACCTGCTTGGCACCCTCGGCCATCAGCGTGATCGCATTCTCCACATCGCGCTCGGAAACAACCACAACCTGCGAGACAAGCTGCCGGATCACCTCATGCGTCCGGCGACCGATCTTCATCACCGCAATGCCCTCGGCAATCGTCGCGCCACCACACGGCGTCACCTCCGGGCCGGGGAAATGCGACAGCGAGGAATAACTCTCCACCTGAACGCCAATCAGTTCGACCTCAGGCCGCATCGCCCGCGCCGCAACCGCACAACCCGCCAGCAACCCGCCACCACCGATCGGCACGACCAGAGCATCCAGCGGCCCCGCATCTTCGAACAGTTCCAGCGCACAGGTGCCCTGACCCGCCATGACCGCATCGTCGTCATAGGGATGGATGAAAACCCGCCCCTCACGCTCCTGCAAATCCCGCGCGAACAGGGACGCCTCGGCAAAGTTGTTGCCCTCAAGCACAACCCGTGCGCCCCAGCCCTCCGTCCGCGTCACCTTGGAGGCCGGCGTGAAGCGCGGCATGACAATCACCGCATCAATGCCCAGAAGGCTCGCATGACGCGCCACGCCCTGCGCATGATTGCCCGCCGACGCAGCAATCACACCACGCGCGCGCTCTTCAGGCGTCAGCAGCGCCAGCCTGTTGGCAGCGCCACGTTCCTTGAACGACCCGACCGCCTGCAAATTCTCAAGCTTGAGCGTGATCTCCGCCCCAACGGACTTCGACAGCGAATGAGAGGGAATAGTGGGCGTGCGCAGCACGCGCCCCTCAATCCGCCCTGCAGCAGCCCTGATATCCTCGAACGTGATCACGCAGACCGCTTTCAGCCATAAACAACGGAAGTGATTTCATAACTGCGGTCGCCGCCGGGAGCCGGAACGGAAACCGTGTCGCCCAGCGACTTGCCAATCAGCGACTTCGCCAGCGGCGAGGAAACGGACAGCAGGCCCTGCTTGATGTCAGCCTCATACACACCCACAATCTGGTAGTGCACTTCCTTCTCCGTCTCCTCGTCAATCAGGGTGACGCGCGCGCCAAACTTCACCTGATCGCCAGACAGCTTGGACGGATCAATCACCTCAGCCGTGGAGACAATCTCCTCTAGCTCAAGCACACGCCCCTCAATGAAGGACTGACGCTCACGCGCAGCATGATACTCCGCGTTTTCCGAAAGATCGCCGTGCTCGCGGGCCTCCGCAATCGCACGAATGACGGCCGGACGTTCCGAAGACTTGAGATGACGAAGTTCGCCCTCAAGTCGCTGCAGGCCGGAAGCGGTCATCGGGGTTTTCTGCAAGGTGCCAATCCTCGGAAAGCGAAACACAAAAAGAGGACCAGACCGGCACAAATGCCAGCCCAGCCCGGATGAAGAGGGAAATGTCCCTCGCAGTTCAATGAGAGGCAAAAGCCTCCCACAAAATCGCTTCAGAACGGTAAATCAACCGGAACACCCGAGGGGAAAACCGTAAAGGCAACCCCCATACCATTCAGAACGAGGCGTTAAAGTAGGACTGAAGCGGCGCGACTTCAAGCGGACCCTCGCGCATCGCCGCAATCGCATGGATCGCAGCCCGTGCTCCGGCCATCGTCGTGAAGTTCGGAATGCCCATCGTCAGCGCCGAACGCCGGATGTCATAACTGTCCTTGACCGACTGTCCACCCTGCACCGTGTTGATGACCATCTGAACCTCGCCCGACCGGATCGCATCCACACAATGCGGACGACCCTCCAGAACCTTGTTCACAATCTTCACCGCAATGCCCGCATCGCTCAGACACTTCGCCGTGCCGCGCGTGCCCAGAATGGTGAAGCCCATGTCCGCCAGCATCCGCCCCAGACGCGGCAGATGCGCCTTGTCACCCTCGCGAACCGACAGGAACACCGCACCCGAAAGCGGCAGCTTCACACCCGCCGCAAGCTGCGACTTCGCAAAAGCACGCTCGAACGACGTGTCCAGACCCATCACCTCGCCCGTCGAACGCATCTCCGGACCAAGGATCGTGTCCACACCCTGGAAACGATGGAACGGGAACACCGCCTCCTTCACCGCAACATGCGGCACAACCGCACGGTCATCCAGCGTGAAGTCGGAGAGCTTCGCACCCGCCATCACCCGGGCCCCGATCTTCGCCACCGGAACACCCGTCGCCTTCGCCACGAAGGGCACCGTGCGCGACGCACGCGGATTCACCTCCAGAACGAAAACATCCTGACCCTTGATGGCATACTGAACATTCATCAGACCCACGATGCCCAGCTCACGCGCCATCGCCTCGGTCTGCGCCTTCAGCTCCGTCACAACCGCAGGAGAGAGCGTGTAGGGCGGCAACGCACAGGCACTGTCACCCGAGTGAATGCCCGCTTCCTCAATGTGCTCCATCACACCGGCAACATAAACATCCTCGCCATCGGCAATGCAGTCCACATCCGCCTCAATGGCATCGTTCAGATAATGATCGATCAGAACAGGACCGTTCGCAACCTCCGGACCGGCAAGCTGCAACGCGACCTTCATGTAACGCTGAAGGCTGGCCCGGTCATAGACGATCTCCATCGCACGACCGCCCAGAACATAGGACGGACGCACCACAACCGGATAACCGATCTTCTCCGCAATCTCCTCAGCCTCAGCCGGAGACCGCGCAATGCCATTGTCCGGCTGACGCAGACCCAGCTTGCGCAGCAGAGCCTGAAAACGCTCGCGATCCTCCGCCCGGTCAATCGCATCCGCAGGCGTGCCAAGCAGCGGAATGCCAGCCGCCTCAAGCGCCCGCGACAGCTTCAGAGGCGTCTGACCGCCATACTGAACAATGCAGCCCAGAACCTCGCCCTGCTCCTGCTCCCGACGGATCAGCGCAACCACATCCTCACCCGTCAAAGGCTCGAAATACAGACGGTCAGACGTGTCATAGTCCGTCGAAACCGTCTCCGGATTGCAGTTGACCATGATCGTCTCAAGACCGGCCTCGCGCAGCGCATAGGCCGCATGAACACAGCAATAGTCGAACTCAATGCCCTGACCGATCCGGTTCGGACCACCACCCAGAATGACAACCTTCTTCCGCGACGTCGGATCGGACTCACACACAGGCTGCCCGAAACGGTTCTCATACGTCGAATACATATACGGCGTCGCCGAAGCGAACTCGCCCGCACAGGTGTCAATCCGCTTGTAAACCGGCTTCACACCCACCGATTCACGCAGCGCCATCACCTCAGCCGCCTGCGTCCCCGACAGACGCGCAAGCTGCACATCCGAGAACCCCATCGCCTTCAGACGACGCAGCCCCTGCGCATCCTCCGGCAACCCACGGTCGAGAATTTCCTTTTCCACATGAACGATTTTCTCAAGCTCACGCAGGAACCACGGCTCGAACTTGCACGCCGCCGCAATCTCGTCCACCGAGAAACCAGCCCGCAAAGCCTGAGCCGCCATCAGAATGCGCTCAGGACGCGGCTGCGACAGCTCGGCACGGAACGCATCCACACCGCCATCACCCGGAGCCTCAACCGGATCAAGACCCGCAAGACCCGTCTCCATCGAACGCAGCCCCTTCTGGAGCGCCTCCGCGAACGACCGCCCAATCGCCATCGCCTCGCCAACCGACTTCATCGACGTGGACAGCAGGGCAGGGGTGCCGGGGAACTTCTCGAACGTGAAACGCGGAATCTTCACGACGACATAATCAATCGTCGGCTCGAACGACGCAGGCGTCGAACCCGTGATGTCGTTCGTCAGCTCGTCCAGCGTGTACCCGACCGCCAGCTTCGCCGCGATCTTCGCAATCGGGAAACCCGTCGCCTTAGACGCCAGAGCCGATGACCGCGACACACGCGGATTCATCTCGATGACCACCATGCGGCCATCCACCGGATTGATGCCGAACTGCACGTTCGACCCGCCCGTCTCAACACCAATCGCCCGCAGACACGCAATCGAAGCATCGCGCATCCGCTGATACTCCTTGTCCGTCAGCGTCAGCGCCGGAGCGACCGTGATCGAGTCACCCGTATGCACACCCATCGGGTCGATGTTCTCAATGGAACACACGATGATGCAGTTGTCCGCCGTGTCGCGAACAACCTCCATCTCGAACTCTTTCCAGCCCAGAACAGACTCTTCAACCAGCACTTCCGTCGTCGGCGACGCATCAAGACCGCCCGTGACGATCTGGTCGAACTCTTCCTTGTTGTAGGCAATGCCGCCACCCGCACCGCCCATCGTGAAGGACGGACGAATGATCGCCGGAAGCCCGACATTCTTCAGCGCCGCACGCGCCTCATCCAGAGTGTGCGCAATGAAGCTCTTCGGACTCTCGATCCCGATCGCATCCATCGCCTCACGGAACTTCAGCCGGTCCTCGGCGCGGTCGATCACATCCGCCTTCGCACCGATCAGCTCAACATTGTGCTTCACAAGAAAGCCCGACGCATCCAGCGCCATCGCCGCGTTCAGCGCCGTCTGGCCGCCCATCGTCGGCAAAATCGCGTCCGGCTTTTCCTTGAGAATGATCCGCTCGACAAATTCCGGCGTGATCGGCTCGATATAAGTCGCATCCGCCAGACCCGGATCGGTCATGATCGTCGCCGGGTTCGAGTTCAGCAGAATGACCCGATAGCCTTCCTCACGCAGCGCCTTGCACGCCTGCGCGCCGGAATAGTCAAACTCACAGGCCTGACCGATAACAATCGGACCGGCACCGATAATCAGGATAGAGCGAATATCTGTCCGTTTGGGCATGATCAGTCCTTTTGGTCAGTCGTCTGTGTCGGCCAGGTCAGCGCCCATGGTCCGAATGCGGTGAAGATAGTTTTCAAACAGGGGAACAGTGAAGGCCGTCTCGCCACGGCGCGGACTGTAAATCATCCCCTTGCGAACCAGGGTCGCACGAACAGGCGCCACCACCTGCGTGCGAACACCCATCCGCCCGGCAACCTCCGCGGAACGGTGCGAACCCGCCCCAAGCTCGGCCATCGCCTGACAATACTCGCGCTCACGCGGCGTCAGCCGCGCATAGCGCATGCGGAAAAAACCCCCATCCAGAGACGTCAGCGAAACCTCCGTCGCCACCTGAATGTCCCCCGCCAGAATGCGGTCCCCATGCGCAACGTTCCACGCATGATAAGCCCACTCCTGAAGGAAATACGGATAGCCCCGCGTGATCCGCACCACCTCCGCAACAGCCTCCGGCGTGAAATCCACACCCGCCCGCTCCGCAGGCGTCCGAAGCGCATCCTCGCACTCCGCAGGCGCAAGCGGCCCCAGAACCGGAAACTCGAACAGACGCTCCGCATAGGATTTCGCCCGCCCGATCATCGACACCAGATGCGGCAGGCCGGCCCCCATCAGAACAACAGGCAACCCCTCGCGCATCACACGGTGCATCGCCATGATCAGCGCCGCAAGATCCGCTTCCGGCAGGTTCTGAATCTCGTCAATGAACAGCGCAACACCCGTATGCCGGGACTGCGCCGCATGACCCAGCGCCGAAATCATGTCCGGCAGATCCATCGCCAGATCGCCCGTGTCCGCCGTCCCGCGCTCCGGCTCCACATCCAGCGCAATGCTGAACCCGAAATCCGAATGAATCCGCAAACCAGCCGCAAAACTCTTCAGAACCCGAAGACCGCGCTTCACCTGCTCCGTCACCGCGCCAAGCCGGTCCAGCTCCAGCATCATCCGACGCAGATACGGCGCAAGAGTCGCCCCAAGCGGCTTCTCCTCCTGCGCCTCGACAAAACACGTCAGATAACCCGCACTCTGCGCAAGCTGCTCGACACGCGCCAGAACAACCGTCTTGCCAACCCCCCGAAGCCCGGTCGCAATGAACCCACGCGCACTCTTCCCGCCAAGCGCCCGCTGCAAAACAATCCCGGCCTGCGTGAACAGATCCTCACGACCGGCAAGCTCCGGCGGAGACGCTCCCGCGCCCGGGACATAAGGATTGCGAACCGGATCCATCAGATAAGGCTCAGGCAGCCTTCCCATGCGAATCAATCAGAGCCACAAACCGCTCGAACAGATAGAAACTGTCCGACGGACCCGGACTCGCCTCCGGATGATACTGCACCGAAAACGCCGGCAACGTCGTCGAGGCAATGCCCTCGTTCGACTTGTCGAACAAACTCACATGCGTGACCTTCACATCGTTCGGCAGCGTCTTCTCATCAACCGCAAAACCATGATTCTGACTGGTGATCTCCACCTTGCCCGTGTCCAGATCCTTCACCGGCTGATTCGCCCCGCGATGCCCCTGAACCAGCTTGTAGGTCTGTGCCCCCAAAGCCCGCGCCAGAAGCTGATGACCCAGACAGATGCCAAATACAGGAACCCCCGCATCCAGAACCCCACGGATCGCCGGAACCGCATAAACCGCCGTCGCCGCCGGATCGCCCGGACCGTTGGACAGGAAAACACCCTCCGGCTTCAGCGCCAGAATCTCCTCGGCAGACGTCGTCGCCGGAACCACCGTCACATCACAGCCCGCCGACGTCAGACACCGCAGAATGTTCCGCTTGGCACCATAATCAACCGCCACAACCCGCCGACGCTTCTCCGAAAGACCCTTCGTCCCCGAAGGCCACTCCCAGATGCCGCCAGACCACGTATACGGCGCCGCACACGTCACCGTCTTCGCCAGATCCATGCCCTCCAGACCCGGCCACGAAACAGCCTTCGCCTTCGCCGCATCCAGATCGACTGCGCCATCCTTCACCGCAACCAGAACCGCCGTCTGCGGACCGCCATCCCGAATGCGCAGCGTCAGTGCCCGCGTGTCCACACCACAAATGCCCGGAACATTCCGCTCCTTCAGCCACGCATCCAGACTCTCCGTCGCACGCCAGTTCGCAGGCTCCGTCAGATCCTGCTTCACCACAAGACCACGCGCCGCAACCCGCAGAGCCTCGTCATCCTCGGAATTCGTGCCGACATTGCCGATGTGCGGAAAGGTGAACGTGATGATCTGCCCCGCAAAAGACGGGTCCGTCAGAGTCTCCTGATACCCCGTCATGCCCGTCGAAAAGCAGATCTCGCCAATAGCATCGCCCGTCGGCACAGCACCAAACCCGATGCCCCACACCACCGTCCCATCCGCAAGAACAAGGGCAGCCGTCGCCCCCTCCGGAACGTCAGTGACTGTGCTGGCGCGCTGTTCGGACATGGGCTGGTTCCGGTTCTGGGAATCTGAAAGGAAAGGGGAGAAGCCCCCCGGCTGTAACTCATCAAGCGATACACCCGCGGCTCGCGCAACAACAGGCCAGTGCTTCGGCGGAATCGCCCGCGCCTGACGCCATTTCCGCACCGCCTCGGTGCCGACACCCGTCAGGGCCGCAATCTTCTCCGGGCCACCGACCCGCTCAATGATGGTCTCAACAGATAGAGGCATTGGCTTCCTTCCCCCTGCAAGGCAATCATTATCAGCGATCGAAACGTCTGGGAAGAAAATTCCCACCCGAAAAGAGAGTCGAAAGTGGGAATTTTTCTCCCCTTTCCGTACACCACAAGCCGCGCCCACAGAACACCAGCCGCAACACTCCCCACCACACAGGAAAACAGCAGCGTCACAGTAACGCCTGAACCGCACCCCACTCCGGCGCCGCATCCGCCGCCCCACGCTTCGTCACCGCCAAAGCCCCGGTCGCCGCCGCAACCCGAACAGCCTCACCCAGCGACGCCCCGAGCGCCAGAGCCACCGCCAGCCCCGCGTTGAAGCAATCCCCCGCCGCTACCGTATCCACAGCCGTCACCGGAAAAGGCGACACAAACCCGCTCCCCTCCGATGACTGCCACCAGACGCCCCGCGACCCCATCTTCACCACAGCCGCCCCAACCCCACGCGCCATCAGCAGCCCCGCCGCCCTGGCCGCCTCCTCGCGCGTCGTCGGCAAAACCCCGCACAACGCCGCCGTCTCCGTCTCGTTCGGCGTCACAACATCCACCAGCGGCCACAACTCATCCGGCAGGGGAGAAGAGGGCGCCGGTGCCGGATCAAGAACCACCCGAGCCCCCGCTTCACGGCCCCGTCGCGCCGCCGCCAGCACCGCCTCAACCGGAACCTCCAACTGCAACAGCAACACCGAAGCCTCGCCAAACAAAGCCTCCGACCCGCGAACGTCGCCCCCATCAACCCGCAGGTTCGCCCCACCAACCACCGTGATGCAGTTCTCCGCCGCCGCATCAATCCCAATCAGCGCCAGTCCCGTCGCAGCCCCCGGATCCTCCCGCAAACCCGCAAGATCAACACCAAACGACCGCAACGCCTCCCGCGCCTGCACCCCAAACGCATCCGCACCAATCCGCCCCACCAGAGCCGACCTCACCCCACACCCAGCCCCCAGTCGCCCCGCCGCAGCCGCCTGGTTTGCCCCCTTGCCACCCAGCCCGATCGCATAGCTCTCCGCATGAACCGTCTCCCCCGGCGCAGGCAGCCGTTTCCCCCGCGCCGTCACGTCGATATTCACACTGCCGAAGGAAAGGATGAGGGGGAGGGGCATGAGAGGCTTTCGTTCTGGTTCGATGGAGAGTTAATACAGATCGTTATCCATCAAATCGAAGACGAATTCACCTTGTTTATGGGGTGGTTAGTGAATGGGAGAGGGGGATGGGCAAGCAGAGACAGATGCTGTTCTGGTCTCTGGCGTTGCCTCATGCGGGATTGGTTGTTCTTACCTCAACATCCCCCCCCCCCGTATCACGACGGCCTGATGATGCCGAAGTGCCTCGATACATGATGAAATCGTCTTTCCCGTTACAAATGGACGAGGCACATCATGAAAAAGAGCGGTCGGACCCGGAGGATATGTCGAGAGGGCATATAACGCCCTCTAGATTGATTCCGTCCGGGTCAGGTCGCCAACTATAACAGGAACAACCTATTCTTCACGGCGAAATAAGCTATTTGCCAAGAATGCTTTCTTTGATGTTTTCAAGAATAATCTTCGATGGTTTTTCATTGACAGGAAATAGGATTTTCAAAAGATCGGCCAGAGCGTCCTTGTGTGTGTCTGTAACCGTCTTATCCTTGTAACTGGACGCGATTTTTTTCATCGTCTCAAAGTCATGAACGGTTTCAGCGCATGCAAGAGCAGTTTTTCCAACATGATTAAAAGGGGAATGTGCGCCTGAATCAAAGAAAATCAGCGGTTTATTGAAGATGGGATATTCCACAACAAATGAGATGCCGTCAGTAATCATGATATCCGATGCGGCAAAAAGCCCCCCATATCTCTTGGTTTCAAGGGCACAATTCGGGAGATTGTTCCATTCCGTCAGAAAGGCATCTACGGCCTCCTGCGTCATGATGCCCCGGATGACGACACTTTTAAAAAGTTCAGGGTGAGGCTTAAGCACGAAATCAATATCCTGAGCGTTTTTTGCCCAATTCAGGAACTGATGGTGTATTTTGTGGAAAACCCCAAAATTAAGCCATGTGTCTCCAGCGGAATGATGGGGGGCCCAGATAATGCGAAATGGCCGCTCATTCGTAAGGGGCCGTTTGAATTCAGGCCATTCAGGAGGGGAGTCGAGAAGGGCCTGAAATTTAGGATAACCCGTCAGGACAAGCTTTTCGGGTAGGGAGTGCTGAAAATCTTGGATTTTGTGAAGTGTATATTCATTTTCACAGAAAATTCGCCACGCCCCTCTATGATAGGGCGTATCGCAGGATATTGCGTGGGCATCTTCCTGAGGGGAATTTTTGTCATATTTCTCCAGAATACTTATCCCATACGGCACGACACACAGTTTGGCGAAGCTCAGGTATTGGGAGGTAAAGGCCGGCGGATAGAGGATATCCCATTGTGTCTGGCGAAATATGACATCGGGAGCAATGGAACGTAGAATTTTAAGGGCGAAAAAAGAATCTTCCATGTCAAAGCGAAGATGCGGAATATTGAGTTCTTTCAATCCATCGCTGACTGCCTGCTCTCCATCATAATACTGATCTTGACCAGTGCGATAATTTATCGACACAACAACAGGATCGAAACTGTTATGATCGAGCATGTCTTTATATAAATCAAATAATGCGTCCCAGGCAGCGATGGAACTAACCATAAAAACGCAGCGGATTTTTGTCTTGTCCGGAATTTTCTGCGACGAGAAAAATGCCTCGGATACTTCTCGCGCCTCATGGGCCTGTCTGCAGGTCTCAATCATTATCTGGGACATGTTGGTAAGAAGGCTTTTTATATTTTCCTGATCCCGAGATAAACTCATAAGAGCATTTGCAGTTGCTTGGCATAGGCCTAGTAATTGCTGTTCGGAATCCACTGTAGTTTAGCCTTTCTGTTAGGGATGGGCGTTATTTTTAATTAATACACAAGATATGTGAGCATTATTTATTATCATTAAAATCTAAAGACATCGTATAGACGAAAGATACGAATCGTAAACGAGTAACTCAGCCTGTTACGGAATGATGGACGGAAAACCTGCAATACGCATACATTGAGCGTAATTCTCTATATATTCCATAGCCATCAACTGCGCATCTAACGTCGCATCCCCCCGAATGTTCTCCTGCGTCACTCGCTCTGAAAGAAGCGTCACATTCGGATATCCCGCCACTTCGAGGCAGATGCAGCCGACCCTCAACCTTGACCACCCCCACCAATCCGCGAGACACCCCCTCCACACTGATCATATCCGCTGGAGAAGTCCCCCATGACCAACATCCGCACCCGCCTCACCGAAGACACCAAGACCGCCATGAAGGCCGGCGAGAAAGAGCGCGTCACCACCCTCCGCATGATCGGCGCCAAAGTAAAAGACGCGGACATCGCCGCGCGCGGACAGGGCAAGGACGCCCTCAACGATGATGACATCACCTCCGCCCTCCGCGGCATGGTCAAATCCCGTCAGGAGTCCGTGAAAATGTACCGCGAAGGCGGACGCGAGGAACTCGCCGCCAAGGAAGAGGCCGAAATCGCCATCATCCGCGAATTCCTGCCGCCGGAAATGGACGAAGCCGCCCTCGAAGCCGCCGTCAAAACCGCTATCGCGGACAGCGGCGCCACCACCATGAAGGACATGGGCAAGGTCATGGGCGCCCTGAAATCCAAATTCGGCGCCTCCCTCGACCTGGGCCGCGCCAACGGTCTCGTCAAGGCCGCCCTCAGCGCCTGAAACGGGTCGCCAAAACGCCCCCCAACGCCTAAATCATGACGCATGAGCCTTGACGCCGCCTTCCTTGACGAACTCCGCGCGAGAACCCCGCTCGCGCCGCTGATCGGTCGCCGCGTCAAGCTCGCGCGCTCAGGACGCAACTGGAAGGGGTGCTGCCCCTTCCACGGCGAGAAAACCCCGTCCTTCTACGTCTATGACGACCATTTCCACTGTTTCGGATGCGGCGCGCACGGCGACGCCATCTCCTTCGTCATGCAGATCGAAGGCAAAGCCTTCCCCGAAGCCGTCGAAACCCTCGCCGCCGAAGCCGGACTCGTCGTTCCCAAACCCAGCCCGAAAGCCCGCGAGGAAGCCGCCCGCCAGAAAACCCTCGGCGACGTGCTCGAAGCCGCCCAGCGCATCTACACCCACGACCTGCGCCAGCCCGCCGGACGCGCCGGACTGGATTACCTCCGCCGACGCGGCCTCACCGACGACACCATCACAGCCTTCGGACTCGGCTGGGCCAGCGACCGCCGCAACGCCCTCGTCGATGCCCTCAAGCCACAGGGCATCCCCCCCGAGGCCATGGCCGAAGCCGGACTCATGCGCCTCGACGAGGACGGCCGCCCCAAAGGCGAACTGTTCTGGAACCGCGTGACCTTCCCCATCCGCGACCGCCGGGGCGACCTCGTCTCCTTCGGCGGCCGTATCCTCGGCGACGGCCAGCCCAAATACCTCAACGGCCCCGAAACCGCGCTCTACTCCAAGCGCCGCCTCCTGTTCGGCTTCGACCGCGCCCGACCCGCCCTCCGCGCTGCACGCCCGAAAGATGCGCCCCCCGTGGATGCCCTGGTCGTCGAAGGCTACATGGACGTCATCGCCCTCCATCAGGCAGGCTTCCCCGGCGCCGTCGCCCCCCTCGGCACGGCCATGACCCCCGAGCAGCTCGAAATCCTCTGGCAGGCTACCCCGTCGCCCATCCTCTGCTTCGACGGTGACCCCGCCGGCCGCCGCGCCGCCATCCGCGCCGCCGAAACCGCACTGCCCCTCATCTCCGCCGACCGCGGCCTCCGCATCTGCCTCCTCCCCGAAGGCGAGGACCCCGACAGCCTCCTCCAGCATCGCGGACGAGAGGCCGTCGCCACCCTCTTCGCTCAGGCCCGCCCGCTGGCCGAGATGCTCTTCGACCTCCTCGCCGAAGGCACACCCCCACAACCTACGCCGGAACAGCGTGCAGCCCTGCGCAGCCGCCTCACACAGGCCGCCACGAAGATCGAGGACAAAACCCTCGCCTCGGAATACCGCTCAACTCTCCTCGACCAGTTCTTCCGAACCTATAGAGGCAACCGCACACCCTTCTCCGGCGGCAAAGGCAAGGGCAGGGGGCCAGCACCTCCCACAACCAACGTCAGCCTCGGCGGACGCGACACCACCCCCTTCAATGGCGACCGCGCCAGCCTCGAAAAACTCACCGACCTCGTCCTCCGCTTCCCCTGGCTGGCCGAGCGCATCGGCGACGCATGGTGCCGCCTCCAGCTCCCCGAAGACCTCGCCGCCCTCCGCGCCGCCATCATCGACTTCACCAGCGAGGACCTCGACCGCGAAGGCCGCTTCAACTCCGAGGACATGCACATCCGCCTCATGCAGGTCCTCGCCACCCAAAGCATCAGCGGCCAACCTATCCCCAACCAGAACGTCCCCACCCAAGCGATCACCGGCCAGAGCGTCCCCGCCCAAGGCATCACCAGCCAGCATCCCCCCATCCACCAAGGCGTCGCCGCCCAGAGTGTCCCGGGTCAAGGCGCCTCCAGCCAGCATCCCCCCATCCAAGGCGTTGCTGCCCAGAGTGTCCCGGGTCAAGGCACCCCCAACCAGAGTCACCCCGGCCACCGCATCACCGGCCAGAGTGTCCCGAGCCAAAGCACCCCCAGCCAGAGTCACCCCGCCCACCACATCACCGACCAAAGTGTCCCGGGCCAAAGCAGCACCAGCGCCCGCCACAACATCACCGGCCAAAGCATCTCGGCCCACAGTGACCCCGGTCAGAGCGATACAGGTCAGAACCCGGCCAGCCAGAACACCACCGGCGGCCCTAGCGCCCGCGGTCAGAGCTTCAATGGTCAAACTTTCAGCGGACAGAGCCTCGCCGCACACGCAGCCCTCATCATCCGCACGGCCTGCGCCCCGGCTGCCAACCGCCCCATCGACCCCGCCGCCCCGGATGAACCGCCGGAGATGCAATGGTGGCATTTTTATGCAAAACTCAACCGAGCCGAATTCGAGGCCGACGTCGCCCGCGACAGCGACCTCTGGATACGCAACGGGATGGACCCGAACGAATGGGACAGGCTTAAGTCCCGAATCGACGCACTGACCGCGCTGCGGCGAATGGAAGACGGGACTGTGTAATTTTGCCTCCAGAATGTGACAAAGTCGCAACTTTTTTCTAGACAACTCCGGCGCACCTCTTGACTTCCGGGGTATGATCGACCACCTCCACGCTGCCTTATTCTTTATCCATGCATTGAACTGTTCCGCATTCCGGGCCTTAGGAAGCGGACAGGGGGAGACTATCCAGGTATGGCGACCAAGACTGCAGCCGGGACGACCACCACTTCTGGTGAACAGGACGGGGACAACTCGATCCTCGATACCCGCTCCGGCGCCGTCAAACGACTGATCGCCAAGGGGCGCGAGCGCGGCTACATCACGTTCGATGAGCTGAATACCGTCCTGCCCCAGGACCAGATGTCGTCCGAACAGATCGAAGACGTGATGGCCATCCTCTCCGAGATGGGCATCCAGGTCGTCGAGAACGAAGATAACGACGAAGCCGAGACGACCGAAGAAAAGCCCGCCAAGAGCGAGGACGAAGAGGAAGAAGAGGAAGCCGAAGCGGGAGCCGAAAGCCCGACCGGCAACGTCAGCGAAAACCTCGGTCGTACCGATGATCCGGTCCGCATGTATCTGCGTGAGATGGGGTCGGTCGAACTCCTCTCCCGCGAAGGCGAAATCGCCATCGCCAAACGCATCGAGGCCGGCCGCGACGAGATGATCGGCGGCCTCTGCGAAAGCCCGCTGACCTTCCGCGCCATCATCTCCTGGCATGAGCGACTCAAGGTCGGCGACATGCTCCTGCGCGACATCGTCGATCTCGAGGCCATGCAGGCCGACCAGAACGGTCCCGAAGGCGTTCCCGCAGAAGGTGTCACCGCAGAAGGCGAGGAAGGCGAAGAGGAAACCGACGAGGCGGAAGACGTCGAAGACACGGACAACGCCGAAGGGGAGGGAAGCGGCCTGTCCCTTTCCGCCCTCGAAGAGAAGCTGAAGCCCGATATCCTCATCCAGTTCGACGAGATCGAACCGCTCTACGAGAAGCTTCAGAAGATGCAGGACAAGCGTCTCGAAGCGCTTGTCACGGGTGGCGAAACCTCCGACAAATCCGAGGATTCCTACCAGCAGCTTCGCTCGGAACTGGTCGCCAAGGTCGAGCAGGTTCACCTGCACAATAACCGCATCGAGGAGCTGGTCATGCAGCTCAAGGAGCTGTTCCAGAACCTCAACATGCTCGAAGGCCGCATGCTGCGTCTGGCCGAGAGTTGCAAGGTTTCCCGTGACGACTTCCTGCTGAAATATCGCGGCAATGAAATCGATCCCGGCTGGATGGATATGGTCAGCGCCCTGCCCGGGAAAAGCTGGAAAAATCTCGTCGCCAAACATACCGAGATGATGGTCGATCTGCGGTCGCAGGTGGCAGAACTGGCGCAGGACACCGGCCTTTCCGTCGGCGAGTTCCGTCGCGTCTATGCTACCGTCGCTCGTGGCGAGCGTGATTCCGCCCGTGCCAAAAAGGAAATGATCGAGGCCAACCTGCGCCTCGTGATTTCCATAGCCAAGAAATACACCAATCGCGGCTTGCAGTTCCTTGACCTGATTCAGGAAGGAAATATCGGCCTGATGAAGGCCGTGGACAAGTTCGAATACCGCCGCGGTTACAAGTTCTCGACATACGCCACTTGGTGGATTCGACAGGCCATCACGCGTTCCATCGCGGATCAGGCCCGCACGATCCGTATCCCGGTCCATATGATCGAGACGATCAACAAACTGGTCCGCACTTCACGCCAAATGCTGCACGAGATCGGCCGTGAACCCGCTCCAGAGGAACTTGCCGAGAAGCTCGGCATGCCGCTTGAGAAGGTCCGCAAGGTTCTCAAGATCGCCAAAGAGCCGATTTCTCTCGAAACCCCGATTGGTGACGAGGAAGACAGCCATCTCGGCGACTTCATTGAAGACAAGACGGCTGTTATTCCGCTTGATGCTGCCATCCAGACCAATCTGCGAGAGGCAACCACGCGTGTTCTCGCATCCCTCACCCCACGTGAAGAGCGGGTCCTCCGTATGCGTTTCGGTATCGGTATGAATACCGATCATACGCTGGAAGAAGTTGGACAGCAGTTCAATGTCACACGTGAACGCATCCGGCAGATCGAGGCTAAGGCGCTTCGTAAATTGAAGCACCCCAGCCGCAGCCGGAAGCTTCGCTCCTTCCTTGACGACAATTGAGGCAATGGAGCCGGTCAGTCGGGTCGTGGTGGACGTCACATTTCTTGAGATGCTCCACCCCCCGAAATTGCAGGCTCCCGATTTTCTACCCGGCTGGCATATTGAACTATTGAAGACACCTTCAGTCGCTCTGTATCGCAAGCTGCACGAATGGGTAGGACGTAATCATTGTTGGTGGATGCGTCAGGTAAAATCCGATCTCGAATTGGAACGGATCCTTCGCGAGCCCCGGCGTTCAGTCTTTCTCCTTAAAGATAAAGATGAAATACGGGGTTTTTTTGAATTTGAACTTCAACCTCATAAAACAGTCAATCTGGCTTATTTCGGCCTTGTCCCGGAAGCTATCGGTCGAGGGATAGGGAAAATATTTCTCGCTCAGGTGGTTAAGTTGGCATGGTCCGGTAATCCGCGGCGGGTAACCGTCAATACATGCACGGCCGATCATGCGCGTGCACTGACAAGTTATCTGAGTATTGGGTTTCGGATTGTCGGCGTCATTCGGGAAGATTGGGATATTCCTCTTCGTTTGAATATCCCAATTCCGCAGCATTTAGTCTAAATTGGATTGAATGCTGCGGAATTAATTTTTGTCGTGGTATTATATTTACGCGTGAGTAGAGACACTATTGGGAGTTTAGTTACGGCTTTTTAGTGCATTGTGATAACGCACCATAGCCTCAAGCTTCCACTCATAAGCGCCGACCCCGCCAGCAAAATGCAGGATAGGGAATGCAGCAATGCTGATAGCGTATTCCACCAAATCATTGTCACTGACATGGCGCTGCTTCATGTCGAAATTACACACGTTCAGAGTCAAAATTTCAGGATCTGGTTGCTCAAGTTTATGTAAAACGTAATTCGCAGCGGGTTGATCAAAGCAACGCATATGATGACTTCTTGCGCCAAATGTTTCACCTTGAAGAATAATAACATCTCTTATCTGCTTGAGCGCTGGTTCGGCTGATTTTTTATCTCGAAACATGAGGATGCCCGTTGTAAACCCGAAAGATGGAAAGGTTTTGACGGTTTCATCTTCCTGGAAAAGTTCCCTTCCATAATAGGGCGCTTCCATCGGTTCTGAAGATTCTTTTGTAACATGAAAAATTTTCTGCTTTTCACGGATGGCATCAATAAGGATGGAGTTAATATTGTTTTGTATAATTACATCTGTATCAAGGTATAGTATAGGCTGAAAATTATCAAAATAATTAAATGAAGATATATCGAAGCGAGCTGACATGTAGTCGATAGAATCAAGTGGAAGGTATGGAATTAGTGTCGATTCTTCTGTGATGTTACGATATTCTTCAGCTATTTGCGGTGATGATCGCTCGGTTAAGACTGCGATATCTCCATCATATTTTCCATAGTGTCGTAGAGATTCGATGGAGATTGCCAAACACTTGAAGCCGTCTTCCTTTCCAAAGGAGCAGTAGTAAATAAGCGGTCTATATAGTATAATACAATCCTGCTGCCACTGATCATGGGAAAATCTTATCTCTTTTGATGAAGTGTTGTTTCCTAAAAATTCAAGTATTTCGGGTATTTTGGTGTTTATTTTTCCTAATTTAATAGACATGTCTTTTTCAAGCACGATTTCTTTCGATGAAATGAGACGGTCTTGCCCGGGAGAATACCAATGGCTTCCAAGTATGAAACAAAGCTGTGCGAAACGTATTTCATTAAGCAGAAAATAGCTTTCCCACGTAATGCCTCTGGTTTCGCGGAATTGCGTTTCACCTTCCTCATTGGTGGTTAGATACAAACCATTAACTCGAAAAAAGGATATTTCAGGATGGCGATGGTCCGGAATGCTTTGAATAGTGTTGGGGAACCGTTTGTGGGAAGAAGTATGTATTTTTCCATCTGGAAAAGGTTCGGCCGCAAGCCAGGTGTCATTGTCATTTTGCGAACGGACCTCGAAGCACGCCTTTCCTGTCGGAGATATCGTGACGCGGGCATGGGGCGGGGTGCCGTCAAAGGGGCGTGATCTAATTTCTTCCTTGTCCCAGTCATAATCCAAGATCTCCCCCCAATACGTTAGGAGGTAAGAGGGAGTGCTGGGAGGGGCTGTCTGCGGCATCAAAAATATTCCGAACGATAACAAGTTGCCTACTGTAAGAGGCCAGCAGCGCAATGCAATTTTTATTGGTCCTAATTGCTAATGCTTATACGTCAAAGCGGATAATCATCGGTTGAGTGCTTTTTTGGTGAGTATCAGAGTGAAGCTCTGTCTCAAGTTATTCTGGACCGAAAAACTTGCTTTTGGCTATCAGTTGTGGTTGATCACCCTCTTCCCTGCTGGGCACGTGGCATCGTGTCCGGCTATACCTGACGCGTTTTAGGCTCAACAGGCCGCGCAGCATTGCCGGAAGGGTCCGCAATGTTCGGGTTGAAACAATCCGGAGGGATTGCATGCCTTTGTACGAAACCGTGCTTATCGCACGTAATGATATCAACCAGCAGCAGGTTGAAGCTGTTGCCGAAGTGATCAAGGGTCTCCTTGAGGCTGATGGCGGCTCCATCAAGAAGCAGGAATACTGGGGTCTGCGTTCACTCGCTTACCGCATCAAGAAGAACCGTAAGGGCCACTACATGCTCCTCGGCCTTGAAGCGAAGCCGGAGACGCTGCGTGAAGTTGAGCGTCAGCTCAGCCTGAACGAAGACATCCTGCGTGTTCTCACGTTGCGCGTTGAGGAAATCGACGAGAATCCGTCTCCGGTTCTGTCCCGCAAGGGCGATGACCGTGGAGAGCGCGGCTTCCGTGGTCCGAAGCCGTCTGGTCGCTTCGAAAGCGGTCGTTCCTCACGTCGTTCTTATGACGATCGCGAAGAGTATCGCGCTCGTGACGAGAACCCTGAACCCGCAGCGGAGTAAGGTCGAATGTCCGAGAGCAACGAAATCAATCCGGGTGCCCGTCGCGTTGCCGTTGGTGCGCGCCGCCCGTTCTACCGTCGTCGCAAGGCTTGCCCATTTTCCGGGCCGAACGCGCCGAAGATCGACTACAAGGACGTCCGTCTGCTGAGCCGCTTCCTTTCGGAGCGTGGCAAGATCGTCCCAAGCCGCATCACGGCCGTGTCCGCGAAGAAGCAGCGTGAGTTGGCTCAGGCCATCAAGCGCGCCCGCTTCCTCGCCCTGCTGCCCTATGTTGTGGGCTGAGGGAGGAAATCATGGCTGCAACTGAAGTTATCCTGCTCCAGCGCGTCGAGCATCTCGGCCAGATGGGCGATCTTGTGAAGGTGAAGCCGGGTTATGCCCGTAACTTCCTCCTGCCACAGGGCAAGGCGATCCGTGCCAACGCTGCAAACCGTGACCGCTTCGAGCGTGAACGCGTTCAGCTCGAAGCTCAGAATATCAAGCGTCGCGAAGAGGCTGAGCGTCTTTCTGAGCGTATGGAAGGTCTGTCTGTTGTCCTGATCCGTCAGGCTGGCGATGGAGGCAATCTTTATGGCTCCGTTTCCACGCGTGATATCGCGCAGGCGACGACCGAAGCTGGTCTGAGCATTACGCGAGATCAGGTCAATCTGCCGCATCCCATCAAGACGCTTGGTCTTTACGATGTTCGTGTTGCTTTGCACCCGGAAGTCACAATTCTGGTTCGTGTGAATGTCGCTCGTACGGTCGAGGAAGCCGAACGTCAGGCTCGGGGTGAAGTGATCGGTTCTGAAGAAGACGAGACTCCAGTTCTGGAACTCGCAGAGGAAGAACCAACTGAAGCTTCTGCCGATGAGGAATCTGCTTCCGTCTGAAGTAATTTTCTTTTTGTCAGATTTTTCAGAGAAACCCGTATGGTTCGCCATACGGGTTTCTCATTTTGTGGGTAGAGAGTAAAGTGACCATGCATAGGAAGCGGTCATCGCGAATGTGGGGGCTTGGTTGCAATATCCGTCAAAATAAAAAGTGAGGTATTATTTGATGTTTATTATAGAAAAGAATTATTATACATAGCATTCAATGTTTATAAGAATATTCGTGCGGTTTATGAATTTAATTTGAAAATTTTTTATGTGTTATGACCTGTAGATGAATCTGGATGAGCAGTTTTCACTGTCTGATCTGACCAGAGAGGCTAATTTTAGGCGTAATGATAAAAGGGATATAGGGTAATTTGTCTTTCTATATCAGCGACGATCTTGCTTTGTATTCTGCTGATACTGATGGTTGAGTGTAGTGTTCTCATCGCATTCTGCGCAGATTTGTTAAGGCAGACCTAGACCTCCATAAGATAGACCGTCAAAATCCTATTCACTTTCAATGCGAATCTATCTGGAGACATGCCGAATGAAACTGTTGCTCAATACTATCCTGAGCCGCTTCATCGCTGCAGGTTCTCTGGACGTGACTTTTACCGATGGTTCTACGGCGCATTACCGTGGTCATCGCCCCGGTCCTCACGCCGCTATGCGGTTTCGTTCGACGGATGCAGAACGGCGTCTGCTCCTTAATCCCGGACTTGGGTTCGGGGAGGCGTATATGGATGGAACAGTCCAGCCTCAAGAATGTTCCCTTTATGATTTGCTGCGCCTGCTCATGCTCAATGCCATGGAGCCGGCTGGTCACTTAGGTGAGGCTCTTGCTGCTGCCACGCGACATGTCCGAAGGGGCTGGATTCAGTTCAATCCGGAAGCACGAGCGAGAAAAAATGTCGCGCATCATTATGACTTGGATAGCAGGCTTTATGATCTTTTTCTCGATCGGGATCGTCAGTATTCCTGTGCTTATTTCCCAAAAGGGAATGAAACTCTGGATGAAGCGCAGGAAGCCAAAAAGCATCATATTGCTTCGAAACTCCGGCTTGATCGACCAGGTTTGTCAGTGCTCGATATAGGGTGCGGATGGGGAGGTATGGCTCTTACCCTCGCCAGAGACTATGGGGCGACAGTTACGGGAATTACCCTTTCCGAGGAGCAACTGCGGATCTCGCGCCAAAGGGCAGAAAGCGCAGGTCTATCGGGGCAGGTGCGTTTCGAACTGCTTGATTACCGTAATGTTCTGACCCGTTATGACCGTATCGTATCTGTCGGCATGTTCGAGCACGTTGGTATAGGCCATTATGAAACGTTTTTTGCCAAGCTACGGGACTGCCTCAAAGATGATGGCGTCGCACTGCTGCATTCCATCGGACGTAATGATGCTCCGGGCACAACAAACCCCTGGATCGACAAATACATATTTCCGGGAGGTTATTCTCCTAGCCTGAGCGAGACCTTCGCAGCCATTGAGAAAACGGGCTTATGGGTGACCGACTGCGAAATACTGAGACTGCATTATGCAAAAACTATCGCAATATGGCGCGAACGTTTTGCAGTCCAGCGAGAGAAGGCCAAAGCGCTTTATGACGAGCGTTTCTGTCGGATGTTCGAGTTTTATCTCGCGGGGGCAGAGCTGTCTTTCGAAGTGCAGGGACACATGAATTTTCAGTTGCAACTGACGCGGGATATCAATGCTATTCCCCTTGTTCGGGATTACATGTTCGAGGCGGAACGTAAAATTTCCGCTTCCTGAGAGTAATGGATAATATACCTGAAAAGGAAGCTGGATCATTCTCGGGAGAAAGCGGCAATATAGTTTACTCCCAGATCGCGGCTTTCTTTCCAGCTTTTTCCGAGCAGGGCAGGCGTCATACCTGCTATATCGTCGAGCCGAAGGCCAGCATGACGGCCATAACTTCCAAGTTCAGAGGGAGTGACAAATTTCCGCCATTCATGCGTTCCGATCGGTAAGAGGCGCATGATGTATTCCGCACCGACCTTTGCAAATGCAAAGGCGCGGGGCGTGCGGTTCATGGTGGAAACGAAAATATGCCCACGAGGTTTCACCAATTGGGCGAGCATAATCATAAATGCTGCTGGATCGGTGACGTGTTCGATAATCTCTAATGCTACTACAGCATCGAATGTTACGCCTTCGCTTACCAGAGCTTCGGCGCTCCCCACTCGATAGGCGAGAGAGCCTGAACCGGTTGGCAGAGGATTGTCTTCAATGTGCCGTCTTGCAGCATTAATCCCTTCAGCGGATGCATCCATCCCGAGCACGTCATGACCAGCTTTGGCGAGGGCTTCACTGGCAAGACCGGCGCCACAGCCTAGATCGAGCACAGTCAGAGGGGACTGTTTTTTGCTGCGTAATGGCAAATGTCGGTCGATCCAGCCAATCCTCAGCGGATTCATCGCATGCAGTGGCCGCATCGGTCCGGTGGGATCCCACCATTCCCGCGCGATAGCGCCAAAACGGGCAATTTCGTCTGGGGAAACAGATGCCGCAGCTGCATCACCGGAAGCACAAAAGCCTTCTGGTTCCGTTGTCGGGCCATCACTGTCTGGAGTGAAATGCATGAAACGACACCTTTCAACTGCGTTCGCGGCTGGACGTAAGCCAAGGGCGAGGTTATGTGACGCGCCTTGCATGCCTTGGCAATGGCTCGCCATATCGATGCGTGGTTCCCGGTGACAATCGGTTAGCCTCGTCGTCGGATTACAGAGTCACTCGCCGGGTAACCGCATAACACAGCACATGGAGCGGCAGGAAGGTTCAGGACTTCCCGTAATTCATGCATGCTTAAAGGCAGGCCCTTGTTTTGACGGGGCAGGGAGACAGGTCACATCATGGAGCGCACTCCACCACGGGTCGTAATGAAGTTTGGCGGCACGTCCGTTGCTGACCTCGACCGGATTCGCTCAGTCGCCAAACGAGTTCAGTCACAGGTCAATGCAGGCTTTGAAGTCACCGTAGTTGTGTCTGCCATGTCCGGCGAGACAAACAGGCTTGTCGATTTTTGCGAAAGTCTGTCGCCGCTTTACGATCCCAAAGAATATGATGCCGTGGTTGCCACCGGCGAGGAAGTGACCAGCGGTCTTCTGGCTATTGCTCTTCAGGCACTTGGTGTGAACGCCCGGTCATTTCAGGGCTGGCAAGTGCCAATTCGGACGGATGATGCGCACGGGAAGGCGCGGATCGAGTCCATTGATGGCGATGCATTGATTTCCTGCATGAAAGCCGGTCAGGTGCCGGTCATCGCGGGGTTTCAGGGCGTTTCTGCCGCTGGCCGTGTTACAACACTTGGTCGCGGTGGCTCTGATACCTCCGCTGTGGCCCTCGCGGCTGCCGTGAAAGCAGACCGGTGTGATATCTACACTGACGTCGATGGTATTTACACAACTGATCCGCGAATCGTGCCGAAGGCGCGGAAGCTTAGCAAAATCACCTACGAAGAGATGCTGGAACTGGCATCTGTCGGTGCGAAAGTGCTGCAGACCCGTAGCGTTGAGCTTGCCATGAAAGAGCGTGTGCGTGTGCAGGTGCTGTCGAGCTTCTCCGACGAAGCCCCCGCAGAAAATGGCCACCTGCCTGGTTCGCTTGTAGTTGATGAGGACGAAATCGTGGAACAGGAACTCGTTACCGGTATCGCTTACTCACGGGATGAAGCGAAGATCTCGATGCGCCGCATTCCGGATCGTCCTGGCATCGCCGCAGCTATTTTTGGCCCGTTGTCCGAAAACAACATCAATGTCGACATGATCGTTCAGAGCACGGGCGAGGACGGCATGACCAATATGACGTTCACAACCAGCCGCACGGATCTTGCCCGCGCCATGGCTGTGATTGAGGCGGCGCGTCCTGATATTCAGTATGGCGAAGTCGTGACTGACGACGCGGTCGTTAAAATCAGTGTTGTTGGAGTTGGTATGCGGTCGCATGCCGGTGTGGCCAGTACAATGTTCCGTACACTGTCCGCTCGTGGAATCAATATCGAGGTCATTTCCACCAGTGAGATCAAAGTCTCGGTGCTGATCTCGGCGGAATATGCGGAACTGGCCATCCGCGCTCTTCATTCGGCCTATGGGCTTGACGCGGCGTAATAAGCTGCCCCCTGACGCATTGACTGGGAATCTAGTGTGACAACCGCCACCATCGCCGACACGCAGACCGCCCGGGCGGAACTCGATCATCTCTGGTCCCGGGGAACCGCGTTTCTCGGCACGGAATACGCCATTCTTGGCGGCGCCATGTCGTGGGTAAGTGAACGTAATCTTGTCGCGGCAATTTCGAATGCTGGTGGGTTCGGTGTGATCGCCTGCGGTGCGATGAGCCCTGATCTGCTCGCCAGGGAAATCGAGGCCACACAGGCACTCACGAAAAAACCATTCGGTGTAAACCTCATCACCATGCATCCGGCTCTGGATGAGTTGGTGCAGGTCTGCCTGAGGGCTGGCGTCGGGCATATCGTTCTGGCAGGCGGAATCCCCCCTGGGGCGGCCATCCGGGCAGCGAAGGACGGCGGCGCTAAAGTCGTGGCATTTGCCCCCGCCCTCGTACTGGCAAAACGCCTGATGCGAATGGGTGTGGATGCTCTGGTCATTGAAGGCGCGGAAGCAGGCGGTCATGTGGGACCGGTATCGCTGACCGTTCTGGCGCAGGAAATTCTCCCGCACGTCACTGAAGTGCCGGTGTTCGTTGCAGGTGGTATTGCCCGAGGCGATGCTATCGTGGGGTTTCTTGAGCAGGGAGCTTCCGGTGCCCAGTTGGGGACCCGGTTTGCCGCAGGCGAGGAAAGCATCGCACATGCACGCTTCAAGCAAGCGTTCATTCGAGCTGCAGCCCGCGACGCGACCACATCCGTGCAGCTTGATCCACGCTTTCCCGTCATCCCCGTGCGCGGGCTGGTCAATGAAGGCAGTCGGGATTTTCTCGCCCATCAGGCCGAAACGCTGCGGCGTTTTCAGGCTGGTGAGCTGACGAAAGAAGAAGCGCAACTCGAAATCGAGCATTTCTGGGCAGGGGCGTTGCGCCGTGCAGTGATAGACGGTGATATCGAGACAGGATCTGTCATGGCGGGCCAGTCGGTAGGCATGGTAAAGAGCATCCAGCCCGTGAAAGAGATCATTGACGATCTTGTCTCGCAGGCAGTCAGCGCTCTGGCGCACAGAAGTGGCCGTCGAGGAGAATGAATGAGCGTGGAGACCTCGAATCGACTCGAGGAAGACACAGTGAAGCGGGACGGAGAAGAGGAGACGATTCGGCTCTCTGATCCGGCAAACGAAAGCGTTGACCTGTGGTCAACGCCGCTCCCCGATTTTCATTCACTGGGGGTGGGTCACGCCCTTCGGCTGCGCCGTGAAGCTCTTGGCTGGTCGCTGCCGGATGTTGCTGCGTGGCTGTGCATCAGACAACCTTACCTGGAAGCGCTGGAGCATGACCGTGCAGATACGATTCCAGCCGGTGCCTATGCCCTAGGTTTTTTGCGCACCTATGCCGATGCTCTGGGTTTCCCCGCAGAAAAAGTCGTGGAACGTTTCAAGCGTGAAGTGCGCGGCGTCTCCAAAAAACCAGAGCTGACGTTCCTTACTCCCCAGCCAGAAAAAACCGTTCCTGCTGGCGCTCTCGTGTTCGTGGGGCTGTTGGTTATCGTGGGCGCTTACATCGGGTGGTATCGTACGATCGGCCATGATCCTGTGCAGCTTGAGCAGGTTCCATCCGTTGCGAGTGTCATGCCCGGTATGGGCAACAAAGCCGTGCCATCGCCGCAGATCGCTTCGGTCATGCCTGATGTCGTTCCTTCATCACCTTCCGTTCCGTCTGCCATAGCGCCTCAGGCCTCCAATAAACTGGAACAAACCCTCATTCGCTCAGGCCAGAGCGGGCAAGGGGAGTCTGCATTTGCTGGCAATGATGCACCAGCAGGTGCATTTCCCCAGCAGCTGAACGACACTCAAAGCGGGCAGGGAGCAGGGGAGCTATCCTCGGCTGTTGGCAACGCAACCGTTCAAAATGTGCCGGAACTGTCGTCCAGTCCGAATATCCCGAAGCCCGCTGCCATCAAAGCGACTGCAAAGAGCTGGATTCAGGTGAAAACTTCGGATGGAAAGGTGGTGTATGATCACATCATGGAGCCGGATGAGGCATGGGCTTTCCCGCTGGAGGGCGGACCTTTTACACTGACAGTAGGGAATGCCGGAGGCGTGGCGCTTTCGGTTGACGATGTCATGACGGAGCCGCTGGGAAAGAATGGTGCAGTAAGGCGGAATATCGCCGTCACAGAGGCTGCTATACGTGATGGCAGCATTTCCCCTCTGACTACGCAGATCTCCGGGACAACTGCGCCGGCATCGATATGGGAGCCAAAAGAATCAGTCAGCTCTCCGGATGAAGAGCCACAGATTCCTCTGCCTCCTCCTCCAATGGTCAAACCAAAAGTCAGGCGTGCTGACCCGGTGGCGCCAGAGGGGAAAGAGATTTCAGCCGATGATCTCAACGCACGTCAGCTGAAAAACATCGGAGGCACAGCAGCTAGCCCTCACATGTAGGACTGCGAAAGTGCTGAATGTCAGGGTATGCAGGTCGATATGAGCGTCTCTGCTATGGCATTCAGCCGACAAATTTGGCAGGAAGACCCCATACGCGATGAGGACACCCCCGAGGCACGCTCTTCCCGGCGTCGGCCTTGGTCCCGACAGAAGGATTGAACGATGAGTGGCTACAGGTCCTATCAGTATATCGAGCGCCGCAAGTCGCGCCAGATTCACGTCGGCAAGGTCGCGGTCGGTGGCGATGCGCCGGTCTCGGTCCAGACAATGACCAATACGCTGACCAGCGATGCGCAGGCGACGATCGAGCAGATCCGCCGCGCAGAAATGGCTGGTGTGGATATTGTTCGCGTCTCTTGTCCTGATGAGGAAAGCACGGCCGCCCTCGCCGAGATTGTCCGTGAGGTGAATGTTCCGATCGTTGCGGACATCCACTTTCACTACAAGCGCGCCATCGAAGCCGCCAAGGCAGGTGCCGCATGTCTGCGCATCAATCCGGGTAATATCGGCAGCGCTGAACGTGTTCGTGAGGTCGTGAATGCGGCTAAGGATCACAACTGCTCCATCCGCATCGGCGTGAATGCCGGATCACTCGAAAAGCATCTGCTCGAAAAATATGGCGAGCCGAACCCTGACGCTCTGGTCGAGAGTGCGCTGGAACATGCCAAGATCCTTGAGGATCACGATTTCCACGAGTTCAAGATCAGTGTGAAAGCGTCCGATGTGTTTCTTGCCGTGGCGGCTTACCAGCAGTTGGCGGACGCCTGTGACCATCCGCTCCACATCGGCATCACCGAGGCAGGAAGCCGCCGCGCAGGCACGGTGAAGTCTTCCATAGGTCTTGGAAATCTGCTGTGGGCCGGTGTGGGCGACACCATGCGCGTCTCTCTCTCCGCCGAGCCGGAAGAGGAAGTACTGGTCGGCTGGGATATTCTCAAATCGCTCGGCCTTCGCCATCGCGGCATTAAAATCATTTCCTGCCCATCCTGCGCTCGTCAGGGCTTCAACGTGATCCAGACCGTTCAGACACTGGAAGATCGTCTCGCGTACATCAAAACCCCGCTGACCCTCTCCATCATCGGGTGTGTGGTGAATGGGCCGGGTGAAGCACTGATGACCGATCTCGGCGTGACTGGAGGCGGTTCGGGTCGTCACATGGTCTATTCCGCAGGCAAGCAGGACCATACGATCGAGGCGGCTTCCATGATCGATCATATCGTCGATCTGGTTGAAGAGCGCGTGGCAAAAATCGAGGCCGAAGAAGCCAAAGAAAAGGCTGAAGGCATCGCGCCAGCTCTGCCTGACCTCGCCAGCGCGAAGTAAGAGTATTCAGAGCTTCTCCCGGGGCATGATTGATGAGGGACTGGTAGGCTTCCTCACCAATGGCCCCGTGAGACCGTGCTGATTGAGCAGGCCATTCTCTGCATCGCCTATTAAGCCGCTGACTGGGTTCGCTCCAGACACCGGTGTTGCAACGCATATCTTGTCTCCGGAGTTTCTTTCTTGAGCGCCATCAAGCCCGTCCGCGGTACCCACGATCTCATTGGAGAGGACCAGCGTCGGCATGCCCATGTCGTTGAGACAGCGCGCCAGGTCACGTCGTTATATGGGTTCGAGGAATGGGCGACCCCTATTTTCGAGGAAACAGGAGTGTTCTCTCGCTCTCTGGGTGACACCTCGGATGTCGTTTCCAAGGAAATGTATACGTTTACGGATCGGGGCGGAGACTCTCTGACGCTGCGTCCCGAGGGAACTGCGGCTGTCTGCCGTGCGCTGGTCACCAATGGCCTGACCCAGTCTCTGCCGCAGAAGGTGTTCTATGCCGGGCCGATGTTCCGCTACGAACGCCCGCAAAAGGGACGGTATCGCCAGTTCTATCAGATAGGGGCCGAACTGATCGGTCCGGGTGAACCTTTGGCGGACGCCGAAGCAATCACGATGGGGCGGGATGTGCTTGCCGCCCTTGGGATCATGGATGATGTCGTTCTCGAACTGAACACGTTGGGAGATGTGGAGAGCCGGGCCGCATGGCGTGTCGCTCTCGTGGAGTATTTCTCGGCTTTCCGGGATCGACTTTCCGAAGACAGCCTCAATCGACTTGAGCGTAATCCCCTTCGCATTCTGGACAGCAAAGCGCCGGAAGACCGCGAGTTGGTTGCCGACGCACCAGCCCTTTCGGCCTACCTTAACGATGATTCTCGTCGCTTCTGGGATGAGTTGCGAAACGGACTGACGCTCTTCGGGGTTGCCTATACAGAAAACCCACGCATTGTTCGTGGTCTGGACTATTACAGCCATACAGCCTTCGAATTCGTCACAACCCGTTTAGGCACGCAGGGCACAGTGCTTGCTGGCGGTCGCTATGATGGGCTTGTCGCCGAAATGGGTGGTCCTCAGACCCCGGCAATTGGCTGGGCAGGCGGTATTGAACGTCTTGCGATGCTGCTTGAGGCCGCCCCGGTAGTGGATCGGCCTGTGGTTGTCATTCCAATGGGCGCGGCAGCGGAGAAGGTGGCCATTGGAGTCCTTAATCAGCTACGTGGCGCAGGCATTCGTGCCGAGATGGCGTATCGCGGCAACCTCAAGAAACGGATGGAACGCGCCAATCGCAGCAACGCCTCGCACGTCGTGATTATTGGCGAAGAAGAGGTGGAGAAGGGCACATCTCAACTGCGTGACCTGAGTTCCGGTGGCCAGACCGAGGTGGCTACATCGGCGCTAGTGGCTGCTCTGCAGAGCGGTGGAGCAGGAACGTCAGCGTGAGTCTTGACGACCGTCTCGACCGTATTGTTGCCCGGAGCGAAGAGCTTGAAGCGTTGCTCGCCAGTGGTGTGACAGGTGATGATTTTACCAAAGCATCACGGGAATATGCTGAGTTGGAGGCACTGGTCGTCCGGATAAACGGTTTGCGCGTTGCCCAGACAGAAGAACGGGATGTAGCTCTTCTTTTGGACGATCCTGAAATGAAGGCGCTGGCGGAGGGCGAATTACACGCACTCAAAGAGCGGATTGCAACGCTCAGACAAGATGTGCGTCTCGCCATGCTTCCACGTGATGCGGCAGATGATCGAAGCGCCATTCTGGAAATTCGTCCTGCCGCAGGAGGCGATGAGGCTGCTCTTTTTGCTGCTGAATTGTTCGGCGCCTATCGGCGCTATGCGGACCTTAGGGGCTGGCGCTTCGAACTCATGGAGTATGATGAGAGCGAACTGGGTGGCTTGCGAGAAGGGATCGCGACGGTCACTGGAAAAGGTGTCTTCGCTCGGCTCAAATATGAGTCAGGTGTGCACCGTGTCCAGCGTGTTCCCTCCACAGAAAATCAGGGGCGTATTCATACCTCTACCGTCACGGTCGCAGTATTGCCGGAAGCGGAGGAAGTCGATCTGCAGATCGATGAAAAAGACCTTCGTATTGATGTGTATCGCGCTTCAGGAGCGGGTGGTCAGCACGTCAATAAAACTGAAAGCGCCGTTCGTATCACGCACCTTCCCACTGGTGTGGTCGTGACGATGCAGGAAGAGAAAAGTCAGCACAAAAATCGTGCCAAGGCGATGAAAATCCTGCGTTCTCGCCTGTATGAACGGCAACGCCTGAGTTTGCATGAAAGTCGCGCCGCCGACCGAAAGTCACAGGTAGGGACGGGAGACCGTTCCGAACGAATTCGTACTTACAATTTTCCTCAAGGGCGGGTCACGGATCATCGCATTGGCCTGACACTTCACAAGATTGAGCGTGTTATGCTCGGAGAACTCGACGAGATCGTCGACGCATTGATTCAGGAAGATCAAGCAGCCCAGCTTGCGGCGGAAGGATTGTGATTTCCAGGATTTAAATTAATAAATATTGGATATTTCATTCTTAACATTAAGATAAGGGATTAGTTTTAGGTTGTCGCTACTTCTATGGAAAGCGGTAACTGAACAGTGTTGTATTTTTCATCAAGTCGAAAAATTACATTTCAGAAGAACAATTTTTTGTGCCTCTTGTTGAGGTTGTGGAAGCATGCAATTTCGTTATTTAAGTTAAATTGTGGCGCGTTGTTATTTTTTTCTTCTATTATTGTATGTCTTTCACAAGCAGCTACTGCACAAACACTTCGTTTATTTGATGGTCAGGGAGGTTTGGCCAACCTGGCAGTTAATATATTTGCTCAGGATTCCGATGGGTTCTTATATGTCGGAACAGAAACTGGTCTATTCGTAAGTTCAGGTGGAGATTTTATAAGACAGGACAAGCCGGACGGGACGCCATTTCTAAATATAACAGCTATTGTAGAAAATACAGATGGTGAATTGCTTCTGGCATCGGGCGAAGAATTGTGGCTAAGAAGAGAAAATCAATTTAAAAAAATAGATTTTTTAGGAAAGGGAAAAATATCTCTTGTTTCTTCCGGCTCTGACTTCCTAATTCTTGATGGTAATGGCCCTATAAAAGCCGGTGGTTTATGGCGTATTCACCATCATGCTGCCCGGACCGCATTCGAAGTTACACCTCTTATTGATACTTATCCTGATAATGAAAGCTTGTTGCAAAATCCTCTTTTGAATCGTCGGCTGACTGGCATATTGACAGTCAATCGGGCTATCTGGTTTGCATGCGAAACAGCGCTGTGCCGCTATGATGACGGTCGAGTGGAAGTATTTGATACAAGGAAAGGTGTTCCTGAAGATAGTTGGGTGGCATTTGCCAAGGCAAATGATGGAACCATTTTTGCTCGTAGTTTGAAAAAACTTGTAAGAATATCTGCCAATGGCATCGTATCAGTAGAAAATATTCCATTTTCTACTCCGTCATATTTTCAAAATCATCAGAATAGTTTGTTCCTGATTGTTGCTGTGGATGGGTCCGTCTTAACGCCGGGTAATGAGTCTTTGGTGTCGCGTTCAGCGGCTGGATATTGGGATGAGATGGCCTGGCCATCTGGGTTGGTACCTCAATTAGTGACATCTGGTTTTTATGACAGGGAAAATGGTGTTTGGATGAATAGTCCCGGGCGAGGGATTATTCGTTTGGCTGGCTACCCGTTTTGGCGCACTTTTCGCTCGAATGATGAGATTGTGCCAGAGCGTGTCTCAAGTGTCAGATACGATAATCTTGGTAATCTGTGGGTGGCTGCTTCAAATGGTCTTTTTAAATACGAATGGAATGAAAAAACTCAAAAACAAAAAAAATTACTTTTATATGTCAACATTAATAATCTTTCTTCACTTGTGCGAACTGCAGATGGAGCGATTTGGGCGGTTGAGAAAGGGAAGGGGCTCGTTCGAATTGATCCCTCTACTAGTAAAATAAGAAAAATACCCTCTCCGAATCCTACGACTGGTGCATTGTTATTGGATAGTGCCGGTCGCATGTGGATTGGTACTTTTGATGGAATAATAAGACTAGATGACCCTCTGAAAACTGTTCCTTACCTTCCTCGTATAATGGCCTTATCTGGAAGGCGTATTAATCAATTTTGCTTTGATCAGTTCGGTCGTTTGCTTGTTTTATCGAATGATGTGCTCTTCCAGCAAAAATCTGGCGAAGAAATATTTGAACCCCGGATCGACGTATCAAATTTTGATATTGGAGAAGGGCACTCCATGGCCATTTCTCCATCGAATGATATTTTGCTTCTGGGAAGTAAAGGAACAATCAGGAAAATACTTCTTCCTGATGATGGGGAACCGACCGTTTCAGTATTGGATGGTAGCCCAAAAGATGGGCGGATTACGACCATTTTTCGTGACATGCGTGGTTGGATCTGGTTGGCGGGTTCGCAAGGAATTGATGTTTTAACATTCAAAGGCTGGGCTCATTTTGATTCTGGATCAGGTCTTGCTTCCAGTCGTATTATTACCAATTCTATTAGTGAAGACGAGGATGGATCGGTTTGGATTGGAACCGAGGAGAATCTTGTTCACTTTATTAATCAGGATTTCTTGTCCCCGTTACCTAATCTACATACTAATATAGTTTCTGCACAGCTGGGGAAATCAAATATTCTTGGAAAATCAAGCTTCTGGGAAGTGGGCGAACAAAATCTACACATTCATTTTGTTGCACCTACATTCGTAGATAATGGAAATGTTCGTTATAAGTATAAATTGGTTGGAATTGATAATAATTATAACGAAAGCTCTTATGCTACTGCTAACTATGACGATTTAAATATAAAGAAAATAATATTTCAAGTTCAGGCATTCGATTTATTAAATAACCGTTCATCCAGTAGTGCTGTTATGTCTGCGCATTCTGCTGCTCTGGGGGGCTCTGGTTCTAGGATAATAGGGTGGGCCATTTGTTCAGTGCTAGCATTTATGATTGTATTTGCGTGTATTTATAAAAAAATGGTGGGAATGAGGCAGAAAAAAATTGATATGGCGGTGCGTGGCCGAACGCGAGTGATGGAGGAAATGCAAGCGCAGCTTCTTCATCAATCTCGAATAGATGGTCTTACGGGATTATTGAATCGTAGAACATCCCTGGATGAATTGGATTCTCTTATATCATCTGGCTCGCCTCGTGACCTTATTGCTGTGGCCCTGATTGATATTGATCATTTTAAATCCATCAACGATACATTGGGACATCAAGGAGGCGATTATGTCCTGGAGCAATATGGACATCGGTTAAGGCAGTCTGCCGGTTCCGGGACGTTATGCGGACGTTACGGGGGAGAAGAGCTGATCGTAATTTTTACCTCCTTTATGTCAGTAGAAGATATTCTGTCCCGCATTGTGAAATTGCATGAGCACCTCCGTGAACCAATGAGATGTTTGGAAGTCGATATTACAGTTACATGTAGTATAGGAGTTGCGGTTTTTATGTCTGGTGACACCGCATCGCAGTTGGTAGGAAGAGCGGACAGAGCATTATATAAAGGAAAAAGAAAAGGAAGGAACTGTGTTGTATTTGATCAGTAATTTTTCTCTGTACATTAAATCGATTGCTAAAGTGGTTCGCCTGAATTCTGAATCGTTAGGCTGATACAGAAGGCGACAGGTATTCTACCTTTTTTGTATTCACTCAAAAGGTAGAATGCCTGTTTTTATGGTTAATGGTTGTCTACCCATCTGGGCGGCCATTTGCCTGCCGACTTGTGAGTTATGCGCACAGTATCGTAATCTTTCGTCCAGACGGCCAGAAAACCTAACGTGGCTATTCATCACATTGTTCGTGGCTTACGGGTCCGCCGCAGAAGATAGATATCCATGATCCAGCCGTGACGTGCGCGAGCCACATCACGGGCATCGATGATCTGGGGAGCCATCCGCGTGAGCGGGCCAGAGAGCAGAATCTGCTCAGCCATGCCGACATAGGCGCCCCAGTAAATCGTGACGTCATCCGGGGAGAGATGCTGAAATGAGCATTCTCCATCCAGCATCACGACCAGCGTATCGACGCCCTGCGGCCAGCCATGATCGCGTAACTGACGTCCGGTGGTGACCAGAAATGGCGCACCGATGTCATTGAGCGCGATGGTGTGCGCCGCCGCCAGCATGTTCAGCGACATGATCCCGGGAATACTGCGAACCCTGGGCGAGGGAGAAAGCCGCGCGGCAATCCGCAGGGTGCTATCGTACAGGGCCGGATCGCCCCAGACGAGCAAAGCGACCGTCCCGCCCTGCGGCAGATTCTCGTGGATCGTCGCGTTCCATGCGCCAGCGACAGCCTCGTGCCACTGGTCCACCCCTTTCAGATAGTCGGGATCGTCGGCATTGCGGCGCGGCATGTCGAACTCGGCGATGCGGGTGTCCGGGTTGGTCAACACATGCGCGCAGATGGCTTGACGCAGATCAGCCAGATCGGTTTTCCCCGGGCCCTTGCGCGGAATGAGGATGAGGTCCGCAGCGTTGATTTCACGAATGGCCTGCAAGGTCAGGTGTTCGGGATTTCCGGTGCCGATGCCGACAAGAACAAGGTCTATCATGCGCCATGCCCCTCTCGAGGACTAACCAGCGCGCCGTAAAGGATGAGGCCGGGGCAGCTCATTTTACCTCCGGAAAGCGTGGGGTCGTGCCAACAGGGCGAAACCGGCGATCATAATCGCCTGCATAAAGGCGGCTCTCACCAAATTCCGTCGCGCCGATCACCCGACCGACAAGGATCAGGGCAGTGCGTTCCAGTTCATGGGCTAGTGCGTTTTCCAAAGTTCCCAGCGTGGCACGGACAATGCGCTCATCGG
The DNA here is from genome assembly GCF_011516755.1 of Acetobacter conturbans. GTDB lineage: Bacteria > Pseudomonadota > Alphaproteobacteria > Acetobacterales > Acetobacteraceae > Acetobacter > Acetobacter conturbans. The sequence continues at coordinate 13,440 of NZ_WOSY01000001.1, read as the reverse complement.
GCCAACTTGCGCGCCACACCACGGCAACGGGGCAATCGACGCCATAATGCGGGACCAGTTCGGCAATGACATCGTCCAGAACATGGATCGAAAGATGGATTGCTAGCGTCGCGCCGGTCGCGGCGAAAGCAGCAAGGGTTTCACCCCGAGGCATGGAGGAAGCCCGGCCCGAGGTGCGGGTCAGTACGACGGACTGGGTGACGCCCGGCAACGTCAGTTCCGCACCCAGCACAGCTGCGGCAGCAGCGAAAGACGGCACACCCGGCGTCACGTCGTACGGGATACCCAGCGTGCGCAGACGGCGAAGCTGCTCCCCCATGGCGGACCACACGGACAGATCGCCGGAATGCAGCCGGGCTACGTCCTGGCCCGCATGATGGGCTGCAACAATTTCGTCGATGATCGCGTCGAGCGAGAGCGGCGCCGTGTTGACGATATGCGCGCCTGCCGGGCAATGATCGAGCAGCGCCGCCGGAACGAGAGATCCGGCATAGAGGCAGACGGGGCTCGCGGCGATGAAATCGCGCCCGCGTAGGGTGATGAGATCCGGCGCGCCGGGTCCGGCACCGATGAAATGGACTGTCATTCTCCGTCCTCCTGAACCGTTTCCGCAATGGCCGCCGTTGCCATTCCATCGGCGGACTGCGCGCGCGGGGACAGCAGCCGCGCGCCCGGTCCTGCAGCGCTCAGTGCGGCCGCTTCGGCAAGACTTCCGATCCCGAAAGCAGCCATAACGCGGGGGGAGTGCGTCGGCGTTCTGATATGTTCAAGCTGTTTCCGTCCCAGAGAGTGGACAGGAAGGCCCAGTTCCCCAGCTAGCGCCAGAAGAGCGGGCGACGCCGCCTTTTGTGTGATCGTGGCTAAGGCATCAAGCCCTTGCTCACCACCTGCCGCAGCCAGCGCGTCGCGCAGCGATGTGGGAGTGGCCTCTCGCCGGAAGCCGAAGCCCGCGACCTTCATCGGGTCACACTCCACTGTACGACAGGATACGCCGAGCGCCATCCGCGTTTCGATCCCATCGGGGTCGCTCTTGTCAGTTCGATCCGCAGTAACTCACCGCCCTTTTGCGCATGCCACGCTGCCAGCAAGGATTCAGTTTCCAGCGTGACACTGTTGGCCACGATGCGTGTTCCGTGTGGGAGCCGGGCCCACAGATGCTCCAGCAACTCCGTGCAGGCGCCGCCGCCAATGAATACGGCATCAGGATCGGGCAGCGCCGCGAGTGCCGTCAACGCTTCGCCTTCCACCGTCCGAAGCCGGTGATCGAGGCCAAAGGCACACGCATTGGCGCGAATGTTCGCCGCGCGATCTGAACGGGCCTCAACGGCAATCGCCTGTCCACCCGTCAGGCACCATTCCACCGATATAGACCCGGAACCGGCCCCGAGATCCCATAAAAGTTCACCGGGACGGGATGCCAGGGCGGACAGGGTGAGGGCGCGAACCGGGCGTTTGGTGATCTGCCCGTCATGGACGAAACGCTCGTCAGGCAGTCCCGACGCCCGGCTCAGCCCCGGTGCCCCTGCCGTGGCGATCGCCACCGCAACCGGCGCGAAGACATCCGTGAAGGCAAAATCCTCCGCGCGGACACTGCGGATACGCTCTCGCGGACCATTGAGTGCTTCCATGACGTGAAGCATGGAAGCACCGAAACCCTGAGCGACCAGCCATTGCGACAGCTTCCCTGTCGCCTCGCCATCCCGCAGCAGACAGATCGCCTGCCTTCCGGGAGAGAGTTCGGGAATAAGCCGTTCGAACGGCGCAGCGTGCAGTCCCGCACAGAATACGTGCTCAAGACGCCAGCCGAGGCGGTTCGCGACCAGCGAAAAGGTGGATGGCGTCGGATGGGACTGCCACTCGCCCGGATCAAGCCGGTCGGCAAGACTTGCGCCCGCACCGAACCAGAACGGGTCGCCCGATGCCAGCACCACCACCTTCCGTCCCCGCTCCGCCAGAACCGGTTCAACCGAGAACGGTACCGGCCATGCCCGCCCCCGGTCACCCGCATTCACCAGAGAAAGATGACGCGGACCCCCAAAAATCACCTCAGCGCAAGCCAGTTCGCCATGGCGTGCCGCTGACAAACCTGCCATGCCGTCTTCACCAATCCCGATGCACGTAAGCCAGGGTTCAGCCCGGGAGTCAGTCATGACACGCGTCCTTCTTCTGGGCGGCACCACTGAAGCCAGTCAGATGGCGCGCATGCTGGCCGCCGCCGGAATAGACGCCATATTTTCCTATGCGGGCAGGACTGTCACGCCGCGCCCTCAGCCTCTGCCTGTCCGGACAGGAGGTTTTGGTGGAGCGGAGGGCCTTGCCGCCTGGCTGTGCGAGGCTGGCATCAGTCATGTGATCGACGCGACTCATCCCTTTGCCGCCCGTATGAGCCACAATGCGATAGAGGCGTGCACTGCAACCGGTATCCCGCTTCTCGCGCTTGAGCGGCCGCCCTGGGTGCCTGACAGGGGCGATGATTGGCGCGTGGTCGCCGATGCGGCGGGCGCGGTCGCTGCACTGCCCGATGCGGCTGCGCGGGTTTTTCTGGCGATCGGCAAGCAATGGATCGACGCCTTCGCGGCCCGTCCGCAGCATGACTATCTCCTGCGTCTGGTCGATCCGCCATCCGATGTGTTGCCCCTGCCGCGTGCCGAGGTGGTTCTCGCGCGCGGACCGTTCACGCAGGAGGGCGACTTCGCCCTGATGCAGGCGTACGACATCACCCATGTCGTAGCGAAGAACGCAGGTGGCGTCGGCGCGCACGCCAAACTTGGAGCCGCGCGCCGTCTGGGTCTGCCGGTGATCCTGATCGACCGGCCCGCCATACCGCCGCGTTCCGTCGCAGGCACGCCTGATGAGGTGATGGCATGGCTCGGTCATCCTGAGCGCCTCGGTGTGTAGACATACGGCCCGATCCGCCGTGTCGAGGCATTTCCCACCAGGATGACGGTGCGCATGTCGGCCATGTCGGCATGCGCTTCAGCCAGCGTTACCACACTGATCCGCTCCTCGGGCATCGTCACGGCGCGGGCGAAAATGATCAGCCGTTCTGGGCCGCAATCTTCGCGCAGAATGTCGAGCACCCGTGCAAACTGGTGCGGACGGCTGCTCGAGCGTGGATTGTAGAACGCCATGGCAAAATCAGCCTGTGCGGCAAGGCGCAGGCGTCGCTCGACTGTCTCCCAGGGTTTCAGGTTATCCGACAGGTTGATCACGCAGAAATCATGGCCTAGCGGTGCGCCGATGCGTGCAGCCGCCGCCAGCATCGCGGTGACGCCGGGCAGGATGCGGATATCGACATGAGCGAGATACGGTGTGCGCTCCACAGCCTCGAAGACGGCCGAGGCCATAGCGAATACGCCGGGATCACCTGACGAGACGACAACCACCCGTCGCCCAGCCGCCGCCATTTCGAGCGCATGAACGGCGCGTTCGAGTTCCACGCGATTGTCCGTGGCATGCAGGATCAGCCCTTCACGCGGCGGTATGCGAGCCACATAGGGAATGTAACCAACCACATCGGTCGCATCGGCAAGGGCGGCGGTCACCTCGGGCGTCACCAGCGCCTCGTCCCCCGGACCAAGCCCGGCGATCACCAGCGTTCCGTTCATCGTGCCCCACCTGTTTTTATCTCCGGACGCCGCCCGTGCCCATGCACCAGCACAATCGCGAAATAAGGACAATCGGTGTCGCAGGCTTCAGCAAGGCGGATAACCCGCTGGCCGGGCATCGTGCCGCGCTCGACCAGCCAGGCATCCACCAGTCGGCCCGCAGCAGCAAGAGCGCGGCGCACTTTGGGCAAATTCCTGCCGGTTTTCATCACCACCAGCGCGTCGGCAGCCTGCATATGTCGCACCAGAGAGGCCTCGGGCATTGTGCCGGTTAGTACAGTCAGCACGTCGTCGCCCCAGGTGATCGGGATGCCGGTCACGTTCCAGCAGCCGGTCATGCCGGTTATGCCGGGGATGATCTCCAACCCGACGTGGCCCTGAAGGCGCACATGCAGATGCATGAAGGAGCCATAGAAAAACGGATCGCCTTCGCACAGCACCACGATATCCCGGCTCTGCGCCAGATCTGTCAGGCGGTTTGCCCAGTCATCGTAAAAGCTGGCCAGCGCCTCGCAATAAGCCAGACTGTCCACCGGTAGTTCGGTAGTGACGGGATATTCCATCGGATACTCGATGACACCCGGTGCCAGCATGCCCTCAACGATCCGCCGTGCCTGTCCGGCGCGTCCGGCCTTGCGGAAATACGCCACGTGACGGGCGCTGCGGATCACACGATCCGCGCGTACGCTCATCAGTTCCGGATCGCCCGGGCCAAGGCCGGTACAGATGATTTTGCCGGTCATGGGTCTATTCCGTCCGGCTGGCCAGCGCATTGATCGCGGCAACCGTGATCGCGGAGCCACCGAGCCTTCCTCTGACGGTGAGGGCAGGCGAGGGCGCAGCAGCCATCAGCGCCGCTTTAGACTCCGCTGCGCCGATAAAACCGACCGGACAGCCGATGATCGCCGCCGGACGGGGGCAGGCGGGGTCTTCCAGCATGTTGAGCAGGTGGAACAGCGCGGTCGGTGCATTGCCGATGGCGACCACTGCGCCAGCCAGGTGAGGTCGCCACAGTTCCAGAGCCGCCGCCGATCGTGTGTTTCCCATTTCCCGGGCCAGATCGACAACGCCCTCGGCGTTCAGCGTGCAGATCACGGCATTGTCGGCGGGAAGCCGCACGCGGGTAATGCCTTCGCTGACCATGCGGGCATCGCACAGGATCGGGGCACCCGATTCCAGCGCCGCGCGCGCTGCGCGCGCCATGCCGGGAGTGAATTCGATGTGCCGCTCAAGGCCAACCATGCCGGAGGCGTGAATCATGCGCACCGCGACGATCTCTTCTTCCGGGCTGAAACGTGCCAAGTCGGCTTCCGCCCGGATGGTGGCAAAAGACTGGCGATAGATGACCGCACCATCGGTTTCATAGAGATAGGGCATCTGGATCTTTCCTGAGCAGTCCCGGCATGCGTTGCAGTTGTTCGGCTGTCAAAGGGCGTCCGACAGGCGTCCCGGCAGCGGTGCCGTCCCGGACAAGGCCGAACCCCTCTGCCTGGGCGACAAGCGTGAGATGAGCCGGAGCCGGATGCGCACAGCCCTTCTCACAACCCGAGACATGAAGGGTTGTATCAGGGCGTATATACGAGGCCAATGCGCGGGCTAGCGGTCGTGTAGGTTGCAGTGCCTGTCCACACGCTGGCGCGCCCGGGCAGGCGACAACGTGCAGTAGCGGGTCATCCGGGCGGCTGATGATGTCCTCGATCTCCGGTGCGCTCCTCTGTCCTTCAAGCAGGACCATTCGCCAGGGCGTCACGCGCAGGGGCGCGATTGCGGAGAGGGCGGAGAGGGTTTGGGCCCGGATCTGTCCGAATGCAAAGCCGATCAGGAATCCAGCAACTGTTTTATGCGGTGTCGGGGCCGGTGCGTCAGGCGAGGTAAGGGCTTCTCTGTCAGCGAAAGCGGGAGGCAGCGTCGCGCCAGCAGCCAGATGTGTCGCCATGCGTCCTTTGCCTCCATCGGCAAGGAACCAGCGGGCTAGAGCGAGCGCTGTCCGCACGGCGGTTTGTGGCGTCACCGTCGTGCCATAATGCACGCCATCCGCACGACACAGCAGGGCGTTTTCGCTGTCGCGTTCAATACGGATATCAGCGGATACGTTCCGCAGGGCGGGAGCCGCGCCGGTATCGACAGCAAAGCCGAATTTGCCGGGCAGGCCGAGCGTTGGATCGGACCGTAGAGCCGTGCTCAGGTCGTCAGCCAGTTCCTTAGTACCGTCGCCGGCCAGCCAGTAAGGGGTGACGATGACATTGCGTCTCGCCTCGGCCTCCGGCGTGGGGTCGATCAGGCCAAGCGCCGAGAGGCCAGCGATCAGTGGAGTAAGGCCCTCTTCGGTGACGCCACGAATTTGAAGATTGGCGCGAGCGGACAGATCAATCAGTCCGTTGCCGTGACGCGCAGCCAGCATAGCAAGGCCCGCCGTCTGCGTCTGGGTCAGTCGTCCAGCCGGAGGCCGAATACGAACCAGAAGCCCGTCACCCGATTGCATGGGGCGCAGAGCGCCGGGGCACCAGCCTCTGATCAGCGGGGCCGTCATAGTGTGTTCCGCAGGCTAGCGGCAATGGCGTTGCGGCGTGTAATCCACAGGCCAGCTTCCACACGGGCCTCAAAGCGACGCCGCAGGGGCGTCGGGTTATTCTTTCCCATGAATGTGACAAGGTCGTCCCGTCCCAGCGTGGCCTTGTAATAGACATCGAAGAGATGAGCGGCGACAACACGGATCAGTTGTGCGAATGCAGCAACGTTGTCGATCGTCGCGGTCATTTCTGCCGCGTGCCGGAAGCCATGTCGCATCATGCCTACTGCCCAGTCCGGGTTGGCGGTGCGGGGGCGGCAGTCAGTTCGGCGTAAAGACGGGCACCGTTTACAGATTGCCCCTCGGTGGCAGGTGCGCCCGCGTGGTAGATCGTGCAAACGAAAAGTGTCGCATTCATGTCCCGGCCCTGTTTCGCAACCGGGGTGACCGCAGGCAGTCCCCCGCTGCGTAAAGGGCGGTGGGAATGTCCAGCCGGTTTGCAGCACACCCCGGCTGCCCGTTTGTCTCTGGTGGTGGCAGGTCTCCCGGCTAGCGGATTCAGGGTTTCCCCAACGATTACCCTGCCTTCCCGACGATCCGTCAGTGGCGTTGAGCGATCTTTCCGGTAACGGTCGCGGGGGCGGCTGTGCTTTGGGCAACCTTGCGGGAGGACCCAGTCACATTCCCTCTTAGCCGCCCGACAGACAAATCTGCGGAGCGGAACCATCAGTCTCGCAGTTGCGGCAAGGTGCGCTCCATGTCAAGCGACAAAGCCCCCTCCCAGCCTGCGGACAGGGTTGTCTTCTGCGACGAGGGAGGTGGTCAGGCGAATTGCAGACGACGAAATCACCGAGGCTTCGTTACACAAAAGGAGCCTGCGCGGCTTCATCCCTGTGGTAGCGGGGCGGGATGAGCAAGCCCCCAGCGCCTGTTTGTCGCACGACGAACGGGCTTTCGTATAATGCAGCACTGAAGCAACCTGGTTCTCTGCCGCTCTGGCTCGATCCAACCATGATCGGGGAGGGGATGCTCACAGGCCGACGCGGTCGGCGAGCGAGCGATAGCGATGCCGCCACCCAGACCTTTCTGATCCTTGAAGGTTCTGTTTGGCATGGTCCTGAGGCAGGCAACAGATTTCGTTAAGAGCGCTCCTGTGCATGATTGGACTGAACCTTTGCGCGTTCCGGATTTCAGCATACTCGGCCGTCACCAGAAATCCCTGATGGTCACCATTCCCTATCGTGACTCAAAGGGATCTTTTCCTCTCCTGGTGGACAGCGCTGGGGTCAAGGTCGAAGGAGAAGGGTATGCCCGCTAACATGGCGGTTTGAAACGCAGGATCTGGCGCAAGCTTTACATCAGTATCGACGAAGAAACTCTGGAAATTACGGCTATTAAAATCACCGGTAACGATGTGGAGGACGTACCGGTTCTGCCAACATTCCCGGGGTAGATTCCGCAGGCTGAAGAGATCGGTAACGTGCTGGCAGATGGTGCCTATGACATCCGAAACTGTCACGAGATCATTGCCGAACGAAGGAGGATGCGAGCATTCTGTCTCGACTGAATGCACAGCAAAGGGGTCTCACAACGCCAGGCGCTCAGACCAGAAACGAAGCTTTACGTGCTCAAGGGCGTTTCGGAGGGACAATTTGGCGATGCTGGAGCGCGTATTGCCTCCAAAGCCGTATCGAGACGAAAAAAGTAATGTATCGAACTGTTCGCATAGCGCCTCATGAGACGAGATTTTGACCGTCAAATATGTGAATTTCCCATCTGCATGGTCATACTCAATCGCTTCACCGCAGCCAGACATCCTCTCACAGAAGCTGCCTGTTAATCACCTAGCAGGCCAACGGACACTCACATCAATTCTCAAATTTATGTAGCAGAGCCTATATCAATAGATCCCGACCCTAACATCCCGGACGGGTTCTGATATTGCCACGCAGAGTCGTCGCCTCATATTGCGTGCGGAACAAACCGCGCCGTTGCAATTCTGGAACGACTGCACGCGCAAACGCCTCATGGCTCGACGGTGCCGCTACAGGATCCAGCACAAACCCGTCACAGCAGCCGGCAGTAAAGATTTCTTCCAGTTTGTCCGCAACCGTCTTTGGAGAACCGACGATCTGTGCAGGGAGCGCCTTTTTAGCTGCTTCCATGAACTGCGCCTTGGCAGTTTTCTGCAATTCGACGAGCTTCTCAATGCTTGCATGCATGCCCTGAGAGCCTGCTTCTGATCCTACCTTGTTCTTGTCAGACAGCTTCGTGACATCCACTCCGGCGGATGCAGACAGATGCGCCGCGTTCAACTCTCCCACGACAAGGCTATTGATATAGTCGGCCTTCTCCCGCCCGATGGAATCCGTCTCGCCGATGATGCAGGTGGCGAGCATGGCGACTGCACAGTCAGTCGGCCGTCGTCCTGCCTCAACAACCTTTTCCTTCAGCGTATTGTAGCTCGCAATGGCCTTTTCTTTCGGTGCGTAGAAAGTAAAGACGAGTTCGGCCCAGCGTGCGGCAAATTCGGTCCCTCGTGGCGATGAGCCAGCTTGCATGAGAACGGGATGGCCTTGCGCACTACGCGGAATGGTGATCGGCCCACGCGTGCGCACAAACCGGCCCTCGTAGTTTGCGTAATGAACCTTGGATGGGTCGCCGAATATACCGCGCTCTTTATCGAGGATCCACGCATCCTCATCCCAGCTTTTCCAAAGCTTCATGCAGGCTTCGACAACTTCATCTGCCTGATCGTAGCGCAACTCCTTGTCTGGAAGACTGTCGAGGCCGTAATTGCGGGCCTCAAGCTCGGTGGCCGATGTCACGATATTCCAGGCCACACGACCTCCGCTCATCACATCGAGCGACTGCAGGGAGCGGGCTAGATGGTAGGCAGGCAGCAATGTTGTGGAAAGTGTAGCCCCCAGACCGATATAGCGCGTTGCAGCGGCCATAACGGGCAGAACCGTCATCGGGTCCAGATAACTGATCTGTCCGCCATATCTGACATAAGCGTCATAGCCTCCCGCGTGAATATCATACAGGCCTTGCAGGTCAGCGAAAAAACATCCGTCGAAGCAGGCAGCTTCCAGAGTGCGTGCAATATTTTCATATCGAGATGGTTTGAGAATATCTCCCAAAGTCGCCTCGGGATGACGCCAGCCCGCAGGATGCAGCGCGGTCGGTCCGGTCTTCAGATAAGCGAATAGGTTCATTTTTCTGGACATGAAAGATCTCCCGCAAGGCTCAAATCAGGAAAGGCTAAGAAAAGCACGCCGAAAATAGGTCAGACCATCATCCTCTTCAGAGGACGATGAATGGACTTCACAAAACAGCACGGTATGCGTGCCGCATGTCAGCCGTCCTGACGATGGTGCAGTCCAGAGAGGCAAGACATCCTTCGATGGCCAGCGCACTCCCACGTAGCCTGTGCGTCGAAAAACCCTCGAATTTTTCTACCAAGCTGCCCTTTGATGAGGCAAACCGCATAGCGATTTCCTGCTTGCGGGAGCCGAGAACGTTTATGCAGATCTCACAGTTGCCGGTCAGGGGCTCATAACTTCTGCTGGAATGGTTTACGCAGACAAGCATGGTCGGAGGCGTGTCGGTCACCGAATAGACAGCGGAAACTGTGAGGCTCGCCAGCCCGGCTGGCCCATTGGTCGTCACCACGCAGACCGGACTGGGTAAACGCGACATCAATTCACGAAAGTCGGCAGGATCTATCACCGGATGCTCCCTCTCAACTGTTTCGATATCGAGATGTCATGTATACATGATAAATAAATCGAATCCATAACAAATTTCGTCTGTAAAAATTTATTGCAAACAATACTTATTTGATAAGACACCTTTACAGATTCTCATCATGGACCTCCTGGATGCCTATCGCTCGTGAGTATATTTCAGGCTTCCAAAATGGCGGCCAAAGGAACTGAGACCTTGCAAAATCAGAAGCAGGCGCGGCTAGGAGTGCTTCAGATTTCATCGGTTGGTCATGAGCTTCCCGATCGACGTCGACCATGCAGCATGAACAGCACCCCTGCCGTAACCGGGGTCGCAATCAGCCAGCCAAGATTGATTCCGTGGAGATATGCGCCCATTGGTCCCGTATAAAAGGCATTGGATATAAAAGGAATTTGCACAACAGTTCCCACAAGAAACGCGAGGCAAATCTTTCTGTCAAATCCAACTTCCTGCGTGGCCATGCTTCCTTCTTCCCGCAGCACACGGGGAAAATAGAACACGCAGAGATTGATCGTCACCCAAGGCACAAGAACAATTAGAAGAGACAGCACGATGTCGAGAAATACCGGCACGACACTCTGTGGATAAAGCGTAACGAGACTCAAACTTCCTGCGAGGATAATGACCGAGAAGCACAGCCGAGCCACGCGGCCGGGTATCCAGGAAATAAAGACAGTCTGGATGGCAGTGATCAGCGTAAGAACCGATCCATACACATTTAGGGCGTTGTGACTGACAATGTTGAGCACAAACAGACCCATTAAAATCAGTCCCAGAGGCTGCTCGATTCCGGCAATCGCTGAAAGTGGATCGATAACGCCGGGCATCATTGCCGCAATCAGCACCCCAAAGATAAAGCTTAGTGATGCACCACAACCAGCACCTGCCGCACTCGCCAGAAAGGGTCCTTTGAAGCCTACACTCGGCGGCAAATAGCGCGAATAGTCGGATGTATAGCAGGAATAAGAGATGTTCCAGACGCAGGTGGTTGAAAACAGTAGCATCCAGCTGATGAAGCCCGATGCTTGTAATGGCGCCTCTGCCAGGGGCGTAATGACTGGCACCTCACCGCTCATCATTACAGAGACAAATCCCGCTGCAAGCGCGGTAGCCATAAACCAGAAACCGAGCCGGTTGATGAGATGGATAGTATTATACCCCATCACTCCGATCCCCACTGCGCAAAGGCCAGCAAGAATGGATCCCTGTCCCGGTGAAATTCCACCGAAGAGACCATGCAGTGCAGCCCCTGCCAGAGCGGTATTCGATGTGAAGAAACCAAGATATAGTAAGAAAGAAACTAGGATGAGCAACAATGATCCATAACGCCCGAATTGAGCGCGTGCCTGAACCATTTGTGGTAACCCGGTCTGTGGCCCCTGCGCCGAACAGGCACCAAGAACCAATCCGCCTGCCATATGCCCCGTCGCAATCGTCACCATCACCACCCAGAAGGGGAGATGCACACTCCGATACAGTGTAGCCCCGGTCACGATAGGCAGAGGCGCTATATTTGTTGTAAACCACAGGGTGAACAGATCCCGCACGCGGCCATGACGCTGCCCAAGTGGCACAAAAGACGTGCTATTCGCTTCAACCGAAAAGTCTGTAGTCCGGTCAGTCATGAATACCTTTGCACATGGAGGGCATCGGAAATCTAATTATTATAGTGTATACATGATATATCGAATTCGCAACGTTTGTTTTTATCTTCGATGAGGCACCTCATCGCTGCCGCTATCTGTGAACGGATGGAGGGATCAAAGAGGCGTACCCAGCATTGCGAGCATCGTCGGCAATCGGATGAGATTGTAGGCATCCATGGCGAAGATATACTGCCAGCCGATCTTGGGGAGGCCTTGATGGTGCACAGTTGGACGGTTCGCCCCCTTGGCTTTGATCGTTGCACTGTGATGCCGTCATTTCTTCCCTTATTGAGAGAAGCCGAGAATGCAGCAGGCTGGTTTCTTTGATCCTTTGCTGATGTTCAGGGTTCTGGTGATCTAGACGATCAATACCCTGTCCGATGAATGAACCGAATATCTCATCAATGACCGGCTGTCCTTCATGCGCTGCCGTGAGACGGTGTCTGGCAGCTTCACGGCTGGTAAAATCCCGGAAGCCCAGGCTCAGGCCTCATTCTTTGAGGTAGAAGATAAAACTTGCGGCGATTTGGATTGCGGACATGAAGGTGTGAGCGCAGCGGTCATATCTGGTTGCCACCCGTCGCCAGTCTTTGAGCTTTGCGAACATGTTTTCAACAAGGAGGTGCTTCTTATACAGATGCCATTCGTAAGGCAGCTTTGATTTCCGGTTCTTCTTCGGTGGAATGCAGGTGGTAATCTGTCGTTCTGCGAGAGACTGTCTGATCTTATTACTGTCGTATCCCCGGTCTCCGATGAGTTCTTCTGTCTCATCAGGAAGATCGTTCAGAAGCACGTCTGCGCCTTTAAAGTCACTGACCTGACCCGCTGTCAGATGGAGACGGACAGGACGGCCCTGACCATTGCATACAGCATGCAGTTTTGAATTCAGTCCGCCTTTTGTGCGGCCGATATGGCGGGGAAAAGCCCCTTTTTAAGCAGAGAGGCCGCTGTTCGATGTGCTTTCAGGTGTGTTGCATCGATCATCAGGCGCTTTGAACGGCCAGCCTGCTCAGTCAGTGCAGTGAAAATCCGATCGAAAACACCCAGGCGGCTCCAGCGGATGAAGCGATTGTATAAGGTGTTGTGCGGGCTATACGCTTTCGGAGCATCTTTCCACTGCAGACCGTTGCGGATCACGTAAATAATCCCACTCAGAACACTGCGATCATCTACGGGGGGAACGCCGTGCGCCAGCGGAAAATACGGCCTGATCAACTCCATCTGCCGCTCGGAAAGCAAAAATATGTCACTCACAGGCTCACCTCCATCAGTCAGCCTGTGAATCACAACAGGACGCACAGTTCAACGAATTAATAGGTCGTGAGCCTAGAAGAAGCCCGTAAAACTGCGGCACAAGGACCGGGATGCGTAATGGACGCTAAAGTTCACAAAGGCAAAACCGCGTGACGATGCATCCATGACGATCATGGATCTTGCGATCCCAGCCTTTGACTACAAAAACTACTTCTGATCCGGCGGTGGAAAGCCACGGATGACAATGCTCATGACGGAGTAAGGCTGCGAGAAGGTCTGCTGGATCGCAGCAATACGGGCTCAACCGTCTGGGCTGACACCGCGTATCGCTCGGCCGCCAATGAGGACTTCATGGCTCGTCAGGGTTGTGTCTCGAAAGTCCACCCATAAAAAAACACAGCGTCAGGAGATGACCCTGAGGACGAGGCATTCCAATGCGGGGAAATCTGTTACCGCTCCCGTGTTGGCATGTCTTTGCCGACCAGAAATCACGGATGGGGTTGTTCATCCGGACCCTTGGCATCTGGTGTGCTGAAATAAAGATCGGGCTTGCCAATCAGAGGTGGTCCCCATTTTTCGGACAGGTGGCTAAGCTATCCCCCGACCTGAGCGAGGACGGGTTTTATGGGGAAGGTTACGCGGAAACGGTATTCGGGTGAATTCAAGTCTCGTG